>NZ_JANJTZ010000070.1 GCF_024710845.1 Mesorhizobium sp.
TCGGAAGATGCGGCTTGAGCTTCCCGAATTGCTCGTCCGTCAGCCAGAAGTGGTCCCGATTCATCGCTCGCCTCCATTCGGAGACGGTGAATCACATCACGCCGCTCGATGAAACCTATTTATGGGTCCGGGCCCTAGTCGACCCGCGTCGGGCGGGTAGCGGTCTGGCGGATTTGCAGCGTCATTGCTGAATCCGAGTGACCTTACATCAACGAAGAATCTATACTAACAGGACCGTGCCGTGCTCGCTCATGGTTGGCGTTCGCGGCACCTCTGCGATTGGACTTGATCAATACTCAACCGCCGCGTCATTCTGCGTGGGGTGGTAGATCGGTCACCCCGTTCCATTGCTATTTGCATGGTAAGGAAGCGATTTGGGCGGAGTGCAGTGGAGGAATTGAGTGGCAGATATGAGCATTGAAGATCGCATTCGTACTTTTAGGGCGTCGATCTCATCGAATTTGCTCGCCGAAGATGATTTCATTGACTGGCAGCTAATCGACCAGCAACTTCAAAATAAGGCAGCATCGGTAGCGCAGCTGCAAGGGCTGATCGACAATGGGCCAGTCACGACTGAACTACTGGCCGCTATGCTCCGTCAATCGCCGTCGACTTACCCGCTTCTGCTCGATCTGATCGCTTACAACAGCTCTGGTAAGCAGGTGGAGAAGTGGGGCCTTCCACAATCCGTCCACGCCGAGCCAGGCCGTATCGACTGGGTCGCGGGCCAGTTGATGCATATCGGAATCGGGCGGTTACTGGAGAGTGGGGCGACAGCGTTCTCGCTGCTTCGCGTCGCCGAGGTGCATAAGGATAGCTATCGTCGGCGATTTCGCTCTGCGGGACGGCTCGACGACCGTACTCGTTCAATCGTAGCCGAGGCAATCCGACAGGCTAGTAATGTATTGTCACAGCCCGTCCGTAGCAATTCCAACGCATTGGTGGATGTCTCGCTCAGGCGCTCGCTCACCTACGTACTGGCAATTGGACACCGCCCCATCGCTGGTATCGCAACAGTATTCCAGAACCAGTCGGGTGGGCGGCAACAACGCGATCTTTCCGTCTTCTACCCGTCGCTTCAGGAGCGGCTGGATGCGATAGGCATACCGCTTATTCTAATTGCGGATGGTCAGGGCCTCCAAGAAGCATCGGAACGCACTCTCACGGCCATGTTTGAAGGTGTACGTTTTCCTATGACCTTAAGCACTGCTGCGTCCGGCGCACTAGTCGATGCAATCATCGAAGCAGTTTCGCTAGAGCAGCCAAAGACGATTGAGCGCGCGGCACTCGAACAGTTGATTCTAGAGGGTTTGAAAACGCGGCTTGAGGTGCGTGCGGAGGATCTACCCGTCAACATTGACCAAGCGCGGCTTACGCTTGCCTATTTTGTCGAGAGCCGGCGAACTCTTGCGCTCCAGCTCGGACCAAACGGAGAAAGTGTTACTTGGTCCAACCGCGAATGGGTCGATCGCGCCAGAGACCTGCGCATGTCTTTCGATGCTACCTTGGCAATCTCTCTGCTCGCCGAGATGATTGGGGCCGAGGTGATCACGACACGGAAATCACTTAGCGGGTCCACGAGCACGCTCAAAGCGCCTTCCGTTCAACCATTTGCAGCGAAAATTTATGTAACAGCCAGCACCGATGATTTCAAAGATAGCATTTCGAATGATATCGCGCAGCGCTCTATGGAAGAAGCTCCGGGATCTCCAATAGCTTTCTATCTGACGTCGAGGCGATTAGATTCAAGTCTGCTGCAGTCACATCGACAAGCACAAATATTCCTTCCTACTAATATTGTAGTCTTGTCGGCTGACGGCTTAGAATCAATGGCACGGCAGCAACGGCCCCTCGCCCGCCTTATGGATGCTGTACTGACGCAATCCGATCTGACTAAGGTGAGTCCCTATATTCTAAACAATGCCACCCCTTCGCGCATGTTTTACGGGCGAGAGCGGGAGGCCGCGACGGTCTTACAAACGATAACCACGAACAGCGTAGCGTTGCTCGGCAGTCGCCGAATCGGCAAGACTTCGCTCATCCGCAGACTTCAAGTGGAACTTGCGAAGGGCCGATTCCAGCCTTTCTTCGGCGATTGTCAGACAGTTCGCACTTGGATCGATTTTGCCGATCTCGCTGAGCGTCACTGGGGAGTAGCACTGCCTCCTGACTTTCGCCCGGGTCACCTTGCGGACCTGGTCGATCAACTCGCCAAAAAGGGCGAAGGCCAAGTCATCATCATTCTGGACGAGATTGATCAGCTGCTCGACTGGGACCAGCAGCATTCCGCTGACTCGGTTCCCGAGGCATTCTTCCGTGCCTGCCGCTCGTTGTCGCAAGAGGGTGCTGCCCACTTCGTGTTCTCGGGTGAGCGTCGAATCGCCAATCGGCTGTGGGACCCACACTCTCCGCACTGGAATTTCTGCAGGGAAGTGCAGCTGACTCAACTGGATCGCGACGCCGCGACTGCGCTTCTAGTCAACCCTTTGCAGGCGATGAACATCGGCATTGCCGACGCCGCAGAGTTTGAAGAAGAAGTATGGCTGCGGACAAGCGGTCATCCGCAGATCGTTCAATTTCTAGGAGATCGGCTGGTACGCTCACTCGATGATCGTTTGGATCGTCGCCGACTCGAACTCGGTGTCCACGACGTTGTGTCCGTAACTGAGACATTCGAGTTCGTTGAGCATTATCTGGAGACTTATTGGGGGCAAGCGACTCCTTATGAAAAAGCCGTCAGCCGCATCATCGCGGACGGCCGCGCCACGTCCGCCGAAATCCTGTCGCAGCTGGCTGATCATCCTGATCATGGCGGGGCCGAAACACTTTCCAATGCCCTGCGAATGCTGCAGCTCTACGGCATTGTGGAAGAGCGAGACGGTCGGCTGTGCATGCGTGCCGCCTGGTTCAACAAAGCGCTGGCGCATTTTAACGACTAACCATTTTCAGGAAGAGGCGCATATGCATACGCAGGGTCCAGTTCCGCTCGACGACCAAAGTTATATAGAACGGAACTTCGAGCTCCAACTTGTGAAAGAAGTACAAGCGGGAAAATGGGTGTTGCTGCTAGGGCCGCGGCAACACGGCAAAACGTCGGCGCTCCTAAGGTTACGAGAAAAATTGTCGAAGCATTCGACGGCAACAGCTCTTGTCGATTTACAGCGAGCACCTCCATTCACCAGCTATTCGCAGTTGGTGACTTGGTTCGGAAAGAGAGTTGCTGCAGAGTTAGAGCACGCTACCGAGATCGCTGAGGTGGACGATCTACTGATGGCGCTTTCAGCAGCATTGCCACCCGGCAACACCCCCGTCGTAGTCCTAGTCGATGAAGCGTCGAATATCGGCGACGACAATTGGCGTAATTCCTTCTACGGTCAGCTTCGCTCAATCGCAAACGACCGGGCGATAGCGCAGGAAGGGGATATCTCCCGCCGCTTGCGCTTTGTATTTGCGGGCACGTTTCGTCCTGAGCGATTAGTCGCCGAAGCGAACTCGCCATTCAACACCTGTGAGCGGATTGAGACATCCGATCTGACACTTCAGGATATCACAAAGCTTGCCGGCGACGCCGGACTTTTGAAGCCTATTGACGCTGCGGCCGCCATTCATGATGCGGTCGGAGGGCAGCCGTTCCTGATCCAGAAATTAATCCTCGAGGCAATCGGCGAGAACAACGAGGTTGCGGCGATCGAGCGGACGGTGTCGACGTTACGCGAAGGTGCCGGCGACCATATCACGAATCTCTTTCGCAAGATAACGAGCGACGATGCTCTCGCGTCAATGGTGGCTACTTTAGTCGACCATGGGAAGATTGCGATTGAGGCTGGAAATGAAGATCAGCGTTATTTAATCGTACTCGGACTTCTGCGACGGGAGAGGGGATCACTATACTTTCGAAACCGATTATATGCGGAGGTGGCCGCGCTTAGTGCGCAACTCGTTAAAGTCGAAACAAACGACGCGCAACGCGCGGTGCTGTTTCCGCTCGATTTGGACGCGTTCTCAAAGATCTCATCAACCGAGCTTCAAGAAGTAGCTCATCTCGCTCAGCGGGGCGCGGTCGCGGCCTATCGATCTGGCAGCAACCGATTGGCGCTCGCCGGTTTTGGCACCGCAATGGAGGCAGTTCTGATCGATTTTCTTGCGAGACAATCGTCCGGGGACCTAGGGAAAGCCGCAGGCCTCGCAAAGAGCAAAGGACGCTACTTCGACCCAGCAGATCCGGCCACATGGACTCTGGCCGATCTCATGCGTGGGACGAGGGAACTTTTGGGGAAACAGGATGTCAATATCCCAGAGAATCTCCGCGAGTGGCGCAATTTGATTCACCCAGGGGTAGCCGTAAGAAGCTACATCGAGGATAGTAAGCTGGCACCCGAAGTGGGTGTCGCTGGCCTACAGTTGCAGATCGTTCTACGCGATCTGCCTTAGCGGCCCACCCCTCCGCAACCGCCCCCATTCCTGCTACACTTCCGCGTCACTGGTCTTGTGGGGCAGGCAGGTGCGCGTCGCGGTTACCCGGTATGCTCGCAGCGGAGAGGCGAGGATCGCCTATCAGGTGGTCGGCCATGGTTCGCTCGACCTCGTGCTGATCCCGGGCTTTCCGTCGAACCTCGAAATCCTGTGGGAGGATCCCGACTACAGCCGGCTGGTCAAGCGGCTGTCGGCGTTTTCCCGGCTGATCCTGTTCCAGCCGCGCGGCTCGGGCCTGAGCGACGGCGTCGACCCGCGCGCGCTGCCCGATCTTCGGGCGAGGGTGGACGACATAATCGCCGTCATGGACGCGGCCGGCTGTGGCCGGGCGGCGCTGTTCGGCGCGTCGGACGGCGCCGCGCAGGTGCTGTCCTTCGCTGCGATCCATCCCGAACGGACACGGGCGCTGGTGCTTGCCGGCGGCTATGCCTGCTTTTCGGACACGGCGACCGATGCGAAACGGCTGCGCGCCACGGTCGAGGCGGCGGAGGCGGGGTGGGGCACGGGGGCGGGGCTCGCACGGCTGGCGGCTGGCCGGGCCGACGACCGGGCCTTCGCCGACTGGTGGGCGCGGCTGGAACGCCTGTCGGCAAGCCCGACGGCGGCCGTCGCGCAGGCGCGGATGACCGCCGCGATCGACGTGCGCGACCTGTTGCCGGCGGTTGGCGCGCCGACGCTTCTCCTACACCGGACGGAAGACGCGCTTGTCCGGGTCGAGGCTAGCCGGCAGCTGGCGCGGGCGCTGAAGGATGCGCGGCTGGTCGAACTGCCAGGGCGCGACCATCCGGTCTGGCTGGGCGATGTCGACGGCGTCGCGGACCTGGCCGAGGAGTTCCTGACCGGCGAGCGATCGGTCGCGCATGGCGACCGCGTGCTGGCGGTGCTTCTGGTGGCGCGTGTGGTCGGCGCGTCGGGCGGCCTCGCAGCGGCCATGGCGAGCCGGCATCTCGAGGAACGCATGGAGCTGTTCCGCGAGGCGCTGCCGCGGATCGTGGCGCGGCACGGCGGCTATGCCCGGTGGTCGGGCGCGGACCGCATCGATGCGCGCTTCAACGGGGCCGCGCGGGCGGCCAACTGCGCCGTGGCGCTCAGGGAAACCGCGACGTCGCTCGGCCTGGCGATCGCACAAGGCCTCCACGTCGGCGAAATCGACATGGCGCTGGAGCCGCTGTCGGGCGAGGCGCTGGACATCGCCGACAGGATCGCCGCCTCGACGCGACACGCCGACATTCTCCTGTCGCGGCTGACGAGCGAACTGGTGTCGGGATCGGGGCTGCAGTTCCTCGACCGTGGCAGCATCGCGGTCGATGGCACGCGCGAGCCGCTGGCGATCGTCGCGCTGGCGAGCGAGCGGCACCTGGAACCCCTGGGCCGCGGCAAGGCGCGCCCAGCGGATCTCGGCGTGCTCAGCGCGCGCGAGCGCGAGGTGCTGGGGCTGGTTGCCGACGGTCTCAGCAATCCGCACATCGCGGTGCAGCTGGGCTTGAGCGAACATACGGTGAAGCGCCACGTCGCCAACATCCTGCTCAAGCTCGACATGCCGACGCGGGCGGCGGCCGCCGGACTGGTGGCGCGCAGGGCAGCGCAGTGAGCGGCTGGCCCGATCGGGCCATCGGCGGCATGGCGCTTTCGGTGGAAGCGGCGGCCGGCGG
Organism: Mesorhizobium sp.; assembly: GCF_024710845.1. Taxonomy (GTDB): domain Bacteria; phylum Pseudomonadota; class Alphaproteobacteria; order Rhizobiales; family Rhizobiaceae; genus Mesorhizobium_A. The sequence continues at coordinate 6,126 of NZ_JANJTZ010000070.1, forward strand.
GAACGACTAGGCTCTGTCCATTGGATCGAAACCGTCCCCGCATCGCCACCCGGCGCAACCGCGGAACGGTTCAGGGACTGAGGAGGACGCCATGCTTACCAAGACACATCCCGTCACCGGCGCGGCGATCAAGCGCGCCATCGAGGCGCGCGACGGCCGCACGCTCGCATCGTTCTACGCCGACAATGCGGTGACGCGCATCGTCGACCGCAACAATCCGCCGAGCAAGCCGCGCGAGATCAAGGGACGCGGCGCGATCTCGACCTTCTGGGACGACATCTGCAGCCGGACGATGACGCACCGCGTGGACGTGACGCTGGCCGACGGCGAGCAGATGGCCTTCACCCAGGCCTGCACCTATCCGGACGGCGCGAAAGTGTTCTGCATCGCGCTGCTCAAGCTGGAGAACGGGCTGATCGTCGACCAGACGGTCGTCCAGGCCTGGGACGAATAGTCAGGCAGAACAGGAATTTCCGGCAGTCGAATCGAGGGTCCGGGCGCCATGGGGCGGCCCGGAGAGGAAAGCCGCGCGCCCTTGCCGGACCGGCGCGCGAGGCAACCAACCAGAAAGGATCGAACCATGCTGGTCGACAACGCGAAGATGGCGGAACTGAAGAATTTCGGAAAGCCCGACGAGGTGCGCGAGTTTCCCAAGGGACGGCTGGAACTGATCAAGGTCGGCGGGGCCACGATCGGCCGCGGCGTGTTCGAGCCCGGCTGGCGCTGGGCGACGTCGGTGCAGCCGATCGCCAAGACCAAGAGCTGCGAGGCGCCGCACTTCCAGTATCACGTGGCGGGCGTGCTGCGGATCAAGATGGACGACGGCTCGGAATTCGACTGCAAGCCCGGCGACGTGTCGCTTCTGCCGAGCGGTCACGACGCCTGGACGGTCGGCGACGAGCCGGCTGTGGTCGTCGATTTCCAGGGCATGATCGACTACGCGACGGCTGGCCATTCGCACGGATGACGCCGGCGCGGCGACGATGACCAGCGGCACCGGACGTATGCGCCGGTGCCGCTTCCTCCAACCAGACACCGACGCGGAGCGAGGACCATGACGACGCTGTTTCACGAGGGCAATCGCCGGCTGCAGGACGAGTTCGCCAGCCGCGGCATCGCCGAGCGGCTGGAGAGCTTCGCGCGCACCGAGTTCTCGGCCGACGACGCGGCCTTCATCGAGAGCATGCCCTATTGCTTCCTCGCCACCGCCGACGCCGAGGGCCGGCCGGACTGCTCGTTCAAGGGCGGCATGCCGGGCTTCGTCCGCGTCACCGGCCCGAGCGAACTGGCGTTCCCCGACTATGACGGCAACGGCATGTTCAAGAGTCTCGGCAACATCCTCGTCAATCCCGGCGTCGGCCTGCTGTTCATCGCCATGCATGGCAGGCCGAGGCGCCTGCGCGTCAACGGCGACGCCCGGGTGAGCCGCGACGACCCGCTGCTCGCCGAGACGGTGGGGGCACAGCTGATCGTGCGCGTCGCCGTGCGGGCGATCTTCCCCAACTGCCCGCGCTACGTGCCGTCGATGGAACTGGTCGAGCCCTCGATCTATGCGCCGAGGCCCGGCCGCGAGCCGCCCGAGCCGGCGTGGAAGGAGTTCGACGCGTTCAAGGATGTCGTCCCACCTCGCCAGCCGACGTTCAAGGGGTGAGGCGGGCCGCCGGGCGCCGCGATGAGCGGCGGGCGCGCGGGATACGTTTCCAGCCGATGACCGAGGTTCCGTGAAACGAAAGGCGCGGCGGAGGGGTTTGCGCGCAGCCAGCCGATGCCGCCTTGCTTCGGACACCATTGAAGCCTATATATGGTCCATCGATCTTGCTTGTTGAACTTACTTTCTGGCGCGAAAGCGCGGTCTGCGATCTTCCTCTCTCAATATCGATCTGAACCGTTTGACGTGCACCTGCGCGGCAAGCAACTAATCACGACCGATGATAAGGAAATCGTCATGACCACTGGAACCGTAAAGTTCTTCAACTCCACCAAGGGCTTCGGCTTTATTACCCCGGACACCGGCGGCGCGGACGTTTTCGTCCACATCTCCGCTGTCGAGCGGGCCGGCATGCGCACCATCGCGGAAGGCCAGAAGATCTCGTTCGAGGTCGTCAAGGACAACCGCTCGGGCAAGAGCGCTGCCGAGAACCTGCAGGCCGCGTAAGCAGCCGATGAGTTTCATCTTCGATCCGCGACCACGGATGTACCGGCGCGGATCGTCGAGATGAAGAGGAGAGGTCGGGCCAACGCCCGGCCTTTTTGCTTTTCCGCCACGGACAAGGAAATGGCGACATGAGCGACATTACCCAGCACAATCTGTTCAAGCCGCCGGCCCGCTCGAAGGCCGAATCGAAGGCGCAGACGACGGACAACACCGCGCGCGCCATCATCGGCGACGAGGCCGAGCGCCGCGAGGCGAAGACCGCGAAACTGCGCCAGGCGCGCCTCGAAAGCGAGGCGAGGGCAGCGGCCGAGCCGGCGCCTGTCAAGGCGCCGAAGGCGAAGAAGGCCGCGAAGGCCAAGTAAGGCGGGACGCGCGATCCTGCTGCCGGCAAGCCGCCGCGAGGCGGCGGATGTGACCGGTACAGGAAGATGCGGACATGGGTTGTGTCCAGGGCCGCGCACGCCTATATGTGGCATATCGATCTTGTTGTTCGAACTTTGTTTCTGGCGCCCGCGCCGACTGCGATCTTCCTGTTTCAACATCGATGCGAACCGCCCGCCTGCATATCCAGGCGGGTGCAACGTCCAGCGACCGATTGAAAGGAAATCGTCATGGCTACAGGCACCGTAAAATTCTTCAACTCCACCAAGGGCTTCGGCTTCATCGCCCCGGATGACGGCGGCACCGACGTGTTCGTTCACGTCTCGGCCGTCGAGCGCGCCGGCATGCGCACGATCGTCGAGGGCCAGAAGCTCTCGTTCGACGTCGTCAAGGACAACCGCTCGGGCAAGAGCGCCGCGGAAAACCTCCAGGCGGCGTGAGCTTTCATCGTCGATCCGCGGCGAAACCGGCGCGGACGAGAGAACCAGGAAGGCCGGGCGACGCCCGGCCTTTTTCGTTCAGGCATCGGACAGGAGAACGACATGAGCAAGGACATCAGGCAGAACCCGTTCCGCGCCGTCGGCTCGCGGGCCGAATCGAAGGCGCAGACCACCGACCATGCCTTCCGCGCCATCGTCAGCGCCGACGCCAAGCGCCGCGACGCCGTGACCGCCAAGCTGCGCCAGGCGCGAATGGAGCAGGAAGCGAGGGCCGCCGCCGAAGCCCCGCCCGTCGCCGCGCCCAAGGCGAAGAAGGTGGCTAAGGCGAAGTAGCCCCGCCGGAACCGGCGCCACCACCCGCAAGGCTGCCGGCCCGACGGCAGGACGAGCTTGCCAAGGCAGCGTGTCCAGACGATCAAACGCTTCCTCGTCATTTGTCTTGAATCAATGCCGCGGACGGTCCGCGGAGTAGGTTTGCATTCAGCAGCGATCTGGAGCAGCCGGAGAGCCGATCCTGCGGCGCGTGTCGATCCGGGAAGGAACTCGCCATGAAGGGTTTTGTCGACGACATCGAAGACCTGACGGAAGAGAACTCGTACTTCCGAAAAGTGCTCTATACGGCCAGGAAGATGCAGCTGGTCGTCATGGCCCTTAAGCCGGGCGAGGACATCGGCGAAGAGGTCCACAAGGATATCGACCAGTTCTTCCGCCTGGAGGAGGGCACCGGCGAGATTTCGATCGACGGCACCGTCAGCAGGATCAAGAGCGGGACCGCGATGATCGTTCCCGCCGGCGCGCGCCACAACATCAAGAACACCGGCGACAAGCCCATGAAGCTCTACACGGTCTACGCCCCACCCAACCACGCCGACGGAACAGTGCACGTCGCAAAGGCAGCTGCCGAGGCATCGAAAGAGCATTTCGACGGCAAGACGACCGAGTAGTTATCGGTCCGGGACTTGCGCGATGAGGGCGTGACGGGGCGCGGCGTCGGGCTGCGCCTGATCGTCGACCTTGAGGCGGACAATCCCGCTGCGCGGATCGGCAAGGCGATCCGGCCGCTGAACGCGCTCGGCTGCACCGTCGAGATCGCGCCGCCGCCAGGCGGGGCGGCAGCCACTACCCGGCCATTGCTCGCGACGCTCGAGAATGAGAAAGTGGCTCGGCCCGCATGGCCGAGGCGAATGGGGGATGACTATCCTCCTCACCCGACTGGCGAGTGGCTCGGCCGGGCAGTGCGCGGCCCGGGCCGAGTAGCGACAAACCCATCGAATTGCGGACAAGAGGTTCAACCAAGCGAGGGGTGCCGACATGTCGAGGCTGGTCGCAGGCGCCGCACTGGCGGCTCTGATGGTCGCTCCGGCACTGGCGCAGGAGGCGTGCCCGGCGGCGGGCGAGATCGTCGAACTGAGCCGGCTCGTGCTGGAGAAGCGGACGGAACTGCCACCGCTGCAGGCGCGGGGGTTCGGCGCCGATGCGGCATATCTCACGTTGCGCTACGCCCCGCTCGAGGGCGAGGCGGCCAGAACCTTCGTCAATGGCCTGATGGGCCAGGATATCCGCGGCTTCGAGGACCTCGCCTTCGCCTTCCTGGTCGCGACCGAGGGCATGGCGCCGGCCTATGCGGCGCTCGGCAACGATGCCGCGCTTGAGGCGCAGATCGGCACGCCGTCGGGCGCGCGCGCCACCGTCGTCTTCGATACGCCGCAAAGCCTGCTCGACGGCTTCGCCCAGCTCAAGGACGAGGGCGCTAAGGGACCGCCTCGCGCCATCTATGCCGGGCTGCTCGACCTGCCGGACGAGGCCAAGAAGGCGGTCGCCGCGCTGGCCGAGGAGCGCGGCCACATCGCGATCGCCGGCGCGGTCTATGCAACGATGCAGGACAAAAAGGCCTGGCCCGACTATCTGGCCCGGATGCCCAGCCCCGACCTCGCGCAGGTTATCGGCACTATGTGGCAGGTGCTACCGGCCTTCGTCGGCAATGCCCCGCTGCCCGCGCCGGACGCCACCAGCCAGAAGACCTGGGCCGACATGTACGAGGTCCTGATGCACGCGGCGTTGCAGCCCGAGGCAGAGTTCATCAACCCCTACTTCAACCAGACCGGGCTGATCGACGGTGCGCTCACCGCAGGACGGGCGCTGCGCAGCGCCGTCGAGGACGGCACGATCGCGCGCGACGGCACGATGGATGCGGGTTGGCTCCTCAGCTACCGCGCGATCCTCAAGATGGGCGACCGCTTCGCCGAGGAGATAGACCCCGCGCTCCGTGGCCTCAACGTTGGCCGGCGCCCGCTGCGGCAGACGGCGGCCGAGACGATGGACTGGATCATCGCGGTCGATGCGCTCATGCCCTATCTGAGGTGGGAAACTGAGGAACTGCCGGCGGCGCCGCATGCGCCGGGCGGCACGCTGGAAGGCGAGTGGCCGATCTGGCAGGAACTGGCGGTCGCAGCGCGGAAGGCCCCGGCTGCGATCGAAATCGCGGGCGACGAGCGCCGGGCCGCGATTGCGGCCGAGATCATCCATGCAATGGGCGCCAACGATGCGCTGCGCATCCTGATCGCGCAGATGCCGCCGACCATCACCAGCGTCGGGATGGCCGAGGACTTCGCACGGCGCCTCGACCGGCGGTGCGCGTCGTACCTGTGGCACCCGGCCGAGTCGGTCGTGCTGGTGGGGGAGCCGATCTACAAGTTCGATGGCGCTAGCGCGGATTTCACGCTCGACACGACACCGCGCGCACCGTGAACGGCAAGGCGGTCAGGAAGTAGATCGATTCTCCTGATCCGCTTGTGGACGATGCGAGCGTCCTGGCGCGTGGACATGTACGGTCGTCTGGGTCGGGGCTTAAATCTCCAGAAGCGGACCTTTGAGCACTCTTTACCCCGGCGTAACTGACCTTTTGCTGTCAAAGTTGGCCGACGCGCCGCCCAAGGCGAAGAGCGGGCGCGCTCAGGCGAAGTAGGCGGGTGGGCTGCGGTGTTTTCCGATCTGGAAGCATGTGCGCCGTCGTTCGACTCCATTGTTGTCCCGCTCGGGAAATGAAGATGGAATCTTCCCGGGAATTCCGCATGCTTCACTCGTCGGTAAAGATCATGGTTCGACGGACCCTCACCCGGCCGCCTGGCGAGGCTACGGGGAACTGGAAAGTATCGGCACGTCGACCAACCCGCGACCATCCGACAGACCTTGGCGGGTTGCCCTTATCTCGATCAGAACGCGGCCATCATACATGGTTGGCACACTGGTAGGCGCGATCCATTTGAACTCGGCCAGCCCATCTTCACCAGTGATGAGCCTCGTCGTTGAGGGAAAAGCCCCTGAACTCGCGCCCACCGCCACCGCGACGTTCTCCAAAGTCCGGCCGCGCGCGTCGGTAGCTTTCACCGTCAGAGTCGCTGGCTTGCCCGGAGCCACTCCACCGGGGTTGGCATAGGCCGTGACTATAATGGGAGCGCCGGTTCCATTCGCGTGGAGCCAGCTGCGGACGCGATCCTTTGTATCGATCCCAACATCGATGATGTCGCGAGGAACGCGGCCAACAGGCAGGCTCGAACGGTATACGGGGCGATATGCGTCGAGGTCGCGGCTGGTCCCCGAACTCACCATGCCGTCGCGATACCAGGCATAGACATGGTCGTCCTGGGCGATGCCGATCGCGACGATGTCCGCGGGGGTGCGCCCTGGCGCCACTGTGAACGGCGCGGGCGGACGATAGGCGCCCAGGTCACGGGTGGTTCCGGCACTTACCGTCCCGTCGCGATACCAGGCATAGACGTGGTCGTCGCTGGCGATATCGACGGCGAGGATGTCCTTCGGCTTGCGGCCGCCGGGGATGGAATAAGTGTATGGCGGTCTGTACCTGCCAAGATCGGCAGTGGTCCCCGAACTCGCCATGCCATCATCATACCAGACATAGACGTGGTCATCGCCCGCCATGCCTATTCCGATGATGTCGTCGCTCCGGCGTCCGGCCGGCAATTGGAAGAAGTAGGGCGGCTCATGGCTGTCCAGGTCGCGCGTGGACCCTGTCATGGCGACTGCTGGTCCAACCATGACGGGACCCTGCATCGGCGGGACGTCGACGAATACGCGCGCATTTCTGGACGCTCGCGGAATGTGCCAGATGGCAATACCGCTGGCAGTACCGTCCGGCCAAACGAGGCGGCCAGGCGAGGAGTGAGAGTTCGGAGCATAGCCGGTGGCGGCGGCGTCGCCATTGAACAGTGCATCATCGCGGCCTGGACATTGTCCAGGCTGCAGCATCTGGGACGGTGGAGGACCTCCGGCCCATATGAGGCTGATCGTCGTGCGCGCCCAGTTCCCAGAGGCGTCGTGCTCCGAAATACGCCAGACTGCGAGCCCCTTCATGTTCAGGAAATCTTCGTGGGATTGTCCCGGCCAGCGGTTCTCTACGATGAAGTAATCCCTCCGGTCCCGCCTGGGGTCGTGGAGGATCAGCGCTTCGGGTCGAGTCTCGACGTCGGAAAGCGCATACCAGCCATCTTCGTTTACCACCGTCGGCTTCAACCACCCGAGTTTCATCTTTGCCCAGGGATCGAGATGCGTGCCGTCGGCCTGATCGCACATCAGCGAAAGTGGACCAACGCCGGGATAGCCCGCCTTGTCCACATAGAGATCGCCGAGCCTGAAGATCTGATGTGCCAGTTCATGCGCCATCAGCGACCAGTGGGACTGGTCTCCCGCCCGCGCGAGCATGTTCAGCTGCACTCCCTTTGAGAGGCTCGGCACCTTGACCAGCGCCGGATCGGTTTCCCGGCCCACGCCGCCATAGATGCCCGGATAGATCCAGAGCACTCCCAATTCATCCTCGGTCACTCGGCCATCCTTGTTTTTGTCGTAGCGGGAGAACCGGAATGTCGTCATCGCCTCAACCTGGCGGATGATCCATGCGCCCTTCTTGTAGATGTCCGAAGTGTGGATGAAAGCATGGGAGGATTCGTCGACCGACGTCGACGGATCGTCGCGGGCGACCAACCATGGAGTCACCATCGCTTCCGCGATGTTGAATGCGCCGTAGGACGTCTCGTGGAAATAGGTGCTGACACTCTTCCGAGGTCCGAAGATTTGTCTGCGGATACGGTCCCTGGACTGCGCTTCGATCTGACCTTGTGTGAGATTTTGAATCTGAGGGGTGGAAAGCGGCAGATATGGCAAATCCGACGGATCGTCCGGCCGCAGGAGAATTACAAGGACCGGCAGAGTGCCGGTAACAGGCCGCACGCCGGCGAACGGTGCGGTGAAATCGGGAGCAGCGGAGGGCATGCCTCCTGTTAGCGCCATAGCCGCGGCGGCGAGGAAGACCTTCACCAATGTGTGCCGGAACCGCCGGAAGCGCCCGACCGGATAATGGCTCTGTGGTGACATGAGGATCTCCCATACGATGCTGACCAGCAATCAAACCCGACGACGACCCATGCAACGTCAAAGACTCGCCTGGATAACAGTGCCGCTTGTTCGAAAAGGGCCAACAAAAGCAGGGTGGATCGCGGCTTCATGTTCATCTTCCGAGCTTTGACGGAACTCATGACGCTTTTGGTAGAATACCGGATTCGTGTCGACGCTGCCTTGATGTGCATCAACGCCGCCGCTGACCGCAAAGGCGGCAGATACTTTTAAGAAAGGCTGCAAGGGTTGGTGGGGTTTCCCTCGACCGGATTGGCGGTATCGGCGAATAGGAAAATATCCCCAATTATATACTTGACGTAGTAAGCCCGATCTGCGATAAGCGGATCAAGGAGTTACACCGATGGACATCACCGCCCCGATCTACACCGACGCCAACGCGGCTCGCGAACACCTCGAAGCCATTCATTGGCCGAACGGTCCGCAGTGCCCTCATTGCGGCAACTGCGATGAAACCCGCATTACCAAGATGCAGGGCAAGTCCACGCGTCCCGGCGTCTATAACTGCAACGAGTGCCGCAAGCCGTTCTCGGTGACGGTCGGAACCGTGTTTGAGCGCTCGCATATCCCGCTCAACAAGTGGGTTCTCGCTTCGCACCTTATGGCCGCGTCAAAGAAGGGCATGTCCGCGCACCAGCTGCACCGCATGTTGGGCGTCACCTACAAGACCGCTTGGTTCATGGCGCACCGCATTCGCGAAGCGATGAAGGAAGACGTAAAGTCGGCTGGTCCCATTGGCGGCGCTGGCAAAACCGTCGAGGCAGACGAAACCTACATCGGCCAGCGCGAGACGCCCCGTAAGCCTTCAGCCGCTCGTCAGGGGCGCCCCTATCTAAAGACTGGCGGCGGATCGCAGAAGCGTATCGTCGTCGGTCTGGTCGAGCGCGGCGGCAAGGCTCGCATGTTCCATCTGAACGACGCCAACGCCGCAACCGTCCGCGAAGTGCTGGTCCGCAACGTTGACCGTTCCTCGACCCTCTACACCGACTCCTCGCGCCTCTACACCAAGACCGGTGAGGAATACGCCAAGCACCGCACGACCAATCACGCCAAGGGCGAATACGCCCGACGCGAGGGCGATGTTGTGGTTCACTCCAATACGATTGAGTCCGTGTTCTCAGTCTTCAAACGCGGCATGGTCGGCGTCTATCAGCATTGCGGCGAGGCCCACTTGCACCGCTACCTTGCCGAGTTCGATTTCCGCTACAATCGCCGCACGGCGCTAAAGATCACCGACGCCGACCGTGCCACCGATCTGCTTCGCATGGCCCGCGACAAGCGCCTGACTTATCGGCGGATTGGTGAAGCCGGTCACGCCTAAGCAGAAGGCGCGACGATTGTTGGGGAAACGAAAGAAGTCCGACCTGTGAATCGTTGGGGAAACGAGGAAAGACCCTTGCCCCCAGTGTTCCGTATCCATTCGAATGCAAACGGCGGCGAATCGGAAGTTCGCCGCCGTCACTGCAACCAAGCCACAGGACGGCTCGGCACATGGAAACATTCATCAACCTAGCTTTTGCGATGAGTCCGTCAAGCCGTCCTGTAGCGCAATCTACAGGAGGCCATCATGGCCGGAACTTTCCAAGTCACATGCCATAAACCAGACAACGCAGATAAGGACCTCCGACTGCAAGGGGTAGGAGGACCGGGTGGAGGCGGCTGGTATCGCACGGTCGATCAGATGATCAATCTGATTGAAGGTGGCGACCGTTTTTGGACCGTCGACACTAAAGGCAACTCGGTTTGGCTAATGGTTTCGACTCGCAACGGTCGGAAATACATCAAGACAGAGTCAGACGGCCTGGAGCCTAACAATCTCTTGGCGCTCCCGAACTGTCCTTAGAACCGTCCGGCGCGACCGGCTTGCCCTTCCCGGGCTTCGGCTCGGGAGGGGTTTTCAGCAGGCGGCGGAGAACCTCGTCGCCCCTTTCTTGGTCTTTGTCAGAAGGTTTTTCAATCATGCCAAACCCTTGGGATCCGTTTCCGCATCCACCCCAGGCCGATGCCGATTTCATGGACACTTATTCCGGTGTCGGCGCGGCACTAAGCCAATGGGAAGCACTCGAATTCGCGTTCGCAAGAATCTACAGCATTTTCGCTGGCGATCCAGATGGTGACGGCCTCCAACAGTATGGCGAGCCACGCATCTTCAGTCTGCGCATATCTGCCTTCGGCGCAAAGGCTGGGGGATATTTCATCCGGCACCCAAACCAGCAGACAGAGGGCGAACTAGGACGAATTGTGAGAGCCGCAACCGGCTTCTCAGATCGGCGCAACGAAATCGCCCACGGCATGGTGCTGGACGTGAAGAACATCGCATACTTCCGGTCCAGGATGCCACTCATAGACACGAGCCAAACATGCGCGCTCTTAATCCCGCCCTGGCATACGATCAGGCACCATAAGCCGGACGGTATGCCGAGTTACGCCTACAACGCGAACCAGATGAAAGAGATCGCTACGCGCATCCACGATCTGGAACAGCAGACGGATGCTTTCCGCAAAGCGCTGCTCGTTCTAGGACGGCGCAAGCCATAGCGTCGGACACGAACGGGGCAACGTCAAACTGCTTTTCCAGCAGCTTCGCGCCCTCGCGGATGTCGCGCGCGGTCAGCCCTTCCGGCACCCAAACGCCGCGTCCTTCGTAACTCTCAATTGTGCCGGCCTGTCGGCCCGAATCACTAGGCATATTTCCCTACTACGTCAAGTATATAATTAGGAAAATATCCCTTGACACCGTGACGGTGGTCTGGTAGGTTTTTTCCATCGTCGGAAGTGTGTCCCTCAAGCTCTCCAGAGCGGACGCCCCGGCGATTTGTTTTTTCCGACATCGCCGGAGGGTTGGATGGGCCGCGGGATCAGCGAGGCGCGGTGGCTTGCCGCGCGCGAGCTCTCGGAGGGCCAGCCCCCGACCAGGGTGCGGGTGGCGGCCGTGCTGGGCGTCGACAATTCCCACGTCTATTCCCGCTCGGCCGCCGAAGGCTGGAAGACGATCGACCACCGCAACCAGGAGATCCGCGGCCTCTATCGCGAGGTCCAGACGATCGCCGCGGCGCTGTCGGGACGCGAGCCGCCGGAGGAGTTCGGGGATCGGCTGCCGCCGGCCAGCGTGAAGGCGGACCTAAATGCGACGTTCGAGAGGTCAACGGAGTCCGAGGCGGCGGAGCTGAACCCGCCCGTCGGGGACGGCGCCGCTCGCGGCGGCCTTGCCGGCGAGCCCGCGATTGCAGTGCCCGAATGGGACAAGCTCGATCCGGTCGAGCTTCTGGCCAATGCCAGCGGCTTCGTCGCGCGGCAGGTCGGCCGGCTGATCGCCAATGCCGACCGGCGCGGCGGGCGGCTCGACAAGGCACAGGTCGACGGGCTGGCCGCGCTCGCCAAGATGATGGACCGCTGGGAGGCGCTGGCGGCCGAACGCGCGAAGGCCAACAAGAAGAAAAAGAATGAAAACCTCCGCGAGATCCTCCGCAAGATCGACGACAAGATCATCGAGCTGGCTGAGGAAGAAGCTCGAAGGCTTCTCCGATGCGAACGTCGACGCCGCCTGGGCCGCCGAGGTCGCGGCGGAGTGGATCTCGCGGACGAGGCATCCGCAGTACCCGCTGTGGCGGAGGGATCCGGACGCGCCTGAGACCTGGCTGGTCGTCGGCGGCCGCGGCGCCGGCAAGACGCTGCTCGGCGCCGAATGGGTCAACGGGCTGGCGCGCGGCTTCTCGCCTTTCTCGCCGGGGCCGACATACGGGAACATCGCACTGGTGGGCGAGAGCATCGCCGACGTGCGCGAGGTGATGATCGAGGGACCGTCGGGGATCAGGACGATCGCGCGCGAGACGCGGCCGCGCTTCGAGGCGAGCCGGCGCCGGCTGGTGTGGGACGATACGGGCGCGGTGGCGCAGATGTTCTCGTCGGAGGATCCCGAAAGCCTGCGCGGGCCGCAATTCGACGCGGCCTGGTGCGACGAGTTCGCCAAGTGGAAGAACCTGCAGGCGACCTGGGACATGCTGCAGTTCGGGCTCAGGCTCGGCGACCCGCTGCAGCTGGTCACCACGACGCCGAGGCCGGTGAAGCTGTTGAAGCAGCTGATGGCGCATGAGCGGGTGCATGTGACGCGGATGCGGACGGCCGACAACGCGGCGAACCTCGCGGCCGGCTTCCTCGCGGCGGTGAAGGAGCGCTATGGCGGCACGCGGCTCGGCCGGCAGGAGCTCGACGGCGAGCTGATCGAGGACCGCGAGGACGCGCTGTGGAGCCGCGCCAGGATCGAAGCGGAGATCGCGCCGGCGGGGGAGCTGAGGCGCATCGTCGTGGCGGTCGACCCGCCGGCCTCGGCGCGCAGGAGCTCCGACGCGTGCGGCATCGTCGCGGTCGGGCTGGAGGCGGACGGGCGCGCCGTGGTGCTGGCGGATGCGAGTGCGTCCGGCCTGTCGCCGGTCGCCTGGGCGGGACGGGCGGTGGCGCTCTACCATCGCCTCGGCGCCGACTGCATCGTCGCCGAAACCAACCAGGGCGGCGACATGGTGGCCGCGGTGATCGCACAGGTGGATGCGAGCGTCCCGGTCAAGCCGGTGCGCGCCAGCCGGGGCAAATGGCTGCGCGCCGAACCGGTGGCGGCACTCTATGCGCAGGGGAAGGTGCGGCACGCGGAGAGCTTTGCGGCGCTCGAGGACGAGATGTGCGACTTCGGCCCGGACGGTCTCGCCAATGGCCGCTCCCCAGATAGGGTCGACGCGCTGGTGTGGGCGGTGGGTGAACTGATACTCAGGCGGCAGGTGGAGCCGCGGGTGAGGGGGCTGGGGTGAGGGGGGTAGGGGAGTAGGGGAGTAGGGGAGTAGGTGCGAGTGGACGTTGTCCATGCAAGGATGTATTTACATTGCCCATCCATTGCCCTATCTCGTCGGCACGGGATACGTCCCGTCATTGCCCGCGTCCAGGTGGGCGGAGTGCGAACCATGTCCGCGTTGAAGAAGTCCAAGACCGTCAATCTGCGCATCGATCCGGAAGCGCATGAGCTGATTTCGCGTGCGGCGGAAATCTGCGGCAAGTCGATCACCGCCTTCATGACCGAGGCGTCGGTCTATTCCGCGCAGGAGGAACTGCTCGACCAGCGCTTCATCGGCGTATCGGCCGACGTGTTTGCCGAGGTGAGCGACAGGCTGGCGGCGCCCGGCGTGGCGCGCGACCATCTGGTGCGGCTGTTCGAGAGCCGCGTCGACTGGGTCGACTGAGCCGTGGGCTTTCGCAAGCCGACGCCGTTGACGGAAAAGCACAGTGTCGAAGGTTTCGAGTCCGGCAAGCCGGCGCTCGATGCGTGGCTCCGCGACATGGCCCTCTACAACCAGACACAAGGCTATACGCGGACCTTCGTGATCGCCGACGAGGATTACAAAGTCGCCGGCTATCATGCCGTGTGCGCGGGCATGATTCATCGCAACGACGTGTCGCGGCCGGTGAGGGGGCATCCCGCGCCATCGGAACTGCCGGTGGCGGTGCTTGCGCGGCTGGCGGTGACGAAGGAGCACCAGGGCAAGGGTCTTGGCCCGGCGCTGCTGAAGAACGCGCTGCTGAGCATCGTTTCGGCGTCGCAGGTGGTCGCCTTCCGGGGCGTGGTCGTGCATGCGATCGATGACGACGCGGTGAAGTTCTACAAGAGATTCCATTTCCAGGAGACGAAGGGCATGGAGCGCCGGCTGATCCTGCCCTGCAACGAAATCGTCGCCTCGCTGGCCGCCGTGAAGCGGTAGCCGACCCCAACAAATCGAAGGAGGAGCCTCGATGGCTTGGACCTGGCCGTTCGCCGGGCGCGGACGTGTGCGCCTTGAGGAGAGGCGCGAGAAGAAGGCCGCGAGCGGCTTCGTCGCGCTGCACATGCAGGGCGAGGCGGCGTGGACGCGGCGCGATTATGCCGGACTGGCGCGGCAGGGCTACATGCTGAACCCGGTCGCGCATCGCTGCGTGCGGCTGGTGGCGGAGGCGTCGGCGAGCGCGCCGCTGGTGATCTACCAGGGCGAGCAGGAACTCGAGCGGCATCCGGCGATGGAGCTTCTGGCGAAGCCGAACCCGCGCCAGACCGGGGCTGCCTTCATGGAGGCGCTGGCGGGCCACCTGCTGATCGCCGGCAATGCCTATGTCGAGATGGTGGAGGCCGGCGAGGACGCCCGCGAGCTGCATCTTTTGAGACCGGACCGGGTGAGCGTGGTGGAGGATGCCGACGGCTGGCCGGCGGCGCTCGATTATCGCACCGGCAAGGCGAGGCGGCGGATCGCGCTCGGCGACGAAGCGGGCGCGCTGCATCTGACGCTGTTCCACCCGCTCGACGACCATTACGGCTTCGCGCCGCTGGAGGCGGCGCTGATGGCGCTCGACACGCACAACGCGGCGGGGCGGTGGAACAAGGCGCTGCTCGACAATTCCGCTCGGCCGTCCGGTGCGCTGGTTTATGCGCCGAAGGAAGGCGGCAACATGACCGACGAGCAGTTTGACCGGCTGAAGGTCGAACTCGAACAGGGCTATTCCGGCGCCACGCATGCCGGCCGGCCGATGCTGCTCGAAGGCGGGCTCGACTGGAAAGCGATGGGGCTGACGCCGAAAGACATGGATTTCATCGAGGCCAAGAATGCGGCGAGCCGCGACATTGCGCTCGCCTTCGGCGTGCCGCCGATGCTGCTCGGCATCCCGGGCGACAACACTTATGCCAACTACCAGGAGGCGAACCGCGCGTTCTACCGCCTGACCGTGCTGCCGATGCTGGGCAAGGTCGCAGGCGGGCTGTCGGCCTTCCTGTCGCAGCGCCTCGGCGAGGAACTGCGCATCTGGTACGACCCCGACGGGATCGAAGGCCTTTCGGTCGAACGCGAGGCGCTGTGGCGGAGGCTTCAAGCGGCCGACTTCATCACCGACGACGAGAAGCGCGAGGCGGTGGGGTATGGGAAGAGGGCGAGTGGCGAATAGCGAGTGGCGAATGGGGGGAAGATCCCCGTAATTCTCTACTGCCTGCTGGCTATTCCCCATTCGCCACTCGCCCCTTCGGGACAATCCAACATGACTGACCTCTCGCACGCGGCTTGGATCTGGGTCGCGAAGGGCCTCGGTGCGGTCGCGGGTTCGGCGATCTCGATCGCCTATATGCTACCGCGCGGCCGCCGCGAGGCGGCGATCCGCTTTGCCGTCGGCGTCGTCGCCGGCCTCGTCTTCGGCGGCGCGGCGGGCATCAAGATCGCGGCGGAGCTCGAGATTTCAGACCGGCTCGGACCGGTCGAGACCATGCTGATGGGCTCGACCGCAGCGAGCCTGTGCGCCTGGTGGGCCGTGGGCTTCGTCTCGCGAACGCTGGCGAAGAAGCCGGCGGGCACGCCGAAGCACTGACCTCGGACGAGGTTTTCGCCTCGGCCCGCGCCGGCGAAGAGTCCGGCGCACGACAATTAAAAAAAGGAGAGTGAGATGATCGTGGAGCCGGTTCGGCGCCGCGTCGAACGCAAGTTCGCGGGCGTGACGATCGAGGACGTCGAGGCCGACGGCGCCTTCTCAGGTTACGCCAGCCTGTTCGGCAAGGTTGACCTTTCGCGCGACGCGGTCGAGCCCGGCGCCTTCCGGAAGTCGCTGAGGCGGCGCGGACCCGAGAGCGTGCGCATGCTGTTCCAGCACGACCCGAACCAGCCGATCGGCCGCTGGACGGAGATCCGCGAGGATGCGCGCGGACTGTTCGTGCGCGGCCGGCTGACGCCCGGCGTGGTGCGCTCGCGCGAGGTGCTCGCCCTGATGCGCGCCGGCGCGCTGGACGGTCTGTCGATCGGCTTCCGCACGGTGCGCGCCACGAAGGACGCGGGCACCGGCGTCAGGCGGATCCTCGAAGCGGATCTGTGGGAAATCTCGGTCGTGACCTTTCCGATGCTGCCGGAGGCGCGGATCGACCGGGTGAAGGCAACGGGTCCGGCGGGCGTGACGCGCCTGCGCCTGGACATCGCGCGCCTGCTGCGGGGCGAAACCGCCGCGATGAAAGAGGCAAGGCTGGCGGGGCAGTTCCGCCGGGCCGCGCAGACACTCCAGGAAGAAGAGGACAGGATCGGATGACCAACGACACGATTGCCCCGGAAACGAAGGGCGCCGACATTTCGGACGCCTTCGGCGAGTTCATGAGCGCCTTCGAGGCGTTTCGCGACGCCAATGACGAGCGCATCGCGCAGATCGAGACCCGCTTCGGCGAGGACGCGGTGACCGCCGAGAAGGTGGATCGCATCAGCCGTGCGATGGACGAGCAGAAGCGGGCGATGGACCAGCTGCTGCTCAGGAAGGCACGCCCGGCGCTGGGCCGCGAGGCGGGCGGCGCTCGCGGAGCAAGCGAGCACAAGGAGGCCTTCGAGGCCTATGTGCGGCGCGGCGACGAGCGCGCGCTGCAGGCGGTGGACATGAAGGCGATGTCCTACGGCTCCGGCCCCGACGGCGGCTATCTGGTGCCGGAAGAGACGGAGAGCGAGATCGGCAAGCGGCTTGCGAGCCTGTCGCCGATCCGCTCGATCGCCTCGGTGCGCCAGGTCTCGACCGCCGTGCTGAAGAAGCCCTTCGCGGTGAGCGGTCCGGCCTCCGGCTGGGTGGCGGAGACGGTGGCGCGGCCGCAGACCAATACGGCAACACTGTCCGAACTGTCGTTCCCGGCGATGGAGATCTACGCCATGCCGGCAGCGACCGCCTCGCTGCTCGAGGACTCGGCGGTTGATCTCGACCAGTGGATTGCCAGCGAAGTCGAAGCAGCCTTCGCCGAGCAGGAGGGCACCGCCTTCGTCACCGGCAACGGCACCAACAAGCCGAAAGGGTTCCTCGACTATACGGCCGTGGCGGACGGCTCCTGGTCGTGGGGCAATCTCGGCTATGTCGCCACCGGCGTCGACGGCGCGCTGCCGGCGTCCAACCCGTCCGACAAGCTGATCGACCTGATCTATTCGCTCCGCGCGGGCTATCGGCAGAACGCCTCCTTCGTCATGAACCGGAAGATCCAGGCCTCGATCCGCAAGCTGAAGGATGCCGACGGCAACTATCTGTGGCAGCCGCCGGCGGGGCCGGGCGCGCGCGCCATGCTGATGGGCTTCCCCCTCGTCGAGGCCGAGGACATGCCGGACGCGGCGACGGATTCGCTGTCGATCGCCTTCGGCGACTTCGGCCGCGGCTATCTCGTGGTTGACCGCACCGGCGTGCGCGTGCTGCGCGATCCCTATTCCGCCAAGCCCTACGTGCTGTTCTACACCACCAAGCGCGTCGGCGGCGGGGTGCAGGACTTCAACGCGATCAAGCTGCTCAAGTTCGGGACCGCATAAGCCGACGCCGAGGACTCGTTCTCCCCGTTCACGGGGAGAAGGTGCCAGAAGGGCGGATGAGGGGCGGCGCGATCTTTCGGAAGTTTGTGCCGCCCCTCACTGTCCTGCCGGACATCTCTCCCCGCTCGCGGGGAGAGAGACGCGGCTTCTTTGTTGCGCACTCCTCTCCAACCCGGAGCCATCATGACACTCTATCGAACCGTGGATCCCGCGGGCGAGCCGGTGACGCTTGCCGAAGCGAAGGCGCAGCTGCGCATCGCCCATGACAGCGAGGATGCACTGATCTCCGGCCTGATCAAAGCCGCCCGCGCCGAGGTCGAGGCGCAGACGGGTATGGCGTTGATCGAGCAGTCCTGGCGGCTGGCGTTGGACTGCTGGCCGCATGACGGACTGGTGCGGCTGCGGCGGCACCCGGTGAAGCAGATCCTCTCCGTCACCGTCTATGGCGAAGAGGGCGAGGGCGCCGTGCTCGACCCGTCGAGCTACCAGGCCGATCTCATCACGCGGCCGGCGCGGCTGCATTTCGTGTCGCCGCCGACGCCGGAGCGCCGGCTGAACGGGATCGAGGTCGATTTCACCGCCGGCTTCGGCGAAGCGGGAACCGACGTGCCCGACCAGCTGAAGCGGGCGGTGCTGGTGCTGGTCGCGCACTGGTAAGAATTCCGTGCCGTCTTCGGGGCACAGGACCAGCCGGTGTCGATCCCGCCCGGTCTCGACCGGCTGATCGCCGGCTATCGGACGGGACGGCTGTGATGTTCGTCGATCCCGGCGCGATGCGCACCGAACTGGTGCTGGAACAGGCGACGTCGACGCCGGACGGCGCCGGCGGCTTCACCGAAACCTGGACGGAGATCGCGACCGTATTCGCACGGTTGCAGCCGATCGTCGTGCGGGAGAGATTCGGCGCGGACCAGACGCTGGAGGAGGTGACGCACCGCGTAACGATCCGCCACCGGCCGGACGTCGCGAGCGGCATGCGCTTCGTGCTGGGGGACAGGATGCTCGCGATCCTGACCGTGCACGACCCGGACGAAACGGGCCGCTATCTGATCTGCCGCACCAGGGAGCAGGGCCGATGAACGTGACCTTGCGGATGACGGCCGAGGGCCTGATCCGCGCGCTGCGCGGCCGCGTCCATGGGCTGGCGGAGGAGGCCGAGGCAAGGTACGGTCGCAGGGTCGCCCGTCCTGCCCCGCGCAAGGCACCGCGCGCTAAGGATCGCAGGCGAACCGAGGGGAGGGATCGCGATGACGTCGCCGGCCGTTGACCTGCAGAGAGCGATCCATTCGCTTTTGACGGCGGACGCCGGACTCGTCGCCAAGCTCGGCGGGCAGAAAGTGTTCGACGCCACGCCGCCCAACGCCGCCTTTCCCTATGTCAGCTTCGGACGCACCTCGATCTACGACTGGAGCACCGGCACCGAGAGCGGCACGGAGCAGCTGTTCACGGTGCATGTCTGGTCGAAGGCCAAGGGCAAGACCGAGACGCTGGAGATCATGGAGACGATCCGCCAGCTGATCGATGCCGCGCCGAAAGAGCTGGACGGCCATACGCTGGTCAACATGACGCTCGAATTCGCCGAGGCCCGTTATGACGAGGACCTGTCGGTGCATCACGGCCTGCTGCGCTTTCGCGCGGTGACGGAGCCGGTGGGGTAAGTTTCTAGCCAATAATGAAATCAAAGGGTCGCTTGCGATTGCGGCCTAGGCGCGCGTCCCCCCTCATCCGGCCGCTATGCGGCCACCTTCTCCCCGGGGGGAGAAGGGGACCGGTGCCGCCTTCGGCGCTTTGGTTCCGAGCAAGAGGGGACGGTGCAGGCAAGAGCTCCCTCTTCTCCCCTCGGGGAGAAGGTGGCCGCGTAGCGGCCGGATGAGGGGGCTCGAAGGCACGGCAAGCCCCACGTTTTTCCATATCAAGAGGAGACCTTCATGGTCGCACAGAAGGGCAAGGACCTGCTGCTCAAGCTCGACCAGAGCGGGGCGGGGAGTTTCGTCACGGTGGCGGGGCTCAGGACGAAGCGGCTCGCGTTCAACAGCGAGACGGTGGATGTGACGGATTCGGAGAGCGCCGGGCGGTGGCGCGAGTTGCTGGCCCGCTCTGGCGTGCAGCGCGCGGCGCTGTCGGGCTCCGGTATCTTTAAGGACCTGGCCTCGGACGAGGCGATCCGCAGCGCGTTCTTTGCAGGAGCCATCCGCGACTGGCAGGCCGTGGTGCCCGATTTCGGCACCATGGAGGGCCCGTTCCAGATCACCTCGCTCGAATATACCTGCGCGCATGACGGCGAGGTGACCTTCGAGATCGCGCTGGAATCGGCGGGCCTCGTCGGTTTCGAGGCGCTGGCATGAGCGCGAACCGGCATCGCGGCGAGATCGAAGCCAGGTTCGACGGTAAGCCTTACAGGCTGTGCCTGACGCTTGGCGCTCTGGCCGAACTGGAGGACGCGTTTGCAGCCGAGGATCTCGGCGCGCTGGTGGCGCGGTTTGGCGGCGGCAGGCTTTCCGCGTCGGACATCATCCGCATCCTCGCCGCGGGCCTGCGCGGCGCGGGGAATGAGGTGAGCGACGACGAGGTGCGCCAGATGCGCTACGACGACGGGGCGGCCGGCTTCGCGCGCGTCGTTGCCGACCTTTTGACCGCGACGTTCGGCGCCGCGAGGCCGACGCAGGACCCTTGACGGCCGCAGCGGGCGCGCCGGCCTTTCCCTGGGACCACGCGATGAGGCTGGGCCTCGGCCTGCTGCGGCTTTCGCCGGCCACAATCCGGACGGGTTTGTAACGCGCAAGAACACATGGCATTTACCGGGAATAGCCGGGATTAGGCGGGAAAGAGCGAAAAAGGGCGGAAACGCAAGGGGTTGAGCGGGAGAGGCTGGCAATCGGCACGATCACAGGCGCGCAAGTTCAAATGGCATTGAAGTCCACTTATTGGCAGATGGCCTACGGCTCGAAGCAGACGCTGAACGCGGCGAACTACGAAGCCGCGCGCGGCGCGATCACCGGCATGACCGGCGACCACGGCCGCCCGCTCGGCCTGGTGCCCGACCTCCTCGTCGTGCCGCCGACGCTCGAAGGCGCGGGCCGCGAGATCCTGAAGTCGGCCCTCGTCAATGGCGGCGAAAGCAACAAGTGGGCGAATTCGGCCGAACTGCTGATGGTGCCCTGGCTGGCCTGAGATCGGCGGCGGCGAGCCCCGCCGCGGCCGACCCCGCCCGCCGGCGCCCGACGCCGGCGGGTCTTTCGAAGGAAGGCCCGCGAGACCTTCCTCCCAAAGACCCGGAGGACCACGATGGCAAAGGCCACCCGCAATGCGAAAGCGAAAGCCGCAAAGGCAGCAACCCCGACCGCGCGCGCCGAAGGCGCAGCTGACGATCACGGCCAGGCCGGGAACGTCGCGGAAAACGCAGGCGGCACTGCTGGCGCTGGCGCTGGCGGCGCTGACGCAGTGGCAGACGTAGCAGTTCCCGAGGGGGCGGTCGCGGCGGAAGCCGCGATGGGCATGCCTCCGGCCGACGCCGGCGGCGCGCAGCCCGACCCGGCCTTGGCCGAGGAGCGTGTCTCCTCCTCGGCGACCGATCCCACCGATGCCTCCGAGAGCGAAGACCAGGGCGGGAGCGACGATCTGGTCGCTCCCGCAGGGTTCGCTGTGGCGGTGGTCGAGGCGAAAGCTAAGTATCCACGCTTCTTCGCCGCCAGCGAAGCCTGGAGGGCGGCGCATCCCGGCGTGCTGCCGACGGTCATGAGGATCACGTCGAAGGTCGAAGGCTTCCGTCGCGCCCGCATGGCGCATCCGAAGGCGACCGTGGATCATCCGATCGGCACCTTCGACGCCGACCAGACCGAGGCGCTGCTCGCCGAGCCGAACCTGAAGGTGGAGTTCGCGTGGGCGGACCGAACACTGTCATTGACGTGAACCGCCTGTTTAACCTGCGATCCTACACCGTCGCCGCGCTGCCGACCCCGGGGACGGCCGGTCGTATGGCCTGGGCTTCCAACTGCCGCGTGTTCAACGGCGCCGGCACCCAAGAGGGAGCGGCCGCAGGCACCGGTGGCCTCGTTACCGACAATGGAACCAACTGGAAGATCGCCGGCACAAACGTGACCGCGGTCGCTTGATCAAGGAGGACCTCATGGAAGAGTGGATCGAGGAGTTCTTGTTTCGCGGCCGGCCGCCTAGCGGTCCCGGCAGCGACATGCCGCGCGAGTTCCAGGTGACGGTCGGCCAACAGGTGGCGAACCCGTTCGACGCAACGCTGCCGCCCAGCCGCCGGACGATCGGGCCGCTGACGCCAGCACAGGCGGCTGAGGCCGGCTGGCCGATTCAGCGCCTGGTCGAAGGAATCAACGCCGCAGCGCTCGCCGAACTGGACGAGGCCAGGGCGGCGCTCACAGCGGCGCGGCAGGATCTTGAGGCGGTGCAGGAGCGGATCGCCGCGCTGACCGGCGCACAGGCACCTGCCGAGGATGCACAACCTCCCGCGGACTGACCACGGATGGCCCGGAGCACGCTCCGGGCAGCGGGACCGCCGGCAAGCAAGACCCGCCCGACAGCCATTCAGCATAACCGTCGCACCCGCTGCCTGCGGAAGAACCGCGGGCGCTGCGAGCGTGACTGATTCCCGGACCCCTTTGAATGGCCGTTGAAAGTGAATTCACACCCGTTTCTCCGACCCATCCGCCCGCGGCCTATATCGGTGGCAAGCGCCGCCTCGCGGCTGAGCTGGTGCGCCGCATCGACCTCGTGCCGCACCGGACCTATGCCGAGCCTTTCGTCGGGATGGGCGGTGTCTTCTTTCGCCGGTCACGCCAGCCGCCGGCCGAGGTGGTCAACGACCGCAACGGGGAGGTCGCGAACCTCTTCCGGATCCTGCAGCGGCATTATCCGCAATTCATCGACACGCTGCGCTTCCAGGTGACCGGCCGACGCGAGTTCGAGCGGCTGAAGGCTTCGGACCCATCGACGCTGACCGACCTCGAGCGCGCCGGCCGATTCCTCTATCTCCAGCGGACGGCTTTCGGCGGCAAGGTGGCGGGGCAGACGTTCGGTGTGTCGCCAGGCTCGGGCGGCGGCTTCAACCTAAACAGGCTCGTACCGGTACTCGAGGCGATCCATGAACGCCTGGCCGGCGTCATTATCGAGAACCTCGACTGGCTTGCCTTCATTCGTCGCTATGACCGGCCGGAGACACTATTTTACCTCGATCCGCCGTATTGGGGATCAGAGGATGACTACGGGAAGGAGATATTCTATCGATCGCAGTTCGAGGCGCTCGCGGAGGTGCTTCGGCACATTAAGGGGCAGTTCATTCTTTCGATCAATGACGTTCCTGAGATCCGGGCGACGTTCGAGGGCTTCCGGATGGACGAGGTCGGGCTGCGCTACAGTGTCGGGGGGGGCAAGGGGACTGAGGCGCGGGAACTGATTGTCAGTAGCCCATAGCGGAGAATTTGCCTAAGTTCGCCAGCCTGCATCGCAGCAAGCTGGAGATTTCGGTGGCACAGAATTCGCAGATTGAGTGGACCGATCACACGTTCAATCCGTGGACCGGCTGCACCAACATCAGCCCAGGCTGCGACAACTGCTACGCCGAGGCCTGGTCGAAGCGTTCGGGTCATGTCCGGTGGGGCAACAGCCCAAGAAAACGAACCACAGAATCCTATTGGAGGGCACCTGCCATGTGGCAGCGTCGAGCGGATGCCGGTGGGCGTATCCTCTTCTATATGATCCATTCTTCGGATCACCCGCAGGCACCGATACAGATGGGAAGGGCGTATCGAAACGTCGTGCAGCCGCTGGAAACAGAGGAGCAACTGCGTATGGAGTTTGCGAAGGTCTCCGGCTCGAACCCATCCGGGGTGGAGAGATGAGCGACCCTACAGACGACAAGGTGAATGACCGGTCCGGATGGGTCGTCTTCGGTTTCGTGGTAACCGCCGCCTATGTTGCGTTCATCGCATGGCTGCTGTTGCTGTCGGACTGGGTGACCCGGACAGCGCCGCCAATGGCGAACGAATGGGGCGACCTCCTAGCTGGCGCGTTCGCACCACTGGCGTTCCTCTGGCTGCTCATCGCGGTGATGGTCCAAGCGCAGGAGCTGAAGCTTCAGCGGCGGGAGCTCACCCTAACAAGACAAGGATTTGAGGAGAGTAGGGTGCTGGCGCGCGCGCAAGGGAACGAGGCAAAGAAACAAGCCGAGTTCATAGGCCGTCAGACCGAAATAATGGTTGGCACCGAGGAGGATCGCATTCGGGAGCGCAGATCAGCCCAGGTAAGAGCGATCGCGCGCTCGATTATCGAGCAAATTTCTCGGAGCGTGGACGATGCTTCGTGGAAGATCGTTTCCAGCGGCACCAGTGAACTCGCACAGCTTCAAGCATATCACAAATGGCTGATAGATAATGCGGAGAGGACCGATAGCTACTTCACGTCGGACGCCCATGGCGCTCTGTTGCACTATGTGGCCGTCTGCGCCGAACAACTCCGCAACATGTTGCCGAGTGTATCTGGCGACGTCTACATCGAACTGAGCCTAGTGAACCCTGCCGAGCTAGCCGATTTAGCGTACCTCATTCGCAATCGGATCGAGCTCCTAAACTCGAGGTCCACTGCTGCCATTTGAAGTTGCGCGCTGTGCCATTTGATATTGCGCGCTACAGGGTTCGCCTCGCCGTACGACCGCGAAGGGCTGAGGCGGGGCATCGATTCGGGCGAGGGGTTCGACTGGTTCTATGCCGACGCCGAGGCCCGCCTGACCCGGACGCGCACGCCGATTACCGATGGTCTGGCGGCAAAACCCTGGGTGTACCGCTGCAAGGACTTGAAGGCCTGGTGGGCGAACGAGCATTTCGACCGCCTCAGTGGCGTGGAAAGCGCGACGCCGACGGCCTGGGTGCCGCAGTCGAAACCGCTCTGGCTGACGGAGCTCGGCTGCGCGGCGGTGGACAAGGGGCCGAACCAGCCGAACGTCTTTTCCGACCCGAAATCGTCGGAGAACGCGCTGCCCCATTTTTCCAACGGCGGACGCTCAGATCTGGCGCAGCGGCGTTTCCTGGAGGCGCATCTGGCGCACTGGACACCGGGCGGCGTGGAGTTCGAGGACGCCGACAATCCGCTCTCAGGAATCTATGGCGGGCGGATGGTCGATCCGGAGCGGATTTACGCCTGGGCCTGGGACGCACGGCCGTTTCCGGCATTTCCGCTGGAGCGGGATGTCTGGCGCGACGGCGAGAACTGGCTCGCCGGCCACTGGTTGAACGGCAGGTTGGGCTCGGTCGAGATTTCGGATCTCATCGAGGCGATTTCGCTGGCCTGCGGGCTGGCAGCGGAGGCGCGCGACGCCGACGGCATGGTGGCGGGCTATGTGCTGGCGCAGCCGGGGACGGGGCGCGACGCGCTGTCGCCACTGGTGGAACTGTTCGACCTCGCCTTCGATGCGTCGGGCGAGACGCCACGATTCTCGACCATCGGCGCATCGGCCGGCGCCGCGCTTGCCATCGGCGATCCGGTGTCGGCGGGCGAGGGGCGTCCGGCGATCGAACTGGTTCGGCCGCCGGACCTGGAGCTTCCGACCGAGGCGCTGCTGGGCTTCGGCGACCCGCTGGACGACTACCAGTCGGGCGCCGGCCGCGCCGCGCGAGACGGCGGGCAGAACGTCGCGAACCTCGACCTGCCCGGTGCGATGGAGGCGGGGCAGGCCGAGGCGCTCGCCGCCGACTGGCTGCGCCGCGCCTGGGCGGGCCGCGAGACGGCGCGCTTCGCCGTGCCCGTCAGGCAGCGGACGCCGAGGCCCGGGAGCCTGGAGGCGCTGCCTGGTCGCGCCGACGGCGAGTTCGTCGTCAGCGCGATCGAGGAAGGTTTGACGCGCCAGATCGAGGCGCGGCGCGTCCTGCGCCTGCCGCCGACGCCCGACCGGGCGCGGCTGCCGCCGCAACGCGCAAACGGTGCCGCGCAGGCTGGTGCACCGCTGGCGTTGTTCCTCGACCTGCCGCTGGCGGGCGGCGAGGCGGTGCATCAGCGGTTCAAGATCGCGGCCTATGTAAGACCCTGGGTGTCGCAGCAGGTCTACTGCTCGCCGGCCGAGACCGGCTTCGAGTTGCGCACGACGCTGACCCGCCGCGCGACCGTCGGTGAATTGGCGCAGGCGCTGCCGCCGGGCGCGGAGGGCCGGCTGGACGAGTTCGGCGCCGTGGTCGTGCGGCTCTATGCGGGTGCGCCGGCCAGCGTGCCGCTGGCGCAGATGCTGAACGGCGCCAATGTGCTGGCGGTGCGCTCCGGTGCTGGAAGCTGGGAGATCGTGCAGTTTGCCAACGCCGACGAGATCGAGCCGGGCGTCTGGCGGCTGACGCGGCTCCTGCGCGGCCAGCTCGGCACCAACGACGCGGCGGCGGCCGGCGCGGCGGCGGGCGCCGACGTCGTGCTGCTCGACGGCGCCGTCCAGGCGGCGGGGCTGCGCGAGGGCGAAGCGGGGCTGGAGCTGATGTGGCGAGTGGCGCCGGCGGGCCGCGATTTCGGCGAGGACCACACCGTAACCGAGACGCATGCCGGCGGCCTGCGCGCCAGCCTGCCGCTGTCGCCGGTGCATCTCACCGCGACACGGCAGGCGGACGGGGCGTTCGCCTTCGCCTGGATCAGGCGCGGGCGCGTCGACGCGGACTCATGGCAGGGTGTCGAGATCCCGCAGGACGAACTGGTCGAGAGCTATGTGCTGCGCATCGGCGAGCCGGGCGGGGCAACGGTTCGGCAGGTCACGATCGGCGGGCCGTCATGGACCTATCCGGCGGCGAGCCTCGCCGCGGACTTCCCGGTGCTGCCGCCAGAACTCGAACTCGATCTGCGCCAGATCGGTCGCGCGGGCGAGGGCATCGCCGGCCGGCTGGTCTTTGCCACCGCCGACTGAGCCGCCGTCGGACACCGAGCGAGGCGGCGGGCCGGATCGGGCGAACCCTTTCGAACAATCAATCCAATGAAGGAGACGAACATGACGACCGCGAAACCCTGGTACCTCTCGCGCACGATCTGGGCCTCGATCGTGGCCGTGCTGTCCGGCGGCGCCGGCTTCCTGGGCATCCCGATCGGCGGGGTCGACGACACCGCGCTGACCGACGCCGTGCTGCAGCTGGTTTCGGCTGTGGCGGGACTGGTGGCGATTTTCGGGAGATTAAGTGCGAAGGATCGGATTGGATGAGGAGGAAATTATTGGGTGAACCGCGCGAAAGACCTCCTGAAATCCGAGTTGAAGCGAAAGGGTGTGACGTATGCGAAGCTAGCCGAGAAGCTGGCGGCTATGGATATTCACGAGACCGAACGTAACCTCAACAACAAGATCATCCGGAGGGGATTTTCGGTTGCTTTTTTTCTGGGGTGTCTAGCGGGAATAGAAGTGACTGACCTAAGGCTCTAGGCTTTCTTGTGTCGCGTGGGTCTTCACACTCAATTGTCAATCCGGATCGCGGAATCTCACTCTTCATTTTAATGACCAATGAGCGCGGCCCTTTGTCGACAATATCATACGCGATTGGCGATCCATCATTGCTAGCAACAAAAATGTTTTCTGTCCCCGTATCACGCTCAAAAGCGAGGAATATCCAGCTAATATTACCATGTGTTATATAAAAGCGTGCGACGCCGTAGTTCGCTATTCGTTGCGGCTTCCCTGTTATCGAATTATATTCGTATACCAGCTTGGCCGGATACATACCCTTGAATGGTCGCATTGACCGATTGATAGAGAAGCGGTCCCGAATGAGCGGGCGAATCTCCGACCAGAACAGCCAAAGCAACAGCACGATGGAGCCGGCCCAAAGAAGCGTGATCTTATCGAGCATGGCGAGAAGCCTCCGCCACGGCTCGGCTGCATCGCGCCAATCCAGAACATCCTTGGGAGTCCAGTAGACCGCGAGCAGAAAGAATAGGAAACCGATCGTCTTCCAAAAATGCGATAAGAATTTCAGCATCTCGCCACTTTGCCCGCAATCTGGGCAGTTGTGGAGTCTCCTCTTGTCTAAGGTTGCGCTCCGTCGCACCATGTTTGCTGGTGGAGGGGCGTGTAATGCGGCTGATAGCGTTTGCGCTGTTCATGGGTTTAGCCTCCAGCGTAGGCGCGCAAGAAGTCGTTCAGCCCGCCGGCCAGCAGCAGGAAGCCGCTCCCGCAAGCCAGCAGGACGCCACCCCAGAACCGAGTTATGCCGACCGCCTTCTTACCGCTATCGAGCGCATCGAACCCGCTGTTCGCGAGCTTATAACCGAGGAAGACAAGGTAGCTGCTGAGGAACAACGCAGACGCGATAACGACGATTTGAAAGCCCAAGAGAGTATGGCGCGGTGGGCGTTCTGGATGTTCATTGCTGCCGCTGTTTCCGTCGTGGCGACTTTCGTCGGGCTGGCCCTTATCGCGCGCACCCTGCATCACACCCGCCGGGCCGCCGACTACGCAGCGGAAATGGTTGATGAAGCCAAGGCCACTACCGAGGCGGCAGAAAGGTCGATCATCGAGTCCGGCAAAATGGGGCGCGCGCAAAACCGCGCCTATCTGGTCGTTGAGCCGAACGGCATTAACCAACTCAGCGGACGCAAGGACGTGATGGGGCATGTGTTGCTGAGGAACGTTGGCAATGTTCCCGCCCGAAATGTCACCCTCTATGTTAGGATGGAGATATCGACCCACCCAGAACCGACTGCCAAGGATAGGCGAAGGAATTTCCCAGTTAGGAAACCTACTGGGAAGGCGACCAGAGTCGTTCATCCCAGCGGTCACATGCATCAGGGCAGCGAGGACACGTTCCCTACAGATGCCGCCGAACAGTCTGACCACAACGTCTATGTCTGGGGGGTTGCCTACTACGAGGACGGTTTCGGCGAACCAAGGTTCACCAAATTCTGCCATCGATATTCCACCGCAGCTTACATGCGGGCCAGAGATACAACTTCCCTGCGTGCTCAAGCACGGCCGGTTATCGCCAGTGACGAAGCCCGCTACCACAACTACGGCAACGAGGCCGATTAGGGACGCGGCCACTACCCGAGCGCGCGCACCGCGCCGCTCCTACGTCACGGTTCCCCTCCCGCATCGTCGGCGCTGAAACGGCGCTTCGCGCGTGGTGCGTTTGATAAATAATGCCGGATCAATGGGACAAGACACCCATATCGGTGCTTTGTCGTCCGCACCTCCCCATTCATTCCCCGTTCAGCCGATCTGCGCTAGAACGCACTCCATGAACATTTTCCACACCCTTACGCGCGCTCTTGCCGCGCTGCTTGTCTCGGCCCCGGCGGCGTTTGCCGGTCCGGTGGCCGCGCCCCTCGACGTGCCGACGCTGGCCCAGCCGGTCGCCGCCAACTGCAACGCGATCGCGCAGCAGATGGCCGCGCAATATGGCGGCAAGGCGCGCGGCTCGCTGCAGAACCGCGGCGGCCAGCAGGTCTGCGTCGTCGTCATCGTGGTGCAGGGCAAGAACGGCCAGCGCGGAGAACGCATCGAGGTGGTCGTGCCGGCGAATTGAAGCTGTCCTTCCGGCTGGCGGCCGAATGGTCGCTGGCCGGGAAGCGGTCCGAGGGGATGCCAGAGGGGGTCGAATGCGAATTCTCGTCGTCGAGGATGACAAGGAGCTGAACCGTCAGCTCGCCGAGGCACTGGTCGATGCCGGCTATGTCGTCGACCGGGCCTATGATGGCGAGGAGGGGCATTTCCTCGGCGATACCGAGCCCTATGACGCGGTGGTGCTCGACATCGGCCTGCCGCAGATGGACGGCATCTCGGTGATGGAGAAATGGCGCCGCGACGGGCGCAAGATGCCGGTGCTGATGCTGACCGCGCGCGACCGCTGGAGCGACAAGGTCGCCGGCATCGACGCGGGCGCCGACGACTACGTCACCAAGCCGTTCCACATTGAGGAAGTGCTGGCGCGCATCAGGGCGCTGATCCGGCGCGCCGCTGGCCACGCCTCGTCCGAACTGGTCTGTGGGCCGGTGCGGCTCGACACGGCGGCCTCCAAGGCCGACGTCGACGGCAAGCCGCTGAAGCTCACCTCGCACGAATTCCGCCTGCTCGCCTACCTGATGCACCATGCCGGCAAGGTCGTGTCGCGGACGGAGCTGGTGGAGCATCTCTACGACCAGGATTTCGACCGCGATTCCAACACGATCGAGGTCTTCGTCGGACGCCTGCGCAAGAAGATGGGCATCGACATGATCGAAACCGTGCGCGGCATGGGCTACCGCCTGCGCGAGCCCGATGCGTGAGCGGGCCGATCCCAGGCACTGATCTTGCAAATGCGCGGGGCGGCCGATGAACTGGCTGCCGAAATCGCTCGCCGCGCGCGTCATCACCTTTTCGACTATATGGGCGATCGTGGCACTGGTGGTAATCGCGACGGTCGTCTCGGCGCTGTTCCGAGATGCCTCGGAACGCGGCTTCGACAGCCTGCTCTCCGCCAATCTGTTCAACCTGGTGGCTTCGGTCGGCGCCGGCGATGACGGCCAGCTGACCGGCGCACCGGAACTCGGCGACGAGCGCTACCTCACGCCCGATTCTGGCTGGTACTGGTCGGTCGAGCCGCAGTCGGCCGGCCTGAAGGGCGAACAGCGCTCGGCCTCGCTGCAGGCGACGATTTCGGCTCCGCCGGTGGCGGAAGTACCCTTCGGCGCGGGCTTCCAGCGCCGCTACACGACGACCGGCCCGAACGGCCAGACCCTCGCCGTGCTCGAGACCGAAGTTGTGCTCGGCGCGCCAGACCGCATCGCGCGCTACCGCGTGATGGGCAATCTCGACGACCTCAATGCCGAGATCGCCTTCTTCAATCAGCAGCTCTACACCTATCTGGCGCTGTTCGGCGCCGGCATGATCGCCATCAACGCCGCCGCGATCTGGCTGGGGCTGAGGCCGCTGGGCCGCGTGCGCGAGGCGCTGTCGAGCGTGCGCGAAGGCACGGCCAAGCGGCTGGACGGAACCTTCCCGGCCGAGATCGAGCCGCTCGCCAACGAGACCAATGCGCTGATCGAGAACAACCGCCGCATCCTGGAGCGCTCGCGCACGCAAGTGGGCAACTTGGCGCATTCGCTGAAGACGCCGCTTGCCGTGCTGACCAACGAGGGCAGGGCGATCGGCGGCGCCAAGGGCCGGCTGATCTCCGAGCAGACGGGCGCGATGAAGCAGCAGATCGACCACTATCTGCAGCGCGCGCGCATCGCAGCCCAGCGCGAGAGCGTCGTCTTCCGTGCGCCGGTGGTGCCGGTGCTGGAGCGGATGACGCGGGTCATGGCCAAGCTCAATCCGAAGATCGACGTCGCCTTCGAGCACCCCGATGACGACATCGTGTTCGCGGGCGAGCGCGAGGATCTCGAGGAAATCGCCGGCAATCTGCTCGAGAACGCGATGAAATGGGGCAAGGCCCAGGTGACTGTGACGCTTGCCGCGGACGGTGCGGGCGACAATTTCGTCATGACGATCGAGGACGACGGGCCGGGAATTCCCGAGGAACAGGCGCGCGAAGCGCTGAAACGGGGCCGGCGCCTGGACGAATCGAAACCGGGGACTGGACTGGGTCTCGCCATCGTTTCGGACCTGGTCGCTGAATACGGCGGCACGCTGAGACTCGAGCGGTCGGAACTCGGCGGGCTCCGAGCCGTTGTGCAACTGCGAAAAGCTGCATGACAGCGGAACAAAATTAGGCCAAACAAAGCCCTTAGGGGCTCCCGTAACTTCCGCGCTTCGCCGTGGATGCGTCAGGACCGGATGGAATGAGAAAATCGGCAGTCATAGTCGCCGTAGCCCTGGCGCTGGGCGGATGCGCGACGACCAATCCCGGCGCGTCGGGCGTCGCCGGCTTTGCCGGCCAGCCGACGCGCCCTTCCGCGCAGCCGGCGGGCCAGGCGATCATCAAGGCGATGGCCGGCGGGCTGGTCGGCGGTAATGTCGGCGCCGGCCTGTCCAGCAGCGAGAAGGTGCAGGCGCTCGAGGCCGAGTACCGTGCGCTCGAATATTCGCCGGTCGGCCAGAAGGTGACATGGGGCGACCGGG
Organism: Mesorhizobium sp.; assembly: GCF_024710845.1. Classification (GTDB taxonomy): domain Bacteria; phylum Pseudomonadota; class Alphaproteobacteria; order Rhizobiales; family Rhizobiaceae; genus Mesorhizobium_A. Next base: position 37,845 of record NZ_JANJTZ010000070.1, read on the forward strand.
CCTCCGGTCGCTTCGGCGAGGTGGTCGCGGCACAGCCTTACCGCGTCGGCTCGCAGGATTGCCGCCAGTATACCCACACGGTCAGCGTCGGAGCGGCGCAGAACGTCGCCAGGGGAACGGCCTGCCGCAACCCGGACGGAAGCTGGACGCCGCTGACCTGATCGCTGCTTCTTGACGCAAATCAACGGCGCGGGTGCCTCCCGCCTGCAATTGGACATCATCGCCGGCCACACCCGGCAATAAGCCGCATCCTGCCGCTGTTGGCAGGGACAGGGGCGGCGTCTAAATGGTGCCCATGTTGTTCTGGATCGCCGCAGCCGCGCTGACGCTCGCCGCCTCACTGGCGGTGCTGGCGCCATTGACGCGCAAGGCGGCGGGAACGGAACCCGCCGGCCGCCATGATGTCGAGGTCTATCGCGACCAGTTGCAGGAGGTCGAGCGCGACGCGGCGCGCGGCGTCATCGAGGCCTCGCAGGCGGAGCAGGCGAAGGTCGAGATCGCGCGACGGCTGCTGAAGGCGGACTCGGACGGACAGGCGGCGCGCAAGGCGGGTTCGGGCGGTGTCGTGCGGCTCGCTGGCCTCGCAGGCGTGCTGCTCATCCCGCTGGTCAGCTGGGGCCTCTACAGCGCGATCGGTGCTCCCGGTGTGCCCGGCGAACCCCTGGCGCAGCGCATGGCGCGAAATCCCGCGGAAAGCAGCGTCGACGAACTCGTGGCGCGGGCGGAGAAGCACCTTGCCGACAATCCCGACGATGCGCGCGGCTGGGAAGTGCTCGGACCCGTCTACATGCGCCAGCAGCGTTTCGCCGATGCGGCGACCGCCTGGCGCAACGCCATCCGCATCGCAGGGTCGAGCGCGCAGCGCGAAAGCGCGCTGGGCGAGGCGATCGCGGCGGCGGCCGGCGGGGTGGTGACGCAGGACGCGCGCGCGGCCTTCGAACGCGCGCTGGCGCAGGATCCGAACGAGCCGAAGTCCCGCTTCCTCTTGGCGAGCGGACTGGCGCAGGAAGGCAAGCTCGCCGAAGCCGCCGACGCCTGGCAGAAGATGAAGCTGGCGCTTGCGGCGGATTCGCCCTGGCACGAGCCGGTCGACCGGGCGATCGCGGAGGCGCGGGCGAGGCTCGAGGCGCCGGTCGCGAAAGGCCCGACCGCGGATGACGTGACCGCCGCGCAGCAGATGATGCCGGAAGACCGGCGCCAGATGATCGAGGGCATGGTCGCCGGGCTCGACGAAAAGCTGCGCGCCAATCCCGACGATGTGGAAGGATGGCAGCGTCTCATTCGTTCATATGTGGTGCTGGGCCGGGCGGACGATGCAAAGGCGGCGCTCGCACGCGCGCTTGCTGGCCTGGAAGGCGACAAAAAGGACCGGGTGAGCGCGTTTGCAGCCGAGCTTGGCGTGAAGGTGGACGGATGACCAGAAAGCAGAAGCGGCTGGCGGTGATTGCGGGAGCGCTGGTGTTCCTGGGCGGCGCAACCGCGCTGACCTTCTACGCGCTCGGCCAGCGCACCTCCTATTTCTACATGCCGAGTGATTTGGCCGAAAAGCCTGTCGAGCCCGGCCAGCGCATCCGCCTCGGCGGACTGGTGGAGAAGGGGTCGATCCAGCGCGGGCAGGGGACCGAGGTCGAGTTCGCCGTGACCGACCAGGAAAAGACGATCAAGGTCGTCTACAACGGGCTGTTGCCGGACCTCTTTCGCGAGGAGCAGGGGGTGATCACGGAGGGCGCTTTCGATCCGGCTGGCGTGTTCGTCGCCGACAGCGTGCTGGCCAAGCACGACGAGAACTACATGCCGAAGGAAGTCGCCGACAGCCTGAAGGAAAAGGGCGTCTGGCAGGAAAAAAGCGGGGGCTGAGCAGGCATGGTCGAGATCGGACATTTCGCCCTCGTTCTCGCCTTTGCGCTGAGCCTGGTGCAATCGGCGCTGCCCTTCATCGGCGCGCGCACGCGCCAGGACCGGTTGATGGCGGTGGGCGGACCGGTGGCGATCACGGCTTTTGCGATGACGGCGCTCGCGTTCCTGGCGCTGGCCTCGGCCTATGTGCAGTCGGATTTCTCCGTGCTGAACGTCTGGGAGAACTCCCATTCGGCCAAGCCCTTGCTGTACAAGATCACCGGCACTTGGGGGAACCACGAGGGCTCGATGCTGCTCTGGGTGCTGATCCTGACCTTCTTCGGCGCCCTGGTAGCGACTTTCGGGCGCAACCTGCCGGCGGTGCTCAAGGCCGACGTGATCGCGGTGCAGGGCCTGATCGGCGCGGCGTTCTTCCTGTTCGTGCTCACGACCTCCAACCCCTTCGTGCGGCTCTCGCCGGCTCCGATCGAGGGCCGCGACCTCAATCCGGTGCTGCAGGATGTCGGCCTCGCCATCCATCCGCCGCTGCTCTATCTCGGCTATGTCGGCTTCTCCGTCTGCTTCTCCTTCGCCGTCGCGGCGCTGATCGAAGGCCGCATCGACGCCGCCTGGGCGCGCTGGGTGCGGCCGTGGACGCTCGCTGCCTGGATCTTCCTCACCGGCGGCATCGCGATGGGCTCCTACTGGGCCTATTACGAACTCGGCTGGGGCGGTTTCTGGTTCTGGGACCCGGTGGAGAACGCCTCCTTCATGCCGTGGCTCGCGGGCACCGCACTGCTGCACTCGGCGATCGTGATGGAACGGCGCGAGGCGCTGAAGATCTGGACAATTCTGCTCGCGCTGCTGGCGTTTTCGCTGTCGCTGCTCGGAACCTTCCTGGTGCGCTCCGGCGTGCTGACTTCGGTGCATGCGTTTGCGACCGATCCGACGCGCGGCGTCTTCATCCTGGCACTGCTCGCCTTCTTCGTCGGCGGCTCGCTGTCGCTGTTTGCCTTCCGCGCGCAATCGTTGCAGCCCGGCGGCCTGTTCCAGCCGATCTCGCGCGAGGGCGCGCTGGTGCTGAACAACCTCTTCCTGACGACGGCCACCGCGACGGTGTTCGTCGGCACGCTCTATCCCCTGGCGCTGGAAGCGTTGACCGGCGAGAAGATCTCGGTCGGCGCGCCGTTCTTCAACCTGACCTTCGGCGCGCTGATGGTGCCGCTTTTGATCGCCATGCCGTTTGGTCCGCTGCTGGCCTGGAAGCGCGGCGATCTCGCCGCCGCTGGGCAGCGGCTCTACGCGGCGGCGGCGGGCGCATTGCTCGTCGGTCTGGTCGCGGTCTTCTTCGTCGATGGGGTCACCGCGTTCGCGGCCGTCGGCTTTGGACTGGCAGCCTGGCTGCTGATCGGGGCCGTGACTGACCTTGTCCTGCGGGCGGGCATCGGCAGCGTCGCACCTGCAGTGGCCCTGCGCCGTTTCGCCGGCCTGCCGCGTTCCGTGTTCGGCACTGCGCTCGCGCATTTCGGCCTGGGGCTGACCGCGCTCGGCATCGTCAGCGTCTCGGCGCTGCAGACGGAGCGGATCGTCGCGATGAAGCCGGGCGATACGGCGGAAATCTCTGGCTATGTGCTGACATATGACCGGATGGAGCCGGTGCGCGGACCGAACTACACCGAGGACCGCGCGTTTTTCGGCCTTGCGACGGCAGGCGGACGCGATCTCGGCGAAATTATCTCCTCCAAACGCGTCTACACCGCGCGCCAGATGCCCACCACGGAAGCCGGCATCGCCACGCGGGGTCTGAGCCAGATCTATGTGTCGCTGGGCGATCCCGCTGCCAATGGCGGAACCGTCGTGCGGATCTGGTGGAAGCCGCTGGTCACGCTGATCTGGCTCGGCGCGCTGGTGATGATGGCGGGCGGAACGATGTCGCTCGCCGACCGGCGCCTGCGCATCGGCGCGCCCGCGCGGCGCAAGATCAGGCCGGCGACGGCGGGAGTGCCCGCCGAATGAGGCTGCCGCGCGTTCTTGCCCTGATACTCGGCCTGTTCCTGGCGATACAGGCCGTTGGAGCGCTTGCCGTCACGCCCGACGAGGTGCTGGCCGACCCGGCGCTAGAAGCCCGCGCCCGCGCCATCTCGGCCGGCCTGCGCTGCATGATCTGCCAGAACCAGTCGATCGACGAATCCGACGCTGCGCTCGCCAAGGACCTGCGCGTGTTGGTGCGCCAGCGGCTGGTCGCGGGCGATACGGACGAAGAGGTGATCGCCTACGTCGTCTCGCGCTATGGCGAGTTCGTGCTGCTGAAGCCCGTGTTCAACTGGCGCAACGCGCTTTTGTGGGGAACGCCTCTAGTGCTGCTCTTGGTGGGTGGGGGCTACATCGTGGTCGCTTCCCGGCGCCGCAAGCCGACGAGCGCTCAGGTGCTGACCGACGAGGAGAAGACGGCGCTTGCCGAGGCGCTGCGTCGCGAGACCTAGGCCGCTTCTCCAACATTACCAAACTTTCATTCTCCGGAAAGAACGCCGTAATGTGACGGTCTCTATCTCTCATGTCCGAAGGTGCGCAGCGCGCATCGGGAATTTATCGAAAAGGACATGATCGAGATGACCACTTCCAACGCTTCCAGTTCCACGAGAAAGCGCCTGCTGGCCGCTGCCGCTTCGCTCGCGATCGCGGGCGCGATCGGGGTCGGTGCGGTCACCAGCGTGACTGTTCCCGTCTTCGCCGAGGCGGTGCGCGTCGATGCCCCGCAGGCTCCCGGCTTCGCCGATGTCGTCGAGAAGGTGTCGCCCGCCGTGGTGAGCGTGCGCGTCAAGTCGCGCGTCGAGCCGGCGTCTGACAATAATCCGGGCTCTCTCTTCGAAGGCCCTGGCGGCATGTTCGGCGGCCCCGGCTTCGACCAGCTTCCCGACGACCATCCGCTCAAGCGTTTCTTCCGCGAATTCCGTGGCGAAGGCCCGGGCGCCGAAGGTCCCCGCTCGGAGCGTCGCCAGGACCGGCAGCAGCGCCGCACGGAGCGGATGCGCCCCTCTTCGCAGGGCTCCGGCTTCTTCATCTCCGAGGACGGCTTCCTCGTCACCAACGATCATGTCGTGCGTGACGGCGCCGAATATACGGTCGTGATGGACAATGGCGACGAGCTCGACGCCAAGCTGGTCGGCACCGACGAGCGCACCGACCTCGCCGTGCTAAAGGTCGATGCGGACCGCAAGTTCACCTACGTGTCCTTCGCCGACGACTCGAAGATCAGGGTCGGCGACTGGGTCGTGGCCGTCGGTAACCCGTTCGGCCTCGGCGGCACCGTGACCGCCGGCATCGTCTCGGCCCGCGGCCGTGACATCGGCGCCGGCCCGTATGACGATTTCATCCAGATCGACGCGGCGGTGAACCGTGGCAATTCCGGCGGCCCGGCCTTCAACCTCAACGGCGAGGTGGTGGGCATCAACACGGCGATCTTCTCGCCGTCGGGCGGCAATGTCGGCATCGCCTTCGCCATCCCCGCCTCGACCGCCAAGGACGTCGTCGCCAAGCTGATGGACGGCGGTTCCATCCAGCGTGGCTGGCTCGGCGTCCAGATCCAGCCGGTCACCGACGAGATCGCCGAATCGATCGGGCTCGACAAGCCGCGCGGTGCGCTGGTGAGCGAGGCGCAGGCGGACGGTCCTGCCAAGGAGGTCGGCATCGCGGCCGGCGACGTGATCGTCTCGGTCGACAAGAAGCCGGTCGCCTCGCCGCGCGAACTCGCCCGGCTGATCGGCAACATCGATCCCGGCAAGTCGGTGGCCGTCGAGGTGTGGCGTGACGGCAAGGCGCAGACCTTCGACGTCAAGCTCGGCACCCTGCCGGGCGCTAAGGATCGCGCCGACGCCACCCCGGACAAGGCGGCGCCCGAGACCGGCACGCTGGAGGGCTTCGGCCTGACCGTGACCAAGGCCGAGGACGGCAAGGGTCTCGTCGTGACCAATGTCGATGCCGACAGCGAGGCCGCCGACCGCGGCATCCAGGCGGGCGACGTGATCACCGCGGTGAACTCGAAGGAGGTCGCCAGCGCGGCCGATGTCGAGAAGGCGGTCGAGGAGGCCTCAAGGGCGGGCCGCAAGGCGGTGCTCTTCCAGGTGATGCGCGACCAGACCAACCGCTTCGTCGCCCTGCCGGTGGCGCGCGGCTGATAGATCGTGGAGCCGGCCGCTATCAGCTGCGGCCGGCTTCGCGGACAGGTGCGGGCCGTTCGACTCCCGCACCGGCGACGGCGGGCTCCCCCCAATCGCCCGCCGTCGGCTTTTCGGCGGTCCTGTTTTCCCAGCAGATCGCCTATATGAGATCCAATGAAGATTCTGGTGATCGAGGACGACCGCGAGGCGGCGGAATATCTGGAGCGGGCTTTGACCGAAGCCGGCCACACCGCCCATGTCGCGCGTGACGGCGAAACCGGCTTCAGCCTTGCCGATTCCGGCGAATACGACATCCTCGTCATCGACCGCATGCTGCCGCGCCGCGACGGGCTCTCGGTGATCGCGGGACTGAGGGCGCGGGGCAACGAGACGCCCGTGCTGATTCTCTCGGCGCTCGGCGAGGTCGACGACCGGGTGACCGGCCTGCGCGCCGGCGGCGACGACTACCTGACCAAGCCCTATGCCTTCTCGGAACTGCTCGCGCGGGTAGAGGTTCTCAAACGCCGGGCGAGCGTGCGCGACAGCGAGACGACCTACCGCGCCGGCGATCTCGAACTCGACCGGCTGGCCCACGCGGTGAAGCGCGCCGGCAAGGAAATCGCGTTGCAGCCGCGCGAGTTCCGCCTGCTCGAATACCTGATGCGCCATGCCGGGCAGGTGGTGACCCGCACGATGCTGCTCGAGAACGTCTGGGACTACCACTTCGATCCGCAAACCAACGTCATCGACGTGCACGTTTCGCGGCTGCGCTCGAAGATCGAGAAGGGTTTCGACAAGCCGCTGCTCCACACGGTCCGCGGCGCCGGCTACATGCTCAAGGTCTGAGATGCCGCGTCTGCCCGCGATCTTCCGCACCACCGCGGCCCGGCTGTCGGCGCTCTACCTGCTTTTGTTCGCGGCGTCGGCCCTGGTGCTCGTCGTCTACATGACGTCGCTATCGACGCGCATGCTAACCGACCAGACGCGCGAGACGATCCTCGAGGAAGTGCTGAGCCTGTCGCGCTCCTACGAGGCCGGGGGACTTCCCCGTCTCGTGCGTGTCGTCGCGCAACGCTCCCGCCAGCCTGGCGCCTATCTCTACCTGCTCACCGACCCGAACGGCCGTCCTCTCGCCGGAAATGTGGAAAGCCTGGAACCGGGCGTGCTGGAGACCGACGGCTGGACGGAGCGGCCGTTCTCCTATCGACGCTACGGCGAGGGTGCCGCGACGCCGCCTGTAACTGACGGCCACAAGGCGATCGCGCAGGTCGTGCGCCTGCCCAACACGATGATCGTGCTGGTCGGCCGTGATCTCGGCGAGCCGGAGCAGTTCCGCCTCGTCGTGCGCCGTGCGTTGACAGCGGCTCTTGCGCTGATGGGCATCGGCGCCTTCGTGATCTGGTTCTTCGTCGGCCGCCAGGCGCTGCACCGCATCGACAGCATTTCCGAAGCGAGCCGGCGCATCATGGGCGGCGACCTTTCGGGCCGGCTGCCGGTGACCGGTTCGGGCGACGAATTCGACCGGCTATCCGAGAATCTGAACGGGATGCTGGCGCGCATCGGCGCTCTGAATGACGGGCTGAAGCAGGTCTCGGACAACATCGCCCATGACCTCAAGACGCCGCTGACGCGCCTGCGCAACCGTGTCGAGGCGACGCTGGCCGGCGCGCACACCGAGGCCGAATACCGCGAGGCGCTGGAGGGAGCGATCGGCGAATCCGACCAGCTCATCCGCACCTTCAACGCGATCCTGATGATCTCGCGCCTGGAGGCGGGCTATTCGGCCGAGGCGACGAGCGAGGTCGACCTCGCCGCCATCATGCGCGACGTGGTGGAGCTCTACGAGCCGGCGGCGGAAGAGGCCGGCGTGACGCTCACCGCCGAAGATTGCGCCGAGGCAAAGGTGATCGGCAATCGCGAACTGATCGGCCAGGCGCTGTCCAACATCGTCGACAATGCGATCAAATATTCCGCTGGCGCCGAGGGCGGCGCCAAGGTTGCGGTGTCGATCGTCAGGGCGCCCGGGAATATCCGCCTCGGCGTCGCCGACAACGGGCCGGGCATTCCCCCCGAGGATCGCGTTCAGGCGACGGAACGCTTCGTGCGGCTGGAGAAGAGCCGGTCGCAGCCGGGATCGGGCCTCGGCCTCAGCCTTGCCAAGGCGGTGATGACGTTCCACGGTGGCGCGCTGGAACTGTCCGGGAAGGAGCCAGGATTGCTCGTCGAGATGGTGTTTCCGCGTCAGGGGGGATGATGGCGAAGGCAGCGGCCGCGAAAGAGGCGGCAGGGGAGCGGAACTGGTTCGGCGCACGTCCGGCGCGGCTTCAGCCGCTCGACGCGAGTGCGGCGAAGGCAGAGCTGGCCGAACTGATCTCGAATGCCGATGCGGCCGGCCTTGAGGGCCTTGTGGCCGACCTAACGGCAGGCGGCGCGACGGCCGACTTCCTCGCCGCCGTGCTCGACCTCTCGCCCTTCCTGCGCGATTGCATGCGACGCGCCCCGCAGATTCTCGATCACCTGCGCTCGGTCACCGCGTCGGCTCGCATCGACGCCGTCCTGGAGGCGATCGAGGCGCTCGGCCGCGATCCCGATATCGCCGAGTCGCGGCTGATGGCCGAACTCAGGCGGCACAAGACGGAAGCGCATGTGCTGATCGCGCTGTGCGACCTGGCGCGGGTGTTCGATGCGCAGACGACGGTGCGCCGGTTGAGCAGGCTCGCCGACGCGGCGATCGGGGCGGCGGTGTCTTACCTGCTGCGCGACGCCCACGGCCAGGGCAAGATCTCGTTGCCGGATCCAGCGGATCCGGCGAGAGGGTCCGGCTGGATCCTGCTTGCAATGGGCAAGCTCGGCGCGCACGAGCTCAACTTTTCCTCCGACATCGACCTGATTTCGTTCTTCGATCCGCAGGCGGAGGCGATCACCGACCCCTACGAAGCGAACGAGCTGTTTGCTCGGCTGACGCGGCGGCTGGTGCGCATCCTCCAGGACCGGACCGGGGACGGATACGTCTTCCGCACCGATCTGCGCCTGCGGCCCGATCCCGGATCGACGCCACTGGCGATCCCGGTCGGCGCGGCGCTGCACTACTACGAGAGCCGCGGCCAGAACTGGGAGCGCGCCGCGATGATCAAGGCGCGGCCGGTGGCCGGCGATCTCGAAGCGGGACAAGCCTTCCTCGCCGAGCTGAAGCCCTATGTCTGGCGCAGGTATATGGACTTCGCGGCGATCGCCGACGTCCACTCGATCAAGCGCCAGATCCACGCCCACAAAGGTCACGGCGAGATCGCGGTGAAAGGCCACAACGTCAAGCTCGGGCGCGGCGGCATCCGCGAGATCGAGTTCTTCGTCCAGACCCAGCAACTGATTGCCGGCGGCCGCTTCCAGGAACTGCGCGGCCGCGAGACGATCGCGATGCTGGGCGAGCTTTGCGCGCGTGGCTGGATCTCGCCCGAGGAGCGCGACGCGCTGGCGAAGCAATACTGGTTCCTGCGGGATGTCGAACACGCGATCCAGATGGTTGCGGACGAGCAGACCCACCTGCTGCCCGAGGACGACGAGGGCCTTGAGAGGATCGCGCATATGCGCGGCTATCGCGACGCAGCCGCGTTTGCGGCCGATTTCCGCGCCTCGCTGCAGGTGGTGGAGAAGCACTACGCGGCGCTGTTCGAATCCGCGCCGGAGCTGTCGGCGGGGGTGGGCAATCTCGTCTTCACCGGCGACGTCGACGATCCGGACACGCTGCAGACACTGTCGCAGCTCGGCTTCGAGCGCCCTAGCGACATCTGCCGCGTCATCCGTACCTGGCATTTCGGGCGCTACCGCGCGACGCAGTCGGCCGAGGCGCGCGAGCGCCTGACGGAACTCACGCCGGCGCTGCTGCAGGCCTTCGGCAACACCCGAAGGGCCGACGAGGCGCTGATGCGCTTCGACGCCTTCCTGGCCGGCCTGCCGGCGGGGATCCAGCTCTTCTCGCTGCTCCAGTCCAACCCGGCACTTCTGAACCTGCTGGCCTTGATCATGGGCGCAGCACCCCGCCTCGCGGCGATCATCACCAGGCGCGCGCATGTCTTCGACGGGCTGCTCGATCCCATGCTGATGGCGGAACTGCCCGACCGGCGTTACCTTGCCGGCCGGCTCCAGGCCTTCCTCGAAGGCGTGACCGTGCATGAGGAGGTTCTGGACCGTCTGCGCATCTTCGCGGCCGAGCAGAAGTTCCTCATCGGCGTCAGGCTGCTCACCGGCGCGATCGACGCGGTGCGGGCGGGCAGGGCCTTCTCCGACCTCGCCGACCTCACCATCGGCGCGGCACTGGAGGCCGTGCGCGAGGAGTTCGCCGTCCGGCATGGACGCGTGGCCGGCGACCGCGTGGCGCTGCTCGGCATGGGCAAGCTCGGCTCGCGGGAGCTGACCGCAGGTTCGGACGTCGACATGATCCTGCTCTATGACCACTCGGAGACGGCGGAGGAATCCGACGGCGAGAAGCCGCTGGCTCCGGCGCTCTACTTCACGCGGCTGACGCAGCGGCTGATCGCGGCGGTGTCGGCGCCGACGACGGAGGGCGTTCTCTACGAGATCGACCTGCGGCTGCGGCCTTCCGGCAACAAGGGACCGGTCGCGACCCACATCGCCGCCTTCCGCAAATACCAGCGCGAAGACGCCGAGACCTGGGAGCACATGGCGCTGACGCGGGCGCGGGTGATCGCCGGCGACGCCGACTTCGCCGACCTGATCGAAACTGACGTGGCCGGCATTCTGCACCTGCCTCGCGCCTATGTCGATGTCGCGCGCGAGGCACGGCAGATGCGGGCGATGATCGAGAAGGAGAAACCGCCGGCCGACGAGTGGGACCTCAAGCTCGCGCTTGGCGGGCTGATCGACCTCGAGTTCATCGCACAGGTCGCGTTGCTGACCGGCCGGGTGGATCAAGCGGGCAGGGCGACAGGCACGGCCGACGTCCTGCGCCATCTCGCGGACGATTTCGCCGATCTGCAGGTGCGAGGCGAACTCTTCGAGGCGCATCGCCTTTACACCACACTGACGCAGATCATGCGGCTCTGCCTGACGGGAAATCTCGATGCAGCCGATATTCCGCCCGGATTGTCCGATCTGCTCATCCGCAGCGCGGACGCGCCGGACCTCAATGTCCTGCGCGCGCTGCTAAAGGACACGACCGGGAACGTTCGAAAGCTGTTCGACATTCTCCTGGGTCAGAAATCCGCATCACGGTGATGGAAATGACATGATCCGGTCCCCATGTGGAGATCGAACCCGAGAAGTGGAGAAGATCATGAAGAAGACGGTTCTGGCCTGGGCCTTCGTCGCGTTTGCCGGCGCGGTCGGAGCGACCGCATCGCAGGCGGCGCCGGACGACAGGATTTTCGAGCGCCTCGACGCGGACAAGAGCGGCGACGTCTCGTTCGAAGAATTCCTGGCCGCGATCACGGGCCGGCTTGAGAACGCGGACAAGGATGGCGACGGCAAGCTGACGGTCGCGGAGATCTCGGCGACCATCAAGGGGCCGAAGGCAAACCAGCAGGCGGAGGCGCTCGTCGCCCGTTTCGACCCGGACAAAGACGGCACTATCAAGCTCGCCGATGTCGAGGCCCGGCGGAAGCAGCGTTTTGCCGAACTCGATGCCGATGCGGACGGCAAACTGATCAAGGAAGAGATGCGCGGCCGCGCTTCGGCGAAGGGCGACAGGCCGAAGCCGACTGCCCAGTAGGGCGTCTGCGGCCCGGTCGCGGCCGCCTGAGGTTAGGCGGCCTTTCTCGACGGTTGTGCCGCCGCCTTCGTCTTCACCGGGATACGCACCGAGACGATGGTGCCGACGCCCTCGGTCGAGCGGATTTTGAGCGCGCCGCCGTGAAGCTGGGCGAGCGAGCGCGAGATCGCCAGGCCGAGGCCTGAGCCGGTATGGCTCTTGGTGAGCTGGTTCTCGACCTGCTCGAACGGCTTGCCCAGCTTCCTGAGCGCCTCCTGCGGGATGCCGCAGCCATTGTCCTCGATCGTCAGGATGACCGCGCCGGACGTTTTGCGGGCGCGCACCGCGATCTTGCCGCCCTGGCCGGTGAACTTGACGGCGTTCGACAAGAGGTTGATGGCGATCTGCTTGATCGCCCGGCGATCGGCATTGAGCGTCAGAGAGTCGGCGATGCTGGTCTCCACCGTGATCGATTTCTGCGCCGCCTGCAGCGAGATCACCCGGACCGTCTCGCGCACCAGGGGGCAGAGGTCGATCTCCTCGCGGTCGAGCGAGAAGCGGCCGGCCTCGATCTTCGACATGTCGAGGATGTCGTTGATGACGCCCAGCAGATAGTTTCCGCTGCCGTGGATGTCGCGAACATATTCCGCGTAGCGCTCCGAGCCGAGCGGCCCGAACAGACCCGACTGCATCAGCTCCGAGAAACCGATGATCGCATTCAAAGGCGTGCGCAGTTCGTGCGACATGTTGGCGAGGAATTCGGACTTGGCGCGGTTGGCGGCCTCCGCTCGCTCCGTCTCGCGCATGCACTTCTTGTTGAGATCGGCGAGTTCGCGGGCACGGTCCTCTTCGGCCTTCCGCGCAACGGAGAGGTCGTGGATCGTCGCCATCAGCCGGCGCTCGCTGTCGACGAGCTTCTCCTGATGCTGCTTGATCTGGGTGATATCGGCACCGACCGAAACCGTGCCGCCGTCACGCGTGACCAGTTCGTTGACCTGCACCCAGCGTCCGTCCTTGAACTGCCGCTCGTAGGTCACGGCGCCGTGTCGGCCATTGCCGTTCGCCAGCCGCCGCTCGGATGCAAAGGCGGTCATCCGCTCTTCGATCACACCGCGCGGCGTGCCGGGTTCGATATCGTCGTCGGTCAGGCCGGCCTGCTCCTGGAAGCGGGTGTTGCACATCACCAGGCGACCGTTCGCGTCCCAGAGGACGAAAGTCTCCGAAATGTTCTCGATGGCGGTGCGCAGCCGCGCATCCGCCTCCTCCGACTGCATGGCCAGGTGATACTGCTCGGTGACGTCGATGGCGATTCCGAGCAGATGGACGTCCGGCGCATCCGGATCGATGATCTGTGCGCGGGCGCGGACCCACACCCACTGGCCGTTTGCATGGCGCATACGGAAGACCTGGTCGATCTGGTCGACCTCGCGCGCCGCCAGCGCCTTCGCGACCGTAAACAGGTCGCCATCCTCCTCGTGGATGATCTCGTTGACCTCGCCGAAGGAGAGCATGGCGTTGCTGGGCTCGTAGCCCAGCATCTCGTACATCGAGCGCGACCAGAACATGCGCCCGCGGCCCATGTCCCAGTCCCACAGTCCGCAGCGGCCGCGCAGCAGCGCTGAATCGATGCGCTGATGCGCCTCCGAGTAGATCCGGTCGGCCGACTGCGCCCGCGCGGCCTGCGCGAAATAGGCATAGAGGATGACGATCAACACGCTCGAGGTGAGCACGAACAGCGTCACGTTGAGCGAGACCATCTTGCGCCAGTCGGCAAACACAGTGTCGGTGGAGATCATTGCGACCGCCGCATGCTTGCGGTCGGAGGTCAGGTCGACCGCTGCGAACCAGCGCTGGCTGCCGATTGTTACCTCCATGACACCGGCGCGTGCCCCAAACATGAACAACGGCTGGCCGCCGTCGATCTGGCTTTCGAGCCAGCGGCCTTCCCAGCCGATGTCGCGGGGTGCTGCCGCCGTGACACGGAAGCGTTCGTCGGTCACCAGAAGCACATGGCTGCGCTCGAGATTGCCGATCTGGGCGGAAGCGTCGAGCGCCCGCCGATCGGCGTCAACCGGCGACGCAGCGAGTTCGACGCTGAGCGTGCCGGCAATCTGCGACGCCGCCAGCGCCGCCATCGAGCGGGCGTCCCGCTCGATGTCGTCACGAAGCGCCAGGAGCGAAAGCACCCTGGTCGCCGCCACGACGATGAGGAAGATGACGATCAGCGCCGGAATGGACCGGCGCAGATACGGTTCGGCCGCCAGCAGGCGCTTGTATGCCGGCGCGGCGACGATGCCGGCGCCGTTGCCCATCTTGGTTCCTTCGCCGCCCCGTCCGCCGGCAAAAAAACGTCCACCAGTCGCCCCCCAGGCGCCTGTCTTTCCCATTGAAGGGCCCCGCAAAATTGTTTTTCTGGCTATACTTCGGAAACGCCGCACATCCGAATCGCCATATAAGAATCAAAGGTGATTCGGCTTGTCCAGAGGCTCGTTCAGGAATTCTTCACGAATTCCGGAATGAGAGCGAAAAAGGGCAAGAAGAGCAGGATTTCAGGCGAGTGTCCGCTCGACGATGTCACGCAGATCTGCCGAAAGCGTCGAAACGGCCTTGATCCGGGATAGCGTAGCGCGCGCATGCTCCTTGCGCCCGTCCTCGAGCGACCTCCACGAGCGGAAAGCTGTCGCAAGTCGCGCCGAAAGCTGCGGGTTCTTCGGATCGACCGACAGAGCGATCTCGGCGAGCAGTTCGTAGCCGGCGCCGTCGGCCCGGTGGAAGCCTGTCTGGTTCGCGGTCGTATAGGTGCCGATCAGCGCGCGCACCCGGTTCGGGTTGCCGAGCGAGAAGGCCGGATGCGTCATCAGCGCCCGAACGCGGTCGACGGCGCCGTCGCCGGGCGCCATCGCCTGGATCTGGAACCATTTGTCCATGACCAGCGGATCGGCGCCGAACCTCGCCTCGAAATGCGCGAGCGCCTCGGCCGTCCCCGACGAGTCCGGATGGCGCATCGCCAGGACGGAGAGGGCCGCCGCCCGGTCGGTCATGTTGCCGGCGTCTCGGTATTGACGCGAGGCATGGTCCGGTTGACCGGACGCGAGCGTGACGTAGTCGAGCATCGCGTTGCGCAGCGCACGCCGTCCGGCGCTCGCCGCGTCGGGCGAATAGGGTCCGTTGTCCGCCAGGCCGTCATAGGCGGCGCGGAATGCTTCGTCATTCGCCGCCGCGATCGTGGCCGCGAGCGTGTTGCGTGCCGCCAGGATCGCGTCCGGATCGATCTTCGAGCCGATTTCGCGGGCGATGTCGGCTTCTGCCGGCAAGGTCAGGGCCAGCGCCTTGTAGGCCGGCTCCAGCGCGTGGCTGCGCACCGTCTCGAGGCAGATCAGGGCAAGATCGCCGGAAATCTTCGGCTTCTTGCCGCCGCGGATGGTGGCAGCCGCCTCGATCAGCGCCCCGGTCATCAGCCCCGTCAGCGCCTGCCAGCGCGAGTAGAGATCGCTGTCGTTGCGGGCGAGAAGCAGACGTTCCGGCAGCGGCTGGTCGAAGGCGATCGTTACCGGCGCGGAGAAGCCGCGGTTGAGTGAAATCGCCGGGCGTTCAGGCAACCCCTCGAAGCGGATAACGTGCCGGCGCTTCTTCAGGTGGATGACGCCGTCCTCGACGGTGGCGCCGCTGACCGACGAACAGGTGATATCGTTACCGTCCGCACCGACGAGGCCGAAGGCCAGCGGGATGTGCATCGCCTTCTTGCGGCTCTCGCCGGGCGTGGGCGGGACGGATTGCTCGATCTCCAGCGTCAGCGCCGCAGCATTCGGGTCGTGCGCCGCCGAGACCATCAGGTTCGGCGTGCCGGCCTGATGATACCACAGCGAGAACTGCGACAGGTCGCGTCCCGAGACGTCCTCGAACACCTTGATGAAGTCCTCGATCGTCGCCGCGTCGCCGTCGTGGCGCTCGAAATAGAGGTCCATGCCGCGCCGGAAATCCTCATGGCCGAGGATGGTGCGGATCATGCCGACGACCTCAGCGCCCTTCTCGTAGACCGTGGCCGTGTAGAAATTGTTGATCTCGCGGTAGCGGCGCGGGCGCACCGGGTGCGCCAGCGGACCCTGGTCCTCAGGGAACTGGTGCGCGCGCAGCGTGCGCACGTCGGCGATACGCTCGACGGCCCGGGACCGTTCATCCGCAGAGAATTCGTGATCGCGGAAGACGGTCAGCCCCTCCTTCAGGCAGAGCTGGAACCAGTCGCGGCAAGTGATTCTGTTGCCTGTCCAATTGTGGAAATATTCGTGCGCGATGATGGCTTCGATATTGGCGAAGTCGGCGTCCGTCGCGGTTTCCTGGTCGGCCAGCACATATTTGTCGTTGAAGATGTTGAGGCCCTTGTTCTCCATCGCGCCCATGTTGAAGTCGGACACGGCGACGATGTTGAACACGTCGAGGTCGTATTCGCGGCCGAAGGTCTCCTCGTCCCAGCGCATGGAGCGCCGGAGCGCATCCATCGCGTAGGCCGCGCGATCCTCCTTGCCGTGCTCGACATAGATGCCGAGGCGCACGTTGCGGCCGGACTGCGTGACGAACCGATCCGCCACCTCGGCAAGGTCGCCCGCGACCAGAGCGAAGAGATAGGACGGCTTCGGGTGCGGATCGAACCATTCGGCGAAATGCCAGCCGTCGGGAAGCTCGCCGGTCGCGCCGGGATTGCCGTTGGCGAGCAGCAGCGGCGCTTCCTCGCGCCGCGCCTCGATCCGCACCGAATAGACCGAAAGGACGTCGGGCCGGTCGAGGAAATAGGTGATCCGGCGGAAGCCCTCCGCCTCGCACTGGGTGCAGTAGTTTCCGCTCGACCGGTAGAGACCCATCAGCGCCGTGTTGGCGGAGGGCGCGGTCTCGGTCTCGATCGTCAGTTGGAAGGTCCGGTTGCGGGGCGGCTTGTGCAGGGTGAGCCGCTGACCCGTCGCCTCGTAGCTTCCGGCCTCAAGCGGCTCGCCGTCGATCGCGACGGCAAGGAGGGCAATTCCGTCACCGTCGAGCACCAGCGGCGTCGAAGGCGCAACGCCCGCCCGCCGCTCGATCGTCAGCTCCGCGATCACGCGCGTGCGGTCTGGATCGAGGCGGAAGATCAGCGATGTCCGTGGAATGAGCCAGTCGCTCGGGCGATAATCCTCGAGCCTGAACACCTGGCCGGTATCTGTCCGCATTCTGTGATTTCCGTGCAAGCTCGCCGCGTGGTCCAACAAGGGCAAACCAATTGGCGCGACAAAGTGGTATGCTAGGTCTTTACACGAAACCGGGGCTCGTCAAAACTTAACCCGCTCGAGGCCCACGCCCGCATCCGCCGATATCCCGCGAGGAATGACCATGACAGTTCAAACTCCCAAGTTTGGAATGGGCGCATCCGTGCTGCGCAAGGAGGATGACGCGTTCATTCTCGGGCGCGGCCGCTACACCGACGATTTCTCGCCTACCGGCACGCTGCATCTCTATGTTCTGCGCTCGCCTACCGCGCGGGCGAAGTTCACCATCGCCTCGACGGAGGCGGCGAAGAATGCAGCTGGTGTTCATCTCGTGCTGACCGGGGCCGATATTGCCAAACTGGGGGATCTCAAGTCGGGCGCGATGCAGAAGCAGCCCGACGGAACTCGCCCGCCCGCCCGCAATATCCCGATTCTGTGCCGCGGCGAGGTTGCCTATGTCGGCGACGCGGTGGCTTGCGTGGTCGCCGAGAGCCGCGCGCTGGCGCAGGATGCGGCGGAGCTGATCGAGATCGACTACGAGGACATGGAGCCCGTCGCGCTGATGGCGCATGCGCTTGACGCCGACGCTCCCCTCATCTGGCCCGAGCATGGCAGCAACCGCGCTTTCCGCTACGAACTTGGCAACAAGGCGAAGGCCGACGCGGCTTTCGCCGGGGCCAAGCACGTCACCAGGGTGGCTTTCCGCAACAACCGGCTAGTCTGCAACTACATGGAGGCGCGCGCCGCGCTCGCCGAGTGGAACGCGAAGGAGAACCGCCTCGTCCTGACGGTCGGCTCGCAGGGCGTCCATTCGATGCAACAGATCCTGGCCGGAGTGCTGGGCATTCAGCCGAAAGGCCTGCGTGTCGTCACCCCCGATGTCGGCGGCGGGTTCGGGCCGAAGACATTCGTCTATCGCGAATACGCGCTTGTGCTCGAGGCGGCGCGGCGCCTCGGCCGTCCCGTCAAGTGGACGGGCGACCGCACGGAGCACTTCCTGACCGACGCGCAGGGGCGTGACAACGAGGTCGAGGCGGAGATGGCGATGGACGCCGAAGGGCGCTTCCTCGGCCTGCGGGTGAGCCTCGCTGCCAACCTCGGAGCCTATTGCTCCCAGTACGGGCCCTATATCCCCTATATCGGCGCGACGATGTCGACCGGCGTTTACGACATCAAGGCGCTGCATGTCGGTATCGACGGCATCTACACCAATACCTGTCCGGTCGACGCTTATCGTGGTGCGGGCCGTCCCGAGGCGGCGTATCTGCTGGAGAAGCTGGTCGATGCCTGCGCCCGCGACATGAACCTGTCGCCGGCCGAGATCCGCCGCCGCAACTTCATCCGGCCCGAGCAGTTTCCCTATACGACCCCGACAGGCCGCAAATACGATGTCGGCGAGTTCGACGGCCATATGACGCTCGCGCTGGAACGGGCCGACTGGAACGGCTTCGAGGATCGCCTGAAAGCGTCGAAGCAGGCCGGCAAGCTGCGCGGCATCGGCATGGCGACCTATATCGAGGCCTGCGCTTTCGCGGGTTCGGAAGCCGCGCACCTGACGCTGAACGGCGACGGGACGGTGACGCTTTTCATCGGCACGCAGACCAACGGGCAGGGCCACGCGACGGCCTATTCGCAGTTCGTCGCCGAAAAGCTCAACCTGCCGATCGACAAGATCCATGTGCGGCAGGGCGACACCGACGAGCTCGCCAAGGGCGGCGGCACCGGCGGCTCGCGCTCGATCCCGCTCGGCGGCGTGTCGGCGGCCTATGCGGGCGAGAACCTCGCCGAGAAGATCAAGAAGATAGCGGCGGACGAACTTGAGGCCGGCGCGGCGGATATCGAACTGATCGACGGTACCGCGCGCATCGTCGGCACCGACCGCGCGCTCGATTTCGCCGCGATCGCGAAAGCCGCGAAAAACCCGGACGACCTCAAGGGCTTCGGCGAGTTCATCCAGGACGAAGCGACCTATCCGAACGGCACCCACATTTGCGAGGTCGAGATCGATCCGGCGACCGGGACGTCCGAGATCCTGCGTTACACGATCGTCGACGATTTCGGCGCGGTGGTGAACCCGATCCTGCTCGCGGGACAGGTGCATGGCGGCGTGGTGCAGGGCATGGGCCAGGCGCTGACCGAAGACACGGTCTATGGCGAGGACGGGCAGTTGCTGACGGCCAGCTTCATGGATTACGGCATGCCGCGGGCGGATCTGTTGCCGTTCATCGACTTCTCGACGCGTAACGTGCCCTCGACGACCAATGCGCTTGGCATCAAGGGGGCCGGCGAGGCCGGCACGATCGGTGCGACGCCAGCGGTGATGAACGCGGTGACGGACGCCCTGTGGCGCGCTCATGAGATCGGTCATATCGAAATGCCGGCAACACCCCTTAGGATCTGGCAGGCGATCCAGGACGCGGCCTGACGGTGGCGGAGCACTCGATGATCTCGCGGCCGCTGGCCGCGATCGTCCTCAAGGTCTCGTCCATTGCGGTGTTCGTCGGGATGCAATCCTTCATCAAGCTGGCGGGAGTCCTCCCCGTCGGACAGATCGTGTTCTACCGTTCCTTCTTCGCGATGGTGCCGATCCTGATCCTGCTGGCCTGGACAGGAGAACTGAGAACCGCGTTCCATACCGATCGTCCCGGCCGCCATGTGGTGCGCGGTCTCGTCGGCGTCTCGTCCATGGCGCTCGGCTTCTTCGCGCTGACGCGGCTGCCGCTCCCCGAAGCGATCATGCTGAACTACGCGCAGCCGCTTCTGGTCGTCGTCATCAGCGCGCTGGTTCTCGGGGAAACGGTGCGCATCTTCCGCTGGACGGCGGTCGGCATTGGCTTCGTCGGAGTGCTCATCATCTCCTGGCCGAAGCTGACCCTGCTGACGTCGCCGGACGGGATGGGCAGCGCCGAGGCGCTGGGGGTCGTCGCCGCCATCGTCGCCGCCGCCATCTCGGCAGTCGCGCTGCTGCAGGTCCGCGCGCTCGTGGCAACGGACAAGTCATCCACGGTCGTCATCTGGTTTTCCATGACCGCGTCCGCCGCCGGCCTGCTCACCCTGCCTTTCGGCTGGGCACCTCTGACCGGCTGGCAGGTCTTCTTCCTCGTCATGAGCGGAATCTGCGGCGGCATCGCCCAGGTGCTGATGACGGAAGCCTACCGCCATGCCAGCGTCGCGACGGTCGCTCCGTTCGAATACAGCTCGATGCTGTTCGGTCTCGTGGTGGGATACCTGCTCTTCTCGGACATCCCGACCATCCACTCGATCGTCGGTGGCGCGATCGTCGTGGGCTCCGGGCTCATGATCATATGGCGTGAGCAGCGCCTCGGTCTGGAGCGGGGGAAGGCCCGCAAGGTCACCCCGCCGCAATAGCGGCAGCGGCGTCGCTTCGTCGCGCTTTGCCCGCTTGCCAACCTCCGGCGACGGCGACATCCTTGTCCGTGCAAGCCGGGAGGAGGCTGCCCGGCCGGGAGGCGAGGCGATGAACTGGCGCGCGATCGGCATGGTCCTGGCTCGGGGGCATCGTCGACGGTGGCGTGTTGCGGCTTCGATCGCGGCGGCATGGCTGTTTCTCCTTGCTCCGGCCGCCGACGCGGCGGGGGCTGTCCGCAACCTGACGCAGCAAACCTCGTACGATGACGTCGCCTCCGCTCTCGGCGCCACGCGCGACGGCGACATCGTCGAACTGTCGGGCGGCCCGTTCGTCGGCAGCTTCGTCGTCGAACGCCGCATCACGTTGCGCGGCACCGGCGCGGGCGACGCGCGCCCAGTTCTGGACGGCGGCGGCGCCGGCACCGTCCTGACGGTGAACGCGGCGGGCGCGGTGATCGAGAACCTGGCGATCCGCAACTCGGCGCGCAACGAGAGCCCGTTTGCGCTCTGGGGCGACGCCGGCGTTGCCGTCCATGCGGATCGCGTCGCGATGCGAGATCTCTCGGTGACGGGAAACGACTGGGGCGTCCTGTTCTTCACCGGCGCCGGCTCCTCCCTCTCCGGCTCGGACGTCTCGGACAACACCCGCGACGGCGTGCGCATCATGGGAGGGCGCGACCACCTGATCGAGGACAACACGATCGACCGTAACGCGACCGGGGTCTCGATCGACGCCTTCTACCCCGATCGCGAAGCGCCGCTGGTGTTTTTCGGCGATCCGGCGGTGGTCAAGGACTATGCCGAAAAGCGTGAGCACGCGCCGCTTTCCTCCGGCAACGTCATTCGCGGCAACGGCATCGCGGGCAACGGATTCTACGGCGTCTCGTTGACCTGGGACAGCTTTCGCAACCGCGTCGAGGACAATGTCGTCACCATGACCGGGCGCGTCCGCGAGCTCGACCTCGCGCTCATCCAGGCCTGGGAGGTCGGACTGGCGAAAGTGTCCGGGATCGCCGTCACCTTCGACCGCGATCCATACGGCTCCGGCATTTCGCTGTTCTGCCTCGCCCACGAGAACCGCATCGAGCGCAACCATGTCTTCGACAATCTGGCCTACGGCATCATCCTCGATCTCTCCGACCGCAACACGATCGCCGCCAATCGGGTCGAGACAAACCGCAGCGGCATCCTCGTCGCGGCCTCCTCGCAGAACGAGATCCTGCGCAACCGTGTCGACGGCAACGAGGCGTTCGGCGTGCGCATCGGCGTCGACAGCGTCATCAAGCAGGTCTCCGCGGACAATTTCGTCGCGATGAACGCGTTGACGCGCAATGCGGTCAACGCCTTCGATTCCTCGGGACGCGTGGTTACCGCGGCCGACATCGAGGCGATCGTCGAGACACTGCCGTTGCCGCAGGTCGTCAAGGACCAGATGGCGAAGAACCCGATGATCCGCCGGCAGATGATCAACGCCTATCTCGCGCAGATGAAGCCGGCGACCAATCGATGGGACGACGGAACGCAGGGCAACCATCACGACGATTTCGACGAGGAAGCCGAGGGATTCCGCGATCGTGACGGCGATGGCGTGTCGGAGGCGGGCAAGCCCATCCCGGGCGCGCGGAGCGTCGACCGGCATCCGCTGACCGCGGCGCGGGTGGAGAGCCTGCTCCTGCCGTGAAGCGCCTTTCGGCGAGGCCTATCCGCCCGCCATCCGCGCCAAAGCCGCCCTGGTCGCCTCGTCGGCGGGGAAGAAGGACTCGATCGCGATTTCCGACACCGTCACGTCGAGCGGCGTGCCGAAGACGGTGACCGTCGAGATGAAGGACAGGCTCATGCCGGCGGCCTTGATGCGCAGCGGCACGGCGATGTTCGAGTAATCGTGCCGGACGGGGCCGCCATTCGAGCGGCCAGGATAGGCGCGCAGTTCCGCTTCGAGGTCGGCGACCTGCGGATTGCCGCTCGCCGCCGCCAGCCGCTTCAGCCGCTCCAGCACATGCGCGCGCCATTCGGCGAGGTTCTCGATGCGCGGCGCGAGGCCGCCGGGATGGAGACTGAGCCTGAGCACGTTGATCGGCGGTTCGAGCAGGCTCGTCTCTTCGATGCCTTCGAGGAACGGCGCGACGGCGGCGTTGCCCCGGATCAGGTTCCAGCAGCCGTCGACGGCGAGGGCCGGGTTCGGCTCGTGCGCGGTCAATACGCGGCCGATCGCCTCCAACGCCGGCGCGAGGGCTTCGTCGTCAATCGGCCGCTCCGGATAGGTCGGCGCGTAGCCTGCCGCGAGCAGCATCCGGTTGCGCTGGCGCAGCGGCAGGTCGAGGCGCTCGGCGAGCCGGATCACCATGTCGCGCGACGGTGCCGCGCGGCCGCTTTCGAGGAAACTCAGGTGCCGCTGCGAGATTTCAGCTTCGAGCGCGAGGTCGAGCTGGCTCATGCGGCGGCGCGTGCGCCACTCGCGCAGCAGGTGGCCGACGGAAGGGTGTGGTGTGCCCATGACGGGAATCTAGCGTGGTTCGGGAATGGCTTCCATTACCTGGCGCGTAATCGCCAGAGCGATCTTCGCGGTCAATGATCCGCGGCAATCCGGCCAATGCCGGTGCAACAGAAAGGATCGCAACATGTCCATCGCTGTCACTCCCTATGTCCGCAACATCCTCCTCCTCGACGGTCTCGTCAGCGGCGCCGCAGGTGTCGCCATGGCCGCCGGCGCTTCGCTCCTGTCTCCCTTGCTGGCGCTGCCGGCCGACCTCCTGTTCTGGGCGGGTATCGTTCTCCTGCCCTGGTGTGTGGCGCTCGTCGTTCTTGCGCGGAGGGCGGCAGTTTCTCGGACGATCATGCTCGACGTCATCGGTATCAACGCGCTGTGGGTCGCGGCGAGCTTCGGCATCATGATTGCCGGTATCGTGGAGCCCAGCCTGCTCGGCGTGCTCTTCGTCACGGCCCAGGCGCTGACCGTGGCGCTGTTCGTCGCGCTGCAGCTTGGCGTGATGCGTCGAGCCGGGGCCGCCGCCTAGGACAGCATGCTCGGACGCCAGGGCCGGGGAGGGCGCTCCCCGGCTTCGCAGATCGACGGTCAGCCGCTTGCGCCGAGATCCCGCAGCTTGGCCTTGATTTCGAGGAAGTCGCGCCAGGCGAGCTTCTTGTGCGCCGGGTTGCGCAACAGATAGGCCGGGTGCAGCGTGGGCATCAGGGGGATCTGGGTGCCTGAGCCTGTCGTATGGCTATTCCACGTCCCGCGCAGGCGCATGATGCCGGTCTGTGTTCTGAGCAGCGCCTTGCTCGACGCGTTGCCGAGCGTGACCAGTACTTTCGGATTCGCCAATTCGATCTGACGCTCGATGAACGGGCGGCAGATTTCCGTCTCCATCGGCGAGGGGTCGCGGTTGCCCGGCGGCCGCCACGGGATGACGTTGGCGATGTAGACGGATGTGCGGTCGAGCCCGATCGCGGCAAGCATCCGGTCGAGCAACTGCCCCGAGCGTCCGACGAAGGGCAGGCCCTCCAGATCCTCCTCGCGGCCCGGCGCCTCGCCGACGAACATTACCGGGGCCGCCGGATTGCCGTCGGAGAAGACCAGCGACTTGGCGGTGAATTTTAGATTGCAGCCGTCGAAGTCTGCCAGAACCTCCTTCAACTCGTCGAGCGATCCGGCGGAACGGGCGGCTTCGCGCGCGCGGGCGGCCTGAGCCTCGTCGGGCACGCTGGCGGTGATCGTGGGCGCCGCCGGCCTGAGGGGTGTCTCCAGCCGCGGCGGTTCGAACGCCCGCGACGGGACGGCGGCCGGCGCGGGTGGCGGCGCGGCTTTTGCCGTCTGCGCGAAGCGGTCAACCGGCGCGTCCTCGAGCGCCTCGTCGACGCCGCTCTCGGCGTAGAAGCGCAGAAGCTCCTCGAGGGAGGCGCGGGTGTCGAATGTATCGGTCATGATCACCAGGAGCGGAGGCCGATGCCGAGGCTCGCGCAATCAATAAGGCGCGGCAGGTGCCGCGTAAACCTCCGCGTTCAGGACAGGGGGATCCGCGGATCCTGGCGGATGTAGAATTCGAGCTTCGGCGTGAAATCGGTGATGAAGAATTTGAAATCCGCCGTCTCCAACGGATCGACATGCCCTTCGGAGAAAACGAGGCGGTCGTTGGGTTCGAAGTCCGTATCGTGGATGCGGAAGGAATCGGACGAGCGGTTCTCCGGGTTGACGCGGCGCTGGTCGAAGGACAGTCCGTCGCCGTGGACGCTCGGAATGCCGAGCTGTTCCTGCAGCTCGAATTCGTATTCGGTCCAGGCGACGGCGCTGTTGTTCAGCGAGCGGATGCGGATATGCATCATGCCCGTGGCGAAAGTGCCCACCGGTCCATCGGTGCGGATCTTCGACGCGACCCGGATGACCAGCGTTACGGGGCTTGCCGAGAGCATCTCCTGCTCGATCACGATCGGATTGGCCTTGGTGCCGATGCCGGACACCCCGCGGATGAGAAAGCCGCCGAGCTCGTCGGAGAAGGAATAGGCGCCGGAGAACCACAGGCGCCGTTCGCCGCCATCCGCGGAAGCCGTAAGCGTCACGGCGGCAAGACATCCCGCGATCGTCGTCCAGAGAGCAGCCACCGTCGTCTCTTCCGGCTGAACGTGTTGATGGCAGGATAGACCTCGGCGGCGCCAAATGGATACGAAATTCAGCGTGAGCGCGCGAAACCCTGCGCGCCATCGCCGGATATCCACGACCAAACGAAGCAATTGAATTGACGTTTACGTTAAGGTAAATTGGTATTGCAGAAAACTAACATGCGTTAGAATAATGCGACGCTTTCGCGCGGTGGCGGGTCTGGTGCGCGGAAAGGAATTAAGGCAAGAGGATCGGCGACCGGCCGGAGGACGAGATGAGCGAAGTCGAACGCGAGAGCATGGAATTCGATGTGGTGATCGTGGGCGCGGGTCCTGCCGGCCTTGCCGCCGCCATCCGCCTCAAGCAGGTCAATCCCGAGCTTTCGGTCGTCGTCCTTGAAAAGGGCGGCGAAGTCGGCGCCCACATCCTCTCCGGCGCCGTGGTCGATCCGATCGGCATCAACAGGCTCCTGCCGGACTGGCGCGAGGACGCAGACCACCCGTTCAAGACCGAGGTGAAGGACGATCATTTCCTCCTGCTCGGCCCCGCCGGATCGCTGCGCCTGCCCAACATCGTGATGCCGCCGCTGATGAACAATCACGGCAATTACATCGTCTCGCTCGGCAATGTCTGCCGCTGGCTCGCGACCAAGGCGGAGGCGCTGGGCGTCGAGATTTACCCGGGCTTTGCCGCCGCCGACCTGACCTATGACGAAAAGGGCGCGGTGACCGGCGTCATCACGGGCGACATGGGCCTCGAAAAGGACGGTTCGCCGGGTCCTGGCTACGCTCCGGGAATGGCGCTCTACGGCAAGTATGTGCTGATCGGCGAGGGCGTGCGCGGCTCGCTCGCCAAGCAGCTGATCGCCAGATACAACCTGTCCGACGGCAAGGATCCGCAGAAGTTCGGCATCGGACTGAAGGAACTCTGGCAGGTCAAGCCCGAGCACCACAAGCGCGGCCTGGTGCAGCATTCCTTCGGCTGGCCGCTCAATGGCTCCACCGGCGGCGGTTCATTCCTCTATCATTTCGACGACAATCTGGTCGCCGTCGGTTTCGTCGTCCACCTGAACTACAAGAATCCCTACCTGTCGCCCTTCGAGGAGTTTCAGCGCTTCAAGACCCATCCGGCAATCCGCGACACGTTCGAGGGGGCAAAGCGTCTCTCCTACGGCGCGCGCGCCATCACCGAGGGCGGCTGGCAGTCTGTCCCGAAAGTGTCGTTCCCCGGCGGTTTGCTGATGGGTTGCTCCGCCGGCCTGGTCAACGTGCCGCGCATCAAGGGGTCGCACAACGCGGTACTGTCCGGCATGCTCGCGGCCGAGCACGTGGCCGAGGCTATCGCGGCCGGACGCCAGCACGACGACCTGGTCTCCTACGAGGAGGCCTGGCGCGCCAGCGACATCGGCAAGGACCTGAAGCGCGTGCGCAACGTCAAGCCGCTCTGGTCGCGCTTCGGCACGTTCATCGGCATCGGCCTCGGCGGACTGGACATGTGGACGAACCAGCTGTTCGGCCTGTCGCTCTTCGGCACGTTGAAGCACGGCAAGACGGATGCGGCCTCGCTCGAGCCGGCGGCGAAGCACAAGAAGATCGCCTATCCCAAGCCCGACGGCGTGCTGACCTTCGACCGCCTCTCCTCCGTGTTCCTGTCGAACACCAACCACGCCGAGGACCAGCCGGTCCACCTGCAGGTCAAGGACATGGGTCTGCAGAAGGCGTCGGAACACGACGTGTTCGCCGGCCCCTCGACCCGCTATTGTCCGGCGGGCGTCTACGAGTGGGTGGACGGCGAGGGGAACGCCGCGGCCGACAAGATGGGCGTCGACGTGAAGTTCGTGATCAACGCGCAGAACTGCGTCCACTGCAAGACCTGCGACATCAAGGACCCGAACCAGAACATCAACTGGGTGCCGCCGCAGGGTGGCGAGGGGCCCGTTTACGTTAACATGTAAGCCTCCCGCACGCGCGGATTGCCATCGCGTTTGGTCCGTGATTTTCTGCCCGAGGTGGGTGGAGAAGACTGGGCCATGGGTCTTGGTGCGAAGCTTGGGGTCGTATTCGGCGCGGTGCTGCTGGCGTCTGCGGTCGGGGCGCAGGCCGACGTCTCGGTCAGGACCAAGTATTACGACATCAAGGGCAAGACCGGCCTCGAACTGTTCTACGACATGAACAGGAAGGGGCCGCGCCATGGCTTCCTGACCAAGGCGATTGCCCAGACGCAGTTCAAGACCGACATCAAGGGCGACCTGGTTCATTCGAACGGGGTGTGTCGCACCAAGGGCGCCGAGATGGTGATGCAGATCACCTATGTCTATCCGCGGCCGGTCGACAAACTCGATCCCGCGCTCGCGCGCCGCTGGAAGAAGTTCCAGGCGTCGAACATCGTGCACGAGGAGATGCACGGCAGGCTGGCGAAGAAGATGGTGGCAGACGTCAACCGCACCATGCGCGGCTTCAAGCTGGCGGACGGCCAGTCCTGCCGCAAGGCCAATGCAAAGCTGATGAAGGATCTCAGCCGCATCATCGTCGCCTACAACAAGTCGCAGGTCGACTTCGACAAGCGCGAGCATCGCGATGGCGGCCCCGTCGAGAAGAGTGTCCTGGCGCTCGTCGGCAAGAAGAAGTAGCCAGCCCGGTCCTGGCCCGCATCGCGGCCTGTCCGCTGGAAGCACCCCGGATCCGCCTTTCCGCGCCTATGTTTCCGTCGCGTCACCACCTTGCGGTAGCGAATTGGTGAACGAACCGTCAACACCGTCTTGAAACGGTGCAATTCCTGTGCTGCACTTATCTTCGGACGGAGGTGCTGATGCGTCTGTTTGCGTGCTCGTGCTGTTTCCTTGCTCTTCTGGGCTTCGTCGCGCCTTCGAAGGCTGCCCCCAAGGTGACTTCGCGGACAACGACGTTTCCGGTTTCGGGAGCGACCGGCGACGCGTTGCTCAAGGAGCTCGAAAGGAAAGGGCCGAAGCACGGCTTCACCTCGCGCGCCATCGCGCAGACCCGGTATACGATGAACTCGGAGGCGGAGTGGAACCACGCCCGCGGCGTCTGCGCCGTGACGCGGCCGATGGTCCGGCTCGATATCACCTACATCTATCCCGAGGTGAAGGGCGAAACGTCGGGTCCCCTGCGCAGCCGCTGGCAGCGCTTCATGGCCGGCATCCGCAAGCACGAGGAACAGCACGGCCGCCTCGCGCGCGAAATGGCGGCGGAGGCCGACAAGGCAATCGCCGGCCTGAAGGTCCAGGACGGCAAGGCCTGCGGCAAGCTGCGCGCTGAAATGAAGCGCGTCGTCGCCGCGATCGTGGAGCGCTACGAAGCACGGCAGCGCCAGTTCGACGTGGTCGAGCATAAAAGCGGCGGCAATGTCGAAGGCCTGGTCAAGCGCCTGGTGACGAAATAGCGGCCCCTTCGCCCGGCTCCAGCACCACGGTTGTGTCAGAGGCTTCGGGCCTTGGCTCCATGGGCGCCCAGAATTCAGTCAGGACCGGCAGATGATCCGACCCGACATCGTCGAGGCGCTCGACCTTGGTGACGACGAGGCCGGTTCCGGCGAGCACGTGATCGATCCCCAATCCGACTGACCTTCGGAATATGTCGGGCAGGGTGCGCGGCAGCCATGAGGGGCCTACCGGTCCCGCATCCTCCATCCGCGCCGCCGCCGCGATCTCCCGGACGGTTTCGCTCCAGCGGGCCGCGTTGAAATCCCCGGTGAGGATCGCCGCGTCGGGCAGGTCCGACAGGCGCGGCGCGATACGGTCGATCTGCGCCGGCTGCTCGAACGGCCACGGCCAGTAGAGATGAAGCGCCGCGACGCTCACCGGCTGGCCGGCGAAATCCACCGAAACCACTGCGAGTGTTCCATCGTCCACGCATTCGGGCGAGGTTCCCTTGGCGAAAGGGCGGCGCGACAGGATCGCGACACCGCCGACCAGGCCTCGCGCATCACAGATAATCGTATGCGGATAGGCGGCCGCGAGCGTCTCGAGCCGCTGCCGCCACATCGCCGACACTTCGTTGACGGTCACGACGTCGGGACGGATACGCGCGATCAGCGACAGGAAGCGCTCCGGATCGGGATTGTCGAACCGAGCGTTGAGGTGGAGCAGCCGGTAGGTCGCGCTTTCGTCCGGCGTGGCCGACGCCTTCGCCTGGTTGCCTGCGACCGAGTCGAGCCAGGTGCCCGGGGTCACGAAGAAGGCGGCTGTCGCCAGCGCGAGGCCGGCGAACGCCTCCCGCCTGAACCCGGTTGAAATCAGGAGGGCGGCGCCGACGGCCAGCAGGGCTGCAAGGTGCAACCGGAAATGCGCGAGCGAATCGAAAGCCGGGTGGAAGCGGCCGAGGAACCCCAGCCCGATCGCCGCGGCCGCCACGCCGCAGGCAACGAGCAGGAGGACGGATAGGATGTAGAGCGTGCGCTTCATGCCTGCTTCTTTGCGGGCGATTGCGGCGTAGGTAGGGACACGTTCTATTGGAAGGCGGTTTCGGAGAAGCTCCTGAGCTTGCGCGAATGCAGCCGCTCCGGTGGCATCGAGGCGAGCTTCTCGACCGCCCTTATGCCGATGGTCAGGTGCTGGGCAACCTGGCGCTTGTAGAACTCCGTCGCCATGCCCGGCAGCTTGAGTTCGCCGTGCAGCGGCTTGTCGGAAACGCAGAGCAGTGTTCCGTAGGGCACGCGGAAGCGGAAGCCGTTGGCGGCGATGGTCGCCGATTCCATGTCCAGCCCGATCGCGCGCGACTGCGACAGCCGCTGCACCGGGCCGCGCTGGTCGCGCAGTTCCCAGTTGCGGTTGTCGATCGTCGCGACCGTGCCGGTACGCATGATCCGCTTCAGGTCGAACCCGGTGAGGCCGGTGACCTCGGCGACGGCCTCCTGGATCGCGACCTGCACCTCGGCCAGCGCCGGGATTGGCACCCAGACCGGCAGGTCGTCGTCGAGCACGTGGTCCTCGCGCACGTAGGCATGCGCCAGCACGTAGTCGCCGAGCGCCTGCGTGTTCCTGAGCCCGGCGCAGTGGCCGAGCATCAGCCAGGCGTGCGGCCTGAGCACCGCGATGTGATCGGTGATCGTCTTTGCGTTGGACGGGCCGACGCCGATGTTGACCATCGTGATGCCGGAATGCCCGGGCTTGACGAGATGATAGGCCGGCATCTGCGGCAGGCGAGGCGGATGCGAGCCGTCGGTCGGTCCGGATTCGCCCGCCTGGGTGATCAGGTTGCCGGGTTCCACGAAGGATTCGTAGCCGCCACCGCCGTTCACCATCAGGTCGCGGGCATGGTTGCAGAACTCGTCGATGTAGAACTGGTAGTTTGTGAACAGGACGAAGTTCTGGAAATGCTGGGGGCTTGTCGCGGTATAATGCGACAGGCGGTGCAGCGAATAGTCGATGCGCTGTGCCGTGAACGGCGCCAGCGGCATCGGTTCGCCCGGCGCCGGCTCGTAGGTGCCGTTGGCGATGAGGTCGTCGGTCGCGTTGAGGTCTGGCACGTCGAAGATGTCGCGCAGAGGCCGCTTCAGCCTGTCGGCGATCGAGCCCTCCACATGCGTGCCTTCGAGGAAGGCGAAGTGGACCGGTATCGGCGTCTCGGATTCGGCGATCGTCACCGGCACGCCGTGATTGCGCATGATCAGCCCGAGCTGGTCGACGAGATAGGTCTCGAACAGGTCCGGCCGGGTGATCGTGGTCGAGTAGTGCCCCGGCTCGTACATATGGCCGTAGGCGTAGCGCGAATCGATCTGCGCGTAGGAGGAGGTCGAGATCCGCACCTCGGGATAGAAGGCGCGGAAGCGCTGCAGCGGCTGGTCCTTGGCGAGGCTCGCGAACGAATCTCGCAGGAACGCGGTGTTGCGATCATAGAGGTGGCGCAACAGCTTCACCGCTTGGCGGGCGTCGGTGAAACTCTGCCGGGCATACGGCTCCGGCGTGACGACTGTTTCGATCGGCTTGGGGTAGATTCTCTTTTCCATGCTCCACTATAGTCGAGCAAGATGACGCTTGGGAGTGTCCTTAGCGAGAATCAGTTTCAACGCATCCGCTGCAATCCGACCGCCAGCACGAAGCCCACGCCGCTCGGCTTGGTCATCTGCCCGCCGACCAGCACCGCATCGGCCACTACGGATCCGGTCGCGGCATTGACCTTGCTGACGGCAAAGGCCGTCGTGCCGAACAGCGCGGCGATCAGGGCGAGCCGCGGCAGCGTCCGCAGTATGTCGGTGATCGGGTTGGTGTTGATGGTCATCGTCTTATCTCTTTCCGGGCCGCTCAGAATTCGCCGCCGCATTTCATGCCGCCGTCGAAGACGCAGGGGATGACCCGATCCGTCTTCCACCGGCGGTCGCGTCCGGCCTCGGCCACGATCATCGCGAAGACCATCCCGAACAGGATGGTGACCAGGCTGACGATGGTGAGGCGGCGGGCGAGCATCGGTTGGTTCCTCAAGTGTTGAGGTGAAGATGCCAGACCGGGACTGAACTCATCCTGAGACGGCCGTTCATCCGGGGTTCAGGGAGGTAAACGCGTCGGCTGCCATGCGTGGGCCGTGGACCGGCTGGCGACAACGAGCCACCTCGATCGGGCGAGGCGCGACGAAAGGCTTTCGCGCTCGTCGGCGAAAATGAAAAGGGCCGCAACGGGGCGGCCCTTTTCGATGACGAGGATTGGGAGGTTGGCTACTGCCGCGTCAGGCTTTCCGACTTGCAGATAACGCCGCCCATGACGCAGCCCGCGAGCGCCATCGTGTTGCCCTTGACGGTGGCCTTGCCGTTGTAGGTCTTCTTCTCGTCGAGCTTGTTGACCTTGCCCTTGTAGGAGCCGTCGGATCCCTTCATGCAGCCGATCGACTGGCCCTTGTATTCGCCGGTCATTACCGTGCCGCAATAATTGCCGCCGGAGCCGGCATATTTGATCAGCGTTCCGTTGCTGCGCTTCCAGGTTCCTTCGATCGGGTCGGCGAGCGCCGCGCCGGCCATCATCAGGGTTGCCGCCGCCGCCGCAATTGCAATTCGATACATAGTTTCCTCCTGCGTTTGATCGGCGGCAGACGGGACTTTCCCTCCGCGCTCGCCTTCCGCAAACGTCAAAGTAACTCAGCGGTCCGCGAAACGGAAGGGTCCCGCGGCGGGGAATGGGAATTTCGCTGTTTCGCGATTGCGCTTTCGGATCGCGCAACGCCCGCCCTCTTTCGATGCGCGGTGACCCTAACATGAGCCGTGGTTAGCGGAGTCTTTCGGTCGGGCGGCGCGATTTTATACGCATTCGAGCGGAAACGCCGGAAGTCCAGCGCCTTCGATGCTTAACGGAATCTGCCGTTTACTTCTTGTTTTAGCTTTGTTTTCCGCAAATTAAGCACGCCCGTTCACGCGCAATTCAAGCCTCACAGCCATTCTCGACCCATCGGACAACGCCTTCGGACGGGCAAGACACCGCCAGGCAAAAGGGACAGGCAGGGGACAAAAAATGGCACGTTTCGAGATGTTTGAAGCCGGGTTTGGATCGATGGGCGCGAACGCCCAGGCCGACATCCTGTTCGAGCTGGGCATGATGTATGCGACCGGCCGGGACTGCGAGACCGATCCGGTGGCGGCTCACAAATGGTTCAACATCGCGGCGATCAAGGGCTCAACCCGCGCCGCCGAGCTGCGCGCCGAACTCGCGGCCATCATGACCAAGCCGGAACTGGCGCGTGCACTGCGCGAGGCGCGCGAATGGATGACTATGCACTGACCAGAAGAGTTTCACAGGGCGGTTCGCGTCGTCTGGGCGGGGGACGCTGTGACGACGTGGAGAGGCCGCGACCGGCAGGGGACAATGCCGGCGCGGCTTTTCTCTTGGCGCCGGTCAGCTCATGCCGAGATAGCGGCCCGGCCGGTGGTTGATCGCCAGGATCATGTTGAGCACCACGGCCCCGGCGAGAGAATAGAGCACGTTCTGCCACGGCAGCACGAAGAACGACGCCACCAGGATGAGGATATCCACGCCGAGCTGGAAGTAGCCCGCGCGGATGCCGTGATTGTCCTGCAAATATACGGCGAGAATGTTGACGCCGCCGAGCCCGGCCCTATGCCGGAACAGGATCAATAGGCCGACACCGATCAGTGCGCCGCCGATGATGGCCGCGTAGACCGGATTGAGCCCCCCGATCTCGATCCACCGCGGTGTCAGCATTGCCAAGACCGAGACGAGTGCGACCGCCGCGAAGGTGCGCAGGGTATATGGCCAGCCCATCCGCCGCACGGCGAGTATGTAGAACGGCAGGTTGATGGCGAAGAAGATCGTTCCGAAGCCGATCCCTGTCGCATACTGGCCGAGAAGCGCGACACCGGCGATGCCGCCGGTGCCGAGCGAGCACTTCGCATAGAAGGTCAGTCCCAGCGCCACCAGCGCCGTTCCCATGACCAGCGCCAGAACGTCTTCGTAGAAGGCATGCTGGCGGACCGATTCTGTCGGATCGAGGCTTTCGGGCTGTGCGGATGTGCTCATGCTGCGACTGCTAACAGCGGCGCCAGCGTCGCGCAATCACGTCTCGACGAATCGCACCAGCACCGCCCCGTCGGTGACTTGCTGTCCTTCGGCGACGATTTCGGCCACCTCGCCGTCATGGGGGGCGGATATCGTGTGCTCCATCTTCATTGCCTCTAGGACGAGCAGTGCCTGTCCCTTGCTGACATGCTCGCCGGCACTTGCCCTCACGACCTTGACCAGGCCCGGCATCGGCGCGCGCAGGCTGCCCGCACCGCCGCCGGCATCGGCGGCGTCCGCGAACGGATCGGGTACCTTGAAGCTGTGCGCGACCGACCCTTCGAACACCGTGACGTGTCCAGGCCAGACGGCGACCCGCGAGGCGGGGGGCACGGAGCGTTCCGCGCCGTCGATCTCGACCAGGAGCCGCCCGGCTTTGGCATGGACCGCAGCTATCGTTTCTGACTCGCCATAAGCCAGCGTCACCGTGCGCCGCACCGGGCTCCAATGCGCGTAGCCGGCGAGCGCGTCCCACGGATCGGCCCCGGTCTTCAACAGGCTTGCGCCCGACGCTGCGAGTGCCGCCGCGGCGACCGACGCCGGAGAGGGCTGCGCAATCGCCGTCAATGCCGCCTGCCTGCGGGCGATCAGGCCCGTGTCGACATCGCCGGCGGAAAAGTCGGGATCGCGCGCCAGAGCGGCGAGAAAAGCCGTGTTGACGGTCGAGCCGGCGACCTCCGTGCTTTCCAGCGCATCGACAAGGGCATCGAGCGCGCTTGCGCGGTCTCCCGCATGAACGACCAGCTTGGCGATCATCGGGTCGTAGAAGGGCGAGATCGCATCGCCCTGGCGCACGCCGGTCTCAATGCGAATGGAGGATCCTTCGGCGCCGGAAGCCGGGAATTTCAAATGATGCAGCGTGCCGATCGCCGGCAGGAAGTCGCGCGTCGGGTCCTCGGCATAGATCCGCGCCTCGAAGGCATGGCCGGATAGCCGGATCTCGTCCTGAGACAGCGGCAGCTTTTCGCCCGCCGCCACCCGCAACTGCCATTCGACCAGGTCGACGCCGGTGACCATCTCGGTCACGGGATGCTCGACCTGCAGGCGCGTGTTCATCTCCATGAACCAGAACCGGTCGGGCCGCAGCCCTTCCGATGCATCGACGATGAACTCGATCGTGCCGGCGCCCGAATAGCCGATCGCCTTCGCCGCCGTGACCGCCGCATCCGTCATCGCAGCGCGCATTTCGGCCGTCATACCGGGGGCAGGGGCCTCTTCGATCACCTTCTGGTGCCGGCGCTGCGCCGAGCAGTCGCGCTCGAACAGATGCACCGCATTGCCAAAATTGTCGCCGAACACCTGCACCTCGATATGGCGCGGCTTCTCGACATATTTCTCGATCAGCACCGCCTCGTCGCCGAAGGCGGCCTTTGCCTCGCGCTTGGCCGACGCCAGCGCGTCGGCGAAACCGTCGGGATGCTCGACGCGCCGCATGCCCTTGCCGCCGCCGCCCGCCCGCGCCTTGATCAGCACCGGATAGCCGATCTCCCTGGCCTTTCCGGCGAGCAGCACAAGCGCCTGGCCGGCACCGTGATAGCCGGGCACGATCGGCACGCCGGCCTTTTCCATCAGCTCCTTTGCCGCGTCCTTCAGCCCCATGGCGCGAATCGAGGCGGCGGACGGGCCGATGAAGACGAGGCCGGCCGCCGTCACCAGGTCGACGAAGCCCGGATTTTCCGACAGGAAGCCGTAGCCCGGATGGATGGCCTGGGCGCCGGTCGCCAGCGCTGCCTCGACGATGCGGTCGCCGCGCAGGTAGCTTTCGCCGACGGGGGCAGGGCCGATCCGCACCGCCTCGTCGGCCTCGCGCACGAACAGTGCACCGGCGTCGGCGTCGGAGTGGACCGCGACGGTCGCGATGCCCATCCGGCGGGCGGTTCGAATAATGCGGCAGGCGATTTCGCCGCGGTTGGCGATCAGGATCTTGGAGAACATGACCGATCCTTATCCGCGTTGCGCGCGGATATGAAGGGCCTTCGAACATCGGAATGCGCCCGGAGATGGAGCGCGGCCCCTCCCGTCCAGCGTCCGCTTCGGCTAGGTAAGGTTCAGCTTCCGACCACCCGAGGATTTCGACCTATGGATGCCGCTGCCCCGCAGGGACTTCGCGCGCAGTTGATGACCATGTGGGCCGCATTGCTGGCTTCGCCCGTCAGGCGAAGCATTGCGCTGTTTTATCTGGGCGTAGGGTTCGTGATCGTTGCAACCGCCTACGGCCAAGTGCTGCTCAACCGCTGGAACCAGCCTTTCTACGATTCGCTCGAGAGGCGCGATCTCGCCGCCTTTTTCGACCAGTTGGTGGTCTTCGCCTATATCGCCGGGTCGCTTCTGGTGCTCAACGTTGGCCAGGCCTGGCTCAACCAGATGCTCCACATCAAGATGCGCGAAGGGCTGACGCGCGATCTCATCGGCGAATGGATGAAGCCACGCCGCGCCTTTCGTCTCGGCTATGCCGGCGAGATCGGCGTCAATCCCGACCAGCGCATGCACGAGGACGCCCGCCACCTCGCCGACCTCACCGTGGACCTGTCGATCGGCCTGATGCAGGCGACGATCCTGCTGGCGAGCTTCGTCGGTGTCCTCTGGTCCATCTCGAACGACTTCACTTTCATCATCGGCGGACGCAGCATCGACATACCGGGCTACATGGTCTGGGCGGCCTTGCTCTATGCCGGCTTCGGCTCGGGGCTGAGCTGGCTCGCCGGGCGGCCGCTGATCCGCCTCAACGAGGCGCGTTATGCGCGCGAGGCGGAACTGCGCTTCTCCCTGATGCGGGTCAACGAGCATGTCGATGCGATCTCGCTCGCCGGCGGCGAGGCGGACGAGACGGTGAAGCTCGAGCGCGATCTGCAGACGGTGCTGGGGGCGGCGCGGCGGATCATGAGCGCGGCGGTGCGGCTCACCTGGGTGACGGCCGGCTACGGCTGGATCACGGTCGTGGCCCCGATTGTGATCGCTTCTCCGGTCTATTTCTCGGGAAGCCTGTCCTTCGGCGGTTTGATGATGGCCGCCGCCGCCTTCAACCAGGTCAACGGTGCGCTGCGCTGGTTCATCGACAATATCGGCGGCATCGCCGACTGGCGGGCTACGCTTCTGCGCATCTCATGGTTCAGGACGAGCGTGGTCGCCATGGACGCGCTTCACCGCGACGAAGAACGCATCGCCTTCGCCGAGGGCGAACCGGACCGCCTGACGCTGGACGGCCTGCTGGCCGCTTCGCCGCACGGATGCGCGCGACTTGGCGAGACTTCCGCGAGCGTCAGGGCCGGCGGCCGGCTGCACATCCTCGGCGAACCGGGCGCCGGCAAGACGCTGTTCTTTCATGCCATTGCCGGACTGTGGCCTTGGGGCGGCGGGACGGTTCGCCTGCCGAAAGGCAAGGCGGTCGCCTTCCTCCCCGGCCGCCCCTTCATCCCGCGCGGCACGCTCATGGACGTGCTGGCCTATCCTCAAGCCGGTCCGATCTCGGAGAATGACGCGAAACGCGCGCTGGAGCGCGTGGGGCTCGGCCGTCTCGGCGCCCGGCTTGCCGAGCCGGTTCGCTGGGACCGCGAACTGGGTGACGACGACCAGCGCCTGCTCGCCTTCGCCCGCGTGCTGGTGCAGAAGCCGGACTTCATCGTCGTCGACGACGCGCTCGACGCGCTCGACGACGCCGCGCGGGGAAGAGTTCTGGACGCGCTGGAGGAGGGTTTGCCGGCAACCGCGCTGGTGACCATCGGCACCGCTGCGCCGAGAGACAAACGCCTCGGACCGGTTGTCGGGCTGCGGTTCGACCCGAACGGCAGGGCCCTGGGAAAGGGACAGGCAAAGGCCGCAAGCGCGTGAGCGGCCTTCTGCGAGCCTGGGCGGGTGGCTGCGCCTAGGCCAACGCCTCGCGGAAGGAGACGAGCCGCTTGGCACGTTCGTCCCACAGTACCAGTTTCACGCAGCGCAGGCTTTCGAGGATGGTGATACGGCCGAGTTCGGCGAGTTCGGGATGGTCGCGCAACACTTCCGGCAGGCGGTAAAACGGTACGCGGCTCGCCAGATGATGCACGTGGTGAATGCCGATATTGCCGGTCAGCCACTGAAGCGGCCTTGGCAGGTCGTAATTCGACGCACCGTTGAGCGCGCTGTCCTCGAACTGCCACTCGTCTCCGGAAGACCAGTGCGTGTCCTCGAACTGGTGCTGGACGTAGAACAGCCAGATGCCTGCCGCCCCGGCCAGTACCGAGATCGCCAGGTGGACGGCGAGGAACGGCACGATCCCGGTGAGCCAGATCAATAGCGCACCGAGCACCACGATCGCGAGATTGGTTAGCATGGTCGAGCGCCATGGCTGGCCGGCGACGCGAAAGGTCTCGAACGGCCAGCGGTGCTTCAGCACGAACAGGTAGACCGGACCGATGACGAACATCACCAGCGGGTTGCGGTAGAGCCGGTAGGCCAGCCTGCCGCGCGGCGACAGCGCCCGGTACTCGGCCACCGTCAGCGTGCGGATGTCGCCAACGCCGCGCTCGTCGAGATTGCCAGCCGAGGCATGGTGCGTGGCATGCGCGGCGCGCCAGTAGTCGTAGGGGGTCAGCGTCAGCACCGAGATCGCGCGGCCGGTCCAGTCGTCGGCGCTGCGCTGGGCGAAGAAGGCGCCATGGCCGCAATCGTGCTGGATCATGAACAGGCGCAGCAGGAAGCCGGCGGCCGGTACGATCAGCACCAGACCCCACCAGAAGCCGTAGTGCGCCGAGGCCAGCGCCAAACCCCAGAAGGCGAGAAAGGGCACAAGCGTCACCGCCAGTTCGATGACGCTGCGACGCCGGTCTGGTTGACGGTAGCGACTCAACACCTTGAGCCAGGATTTTGCCGCAACGCGGGAGGGCGGCGCGATAGGGGACGGCGAGATATGGACGTTCATCAGGACTCCAAAGGCGGCGCTTGAACGCGCGCGGCCGGGCTGTCGACATGTGTCAGCGCCGGTGAGGGAGGTCCGGGCGAATGAATCGCACCGGGTGTCTCACGTGCGGGCTCGATTAGCAACCGCTCTCCGCTCCGAGACGGACGCCGGGACAAGTGGCCGCGGCGTCACTGCCGCGCCGCGCCGCGCCCTTGCCGCAGGAGCGCCGCACGGTCGGCCGAGCGGATTCTCAGCCAGTTCTCGCGGCCACCGCGGACGATGCGCAGCGGAATCTCGGTGCCGACGGGGCCGCTCGACCACAGCGTGCGATAGAAATCGGCAAGACCGTTTACTTCCTTGTCGCGCAGTTCGGCGATGACGTCGCCGCTGCGAAGGCCGGCGGACGCTGCCGGACCTCCGTCGGCGACGCTCATCACTACGACTGCGCCGTTGCGCTCGGCCGTATAGGCGCCGAGCCAGGGGCGCGGCGGGGACTGTGTCTTGCCGCGCCGCACGAGGTCATCGAGGACGGGCTTGAGGAGATCGATCGGCACCGACATGTTGATGGTGCCGACCTCACCATCCTGCATCATCTCGAGCCTCAGCGAGCCGACGCCGACGAGGCGGCCATCCTCACCGACGAGTGCCGCGCCGCCCCAGGACGGATGCGCCGGCGCGGTGAAGATCGCGCTGTCGAGCAGGTATTCCCAGTAACCGGCGAATTCCTGCCGGGCGACGATCTCGCCCTCGATCGCCTGGCCGATGCCGTCAGCGAGCGTGATCCTGGTTCCGACCTTGGCGCTGTCGGAATTACCGAGCGGTAGCGGCGGCAGGTCGAGCGAACCCAGCGCCTTGACCAGGCCGAAGCCGCTCTCCTGGTCGATGGCGAGCGCATGGCCCGGCACGACGCGCCCGTCATGGCGCGTGATCCAGACCTCCTCCGCTTCGGTGATCAGGTAGCCGATGGTGAGCACAAGCCCGTCATCGTTGATGACGACGCCCGAGCCCTCGCGCTCGGTGCCGAGCGCTTCGGCGGTGAAGGCATCGTCGGGAACGCGTGCGCGCAGCGCGACGACGGAGGGACGGATGGAGGGCATGGCAGCGATCCGGATGCGAGGGTGGTAGAACATTAAAGTAAGAAGGGAGTGCGGCGATGCAAGATCGGGGCGTGGAAGGACGGGCATTATAAGCGTGTGAATGCGCGTAAGGCCTGTCTGTGCCACCCCGCGTCTGGTTGATATGCCGACCGAAGTGGGCGGCCCCGTGACTGACAACGCGGTCTTCCTAAGCCTTACGCCTTGAAGCAATAGTCCCGGTGCCAGGCGAGGAAGCGCGGGTGGGGGCGTTCGGAGAGGCGCGTTGGGCAGAGTGCGCGGCCGGAGCGGTTGATCATGCCGCGTACACCTTCCTGGTCGTTGACCTGTCGCGAGACGAGGATTTCGAGATCGTCGGCGAGGCCAATCAATCCCCGATCGAACATCCAGTGCGCGGTGCCCGACAGCGCGATGCCGTTGGTAAGAATGTCCGGCCCGTTCGACTCGACGGGGCGGATATGCGCTGCCGCGACCTCGGCACGTCCGCCGCCATTGATCAGCTTCAACCCGGTGACGGCGCAGCGTTGGTCGTAAGCGCGCAGCACGAGCCGGCGGAAGACACGATCGCGCACGAC
This sequence comes from Mesorhizobium sp., assembly GCF_024710845.1. Taxonomy (GTDB): domain Bacteria; phylum Pseudomonadota; class Alphaproteobacteria; order Rhizobiales; family Rhizobiaceae; genus Mesorhizobium_A. The sequence goes on from NZ_JANJTZ010000070.1 coordinate 77,796, forward strand.
CCGCGAGGTCAAGAGGCTGACACGCTCGCGCTCTTGTTCATAGACGAAGGGTGCCTGCTCCTCCTCGAAGCCATCAGTCTGAGGATTGCCGACTCGTGGCAGCAGCAAGTCGGTCTCGTCTAAGCCTGCCGTCACGATGCGATGGAAGTCGGACGGGGAGAGCGGTCGGACCGCCGACTGCGCGCGGCCGGAGAGGCGACCCTGCTCATTCAGCACGCCGCGCTCGACGATGCCGTCGGGGCCGTTGAACGGGACAGGATTGGCGAAGTCGAGATAGGTGCCCGGCTCGATAATTGCGAGATACATGCTCGGCGTGCCGGGATCGGCAATCACCTCCTGCACTTTGGCGACGGCGAAATAGCCGCGTGTCTCCCGCACCTTGGACGGCTCCAGATAGACGATCCAGTCTCCAACGGCGGCTTCGACGCGTCGGAGGTATTGGGGTGGGAACTGGTACCGCTCAGCTGGAATGTCACTGTAGATGGAGTCGGACCGGTGGAGAAAGACGGCGAAGGACATATTCTGGATCGTAACTAGGAAAGGGCGGGTTGTCGCTAGCTGCATCCCTCGTCGCCCCTCCCCTTGACGGACCAGCAGGAGTCACCCATCTACCTTCGCGCGGACCGGGCCCCTCTGACGAGATGTCCTCGTGATGTCGGACCGCATCGGGTGAACTCGATGCTGGGTCTGGCGCGAATGGATGCGCATAGCGTGGCCTCTCGGGTTCTCCCTTCAGGACAAAGGGGAGAACATGGAATTCCTGCTTTTTGATTTTCTGGGCCAGCCGCTGTGGATGTGGCTTGGCTTCATGAGCCTCGTCGTCGTGCTGCTCGCACTCGACCTCGGTGTATTTCACCGCGGTTCGCGCGAGATCGGGGTCGGCGAAAGCCTCGCGCTTTCCTCCTTCTACATCGCCGTTGGCCTTGCCTTCGGCTTCTATGTCTGGTGGCAGATCGGCCAACAGGCAGGGATCGAATATCTGACGGGCTTCGTCGTCGAGAAAAGCCTCGCGATGGACAACATCTTCGTTATAGCGATGATTTTCGCCTTCTTCGCCGTGCCGCGGCAATACCAGCATCGGGTCCTGTTCTGGGGCATTCTCGGGGTAATCGTACTACGCGCCATCATGATCGGGCTTGGGGCGACCCTCGTCGCCCAGTATGGCTGGGTGCTCTATATCTTCGCGGCCTTCCTGATCCTTACCGGCGTGAAGATGCTGTGGTGGGGAGACCAGGAGATCGACCTGTCGCACAATCCCCTGCTGCGGTTCATCCGCAAGCGCTTCAACGTCACGGACCGCCTGCATGGCGAAGCCTTCTTCGTTCGGCAGCGCAGCGCCTCGGGAAGGATGGCGACCTTCGCCACCCCGCTTCTTCTGGCGCTGGTAATGATCGAGGTCGCGGATGTGATCTTCGCGGTCGATTCGGTGCCCGCAATCTTCGCGATCACGACAGACCCGTTCATCGTCTATACGTCGAACATCTTCGCCATTCTCGGGCTGCGTGCGCTCTATTTCGCGCTCGCTGCGATCATCCATCGCTTCGCCTATCTGAAACCGGCGCTGGCGGTCCTGCTTGTCTTCATCGGGTCGAAGATCTTCGTCGCCGACCTGTTCGGCTGGACGAAGTTCCCGCCGGAATGGTCGCTTGGCGTCACCTTCGCGATCCTCGCCGCCGGCGTCGGCTACTCGCTGTGGCGAACGCGCAAGCCCGCGGTCGAGACGTGAGAGTGGCCGGTCGCCCGCGCGCTCGGCCGTCCCGCCCGAGGCGAGCCGTTCTGCGTCCACGAGTGGTCCCGGCCTACGCAGGTTGCTTTGCGCGCTTGATCGCAATAGGCAGGGTTCACTCAAGGAGATCGAGATATGGCGAGACCGCCAAACTACAATCAGGAACGCCAGGACCGGGATCGCGCCAAGGCGAAGAAGAAGGCCGAGAAGCTCGCCGCGAAAACGGCCGCGAGGGAGCGAGCCGTCGACAAGGCTGATGCCGAACCGAAGGTCGAGTCGTCGGTGGAATCCGAAGACTAGAGGATCGAATCCGACGTTCGCATTCCCTTCGACATCACGTCGAACATGCGAATGTCGAGATTCAAAGGTCCACTGGAATCATATGCTTGCCGGTGGACTTTTGATTCCGACATTCGCCTGAGCATCACGCGGATGCAAATGTCGGAATCGAACCACTAGCCCGTCGCGGCCATGGCTTTTTGGTCGGTGAAGACGCCGGCCTCGCGGGCAGCCGCGACGAAGGCGCGTCGCGCGGCCATGGCGGGCTTGCCCGCATTCTGGACATCCGAACAGGCTTGCAGCGCTGCCCGATGCTTGTCGGTGCGCTTGCCGGGCCAACGGTTGAGGAGGAAATCCGAAGTGTCGCGGGCGGTTCTCAGCGTGAGAAGTGCACTCGTTGCGTCGACCTTGACGGTGATGGGTGTGTCGAATTGATCTTTTTCCATTGCCGCTCTTACGGCAATGGAGAGGCAGAAGCGAGGAAATACCGATTCATGCGGGCGTGAGTCGCCAATCGGCATCCTCACGCAGCCCGCAGGATCTTCTCCATCGCCTTGCCCTTCGCCAGTTCGTCGATCAGTTTGTCGAGATAGCGGATCTCGCGCATCAGCGGCTCCTCGATCTCCTCGACGCGGATGCCGCAGATCAGACCCTTGATCTGGCCGCGGGCCGGATTGGGGCGAGGGGCTTGCGCGAAGAAGGTCTCGAAGTCGGTCTTGTCGTCCAGGACGGTTGCGAGGTCGCTCGGGCTATACCCTGTCAGCCAGGAGATGATCTCGTCGACCTCCGCCTTTGTGCGGCCCTTCTTTTCGGCCTTGGCGACATAGTGCGGGTAAACGCTGGCGAAGCTCGTCGTGTAAATGCGGTGCTGGGGCATTGGTTCTCACGTCTCCGGGAAAACGTCACATTCTCCAGACACCGACCTTAGTTTCCTCCACCTCGGCGTTCAGTGCCGCGGAGAGACTGAGCGCCAGCACCTCGCGCGTGCGCGCCGGGTCGATGATGCCGTCGTCCCACAGCCGGGCGGAGGAGTAGAGCGGGTGTCCCTCGCGCTCGTATTTCTCCAGGATCGGCGCGCGGAAGGCGGCTTCCTCCTGCGCGCTCCATGCACCGCCCCTGCGCTCGATGCCCTCGCGCTTGACCAGCGCGAGTACCGTCGCGGCCTGTTCGCCGCCCATGACCGAGATGCGGGCGTTGGGCCACATCCACAGGAAGCGGGGCGAATAGGCCCGGCCGCACATGCCGTAATTGCCCGCGCCGAACGAGCCGCCGATGATGACGGTGACCTTCGGCACGCGGGCGGTGGCGACCGCCGTGACCAGCTTGGCGCCGTCCTTGGCGATGCCGCCGGCCTCGTATTTGCGCCCGACCATGAAGCCGGTGATGTTCTGCAGGAAGACCAGCGGGATCTTCCGCTGCGTGCACAGTTCGATGAAATGCGCGCCCTTGAGCGCGCTTTCGGAGAACAGCACGCCATTGTTGGCGATGATGCCGACGGGAAGCCCGTGCAGGCGGGCGAAGCCGGTGACCAGCGTCGTGCCATAGTTCGCCTTGAACTCGTCGAACTCGGACCCGTCGACGATGCGGGCGATGATCTCGCGCACGTCGTAGGGCTGGCGCGTGTCCTGCGGCACGATGCCATAAATCTCCTCCGGCGCGTGAAGCGGCGGAATCGGTTTCTCAAGCGCGAGGCCTATCGCCTTCTTCCGATTCAGGTTTCGCACGATCCGCCGGGTGATGGCGAGCGCATGCGCGTCGTTCATCGCATAGTGATCGGCAACGCCCGACTGGCGGGTGTGGACCTCCGCCCCGCCGAGATCCTCGGCCGAGACCTCCTCGCCGGTCGCGGCCTTCACCAGCGGCGGGCCGCCGAGGAAGATGGTGGCCTGGTTGCGCACCATGATCGTCTCGTCGGACATCGCCGGCACATAGGCGCCGCCGGCGGTGCAGGAGCCCATGACGCAGGCGATCTGCGGAATGCCGGCGGCCGAGAGGTTCGCCTGGTTGAAGAAGATGCGGCCGAAATGCTCGCGGTCGGGAAAGACCTCGTCCTGGTTGGGGAGGTTGGCGCCGCCGGAATCGACCAGATAGATGCAGGGGAGGTTGTTTTCCCGCGCGATCTCTTGCGCGCGCAGGTGCTTCTTGACCGTCAGCGGATAATAGGTGCCGCCCTTCACCGTGGCGTCGTTGACGACGACCATGCATTCGCGGCCCTCGATCCGGCCGATGCCGGCGATCATGCCGGCCGACGCGATATCGCCGCCATACATGTCCCAGGCCGCAAACTGGCCGATCTCGAGAAACGGCGCGGCGGTGTCGAGCAGCTGCGCCAGGCGGTCGCGCGGCAACAGCTTGCCGCGGGCGACATGGCGCTCTCGCTGGTCTTCGGGGCCGCCCTGCTCGACGATGGCCGCCTTGGCGGCGATGTCGGCGACAAGCCCGCGCATCTTCTCGGCATTGGCGCGGAAGGCATCGGAAGCGGTGGAGATCTGGGACTGGATGACGGGCATGGATGAAGGGCGCTCCCTATGGCCTTCGTGGCTTGGTGACGGTTTAGCAGCGCGAGCATGCGCGGGGTAGGGGGAAGACGGGCCGGCCACAATCCCGCCCCGATCGGTCTTTAGCTGACCGCTCCGCGCTGCCGTTGGGGAAGCGCCCGTTTGTCCAGGAGGAGACTGTCATGACCGTCAATCCGAGAGCCACGCTATCCGCGCCGGCGCTCGCATTGCGTCCGGCAGACAGACCCGTTTCCAGGATGAACGACCATGGCACGTTCCATGATGAAGCGCCGGCAGGAGGCCGAGCGCCAGCGTAACGCGGCCTATGAGGCGACGCTGCGCCGCGTTTTCGCGGCGTCCCGTCCCGCGCCCGATTTCGAAAATGCGCTGAAGGAGGCCAAAGCCGGCCTGTTCGACGCCATTGTCCGGCCCGCGCACGAATGGCGACCGAAGCTGAAGACGCGCGACCCCGGCCGGCTCAGGCTCGCCGCGGCGCGCCACCTCTTCGCGCGCTATGCCGTGCCTGCGCATCTCGAGCGGATCTGGCTCGACCCTGGCGGGATCGAGGCGGACGAGGCGACGCTGCGCAAGCGCTGGTATGTGGCGGCGGCGAAGGGCGAGTCGCTCTACAAGGCCGGCGCATCGCAGTGGATGACGCGCAAGGAGGTGCATGCCTTCCTCAACGCCTCGGGCGACCTGTCCTTCGAGCAGGCGTTCTGGCTGGCCATCGCCCGCTCCACGACGGACGATCCGGCCATCGCGTCGCGTATCGCAAGGTCGAAGATCGCGCGCACGCCCAGGGCCGAGATCGGCTTCTGGCGCGAGGCGGCGCGCTTCTTCTGCGCCAACCCGGCGACGGTCGAAGAGATCGACGATCTCTGCGACTACCTCGCCGCGGCCAGGCAGCGGAACCGCGGCTTCAGCCTGAAGGGGCGGACGCTCGGCTCGCTGCGCCGCATGTCGGCCGAGTGGCACCGCGACATGGCGGCGATCGCGCGGATCGAGGCGATGCGCCGGCGCTTCGCCGACGAGAAGGCGATGCGCGAGGCACGCTGGCCGGGATCGCGTCTCCAGGACTGGACCTGGCAGCCGCCGGGCAAGCAGGCGAAGGCGCGGCGCGAGGAGTTCGTGGTCGCGCAGTTGACCAGCGCCGAGGATCTGGTCGCCGAAACGCGCGCGATGCATCACTGCGTGTGGTCCTATGCGGGCAAGTGCATCGCCGGCCAGGCCTCGATCTGGTCGCTCAGGCACCGCAGCGGCAAGGACGTGTCGCGGCTGCTGACGATCGAGCTCGACCGCTACGACCGGGCCGTGCAGATCCGCGGCTTTGCCAATCGGCTGGCGACGGTGGACGAGCGGAAGGTCCTTGACCGCTGGGCGCAGGCCAGGGGAGTGGCGCTGTGAAATACCCCGCGCGGCGGAAGCGTCGCGCGGGTCACCCTTCCCCCATGATCTCCCTGCCGATCAGCCAGCGCCTGATCTCGCTCGTCCCGGCGCCGATCTCGTAGAGCTTGGCGTCGCGCAGCAGGCGGCCGGTCGGATAGTCGTTGACATAGCCGTTGCCGCCGAGAAGCTGGATCGCGTCGAGCGCGACCTGCGTCGCCTTCTCGGCCGCGTAGAGCACGCAGCCGGCGGCGTCCTTGCGGGTGGTCTGGCCGCGGTCGCAGGCTTGGGCCACGGCGTAGACATAGGCGCGGCAGGCATTCATCGTGGAATACATGTCGGCGAGCTTGCCCTGGACGAGCTGGAACTCGCCGATCGGTTGCCCGAACTGTTTGCGCTCGTGGACATAGGGAACCACCACGTCCATGCAGGCGGCCATGATGCCGACAGGACCAGCCGCGAGCACCACGCGCTCGTAGTCCAGCCCGCTCATCAGCACCTCGACACCGCGGCCCTCCTCGTGCAGCACGTTCTCGAACGGAACCTCGACGTCCTCGAAGACGAGCTCGCCGGTGTTGGAACCGCGCATGCCGAGCTTGTCGAGCTTCTGTGCGACCGAGAAGCCGGGGGTGGAAGTATCCAGAACGAAGGCGGTGATCCCGCGCGAGCCGCGCTCGGGATCGGTCTTGGCATAGACGACGAGCGTGCCGGCATCCGGCCCGTTGGTGATCCACATCTTCGAGCCGTTGAGCACATAGCGATCATTCTTCTTCTCGGCCCACAGCCGCATCGAGACGACGTCCGAGCCGGAGCCCGATTCCGACATCGCGAGCGCGCCGACCTTCTCGCCCGAGCATAGGTCAGGCAGGAAGCGGGCCTTCTGTTCGGCGGTACCCCAGCGGCTTATCTGGTTGACGCAAAGATTCGAATGCGCACCGTACGACAGGCCGACCGAGGCAGACGCGCGCGAAACCTCCTCCACGGCGACGACCTGCGCCAGATAGCCCATTCCCGAGCCGCCGAAGTCCGGCTCGGCGGTAATGCCGAGCAAGCCGAGCGCTCCGAGTTCCTGCCACAGATGTGCGGGGAACTCGTTGGAGCGGTCGATGTCGGCGGCGATCGGCGCGATGCGCTCCTGCGCGAAGCGGCGAACCATGTCGCGCAGCGCATCGATGTCGTCGCCGTGGCCGAAATTGAGTGTGTTGTTGTACATGGTGCCTCCCTAGCTCTGCGTATTTGCCCGCCGTTCGATCTGCGGGGCTTCGGCCGGCGCCGCCGCGCCGACAAGCCGCATCGTCATCGCGTGATAGGTTTCCGCGACCTCTTCCACCGAGAGCCGTTCGTCGGGGCGGAACCAGACGATGACGCCGGTGATCATCTGGATGATCGCCATCGCGGTAAGTCCGACATCGTCGATGGCGAAGGCGCCCGTCTCGGCGCCGTCGCGCAGGATCTGGCGCAGCTCCTTCTCGTAGGTGTTGCGCATCCTGAGGATGGCGGTGAGCTTCGCGGGTGAAAGGCTGCGCAGCTCGAGGTTCGAGACATGGGTGGAATGACGCCGCGCAACGTGAAACCCGATATGGTTGCGCACGAAGGCCGACAGGCTGCCGAACGGATCGCGCACGGCAGGCCGAGCCACATCCCAGGACGCGATCAGCCCCTCCATATGCTCGCGCAGGAGGGTGAAGAGCAGCTCTTCCTTGTTTGGAAAGTAGCGATAGAGCGCGGCCGCCTGCACGCCGACCTCGTCGCCGAGCTGGCGCATGGACATCGCCTCGTAGCCGCGCCGTGCGATCAGCTTCAGCGCCGCCTCGCGGATCGCCGCCTCGGTGCGTTCGCCGTCGGAACCCGTGGTGCGCGCCATACTCTCCTCCAGATAGTTGAAGAATAAAACGATCGTTCATTTAATTCAAGGTACTCGTTTCCACTCTGATATAGCGCGGCGGCGCCTCGAGGGCCCACGCTATGGGCAGTCCGAACGCATCAGCGCTGTCCGTCAGGCCCTCCGCTGACCGAGACCATCTGCCAGGCGCCGTTCTTTCGCAGATACATTTCGGTCCACCGGCCGGCGATGCTCTGAATACGGTCTCCGCCGGAGTCCACCTCGGCTTCGTAGGTGTAGTGCGCGACGCCAGCGACGCCGTCGAAGACCGCAACGTGCAGGGGCGTCAGATCATAGCGGCGTATCGGTGGGGATGGGGGCCCGACGGACGCCATCGCCGCCTGGAAGTCGTGCGGCCGCTCGTTGCCCGTCACCCAGCCGCTGTAGGCGGGATGCAGTGCATTGGCGATGGATATGACGTCGCGCCGGACCGCCATGTCCCAAAGGGCGACGACCTGAGCCCAAAGACCGGCCTGTTCACCGGTGAGATTTTCGAGCATGCAACAGACTCCTATGGGCGCCGTGGTCGCCCGAAAGCAGATACTCCGCTGTCGGGCAACCGGCATCAATGGAAGAAAGGATCCACGCATTAAGGCCGCTGGCGTAGAGGATCGGGGCGATCGGCTCTCATCTGCGAAGCAATAAGTCCTATGCTTTGGTCTAAGAACCGTCCGCACCCCGCGGGTCGCCATCCGGAGTGGTCATCTCTCGCCAGGGCGCCCTGCATGAATGTGAACCTGGCCCGCCGGACTGGCCTTTCCGGTGTCACTGGAGCATGTGAGGCGTAGTCTCTAGCCTGGAGCGCCGCTCGAGGGCCGGAACCGCGACAGACGGAGGAAACACGATGCCCACCAACACCCGGATCGTTCTCGCATCACGGCCGCACGGCCGGCCGAAGCCGACGGATTTTCGCCTCGAGACGGTCGATGTCCCCGCCCTGCGCGATGGCGAGGTTCTGTTGGAAACGCTTTTCCTGTCGCTCGACCCCTACATGCGCGGCCGTATGAGCGATGCGAAGTCCTACGCCAAGCCGGTGGAAATCGGCGCCGTGATGGAAGGCGGCACCGTCGCGCGGGTGGCCGAGAGCCGCAACGCCAAGTTCGGCGTCGGCGACATCGTGCTCGCCCATACCGGCTGGCAGAGCTTCGCTATTTCGGACGGAGCGGGATTGCGCAAGCTGGATCCGGCCGCTGCCCCGGTCTCGACCGCGCTCGGCGTACTCGGCATGCCGGGCTTCACCGCCTATGCCGGCCTGTTGACGATCGGCCGCCCGAAAGCGGGCGAGACGATCGTAGTGGCGGCGGCGAGCGGGGCCGTCGGTTCCGTCGTCGGCCAGATCGCGCGGATCAAGGGAGCGCGCGCTGTTGGAATAGCCGGCGGGCCGGAAAAATGCGCCTTCGTGCGAAGCGAACTCGGCTTCGACGCGGCCGTGGACCACCGTTCGCCCGACTTTGCCGCGGAACTCAAGGCCTCCTGCCCGGACGGCATCGACGTCTATTTCGAGAATGTCGGCGGCCATGTCTGGGACGCGGTCTTTCCCCTGTTGAACGAGTTCGCGCGCGTGCCGGTCTGCGGCCTTATCGCGCAATACAACGCGACAGAGCATTCGGGCACGGATCGCTTGCCGACCATGATGCGCGAGGTGCTGACGCGCAGCCTCACCATCCGCGGCTTCATCCAGCGCGAGTTTCTCGATCAGCGTCCGGCCTTCTACCGCGACATGGCCGGCTGGATTTCTGAAGGCAAGGTGCGTTACCGCGAGGACATCGTCGACGGTTTGGAAAACGCTCCGGACGCCTTCATCGGCCTGCTGGAGGGGCAGAATTTCGGCAAGCTTCTGGTGCGTGTCGCGACCTGACCCAGTCAGTGGCCGCGCGCGGCGGCGAGCGCGCCGGGCAGTTCCTCGGCGAAGATCGCCAGTTCGGGTTCCGGTCCACAACTGACGCGGATGCAGCGGTCGAGCCCGGGCGCCATCGGCTTACGCACGAAGACATCGCGGGCGATCAGCGACTGCATCACCTTCATGGCGTAGGCGCCGTCCGCGCCGCAGTCGATGGTGACGAAATTGGTCGCGGAGGGGAGAGCGGCAAGACCGTTGTCGGCGGCGATCGCCTCGATGCGGCGCCGGCCGCCGGCGATACGGCTGAGCACGTCCGCGAGCCAGTCCTGGTCCTGGATCGCGGCGGCGGCGGCCACCTGCGTAATCCGGCTCATGCCGAAATGATTGCGCACCTTGTCGAAAGCGCGGATCGTCTCAGTCTCGCCGATCGCGTAGCCGCAGCGCATGCCGGCAAGACCGTAGGCCTTGGAGAACGTGCGCATGCGCAGCACGTTCGGCCGCGCGACGTCGAGGGGAGGGCGCGTGGAGGCGGGCGCCATTTCGGTATAGGCCTCGTCCAGCACGAGCAGCGTCGTCTCGGGTAGCGCTTCGATGAAGCGCTGGAGTTCGCTGCCCTCCCACCACGTGCCCATCGGATTGTCGGGATTGGCGAGATAGACGAGCGGTGCGTGCTCCCGCTTCACGGCGTCGAGCAAGGCCTCGATGTCCTCGCGGTCGTCACGATAGGGCGCGGTGACGAGCCGGCCGCCGAAGCCGGCGACGTGGTAGTTGAAGGTGGGATAGGCGCCGAGCGAGGTGACCACCGGCTGTCCCGGTTCGACGAAGAGCCTCACGATGAGGCCGAGAAGCCCGTCTATGCCTCCGTCGATCGCGATGTTTTCCGGCGCGACGCCGTGGTGAGCGGCCACGAGCTGCCGCAGATCGAAGTTCTCCGGATCGCAGTATTTCCACATGTCCGCCGCTGCGCTCGCCATCGCCTCGGCGACTCTCGGCGAGGCGCCGAACCCGTTCTCGTTGGCGCCGATGCGGGCGCGGAACGGCCGGCCGCGCTGCCGCTCCTGCGTCTCAGGTCCGACGAAAGGGACAGTCGCGGGCAGCGTAGCGGCAAGGGCAGTGAGGCGGGGGCGGGTCATGTCGGCGGCTCGGTTGCGGGCGGGACTTCCTTAGAGAATTCGCGCGGCCTCAACAATCGCCCGTAAGCGAAAGACCCGGATATGCCGGGTCCTTCAATTCGTCGAGCGGATAGCTAGAATTGTTGCCAACCAATCACAAAGCGGCTGCGATCTGGGACAGCATCGCGAAATCGAGCACCGTCGCAGCCTCGTCGCTGGGCAAGGGAACGGTCGAGAACTTGACGATCACGACGCGCGAAACAGGATCGACGAGAAGCCGCTGGCCGTGGATGCCCTCGCCGGCGAAGTGATCGCGCTCGCTGCCGATCTGATACCAGCACGAGCGGTAGCGCCCGTGGGGGAAGGACGAGGCGAAATTGCCGTCGATCCAGGCCTGTCGGTCGCCGTTCCTGCGCATGTCGTCGACCCAGTCCGCCGGGATGATCTGGCGTCCGCCGCGCCGGCCGCCGTCGAGAACGAGTTGGCCGAGCCGGGCGAGATCGCGCGCCGTCACGCACATTCCACCTGCGGCGCGCGCAGCGCCCACCCGGTCGACAGAGACATAAGCCGGGCCGCGCGCGCCCATCGGCTGCCAGAGCCGATCGCGCAGATAGTCGTGCAGGCGGATGCCGGTCGCACGCTCGATGACTATGCCGAGCATGTCGGTGTTGGGAGAAGCGTAGGCGAACACCTTGCCGTGCGGCCCGGGCAGGCGCGGAAGTGAAGCAAGTACCTGTTCCATCGTTTCGGGCGTGGTGCCTGGCCGCTCGGGATTCCACAGCATCGAGCGCCGGTAGCGGTCGAAATCGCCTTCGTGGTCGAGGTAGTCCTCCACGAAATCGAGGCTGACGGTCATGTCGAGCAGGTCGCGCACCGTGGCCGCTTCGTACGCGGAGCCGGGTTGAACGTCTAAATAGCGCGACACGGGCGCCGCGGAATCGAGCTTGCCCTCGCCGACCGCGATGCCGGCAAGCATGCCGGTCACCGATTTCGAGATGGAGAAGATGAGATGCGGCCGGACCGTCGAACCGTGCGGAGCGTTCCACTCGGCGAAGATATTGCCATCACGCATCGCGACGAAGCAGTCTCCATGGGATCGTGCCAAATGATCGGTGGCGGAGATCCGCGCGCCGTCCGGACAGGTAAGCATCATTCCCTCGAGCGGTCCGGTGCCGGGATTGTCTCTCCCGTCCTCGGTGCCGGTGGAGATAACCGCCGTTGGAACGAATTCGCTTACATTGTGGAACGACCATGTGTGAAATGGCGGCTCACGCCAGTTGGCGAGCGTGATGTCTTTGCGGGTAAAGGGCAGGGCGGTCATGGCGGGCTCCTTGGCAGTCCGAGACTAGTGTCTCTCGATCGCCGCCTGCAATCCCGCTCGCTTGGTCCAGACAGCAAAAGACCCGGCGGTTGCCCGCCGGGTCTTTGAGAAGCGATCTGATCGAAAGATCAGAAGTAACGGGTGAAGCGGAGCCAGCCGGATGCGGTACCGTCGAAACCGTCGGTCTTCGCATAAGCGATCTCGGAGCGAACTTCAAAGTTCGTGACCGGGAGCCACACCAGCGAGAGTTCCGCGAGATAAGCATCCGGGAAGCCCGTGAAGCCCGCGAAATACTGACCAGCCACGCTGGCGCTGAACGTGTCGGTGAAGACGTGGTTGTACGACGCCATGATCGACCACTCGGCAGCCTGCACGTTGAACAGCGGCAGACCGGCGTCATAGAGGATGCCATACTTGTTGGTCGCGGTCTCAGAGTACCAGCCGATGACACGCAGCGACGAGCCGTTCATGTTCGGGATGTTGAACTGGGCACCGAGCGAAGCGGCGAAGGAGTCGTCACCCTCGTCGTAAGCCGCCTTACCCCAAACGCCACCCCAACCGGCGCTGTAGCCGACGATAGCTACGACGTCCGGCAGATAACCTTCCCCGGCCAGCGCGTCGTCTTCGAGCGAGAGCACTCCAAAGAAGCCGTTCGACTGGAAGCTGTAGGCCATCACAGCGCGCTGCTGCCAGCCGTAGGACATGCCCGACCAGGAATGCGAGCCCCAGCTCGACACGCCACCAACCTGCGAGTCCACCCAGGCCGATTCAGTATAACCGGCGCGGAAACCGCCGAGTTCGATATAAGCCTGATCCGCAGCGACGGCACCATCACCCACACCGTTCCAGGACGCCTGGAAGCGGATGTAAGAACGAAGCGTGCCCCATTCTGTCTCGGAGCGGGCGTCGAAGTTCACACGGGCCTCAATGTTCTTGTACCAGCCGTCATCAAAGCCAAACGGATGGCTCTGCCCCTGGTAGGCATAGGTGTCGCCCGCATTTTCCCAGCCTTCCGCCCCAAACTGATACCAGATATAGCCGGAGATCTGCAGGCAGGTCTCGGTGCCGGGGATGTAGAAGAAGCCTGCGCCGTAGGCGTCGCAAACGCGAACGTATTCCACCGGCTCCGGCTCCGGAGCCATGACGGCGTCCGCAGCATTTGCACCGGTCGCCGCTGCGAGGGCAGCCGCCGAGCCGAGAAGAAGGCCCCTGATGTTCATATTATGCTCTCCGTTTAGAATGTCCCGAAAGCGCCAGCGGTCGACTGCCGCGCGTCCCTTGCGTCCTTTTTGCGGGAGTTCCCTAGCCAGTTCAACAAAAACGTCGCGGTTTCGCCGCAATCCCGTCTGGTTGCGGCGGGCCTGTTGCGGAAATGTGACGGCCGACTGACCGCGATTTGTGCAATTGGCGCGGTTGCGGTCGCGCTGCTTCCGGTTTCGGCTCGCCGCGCGCACTTTTTGCGCATTGCCTGTCGAACCGAACTGCCTCGAATCACTGGGGAATCAGCAATCCGCATGCCAGGCGTATGCGTGTCCGCCATATTTGCTGACGCGGCGTCGCCCGATTGACCGAACAAGGCCGGATTGTTACGACACTCCTGTCGAAGGTTTCCGCGTCTTTCGGGGCGCGGATGAAAAGGGAATACGGAGCGGGACCTGTCCCCAGTCCGTAGCTGCCCCCGCAACTGTGAGCGGTGAGGCGCATCCAACAAGCCACTGGGCGCAATGCCCGGGAAGGCGGATGTGCCGCTGAGCCGTGAGCCAGGAGACCTGCCTGCGACGTCACCTTCCGGATGCGGGGAGCTTCCGGGGCTGTCTCGAACAGCGGTGACATTCGTCATCGCTGGCACGGGACTCGACAAGACCCCACCAGCGCGAACGCAGTCTATACCGGCGCGGTCCGGTGGGGGTTATGATATGCAAATCTATAGAAAATCGGCATTCGTGCTGGCGGCGCAGAGCGCGCTTGCGGCCATTCTTCTCGCCGGCATGGCACCGGCGGGTGCGCAGGAGATCGACATCGGCGAGATCGTGGTGACCCCGAATCGGGCGCCCGGCGACAAGGCCAAGACCGGTTCGAAAGTCGAGAAGGTCACGAAGGAAGACATCGAGAAGCAGAAGAAGCCGACTGTCCTCGACTACCTGACGCTGGTTCCCGGCGTCCACGTCGCCTCGCCCGGTGGTACCGGTCAGGAGGCCAGCGTGTCGGTTCGTGGCGCCGACAAGAAATATGTCAAGACGCTGTTCAACGGCATCGACATCTCCGATCCGACCTCGACGCAGGTGCAGACCTCCTACCAGCATCTGCTGTCCGGCGGGGTCACGGCGATCGAGGTTCTGAAAGGCTCGCAGAGCACGCTCTACGGCTCCGACGCGGTGGCTGGCGTCATCGGCATCTCGACGCTCGGCGACATCGAGCCCGGCATCCATCACGACGTGATGATGGAAGGTGGTTCCTTCGGCACGGTGCGCGGCGGCTATACGCTGAGCGGCGCCAGCGACACTGGCAAAGCGGCGGCCAGCATCTACGGTCTGTCGACCGACGGCATCTCCTCGGCGCTCGTCAACGGTAATCCATTGGTGGATTCGACACCCAATGCACTCGAGCGCGACTCTTATCGCAACGTTACCGCAACCTTCGCCGGCGAGAAGAAGCTCTCGGAGCAATTCTCGGTCTTCGGCTCCGCGCTGTTCATCAATTCGAGTGGCGACTACGACGACAGCGGCAACCCGCCGACGGACAATGAGGTCAATGTCACCCGTTCCACGCAGAAAGCGGGGCGGCTGGGCTTCAATCTCGACCTTCTCGACGGCCGCTTCCGCAACACGGTGTCGGCACAGATCTTCGACATCGACCGGGACATAACCAGCGCGGCCGTGTTCGATTTCGGGGGCGGCCCCATCCGCAGCGACTTCGTCGGCAATTGGAAGGGTCGCCGTCACAAGTTCGATTATCAGGGGGCCTTCGACGCCGCCGATTGGGCGACCGTGCAGTTCGGCGCCGATTACGAACAGCAGTTCGCCGCCGCCACGGACAATTTCGGCACCAACACCTCCGACGACATGTCGATCGCGGGCGCGTGGGGGCAACTGGTGCTCGATCCCGTAGACAATCTGACGCTGACGGCGGCCTACCGGCACGACGAGCATAGCGAGTTCGGCGGCTATGGCACCTATCGTTTCTCCGGCGCCTATCTTCTTCCCGGCAGCGGCACCAAGTTCCACGCCTCGGTCGGCACCGGCTTCCGCGCGCCGAGCCTCTACGAGCTTTATGCCCCGTTCGGCACGGGCAATCCGGACCTTCAGCCGGAGGAGAGCCTTGGCTTCGACGTCGGCGTCGAACAGCGCTTCCTTGACGGGCGGCTAGTCGCGGACCTGACCTACTTCCAGCTCGATACCGAGAACCTAATCGACTACTCCTATTCCACATTCTCCTATGTCCAGGTCCCAGGCGTAACTCACCGCAACGGCATCGAGGCGTCGCTGACCTGGGCCGCGACGTCTTGGCTCGACCTTGGTGGGGCTTATACCTATACGCGGACCCGCCAGCCGGACGGCCAGCCCCGCCCGCGCATACCCGAGCACGACATCGGGCTGACCGCGACCGTGCGTCCGGCTGAGAAGTGGAGCATCACGGCTACCGCTCACGGCGTGGTCAATGTCACGGACCGCGTCGGCTCCGGCGGATCCGCCTTTGACGTGAAGCTGAAGGACTATCTGCTGATCGATGCGCGGATAGCTTACAAGCCGACGGAGGCGACTGAGGTCTATCTGCGCGGCGAGAACCTGCTCAACCAGGACTACCAGCTGGTCCGTGGCTTCGGTACGCCGGGCGCCGCAGTCTACGCCGGCTTCAAGGCGACCTTCTGATGGAAAAACGTCCGGCGGCAAAAGAGCAGGGACGCGGTCTTTCGCGCCCCCCTCTGTCCTGCCGGACATCTCTCCGATGCGGGGGGATGGCGCCGCTAATCGCGTCGTGTCTGATCCTGAGCTTAACCGGTGCGGCGCCTGCCGCGCCGCCTGCCCGTGTGATGTCGCTCAATGTCTGCACCGACCAGCTGGCAATGCTGCTCGCGGCACCCGGCCAGCTCGTCTCGGTGTCTGAACTCGCGTCCGATCCCGGCCTGTCCTACCACTCAGCGCTCGCGGCTTCCTATCCGCACAATCGCGGGCTCGCCGAGGAGGTGCTGGTCGCGAAGCCGGATATCGTCGTGACGGGCGCCTATTCGCTGCACAACACCACGCCGCTTTTGCGCCGGCTTGGCTACCGGATCGAGGAATTCCAGTATTCGCAGACGCTGGACACGATTCCGGGCGAGATCCGGCGCATGGGCACGATCCTCGGCGCCGGCTCGAGAGCCGAAGGCATGGCGGCCACCTTCGAAAGCGATCTGTCGCGCATCGAATCTGAGCGCTGCGGTGCCGACCCGGCAGCGATCGCCTACGACCAGAACGGCATCGCCATGGGCGCCGGCTCGCTGGTCGATTCGGCGATGCAGGCTGCCGGCCTGCGCAACATCGCCGCCGAGCTCGGCTATGTCGGCATGGCGCCCTTTCCACTCGAATTGCTGGTCGAAAAGAGGCCCGACATCGTCGTGCTGCCGGAACCCTTGGCGGACACGCCGGCGCTCGCCGACCTGATCGCTTCGCATCCGGCCATCCGCGCGCTGGGGCAGGGCACGCTGCGCATCCATCTGCCGCGTGGCTCCGCCTCCTGCGGCGGGCCTTTCGTGATCGAGGCCGTTAAGGCGCTGGCGGACGCGCGGCGGCGCATCGTCTCCTGCCAGGCGACGGGCGGGCACGCGCCATGAGCCGCCGTTCGCTGATCCTCGCGCTTTCGGCCTGCGTCGGGGTGTTCTTCCTGCTGTCGCTGCTGACCGGACCCGCGAACTACGGTCCGGTCGACAGCCTGCGCGCCCTCGTTGCCGGCGGCGATGAGGCGGCGGCGATCATCCTGCGCGAGATCAGGTTGCCGCGCGCTCTGCTCGGCCTGATGGTGGGCTTTTCACTCGGCGCGTCGGGCGCGGCCCTCCAGGGATTTCTGCGCAATCCGCTGGCGGAGCCTGGGATCATCGGCGTCTCGGCCTCGGCGTCGCTGGGTGCAGTCACCGTGTTCTACAGCGGGCTGGCGGGCGCCTCGATCCTGGCGCTGCCCGCCGGCGCGCTGGTCGGGGCGGTCGCTTCGGTGCTGCTGCTGCTCGCCATCGCGGCGCGCCACGGCTCGACTTTGACGCTGATCCTCTCCGGCGTAGCGCTCACCAGTCTTGCCGGGGCGCTGACCTCGCTGGCGCTGAACCTGTCGCCCAATCCCTTCGCCAGCTACGAGATCATCTTCTGGCTGCTCGGTTCGCTGAAGGACCGGTCGATGGTACACGTCGTGATCGCCCTGCCGCTGATGGCGGCGGGTGCGATGCTGCTGTTCGCGTCGAGCCGGGCATTGGACGCGCTGACGCTGGGCGAGGAAAGCGCCGCAAGCCTCGGAATCGACCTGCGCCGCGCGCGACTGTTCGTCGTTGGCGGCGTGGCGCTGATGGTGGGTGCGGCGACGGCCGTTGCCGGCGCGATCGGCTTCGTCGGCCTAGTCATGCCGCATCTGATCCGTCCACTCACCGACCGCATGCCGGGCAGCCTGATCCTGCCGGCCGGCCTCGGCGGCGCAGCACTCCTGCTTGCAGCCGACGTCGCAGTGCGCGTCGCCATCCCGGCTCGCGAGCTCAATGTCGGAGTGCTCACCGCGCTCATCGGCGCCCCCTTCTTCCTTTGGCTTGTAGCCCGAACCAGGCGGGAGGCGTTCTGATGCGGCTGTCGACCACGAACCTCTCGGTCGAACTCTCGGGGCGCGAGGTCCTCGACGGCGTCTCGCTCGAACTCGGCCCCGGCGAGGTGGTCGGCCTGCTCGGCCCCAACGGCGCCGGCAAGTCGACGCTGATGCGCGCCTTGGTCGGCCTGCTCGACACGCCGGATGTGCTGCTGGGGGATCGCGCGCTGTCCACCCTGGCGTCGAGCGAGCGCGCGCGAAAAATCGCGTTCCTGCCGCAGGAGAAGACCATCGGCTGGGCTCTCGCGGTCCGGCAACTGGTCATGCTCGGCCGCATACCCTGGCGCGCCTACGGGCAGAAACCTTCCGTGGCGGACGAAGCAATCGCCGCCGAGGCGATGCGCCTGCTCGATGTGGACGGGCTGGCCGAACGGCCGGCAACGCAACTGTCGGGCGGCGAGCAGGCGAGGGTGCTGGCCGCCCGCGCGGTGGCGCAGGACACGCCCTTCCTAATCGCCGACGAGCCGGCCTCGGGCCTCGACCCGGCCCACCAGATTTCCATGATGCTGGCGTTCCGCGCCGTCGCCGCCAAGGGGCGCTGCGTGCTCGTCTCGCTGCACGATCTGACGCTCGCGGCGCGCTGGTGCGACCGCGTTGTCGTGCTCGACCGTGGACGGGTGGCGGCCGACGGCGAGCCGGGGACAGTACTCGATGCCGATCTGCTGCGCTCGGTCTATGGTGTCACTGCCCATGTCGCCTATGAGGCGGGCAAGCTGGTGCTCGCGCCGCTGACACTGTCGGAAGGGGGGCGGCCGTGATTCAGTGGCCGTCGATCCTGGCCGTGGGAGACGGCGATGCGGCGCCGGAGGGCGTTGCGCCCGCGCGGATTGGATCGGACAGCGCGTTTCCGGTGGAATTTCCGTGGCTTGTCATGGAGAGCGAAGACACCGCCGTATCCTCGCCGGACGCCGTCGAAACCGGTGATGGTCTCGCCGCGCCGCCGGCCCGCAGGCGCTGGAACGTTGCCGTCCTGGCCGCTTCCCTGACGCTTCACGCCGCGGCAATCGCAGGCTTCGGCGTGCTGGTCGCGCATGAGGGATTGGAGGCGGAGACCGACGCGATCTCCGTCGAGATCGTGATCGAGTCCGCGTCCGAGCCCGCCGCTGGGGCGTCGGTTGCCGGCGATGCGAACGAGACGCGCGACGAGGCGGCACCGGTTGACGGTTCGGAGCCGGGCGCGAGAACCGCCGAGCCTCGGCCCGAAATCTCGGAACCAATGGCCGAGCAGGCCGAGACGCCGCGTTCCTTCGATCCCGTTGACTCGGTATTGCTGCCAAGGTTCGAGCCGCTTCCGCCACTGACCGACATCGCTGCGGCGCCTGAGCAGAGCATCGAGGATGCTCCCGCGCCGGCCGAATCGGCATCCGATCCCGAGATCGACCTCGCGACGGCACTGCCGGACTTTTCGCCGCTTCCACCGCTGGTCGAAGCCCCCATCACCGCAACCACGCCGGAAGAGGTGGCCGAGAAGCAGGACGCGCCGGAGCCTGTGCTAGCCGTCCGCCCCTCGCTGGAATCGATGCTGCCGGCGATCGTTGTTCCGGAGCAGCCGTTCTTCCCCCCGGCCGCCGAAGCCAATCCCGTCGCGTCGGTTCCCTCAAAGAAGCCGGAAGCGGCGGCACCGGAGCGAAGGACGGCCGAAAAGCCGGCCGCGTCGACAAAGACCGACAAAGCGCGGGAACCGCCCAAGGCGCGCAAGACGGAGACCAGGTCGGCCGCTGCCGCGCGCACGGAAAAGCCCGAAAAGCCGAAGGCCGAGGCGGACCCTTCGCCGCCGGGCGGCGCGAAGGCGAAAGGCAAGCCGCAGCAGGCGACGCGCGCCGGCTCCGTCGCATCCGCCGCCGCGTCGTCGGGAGACAAGGAAGCCTACGGGCGCAAGGTCAACAGCCATGTCCAGCGCTACAAGCGCTATCCGGATGCCGCCGCGCGCGGCGGCATGAAGGGCGCGGTGAAAGTGTCGATCAGCATCGGCGGATCGGGCAATCTCGCCTCCGCGCGGGTCACGTCGAGCTCCGGATACCCGGTTCTCGACGGGGAGGCGCTGGCCACAGTGCGCCGCGCAGCACCCTATCCGAAGCCGCCTGCAGGGTTCGGCGGCACCGCACGCTTCTCGCTGACGCTGCGCTACAGCAAGTGAGCGCCTGCGGGGGTGGCTGCCGATTTATGGAAACCCTTGTTGATTGTGCCCGGGGTTTTCAGTATCGGGAAGCCACCGGAGAGGTGGCCGAGTGGTCGAAGGCGCTCCCCTGCTAAGGGAGTAGAGGTCAAAAGCTTCTCGTGGGTTCGAATCCCATCCTCTCCGCCATTTCGGAACAGAAATGGGCACTGATTTCATTGGGGTTTTAACCTCGCTCGTGCCCGTCAATGTCCTCAGCAGCTCATATGTCGATCCGCCGATGTGAACTTCGCGCTCTGCGACGTCGACTCGCTGCGCCAGCGCGCGCAGATGCTCACGGCGGTATCCACCGCCTTCCAGACGGATTCGTTCGCGTGCTGCGCGGGCGAATCTGCGGATCATTGCCGGTGTGATCGCTCTATCACCCGACCTCTGAAGCATCACCTCGATCCGTGAGGCATCGGCCTGGGCCTGGTCGTGAATGCCGCGCAGGCCAGTTATCCGCTCAGCCAATGCCGGTTCGCGTGGATCGAATACGCCGGCCTCAACGCCGTCGTAGAGCCGCTGCAGCCGCATCTTCGTATCCTCGATGCGCTTGTGCAGTTCGGCGAGCTGCTCTCGCCTCCGGTTGGACTGCTCCTGCCGATGGTCGAGAACGCTCGCCAGGACCTCCTCGAGCCGTTCAGGCTGCAACAGCCGCTCCTCGATATGGTCGATGACGATACCGTCCAGCTTGTCCATCGGGATCGAGCGGCCAGCACATCCCGTCTCTCCCTGCCGTGCCTTGATCGAGCAGGCATAGTAGCGATACTGCCCGCTCTTGCCGGTGCGGATTGTCATCGCACCACCGCACTTGGCGCAGAAGCAGATGCCGGTCAGCAGCGTCGGTCCACTGGTAACGCGCGCGGGCGTGACCTTCGGGTTGCGATGGCGCATCAGCTTCTGCACCGCTTCGAAGGTGTCGCGATCGATGATCGGCGGAACCTCGACGGTGACAACCTCGACCGCCGGCTTCAATTCTCCGGCTTTCGTGCGCTTGTTGAACTCGTGCTCGCCGATGTAGGTGCGCCGCGTCAGCACGCGGTGAAGCTGGCCGATGCCCCAGCGTCCGCCATGGCGCGTATAGATCCGGCTCTTGTTGAGGTGGTTGACGATCGCCTTCACCCCCATCGGGCCGGAGCCGCCTTCACCCTGAAGCGCAAGGCGATAGATCAGCCGGATCGTGTCGGCGTGCAGCGGGTCGATCTCCAGCTTCTTCTTGGTCTTTGCCCCCCGCTGCTCGGCCGCGACCACGCGATAGCCGATCGGCGGCGCCGCACCATTCCAGAAG
>NZ_JANJTZ010000006.1 GCF_024710845.1 Mesorhizobium sp.
GGTCGGCACCTCGGCGAGGCTGGCGGTGCGCATCGCTTCGCCGAAGCCAGGTAAAAGGCGCTCGCACACTTCCGCGGTCGCCTCCGGCGTCACGTCGCGCGCCGCCGGACCGGTGCCGCCGGTGGTCAGGATCAGCGCGCATTTCTCCCGGTCGCAAAGTTCGACCAGCGCCTGCTCGATCGCCGCGCGGTCATCCGACACGAGCCGCTTTTCCGGCCGCCAGTCATTCGCCAGAACATTGGCGAGATAGGCTTCGATCGCGGGTCCGCCGCGATCCTCGTAGAGGCCGGCCGCGGCCCGGTCTGAACTTACGACGATGCCGATCGCGATGGCCGTCATGCTGCATGGCTCCCGTGACCGGGTAGACATTTCGTCGTGGCTGTTCCGTTTGCCCCGGCGGCATTTCGGTCATGCAGATGTTCGAGCGCGTGCGCCATCAGTGTGCCACACCGCGCCGCGCCTTCATGCCGCGTGCCATGGCGCCCAGATCGCCTCTGGTCAGTCTGATCCTGGCGATGGCGAGAACGATGCCGTTCTCGATTGCCAGGTGACCGCCCTCGCTGGAGGCATAGGCTTGCATCAATTCACGCGCCGCGGAACTGACCTGAACCACCTCCGCGGACCGAACCGACAGCTCCGCAACGATTTTGTCGACGACGGATAGTGCTCGCCGGTGATCTTCCAAGAGCCGCGCGAACACGACGCCCAGATTGTCTTCCCGCAGTGCCCTGCGTCGGACGGCGGGAAATAGATCCATTTCCTCATCCTCGTGATCAAGCGGGACGTCATGACTGAGGAACGTCACGACCGTGTCGGCCTCTCGTCGGTCTACCTTGCCCGACAGGGCGAAGCGGCGCAGCGCTGAGCAGATCATTCGTTGGCGAACGTGGTCCGCAAAGATGTAGGCGAGCGGTTCGTCGAGGAGTGACGACGGCATCACCTCGACCAGCGGCAAGGTGCTGGGGCGGGGAGCATTGCGGTCGGTATTGCCTGTCGGTGCCGGATCAGGAATGGTCATGACAACCTCCGCCGCCGCACGAGCAGCCATCATGTGCGCTGCCGGAATGGGTCCTGGCGTCGCGAGCGAGCGACCAGGACAGCATGCGGGTCAGGCAGGCGCCAGCGGGATCGTCGGAGCGCTCGAGCGCGGTCATCAGACCCAGCCAGTCCTCGTCCGACGCCAACAGGGCGAAGCGTTGAACGGCCCCGGTCACGTATTCGCCGATGCTCTCCCCGTGAGCATCCCGGGCTTCTTCCACCTGGGCGGCAAGTACAATGTCGCCGAGTTCCATCAATGTCGCCGTCGCCACGCTCTCATCGCGCAGCGCGCTCATTATGTTCCCGAGCAGCATGGCATTTCCTCTCTATTGAACGAGTGGAGATGGGGAACCGGACAGTTCGATCCCGTCGATGACCGAACGGCCGGCGAGCATGGCGATGTAGTGGCGGATGGCGGTCCGCCTTACACGTTCGTCGAGATAGTCGCCGATCCGCCGGCGAACAGCTTCGAAGGGCAATTGACGTCCCTCCTCGCGCCGATCGACGCGCACGATATGAAAACCGTAGCGGCTTTCGACCGGAACCTCGCGGATCGTGCCGATTGGCATCGAGCCGAGCGCGGCTTCGAATTCGGGAACAGTCTGCCCGGGACCGATCTGGCCGAGATTGCCGCCGACCTCGCGCGATGGGCAGGACGAAAACTGCCTGCAGAGTTCGGTGAACCGATGCGGCGTCTCCAGAAGCACCTCGATCAGGACCTCGGCCTCGGCGCGCGCCGCCACGCGCGCATCGCCATCGCCCGGCGCCGCGGCGATCAGGATGTGCGATACCTCGAACAGGTCCGGCGAACGGAACCGCCGCGGATTCTGCTCGTAGTAGCGCCGGCATTCGCCCTCACCCGCTGTCGGCGTCACCACCTCCTGCTCCACCAGCGTCCGGACGAGCGCCTCGTCGATCGTCTCTCGCCGGCCGGCATCGTCGGCCATGGGTTCGGCCTGCACATCCAGCCTGCGCGCCTCCTGGAGCAGCAATTCGCGGATGGCAAGGGCGCTGGCCGCGGCCGTCCATGCCTCGAACTGGGTCGGCGCCGGATGGTTCTGGATCTCCTGCGCGATCGCCTCGCGCGGAATCGTGACGCCGTTGACGCTGACGATGCGGGGCTGAAGCCGCTTCCTCGGCGTGGCGACCGTCGGATCGATGCTGACCATGGCCATCACTCCGCGGGACCGAGGGTCCGTCGCGTGCGCACCACCTGGTAGCCGCGCCGCCCGAGATACCAGACCGGCGCCGACCAGATATGCACGAGGCGGGTGAAGGGGAAGAGGAGGAAGATGGTCATCCCCAGCGCCAGATGCGCCTTGAAGATCGGATGCGCGTCGGCCACCAGCATCCAGGCGTCGCCGCGCAGCGTCAGTATGCCCTGCGCCCAGTTCATGAACTTGACCATCTCGTGGCCGTCCATGTGGCCGAGCGAGATCGGGATCGTCGCCAGGCCGAGCAGCAGCTGCGCGAAGAGGATGAGCAGGATGGCGGTGTCGGAGAACGACGACGTCGCCCGGATGCGCGGATCGAAGAGGCGCCGGTGGGTCAGCAGCGCGATGCCGACGAAGCACATCAGGCCGGCGATGCCGCCCGCCACAATGGCCAGCCCCTGTTTGAAGCCGTGACCGATGCCCAACGCGTCGAAGACGGCGATCGGCGTCAGCAGACCAACGAAATGTCCGACGAAGATCACCAGAATTCCCACGTGGAAGAGGTTCGAACCCCAGCGCAGCTGCCTGCGGCGCAGAAGCTGCGAGGAGCCGGACTTCCACGTATACTGCTCGCGATCGAAGCGGATGACGCTGCCGAGCAGGAACACGGTGAGGCACAAATAGGGGTACCAGCCGTAAACGGCGTGATTGATGTAGCTGGCCATGGCGACGCCTCCTACTTGCGCAGCGGGTTGACGGAATGGGTGATGATTGGCCTCTGCGGTGGCGGCACCGCGATGCCTTCCGCCGGCCGGCGGGCGGCGCGCATCCGGGAGGTCAAGCCATCCTTGCCGCAATCGGAGGCGGCGCCTGGACCGAACAGGACTTCCTCTTCCTCCCACGCCGCATCGAGCGCTTCGAGATCATCCGGCTCGGGATCCGGTTCGGCGCGCAGCGCCGCCAGGGCAGCGGCGTCGAGCTTGGCCTTCGACAGGCTGACGAGAGCCCACAGGACGGCTTCGTAGGGTGAGGACCGCTTGGCCAGTCGCTCGCGCAGCGCGGCAAAGACATGCGCCGGCTGGCCGATCAGTTCGATCGCCGCAGGCGCGTCGAGAAGTGCGGCATACTCGAGGAAGAGCGGCAGGAAATCCGGCAGTTCCTCGGTCGTCGGCGTGAACCCACCGTCCTCGTAGAGCTTGATCAGATCGACCATCGCCTGACCGCGGGCGCGACTCTCGCCATGCACGTGCTCGAACAGGTGCAGCGAGAGCGACCGCGTGCGGTCGAACAGGAGGACGTAGCGCTCCTGCAGATCGTAAATGTCGCCTGAGGCGAGGTCGTCGACAAGCCGGTGCAGGGCCTTGCGTTCGGCACGGGGCAGAACGGCCTCACGGTCGATGACGGCCCTGATGTCGTCGCAGGCTTCGACCAGTTCAGGCGTCGGGTAGGACAGGAGCGCTGAAAGGGCTTTGAGTGTTTTCACGAGCCAATCTCCATCGGGTTCTTCGCCTTGACTGCCGAACCGCCGAAGAGATTGACCGAGGTGTCGCCGGTCGAGCAGCCATTGCCGAAGGAGAAGCCGCAAGAGCCGCGAAGATCGAAGGCGTCTTCATTGACCTCGCGATGCGCCGTGGGAATGACGAAGCGGTCCTCGTAGTTGGCGATTGCCATGATCTGGTACATGTCCTCGATCTGCTGGCCGGTGAGCCCGACCTTGCGGGCGATGCTCTCGTCGATGACGCCATCGACGGTTTTTGCGCGCAAGTAGGCTCGCATGGCGAGCATGCGCTCAAGCCCAAGGGCGACCGGCTCCTCGTCGCCTGCGGTCAGCAGATTGGCGAGGTATTTGAGGGGGATGCGCAGCGAGCGCACGTCCGGCATGGCGCCGTCCATGCCCATCTTCCCGGCCTCCGCCGCCGACTGGATCGGCGAGAGCGGTGGCACATACCAGACCATCGGCAGGGTGCGGTATTCGGGATGAAGGGGGAAAGCGACCTTCCACTCCATCGCCATCTTCCAGATCGGCGAGATCCTGGCGGCGCTGAGCCAGGAGTCGGCTATGCCGTCCTTGCGGGCCTGGGCTATCACGGCGGGATCGTTCGGATCCATGAATATCTTCATTTGCGCCGCATAGAGATCGGTCTCGTCCTTGACGCTCGCGGCCTCCTCGATCCGGTCGGCATCGTAGAGGATGACGCCCAGATAGCGGATGCGACCGACGCAGGTTTCCGAACACACGGTAGGCTGCCCGGCTTCGATGCGCGGATAGCAGAAGATGCACTTCTCGGATTTGCCCGACGACCAATTGTAGTAGATCTTCTTGTAGGGACAGCCGGAGACGCACATGCGCCAGCCGCGGCATTTGTCCTGGTCGATCAGGACGATGCCGTCTTCCTCGCGCTTGTAGATCGCGCCCGAAGGGCAGGCGGCGGCGC
Source organism: Mesorhizobium sp. (assembly GCF_024710845.1). GTDB lineage: Bacteria > Pseudomonadota > Alphaproteobacteria > Rhizobiales > Rhizobiaceae > Mesorhizobium_A. Next base: position 4,628 of record NZ_JANJTZ010000006.1, read on the forward strand.
ACGCCGGGTTCAGGCAATGCTCGCACAGCCGTGGCAGATACATCATGAAGGTGTTTTCGAACTGGCCGTACATCTCCTTCTGGATACCGTCGAAATTCTTGTCGGCGGAGCGCTTGGCAAACTCGCCGCCGAGAATTTCTTCCCAGTTCGGCCCCCATTCGATCTTCTCCATCCGCTCGCCGGTGATCAGCGATCGCGGCCGGGCGGTCGGGAAGGCTTCGAGTTCGGGCGCCTTCTGGAGATGCTCGTAGTCGAAGGTGAAGGGCTCGTAGTAGTCGTCGATTTCAGGCAGGTCCGGATTGGCGAAGATGTTGGCGAGGATCCGCCATTTGGAACCGATCCTCGGCTCGATCTTGCCGTTGCGCTTGCGCTTCCAGCCGCCGTTCCAGCGGTCCTGATTCTCCCAGTCCTTGGGATAACCGATGCCTGGCTTGGTCTCCACGTTGTTGAACCACGCGTATTCCATGCCTTCGCGATTGGTCCAGACGTTCTTGCAGGTCACCGAGCACGTGTGACAGCCGATGCACTTGTCGAGGTTGAGAACCATCGCAATCTGAGCGCGGATTTTCATCGATGCGTTCCTTTCACTCGGCCGCTTGCGGCGTTTCGGAGGCCATCGCGTCCTTGTGCGGACGCTCCAGCCAGTCGACGTTCTTCACCTTGCGGATGATGACGAACTCGTCGCGGTTGGTGCCGATCGTGCCGTAGTAGTTGAACCCGTAAGCGAGCTGCGCGTAACCGCCGATCATGTGCGTGGGCTTCAGCACCGCGCGCGTCACCGAATTGTGGATGCCGCCTCTGTTGCCGGTCATTTCCGAGCCAGGCACGTTCACGATCTTCTCCTGCGCGTGGTACATGAAGAGCGTCCCGTTCTTCATGCGCTGCGAGACCACCGCGCGGGCCACCAGCGCGCCGTTGGAATTGTAGGCTTCGACCCAGTCGTTATCGACGATGCCGGCCCTGGCCGCGTCGGTTTCGCTGAGCCAGACGATCGGTCCGCCGCGCGACAGCGTGAGCATCATGAGATTGTCGGTATACGTGGAGTGGATGCCCCATTTCTGGTGCGGGGTGATGAAGTTGAGGACGATCTGCTTTTCGCCGTTCGGCTTCATGTCCTTCACCGGCTTGATCGTGCCGAGATCGACCGGCGGGCGGTAGACGCAGAACCCTTCGCCGAAGGCGCGCATCCACAGATGATCCTGGTAGAGCTGCTGCCGCCCGGTCAGCGTGCGCCAGGGGATGAGTTCGTGCACGTTCGTGTAGCCGGCGTTGTAGCAGACCTTCTCGCTCTCCAGCCCCGACCAGGTCGGCGCCGAGATGATCTTGCGCGGCTGCGCGACGATATCCCGGAAGCGGATCTTCTCGTCTTCCTTGGGCAATGCCAGATGGGCATGCTCGCGGCCCGTGGTCTTCGACAGAGATTCCCAGGATCTGACCGCGACTTCGCCGTTGGTTTCCGGGGCGAGCATGAGAACGACCTCCGCCGCGTCGATGTCGGTGACGATCTTCGCCATCCCCTTGGTCGGACCTTCCTCGGTCACGACGCCATTCAGTTGCCTGAGAAGCTCGACCTCGTGGCCGGTCTTCCAGGCTATTCCCTTGATGCCGTTGCCGACTTTCTCCAGCAGCGGACCGAGAGCCGTGAAGCGTTTGTAGGTGTTGGGATAATCCCGCTCCACCACCGTCACGGTCGGCATGGTCCGTCCCGGGATCGGCTCGACCTCGCCCCGCTTCCAGTCCTTCACGTCATAGGGCTGGGCGATCTCGTTCTGGCTGTCGTGCATGATCGGATTGAGGACGACATCCTTCTCGACCCCCAGAACCTCGGGTGCGACGTCGGAGAACGCCTTGGCAATCCCCTTGTAGATCTCCCAGTCGCTGCGTGCCTCCCAGGCCGGGTCGACTGCCCCCGTCAGCGGGTGGATGAAGGGGTGCATGTCGGACGTATTGAGATCGTTCTTTTCGTACCAGGTGGCCGTCGGAAGCACGATGTCGGAATAGACGCAGGTCGTGGACATACGGAAATCGAGCGTTACGAGAAGGTCCAGCTTTCCTTCCGGCGCGTGCTCGTGCCAGGCGACTTCCGCCGGCTTGGTGCGACCTTCGACGCCGAGATCCTTGCCAAGCACGCCATGCGTCGTGCCGAGCAGATGCTTGAGGAAGTATTCATGGCCCTTGCCGGACGAACCGAGCAGGTTGGAACGCCAGACGAATAGGTTGCGGGGCCAGTTCTTCGGATTGTCCGGATCCTCGCACGACATCTTCAGCGTGCCGTCCTTCAGCGATTTGGCGACGTAGTCCTTCGCCTCCATTCCGACGGCTGCGGCATCCTTGGCCACCTGCAGCGGATTGGTCTCGAACTGCGGCGCCGACGGCAGCCATCCCATGCGCTCGGCGCGAACGTTGTAGTCGATGATCGCGCCATCCCACGGTCCGGCTGGGGCCGTTGGCGAGACGAGATCGCCGACATTGATGGTCTCGTAGCGCCATTGGTCGGTGTGTGCGTAGAAGGCGGAGGTCGAATTCTGCTGGCGAGGGGGCCGGCCCCAATCGAGCGCGAAAGCGAGCGGTGCCCATCCTGCCTGGGGACGCAGCTTTTCCTGCCCGACATAGTGCGCCCAACCGCCGCCTGACTGTCCCACGCAGCCGCACATCACCAGCATGTTGATGACGCCGCGATAGTTCATGTCGCAGTGATACCAGTGGTTCATGGCCGCGCCGATGATGACCATGGAACGGCCGTTGGTCTTTTCGGCATTGGTCGCGAATTCGCGCGCGACATGGATGATCTTGTCGCGCGAAACCCCGGTGATCCTTTCGGCCCAGGCAGGCGTGTACGGCACGTCGTCGTCGAGCGACTTGGCGACGTTGTCGCCGCCGAACCCACGGTCGACGCCGTAATTGGCGAGGAAGAGATCGTGAACCGAGGCGACGAGGGTTTCGCCGTCCGCAAGCATCAGTCGCTTCGCCGGAACGCGCCGGTTGAGGACGCTGGCGTGTTCGGTGCTGACGAAATGGTCGTGCGCGATGTTGCCGAAATAGGGGAAGGCGACCTCGACCATATCGTCCCGGATCTCGTCGAGCGACAGGCGCAGCCGCGTCCCGGCTCCGGAACTCTCCTTCTCCTCAAGGTTCCACTTGCCCTCTTCGCCCCAGCGGAAGCCGACCGAGCCGCGCGGAGCGACGATCTTTCCGCTGGTCTCGTCATATGCGACGGTCTTCCATTCGGGATTGTTGGTTTCGTCGAGAGCCTTGTCGAAGTCGGCGGCGCGCAAGAGCCGATCCGGGACGTAGGAATCGCCCTTCTTCACCAGCTTCACGAGCATCGGCATATCGGTGTACTGGCGGACATAATCCCGGAAGTAGGTCGCCTGCCGATCGACGTGGTATTCCTTGAGAATGACGTGGCCCATCGCCATGGCGAGGGCGGAATCGGTGCCCTGTTTCACCGACAGCCAGATGTCGCCGAACTTCGAGGCCTCGGAGTAATCCGGGCAGATCACGGCGCTCTTCATGCCGCGGTAGCGCGCCTCGGTGAAGAAATGCGCGTCCGGCGTGCGCGTCTGCGGCACGTTCGAACCCCACAGGATGATGAAGCCGGCATTGTACCAGTCGGCGGATTCGGGAACGTCCGTCTGCTCGCCCCAGGTCTGCGGGCTTGCCGGCGGCAGATCGCAGTACCAATCGTAGAAGGACATGCACACGCCGCCGATCAGAGACAGGTAGCGCGAACCCGCCGCGTAGCTCACCATCGACATGGCGGGGATGGGCGAGAAGCCGAAGATGCGGTCCGGCCCGTGTGTCCTGGCAGTATAGGCGTTGGCGGCGGCGATGATCTCGTTCGCCTCCTCCCATTGCGCCCGCACGAAGCCGCCGTGGCCGCGCTTCTTTGTGTAGCTGTCGCGCTTTGCCGGGTTCTCGACGATGCTCTTCCAGGCTGCCACCGGCGCCATTGTGGCACGCGCCTCGCGCCACAGCCTGACGAGGCGCGAGCGGATCAGCGGATACTTCACCCGGTTTCCGGAATAGAGATACCAGCTATAGGAGGCGCCGCGCGAGCAGCCGCGCGGTTCATGGTTCGGCAAGTCCGGCCGGGTGCGCGGATAGTCGGTCTGCTGCGTCTCCCAGGTGACGATGCCGCCTTTGACGTAGATCTTCCAGGAGCAGGAGCCGGTGCAGTTGGCGCCGTGCGTCGAGCGCACGATCTTGTCGTGCTGCCAGCGCTTGCGGTAGCCGTCTTCCCAGGAACGGTCCTCCGACGTGGTGACGCCGTGACCGTTCGAGAAGGGCTCGGAGACCTTGTTGAAGAAGGTCAGCCGGTCGAGAAAATGGCTCATCGTCTGTCTCCATTCCGGTGATTCTTAATTGCGGCGCGACGTTGCGCACCGATGCATCCAAGCGCCTGGCAACTTGCCAGCGCGATGCCAAGCCAGACTGCGGCGCGCAGCGTCATGGCCATCACCGTCCGCATCTCGTAGGCGCCGCCCGACATGACGTGGGCGGCAAAGACTGCCGAAGCGACAAGGATCGACGCGGCGATCAGAGCCGCCAGCCAGGCGCCCCATGGCTTCCAAAGCGCCAGCCCGATGCCGGCAAGGACATAGGCAAAGCCCGACAGAAAATTGAACCAGAGAACGAAGGGCACGACGGCGCCGGCGGCCGCCCGCGTCTCGGCGTTGCCGAACAGAACCGTTCCGCCGGAAATGATGGTCGCTACCCCGAACAGGATGGCTATCCCGGCAAGGAGCCATGCCCACAAAGGACGCTTGCCGAAGGCGTTTCCGGCGGCAGGACTGTTTGTGACGCTCATCGCGCACCCACCGTCGCGACGGCCCGGGCGGTGCGCTTTGCGTGCTCGACGTCGAAAAGCAGGCCGCCGCGGCGCGTGTAGAACCACCAGGTGATGGCGATGCAGCTCAGATAGAAGGCAAGGAAGGCGTAGAGCGCGACCTCCGCCCCGCCGGTCGCGGAAATCGAGGTGCCGAAGCTTTTCGGGATGAAGAAGGCGCCATAGGCGGCGATAGCCGAGGTGAAGCCGATAATGGCCGCGGCCTCCTTGTCGGACTGCTTGGTGCTTTCGGCCGCCGACATTTCGGGCTCGAGCCGCAAGATCTCCTTGCGCATGATCATCGGGATCATCTGGAAGGTCGACGCGTTGCCGATCCCGCTCGCCGCGAACAGGACGAGGAAGCTGGCGAAGAAGATCGGGAAGGACTGCGGCTGGCCGGTCAGCGAAATCGCATACAGGACGCCGACGACGCCGAGGCTCATGATGATGAAGACCCAGAACGTGATCCTCCCGCCGCCGAAACGGTCGCTGGGTTTGCCGGCGGCTGCGCGCGCCAGGGCTCCGACGAGGGGTCCGAGGAAGGCGTATTTGAGCGCGTTCACTTCCGGATAGAGAATCTTCGACAGCAGCGGGAAGGCTGCCGAAAAGCCGATGAACGAGCCGAACGTGCCGGTGTAGAGCCAGCACATGATCCAGTTGTGGGTGCGGCGGAAGATCACCGCCTGATCGGCGAAGGAAGCCTTCATGCTTGCGATGTCGTTCATGCCGAACCATGCCGCAAAGGCGCTGGCGACGATGAAGGGCACGAACACGAAGCCCGCATTCTGCAGCCACAGCGTAGTGGTCACGCCATTTTGCGTCGCGGTCTGCGGGTCTCCGCCGAGCCAGCCGAAGACGCCGGCCGTGATGGCCAGAGGCACGACGAACTGCACAACGCTGACGCCGAGATTGCCGAGGCCTGCATTGATCGCCAGCGCATTTCCCTTCTCGGCCTTCGGGAAGAAGAAGGAGATGTTGGCCATCGAGGAGGCGAAGTTGCCGCCGCCAAAGCCGCACAGCAGCGACAGCGCCAGGAAGATCCAGTAGGGCGTGTCGGGGTTCTGCACGGCAAAGCCCATTCCGAGCGCCGGAATCAGCAGCGACCAGGTGGCGATGGTCGTCCACAACCGGCCGCCGAAGATGGCCGGCATGAAGGAATAGAAGATGCGAAGCGTCGCGCCGGATAGCCCGGGCAGCGAAGCGAGCCAGAAAAGCTGCTCGTTGGTGAAGGCAAAGCCGACGGAAGGCAGCTTGGCGACGACCACCGACCACACCATCCAGACCGAAAAGGACAGCAGCAGACACGGCACGGAGATCCACAGATTGCGGCGCGCTATGGCGCTGCCGCCGCCCGCCCAGAAGCCTGGATCCTCCGGGCGCCAATCCTTGATGGCGCCTGTGGCTGCCAGGGCGCCTTGGCTGGCCGCTCCATGAATCGGCTGCATCTCGGGCAGTTCGGGCAAGGTGCGGGTCGGCACGCCTTCCGCTTCTGCGGCACGCTCCATCTGCCGGATGGCGACGTGCATCCACACGAGTGAGGCCGAGACGATCAGGAACAGCAGCCAGAAACAGCTCTGCCAGACGCCGGTCAGGTCGTTGAGTGCCCCGAAGGCGATGGGCAGCACGAAGCCGCCAAGACCGCCGACCAGGCCGACCACGCCGCCAACCGCGCCGACGCGGTCAGGATAGTAGACGGGAATGTGTTTGTAGACGGCGGCCTTGCCGAGGCTCATGAAGAAGCCGAGCACGAAGGTGACGACGATGAAGCCCGTCAGCCCCATCTGCGTCGAGAACGCGACAGGTCCTCTGATGCCTTCGACTACATACTGCGTCGGCGGATATGACAGGACGAAAGTGCATACGACCGCGACGAGAAACGTCCAGTACATGATCCGGCGCGCGCCGAACTTGTCGGACAGGTGCCCGCCATAGGCCCGAAAGATCGATGCCGGAATGGAGTAGGCGGCGCCGACCATGCCGGCTGTCGTGATGTCGAGGCCATAGACGCCGATGAGATAGCGCGGCAGCCAGAGCGCTAGGGCGACGAAGCCGCCAAACACGAAGAAGTAGTAGAGCGAGAACCGCCAAACCTGAATGTTCTTCAGCGGCTCCATCATCGCTGCCATCGATTCCGGCTTCTGGCCCGAGCCACGGCGGCGAGCAAGATCGGGATCATCGCTCGTCATCGCGAAAAAGATGACGGCCATGATGGCGAGCGCCGCCGCCCAGATCAGCGCCACCGTCGTCCAGCCGTAAGCGACCATGATGACGGGCGCGGTGAATTTGGTGACCGCCGCTCCGACGTTGCCGGCGCCGAAGATGCCCAGCGCGGTTCCTTGCCTCTCCTTCGGGAACCACTTCGCCACATAGGCCACGCCGACTGAAAAGGACCCGCCCGCGATGCCGACGCCGAGCGCGGCCAGCAGGAAGGTGGGGTAGTCGTAGGCGAAGACCAGCAGGGCGGTCATGACCGCCGCCGAGAGCATGGTCAGCGTGAACACGACGCGCCCGCCATACTGATCGGACCAGATACCGAGGGGGAGACGGATCAACGATCCGGTCAGGATCGGCGTGCCGACCAAAAGGCCGAACTCGGTGTCGCTCAGTCCCAGATCCTGCTTGATCTGGATTCCGATGATCGCAAAGATCGTCCAGACTGCAAAGCAGACGGTGAAGGAAATCGTCGACAGCCAGAGGGCCCGCTGCTGAAGACTGTGATCAAAAGCTCCCTTTTCCGACATGACTTCCCCTACTCCTGCCTCTACGCTTGCGGCGCGTGGGCAGAACGTTCGACCGCGAAGACAAAATGTGGCGTTGATCCAGATCAAGCCCGCGCGGTCAGCCCAACTATTCCAGCCGTGTCGCGACGCTTGTCAGCGATGGTGGACGCATCGCGAACAAGACGACTTGACCAAAGTCATTTCGACGTTTGATGATTGTTGAGTTCGACGCGCCGCCGTAATCTCTGCGCAGGTAGAGGAAGACCACCCATGAGACTCGACGAGCAGAAGGAGATGCGCGAGCTTCCGTTTTTCGCGACCTCTCATCCAGAGAAGGTTGAGGGGCTCCTGCGGAGCTCTTTCCTGCAGCGGTTCCCAGCCCATGTGGAATTGGTCCGCGAAGGCGAACCGGCCGATTTTCTTCACTTGGTCGTGGACGGGAAGGTGGAGGTCTTCTCACGCTATGGCAACCGCGAAACCACCATTGCAATCCTTACCCGACATGACAGTTTCATACTGGCTGCAGTTCTCACCGATCGCCCTTATCTCAAATCCGTGCGAGCCTTGACCTCGTCCCGAATACTGATGATGCCAGCCGAACTGGTTCGAAGCACCGTGGAATCGGATCCCGGTTTTGCTTACACGCTGATGATGGAGCTCGCACGCTCCTACCGCAACGTGGTGAAGGAGCTGAAGAACCAGAAATTGCGATCCAGCCTGGAGCGACTGGCGGCCTGGCTGATCCGGACCGACGCCGAACTCGGTGGGACAGGCAGATTCGAGCTGCCATATGAAAAGAAGGTGCTAGCCGCGAGAATTGGCGTCGCGCCGGAAGTGCTGTCGCGAGGCTTCCGGTCGTTGGTTGCCTACAAGGTATTTGTGGTGGGGAAAGTGATTTCGATCGGGGATCGTGAGGCTCTTGAGAAGCTCGCGGGCACGAATCATCTCATAGATGATCCGAACGTTTAACATGCAACCCGCAATGCGCGATGATTCCGGATCTTCAACTACGCACAGAATAGTAGGTCTCTGAAATCAAGGCAGTTTTGCTCAATCATTCGTAAGCTCTTGTGCTGGCATCGCCACTTACTGCATTTGCCATCGCTTTTGGGCTTGTTTTGCGGTAACCTACACGAACTGGACGCCATTTTTCGTCTGACGGAGGATGGGCGGGGGAGTATGCGATGATCCTGAGCAACTTCACAAAGATGCTGGACGCTATGCTAACAAAATGGCACGAGCGCCGATCAATTAGAGCGGTAACGGTGGAACAGACGACCAGCCACCCCAAGCCACTTGCGCAGATCGCCATCGCCAAGGATGTTCAAGTCAGCGTCGATGCCCTGCGTGAAATCGCGGTGAAAGGCACCGGCGCCGACAGGCTGATGCTGCGCATGATCACCGCATACGGCATCGACATTAAGCAGATGCACGCCGAGGCGCCGACGATGCTGCGTGACGTCGTCATGCTCTGCTCGAAATGCCGTGAGAAGGAGCGCTGCGCGCGGGAGCTCGACGCCGGTACGGCTGCGGAGTACGCCCACGAGTTCTGCCCGAATGCCGAAGCTTTCGTCTCCATGAGGTAAATTTCCGCCAAGCACCCCGGGCGGACCGTAGCCCGCCTAGGACTGCTGATGAGCCGTCAAGCCGCGCTGGGAAAGATCCAGTCAGGCCGCGTTGCGCCGCGTGATGCATGCGATGAAGTTCGTTGCGCACGAAAGCTCTCCGGGACCGGGAAGCGGCGCATTTTCAGCCTCTACATGGAGGATTCGGTTCTCACATCGCTTAACCGTCGCCAGGTGCTGGCCTTTCCGCCGGTGGACTGGTGCGGTTTCTGCAGGACTGCGGCGAGGTCCAGAAACTCAGCGGAGGCGCGTTTGACCCGACGGTCCAGCCGCTTTGGATCGCCTACCAGGAACACTTCGCCAATTCCGATAGCGATGGACGGTCTCGTGCCCCAGCCTGCTCCGGCATTTGCTGGACGAGGTAGGGTCCGACACGATTCTTTCCGGCCCAGACCGCGTCGAGTTTCTCCGTCCCGGAACGGCGCTGACGCTCAACGGCATAGCTCAAGGGTATGTCACAGATTGAATCGTTGACCCGTTGCGACGAGGTATCGAGCGCTGCCTCGTGGACTTGGGGGAAACGCGCGGCGCGGGCGCCCGCCCGGACGGACGAGGATGGCAGGTGGGCATCAAAGACCGCAACGCGACTGACGGATTTCACGAATAATCGATATCGTCGATCGCGCCGTTGCGACGTCCAGCCGGCACGGATTCCGCCTCCACGCGAAAGGACGATCAACCATTTGCTGGATCCGCGCAGCGGTCAGCAGTCCAGGCGCAACGAGAGCGCGACAGTGGTGGCGTCGCAAGCCACCATGGCCGATGCGCTGTCGACCGCGTTCAGTTGATGGAGGTCGAGGCTATCAGCAGCTTCGTCGGCACGGTCGGACAACTGGACGTCCATCTCGCGCCGGTCGGCGGCGCGCCCATCATACTGCGCTCATGACTCATGTTCATTCATCTGTAGAATGCAAGCTTGCTGGATTTCGACTCCGCAGGTGGGCTTTTCTTCCAAACCTTCGCTGACAACGCCTTCTCGTAGCCGATCGCGAATAGCCGACGCATGTATTTGGTATTGAAAGGGTCACTGATCGCATAGGGAACGACCTCATCGAGGTAAGTGAGATTGAAGTTGATTCCTGTCCGCCGCGTCAAAACATATGTCGCATTGACGGCAGAACGTGTATGGGCCTTGATGAGCGTTGAATAGGCCCTGCCGGCGATTGCCAATGTCCTTGCTTTAACGACCTCGTACTCCGGATCAAGCATATTGTTCAGAACAATGTAAAGGTCGACTTCTTCCGTATTGAATTTCGGTTTGATACGCGCCGATGCCAGAAGAGCTTCGGGCGCCGTAAACAATTGTGTGGTGGCGCCACCGTCGGAATGCATTTCCTGGAACCGTTGACCATTCATTGTCACTTCGATCATCACGGGTGGGAACACGGCGGGAATGCTGGCCGAGGCAAGCAGCACGTTACGAAAAAGGACCAATGCCTGCCCGTGACCGTGCGCGGCGATTGCACCCATGTCCCAAATGACGGTTCGCTGTGCATCCAAATTGGTTGTGGCCACGAAAAGGCGCCGCCCCTTGTAATGCTCGGCCGCAATTCTCCGGAGCATGTCGTCGGTGACGAAGCGTTCCGCTAGATGCCGCAGCGGCGCTGAATCCGAGAGTGCGGCGCCCAGAAGTCCAAAAATCGGCCGGGGGCTGACAAGTGTCTCGGCAATTCCGCTCGTATATAGCTCGGCGAGAGTAGAATCATAGGACGATCCGAGAAATGCGAATGGCGCTATGAGCGCTCCAGTACTCACACCGCTCACCACATCAAATGTTGGCCTCGTTCCCGCCGCTGTCCACCCGGTCAGAATCCCGGCGCCGAATGCACCACCGGAACCGCCCCCCGAAATTGCCAGATACGTGATGCGGCCCGATCGCATTGGTGGCTTGGGCATTGGTCCGCCTGGACCAAACTCATCCGCAGAGCCATCGCCCCAAAATCTGATGCCGGAGAAGCCGTCGATCTGGGCAGCGTCCTGACCTTTTTCCGTGAGCGCTGAACGGGGCAGACTCGCGCAACCACCCATGGCGATCATCAAAATGACTATCGAGATACGTGAAGATCGATGCAGAAGAACTCCCGCCACGTTTCGTCCTGCAAACAATAGGAGCATTTATAAACCTCGTGACTTGGCAGTAGGCGTTAGCGTTCCAGGGTGAAAATGGTCGTGCCATCTCTTGAGCCGATGAAGCCTTTTCTGGTGGGGATCAGAACCACGCAACGCTCAGACATCAGCGGCATGGGCTTCAGACATATTCCGTCGGCAGTCGGTCGCCATTTCGGGGACAATTGCATTGGCCCCCACGCCATCATGCCTGTCCCATCTGCAAAGAGGACAAGAGAGGTTGTGAGGCCATTATCCGTAAGCACTTGCCAAGGAAGCCCGTCGGCGACCCTGGCCGCCGACGATACATCGGGTCCGGATGCGTGTGCTGACGGGGCGCTGAATTGCATGATCGCGCCAGCGATCATGAGGAGCACCCATGTTGCGCCCCTAGAAGTACCGACATTTGGATTGCGCGATGATGAGGGAACCAACGGACCTATGCTCACGGCTGCGAATTCTTCTGCTTTGATCACCATAACGAGAGACTAACCGACCGTGCGGTCAGCGCCGGGTGCCCGTCTTGAAGTCCTAAGGGGCGCCTTCATTGCGCTCGACGATCCACTGAATTCGACCTGCTGATTCGCTGAACGCGTTCCATTGGAACGGAACGCAGCGCTCACTCGAACCCGACGCCTTCGCCGGCTTCCTCATGAGTCTTTCCGTCCCGAATGTGGTAGATGCGCTTGAACGTCGGGATGATTTTTTCGTCGTGAGTGACGACAATGATTGCGGTCTGATACTGCTGCGCCATCCTATTCAGGATGCGGATCACGGCGAGCGCTCGCTCGCTATCCAGCGGTGCGGTGGGTTCGTCGGCGAGAACAACCGGCGGCCGGTTTACCAGCGCTCGGGCGATGGAGACGCGCTGTTGTTCCCCGCCCGAAAGCTGGGACGGCATTGCGCGGGCGCGATGGACGACATCCAGCCCTTCGAGTAACTCCCGCGCGCTTTGGCGGGAATCAGCATTGGATCGCCCGGCCAACATAGGCAACAGCGCGACGTTGTCGGTGACATCAAGGAAGGGGATCAGGTAGGGTGCTTGGAAAATGAAACCAATCTTGTCGCGGCGCAGTGTGCGGAGGTCAGGGATCTTCCATCCGCCATCGTAAATTACTTCATCCCCCAGGATCATGCGCCCTGCGGTTGGCTCGATAATTGCGCCCAGGCATTTAAGCAGGGTGCTTTTGCCGGAGCCCGATGGGCCAATCAGGCCAACGACCTCACCGGCCGAGACCTCCATGTTCACATCCTTAAGTGCATCCACGGCCGTGTCGCCCGCGCCATAGCGCTTGCGCAATCCCTCGATGCGAATGCCCTTGCCCAGCACGTCAGCCACCAATTGCCTCCGCGGGGTCGACCTTCAACGCTGCGCGTATTGCCACAACGCTCGCCAGTACGCAGATCACCAACACCGCGACGAAGCCGCGCGTGGCATCGCCCGGTTCAAGCAGCACATGCTTGGGGAAGATCGGCGCCCAGACGGTGGCGGCAACCTTCCCCACCATGAAGCCGATCACGCCCAGTCCGATGGCTTCCTGCAAGATCATACCAGCAATGGTGCGGTTTTTCGTGCCGATCAGCTTGAGTACCGCGATCTCGCGGATCTTGCCGAGTGTCAGGGTGTAGATGATGAAGGCGACGATGGCCGCGCTGACGATGGCCAGAATCACCAGGAACATGCCGATCTGTTTGGCCGAGGTAGCGATCAGCTTGCCAACCAGGATCTCCTCCATCTGAGTGCGGGTATAGACTTGGAGCCGTTTCCAACGACGGATAAGCTCGGCTACCTGCTCCGGAGTGTTACCTGGCTTGATCTGCACCAGCACGGCGTTGACATAGGGATTGGTGCTTTGCGATGCGATCACCGCATCGACCAGGCCTGGCACATTTGGGCGGTTGAAGGCGGGGTTCGCTTGCGTTCGGCGCCGTTGCTGAAGTATGGCGGCGCTGTCTTTTAGGAACTGCGCTTCCTGCGCGTCCCTCAGCGGGATAAACACCATCGGGTCGCCGTTGGAGGACACCATGCGCCGGGTCAGCCCAACGATCGTGTATTGATTGCGGCGTATCTGAATCCGGTCACTCAACTTGAAGCCTGTGGCGACATCGGCCACGGCTTCGTAGTGACCACGTGTGATTTGGCGACCCGCGACAAGATAACCGGGTTGTCCTGGTTCCCCCGTGCCGCCGGGAACGACGCCGACAACCATCGTGCGCACGTCGCGCTCGTCCTGGCGCACCTGCATGGTGAAGTAGGTGATGTTAGCCGCGCGCGCTACGCCCGGCATGCCGAGGATGCTGCGGTACACATCGTCGTAGAGGCTGGACGGTTCGGCGTAAGGACCCAGTGTGTCTTTTTGCACGACCCAAAGGTCCGCACCACTATTGTCGAGCAAAACCTTGGCGTCATCCACCATCCCGCGGTAGACACCGGCCATGGTCAGGGTCACGCCAATCAACAGCCCCAATCCCACGCCAGTGAAGACGAACTTCCCCCAAGCGTGAAGGATGTCACGACCCGCGAGGCTTATCATGGTGACACCGCCGCTAGGTCCTCGACGACCGTGATGCGACTACGAACGTTGAGTGCGCCCTGGCTATATACCACCACGCTCTCGCCCGCCTGAAGCCCATCGAGAATCTGCACTCGACCGTCAAGGTCGTACGCCCCGACCTTGACGGGGACGAAGCGCAGCGAGCCATCCCTGATCGCCCAGACGCCCAGACGCCCGTCAACCCGTTGCACGCTGGCGTCAGGCACGACAGTGGCGACGGCTAGGGCGGGCAAGGCCACGGTGATCTCGGCGAGTTCGCCAACGGGAGGCAAGAATTCGGGCGGCGCGTCGAATACGACCTTGGCGAGGGTCTCCTCGGTCACTGCGTCTGCCAACGGTTCAACGCGCAGCACATGCCCCGCAACGGTGTTCCCGGCTTCGGACCGCAAGACGATACGGGCAGGCAAACCGGCGTGGAGGCCGGATAGGCGCAATTGGTTGAAGCGCACGTTTATCCAAATACTCGCGGGGTCGATTACCTCCACCACCGCCTGTCCGGCGACGACCGTGGTTCCGGGATCGGCGCTGCGTAACACCACCAATCCATCGACCGGCGCGATCAGTCGCAGGCTGACGCGCTGCTGGATTACCCCGTCGCGGTCGGAGCGGATCCCCACGAGCTCTTGGTTTGAGGCATCAAGATTGGCTCGCGCGGCTGCCAACACGGCTCCCGCAACCTGGCGATCTTGCCGCTTCGTCTCGACGGACACTTCACTTACGGCGCGCGTCTGCCAGAGTTGCTCGTAGCGTTGTGCCTGCGCGTCGGCATATGACTTGCGGATTATTGCGTCCTGGACCTGCGCTTCCGCTGCCAGCACTGTGGCCTCCGCGCGTTTGATTGAGGCCTCCAGTGCGGCGACGCGGTCATCAAGGTCTACAGGGTCCATCTCCCCCAGCAACTGGCCGGCCTGAACTCTATCGCCTACCTCCACATTCACTCGTTTTATACGACCGGCAGCCGTTGGACCGATCTTGTACGTATGGCGGGCTTCTATTGTGCCGATGCCAAACAATGCGGGGGTGATCGCGAGATTCTCCGCCGCGGCGACGGTCACGGGAACCGGCGCCAACGGCCCTGAGCGCAGGGCGACATAGACGAACAGCGCGACCAGCGTTCCGAGCACGCCAATCAACGCGAGTGTGCGGCTATTCAACGACGGCAGCTTCATCGCAAATTCCTGATCGCGCGGCTATAGATGGCGAAGATCGCTGGTGCTTGCGCAAGGATCAGGTCCGCATTTCCGGCCAGCAACGACTGCATCACCAGCCCTTGAATCGTGCCTATGAAAAGTGTGGCCGATGCGGTGGTATCAATCTCTGGTGCCAGCAGCCCCCGAGCCTTGCCATCCTCGATAAGGGTGACGAGTCGCGCTGAGTAGCGTCTGAGCAGTTCACGCACCATGCGTTTGGTAGCCGTATCCTGGGCGCGCTGCAGCTCGCCGAATATCATGCGCGGCACTCCGGGATGCGCGGTGACGAACTCGATGTGGGTCATGAACACAGCTTCGAGAGCCGACAGCGGCGATTCCGCCGCCTCAATGGCCCGATCGACGCGCGCGAGTAGACGCTCGGCGACCCAAGCGATCACTGCCTCCCAGATCGAATCCTTACTCGGAAAATGACGAAACAGCGCCCCTTGCGTGAGATGCATTCGCTTAGCGATGGCGGCGGTTGTGATGTCGCTTGGATTCTGTTCGGCGGCTAACTCAACAACCGTCTCAACGGTGACGGCGCGGCGCTCCTCCGCTGGAAGGTTTCTGGGCCTTAATGACATCGCACGCCTCACGAAAAGATAGTAATTAATTACTCACATAGTGTTTTCTGGTTATGGTGGCAAGGCCGGCCCGCGGATGTCTCGTTCGATTCTTCGGGAGTCGCACCAACGGCCTTCACAAATGCCCTTCTTGCGCCCAGGTCCGCATTCCGATTGATCTGATGGCCCGCGGATGTGAGGGCAGCTCTTGTCAAGCCTCGCATGCGGCCTCGATGGCGGCATCTTAGCTCCGACTACGCGGGTGGAGAGCCAGTTCTGGCGCATGTAGGTGGTCAGAATGTCAATCGGCGCACAAAGTTGACCCCCGATCTGCAGTGCGCCCCTCGACGTCGACAGGATCAGGCGGCGGTTTTGACAGGGTGCCGGGTGTGTTGATCCTCGAACTTCTTCGTGCTCAGATATCCGAGCGCCGAGTGTAGCCTGCGCTCATTGTAGACGTGATCGATAAAGCGCGTGGTCTGCCCCCTGAAAAGTGGTCCTCCCTGATGTATGGCTTTTGAGCCGATGGAGGACTGAAGGATGCCGAGAAAGAGACATAGTGCGGAAGAGATCGTCACGAAGCTTCGGCAGGTTGATGTGCTGAGTTCGCAGGGCAGACCGGTCGCAGAGGCGATCCGATCGATAGGCGTGACGGAAGTAACGTATTACCGTTGGCGGTCCGAATAGGGTGGCCTGAAGGGCGACCAGGTCAAGCGGCGGAAGGAGCTTGAGACCGAGAACTCGCGGCTTCGGCGCGCCGTCTCCGACCTGACACTGGACAAGATGATTCTGGCGGAAGCTGCGCGGGGAAATTTCTAAGCCCCGCACGCCGCCGCGCCTACGTTGATCATGTTGTGGCTGAGCTTGGCGTTCCCGAACGGCGGGCGTGCCGGGTTCTGGGTCAATATCGATCGACGCAGCGCAAGGTTCCAACGACATCGGACGATGAAGCGGCGTTGACCGCCGACATCGTCGCGCTTGCCATTCAATATGGCCGCTACGGCTATCGCCGCATCACGGTGATGCTGACCGTGCGGGCTGGGTGGTGAACGTCAAACGGGTCGAGCGGATCTGGCGGCGTGAGGGGCTGAAGGTTCCACAGAAGCAGCCCAAACGTGGCCGTCTCTGGTTGAATGGGGGTTCGTGTATCCATAGCTTAGCTGACAATACCGCTGAAGCCGAGAAAGGCGGTCAGCGTAAACAATGACGTGGATGGAAACCGAAGCGGATGAATATGTCCCTTGACCGCGACGAGTGCGCTCAGCACCGCGAGCGTCAGGGTGAGCACTGCCGCGAAAACGGCCAGTTCCGGGCGATCGGGCGATCGGGCCGAATAGACAAAGGCGCCGCCAAGGAAGAGGATCAGGATGGAGGCGATATTCCCCTTGGCTCGGCGCAGGACCTGATCACTCAGCAATACCTGCCCAAGGCAAACATCCTGCGCTTCAAGACGCGCGACGAGGCCATCGTTGCGGCGATCGCTGGCAAGGCCGACGGTCTCGTCATGACCAAGAAGACGGCCGATATCGGCAAGGTCATGGTGCCAACTCCGGTGCTGTCGACGCCGTCCGTGGTTGCCGTCAACTATGCCAGCGACGAGGTGTTCAAGAGCTTCGTCTCCGGCTGGGCCGAATACAATCGCCGCATCGGCAACAACCAGACCTGGATCGTAAAAAGGCTCGAACCATTCGGCATCACCTTGGAAGACATGCCAGTCGGTTTCGGTTTCGGCGGCTAGCATAAGGCCGCGAACAGAACAGACCAGACTCGACCGCCCTTTTCGCAGGGCGGTCTTCCTTTTGCACCAGTTGCTCAACCCACGCCCCACGGCGTAACAGAAAGAGCCGAGGCTCTGATCGCCACTGGATGACGGTTCAGTGGCAGGTCACGTTTCATGCAAGTGGCATTTGAGTCTTCGAACATTTGATGGGTGCGGTCATGTGTCATGCTGTCATGCGATGTACAGGTTGCCGCTGATCGTCATGGAGATACGCGGATCAGGTTCAACTCAATGAGTTTTTTCTCTTAATGCCTCGGGGCTCTTCCTGATCCCGATCAGACCGATCATTTGACCCTAACGTTCACGACCTCCTCTCATGCCGCCCATCAAGGCCTCGCAGCCGCCCATCACATTATCAGGCTGCTGCGCTGCCAAGATCCCAGTGGTCCTCATGACCGCTCCTTCGCGGTCCCGTAGGGCTGCATCACCATGTCCCGTTTCACAATGACCCGGACCGGAAAGCCCGGCCGGATGGTGAGGGTCGGCTGGATATTGAGCTGGCGGCGGACGATCTGCCGGCCCACGTCGGCCGCAGTATCCTGGGCGCTCTCGCGGATCGCCTTGGCGATCTCGTTCTCGTCGTCACTGGAGTCGATCTCGGTGCCAACACCGAGAAGTGTCGAGAGCACAGCCGCGCGGAAGAGCTGCCCCCAGTGATAGTCGACCTCGTCCTCGAGACCAGAATAGCCCTGGGTGTCGGCGCCCTGGAGCCGCTCCAGCACGATGGACGTGCCGTTGGGCATGATGATGCGGTTCCAGACCAGCAGCACGCGCGACTGGCCGAAGGCGACCTGGCTATCGTATTGACCGATCAGACGCGCGCCCTGCGGGATGAGCAGGTGCGAGCCCGTGGGGCTGTCGTAGACATGCTCGGTAACCTGGGCGGTGATCTGGCCGGGCAGATCGGACTTGATGCCGGTGATCAGCGCGGCGGCAATGACGGTGCCGGCCTGCACGACATAAGGCGAGGCCTTTTCCTGCACGCGATCCGAACTGATGGTGCGGCGGTCCGTGGCGGCATTGACGAAGGCGAGCTTGCGATCCTGCATGTTCTGGGCGGAACCCGGATCGAGCGGCGGTGGCTCGGCCGGCAGCGTCAGGCCGGTCGTCAGATCGGTCGTGTCGGGTCTTGCGGGCTGCGCGTCCGCCGCCCGCTCGCCACGACTGCTGGTGAACAATGCTGCCACACGAGCCGCCTCGATCTCGGCGAGCCGGCGCTGCTCTTCGGGATCGGCGCGCGGCGTCTGGATGTTCGGAGCGACGACAGGCTTGCCTTCCTCCTGCGCGCTGAGGATCGGCCGGCCGAGATCTCCCGGCAGCGCGGGGCCGAGCTTCGGAATGCCAGTATAGTCCTTCGGCAGGCCTGCCAACCCATCGGCCGACGTACGGTTGTCGGTGCTATAGAGCTCGGCCGAGGGATGGTTGCCACGACGGTTGGAATCGAGCGCCCAGACGAGCGCGCCGAGAATGGCGACAGCACTGACGCCGCCGAGGCCGATCAGCACCTTGCGCGACAGCCGCGTGACCTTCGGCGCTTCGGGTCGCAGGCGAAGCTCGGCCTTGATGTCCGGAGCCCCAGTCATCGGAACGGCCCCGCGCTGCGTGCTGGCCTGCCGTCGGTGCGGACGATGCGAACCCGCTTCGCGGAACTCTTGTCGCCGAGGCGCAGTTCGGCGGCGGCAAAGAGGCGATCGACGACATAGTAGTTCTGGCGCGCCCGGTAGTTGACCAGTTCGGAATCGCCGGCGGAGCCGATGACGAAGAGCGGCGGCATCTCGCCCTGGCCGATGCCGGACGGAAACTCGATATAGACCTTGTTGCCGTCGTCGAAGGCGCGCAGCGGCCGCCAGGGCGCACTGTCGCCTTCGATGCGATAGCGGAAGTTCAGCTTGGAGATGTCGACGCCGCTGGCGACAGGCTGGACCTCGGCGGCGCGGGCATTCTGGCGGCGCAGCGCGATCAACTGATCGTGCGGATACTGCCAGGAGACCGAGGCCATGTAGGTCATCTCGGTCGACCGCAGCTCCATGTGATAGGTGCGCAGGTTGGTGTTGATGACAAGGTTGGTCTGAAGGTCGGGCCGCGTCGGCTTGACGAGGATATGAACCTGCCTGCGATCACCGACGCCGCTCTCGGTATCGCCGACGATCCAGCGCACGGTATCGCCGGCGGCGACCGGGCCGGAGCCGACGAGCTGTTCGCCGGGCTGCAAGGCGATATCCGTGACCTGTCCCGGCGCGGCATAGACCTGATAGAGCGCACCTGCCGAGAAGGGATAGACCTGAACGGCATTGATGAAGCCGTTGCGGACGGGCTGCATGCGAGCCGCCTCGTTGGCCTGGGCGATGCGGGTTTTCGGATCGACGGGCTCGGGTTTGGCTCTGCCGCCATCGACCGGCTTCAACTGGCCGGGTAGCGGCAGACGCTTCGGAAGCTCGACCACCTTCACGGGCCCGACGGGATCGGCGGTGAGGACAGCGGGAGATGCATCGTCATAGTCGATCTCGGGCGGCGTGTATTTGCTGGCGCAACCCGCGAGCGCGGACGCTGACATCAGTACGGCGGCCAGCGCCAGCGAATGGCGTGACCCTATGCCTCTCTTGTTCATTACCCCTTTCATGACCCCAACTCCTTCGACCAGTTGATTGCGTTGACGTAGGCTCCGAGCGGATTGGCCCTGAGCTTCTCAGGCGTGCGCGGCGGCTGGATCACCACGGTCAGGATCGCGGTCCAGCGCTCGGTGCCGGCAATCTGGCCGTTCTCGTAGCGGCGCTCGGTCCAGGCGATGCGGAACGAGTCCGGCGAGGCGCGGATGACGCTGGAGATCTCGACAGCGACCTGCTGCTTGCCGACCTTCGTGAACGGGTCGTTCGACCTCGCGTAATCATTGAGGGCGATGGCGCCGCGATCGGTGGTGTATTCGTAGGCGCGCAGCCAGTTCTGCCGCACGATGACCGGATCGGCCGGAATGCTCCTGACCTGCTCGATGAATCCGGCGAGGTGCCAGGCGATCTGCGGATCGGTGGGCTTGTAATCGGCGACGGCCGAGGCCACGGCCTGCGCCTCGCCGAAGCGGTCCACCTGAACCACCCAGGGCACGACGGTGCCTTGCGTCGATTGCCAGACGAGTGCGGTGGCGAAGCCGCCGGCGAGCGCCAACGAGCCGAAGGCCATCAGCCGCCAGTTCTTCGCCTGTACGCGGGCCGAGCCGATGCGCTCATCCCAGGTTTGCGCAGCGCGCTGATACGGCGTTTCGGGTTCGGGCGTGCGTGCGTAGCGCACCGAAGGACGTTTGAAGAGGTTCATCTGCGGTCATCCTGATCGAGAGAAACGGACATGGAGCCGCCGCCGTGATCGCCGGCGCGGATCGCGTGGGCGGCTGCCGTCACGCCGTGGCTGATGGCCTGGCCCCGCTTCATGCGGTTGGCCCAGGCGGGCGGCGAAGAGGGCGTGGAAGCGCCAGCGGGTGCGGAAGCGGCATCGTTGGCTGCCTCCGGCATGCTGTCGACGGGGGACTGGCCGCCGGTCGCCACCCATGCGGCGGCACGGCCGGATGTGCGGCTGGAGCGAAGGGACTCCGCGGCCCGCAACATCGCGTTCCTGATGGGTTGGGAGGCTGCACCCGCGCTCGCCTTCGCGACACCGCCGAGGCCTGCCGCCACCGCTCCCATTCTGCTCTGTCCGGAAGTCGATGCCGCAAGGCCGTAGGCGGTCGATGTACTGCCGGCGAGATGAGCGCCGCCGCGGGCGGCGGCGGCGCCCATGCGGCCGCCTGCGCCGATCGCGGCAGAACCGCCGCTCAATCCGGCACGCGCGCCCATATAGCCGGCTGCTCCCATACCGGCGACGCCGAGGCCGGTGCCGACGGCAGCGCCTGCGCCGAGCTGCGGCGCGCCGGAGACGAGGCCGGTCGCGATACCGGGGCCGAAGATCGACAGACCCATCAGCGACAGCGCGCCGAGAACCAGCGCCAGCGCGTCGGTGATCGTCGGCTCGGCCGAGAAGCCGGAGGTGAATTCGTCGAACAGGCCGGAGCCGATGCCGACGATGACGGCGAGCACCAGGATCTTGATGCCGGAGGCGACAATGTTGCCGAGCACCTTTTCGGCGAGGAAGGCGGTCTTGTTGAAGAGTGCGAAGGGAATGAGGATGAAGCCGGCGAGCGTCGTCAGCTTGAACTCGATGAGTGTGACGAAGATCTGCACTGCCAGGACGAAGAAAGCGACGAGAACGATCAGCCAGGCGATCATCAGCACCATGATCTGCACGAAGTTCTCGAAGAAGGAGATGTAGCCCATCAGCTCGCCGGCGGCTTTCAGGATGGGATCGCCAGCGTCGATGCCGACCTGGGCGACGCGGCCGGGCTGAAGCAGCTCGGAGGCTGAGAGCGACGAACCGCCGGCTTTCAGGCCGAGCCCGCTGAAGGATTTAAAGACGATGCCGGCGAGACTGTTGAAGTTGCCGATGATGAAGGCGAAGAAGCCGATATAGAGGGTCTTCTTCGCCAGCCGCTGGAGCACATTCTCGTCGGCGCCCCAAGCCCAGAACAGGCCTGCGAGCGTGATGTCGATAACGATCAGGGTGGAGGTGAGAAAGGCGACCTCGCCGCCGAGGAGGCCGAAGCCGGAATCGATGTAGGCGGTGAAGGTCGCTAGGAAGCGATCGATGACGCCTGTATTATTCACCGCCCGGCTCCTCATCGATGGCAGGCTCGGAACCGGCGGCGGCCTCCGGCCGAAGCCGACCGATGTTCGGTATGACTGGAGGCGTATCGTCAGCGCTGGTCGGCATCGGATCGGCCGGCCGCGCCTTGCCGAACCGTTCCGGCTTCGGCGCTGGCGGACGCTCTGGCCTTTCGCTGCCGAAGAAGCGGCGACGGTTCTCGGCCCATGCCTTACGGCAGGCGGCTTCGTCGGCGGCCGAGATGCCGAGATGGCTGCAGCGACCGAACTCGTGGCGAGCCGGCTCGCCGCCCGGATGATGGAGGCCTTGGGCGGGGGCATCCTCCGCACCGTCCCCTGGGCCATCACCGCGCAGCGCCATGACGGCGGCAGTCATGGCGGCGCCAATGGCGAGAACGGCAACCATCCGGGCGGCGATCTTCAAGTCCATGATAAGCCGCCTCAGTCGTTGAACATCTTGACGGTGGACGGGCTGTAGCCGTTGCCCTTCATGAAGCGGCTGAACTGCTCGCGGGCTTGCGCTTCAGCGGCGGCCCGGCGCGACTGCTCCAACGCCTCGGCGCGGCCCTGCGCAGCCAGCATGGCGGTGAGATCCGCCATCTGGCGTGCCTGCACGGCCAGCAACTCGTTGCCGGCCTGCGTCGCCTGCAGCACTCCGACCGCCGACTTCGAGGCGCCGACCAGCGAGCTGGTCTGCGAGCGCGTGCCTTCAATGTTGGTGACGGCCGTGGCCCCGGCCTTCAGCGAATGCTCATAGGCCGAGAGCGACTGCTGCCAGCGCTGGCGGGCGCCCTCGACGAGCTGCGCGCCGGTCTTGTCGCCGGTGAAGTCCTTGAAGGTCGAGGCGAACTGCTGCTCGATATCCTGGACGCTATAGGCGAGCTTCTGAGCCTCGCCCATCAGCTTCTTCATCTCGGAGAAGTTGCCTTCGATCTCAGACAGCATTGAGGTCGGCAGGCTGGCCAGGTTCTTCGCCTGGTTGATCAGCATCTGCGCCTCGTTGGCGAGCGAGGTGATCTGATGGTTGATCTGTTCCAGCGTACGTGCGGCGGTCAGCACGTTCTGCGCATAGTTGGACGGGTCGTAGACGATCTTCCACGCGGATGCGGGCGTAGACATCAGCGCGACGTCGAGCGCCATGGTGCTGGCGACGAACATGCTGCGCAGGCGGGAGTGCGGACTTCTCTGGTTCATGACGAAACCTCCTCTTCGGGTGACGGGTCTTGGATCTCGGAAGTCGGCGCAGCGGCGTTGTCGGACGCAATGGCTGGCGCGGACTGGTCGATGACATCGGTGAGGTCGGGAACAAGGTCGGCGGCCCAGGCGAGGTCGTTGGCGGTGAGCCAGGCCTCGAGGAAGTAGGGTCGCGCCCCGTCGCGGATGAGCTTGTCGATCAGCGCATGCGCGGCCTTGTCGGAGGCCGCGCAGAATGCGAGTGCGACATGGCCCAGGCCGAGCTCGAACAGGCGGTTGCCGCGCCGGGACTGGCAGTAATAGTCGCGCTTGGGCGTGGCACGGGCGACGATCTCGATCTGGCGGTCGTTGAGGCCGAACTGGCGATAGACCGAAGCGATCTGCGGCTCGATCGCGCGTTCATTGGCGAGGAAGATGCGTGTCGGGCAGCTCTCGACCAGGACCGGCGCAATCGGCGATGCTTCGATGTCGGCGAGCGACTGCGAGGAGAAGACGACGCTGACATTCTTCTTGCGCAGCGTCTTCAGCCATTCCTTGATCTTGCCGGCGAAGTCGCCGTCATCGAGCGCGCGCCAGCCCTCGTCGATGATGAGCAGCGTGGGGCGGCCGTCGAAGCGGGCTTCGATCCGGTGGAAGAGATAGGCGAGCACGGCGGGCGCAGCCTTGGTGCCGACCAGCCCCTCGGTCTCGAAGGCTTGCACGGACGCTTCGCCGAGCCGTTCGGTCTCGGCATCGAGTAGCCGGCCGTGCGCACCGCCGACGCAGTAAGGGCGAAGCGCCTGCTTCAGGGCCGAGGATTGGAGCAGCACCGTCAGGCCGGTGATGGTGCGCTCCTCGACCGGCGCCGAGGCGAGAGAGGTCAGGGCCGACCAGATATGCTCCTTCACCTCCGGCGTGATGGTCACGCCTTCGCGGGTCAGGATGTCGACCAGCCAATCGGCGGCCCAGGCGCGCTCGGGCGTGTGGTGGATGCCGGCAAGTGGCTGGAGCGAGACGGAAGCGTCATCCGAGAGCGCGCCACCGAGATCCTGCCAGTCGCCGCCCATCGCGAGCGTCGAGGCACGGATCGAACCGCCGAAGTCGAAGACGAAGACCTGGGACTTGGGATAACGCCGAAACTGCAGCGCCATCAGCGCCAGCAGCACGCTCTTGCCGGCGCCGGTCGGGCCGACCAGCATGAGGTGGCCGACATCGCCGACATGCAGCGCGAAGCGGAACGGCGTCGATCCTTCGGTCTTCGCATAAAAGAGCGGCGGCGCATCGAAATGCTCGTCCTTTGTCGGCCCGGCCCAGACCGCCGAGAGCGGGATCATATGCGCCAGGTTCAGCGTGCTGATAGGAGGTTGGCGAACATTGGCGTAGACCTGTCCGGGAATGCTGCCGAGCCAAGCTTCGATCGCGTTGACGCCTTCGACGATCGCGGTGAAGTCGCGTGACTGGATCACCTTCTCGACCAGCCGCAGCTTCTCGTCTGCGATGGAAGGATCGGCATCCCAGACCGTTACGGTCGCGGTAACATAGGCTTCGCCGACCTGATCGGAACCTAGATCCTGGAGCGCTGCGTCGGCATCGGCCGCCTTGTTGGCCGCATCCGAATCCACGAGCACGGATTGCTCGTTGGTGAGGACTTCCTTCAGGATCGCGGCGATCGACTTGCGCTTGGCGAACCATTGTCGCCTGATCTTGGTGACCAGCCGCGTCGCGTCGGTCTTGTCGAGCATGATCGCCCGTGTCGACCAGCGATAGAGGAAGGCGAGCCGGTTGAGGTCGTCCAGAATCCCAGGGAATGTCGTTGTCGGGAATCCGATGACGGTGAGCGCGCGCAGATGGAATTCACCGAGGCGCGGTTCGAGGCCGCCGGCCAAAGGCTGGTCGGCGAGCAGCGCATCGAGATGCATCGGCGTTTCGGGCACACGCACGCGATGACGCTTGGTCGAGATGGTGGAATGCAGGTAGGTCAGGGTCTCGGCATCATCAAGCCAGTCGGCTTCGGGCATGAAGCCTTCGACCAGGTTGAGGACGCGATCGGTGCGATCGACAAAACCCTTCAGCAATTCCCAGGCAGCGACGCCAGTCCTGTCGCGGCCTTCATAGAGCCAGCTCTCCACGCGCGAGGCTTCCTCGGCCGGCGGCAGCCAGACGAAGGTGAGGAAGTAGATCGACTCGAAGAGGACGCCCCTGTCCTCGAACTGCTCGCGGCGCTCGATGTCGAGCAGCGCGGAGGCCGAGTCCGGAAAGCGGCTTTCGGGATAGTCGGTGGCGGGATTGCGCTGCGCCTCGACGAAGATCGCCCAGCCGGAGCCGAGGCGGCGCAGCGCATTGTTGAGACGTGCTGTGGTGCCGACCAACTCGGCCGGCGTGGCGCTGTCGAGGTCGGGACCACGGAAGCGCGCGGTGCGCTGGAACGAACCGTCCTTGTTGAGCACCACGCCCGGTGCGACGAGCGCTGCCCAGGGCAGGAAGTCGGCGAGGCCGGAAGACCGCTTGCGATATTCGGAGAGGTTCAGCATGGAGACCTCACACGCCCATATGCGCGGGGTAGCGCAGGTGCCGACGCACCACGTCGACGAACTGCGCATCGCGTTTCGCGGCCCACACGGAAGCGAAATGGCCGATCGCCCAGATGGCGAGGCCGGCGATCCAGAGGCGCAGGCCGAGGCCGACGGCCCCGGCCAGCGTGCCGTTGAGAATGGCGACCGAGCGCGGCGCGCCGCCGAGCAGGATCGGCTCGGTCAGCGCGCGATGCACCGGCGCGAAGAAGCCGCGCACTTCGTCATCCTTTACGTGTCCGGGCATCAGACGAGCGCTCCGCCGCCGAACGAGAAGAAGGACAGGAAGAAGGAGCTGGCTGCGAAGGCGATCGACAGACCGAACACGATCTGGATCTGCTTGCGGAAGCCGCCGCTCGTATCGCCGAAGGCGAGCGCCAAGCCGGTGGTGATGATGATGATCACCGCGACGATCTTGGCGACCGGCCCCTCGATGGATTCGAGGATCTTCTGCAGCGGCTCTTCCCAGGGCATGGACGAGCCCGAGGCATGGGCGGGCGCGGCGGCCAGCATGGCGACGGTCGCGAGAGCGGTCGCATGGGCAAGGCCATCGCGGGCGCGGCGGACGACGGACAGAACGGACGGCTTCATTCCTGATCTCCTTTCGAAAGAGGCTGCGGTTGGGACGGGAGAGATGCGTTGAGGGTGCGGTAATCGCCAGTGGCGGGATCGAGCCCCTCGACCAGGGCGATCTCGGCGAGACGGCGCGCGGAGCCGCGGCCGGAGAGGACGGCGATGAGATCGATGGTGTCGGCGATGAGCGCGCGCGGGACCGTGACGACGGCCTCCTGCACGAGCTGCTCGAGCCGGCGCAGCGCGCCGATCGCGGTACTGGCGTGGATGGTGCCGATGCCGCCAGGATGGCCGGTGCCCCAGGCCTTGAGGAGATCAAGCGCCTCGGCCCCACGCACCTCGCCGACCGGAATGCGGTCGGGGCGCAGGCGTAGCGACGACTTCACCAGGTCAGAAAGAGAAGCCACGCCATCCTTGGTGCGCAGCGCCACCAGATTGGGCGCGGCGCATTGCAACTCGCGCGTATCCTCGATCAGCACGACGCGATCCGACGTCTTCGCGACCTCAGCCAGCAGCGCGTTGGTGAGCGTGGTCTTGCCGGTCGAGGTGCCGCCGGCGACGAGGATGTTCTTCCGCTTCTCGACCGCGAGGCGCAGCACGTCGGCCTGGGCTTCGGTCATGATGCCGGCGGCGACGTAGTCGCCGAGCGTGAACACCGCGACGGCCGGCTTGCGGATGGCGAAGGTGGCGGCCGTGACGACGGGCGGGAGCAGTCCTTCGAAGCGCTCTCCCGTTTCCGGCAGCTCGGCCGAGACGCGGGGACTGCCGGGATGGACCTCGGCGCCGACATGATGGGCGACCAGACGTACGATGCGTTCGCCGTCGGCCGGGATCAGGATGTCGTCGGTAGCGACGAGGCCTTCTCGCAGGCGGTCCACCCAAAGCCGGCCGTCCGGGTTCAGCATCACCTCAACGATCGATGGGTCTTCGAGGTATGCCGCGATCGCGGGGCCAAGTGCGGTGCGCAGCATCCTCGCGCCACGCGATACCGCTTCCCTGTCACGATGTTGAGCTGCCACGAAGACCCCCGATCTGCCACTCCCAAGACGAGCGGATGGCGACGGGGACGATCAAGAAAGGCACGATTTGCGCGGCCGCAACACTATTCTCCGGCGTTTCGTAGGCGCTCGTAGACGTCGCGGAAAACACTTGCGGCTCGCGGCGCGCCGACCATCAGATAGCCAGTCGCGATCTTCGGTAGATACGAATCGATCGGTGTAGGTTCGTGCTGCGCAGCGAGACTCTGCGGTCTCCTTCCGGGCATGCGCGAACAGTCAAAGAACAGGCTATGGGCTGATTTCGAGTGATTGTTGTTCAGACTGTAGCCTTATTTAAAAAGCTCATATATCATTCTATAGGCTGATCATTGGTACATAGAATTCAGCCCATGGACTGACATTGCATCGGCAGGCAGGACAACATGAAAAAAGAAACCCGCGAGAGAGCGCGGACTAGGCTCGACGAACGGCTTGAAGTGCTGCGGCCTGCCGACCGTTTCAAGGTTCCACCGAAAGGGTGGGTGCGCGCGTTGCGCGATGCCCTCGGCATGACCGGGGCGCAACTCGGCGCCCGGATGGGCATTCGTCCCCAGACAGTCGAGGCGATCGAGAAGTCGGAGGCGGCGGGCACGATCCAGTTGAACACGCTGCGGCGCGCCGCCGAGGCGCTCGACTGCACGCTCGTCTATGCGCTCGTCCCGAACACATCGCTCGAGGCGATGGTCAATGCGCGTGCGCGCAAGATCGCGATGCGCGAGCTACAGCGCGTCGCGCATACGATGCGGTTGGAGGCGCAAGGCACGGACGATGCCCATCTCGAAACCCGCATCCAGGCCTACATCCGCGACAGGCTTTCCGAGCGCGATCTGTGGAACGAGACATGACCGATCTCTTCCAGGAGCCCGAGGATGCGACGCCATTTGAGCCCCAGGAGCGCGAGGGCTTGCTGCAGAGCTGGATCACGCACAGTAAAGATCTCAACGAGGCCGAGCAGGAGAACATACTCGAGGGCGCCGCCTGGGCACGCGGACGCAGGCGGCTGCCGCTCGAGAGGATGCTCAGCGTCAACTTCATGCAGACCTTCCATAAGCGGATGTTCGGGGATGTCTGGCAATGGGCCGGCACGTTCCGCACCACGGAGCGCAACATCGGCATTCAGGCCTATCGCATTGCGACGGAGCTTGCGGCTCTACTGAGCAACGTCCGGTTCTGGATCGAACACGAGGCCTATCCGCGCGACGAGATCGCGATCCGGTTTCATCACCAGCTTGTCGCAATTCATCCGTTCCCGAACGGCAACGGCCGCCATGCGCGACTGGCGGCCGATCTACTTGTCGAGCGGCTCGGCGGGGAACCGTTCTCCTGGGGTGGCGGCAGTCTGGCCGATGTCGGCGAGGTGCGGGCGCGCTATGTCGCTGCGCTGAGAGCCGCGGAAGATCACGATATCGGCCCGCTGCTCGAATTCGCGCGAAGCTGAGGCCGCAGCCCGATCAGCTTCGCGGCTTCAGCGCGTCGATGAAAGACTTTCGGGCGGGATTGGTGTTGTCCGACCTCCAGCAAGCGATGTAGCCGAGCCGCGTTGCGCCATTGCCGTTGTGCACCGGACGGAAGACGACGCCGAGGCTCGCGAGGCCCACGGCGGATTCGCACTGGAGCGCAACACCCTGACCGACGGAGACCTCGGCCAGAATGCTCTCGCGGCTCAGATACCGCGTGTCGATCTCGGGATGGTCGGAAGGCGCTGCCAGATTGTGGAGCAGGATGTTGCGGATGTCCGGGCCGGGATCGTGATGGCTGATCAGAAAGCGTTCGCCCTTCAGTTCCGGCCAGTAGATGAGGGGCTGGCCAGCGAGGCGATGATCTTCGGGTAGCGCCACAACGAGATGTTCGGACCATAGCGCGATCGACTCCAATACCTTGCACTTCCCGACATCACCGAGGATGATCGCCGTATCGATTGCGCCCGAAAGCACGCCGGCCGTCAACTCGATGAACGGCGTCTCGATCAATTCCACCTCGATCTCGGGATAGCGCTCGCGGAAATCACCGAGAGCGACGCGAAAGCCGCCGGAGGAGAGCGATTTGTAGAAGCCGACGACGACACGCCCGAGCTTGCCGGCTCCGTTCGCCTTCGCCCGCGCGGTGAGGCGATCGACATCCTCTACGATGCGGCGCGCCCCGACGACGAATTCCTCTCCTGCCGGTGTCAGCTGTGCCCCTGATGTCGAGCGGTCGAACAGTTGAACGCGAAGCTCTTGCTCGACCTGCTTGATGCGTTTGCTGACGATCGGCTGGCGGACGTTGAATTCGTGCGCGGCGGCGCTGAAGCTACCGTTGCGCGCGCTCGCGACAATGTAGCGAAGGTGGCGCAGGTCCAATTGTTTCCCCCCAAGTTAGCGCCCGCAAACGGCCTTCTGCTATGAAGGACTTCCAGAGGATCGCCACCCGTTAGAACGAGCTCGTCTGCAACACACCTCGGTTCTGTCGCCCGCCGCCGTCATTGCATTCCGGTATTGACCGTCCGGTCCAGCAATTTCTCGTCAACGACGAACCCGCGCGGGGGCGTCTCATGCACATCCTCCCCGACTATGAGGTCAAGCCCACCGAAGCCCTTCTCACCTCATCCTTCCGTCCGTTTCATGCGACTGGTTGTACAGGCGTTCACCGACATCACTTTTCCGGTGCTTCGTGCGGTCGAAGGCATCGTGACCGCAGGTGGAGATCACTCGAATCGAAGAACACCTGCAGATGTCCACGGCATAGAGCCGTCAATCATCAGCTGGCATGTTCTGGAACCTGGGAGGGGCTGTTCCAAAACGTAGACCGGGAGCCATGTCCGCGGGGGATAGCACGACGCCAAAGGAAGAGCGTCGGCAGAAACTATTATGTGCTGGCCTCAGGCTGGGTGTCTTCAGCTATTTCCTGCCTGAGCTTTGGCCCCTTGGCGAGACGACGGCCAAGGGCTTCTAGAAACCTGTCGTAGCGCTCACCACCCTTGGCGCGGGCTGAAGCCTGCGCCGCTTCAGGAAGAAATGCAGTCGAGGTTAGCCAGGAGCGCATGAAGATGGCGAAGGCTTCGTTGGCGATGCCAATGTCGCGTTCGAGCCGCTGGATGTTGCGGTCGATCCGATCGAGGCGCTTGGCGATAGCGGCCTCCTGGCGCTGGTCGGCATCGGGCGACAGGAAAGAGGCAATGGCGGCCTCGGCGACGACGGAACGGGATTGCTCCCGGCGGTCGGCGAAATCGGCCAGTAGCCGCATCAGCTCGGGATCGAGATAGACGGAAAGGCGCTTCTTCTTGTCGGGACTGTCCCGGCTATCGTTTGCTCGCGGCATGGCTCAGAGCTCCATCCCATCGCCGGAATCCATCGAGATCCGGCGCGCCATCTGCCGCATGTCGCGCACGAAGGCGCGGCTGTTCGCGGACTCGCGCTCCGGCTCGTCGACATCGGGATCGAACTCATTGACGGGGGATGATGGCTCCTTCTCGGAGGCAATATCTTTGTGCGGCTCGAGGCCGGGTTCGCGGCGCAGGCCGGCATTGGCCGGATCGTCATCCTGCTTCGCAGCCGTCGCGTTTGGACGCGCGCCCGTTGCCTTCACGGCGATTGGAATCGCCCCGCGGCTGCCGGCCTCGGACGCGAAAGCTGCCGCAACAGGTTTCAGAGTCGACCAGTCGTCGGCCTTGGGCGGGAAGCCCGTGTTGGGATTTTCCGGCACCGGCAACAGCCGCTCCCTGAAGCGTGGGTCCTCGAAATAACGCGCCTTCTTGGCCCGAATTGGCGGAATGCCGGCGACCATGACGATCTCGTCGTTGGGCGGGAGCTGCATCACCTCGCCGGGTGTGAGCAGCGGCCGCGCGGTCTCCGAACGCGAGACCATAAGGTGGGAGAGCCACGGCGCCAGCCGGTGGCCGGCATAATTCTGCATCGCGCGCATTTCGGTGGCGGTGCCAAGCGAGTCGGAGACACGCTTGGCGGTGCGCTCGTCATTGGTGGCGAAGCTGACGCGGACATGGCAATTGTCCAAGACGGAATTATTGGCGCCGTAAGCCTTCTCTATCTGATTAAGCGACTGCGCGATCAGAAAGGCCTTGATGCCGTAGCCAGCCATAAAGGCGAGCGCGCTTTCAAAGAAGTCGAGCCGGCCGAGTGCAGGGAATTCGTCCAGCATCATCAGCACGCGATGGCGACGGTCCTTGGCGTGCAAGTCCTCGGTAAGGCGGCGGCCGATCTGGTTGAGCACCAGGCGCACGAGCGGCTTGGTGCGGGAGATGTCGGAGGGCGGCACGACCAGATAGAGCGTGGTCGGCTTCTGCTCGGCGACGATGTCTGCGATGCGCCAATCGCAGCGACTGGTGACGGCGGCGACGACAGGATCGCGATAAAGGCCGAGGAAGCTCATCGCGGTGGAGAGGACGCCGGAGCGCTCGTTGTCCGATTTGTTGAGCAACTCGCGAGCCGCGCTAGCGATGACCGGATGCGGTCCCTTTTCGCCGAGGTGCGGCGTGGTCATCATGGCCGACAATGTCGACTCGATCGGTCGCCGTGGATCGGACAGGAAGGCGGCGACACCAGAGAGCGTCTTATCCGTCTCGGCATAGAGGACGTGCAGGATCGCGCCGACGAGCAGTGAATGAGAGGTCTTCTCCCAGTGGTTCCGCTTCTCCAGCGAGCCTTCGGGATCGACCAGCACGTCGGCGACGTTCTGTACGTCGCGCACTTCCCATTCGCCGCGCCGGACCTCGAGCAGCGGATTGTAGGCGGCCGACTTCGTATTGGTTGGGTCGAATAGGAGCACGCGCCCGAAGCGCGAGCGCGGGCCGGCGGTCAGTTCCCAGTTCTCGCCCTTGATGTCATGAACGATCGCCGAGCCTGGCCAGGTGAGCAGGGTCGGCACGACCAGACCAACGCCCTTGCCAGAGCGTGTCGGCGCGAAGCACAGCACATGCTCGGCGCCATCATGCCGGAGATAGTCATCCCCGTAGCGGCCAAGCACGACGCCGTCTTCGCCGAGCAGGCTCGCCGTCTCGATTTCTTTGCGCTCGGCCCAGCGGGCGGAGCCGAAGGTGCGTACGTCCTTGGCCTCGCGCGCCCGGTAGATCGACATCAGAACCGCGACGGCGATCGCGATCAGGCCACCGGAGGCCGCGATGGCGCCGCCCTCCATGAAGACATGTGGCGCATAGGCGTCAAAGAAATACCACCACCAGAAGAAGGCTGGCGGCGGATAGAGCGGCAGCCCCGCGATCTCGAACCACGGTGAGCCGAGCTGCGCCTGAAAGCCGAGCCGCCACGCCGTCCACTGCGTCGCGCCCCAGACCGAGACGAGCACGGTCATGAACACGACGATGATCTGACCCCAGAGGACTCGGGTGGCCGACACGGCTGCGCTGACCTCGCTGCGACGACTGAAAAGTCGAAGGAGGGCAAGGAAAGCGAGGGGTTCAACTGGATTTAGGCGGCCGGTCGTAGCGCAGCGAAAGCGTCGCGGAGAATACTTGCGCAGCGCGGCGCAGGAACCGTCGACCGGCCGTCGTCGATGATTGGCATAATATGCCATACGTGCTAAGGTCGGGCATTAGAATCGAACAGCAAGGCTCCCGTCATGCCAACGCGCAACGTCGTCCTGACCGATCATCATGAAGAGGTCATCGACCGGCTGGTGAAATCCGGCCGCTATCAGAACGCGAGCGAGGTGATGCGCGAGGGGCTGCGCATGATCGAGCAGCGGGAAGAGAGGGAGGCCGCGAAGGTCAAGGCGCTACGCGAGGCCGCCAATGTGGGCTTCGCCGATCTCGATGAAGGCCGGTATCTGGACTTCGCCTCGGTCGACGAACTTGAGGAACACCTGACCCGTGCCACCGAGGATGTGCTGGCGTCCAGGGAGCGCTGAGCCGCATGCCCCGACAGCGTTGGAGAGTCCGCCTTACCGCGGCCGCCGAGCGGGATGTCCTAGGCATCGTGCTTTGGACGGCCGAGCATTTCGGCGTTGAGCAAGCACGCCGCTACAAGGCGACGATCTTCGCGGCTTTGCGCGATCTCGATGACGGCCCAGACGCGACGGGGACGCGGGACCGCGCCGAACTCGGCCGCAATCTGCGCTCCCTGCATGTCGCGCGACGCGGCCGGCGTGGTCGTCACGTAATCCTGTCCACCACCGGCGACCGTGCACGCATCGAGATCGTTCGCATTCTCCACGACAGCATGGACCTCGCGCGGCATCTGCCTGCGGATGGTGACGAGGAATAGGGCGGTTCGCGGCCGAACATGGTCACAGCCCAAGCCCGCGCTTGCGCCCGAATGACCAGTCCACGCCGCCGTCGGCGCGGGCCACGCCGGAGATATGCTGGCCGAGGTGCTTTTCCATGGATGGCGTCCACGGCACCAGCTTGAAGCCGAGCCCGTCGTCGATCATGGCGAAGCGGCCGGAGGAGAGCGTGAAGCGCTGGCGATACGTTCCGGCGACATATTCTCCGGCGGCGGAATGCTGGAACGGCATGTTCATCTCGCCAGCGAGTTTTTCCCCGAGGGCATCCAGTTCCCGTTGCCGAAGTATGGCGAGCAGATTGCGGGCGAAGACGATGCGCTGGCCCTCCCGCCGCGCCAAATCTTGCTCAATCAGATGCTCAGTGCGCGCCTCCATCGCCTGCTTCACCTCGAGGCCGAAGCCGCCGCCAATATCGATCGGATCGCGGGCGATGAGCTGACGATCGATCCAGGTGGCACCGTTCACTGTCGTCTGCGCCTCGATCGCGAGGTCTGAGCGGACCGCGAGCGCGACACGTCGCTCGCCCTTGGCATCCTCGAAGGAGCGCAGTTCGACGATGGAGCCCGGCGCGCTGTCGCCGGCCGCTTCGATGTCGGGCAGCTTGATATGATGCGTGCGGCCGTCGATGCCGTCGACCACGGCCCATGCGGTGCCCCGCAGTTCGTCGTCCAGGCCACGCTCGACCAGGCGGCCGATGACGATCTGCCCATGAGTCTCGCCCGCGAGCACATAATCAGCCGCGCCGCGCTCGATGCCCTGTTCCGACAAAGCCCGGTGCATACGCTTGATGATGTCGCCACGCTGGCCGAGCTCGCGCAGGGTCGATTCGGCCTCGTCGGCGATGACCCACTGGCCGGGGCAAATGTTCTCGGCAAGGCCGAGCCGTTCGAGATGGCGTAGCCGTCCAACCTTCTGGGTGAGGTAGACGTCTGGCTGGCGGTCGGTTGACGGCGCAACGTCGATGACGCCATGCTCATTGGCGTCGCGGGCAAGCTGGCGGTCGAGCTGCGTCCAGCGCTCGGCCTCGATCTGGCTATCGAGCGCGCGGCTGATGTCGAGATCGGTGCGGGGGCCGAGCTCCTGCGTGACGAGATTCTGAGCACGGTCGCGCATCCCGCTCTTGATGTAGTCACGATCGATGACGAGGTCCTGTCCGTCGCCGGTGCGGCCGCGCACGATGACATGGACATGGGGGTTGTCGGTGTTCCAGTGATCGACGGCGACCCAGTCGAGTCTCGTACCGAGATCCTTCTCGGCCTGCATCATCAACTCGCGGGTGAAACGCTTCAAGTCCTCCATGTCGGCAGCGTGTTCGGGCGAGACGATGAAGCGGAAATGGTGGCGGTCGTCCTTGCAGCGGTCGGAGAACTCTTTCGCGTCGGCGTCGTCGGTCTCCGGTCCGAACATCTTCGCTCGCTCGCCGTCGCGGGTGATGCCGTCGCGACGCAGATAATTGAGATGCCGGGCGAGAGGACCGCGCTCGCCCCTGTTGCGCATGACGAGCGCCTTGACGGTGCAGAGGCGCGTGCGGCTGGTGATGAGACGATTGGCGCGAATGCTCGCCGTGCGGCCACGCGCAAAATGCGGGCCGCGCCCGGAGGTGAACTTGCCGGAACGCGAGACGCGCCCGCCGGCCTTGCGCGCGGCGGCGAGCGCCTGGGCGACGAAGGGCTTTGCCCGCTGCGCCTTCGAGGAGCGGATGCGGCCGGGACGAACGCGGAAATCCTCGTCGCGACTCATGGCGCAGGAACCTGCGATGTGCGATCCACACTGAATTCATTGAATAAACTGAATGCACGCACATCGCGCTCATGGTCCGCGATGTGCGGGATACGCCAAAAAGCGCAAGCAAAACAACCGACCGTCCAGGCCGCGATGTGCGGCTTTTTATCTTGCCCTCCCAAACGGTCGCTTCTGGCTGCCCCGCAGCATCCCGCAACGCTTGCGATTGCGCACCCGGCAACGCGAGAAACCACGAAGATCATCGCGTTTCTCCTTCCGCTTCCAGCCTGCGCACGAACAGGCCATCGGAAAAGGGAACGAGTGCGGAAAGGTCGACGATCGCGGGTGCCTTCGATGGACGGTCGGTAGGTGGATCGGCGGCCTGCGGGCCGGCGTCGGAGCGCACAGTCGAGCGCGCAACGAAGAGCGGCGCGCGAGACCATGTCGGTCGCGATGCGCTGCCGGCAGAACGCACGAGCGAGACCGTGCCGTCGATCATCGCCGTAATCTTCGCGACGTAGTCGATCGTCTCGGCAGGGAGGGCGCGGCCGGTCGCGAGATGTGCATCGTAGCGCGCCGGGCCGGCATTGTATGCGGCCAGCATCGCGGCGACCGAACCGTAGCGATCGTGGATCTCGCGCAGATAGGCCGCGCCCGCGAGGATATTGTCGCGCGGCTGCCAGGGATCGCTGCCGAGACGGTGCCTGGCACGCAGTTCGGCCCATGTCGCGGGCATGACCTGCATCAGGCCGATCGCGCCCTTGGACGAGAGAGCGGCCGGGTCATTGACGCTTTCGACGGCCATGACCGAGCGTATCCAACGCTCGGGAATGGCGAAGCGCTTTGCCGCTTCCGCGATATGCGCAGCCCATGGATCGGGCGATGATGAGACGGATGACGAGCCCTCAGGCAGGCTGCCTCGCGTCGAGGCGGTGACCGCCGCCGGGTCGCCGGGAGGTTGTTCGGCCGACGTCGGAGCCGCCATCACGACGATCATCGTACATGCAGTCAGCATCGCGATGATGGACGGGACGGCAGCGCATGCACCGCCGTCCCGATAAACCATCAGCCTGTCATCCTGCTCGCTGCGGCCAAGGGCAAGGCTGCGCCGGCCGCCAACATTTTCCTGACGGGCCTCGTCGGAAGACATGTCCGACATCCGGAAAACAGGCCGCCCCCCTTGACCTCCGCTGCGCGCGATAGCCACCCGATGGGCGATCGGGTCGAGGGGATTGACCGGCGCTCGATCGATCAAGGGAATTGAGCCTGAAGAGTGGCGGGGACGACGGCGTCGCATGACCTGTCACGTCTCGCCGTCGTTCTTCTTCCGGCGCGTCCAGTGCAGGTTCCATGTGTCCTTCCTCGTGTCGGACGCGAACAGCCGGGCGCGGATCGGCTCGGCGAAGGACGGATCGTCTATGGTCAGCGACAGGTAGCTGCCGGCCTTGTCGCCGGTACGGTTCCAGGCTGCGCCAACCTCCATGCCGTCTATGAAGACGCGATGTTCAGGCGTGTTTTCGGCGTCCGATCCTTCGACGGGAAGGATGTTCACCTCGACATCGAGGGTGAGTGTGCGGACGCGGCCGAAGAAGCCGTCGTCATTGCGGGTGAAGGTTCCAATCTGGGCCATTCCATCTGTCCTTTCGTGGCTGGAAACACGAGCCGTCACGGCTCGTCGGAGACCGGCTCACGGAGGGATTCCGTTGCCGGATCGGGGTCGTCAGTGGTCCAGACGGGGACCGCCTGGCCGATGACGGTCGAGAGGGACAGCGGCCCGAAGTAGCGGCTGTCGAAGCTGTCGGGACTGCCCCAGTTCATAAAGAAGGCTTCGCCGTTCCGAAGCGTCCGGCAGCCCTGCCAGGCAGGCAGCGCGCGGCCGAGCGTGTCGCGGTCGCGAGCCTGTCCATAAGTCGTGCCGTAGGCGACGATCTCCGCGCCCCATCGGCAGACGGTAGTGCCGGAGAGCGCCAGCACGCGCTTGATGAGCGGGAGGCCGCGCGGCAGGTAGCCGCGCTCATCGAGGAAGGTCGCGAGCTCGGCGGGCGGCATGACGACGGCGAGATCGGTAACCTCGACGCGCTTCACCGGGACGATGCGGTAGAGGCCGACCGGTACGCTGGCGGATGCATTCCAGATGAAACGTATGTCGGGCCGGCTCCAGACAGGCGCTGCGACCAGCACCGTGCCGGCGAACATGGTGAGAAGCGTTAGGCGGCGTGCGGTCATGACAACACCTCGCGGCGACGCAGCCAGGCTCGGTGCTGCAAGAGCGTGTAGGTACGGAACGGTTCGTTGACGGCGATGCGATTGGCGATGTGCCGCCAATGGTCCGGCGCGACGTCGGCAGGATCGATGCCGAGGACCTCGATCGCGTCGATGGCTTTCAGCACCGTCTCGACCTTCGGCCAGCCGGTGAGCTTGAGCAGGAGCTCGCCGCCGGGCCGCACGAAGGGCAGCGTCTGGAAGGGCTCGCTGGCTGCGACTGCGCGCACGATATCGATGCGCGAGATGACCGTGCCGTATTCGTTTCCGGCCCAACGAACGAAGGCGAAGATGCTGCCGGAGTTGAAGGCGACAACACGACTTTGGTGATCGACACGCTGCTCTGCGGCGATGCGGCCGAAGCGTATCCAATGTTCGATCTTCTTCTCACGCCAGGTCAGTTCGACCAGCGTGTTCGCGAGCGGCGCGGCGGCAAGGCGCAAGCCCGTTTTCATGGCAGCGCTCCATCATCGCGAATCGAGTCGACGATTTGTGGATTCAGTTCGCGATTGACGGCGCCAGTCCGCGATTGATGGCGCACCGACACTCGCGTTCCGGCCGCGCGCGTTAGGAAGAATCCGAAGGATTCAGTTAAGGAAGTTAGAGGGGCCGGAATCCGCTCGTCGATTCCGAGGGTTAAGAGGCGTTTGCGTTCCCGATGGTACGGGATTAGCGCTCCCGAAAAGTCGGGAGTCGGCGTTCCCGGTAGTTCGGTTCCGTCCACATGCCATCCACAACGGCGGAGGCATCCCGTCGGCAAGCAGGCGTTCACCGTCCACCCCCCGCCCGTTTCCGGGGCGCGCTGATCAGATCCTTCTCCGCAGGTCGGAAGGTCAGGCGCTGGCGGCCGTCCGGATCGTCTACGAGCTCCAGGCTGTAGCCGGGCAGCGGCTGGCGCCTGACGATGGCACGTAGCTCGAAGCGGAAGCGCCTGAGCGGAGACAGGCTGCCGGACTTCAGATGGAGATGAGGAACGTCGAAGCTCCAGCCCCAGGTCTGGCGGCCACCATGTTTGCGCACGAGGCGGTAGAGCCAGCGCTCGAGGCCGCCCTTCAGCTCGAAATAGTCACGGTCGATGGTCAGGATCAGCGCGTCGTCGAGGACCCCGGCATAGAACCAGTCCGGCAGGACCAGTTCGATGCCCAGCGACCGACCCTGGGTGTCGAGGCGTTCCTTCCATTCGGCGATCCAGGAGAAGCGGTGCCGCCGCCGTTCGGACGGCTGGCGGATCGAGGTGACGATGGTGGTCGATTGCAGGCGGTCGAGCGCGGCCTTCAGTCGGTCGTAGTTGAGGCCTGTGTCGGAGCGGCCGATGAAAGCGAGGATTTCGTAGGGCGTGGCGGCCATGAAGCGCGAAGTGCGCAGGCCGCGATCGCGCGCATCGACGATCTGCGAGGCGGCCCAGATCAGCACGTCGGCGTCCCAGATGGTCGCCATGCCGTGCTCGGCGGTGGCCTCGACGCGGATCGACACGTCGCCCATGCGGAAGTCGATCGGCGTCACCCGGCGAGATTTTGCGAGGGAGAAGAACGGCCACGACATCAGGTCCTGCGCGTCGCGGGCGGCGATGTCGCCGGAGCGCGCCCGGAAGAGCTCGAGCTGTTGGCCCTGATATGTGCGACGCGCGGACATGGAGACGAACATCCCGACGATCAGCGCGGCCCGGCGGCGACGCGGCCAGCCGGCGGGGTGTCTTGGATGCGGTTGCTGGGAGCCGCCTCAGACGTGGACTGGCGGGCGCCTGCCGCGACCCAGGCATGGAGGTCGGAGACGGCGTAGACGACGCGGCCGCCGAGCTTGTGAAAGATCGGCCCGGTGCCGTCGCAGCGATGCTTTTCCAGGGTGCGTGGCGAGAGGTCAAGAAGACGCGCGGCCTCGGGCGTGCGTACGAAGCGTGGCCAGTTGTTGTCGGTTTTTCCTTGCATCGAGCACCTCCGTCGCGATCGCTCTTGGAGCGGCGTATTCGATGCGACGATGGCGGGAAATCAGCGACCCGGCGGAGTGACAAAAGTAGAGGTGTCCAGGGAAAGTGTCCCCCTGCTTATGACACAGGCAGACGCAACAGGCGGCCTACTCTTCGATTGGCTACGGGGATGAGGCCGGCGCCAGGTCTCGCTGTGGGGCGGTCTCGGCCTACACCATAAACACATCAGAGATCCTTGCCTCGACCCGGAGGCATGGCCGGCTTTGGTCAATGCCGGAATTCGATGACGGCGGATTCGCACGTCAGAGCCAAATTGCCCCAGATGCGGATCGCAGGGAGTGGGTCGTGGCTGCAGCCTCCAAATCGCCTCGGCATGGCGAACCATTGCCGAGTATCGGGGTCGGAACGGCAATCTGTCACCATGGAGAACTGCTGCAAGGGGTCTTCGAAGACCGGAACGGACAACTCCATCGTGGCCTGGTTACCCTCCCGCTCGCCAAATTGGCATCGAAGGCAACGTTCACCTGCACGGCTACAACCGCCCTGACCGTGCATCCGGACGACAAGACTAAGGCGGTCTTGGCTGCCCGCAAGACTTTGGACCATCTGGACATCGCTGAAGGAGGTATCCTTCATATCGATAGCGATATTCCGATCGGTCATGGTTACGGCTCCTCCACTGCGGACGTCGTCGCCGCCATTCGCGCTGTGGCGGCGGCCCACACTGTCCAGCTGCTGCCTTCTCGTATCAGTCAACTGGCGGTCGCCGCCGAACAAGCCAGCGACGCCATAGCCTTCGATGGGCACGCCGTCCTCTTCGCGCAGCGTGAGGGTATCGTCCTGGAGGATTTCGGCGGCTCGTTGCCGCCCCTGTTGTTGGTCGGCTTCAAGTCGAGTGGCGGACCGCCGATTGATACTCTCAATCTGCCACCGGCCCGCTACGATAGTGTGGAAATCCAGCAGTTCCGTGTCCTGCGCGCGCTGGTCGCCTATGCGATCCGCTATCAGGATCCGAACTGCCTCGGACGTGCGGCAACCGCCAGTGCGCTGCTCAGCCAGCGGCACCTGCCGAAGCGGGGTCTTGAGCGTGTCATCGAGATCGCGGAAGGCGCTGGCGCCTGCGGCGTCCAGGTGGCGCATAGCGGCTCGTTGCTCGGTATCCTGTTCGACCGCGCCGGCAAGAATTTGCGGCGGCGCGCGGACAACGTCGCGGCATCGGTAGAGAGATCCGGCTTTTGCGACGTCGAGTTTCACCAGATCAACGACGACGGCGCAAAATGGTAGCCTTGGACGATGACTATTTCCGCGCGCTCGAGGCCCCTCGCATGGCCGCGCTGTCTCCCAATTTGATCGCTGCGGCCTTCCCGTTGATGAAGCTCATGCCGGCGCGCTACATTCTGGATCGCGCCGCCGCCGATGGCGCACTCAAGACGGGGATGCGCATCGTCGAGACGACGTCCGGCACATTCGGCATGGCTCTCGCGCTGCTGGCGGCGGCACGGGGATATCGGCTCACACTGGTCTCCGCCTCAAGCCTCATCGATGTTAAGTATAGGGCGCGCCTCGATGGTTTAGGCGCGCAGCTGATCATCACTGAGGACCATGATAGCAATGGTGATCAACTGGAGCGTCTGCGGCGGCTCGAAAACATTCGCCGCGAGGAGCCCGACTGCTTTTGGCCACGGCAGTATGACAATCCGGGAAACGCGCTCGCGTATGCACGGCTGGCCGAACAGCTGCTGCGGACGGTCGGCGAGATCGATTGTCTTGTTGGCTGTGTCGGGAGCGGCGGCTCGCTGTGCGGGACGGGAATGTTTCTGCGCGGGGTCTTTCCGCACCTCGTCGTCATCGCGGTCGATACTCACCACAGCGTCCTTTTTGGACAACCTTCCGGCAAGCGACTGTTGCGCGGTCTCGGCAACAGCATCTTGCCCGGCAATCTCCGGCACGACCTCGTCGACGAAGTCCATTGGGTCGGCGCATATCCAGCCTTCAACGAGGCTCGTCGACTGTTGCGTGAGCATGGCATCTTCCAGGGCCCGACCAGCGCCGCCGCCGCCCTTGTTGGCAGATGGGCTGCGAGCGCACGTCCCGGCGCCAGGGTCGCGATCATCATGCCGGACGAGGGTCACCGGTACGCGGAAACGGTCTTTGATGACGCGTGGCTTGCCTCGCTACCGGGCTGGCCTTGCCTATTTCCTTCCGAACCCCGAGAGCTCACGACCATCGAGCCTGCATCCGAGACGGACTGGACGCGGTTCATGTGGGCGAGACGGAGCCTCGACCAGATCGTCCACCCCGAATTCAAAAATGAAGGACTGTCTGACTAGTCCCTGGGCCGTCTACCTTTGCCGAACCATCAGCGTGTCGGCATTACGGCCGAGCCAATCCCAGGCATCGTCCGTCGATCGAAAGATTGTTTTATCCGCAGGGTGGCCGACCGATCGATCAAGGTCCTTCAACCCGCTCGCGGTGGCGACTGCCACCACGCGATCTTCGGGGGCAATGACGCCCTCCCTGCGCAGTCTCGCGATCGCAAGGAGTGGCGTGACCGACGCCAGTTCGGCGAAAATCCCCTCGCTTCGCGCCAGGCGCTCCTGCATTTCCACAAGCCCGTCATTGCTCACCGGCACAGCGCAGCCGGACGACTCGCGCAGCGCTTTCAGGGCCTGATAGGTGCTGCGTGGCGCGCCGATCGAGACGGCAATGCTCTCGAATGCCAAGCTACGTTCTTCGAGCCTGTCACTACCGGCGACAAGCGCACGCGCCAACGATCCGTGCACCTCGGCTGCCACCATTCTGGGCAGTCGCGGGATTGCGCCCTGCGCAAACAGGTCTTGGAAACCCGCCCAGACACCGGACAGCGCATCGCCGTAACAGACGGGCAAAACACACCAGTCGGGGGTGATGCCGCCCGACTGCTCGACGATTTCGTAAGCGATGGTCTTGTAGCCCTCGATGCCAAGAGCGTGGCTGCCAACGACGGGCGCGCGATAGGGCGATGCGATGAACCAGCCATAGCGTGTCGCGGCTTCGGCAAGCAGGGTCCAGCGATCCATCTTGTTGGCGAGCGGCAGAACGGTTGCGCCGTATTTCCTGATCTGCGCCAGCATCGCGTCGGCCGATCCGCCAAACGTGGTGACAACACAGCGCAGCCCCGCGCGCGCAGCGTAGGCGGCCAGTGAGGCTCCGGCGTTACCG
The DNA here is from genome assembly GCF_024710845.1 of Mesorhizobium sp. Classification (GTDB taxonomy): domain Bacteria; phylum Pseudomonadota; class Alphaproteobacteria; order Rhizobiales; family Rhizobiaceae; genus Mesorhizobium_A. The sequence continues at coordinate 47,370 of NZ_JANJTZ010000006.1, forward strand.
GACGAGGCTGTCGCCACCACAGTTGCGCCCTGTGCCCGCGCGACCGACACCGCAACCGTCGAGAACCGGTCCTTGTGCGACCAGGTCGGGTTTCGACCCTCGTCCTTGATGAAGAGGTTCTGGACTCCCAACGACCGACCAATCCGGGTCGCTTCAACCAAAGGCGTCTGCCCCTCCCCTAGCGAAACGGCGTCATCCGGCGAGCATGGCAGGGTATGGGCATAGCGCCACAATGATCGCGGCGCGTTCGCCGCGATCGAGCGCGGATCAGCGGGCGACGCATAGATCGGCTTGAGGTTAGCTGGCGCGGTTTCGTGGCAAGCCGGACAGCCTCTGGAATCCATCTCGATGGTGGTCGGATAGGAAGCGCCGCAGCGGATGCAGGTGAGCCCGACGATGTTAGCCACCCCCAGCCCCGCGCGCCCCTTCGGCTGATTGTTCTCCAGCTTTAATCGATGTTTGGAAGTCGGGTCCGCGGCGCCTGCTTGAAGCGTGCTAAGAGGTTGGCCGGCCATCGCAATTCCTCTGTGCAGGATCATTCAGACGCCAGCCGGTTCAAGCAGGCGAGGACACCCCTGTCAACGCGGAATGTTCACTAGAGTGTGTCGCACCATAGTGCTCATCGCCGCACCTTTCGTGGGATGAAACTTCGCGCCGTGTTTGGTCTGAACGTGCAGCGGCTCCGCCGGGAGAGAAAGCTGTCGCAGGAGCAGCTGTCTTTCGTCTCGGGGCGCACGCGGGCCTATATCAGCAGTGTGGAAGCCGGACGGCGCAACGCTACCCTGGATACGCTGGAAGTCCTTGCGAAGGCGTTGGACGTTGAACCCCAGGATCTGATCACCGCAAGAACGCCGGAGCGTCGCAATGGACGTTCAGCCAACCGGTCCGCGCTTCGCACAATCGACTGACCCTCAGTATTCCTAATGTAGACCATCATGCCCGAAAATAGTGAGCCGGCTCTGACTCCTACGCTAGACAATCGACGCGCACGGCATTGAAGCCGATTATGGGACACGCTTAAGTTGAATCGACGTTGCCGGACCTGCCGAGGTCTCTCGATGAACAATGCTATGATTTTGGAGCTTTTCGCGACGATATCGGAGATCGACGCCGCATGCTCATCTGACCGCGCCCTTGAAATATTTCACGGGGTTCTGGAGCGTTATGGCCTGCACAGTTTTCTAGTCACCGGATTGCCAGTGCCTCACGACAGCGAATGGCATCGTGCGATCCTACATGACGGATGGCCGAGCGAATGGTTCACGCGCTACGATTCCGAGGGGCACTTCCTATACGATCCTTGCGCCGCGCGCTGCCGCTTCACCGCGGAGCCGTTCCTCTGGCATCAACTTTGCACTGGTGGTTTGACAACGCGTAGCCGTCTCGTCATGGACGAGGCCGCTGAATTCGGCATGAAGGATGGTATCTGTGTTCCAATCCATATCCCGCTTGCCGGCCCAGCCGTAGTGACGGCAGCGAGCGACCGGATCGAGGTACCACCCGGCGCGATGCCTCTGATCGAAACACTCTGTGTCCACTTATTTCGCAAAGTGAGCGGCTTGGAGAGCAAATCGGACAACGAGGGGAGTTCGCCCTTGACGCCGCGGGAGCGCGAACTGTTGCAGTGGAGCGCGCAAGGCAAAACGACAGACGACATATCTTGTATTCTCGGGGTAACGACGAACACGGTCGAGAGCCACCAGCGCAACATCCGCGACAAGCTCGACGCCATCAATGTCGCCCATGCCATTGTTAAGGCATTGCGCAGGCACGAAATTCAGATTTAGCAGTACCGGAAATCCGGCATACCACTTCCAGCGGCAGTGACCTAACTTTGGCGCCTGGAGGCGTCATGGTTCGGATTCAGGTGGTCACTTGGGCCAACAGAAAGCAATACAGACTCTTGCTGGAGCGATATTTCCGCATCCGCTACGACATCTATGTGAAACGGCGTCAATGGCGTGCTGTGGCGCGTCCCATCAATATCGAGATGGATGCGTTTGATACCGAGCACGCCGTCTACGTGCTGGCACTCAATAGCGTCGGCAAGATCATCGGCGGGTCGCGCTTGGTCCCCACGCTGCAGCCCCACCTGCTCGGCAATGTGTTTCCAGAATTAGCGCCCGGCGGGCCGCCGCGTGCGCCGGACATCTTTGAATGGACGCGTTTCTTCATCAGTCCCGCCCTGCGCACTCGCGGCGGATCGTCTCCCGTGGCGGGCGCTGTCCTGTGCGGCCTGTTGGAGATTGCGCTCAACCTCGGGATTCGTCAGATCAGCGTCGTGTGTGAATCGTTCTGGCCAAAGCGTCTGCGTGCCCTGGGGTGGAGCATTGCTGAACTGGGAGAGGTCCTGCGGCACCAAGACGGCGACATCATCGCGTTGTTGATCGACGTCACGCCGGAGGCGATCGCTAGCACGCGCCACGCCTATGGCATCCACGGGCCGATCCTGTCCGACGATGCGGCGCCGGGCTGACTGCTCGCGATTGCGTCGCTCGCAACTGGCCATACTATCACTGCGGGCTGATCCGCTTACGGGACCACGTGATCTGTTCCCGGGGCCCAAGTTTTCCTGCCCACCGGCCATGATGTCGTCCGCACAGTCCAGTCGGCCCGGTATGCCTACACGCCCGATTGGCAGCATCGTAAGTCCATCCTGGGATTCCGTCAGGCTGAGCTAGAAGAATGGGCGCAAGACTGACCACGGGTTTGACGGTCCGGAGTGGATCAAATGGCAGTCTCGTTGCGTGTGCTCGGTTTTGACGATGAGGCTCTTGTCGCTGGCATCGCCGTCGATCCTGACAAGGAGTCCTATGCCGGAGGACCGATCGGCGACATATTCGATCAGTTGCGAGCCTCGCCGCCACGCCAGACTCCTTTTGCGCTTGCCGACGGCGATAGGATCGTCGGTTTCATCGTTGCAAGGGAAGACGCCGCCCTCCCCGTCTGGGCAGAGAAAGGCTGCATGACCCTGAACAATCTGCGGATCGACACGCGCCTCCAGGGGCGCGGATACGGCAAGGCGGCGATCCGCCTCGCCGCACAATGGATCGCACGGGAACGGCCGGCTGTCACACATGTCATGTCGAGCGTGAACGTCGCCAATCTCGCGGCCTTCCATTTGAACCTTGCCTGTGGATTGACGCCCACGGGACGGATCGTCGAAGGGCGGATCGGACGTCAACGGATCATGATCGCTCCAATCGAGCGCCTTTGCAGCTATCAGTCGACGTCGACGAGGAGCTTGTAAAGGCAATCTCCCGGCTCAGTCAGCGTAGGCGCGCGCCGGCAGGCCACCATCCCGTTTTCGGTGAACGAGACCGGCTCCGGCACCTGCCACGGCCGATCGAGGGCATGGATGACACCGGCAAGCTGGCCGGCTTGGACGATCGCGCCCATTTCCGCCGCCGGTTCAAACAGCCCCTTGCGCATGGCATAGACAAAAGCCCCCCTGCCCCGAACCCGCATGAAGCGGGTTGGCGAGGCAGGATCGGCGGTTGAGCCCGACAACAAGCCATAGCGTTGCAGGATGCGCCGCAGCCCGTGTTCCGCGATAGCCAGGCCGTCCCGCGACAGCGCGGCGCGGCCGCCAAGTTCGGCGGTCAGCACCGGCACCCCAAGCCCCTGCCCGATTGCCGAGAACGTAGTCCTGCCGCCGCCGCCGGAACCGTCGCTGATGGAGGTGATCGGAGCGCCGAACGCGACCGCGAGGTCGGCAAGCTCCCGTTGCTCCTTTTCGGTCCCCCCGCTTCTGATCAGCGCGCATGGCAGGTAGTCACATGATCGTCCGCCTGCGTGGAGGTCG
>NZ_JANJTZ010000039.1 GCF_024710845.1 Mesorhizobium sp.
TCGGAAGATGCGGCTTGAGCTTCCCGAATTGCTCGTCCGTCAGCCAGAAGTGGTCCCGATTCATCGCTCGCCTCCATTCGGAGACGGTGAATCACATCACGCCGCTCGATGAAACCTATTTATGGGTCCGGGCCCTAGAACGACGGAAAATCGCCGCGGGGCACGTCGTCATCGACATGTTCTTCGGGCTTGGCGCGGCGGAAACCTCGGATCGTCTTCTTGCCGATCTTGAACTTCCCCTGCTCCCAGCCAAGCTGCTGCATAAGATCGGCTACCCGCTTTACCGCTCCGCCATGCTGGCGCTCGGCTGGGATCTCAAGCACCGTTCCCAAGAGGTAAGAGGTGAATACCCTGACTTCGTTTCCATAAGCCTTGCCCTGGACTGCAGCGAGTGCCTCCTCCCACGCATCGTATTCGAGCCGTTCCGCCTGTTCTGCCGCAGCCGCAGCCCAGAGCTCTTGTGGCAGAACGATGCTCGCACCTTCGGTCCCCCGCTTCGCCGCCTCGGCCCACAGCTGGTCACGGTCGCGACGGAGCGCATCAAGGTCGATCTCGCCGGTCCTGACGGGCAAGAAACGACGATTGCCGGTACGGTCCTTCAAATAGCGCTGCTCGTTGGTGGTGCCGACGAAGATGGCTTGCCGGCCTCGACGCTCGGAGAACCGGCCGTAGGACATCCGCGCGCGGTCATGCTGGCGCGATGCAAACGCTTTCGTCTTCGCAGCCTCGCTCCTGTTCAGACCTGACATCTCGCTGAGTTCGTAGATCCAGACGCCCTCCATCGCCTCCATCTGCGCCTTCGTATCCAGCGCCAGGATTTCGTTGTCGGAGTGGTTGTCGGGACCTGCGAGGATCTGTAGCGCCGTCGACTTGCCGGTGCCCTGTTTGCCTTCGAGGATGACGATGGTATCGAACTTGACCCCGGGTTCGCGGACCCGTCTCACGGCGGCGATGAGCATGATCCGTCCGATCGCCCGATTCAGTTCGGTGTCCTCGGCTCCCATGTAGGTGGACAGCCAGTTATCGATGCGGGGCACGCCGTCCCATTCGAGCGCGTCAAGCATCTGTCGGATGGGGTGAAACGTCCGTTCAAGGCAGAGTTGGGTGACGGCGTCGCGGACATTCTCGGCTCTCGGGTCGAAATTGAAGGTGTCCGTGATGAAGGACCGCAGGAGCGCACAGGCATCGTCGCTAATCTCGCCTTCGTGCTCATCGAGCAGATTCCCGTTGATCATCTTCCGATGGCGGAAGAGGTCGTGGGAGAAGGTGAAGCCGAGACGACGCAGAGCAATAGCCGTGTTGCGCAACGTCGGCTTCGGTGCCCCTTCGGCGTTGCAGTCGGGCCACCCGGTTATGACGGCCATAGTTCCAGCACGCGCCTGCCGCCGCGCATATGCGTTCGGCCTCTTCTTTTCGAGGATCGAGCGCGAGATGCCGAGGCTAGGGTTGATGAGAACGCCGGCGATGACATCCTCGGAGCACCCGGCACGAGCGAGCTCACAAGAGACCCTGTAAACAGCCTCGCTGCGGGACGGAAAACGAGCGTCCGGCCCACCGCGAGGGCGCTCAAGGTCATCGCCAAGTTCGATGATCGATCGCATCGCCGTGAGAACGGCTACCGGCAACTCATCGATGCCGATTGGCCTCACCTCAGCATCAGACACTTTGGCCGGACCAGAACCGATCTGAGTCTTCACCAGGAGGTGCTGAAAGTCAGCGGGCGAATAGGTCCTGGTCCAGTTTGCCGAAACGATATGCGCCAGTGCCGGAACACGCCCCGCCTTCAACTTCTTGGCGTTTGGGATATTGATCGTTCCAGACACGCGCATCAGGCGGTCGATGTTCTGGCACTTGTCGCCGCCGAGACCTTTGGCAACAGCCGTGTTGATTGCCTCCACTTGGGCTAGATCCTCGTTGGGCTTGTCGAAGTTCCAATGTGCCTGAAAACCCCCGCCCGAGAAGATGACGACCGTCGGCGGCGGATCGAAGGCCATAATGCGATCTTCAGCGCCAACATCGTCGACGTCGACATGGGCCCGATACGCGATGGCGACATTCTCCTTTGTCGCCTTCTGATTGGCAAAGCCCTCACGCATTCCGTTGACGTGGAAATAGATGTTGGAAAGGCCCTGGCGCGCGTCGATCCACGCACGCATTTCGGCGATCTCAAGCGGCGAAAAACTGCGAGCAGAAATGCGCCCCGTTCGATCGATCGCGACCAAGTCGCGCTGCCGCCCGGGCAGCATTCGGTTGAGGAAGTCGACCGCTTCGGCGGTATCGCCTTCTACCGGGGAGGCGTTGGCGCTCATTTGCCGCCTCCCACCTTGGAGGCTTCGATCGCGGCGACTACGTCACTGAGCCGCAGCAGCTTGCGTCCATTGAAGGGGGCATAGGCAGGGATCGTGCCGGCCTTGACCGCACGGCGCAGAGCCCAAGCGTGAACGCCGAGCGCTTTGGCGGTGTCGGCAATGGTGAGTAGCTTTTCGGGAGCCTGATCCCTGTGATCTTTTTCCATCGTCTACTTCCTTCTTGGGGGAGCAGACGTGGAACGACAGACAAGCCGACGCCACGCGCTGCTCGCCCGTCGGTTAACGGGTGAATTCAGCTACGTGACTTCAGCCAAGAAGGAGTAAGCCTTCGGGTCTTATGCCGCCCCTGATGAGCGACCCGGTGTTGTGAGGTTGCCCACTGAAATCCTGATCACTCAGGGGGGCGCGACGCATCATTGGATCTCAATCAGGATGGAGCCGATGCGAAGCCTCTCCGTAAAGTCTATTATTAAGCTACCACCTGCACTCATTTCCATCAAGGCCTAGATGCGATGGGGGTAGCGAGGCACGATATGTGGTAAGATGAACCAATAAGGCACTTACCGCCCTGTCATATGGGCGTACCCACCGTTAGTATTCAAAGCCTGCTCCCGATATAGAGAAATATAGAGATATAGAGACGCGCGCACGATCGAGCCGTACCCTTGGGCCTCAGAGCCCCGCGGAAACGGCCCCGAAAAGGGTCAAACGCAATCCGCTTCGTCTCTCTATATTTTTCCCTATATGCGGCTGCTGAAGGTAGGCAAATATAGACCACATCTTACCAAGGCCTGTCCGCCTCGGCTGCACGAAGCACTTCAGTTTTTTGAACAGCAATCCGGAATTGTGGGTATTTGGCACGGCGGCGGCCGGTCGCGTCAAACACTCGTTTCGCCAAATGCTGGAACATAGTTCGGTGCGTTCGATGCTCGGTTCGGGGCCGAAGGAGCCGATACGCTCGCGAGTCGTCCAATGATCGTGCTCAGTGTCCGCAGCATCCAGGCCAGCGGCGCCAGAACCATCCTCAGCAGAAAAGCAAGGACAAGACAGAGCAGAAGGTAGGCCGCAAAGGCGCCGACCCAGGCCGGGAGGCCTGCCTGTTCCGCTATCCAGCCGGCTGCGCTTGCCAGAAGGTGGGGCCGCGTGATCGCCACGTAGGGAAGTGCGACGACAGCGGTGACTCCTGCCGCGGTACCGACGGCGGAAAGCGATTGGAACGCACCTTTGCCTGCAGCCCTCAGATTTGCCATCCGCGCTGTCCCGCGACCAGCCGCGGCCACCGGTGCCCTCGCGATGCGCAATGCCTTGGCTGCGGCGCCTATGCCCCCGACGACGATTACCGCATCGAAGGCGGCCCAGCCCATTTCCCCCCAGGTCGGAAGTCGCTCCCCGCGGGCTATCACCCCTTCTAGATCGGAAACGCCGCCCAGCACCAGGTTCTTCGCGCCAAGAAGTGTGCGAGTGAACTGTTTGCGGACTGCCGTTCCGTCGACGATCTCGAACTCCGACAGCATCTCGTGCCCGCGATCCTTGAGTTCCTGGATGGCGAGAAGTCCATATTGTTCCGGCGAGATCTCGGCGAGGCCGAATCCCACCTGCTGGTCGTTCCACAGGCGCGAGAGGCCCTGCCCGATGGTTTCCTGCAACAAGTACTGCGACGATCCATTCTTCACGAAATAAGCAATCACCGGCACGACCGGATGGCCGAGACGGCCGAAAACCTCCAGGAAATCCGCGTCCTTCCCATAGACAAGGAACACTTTTGCTGCGTCGTCACCATATTTCGCCGCTGCCTCATGCCAGCCGAGCCCGCCGGCCGCGCAGGCCGCGAGCACCCATGGCGGAGCCCGTTCGACCGCCGTGCTGCTGAGCGGGCAACGGGTGTCGTCCCGTTGAACTTCCTCCGCCAGCGCGGCTCGCATGACCTCGTCCTCGAAGGGGAGGCGCTCCCGCCACTCCCACATCAGCGTCAGCAGGATCGCCATGACGAGTGAGGCTGCCAGCAGGTATCTCATTCTCAAGGGGGCATCCTCCCGCAGTGATGTCACGCCAAAACGTGCCGAACTGTCAGCCAATGAAGCGATGGTTAGTTCTGGGATGTGGTGGAAGTTTGCCTGAGAGCTGTGCGCCAGTTTTCCGAGTTTCCGGGTCTCGCGAGCGGGTGTTCAAGAGCCGGGACCCCGACAACAGATGTCCGTTTCCAACAGTCGACGCCAACATCTTGTCTAGTCTGAGGACCGTATCCAGACGGTCCGGTTTCGGGTGTGGGTTTGCAGCTAGCAGTCATGTGGCGCCCGCCTGCGTGTCGCGGAGGTGTTGATGCTGAAGGTTGCAGACGCGACAGCGAAAGCATGCTGCTGCGCGTCGCGCATGGCAAAGAGCTGGCGCTATCACAAAGCCATGCTCTCATAGGACCTGCTCTGGCGCTTGTGCGTGAGTGGTGGAAGGTCGGACGGCAGCAGGGCCTGATGCACCGCGACGGCAGACTGTTCCTGGGCAGCACGCGATGAAGCCGACTAGCACGCGGCAGCTCGCTCGCATCGTCGTTGAAGCAGCCCAGGCCACCGACATCGCCATATGGCTCGGGCCGGATACGCTGCGCCACAGCTTCATTATCCACCTGCTGGTTAGTCAAGTCAATCAATACTGGGGAAGCTGCGACGACGTTTGCGTCTGACGGCACACAGGCGCGTCGCTCAGCCGGTGGCGCACTGAGAGTTTCCACAATGTCGCATGCCCAGGCCCAGGTTGTTCCCGTTGCGATATTGGCATGCTGAAGAGAGCTTCCCAGTCTGCCTGGACAGGAGCAATGCAAACTCCCGGCTCGCCATCTGAATGCGACAGTAGCAGCTTGACTTCGATACCCTTTAGAGGTGGCCGCAGCTGATGCAGACGCGCCCTGTTCACCAGTGTGTGAGGCCTCCATCGACGGCGATTGTCTGGCCGGTGATGAATTCGGCCGCCTGGGTTGACAGGAACATGACCGGGCCGACGAGGTCCATCGGCACCTCCTCGCGCGGGATGCACTGGCTGGCGATCAAGCGCGCCTTGCCTTCCGCGGTGACGGTCTCGCGCGGAATCTCGGTGAAGGTGCCGCCCGGCTGGATAGCGTTGACGGTGATGCCTTCGGCGCCGAGTTCACGGGCCATTGCATTGGTCATGCCGATGAGCGCCGACTTGGACGTGACATAGTGAAGGTAGTTCTTGATGCCCAGCGGTACCGAGCCGGACGTGATGTTGATGATGCGGCCCCACTGGGCGGCCCGCATGGCTGGCAGGACGGCGCGGGCGGCGAGGAAGCAGCCGGTGATGTTGACCTTCAGCACCGCATCCCACTCGTCCAGCGGGATCTCGTCGAACGGACGCATCTTCAGGTTCGAGAATATCCCGGCGTTGTTGATCAGCACATCGATGCGGCCGAATTCCTCGAGCACCTTGGCGACCATGGCTTCCACCGACCTCACATCGGCAATATCCGTGGCGATGGCGAGTGCCTTACCGCCCTGCGCCTCGATCTCGGCCTTGACGGCCCTGGCCTTCGCCTCGTTCAGCTCGGCGATGACCGGAAAGGCGCCGGCCGCCGCGAACTGCAGCGCATACTCGCGCCCGATGCCTTGGCCTGCGCCCGTGATGATGACCACACGTCCGGCCACATCGAAGTTCCGGCCGCGGGCGATTGCCGCCTGAAGGCCGGTTGAGAGTGCATGCTGGTTCATGTGTCTTCTCCTGGATTGTCAGTTGTCGATATTTCGCTCGGCATCCACTGGCAGAGCCGCCCAGGCTCAGCGCCAAAAAGAAATTCCTCGAACACCGCCGTCACGGCGAGACCGACCGCCGGCTGGATGTCGCCCGCGCGGACGAGGTTGCCGATCAGGAGCGGCCCTTCCTCGGTCTCGACGCTGACGACAGTGTAGGGAACGGGAATCTCCGGGAAGTAAGCCCGGTGGAATATGGTCCACGTCACCACCCGCCCGCGCCCCGACAGCTTTCGCCAGTCGGTGTCTTCAGACAGGCATCGGGGGCAGCATGGCCCCGGCGGATAGCGCAGGTGGCCGCAGCTCTTGCAGGCCTGAACGCGCAGTTCGCCTTTGGCGGCAAAATCCCAGTAGGGAAGGTCATACTGTCCGATGCGCCGCAGTGGCCGGCTCGCAGTCATTGCCGAACCTCCGCACTGTAGATGACCGAGGCCGTCTTGCCGGCGACGTCGGAGACATATTGCGCGTGCCTCGCGCCGCCGACCTGCCGGCTGCCCGCCTGGTTGCGCAGCTGCCGCACCGCCTCGACTTGGTGATTCCAGCCCTGCATGTAGCTCTCGCAGAGCATGCCGCCTGATGTGTTGGTCGGCAGACCGCCGCCTGGGCCGATGCCGGTGTCGGCGAGGAAACCGGCGGCGCCGCCGATCGGGCAGAAGCCAAACCCTTCGAGCGCGACGGGGACGTGGATCGAGAAGCTGTCGTAGACCTGGAGCAGGTCAACGTCGCGCTGGCCAATGCCGGCCATACCGTAGACCTGCGCGGCGGTTTCGGCATGGCCGCTGTGATAGAAATCGAGGAAGCGCGGCCGCAGGCTGGCGGCGTCGCGGTGCAGGTCGCTGGCGCCAATGCCGGCAATCGCCACCGGCGCCTGCCTGAGCCGTTTCGCGCGCTCGCGGGTGGTGACGATCAGCGCCACGCCGCCATCGTTGACGAGGCAGTAGTCCGGTCGACGCAGCGGCTCGCAGATCGTCCTGGCGGACAGGTAATCGTCGATGCCGAGCGGCTCGGTCAGGATGGCGTTGCCGTTCAACCGGGCGAAATCGCGCTGGGCAATAGCGATGCGTCCCAGATCGGCCGGGGTGAACCCGGTTTCCGCCATGTAGCGGTTCGCCATCATGGCATAGAGCGCGCCCTGCGAGGTCAGCCCCCATGGCGCATAATAGACATAAGCCTGGAAGCGCTCGCCGCCCATTGCGTTGGGCCCGCCATACTGGGTCGATGCCGAGCGCTGGTTGTTGCCGTAGACCAGCGCGACGCATTCGGCCAGCCCGGCGGCGATCGCGAGGGTCGCCTGGATGATCGCGTTCACCGCGTCCGCTTGCGCCGTGAAGCGCGTATCGAGCCCGAGCATTTCTCCCGTAAGCTCCATCGCAAGCGTTGGTCCCACCACCAGCCCATCAATGTCGTCCTTGGCGAGGCCGCTATCGGCGAGAGCCCGCGAGAACGAGCGGGCGGCCAGCGCATAGGAATCCGGCGAGTTCGGACCCGGCTTGATCGTATAGTCGGCGCGGTAGTCCGTCTCGCCGATGCCGACGACGCAGGCCTCTCCAGAAAGGCGATCAAGGCGTGAATGATCGGCCATGTGCTCAGGCGCTCAGTCTGAAGGAGGGGCCGGATGTCGGCAGGCCGAGTTCTTGCGACAGTTCGGGATGGACGAAGCCAAGGCGCGGCATGGCCGAGCGCACCTCGGCCGGAGTCGACAGGAGCTTGAGCGGCGAGCCGAGCGCCAGCCATTCGTCGTCATCGGCTGTCGGCACGATCTTGAGCAAGCCGCGGGCGGCGGTCTGCGGATGCGCCATGACGTCCTTGACCGACAGGATGGGCGCCGCATCGAGGCCCAGACTGTTGGCAGCCTCGACCACCTCCGATGCGGAAGCGCCGTGCGGATCCGCAAGCAGGGATGCGTCGCCTTCGATCGCAACCAGGCCATCCGATGCTACGACGATAGACGGCACTCGGTGTTCGCCACCGTTCCAGCGGGCCTGCGTCGCCCATGCCGAACAGTCTTGCATGGCGATGTCGAGATGGACACCGGTGCCGGTTGTCTCGCGGGCAAGCAGCGCGGCCAGAATGCCCGCAAGCCCGAACTGACCGCCGAGCTGATCGGAGATCGAGATGCCTGACTTGGTGGGCACGCCGTCGACGGGCGTCGTCGCCATGACACCGGACATGCCCTGGATCACGGTGTCGAGTGCCGGCCTGCCGGGATAGACGCTGTCGTAGCCGAAACCATTGACCGAGCAGTAGACGATGGCTGGGAAACGCTGCCGCACGGCGTCCGCTCCAAAGCCTAGCTTGACGAGGGAACCGGGCTTCAGGTTCTCCATCACCACGTCGGCCGTGCCGAGCAGCTTCCACAGCGTGTCGCGATCCGCGGGCAGCTTCAGGTCGAGCACGATGCCGCGCTTGTCGGTATTGCTCAGCGCGTAGACATAGGCCTCGCCGTCGGCCCGCAACGGCGCATTGATGCGGTTGGTGTCGCCTGTCGGCGGCTCAACCTTGATGACGTCTGCACCCAGCGCGCCGAGCTGGCGACAGGCCAGCGGCGCGACCGTATTCATGCCGATCTCGACGACGCGCAGACCATCGAGCGGCCGGGTCTGCAAGTGGGGATCGCCATCGATGCGGGCGGCATCGGGGGACGCCCCGCGGGCCCGCTCGGCGCACCAGGCGCGACCGGAATCCGGCAGCGGGATCGCCTTGGTCGTCTCACTGCGCGCGCCTGTGACCCGGATCGGGTTGCCTGGCAGAAGCAGCGATTGGCCGCCGACCGGATCAGCCGCTTTCAGCACCATGCTGCGATGGACGAGATTGGGTTCGGACGCGATGCCATCTAGCGGAAGGATCGCGCTGCACGGAATGCCTCGCGCGGACACCAGTTCGATGCAACGCGAGGCGGTCAGGCCGGAGGCCCAGGCGCCGACATGGGTGTCGAGAAGGTCGACATTGTCGACCCTTGAAGCCGGAGTGCGGAAAGCCGGCATGTCCACGAGGGCGGGGCGGTCCATCACCAGGCAGAGCTTGCGCCATTGCTCGTTGGTCGGACCGCAGATCAGCACCCAGCCGTCCTGGGCGCGAAACGCGTTCCAGGTTGCAAGCGCGGGGTGTCGGTTGCCGGCCCGCGTCGCCGGCTTGTGGACCAGCACGAGCGGAATGAAGGTCAGCAGCGCGTTGACGCCCACGTCGTAGAGCGCCATGTCGATGCGCTGTCCGGCGCCGGTGCGGCGGCGTACGAGAACTGCGGCGAGAATCGCCGCCAACCCGTAAACCGCGGTTTCCATGTCGAGTAGCGGCGCGCCGGTAAACGTCGGCAGGCCGTCTGGGCGGCCGGTCGTATCAGCGACAGCGGAAAGCGCCTGCACCAGCGCTTCCGGATGCCCGACGCCGGCGAGCGGGCCGCTGTGGCCGTATGCCGTGAAGTCGCAGACGATCAGACCCTTGGAGCGCGGCCGGTTCCAGATTTCCGCGTCGAGCCCCCCGAGGTCGGACGAGACAAGCACCACGTCGGCAGCATCGACCAGGTTCATGACCAGCGCCCTGTCTGCCGTATTGCGCGGGTCGGCTGCGAGACTGCGCTTGCCGGCGGCGACCAGTGCGCGGTCCCGGCGCGGTTCGGCTCTGTCTTCGACCAGCACCACGTCCGCGCCGAGGTCCGCCATCAGCGACCCGCAGGCCGCTGCGGCGAGGCGCGTGCCGATCTCGACGACCACGAGACCTTCGAGCAGGTGCGAACCCGTCATGTGCGTGGACATGGCCGATACCCCGGGAGTTCAGTGGCCGCGATAGCGTTTGCTGTGAAAGTCGGGCCTGCGCTTCTCGCGCAGCGCAGCGCCGCCTTCCTTCGCTTCCTCGGTGCCGAAATAGAGGGCGAGTGCGTTGAAGGCCAAATTGCCGATACCGCGGATGTTCTCGCTGTCGGCATTGAACGAGCGCTTGGCGATCGCAATCGCCGTAGGGCTCTTTTCGTTGATCTCGTCGCACCACCGCTCCACCTCGGCGTCGAGGTCGGCATCGGGAACGACTGCATTGATCAACCCCATGTCGAGGGCTTCGCGGGCCGAATAGCGGCGGCACAGATACCAGAACTCGCGCGCGCGTTTTTCGCCGATCGTACGCGCCAGGTATGCCGTACCGAAACCGGCATCGACCGAGCCCATCTTCGGACCGACCTGTCCGAAACTGGCCGTCTCGCTGGCAATGGCGAGGTCGCAGAGCGTGACGATGACATTTCCCGAGCCCACCGCATAGCCGCGAACCTTGGCAATCACCGGCTTCGGCACGTCGCGGATGACTGACTGCATCTCCTCAACGCCGTTGCCGAGGATGCCGATGCCGCTGTCGACGCGATCGGCCTTCTTCTCCTGCTTGTCGCCGCCGATCGCGAAGGCGCGGTCGCCCGCGCCGGTCAGCACGATTGCCCCGACGTCCCTGTCCCAGCCCGCGCGGCGGATAGCATCCGTCACCTCGTAATAGGTGTTGCGGACAAAGGCGTTCAGGCGGTGCGGACGGTTGAAGGTGATCGTCGCTGTGCGGTTTTTCACCGCGTATAGGATGTCGGTATATTCGCCGCCGTCCATCATTTCCTCCCAGGCAACCCACGCATTGACAGTGCGATAATGTCCGGACATATAGCATGAGATTGGATATGCGCAAGCAGTCTGAGCACAAAAATGTAGCGACATGGTCCGGTCGCTTATGTTCAATGTTCGTACATGTCGACTGTGGGAGGCGAGGATGAGACACTACAGGCTGGATGGGTCAGGCACCGTCAAAGGCTTGAAACTGGAGAGTGCGGCCCAGCCGCGTCCCGGCCGGCACGATGTCCTGGTCAGGATGCGCGCAGCGTCCCTCAACTATCTCGACCTGAAGATCCTGCACGGTCATTTCCCGGCGAAGACAGCCGGGCTCGTACCGCTGTCCGACGGCGCGGGGGAGGTCGTGGAAATCGGCGACGACGTCACGCGGTTCGCCGTCGGTGACCGCGTCGCAAGCACTTTCCTGCCGCGCTGGATCGCCGGCCCGCTGCCTGCCGATGCGCGCGGCGCGCAGCCTGGCGCCAACATTGACGGGGTGCTGTCCGAATATGTCATCTTCCCGCAGGACGCGCTGGTCCGGGCGCCCAGCGGGCTTACGTTCGAAGAGGCATCCACCTTGCCTTGTGCGGCGCTTACAGCCTGGCAGCTTTTCACCGGCCCGCGGCCACTCTTGCCCGGCGAAACAGTGCTTGTGCAAGGCAGCGGCGGCGTATCGCTTTTCGCGCTCCAGTTCGCCAAGCTTGCCGGCGCCCGCGTCGTCGCCACCACGTCCAGCGCCGAAAAAGCGGAGCGGCTGAGAACGCTTGGCGCCAACATCGTCATCAATTACCGGGACGTTCCGGCTTGGGGTGCCGCGGTTCGCGCCGAGACGGGCGGGGCCGGCGCGGACCACATTATCGAGATCGGCGAGGCCGACACGCTGGAGCAATCGATCACGGCCGCAGCGGTCAATGCGCAGATCAATCTCGTCGGCCGGCCGGTCGGTGCGCCGCATGTCGACCCGGCGACGCTGATGCGAGCGATCGCCACCTATCGCCGCATCGCAGTTGGCAGCCGTGCGGAGTTCGAGGCGATGAATCGCGCTATCGAAATGCATGAACTGCGGCCGGTGATCGACAGGGTTTTCGAATTCGACGCTGCCGGTGACGCGTTCGCAGCTTTCGAAAAGCGCGGCCATTTCGGCAAGATCGTTGTCCGCATCTGAGGTGCAGCACGAGTGATCACATCTTGACAGACCAAAAATGTCCGTACATTAAGTCGAGCGTTTTCGTACCGTCAGGGAGGAAGAGATGGTGTGGAAGGGAAGAACCGGCACCCGCCGGGACGTCTTGCAAGCGGGCATTGCGGGAACGGCAGGGATATTCGCATCGAGCGCTCCGGGCAAAGCCGGGGCGCGGGCAGAAAATCGAACGACAGCAGCGAACGACGGAGCAAGGATCGAGGTGAAAAGCGGGCAGACATTGCAGATCTCGTCACACTCCGAGTTCCAGCCTTGGACACGGTTCAGGCTCGGAGACGCGACGGTTACCGTCGTCAGCGACGGAAGGATCGCCATGGGCGACCCGAAGAAATGGTTCCTCGGGCTCAAGGAGGGCGAGCTTGAGGCAACGTTGCGCGAAAGCTTCCTATCCGAGACCGACGCCTCGCTGGCGCAGAACGTAATGATCGTCGACATGGGCGGCAGGCGCGTCATGTTCGACACAGGCACCGGCGGCTCGCCGCTGATCGGCCCGACCGCCGGCCACCTTCGGGCGAACCTTGACACGGCCGGGATTGCACCGGACAGCGTCACCGACGTCATCATTTCACATGGTCATCCGGACCATGTCCTTGGCCTTGTCGATGCGGACGGAAGGCCTGTTTTCTTCAACGCGCAGGTCCATATCAGCGAGATCGACCACAGGATGATCGCCGGCGAACCCAACTCGGCAGACCCTTTCGCGCCGGAAATGAAGCGCCAGATGACAGCGGTTGCCGACCGGGTCGCCATGATTGCGGACGGCCGCCAGGTGGTGCCTGGCATAACCGCGTTTGCTGCGCCCGGCCACACACTCGGACACATGATCTTCGGCATCGAATCGGCCGGCCACACGCTGCTCAACACGGCCGACCTTGGTCATCATCAGGCTATTTTCACCCGCCACCCAGAGGTCAACTTCGTGGCGGACATGGATGCGGCGATGATGGTGTCGACGCGCAGACGATACTACGACATGATCGCCACCGACCGGCTTGGTTTTCTAAGCTACCACTTCCCATTTCCGGGCGTGGGACACCTCGCTAGGACCGGCGCCGCTTACGCCTACATCCCAGCCAGTCTCGACACCGTCTGACGCATTGCGCCGCGGCCGCCGTCAGTGCGGCCGCGATCATCGCTCCGTGTGCGCACTTGTTCTTGCCATCCAACCTTTGTATGCACATTTCACAAAGGGGAAACCGGCATGGCGGAAACCACTACGGCCAAGCGGAGGCCAATTCATCGCGAGATCGCCGACGAACTGAGGCAGCGGATCGCGTCAGACGCCTATGACGGCGTCGAGCTGCCGCGCGAGCTCACCCTCATGGAGGAGTTCGGCGTCAGCCGGCACACAATCCGCGCGGCGCTGCAGCACCTGGTCAATGACGGCATCATCGAACGGCGTGCGGGTTCAGGCACAAAGGTCACGGAACGAGCCAAGGGTGGCATATGGGCTGCCGGCAGCCTCAGCCACCTGATCGGCGAGTTCACGCCCGACCAGTATCTAACGCTTTCGATCCGCGAGGAGCCGATCGCGAATTTTCCGGAGGCCGCTGCCGTGTTCGGACCGCAGGCCGGTCCGCTTATCTTTCACGTTCTGCGCGTTCTCACGTTGAACGACCTTCCCTATGCCTTCGTCAATATCTTCGCATTGAACGAAGCGGCGCAACGCGTCCCGAAATCCGAGCTCGGCCTTGAGCCTCTGGTTGTGCTCATAGAGCGCTTTGCCAAGGTTCGACCCGCCCGCGTGCGACAGGTGATCTCGGCCTGCGCCGCCGACGACCAGTCAGCCCGGCAGCTCGGCATCAGGAGCGGGTCGCCTGTGCTTCGCCTCGAGCGCACCTATATCGACAGCGACGGTCGGCCGTTCCTGCATGTCGACCTGCTGTCCAGGCCCGACCGCTACAAGCACGTCATGGATTTTGTCCACGAGACACCTGGCAAGCCCGGCTGACGTCAGCTCACCATTCCGGCGATGTCACACCGTGCGGCTTGCGCAAGCGACTCCCTATCCTCCGGATGCGCGATCGCGACCATGGCCTTGACCCTCTGCTCGATTGACTTGCCGCGCAGCTCGGCTGCGCCGTACTCCGTGACGATTACGTCGGCATCGGATCGTGGCACCGTTACCACCGCCGAAGCGATGCTGGCGACGATGCGGGGCTTGCCGCTGGCGGTGCGGGCCGGCAGCCCGATGATCGACCGTCCGCGTTCCGCGGCGAGCGCGCCTCGCACAAAGTCCAGTTGGCCACCGATGGTGCCGAGATAGTGACGTCCGACCACCTCCGATCCGATCTGGCCCGTAAGGTCGGCCTCAATGCCTGAATTGACGGATACAAGGCCGCTAAGTCCCGCAAGAACCTTCAGACTGTGCGTAATGTCGACGGGTTCGACCCGAAAGTCCGGATTGCCGTCGACGAAGTCACACAGCCTGTGCGTGCCCGCGAGCGCATTGGTGACCGTAAAGCCGGCGTCCTGCATCTTTGTTGAGTTGTCGAGGACGCCACTCTCGATGAGCGGGATGACAGCGTCGCCGACAACGCCGCTGTGAAGGCCGAGCCGACGTCGGTCACTGACGGCGGCAAGTAGCGCGTTCGGCACCTTTCCGATTCCGACCTGCAGGATCGCGCCGTCTCCGACATAACTTGCAATGTTGGCGGCGATTGCGCTGTCCGTCGCATCCGGCGGCTGTGCCGGCAGTTCGACGAGCGGCTCGCTGACGCGCACGACGAAATGGTAGCCTGCGAGATCGGGGCGGCGCGCCGAGGTTGTGCGCGGTGCCCGATCGTTGACAACCGCCATGCGGACCCGAGCCCGTCCCAGCGCATGTTGGGCATAGCTGTTTGCAGCGCCGTAACTGTGCAGCCCGACCCGGTCCGGCCGGCTCACCTGCATGAGCACGACGTCGGCCCGAATCGCACCCGTTTCAAAGAGCGCCGGCAACTGCGACAGGTGACACGGGATCACATGCATCTTGCCGGCGCGGCAGAGCGCGCTGTTGGATCCGACCGCGCCCATACCGTAGACCGTCACGACATCGGTGTGTTCGGGCAAAACGGTCGCCGAGTAGCTGCCACCGACGAAGACATTGAAGGGGCCAATGGCATGGCGCTGTGCCATGAGCCTGCGAATGAGCGCTGCCGGCTCGGCGATACCCTGCGACCAGATCACCGTGTCGCCCGGCCTCACGATCTTTGTAAAGTCGATGCTGGCCGCGTCGATTTCGCCGAGCACAGCGCTTGCTGCCCTGCCCATCACGCGACCCTCGCATGGCGCGGAGCACCGCCACTCAGAACATCGCCAATGTTGGCGAAGATTGCAGTCATCTCTTCCAGCACCCCCAGGCGCGATCCACCGCCCAAGTGCGGCGTCAGCACGACATTAGGCAGTGCGGCGAAGCGGTCGCCGACGCTGCGCGGCTCGCGCAGATGGACGTCGAGGGCGGCGCCCGCAATCCGGCCGCGCGCCAATGCGTCGTAAAGGGCATCCTCGTCGACCAGCACACCGCGCGCCGTATTGATCAGGAAAGCTGTCGGCCTCATCGCTCCCAGTTCGGCGGCGCCGATCAACGGTCGGCCCTCCTGCAAAGGCGGCACATGCACCGAGAGGAAGTCGGCCTGGCGCACTAGTTCGGCGAACGACACCTGCTCGACACTTATGGCCGTCAGCCATGCCGGGTCCAGTTCCTTCCGGTCGCAACAGAGAATGCGCATGCCGAAGCCGCCAGCCCGGCGAGCCAGCAGCTGACCGATCTCGCCAAAGCCTGCGATGCCCAGAGTCTTGCCCTCCAGCCGGGTCAAGCCTGCAATGTTGGCCCAGTTGTAGGCTTCCTTGCCGGGCATGCCCGGCGAGGAACCGCGGCGCACAGCGGCGTCGCAGTCGAGCAGCCGGCGCGAAAGGCCGAGCATCAGCATCATCACATGCTCGGCGACATGAACCAGCGTCGGGCGGGGCAGGCACGAGACGGCGACACCACGTTCGCGCGCCGCCTCTAGTTCGATGGGCAGCGTCGAGGCGCCGATCCGCTGGATGAACTTCAGCTTTGGCGCGCGGGCCAGCAGGCCGGCATCGATCCGCCCGCGCCGGAATACGAGCACATGCGCCGCATGCAGTGCCATCTCGTCGCTGATGGGAGCGACGCGCGGGTGAAAGTGGTCACGCAGCGCAGCCCCTGCTCGCGCCAAATCCGCCTCGTCCACCAACTCGGGTAGGAAGAAGTCACGCGCATATTTCCGATCTTCGGCGCTCTCCCACGCGAGGAGGCTGCGGCCGAGGCGTACCACATGATCCGGGTCGAGGAAGGAAATTCCGACGGCATCATTTGTGGGCATGCGGGATTCTCCCAAAAGACTGTTGTAAATGTACGGACATTACATTATGACAATCTCGCACGCAACGCCGGTCCTGATTGTAAGCGCGCGACCGGGCGAGCAGCCAGCAGACGGAGGAGAGGCGATCGTGAACACCATCGACAGGCGACCTGGCCGGGAACAGGAAATCGAGAGCTTCGAACTACTGGTCGGCGGCAGGTCGCGGAACTCCACTGGAGGGCAGGTGTTCGAACGCATCAACCCCGCAGACGGGTCGGTCGCGGGCATCTTCGCCAACGGCACGGCGCACGACGCGCAGGATGCAATCCTTTGCGCCCGCCAGGCATTCGATATGGGTGGCTGGCCGCAGACGCCGGCGCGTGTGCGCTTCGATATCCTCAGCCGCACCGCGGCGCTTATCGAGAAGAATGCTCAAGCGCTGGCGATGCGCATGGTGCTGGAATCCGGCAAGCCGCTGCGCACCGCGCTCGGTGAGGTCCAGGGTGCCGTCAAAACATTCCAGTTCTATGCCGGTCAGGCACTGGCGCTCGAAGGCTCGGCGATCAGCGACCGAATCCCGGACGCATTCGGGCTGATCCTGCACGAGCCCGTCGGGGTCGCTGGCTTCATCACGCCGTGGAACTTTCCGCTCCTCAATCCGGCGTGCAAGATCGCACCGGCCCTTGCCGCGGGGTGCACTGTGGTCATCAAGCCGTCCCATCTGTGCTCCGGTCCGGCCGTGCTGCTTGTACGCCTTCTGCACGAGGCAGGTTTGCCCGAGGGTGTTTGCAACATCGTCACCTCGGACATCGAGCGGGGCGGTGTGGTCGGACAGGAGTTGGCCGCGTCGCCTCTGATCGACAAGATTGCCTTCACCGGCTCCACCGCCACCGGGAGAGCGGTCATGCGCACAGCCTCCGAGACCAACAAGAAGGTGGCGCTGGAACTCGGCGGCAAATCCGCCAACATCGTCTTCGACGACGCGCCGTTCGCGCTTGCGGCGCAGACCGCCATCAGCGCGTTCTGCTACAATAGCGGCCAACAATGCTCGGCCGGTACGCGCCTGCTGGTCCAGCGCGGCGTCCACGAAGAGTTCGTCGAGGCGATCGTCGCCGAGGCCGGCAGGCAGGTAGTGGGCGACCCCAGCCAGACCGCCACGACAATGGGGCCTCTGGTGAACGACGAGCAGTATCGCCGCGTGCTGTCCTACATCGATGTCGGCGCAGAAAGCGGCCGACTGGTTGCAGGCGGCAAGCCGAAACAGATCGCCACGACCGGTGGGTTCTACGTCGAGCCGACCATCTTCGACGGCGTTTCGAACGACGCACGGATCGCGCAGGAAGAGGTTTTCGGGCCCGTCCTTTCCGTCATTCCCTTCGACACCGAGCAGGACGCCATCCGGCTTGCAAACGAGAGCCGCTATGGTCTCGCCGGAGGCGTTTGGAGCAGGTCGCTCGATACCGCCATCCGCGTGGTCAAGGGCGTCCGCACGGGCAAGATGTTCGTCAACAGCTACAATTCGGCCGGCATCGATGACATGCCGCACGGCGGTTACAAGGACAGCGGGGTTGGTCGCGAATTCGGCCGCGAGGGGCTCCGGGAATTCCAGCAGACAAAGACCGTACAAATAAAGCTCTCCGCTTAGGATCGCGCTATAGTTCGTCTACCGGGGCGCCGCGGGTTGGAGAAAGCGCCGCGCCGGAAGCAATGGGAGGATTGCCGGCATGGTGCCGATCGTCGAGTTCGATAGGGTTTCGAAAGTATTCTTTAAGGGCAGCACGCAGGTGCATGCCCTCCAGAATGTGTCGCTGCAGGTGCGACCGGGCGAGTTGCTAGCGGTCGTGGGACCGAGCGGCTGCGGCAAGTCCACGCTGCTCAACCTGACCGCGGGCCTGATGCAGCCCGGCATGGGCGAGGTGCGCTATGACGGGAGTGCAGTCGACTCCGTCAATACGCAGGTCGCGTATGTCACGCAGAAGGACAACCTACTGCCCTGGCGCACGGTGGAATCGAATGTTGGCCTCCCGCTTGAAGTCGGTCGCCACCGCGACATGCCGGCGATTCAGAAGCGCGAGCGCGTTGCACGCTACATCGCCATGGTCGGCCTCAAGGGCTTCGAGAACCACTTTCCGGCAGAGCTTTCGGGCGGGATGCGCAAGCGCGCCCAGCTTGCCCGCTCCCTGGTCTACGAACCCGACACTCTGTTGATGGACGAGCCCTTCGGCGCGCTCGACGCCCAGCTCAAGCTGACCTTGCAGGCCGAACTTCTGAAGACCTGGGAAGGATCGGGAAAGACGCTGATTTTCGTTACCCACGACCTCACCGAGGCGATTTCACTGGCCGATCGCATCATTGTCATGTCCTCGCGGCCCGGCACCATCCGCAGCATCGCGGAAATCCGGCTTCCGCGCCCACGCGACGTGTTCCAGGTTCGCTTCTCGCCGGAGTTTGGA
This sequence comes from Mesorhizobium sp., assembly GCF_024710845.1. GTDB lineage: Bacteria > Pseudomonadota > Alphaproteobacteria > Rhizobiales > Rhizobiaceae > Mesorhizobium_A. The sequence continues at coordinate 18,600 of NZ_JANJTZ010000039.1, forward strand.
GACTATTTCGAGACGCTGTGGGCCGCCCTCAGGGAAGATATGAAGCACGGGACGGAGCTGCATTGATGTCGAACGCCATTGAAGTCGCCATGACCCGACCGATCGTCGAGAAGCCTGAGGCCGATGTCTTCGCCGTCGATCCCAGCATCCGCGCCCGCAGGCGCGAAAACACCCTCGTCATCGCGCTGCGGATCGCGCTTTCCGTTGTCTTGCTCGGCGGGTGGGAACTCGCCAGCGGTACGATTGTCAGCCCGTTCTGGGTTAGCAGCCCGAGCCTGATCTTCTTCGCGCTGGTCGAGATGGTGGCGAGTGGCGGCCTGCCGTTCGCGATATTCTCGACAATGCTGGTCGCAGCCTCCGGTTTTGTGCTCGGTATCGCCATCGGCGTCGGCCTTGGCGTGCTGTTCGGGGTGAACCGCATCGTGGCGCGTGTGCTCGATCCATACCTCACCGGCCTTTATACGCTGCCGCGCGTCGCGCTGGTACCGCTTTTCATCCTATGGTTCGGCCTCGGCTTCGAGATGAAGACGATCTTCACCGCCTTGCTCGTCTTCTTCCCCATCTTCATGAACACGCTGGCCGGCATCCGCGACGTGGACGACGATCTCATCGATGTGATCCGTGTCATGGGCGCCTCGCGGCGCGACACGATATTCAAAGTTCTGGTGCCTTCGGCGCTAGCCTGGGTCTTCGCAGGGCTGCGCATTTCCGTGCCATTCGCGCTGATCGGTGCCGTTTTGGCGGAGATGTTCTCGTCCAGCGAAGGACTCGGATACATCATCTCGAACACCGCGAACCAGTTCGATACGGCCGGGCTGTTCGCTGCCCTCGTCGTCACGACGATTCTCGGTCTCGCGCTTGATTGGCTGGTCGGCATGGTCGAGAGGCGGGTGCTGCGGTGGCAGCACAAGCGCCACTGAATATGTTCGAACATTTATGTGTGGAGTTGCGCATGAATCGATGCGGTTACCCTCGGTATGACGCATAGAGAGGTTGACTCCTCCACAAATGTTCGTACATTTAAATTGCAATACTGATCGTGCTTCTAGGGAGGAACAGCATGAGTGACCAATTCCGCATGACACGCAGGCGTCTGCTTCAGCTTGGTGCTGCTGCCGGCGCATTCGCCGGCGCCCTGCCGATGGGCAGCACCAGGCTGCTCGCGGCCGGGTCTGACAAGGTGAAGATCATCCACGCCTCGCCTGCCACCTTGCTGCTCTGGTCCGTGACCTATCTGGCCGAGGACATGGGCTATTACAAGGAAGAGGGGCTTGACGTCGAACGCGCCGGCCTCGGCGGCGGTCCCGCCGCAATGACCGCGCTGCTGGCAGGAGAAGGCACCGTAAACGTCTCAGCCCCTGGCGAATGCCTCGCCGCCAACGCGCGGGGCCAGCGCATCAAGATCATCCAGGCCTATACGCGCAGCGATCCGTACACGATCTCGGTGACGAAGGCCTTCGCCGATGCGAACGGCATTACCGGCGCGAGCCCGCGCGAGCAGCGCGAGAAAGCGCTGACCGCCATGAAGGGTAAGCGGATCGGCATCACCGCGCCCGGAAGCAACACCGATCTCGTCGTTCGCATGGCGTTGCAGCAGGTCGGCCTCGATGCGAGCGAGGTCACGATCGTTCCGACCGGCTCGATCGTGAACATCATCTCGGCCCTCGCACAGGGCGCACTCGACGGCGGCGCGCTGCTGGCGCCGTTCACCGAGCAGACTGCGGTCGAGTTCGGCGCGGTGCCTTTGCTGGCGATCGCGGCGGGCGAGATACCGCTCGCAGGCCGCCTTCAGGGCCAGGTGCTGGAAGCCCGCCCGCAAGACCTCGCCGAGAAGCGGGACCTTTTCGCCGCCCTGATCCGGGCGGACCTGAAGGCCCTGAAATTCCTGAAGGAAGATCCGAACGGCGCACGCGACAAGCTGCGCCAGACAAGGTTCTCCAAGATCAGCGATGCGGTATGGCCGGTCGCGTGGTCTGCGGCGCTGCCGATCTTCGCCTCGCCCTACGTGCCGAAGGACTCCATCCAGGCCTGGATCGAGACCGGCACCGTCGGCGGCAATCCCGATCCGAAGACCTTCCCCTATGACGAGATCCTCGACATGAGCCTCGTCGACGAGGGTCTTCGGAAGATCGGCTGGTCGGTGAAGAGCTGACCCCTTCCTACCGCCGCGCCTTCCACGGCGCGGCGGCCCCGCCTCAGCCTGATCGCAATTCGTGCATCGGCCTCAAATCAAGCTCTGAAGAGACATCACCATGGCCGACGACCTCTCTGCGTCGCTTCTGGACGGGCAGGAGATACGCGGCCTGATGGACCGTTACTGCCTCGCGCTCTTCAACGCCGACGCCGAGCTGCTCCTGTCGCTCTACTGGCCGGACGCGGTGGAGGAACATGGCGAGTATCGAGGAACCGCCGCCGGGTTCGTAGCCCACTTCATGCTTGTCCTGCGCGCCAGGATCGGAACTGTTGCGACTGTGAGCTATCGCAGTATCGACTTCACGTCGCCGACAGAGGCAGTCGCCTTCGGCTTCGGCCATATCGTGACGGTTGCCGGCCCGGCAAACGATGCGAAGACGGCGCTTATCGCCACCCATTATCGCGACGAACTGCAGAAGCGCGACGGCGAATGGCGCATTGTGCGGCGAAAGGCCGACATGCTGGTCAAGCGCGCGATCTGACGTGCTGGCCTGCGGCGGCCAGGCCAATGTCCGTTCAGTCGAGCAGCTTACGCAGCTCGGTCTTCAGCACCTTGCCGTAGTTGTTCTTCGGAAGGTCCTTGAGCCAGACATAGCGTTTAGGCCGCTTGAAGCGCGCCAACGCCGCGAGGCAATGGGCGTCGAGTTCCGCGGCGCTCAGCGCGTGCTCCGGTCTGGCGACCACGAAGGCCACAATGATCTCGCCCCATTCCGCATCGCGCTGCCCGACAACCGACACCTCGGATATGCCGCCATGGCTGAGCAGAACCTCCTCGACCTCGCGCGGATAGACGTTCGAGCCGCCGCAGATGATCACATCTTTGGAACGATCCGTCAGCGTCAGGTAGCCTTCGGCATCTATGCGGCCTATGTCACCGGTAAAGAGCCAGCCGTCGCGCAGGGCTGAAGCGGTGGCTTCCGGATTCTCCCAATAGCCGGCCATGACTGTCGGTCCCTTGACGATGATCTCGCCGTCCTGACCTTCCGCAAGCGGGCTGCCGTCCTCGTCGACTATGCGCAGCTCGACGACGCTGTGCGCCCTGCCTACCGAGGCGATCCGGGCGCGATGTCTGGGATCGCCCGTCAAGCCGTGGTCGGAGCGGGAGAGAGCCGTGATGGTCATCGGCGACTCGCCCTGGCCGTAGATCTGGACGAATTTGTCGCCCATAATCGCGAGCGCGCGCTCCATGTCCGACAGGTACATCGGCCCGCCGCCGTAGACGACGGTCCTGAGGCCATCGCCATCGCCCAGCCCGGCCTCCACCGCATCGACCAGGCGTCGCACCATGGTCGGCGCGGCGAAAAGCGATGCATTTCCCAGCTGACTGGCCAGCGTCAGAACCTCCGGCGCGTCGAAGCCGCCGGTCTCGGGCACGCAATGCCGCGCCCCGGCGCGAACATGGATGAAATTGTAGAGCCCCGCTCCGTGAGAGAGTGGCGCGGCGTAGATGGCCGTGTCATCGGGGCCGACCGTATCGACGTCGGCGAGATAGCTGAGCGACATGGCGACCAGGTTGCCATGGGTCAGCATCGCGCCCTTCGGTCGGCCGGTTGTGCCGGACGTGTAGAACAGCCAGGCGAGGTCGGACGGCTGCCGAGCGGCTGGCGGAGGCAGATCGCTCCTGTGGTGCGGCGTGGCCGCTATGGGGTCATTGACCGCAAGGACCTGTATGCGGGCGCCTACCGCGGACCCGAGTTCCGCGAGATCGTCTTCGTCTGCGAGGACAATCTTCGCTCCGGCGTTTCCAACGATCCAGGCCGCTTCGTTGACATGAAGCTTGCGGTTGATCGGCACGGCAACCGCACCGATCCACCATGTGGCGTATAAGCTTTCGAGATATTCTGTCCGGTTGGACATGTAGAGCGCGACCCTGTCACCAGGCTGAACCCGAAACCGAGACGCGAGCGCCGATCCACGGTCGGCAGCGCGCCCGGCGAATTGTGCGTAGTTCGCAACGACATCCGCTCCGTGTAGCAGGGCGGCCCGTTCCGGGTGTCTCTTCGCGGTGGCGCTAAGCCAATTGGCTATGTTCATAAGTGTGATCCATGATAATGTCCGGACATTACCATGGGTCTTCGACAAGCGCTAGGCCGACGGGGCGATGTGGGATCGGATGACTGAGAAATTCTCGTTGCTGCATCAAACCCCGAGCAGCGCCGCGGAATTTATCCAGAAGGCAGTCGCCGCCATTCAGGCCGCTGTCTTTGAATTGTCGACGACGAAGCCGGCCGCGGTTGCGCTGGCGGCAACAGCGCGGACGACGCGCCCCCCAGCGTGCATCATCAAGCGCCGGGTACCAACGATGTCCGCTTTTCAGCGACGGTGAAGTCGCACTCTTCGGCAGTAATGGCCGCGCTTAGCGGCCAATTGTCAGTGAAAAACAAGGGCTGCCCCGCGCCGAGACCCGGCTTCGCGGTCACCACGCGGTCACCGTCTCCGCATTTCGCCGCGGCTCCAGAAAGTTCACACGATTATTATTCAGTTCCAATATCGCCAGTGTCACGAATACCGAACGAATGCACATTCTGGCGCACCGAGGCTCACCCACCAATACTCGCTTTAAATACCTGGATGTCCTAATTTCTCGCTTGCCAAGGTTGGGGTCGAGGGTTCGAATCCCTTCGCCCGCTCCAGTTTTCCCAGGAAAATTGAATGCATACGACGAAGCCGCCGAAAGGCGGTTTTGTCGTTTCTGGCGCCATGATCAAGGTCCTCTGGTAGCGGCTCAGGTTTTTCCGCGGGCGTCGCCGACATTTCTTCCGAACCCCGGTGAATGTCGTCCCGAAGCCCGTCCGCGCTCCGATCGTTGCACGTAACGGCGGTCCCATCTCCCATCCCCTGGAGATGCCGTCTCCGGCCTCCTGCTCCCGCCCCCATGAAATCGCGCAAAAGCCGCGCCCACCCAGCCCATGTCGGCTGAGGCCGAAGCCTTTCCGACGTCCTCCGTATCGGGTGCCGTTGCGGCGCTTTCGACGGTCGGCTTTTTCACGAATATGAATGTTGCCTGCACATGATTGAATTGCTTGAACACGACAGGTCATCGGCCACAATGCTCTCCAAGGCGACGGGCGAGGAATTTCGCGTCGCCGCGGAGGAGTTCAATACGGATGGCCAGCGCGCGGAACATGCGTCCGATCCATCATTTTCCAATGCCTGAGCGCTCGCTCGCGCGTGGCGCTGAAAGCACGCCGGAGATCGTCGAGATGCCTGCCTCCGGCTGCGTCAGCCACGGCGTGCCGACCGCAGGCGTCGCGCTCGCGCGGTGGCCATCCACTTAAACGAAGAAGGTGCCAAAATGAGCAACACGGATATGAGGAAACCCGAGGGAAGCCGCCGGCGAGTCGACGTGATCGTGGTCGGGGCGGGCTTCGCAGGCATGTATGCGACCTACCGCTTCCGCGAGATGGGGAAGTCGGTGGTCGGGGTCGAGGCAGCCGGTGATGTCGGCGGCGTGTGGTACTGGAACCGCTATCCCGGCGCACGCTGCGACCTGATGAGCGTAGACTACAGCTACGGATTTTCCGAGGAGATCCAGCAGGAATGGACCTGGTCGGAACAGTTCGCTTCGCAGGAGGAGATCCTCGCCTACGCGAATTTCGTCGCCGACAGGCTGGACCTCCGCAAGAACTTCAAGTTCAACACGCGCGTCGTCAGCGCCATCTGGGACGACACCGCGAGGCTCTGGCGCGCGACGACCGACGGCGGCGAGATCCTCGAGGCGCCCTTCTGCATCATGTCGACCGGCCCGCTGTCGATCCCGAAGGATCCCGACATTGCCGGCATCGACCGGTTCAAGGGCCAGCTCCTGCGCGCGCAGAAGTGGCCCCACGAGCCTGTCAGCTTCGAAGGCAAGCGCGTAGGCGTCATCGGAACCGGCTCGACCGGCATCCAGATCATCCAGACGGTCGGCAGGCAGGCGGCCGAGCTCTTCGTCTTCCAGCGCACGCCGAGCTTCACTCTGCCGATGCGCAATCACAAGCTTGAGCCCGACTACATCGCCGAGATGAAGCGCCACTATCCGGCGATGCGCGAAGCCATGCGCAACAACCCGACCGGCGGCACGCGGCCAGCGACGTCGCGGCCCTATTTCAGCCTGCCGCCGTCACAGCGCCGCCAAGCCATGGAACAGGCCTGGATCAATGGCGGGCATACGTTCCTCGGATCCTTCGCGGATCTGCTGACGAACCAGGAAGCCAACGACCAGGTCGCCGACTTCGTGCGCGAGAAGATCGGGGAAATCGTCAAGGATCCGAAGATCGCCGAGGCGCTCAAGCCCCGCGGCTACCCGATCTTCGCACGGCGGCCCTGCCTGGATACGCAATATTACGAGACCTACAACCTGCCGAACGTCCATCTCGTTGATGTTGCGGCGGACCCGATCATGGAAATCACCGAGAAAGGCATACGCACGCAGTCCGGCGAGACCGAACTCGACATCCTCATCTTCGCCACCGGATACGACGCTTTGACCGGGGCGCTGCTGGCCTTCGACGTGGTCGGCCGCAATGGGCGCACCTTGAAGGAGAAGTGGAAGAGCGGGGCTCGCTCTCACCTCGGCATCATGATCGAGGGCTTTCCCAACCTGTTCGCGACCGGTGGCCCGAACGGCCCGGCCGCGCTCGCCAACCTCATCACCATCGCCGAACACGACGTCGACTGGATCGCCGACATGATCACCTACATGGAGGCGAACGGCCTGGCGACCGTGGAGCCGACGCTCGAGGCCGAGGAAGCCTGGATGAAGCTGGTCGTGTCGCTCGCTGAGCGCTCACTCATCCGCAAGGCGAACACCTGGTGGGTCGGCGCCAATGTGAAGGGCAAGCCGCAAGGCCTGACGATGTTCCTCGGCGGGTTCCATAAGTACCGGGAACTCTGTGCGGCCGCCGCTCAGGACCGTTCTTCCCAGTTCGTCTTCGACCGGGCGCTGGAAAGCGCCGCGGCCTGACGGCCGTCTGCAAATCATCAGCCGGGGGAGCGAACCGGCAATCCACGAAAGCCGCTGTCGATGACAGCGGCTTCATGGGAAGCGCTTAGACAGCGTAGCCCGGGCCGGAACGTCATACGTCCGGCTGAAGGCGGTGACGCGGGACGCGCGTTCCCGCGATCTTACTATTCAGGGGCGCGGCGCCAGCCCTCCTGCTTGGCCTGCCTCCCGCGTCGCACTTCTCCGCTTCGGCGAGACCCTTTCGATCCCCCTGCCTTTGCCCGAAATGCCGGCTGTCGCGACCAGGCGGTCTGCCGCCTTTCGCCGACGCGCAGCGCTTCTGCTTCATGCGGGCTCTCCTGCTTTCGTGCTCCCGCGGCAAACGCGGACGATCCGCCCCATTACCTAAACCGGGATTTCGTTTGACATTCGATTGTGGTTCGAAATAGCTTTCCATTCGCGCGAAACGACAGCGACTATGCTGCATTGCGAAAGCGCCGGGAGGGAATGTGCTCGAAGGCGTGCGTGACATCTTCGTCATAGGCGGCGGCATCAACGGATGCGGCATCGCGCGGGATGCTGTCGGCCGGGGCTATTCCGTCTATCTGGCTGAGATGAATGATCTTGCCAGCGGCACGTCGTCCGGCTCGACCAAGCTCATCCATGGCGGCCTGCGCTATCTTGAGTTCTACGAATTCCGCCTGGTGCGCGAGGCGCTGATGGAGCGCGAGGTGCTCTGGAGGATGGCGCCGCACATCATCTGGCCGATGCGCTTCGTCCTGCCCTACCACAAGGGCATCCGTCCCGCCTGGCTGATCCGGCTGGGCCTGTTCCTCTACGACCATATCGGCGGGCGCAAGCTTTTGCCGGCCACCCGCACGCTCGACATGCGCCAGGATCCGGCGGGCAAGCCGCTGAAGCCGCTGTTCACCAAGGCGTTCGAATATTCCGATGGCTGGGTCAATGATGCCCGCCTCGTCGTTCTCAATGCGCGGGACGCGGCCGACCGCGGCGCGACGATCCGCACGCGTGCGAAGGTCGTCAGCGCGCGGCGCGACGGGGCGCTGTGGCGCATCACGGTCGAAGACACGCGCACCGGAGAGACCGAAGAGGTCAGCGCACGCCTCCTGGTCAATGCCGCCGGCCCCTGGGTCGACAAGGTGCTGTCCGCGACGGTTGGACAAAACGACGTCCACAACGTGCGGCTGGTCCAGGGCAGCCACATCGTCGTCCGCAAGAAGTTCTCCGATCCGCGCGCCTATTTCTTCCAGAACCGCGACGGCCGCATCATCTTCGCGATCCCCTACGAAGAGGACTTCACGCTGATCGGCACCACCGACCAGGATTATCAGGGCGATCCGGCCAAGGTGGCGATCACCGACAGGGAGATCGATTACCTGTGCGATGCGGCGAGCGAATATTTCACCGAGCCTGTCCGCCGCGCCGATATCGTCTGGACCTATTCCGCGGTCAGGCCGCTGTTCGACGACGGCGCCTCGAAGGCGCAGGAGGCGACGCGCGACTATGTGCTGAAGGCCGAGGCCGGCGACGGGCAGGCGCCCCTGATCAATGCCTTCGGTGGCAAGATCACGACCTATCGCCGGCTGGCGGAATCGATGCTGGAGAAGATCGAGGGCTATATCGGCCGCAAAGGCAAGCCGTGGACGGCGACCGCGCCGCTTCCAGGTGGTGATTTCGCCGCCACCGAGTTCGACGCGCAGGTGTCGTCCCTCAAGCGGGACTATCCCTTTCTCGACCAGCGCCTGGCGAAGCGCCTGGCGCGGCTCTACGGCACGCGGGCGCGGGCGATCCTGGGCCTTGCCAAGTCGCTCGCCGATCTCGGACGCAGTTTTGGTGCCGACCTCTACGAGGCGGAAGTGCGCTATCTTGTCGAAAAGGAATGGGCGGTCACCGCCGACGACGTGCTGTGGCGCCGGACCAAGCGCGGACTGCATCTCGGCGCGGAAGAAAAAGCCGCACTCGAGAAATATCTGAACGAATCGGGAGGACGTCGGCACACCGCCGCCGCGTGAGAAGCGACATCAGGCAATAGACCTCGGAGGAGGGTCCATGCTCGAACTGCGCAACATATCGAAGACTGTCGGCGCCGAGACTCATATCAGCGACGTCTCGCTGACGCTCGCGCATGGCAGCCTCAACGTCCTTCTGGGGCCGACACTCTCCGGCAAGACCAGCCTGATGCGGCTGATGGCCGGCCTCGACGTGCCGACTTCGGGATCGGTCTGGTTCGACGGCAAGGACGTGACGGGCGTGGCAGTGCAGAAGCGCAACGTCGCCATGGTCTACCAGCAGTTCATCAACTACCCGGCAATGACCGTCTACGAGAACATTGCTTCGCCGCTCAGGGTCGCCGGCAAGGACGGCGCCACGATCGACCGCGAGGTGCGCAAGGCAGCCGACCTGTTGCGGCTGACGCCCTATCTCGACCGCACGCCGCTCAACCTCTCGGGTGGGCAGCAGCAACGCACTGCGCTCGCGCGCGCCATCGTGAAGAACGCCTCGCTGGTGCTGCTCGACGAACCGCTCGCCAATCTCGACTACAAGCTGCGCGAGGAGTTGCGCGCCGAACTGCCGAAGATCTTCGCCGCTTCCGGCACCATCTTCGTCTATGCCACGACGGAGCCATCGGAGGCGTTGCTGCTCGGCGGCCACACCGCCACGCTGTCGGAAGGACGCATCACCCAGTTCGGCCCGACGATCGAGGTGTTCCGCAAGCCGGCCGACCTCGTCACCGCCATGACCTTCTCCGATCCGCCGCTCAACACGATCGTGCTGTCCAAGCGCGACGCGGCGTTCCAGCTTGATGGTGGGGTGAACCTCCCTGTTCCGGCGTCTCTCGCCGGGATCGCTGACGGAGCCTATACCGTCAGCTTTCAGCCCCACCATCTTTCTTTATCCCCCCGCTATCCCGACGCGGTGCCGGTCAAGGTCAAGGTGTTCGCGACCGAGATCACCGGCTCGGAGAGTTTCGTCCATGTCGACTTCGCCGATGCCCGCTGGGTGATGCTGGCCCCGGGCGTGCATGATTTCGAGCCGGACGAGACGATCGAGATCTACATCGATACGCGGCATCTGCTGGTGTTCGGCGCCGACGGGCGCGCGGCCGCACCACGGCAATTGGCGGCGTGAGGCGATCATGGCACGCATCGACATCGACCACATCCGCCACGCCTACGGGCCGAATCCGAAGGCGCCGAAGGATTATGCGCTGAAGGAGGTGCACCACACGTTCGAGGACGGTGGGGCTTATGCGCTGCTCGGACCCTCGGGCTGCGGCAAGACCACGCTGCTCAACATCATGTCGGGACTGGTGGAACCGTCCGAGGGCCGCATCCTGTTCGACGGTCGCGATGTGACCAGGCTTTCGACCCAGGAGCGCAATATCGCGCAGGTGTTCCAGTTCCCGGTCATCTACGACACGATGACGGTCTACGACAATCTTGCCTTCCCGCTGCGCAACCGCGGCGTGCCGGAGGCCGAGGTCGACCGCAAGGTGCGCGAGATCATCGCCATGATCGACCTGGAGAAATGGTCCAGACGCAAGGCGCGGGGGCTCACCGCCGACCAGAAGCAGAAGATCTCGCTCGGTCGCGGGCTGGTGCGCTCGGACGTCAACGCGATTCTGTTCGACGAACCGCTGACCGTCATCGATCCGCACATGAAATGGCAGCTGCGCTCGCAGCTGAAGCAATTGCACCGCCGCTTCGGCTACACGATGATCTATGTCACCCACGACCAGACGGAGGCACTGTCCTTCGCCGACAAGGTGGTGGTGATGTTCGAGGGCGAGACCGTGCAGATCGGCACGCCCGCGGAGCTTTTCGAGCGGCCGCGTCACACCTTCGTCGGCTATTTCATCGGTTCACCCGGCATGAACGTCATGCCGGCGGCGATCGACGGCACGAGTGCCAGGGTCGGCTCTCAGGTCATCGCACTGCCCGGCAGACCGGCGGCCCCGTCGGGAAGCATCGAGCTTGGCATCCGGCCGGAATTCGTCCGCCTCGGACGCGAGGGCATGCCGGTCACGATCGAAAAGATCGAGGACGTCGGCCGTCACCGCATTGTCCGCACCAGGCTCGAAGGGCGCGATCTCGCGGCCATCGTACCGGAGGACGGCGACATTCCGGCCGATCCGCGGGTCGCGTTCGACCCCGCCGGGATCAACATCTATGCGGATTCCTGGCGCGTCGACTACGGGAGCGCGGCATGAACAAGACCTGGAACAACCGCGCCTGGTTCATGGTGCTGCCGGTACTGCTCTTGGTGGCCTTCTCGGCGGTGATCCCGCTGATGACCGTGGTCAACTATTCGGTCCAGGACACGTTCGGAAACAACCAGTTCTTCTGGGCGGGTGCCGAATGGTTCGAGGAGATGCTGACGTCGGACCGGTTCTGGCTCGCCATGGGCCGCAACCTGATCTTCTCCTTCATCATCCTCGTCATCGAGATCCCGCTCGGCATCTTCATCGCGCTCAACATGCCGCGCAAGGGCTGGGGGGTTCCGGTCTGCCTGGTGCTCATGGCGCTGCCGCTGCTGATCCCGTGGAACGTCGTCGGCACGATCTGGCAGGTCTTCGGCCGCGTCGACATCGGCCTGCTCGGCTATGTCGCGAATGCGCTCGGCTTTGACTACAACTATGTCAACGATCCGTTCGACGCCTGGGTGACGGTCATCGTCATGGACGTCTGGCACTGGACCAGCCTGGTCGTACTGCTCTGCTATGCCGGCCTCGTCTCGATCCCCGACGCCTACTACCAGGCGGCAAAGATCGACGGCGCGTCGCGCTGGGCGGTGTTCCGCTACATCCAGCTGCCGAAGATGAACCGGGTGCTCCTGATCGCGGTGCTGCTGCGCTTCATGGACTCCTTCATGATCTACACGGAGCCCTTCGTCGTCACCGGCGGCGGGCCGGGCAACTCGACGACCTTCCTGTCGATCGATCTGGTCAAGATGGCGATCGGCCAGTTCGACCTCGGCCCGGCGGCCGCCATGTCGATCATCTACTTCCTGATCATCCTGCTCATGTCGTGGATCTTCTACACGGTCATGACCAACTACGACGCGGAGAAGTGAGATGCCCGCGCGCGACGAAACGATGAGCATGCGCGAGACGGCAACTGCGGCCTTGTCCGGGCGCGACGCGGAGATTGCCCGGCTGATGCGCCGGCGCGGCGCTGAGTCGCGCTTCTGGTGGATCGTGCCCACCGTCTACATCATTTTCCTGACGCTGCCGATCTACTGGCTCGTCAACATGAGCTTCAAGAGCAACCAGGAGATCCTCGGCGCCTTCTCGCTCTGGCCGCGGGACCCGACGCTGCGCAACTATGCGGTCATCTTCACCGACCCTTCCTGGTACAAGGGCTACATCAACTCGATCATCTACGTCGTGATGAACACGGTGATCTCGGTCGCCGTCGCTTTGCCGGCCGCCTACGCTTTTTCGCGCTACCGCTTCCTTGGCGACAAGCACCTGTTCTTCTGGCTTCTGACCAACCGCATGGCGCCGCCGGCGGTGTTCGCGCTGCCTTTCTTCCAGCTCTATTCGGCCTTCGGCCTGATCGACACGCATATCGCGGTGGCTCTGGCGCACTGCCTGTTCAATGTGCCGCTGGCGGTGTGGATCCTCGAAGGCTTCATGTCCGGCGTACCGAAGGAGATCGACGAGACCGCCTATATCGACGGCTACTCCTTCCCGCGCTTCTTCGTGAAGATCTTCATGCCGCTGATCGCGTCCGGCATCGGCGTCGCCGCCTTTTTCTGTTTCATGTTCTCGTGGGTGGAACTGCTGATCGCGCGCACACTGACGACGACGGATGCCAAGCCGATCGCCGCGATCATGACCCGCACGGTCTCGGCCTCCGGCCTCGACTGGGGCGTGCTGGCTGCGGCCGGCGTGCTCACCATCATCCCGGGCGCGCTCGTGATCTGGTTCGTCCGCAACTACATCGCCAAGGGCTTTGCCCTGGGGAGGGTGTGATGGGCACTATCAAGAACGCGATCGACACCCCATCCACCGCCGTCATCCTCGGGCTTGACCCGAGGATCTACTGCGGCCGACGGGTGGCTTCGAGATCCCTCGCGGCCAATTGCCGAGGTCCGCAGATCATCGGGTCAAGCCCGAGGATGACGGCTGCGCTTATGGGGGAGCCGCCACTATGAGCACCACCCGCCGCTGGCAAATCCCGCTCGCCATCATCCTCGCCGTCTACGCCGCCGCCGCATGGCTCCTCATGTCCATGCTGCCGCTCAAGGACGGAGCCCGCGACTGGTATGCGCCCCTGGTCAAGAGCGGCTGGATGGCCTGGTCGTTCCCCAGCGCGATGTTCTTCCTGACCATCGCGCTGTTCCTGTCGCTGATGGCGGTGTGGGAATACGCCTCGCCCGGCGGCAATCCGCGCATCGGCGTCCTGCGCTTCGAGACGACGCGCGGCGACCGCCTGTTCATTTCGCTGCTCGGCAGCGCCTTCATCCATCTCGCTTGGCTGGGTCTGATCGGACCCAGCCTGTGGTGGGCTCTCGCTCTCTCCGTGGTCTACGCCGTTGGCGTATTTCGCTACGTATAGAGGGGGAAACTGTTGGAGCGGCGGCGTGCCGGCCGCCGCTCCAGATCGCAACTGAAACCTTTGGGAGGAATACAATGCGACGGAAAATACTAGCATCAACCAGCGTAATTGCACTGCTGCTCGGCGCGCAAAGCGCTTTTGCAGGAATGGACGAGGCCAAGGCGTTCCTGGACGCCGAAATCAAGGACATGTCGACCCTCGACCGCGCCGCGCAGGAAGCGGAAATGCAGTGGTTCGTCGATGCCGCGAAGCCCTTCTCCGGCATGGAGATCAAGGTCGTCTCCGAGACGATCACCACGCATGAATACGAATCGAAAGTGCTGGCGCCGGCCTTCACGGCGATCACCGGGATCAAGATCACCCACGACCTGATCGGCGAGGGCGACGTTGTCGAGAAGCTGCAGACGCAGATGCAGTCGGGCGAGAACATCTACGATGGCTACATCAACGATTCCGACCTGATCGGCACCCACTGGCGTTACCAGCAGGCCCGTTCGCTGACCGACTGGATGGCCAACGAGGGCAAGGACGTCACCAATCCGAACATCGACATCGATGACTTCATCGGCAAGTCGTTCACCACCGCACCGGACGGCAAGCTCTATCAGCTGCCCGACCAGCAGTTCGCGAACCTCTATTTCTTCCGCTACGACTGGTTCAACGACGAGAAGAACAAGGCCGACTTCAAGGCCAAATACGGCTACGACCTCGGCGTTCCGGTCAACTGGTCGGCCTACGAGGACATCGCCGAGTTCTTCACCGGCCGCGAGATCGACGGCAAGAAGGTCTATGGCCATATGGACTACGGCAAGAAGGACCCGTCGCTGGGCTGGCGCTTCACCGACGCCTGGCTGTCGATGGCCGGCAATGGCGACAAGGGCATTCCGAACGGCAAGCCGGTCGACGAGTGGGGCATCAAGGTCGACGAGAACTCGCGTCCCGTCGGCTCCTGCGTCGCGCGCGGCGGCGACACCAATGGCCCCGCTGCGGTCTATTCGATCGAGAAGTATCTCGAGTGGATGAAGAAATATGCGCCGGCCGCCGCCCAGGGCATGACCTTCGGCGAATCCGGCCCGGTGCCGTCGCAGGGCGAGATTGCCCAGCAGATGTTCACCTACACCGCCTTCACCGCGGACTTCGTCAAGGAAGGCTTGCCGGTGGTGAACGCCGACGGAACGCCCAAGTGGCGCTTTGCGCCGTCGCCGCACGGCGTCTACTGGAAGGACGGCATGAAGCTCGGCTACCAGGACGCCGGCTCCTGGACCCTGCTCAAGTCGACGCCGGACGACCGCGCGAAGGCCGCCTGGCTCTATGCGCAGTTCGTCACCTCGAAGACGATCGACGTCAAGAAGAGCCATGTCGGCCTGACCTTCATCCGCCAGTCGACGCTCGACCACCCGTCCTTCACCGAGCGCGCGCCCAAGCTCGGCGGTCTCGTCGAGTTCTACCGCTCGCCGGCCCGCCTGCAGTGGTCGCCGACCGGCACCAACGTGCCCGACTACCCGAAGCTGGCGCAGCTCTGGTGGCAGGCGATCGGCGATGCGTCCTCGGGCGCCAAGTCCGCGCAGGAGGCGATGGACTCGCTCTGCGCCGAGCAGGAAAAGGTGCTGGAACGCCTTGAGCGGGCCGGCATCATGGGCGACATCGGACCGAAGCTCGCGGAGGAGAAGACCTTGGAGGAGTGGAACGCGGATGCCGTCGCCAAGGGCAATCTCGCGCCGCAGCTCAAGATCGCCAACGAGAAGGAAAAGCCGATGACCGTTAACTACGACGAGCTGGTCAAGAGCTGGCAGAAATAGGATTGCCATCGCAGTGAAGACCGAGGAGGCGGCCTGGCCGCCTCCTCTTTTTTGGATAGACAGCTGATCACGGACTGCCTAGCCAGATTTTCGGTAGCCGTGTGTGCGGCCCTCGCGGCTCGACCCCGCGCCTGACTGCCTTTCCTTCCACTCGCCTCGCCACATTCATTCATTTCCGGCGGTTGACTCCGCGGGCTCGTGGCCCTATGCCGCTGGTCATTCTATATTCTATATTCTATAGAATGTAGCGAGACCCGCCGAGAGGACGCATCTGACCCTGATGCGGCGCGGCCAGTTTGGGAGGATCCTTTGAAACAGTCTCTGAAGAACTCGATATCGCGTCGCGCGCTGCTCGTCGCCGCGACGATGGCCGCCGCCATGCCGGCGTCCTTTGCGCTGGCCCAGACCAACGAGCCGGTCGAAATCCACGTGATGGCCAACGAGGCCTTCTCGAACATGATCCAATCGTCAGAAGTGGTCGAGTTCAACAAGCATTATCCGAACATCAAGGTGACGGTGGACGGCGTGCCCTATGTCGAGCTGCTCGCCAAGATGATGCTCGACGCCACCAGCCCGACCCCGGTCTACGACGTGCTGATCGTCGACGATCCGTGGACGCCGCAGCTCGCCGAAGTCGGCGCGCTGCAGGACCTGAAGAGCGCGGAGATGGCCGGCTTTACCGCTGCCGATTTCGACTGGGCCGACTTCAACGCCGCGCCGCTGGCCGCCAGCGAGTGGAAGGGCGTGCAGTACGGCGTGCCGCTGCGTTCGAACATGCTGATGATGTTCTACAACCGCACCCTCTACCAGAAGGCGGGCGTTCCCGAGCCGACCCCCGCGCTCACCTGGGCACAGTATCTCGAGCAGGCGCCGAAGCTGGTGCAGGACACCAATGGCGACGGTAAGGTCGATGCCTGGGCGATCGACACCTATTTCGTGCGCGAGCCGCTGACCCCGACGATCTGGCAGACCATCATGAACTCGAACGGCGGCAAGCTGCTCGACGCCGACGGCAAGCCCGCCTTCAACAACGAGATCGGCGTGGCCGCGCTCGAAACGCACAAGAAGCTCCTCGATTTCGCTCCTCCCGGCGCGCTCGCCCACGGCTTCACCGAATCGCTCCAGGCCTTCCGCCAGGGCACGGTAGCGGCCATGTTCCAGTGGGGCAGCGTCTATCGCAGCTCGGCGGTCGACCCCAAGACGACGACGCTGACGCCTGAACAGGTCGGTATCCAGGTCCTGCCGGCGGGCTCGGTCGGACCGGGAGCACATCGCGGCATCTGGAGCGGCGCGGTCAGCGCCAAGAGCGAGAAGAAGCAGGCCGCCTGGACCTTCCTGCAGTGGCTGAGCTCCAAGGAGGGCGAGACCTGGCGCACCAACAATCTCGGCACGTTCCCGGCGCGCAAATCCACCCTTGCGGCAAAGCCTGAGAGCGAGTGGTTGGCTCCCGTCTTCGCTTCGCTTCAGCTTGCCTATGACGTTTCCGCCAAGGGCGAGATGTGGCGCATCCGCAATCCGCGTTCGGATGCGGCGCAGCAGATTCTCGCCGACGAGGTCGGACGCGCCATGGCGGGTCGCGCCACCGCAGCCGAAGCCTTGCAGACCGCGGCGGAAAAGATCGAGAAAGTCCTGAACTAGGCATAGTTCAGGGTCGGGAGGAGCATCTTGGTCAACGAACGTCTCACCAGCGCGCACCCAACGCATTCGCGCCTTGCCAGAAAGTTCGCGGATCTCGTGTCGCGGTGGGCCTTCATGGTCCCCGCGGCGGTGCTCCTCCTCGCCGTCCTCGCCTACCCGATCTTCTACACGATCGAGATCAGCTTCTCCCGCTTCGACCTCGCCACGTTCAGCGCGGTCGAGTGGGTAGGCTGGGAGAATTACGCCCACGTGCTGGACGACTACCGCTTCTGGGAATCGATGAAGGTCACGGTGGTTTATCTGGTCTTTGCCTTGCCGCTGCAGATCGTGCTCGGCTTCGGCATTGCCTTCCTGATCAATGCCGAGTGGCGCGGCCGAAACATCGTGCGCGCGCTGTTCATCATCCCGATGGTCGTCGCCCCGGTCGTGGCCGGCGGCCTGTGGCGCATGATCCTCGACCCGCTCTGGGGCATCGTGAACTATGTCCTCGGCCTTGTCGGTCTCGGGCCACTCGACTGGTTCGGCGATCCGACGCTGGCGATGGCCGCCTTGATCATCATCGACACCTGGCGCTGGACGCCCTTTGTCATCCTGACCGCGACCGCCGCGCTGCTGGCGCTGCCCAGGGATGTGTTCGAGGCGGCCGAAATCGACGGCGCCAACTGGTGGGCGAAGCTTTGGTCGATCACGCTGCCGCTGCTTGTTCCGATCATTGCCGCGACCTTCGTGGTGCGCTGGCTGGGTGCGGTGAAGATGTTCGACATCGCCCTCGCCGCCACCTATGGCGGACCCGGCGGCGCGACCAACGTCATCAACCTCTTCATCTACGAGGAGGCGTTCCGCTCGCTGCGCTTTGCCGAATCCGCCGCGATGGCGGTAATCATCCTCGTCGTCACGATGGTGCTCACGGCGATTTTCCTGCGCGGCAGCCGCCTGCTGGAGGAACGGTATTGAGCGCGATCGCCCAGAACGTGACCCGCAGGCGCAAGAGCAGGCTTGGGGCTCGCCTCCGCATCTCGGCCGGGGTCATAGCTTGCTTCCTCTTTCTGTTTCCGCTGCTCTGGATGGTGCTGACCTCCTTCAAGGAGCAGCGCGACATCTTCACCATGCCACCGACGCTGTTCTTCACGCCGACGCTGGAATCCTACGTCACCTATCTCCAGCGGCCGGACATCTGGCGCCGCCTGGTCAACACGGTGATCGTCGCCGTCGGCTCCGGGGTACTGTCGATCGTCGCAGGCGCAATGGCCGGCTACGCGCTGGCGCGCATCAGGCTGCGCGGCGCCGGCACGATAGGCCTGTTGATCGTGCTGTCGCGAGGCGTCCCGCCGATCGCGCTCGCGGTGCCGATGTTCCTCGTCGCGCGCAAGCTCGGACTGACCGACAAGCACATCACGCTCATCCTCGCCTACTGCACGTTCCTAATCCCCTATGTGATGTGGCTGATGCGCGGCTTCTTCCTGTCGCTCCCCAAGGAGCTGGAGGAATCGGCGATGATCGACGGCTGCAGCCGCTTCGGCGCGTTCTTCAAGATCATCGTGCCAATCTCGCTGCCGGGCCTGCTGTCGACGATGATCTTCAGCATGATCCTCGCCTGGGAAGAACTGTTGTTCGCGCTGGTCCTGACCAACCGCAACGCCTCGACCATCCCGGTCGCGATCCAGGGTATCGCCGGCGACACGATCAATGGCGCCAACTGGGCCGCGCTCACCGCGGTCGGCACGATCACCGTGCTTCCCGTGATCGTCTTCGCGATGCTCGTGCAGAAATGGCTCGTGCAGGGATTGGCCGACGGGGCGACCAAGGGCTGAGACAGAAACGAAAAGTTCGACGGCAAAGCCGGGAAATCCAAATGACGCCGACACCGATCTACATGACCAAGTCCGACCTCGCCCGCCGCCATATCCAGGGCATGATCCTGTCCGGCCAGGCGCGCCCCGGGGCGCGCATAACCACCCGCGCGGTGTCCGAGGCGCTTGGCATTTCCGAAACGCCGATCCGCGAGGCAATCCGTGCGCTTGCCGCCGACGGCTGGCTCGAACTGCAGTCGCATATAGGCGCCGTCGTCGCGCAGTTCGGCGGCGGCCAGATCTCCGAGATCTATGCGCTGCGCAGCCTGATCGGCGCCCTGGCCATTGAGCTCGGAGGGCCGACCTACGACGAGGACCGGCTTGACCGGATCGACGCGAATATCGAGGCGTCGCGGGCCGCCGTCGCCGAGCGCGACGTGCAGAAATACATGCTGCTCAACAACGAGTTCCACACGCTGCTGTGCGACACGCCAGCTTCGCAGTGGTGCCTGAAGATCCTCTCCAGCTTGCGGTCGCAGACAGGCATCCATCAGGGTTTCGTCGCCGTGCCGCAACGGTTGGCGGAATCGCTCGCCGAGCATTGCGAGATCCGCGACGCGCTCCGCCAGCGCGATTTCACCAAAGCCGCGGAACTGATCAAGGCGCATGAGCATGCCGCGGGCGTGGCCCTGATCAACGAACTGGCCGTTTCCCGACCCGGATCAGCCGGCAGCGTCCGGTGACCACGCCTCACGACAGCAATCATAGGTAATTCACAGATGGCAGCCGGCCCCGACAGGAACGAGCGCGAGATCACGCAACCGGTGGATCTCTGCCTGCCGAACGGCAGGCTCAACCCGGACGCGGTCGGATGGACACGGCGTCCGCTTCACCGCGCAAATCTGAAAGGCTGGGGACGCAACAAGCGGTTCGAATACTGGTGCGTGACGTCGCCGGATCTCGTCTGCGCGATCAATGTCTCGCATGGCGACTATCGTGTCACGCTGGCGACGTTCTTTCTCGATCTCAAGACGATGCACGCATTCTCGCAAGCCGAGATCCACTGGCTGCCACGCGAGAAGGTTACGCCTATGCCCGAACGCTCGGGCCAGGGCGGCGTAACCGGCACCGGCGACAGGATGCGCATCTCCATGCAGGCAGTGGACGGCGGCACGTTGCTCAAGGCGGACACGCCGCGCCTCAACCTGGAGATCATGGCCCACGAAGAGCCGGGCCATGAATCCCTGGGGGTCGTCGTGCCCTGGGACGACAAGAGGTTTCAGTATACCCGCAAGGACAATTGCCTGCGCGCCACCGGCACGATCATGGCGGACGGCAAGGCCTACAGCCTGTCCGATGCCTATGCAGCGCTCGACCATGGCCGCGGCCGCTGGCCCTATTCGATCGTCTGGAACTGGGCGGCCGGCAGCGGCGTCTCGCGCGGTCGCGAGATCGGCCTGCAGTTCGGCGGCAAATGGACCGAGGGCACGCCGTCGACCGAGAACGCGCTGCACATCGACGGCCGCCTCGAGAAGATCGGCCAGGAGTTGGAGTGGATCTACGACCGCGCCAACTTCATGGCGCCGTGGAAGATCCGCGGCAACCGTGTCGACCTGACATTCACCCCCGTCTACGACCGCCAATCCAACTTCGATCGCCTCATTGTGCGCTCGAAGGAGGACCAGGTGTTCGGCTGGTTCGACGGCACGATCGTCAGCGAGAAGGGCGAGACGATCCCGGTCGAACGAGTCTTCGGCTGGGCGGAGGAAGTCGCGCGGCGCTGGTGACCGGCCCCGGCGTCTTGCCGGTCATCATACCCCAGGCGACAGCACGAAGAGGAATTTTGCATGAGCACCGTCGAAATCAGGAATGTGCGCAAGTCCTATGGCGGGCACGAGGTCCTGCACGGCGTCTCGATCCATATACCGGACGGCGAGTTCGTCGCCCTGGTGGGGCCGTCGGGCTGCGGCAAGTCGACCCTGCTGCGGATGATCGCCGGGCTTGAGGACATTTCCCAAGGCGAGATCGCGATCGGCGAGCGAGTCGTGAACGACGTCGTGCCGCGCGACCGCGACATCGCGATGGTGTTCCAGAACTACGCGCTCTACCCGCACATGAACGTGCGCCAGAACATGGGCTTCGCCTTGAAGCAGCGGCGCGTGTCGCGCTCGGAAATCGAGGCGCGCGTGCAGAACGCGGCGCGCATCCTCGGCCTCGAAAGCCTGCTCGACCGCAAGCCGCGCGCGCTGTCGGGTGGCCAGCGCCAGCGCGTCGCGATGGGGCGTGCGATCGTTCGCGATCCCAATGTCTTCCTGTTCGACGAACCGCTCTCCAATCTCGACGCCAAGCTGCGCGGCGAGATGCGCTCGGAACTGAAGGAGCTGCACCAGCGGCTCCAGACGACGACGGTCTATGTCACGCACGACCAGATCGAGGCGATGACGCTGGCCGATCGCGTCGTGGTCATGAACGGCGGCAACGTCGAGCAGGAAGGGCCGCCGCTCGAACTCTACGACCGCCCGCAAAGCCTGTTCGTCGCGGCCTTCATCGGCTCGCCGCCGATGAACTTCCTTGAGGGATTCGTCGCGAGCGGAGCGCTTGTGCTCGACAATGGCGAGCAGCTGAAGTTGCCCATCGCGCTGCCAGCCGGAGAGCGTATCGTTGCCGGCGTACGGCCGGAGCATTTCGTGATCGCCGCCGAGGGGTGGCCGGCCATCGTCTCGGTCGTCGAGCCGACGGGGTCGGAGACGCAGATCACCACGCGGATCGCCGGTCACATCGTGCGCGTGCTCATCCGCGGCCGCACGGACGTGAAGCCGGGAGAGACGATCCATCTTTCGATCGCGTCGTCTCACCTTCATGTCTTCGACCCCGGCTCGGGTAAGCGCCGGGAGATCGGCGGCTGAGACCGCGGCGATGACCATGAACAAGCCGCTTGAGCATTCCACAGGCAGTCTCAGCTTCGCGCGCGAGTTGCCAGATCCACTGCCGCGCTGGGCGGGAATGCCACGCTACAATTTTGTCGGCGGGCACAACGACCCGGACAGGATTCCCGTCGACGATCTCGCCGATGCCGCGGCGCGTGCGCTGCGGACCTATGCGCGGCAGCTTGCGATCTACAATCTCGGCACCGGTCCACTGGGATTCGAAGGCTTTCGCGACGGCATCGCGTTACGTCTCCGGGGCCGCGGCCTCAATGTCGACCGCGAGTGCGTGCTTGTCACCTCGGGCTCCGGACAGGGCCTCGACCTCGTCAACGCGGCCCTGGTCGAGCCGGGCGATACGGTCATCCTCGAGGAGTTCACCTATTCGGGCGCGCTCAACAAGGCGCGCAGGTTGGGCGCCCGAATCGCGGGCGCGCCGCTCGACGCACACGGGCTCGATGTCTTTCGGCTCGGCCAGATGCTCGACGAGATGGCACGGCAAGGCGTGCGACCCAAGTATATCTACACGATCCCGACAGTGCAGAATCCGACGGGCAGCATCCTGCCCGCGGAGCGCCGGCATCGGCTGGTCGAACTGGCGCGACACTATCGCGTGCCGATCTTCGAGGACGAGTGCTATGCGGAACTGGGCTTTGCCGCTGAGACGCCGCCGGCCTTCGCCGCATTGGCGCCGGAGAGCGTGATCCACATCGGTTCGTTCTCCAAGACGCTCGCTCCGGCGATCCGGCTTGGCTACATCGTCGCGGCGCCTGCGGTGCTGCGGCAGCTCGTAGCGCTGAAGAACGACGGCGGCACCGGCGCGATCGACCAGATGGTCGCGGCCGAATACCTGGCGACCGGCTATCCCGGCCATATCGACGATCTGATCGCCGCACTCAGGCACAAGCTCGCGGTTATGACCGAGGTGATCGAGCGGGAGTTCGGTACGACGGTCGAGATCGTGCGCCCGGAAGGCGGCATTTTCGTCTGGCTGCGTTTTCCCGCCGATTTCGACGTCCGCCGCCTGATCGGCCCGGCGGCAGCGCGCGGCGTGGTGTTCAATCCGGGTCCCGAATGGGCCTGCGACCCGGAGCGGGCGTCGAGCCTCATGCGCCTGTGCTTCGCCCTCCCCGGGGAAGACGACATCCGCGCCGGCGTCGCCGAACTGGCGGCGGCCTGCTACGAAGTCGCCGGATTTCCGAAGCGCAGCGCCAATGTCGCGAGGAACAGCGTGCAGCCATGATCGACCTCTATACTTGGACCACCCCCAACGGCCGTAAGGTCTCGATCGCCCTGGAGGAGCTCGGCCTGCCCTATCGGGCGATCCCGGTGGACATTACCAAAGACGAGCAGTTCAGGCCCGACTTCCTCGCCGTCAGTCCCAACAACAAGATTCCGGCGATCGTCGATCATGACACCGGCCTGTCGCTGATGGAGTCCGGCGCGATCCTGGTCTACCTCGCCGAGAAGACAGGAAGACTGCTTCCGCCCGAGGGCGAGCGCCGCTACCGTTGTCTCGAATGGCTGAACTGGCAGATGGGCGGCTTCGGCCCGATGCTCGGCCAGGCGCATCATTTCCTGAAATACAATCCCGGCGTCGCTCCCTATGCCGAAGAGCGCTTCGGCACTGAGGCGCAGCGTCTCTACCGCGTGCTCGACCGCAGGCTCGAGGGACGCGATTTCGTCGCCGACGACTATTCGATTGCCGACATCGCCATCTGGCCCTGGGTGTCGCGCTACGAATGGCAACGGATCGACCTCGACGCGTATCCGAACGTCAAGCGCTGGTACCTCGCGATCGCAGCCCGGCCGGCCGTCCAGCGCGGCTATCACGTGCCCGCGCGCGTCAACGACATTCCTCTGCCGGCGAAATGACACAGGCTGCCTTATCAAAAGCACCCCGGCCGAGCCGCGGTGCCGCGCGGCGGCTGGGTCGCGTCTTTGCGCTGGACGATTTCGAGGCCGCCGCCCGTTCCTTCCTGCCGCGTCCGATCTTCGGCTACGTCTCCGGCGGTTCCGAGACTTGCGCTGCGCTTCATGACAATCGCACTGCGTTTTCCGAATGGGCGATGCTGCCGCAGACGCTGGTCGACGTGTCGGCGCGCAGCCAGAAGCGCAGCCTATTCGGGATCGACCACTCCTCTCCCCTCGGCATTTCTCCGGTCGGATTCAGCGCACTCACCGCCTACCGCGGCGACCTCGTGCTTGCGCAAAGCGCGCAGCGCGCCGGGATTCCGATGATCATGAGCGGCGCTTCGCTGATCAGGCTGGAAGAGGTTGCCGCAGCCGCCCCGGGCATGTGGTTCCAGGCTTACCTTCCCGGCGACGAGGAAACGATCCTCGCGATGCTCGACCGCATCGAGCACGCCGGCATCGGTACGTTGGTGCTTACCGTCGACATGCCCGTCGTCTCCAACCGCGAGAACAATCTGCGCAACGGCTTCTCCGCACCGCTCAATCCGACCCCGCGCCTTTTGTGGGACGGCTTGGTGCGGCCGAGCTGGACGTTCGGCACGTTTCTGCGCACCATCATTCGTCATGGCATGCCGCATTTCGAGAACTCGACCGTCGAGCGCGGGCCGGCGATCGTCGCGCGCAATGTCGCGCGGCACATGCCGAATCGGGACCGTCTCGACTGGAGCCATGTCGACCTGATCCGCAAGCGATGGACCGGCAGGTTCGTTCTCAAGGGCATCCTGACCGCGAGCGACGCGCTGAAAGCACACGACCATGGCGTCGACGGCGTCATCGTCTCCAACCATGGCGGCCGGCAGATGGATTGCCTGCCCTCGCCGCTCAGGGTCCTTCCCACCATCGCGGACGCGATCGGCGGCAGGATGCCGGTCATGCTCGACAGCGGCGTCCGGCGCGGTACCGACGTGCTCAAGGCGCTCGCCTTGGGCGCCGACTTCGTCTTCCTCGGCCGGCCCTTCATCTATGCCGCCGCGATCGCCGGAGAGGCGGGCGTAGCGCACGCACATCGCCTGCTCGCGGAGGAGATCGACCGCGATATGGCGCTGCTCGGCATAACCGCGCTTTCGCAGCTGTCCAGGAACCATCTGATGCGCATCGGCGGAGCGCCGGAAGCCGTCCATACCGACCAGGCAGGCGTGGCATGAAGACCTTCGACTATGTGATCGTCGGCGCGGGTTCGGCCGGCTGTGTCGTCGCAGAGCGGCTCTCCGCCGACGGCCGCGCCACCGTGCTCGTGCTGGAGGCGGGTGGCAGCGACCGCAATTTCTGGATCCGCATGCCGCTCGGCTACGCCCGCTGTTTTACCGATCCCGAGGTCAACTGGAACTACCAGCCGGAGCCCGACCCCGGCCTCGGCGGCCGCGTCAATCACTGGCCGCGCGGCAAGGTGCTCGGCGGTTCGAGCTCAATCAACGCGCTCGTCTGGATGCGCGGACATCCGACCGACTTCGACGACTGGCGCGCGGCGGGAAATGCCGGCTGGAGCTACGACGACGTCCTGCCGGCGTTCAGGGCGCTGGAAGACAATGAGGCCGGCGCCGACCAATGGCGCGCGACGGGCGGTCCGGTTCCGATCGCCGACATGAGCCGCACCGTTCACCCGCTGACCCGGCGTTTTCTCGAGGCCGGCGTCGAACTCGGCCTGCCGCGCAATCCGGATTTCAACGGCGCCGGGCAGGAAGGCGTCGGCGTCTACCAGCAGAACATCGCCAACGGTCGCCGGGTTTCCGCCGCCGATGCCTTCCTCAAGCCGGCCATGCGGCGACGAAATGTCGAGGTGCTGACGCAGGCCGTGGCGACGCATATCGTCGTCGAGGCCGGGCGCGCGGTCGGCGTCGAGTTCATGCACGGTGGAGAACGGCGGATCGCCCGGGCGCGCCGCGAGATCGTGCTGAGCGCCGGCTCCATCGCCTCGCCACAATTGCTGCAACTGTCCGGCATCGGACCGGGCGACCTGCTGGCGCGACACGGGATTCCGGTCGTCTCGGACAATTCGCATGTCGGGGCCAACCTTCAGGACCATCAGAGCGTCAACTATGCCTGGCGGGCGAACGTGCCGACGCTCAACCGCCTCCTCCGCTCCTGGTGGGGCAAGGCCTTCATCGGCGCGCGCTATGTACTGACCCGCTCCGGCCCTTTGGCGATGAGCGTCAACCAGGGCGGCGGCTTCCTGCGCAGTGATCCATCCCTGTCGCGGCCGAACCTGCAGATCTATTTCCAGGCGAACTCGGCGGTCCCGCCCCGCCCGGGCGGCAGCGCCATACGCGAGATCGATCCCTGGCCCGGTTTCGCGATGGGCGTCTCCAATTGCCGCCCCAAGAGCAGGGGCGAGATCCGCATCGCCGCAACCGACCCGCGCCAGGCACCGCGCATCACCGTCAATGCGCTGTCGCACCCGGACGACCAGAAGGAGCTGGTGACCGGCGTGCGCTTCCTGCGCCGCATGGCGGCGACGCAGGCGCTGTCGCCTTTCATCGTCGCAGAGATGCGGCCAGGGCCCTCCGTTGAGACAGACGACCAGCTTCTGGCCGATATTCGCGCCCGTGCCGGCACGGTTTTCCATCCGGTCTCGACCTGCCGCATGGCGCCCGACCGCAGCGACGGTGTCGTCTCGCCGCGATTGGTCGTCCACGGACTGTCTGGCCTACGAATTGCCGACGCCTCGGTCTTTCCATCGATCATCTCCGGCAATACCAACGCCGCCACGATGATGATCGGCTGGAAGGCGGCCGACATGATTCTCGAAGACAACCGCTGACCGCTGACCCCCAGGAGACTGGCATGATCGAACTCGACCGCTTCTACATCGACGGCAAGTGGCGGACCGCGCAGTCGGCGGCGCGCCACACGCTGATCAACGCCTCGACCGAGGAGCCCTACGGCTCGGTCGCACTGGGTGACGAGCGCGACACGCAGGCCGCGGTCGCCGCGGCGCGGGCCGCCTTCCCGGCATGGGCGGCGACCGATCCGGCGAAGCGGATCGCCTTCGTCGAACGGATGCGCGAGATCCATCTCGACCGCACCGACGAGATGGCCAGCGCTATTTCGCGCGAGATGGGCGCCCCGATCGACCTCGCCCGTAAGTCACAGGCGGCCGCCGGCCCCCGCCACATGACCAACTTCCTCAACGCAATGCGCGGCTTCGACTTCATCCGGCCGCTGGGCGACCATGCGCCGGGTGACCGCCTGTCCTGGGAGCCGATCGGGGTGGCGGCGCTGATCACGCCGTGGAACTGGCCGATCAGCCAGATTGCGCTCAAGGTCGTCGCCGCCCTTCTCGCCGGCTGCACCGTCGTGCTCAAGCCGTCGGAGTTCGCGCCGCTGTCGGCGACGGTCTTCGCCAACATCATCGACGCGGCCGGCCTGCCGCCCGGCGTCTTCAATCTGGTCCACGGCGACGGTACCGGCGTCGGCACCTGGCTGTCGACGCATCCGGATGTCGACATGGTGAGCTTCACCGGCTCCACCCGCGCCGGCATCGCCGTGTCGAAGTCCGCCGCCGACACACTCAAGCGCGTCGCGCTGGAACTGGGCGGCAAGGGAGCCAATCTGATCTTCGCCGACGCCGACGACATGGCGGTCGAGCGCGGCGTACGGCAATGCTTCAACAACAGCGGCCAGAGCTGCAATGCGCCGACCCGCATGCTGGTCGAGCGGCCGGTCTATGAGCGTGCGGTCGAGGCCGCGGCGGCGGTCGCCCGCTCGATCGAAGTCGGTCCGTCTGACCAGCCGGGCCCGCATATCGGTCCGGTCATCTCCGCCCGGCAATATGAGCGCATCCAGTCGCTGATCGGGCAGGGCATCGCGGAAGGCGCGCGCCTCGTCGCCGGCGGGGCCGGCCGCGCGCCGGGCTTCAACCGCGGCTATTTCGTCCAGCCGACCGTCTTCGCCGACGTCTCGAACGACATGACCATCGCCCGCGAGGAGGTCTTCGGACCGGTCCTGTCGATCATCCCCTTCGAGACCGAGGACGAGGCGGTTGAGATCGCCAACGATACGCCCTACGGCCTGACGAACTACGTCCAGAGCGGCAGCGCCGAGCGCCGCCAGCGGCTGGCGCGCCGGCTCCACTCCGGCATGGTCGAGATGAACGGCCAGCCGCGCGGCGCCGGCTCGCCTTTCGGCGGCGTCAAGGGCTCGGGCCGTGCCCGCGAGGGCGGCCGCTTCGGCATCGAGGAGTTCATGGACGTCAAGGCGATCTCGGGCTGGATCTGACGGCGCCACGCCGTTTCGAGATCGTTGCCCTCACGCCGCATCAAGCGTGCTCGGCTCGCAATAGATGCCGTAGAGCGTTTCCAGAACCCGGCGCACTTCCGGCGAGGCCAGGTGGTAGTAGATCTGGCGCGCGTCGCGGCGCGTGTCGACCAGCCTGAGCGCACGCAGCTTGGAAAGCTGCTGCGACAGCGCCGACTGGTTCATGCCGACGCGGTCGGCGAGTTCGTTGACGCTGACCTCGCCTTCGAGCAGGCGGCACAGGATCCGCAGCCGGTTCTCATTGGCCATGGCCGAGAGCAGGCCCGCGGCGTCGCGCGCATTGGCATCGAGCTTGTCGGTGTCGATCGTCATCATCTGCGACATCACCATCTGATCAGCCTCTCCTTGATGTCGGTCGTGCGGCCGGTCACGTCAATACGCCTTGCCGCTTCCCGCGCCCGGATTTGATCCAGGGCAACGCGGGCTGGTCGCAGGCGCGCTATCAAATTTCCGAACCGCATCATTCGCTCTTGCGTTCTGTCGGATATGTTTATACATGAACACATCATCATATGAAAGGATATTGTGATGACACTCGACAGAACGATTCTCGCATTCGCCGGCATCATGGTGCTGGCCTCCGTGGCGCTGACCGTATGGGTCTCGCCGCTCTTCGTCTGGTTCACGGTCTTCATTGGCCTGAACCTGTTGCAGTCGGCCGTCACCGGGGCCTGTCCGGCGGCTTTCGTCTTCAAGAAGCTCGGCATCCGGCCGGGCTGCGCTTTCTGAGAAAGAACCCACCATGCGCACCCTCCTCGCCCTTGCCGCCGCGCTTGCCGCGACCTCCGCCCTTGCCGGGACTTTCGAGGTGACACCCACTTCGACCACGGAGTGGAAGTCCGTCTACGGTCGCATTGAGGCGCGGGACCTCGTCCCGGCGCGGGCGCGCATTGGCGGAACGGTCGTCGAACTGCTCGTGACCGAGGGCGATCTGGTGACGCAGGGTCAGAAGATTGCTGTGATCCGGGATGACAAGCTCGCCTTCCAGGTCGCGGCGGTCGATGCCCAACTCGCATCGCTCGCCGCCCAGCTCGCGCGGGCCGAGGCGGAACTGGCGCGCGGGCAGACGCTGGTCGACAAGGGCGTCGTCACGGCCCAGCGCCTCGACCAGCTCAGGACCGATGTCGACGTGACCCGCAACCAGATCGCGGCGACCGAAGCACAGAAATCGGTGATCGTACAGCAGGAGGCAGAAGGCGACGTGCTCGCCCCCGCCGCGGGACGGGTCCTGACGACCCCTGTCACCCGCAACGGCGTGGTGATGGCCGGCGAGGCGGTGGCGACCATCGGTGGTGGTGGCTTCTTTCTGCGACTCGCCGTTCCCGAGCGGCACGCCGGCGGCTTGAAGCAGGGTGCCTCGATCCGCGTTACGACCGGCGGCGGCGAAATGTCGGGGCAGCTCGCCAAAATCTATCCGCAGATCGAGAACGGCCGGGTGATCGCCGATGTCGAGGTCGCGGATCTCGACACGGCCTTCGTCGACGCGCGCGTGCTGGTCGAACTGCCGGTCGGAGAACGGAAGGCATTGCTGGTTCCGGCCGCTGCCCTGACCAACCGTTTCGGCATCGACTTCGTCCGGGTCGGCACCGATGCGGGCGAGGTTGAGCGCGCCGTCGTCATCGGCGAACGGATCGACAAGGACGGTGTCGCGATGGTCGAGGTGGTAACCGGTCTTGCCGCCGGAGAGCAGGTGGTTTTCCCATGAGCGTCCCCACTAAAGACGACAAGAAATCCGCGGACGGCATCGCCGGCGCGTTGACGCGCGCCTTCATCACTTCGCCGCTGACGCCGCTCTTCCTCATCGCCGCCTTCGCCTTCGGCCTGGTCGCGCTCATCTCCCTGCCGCGCGAGGAGGAGCCGCAGATCTCGGTGCCTATGGTCGACATCCGCGTTCGTGCCGACGGGCTCAAGGCCGAGGACGCTGTCAAGCTGATCGCCGAACCGCTCGAGACGATCGTCAAGGGCATCGACGGCGTCGAGCATGTATACTCGCAGACGCAGGACGACGGCGTGCTGGTGACCGCGCGGTTCCTCGTCGGTACGTCCGCCGACGCCGCGGTGCTGCGCGTTCATGACAAGGTTCGTGCGAATCTCGATCGCATTCCCGTCGGGATTCCCGAACCCCTGATCGTCGGCCGCGGTATCGACGACGTCGCGATCGTGTCGCTGACCTTGACGCCGAAGCCTGGCGCCGCCGCCGCCGTCGACGCCAACGCGCTCACCCGCATCGTGCGGGAGCTGCGCACCGAACTCGCCAAGATCGACAATGTCGGGCTCACCTATCTCGTCGGCGAGACGGCCGAGCGCATCCGCATCGCTCCGGATCCGGCGAGGCTCGCACTCTATGGCGTCACCCTGCAGCAGCTCGCAGGCAAGGTTCAGGGCGCCAACCGCGCCTTCCCGACAGGGAACGTCAGGGATCAGGGCGAACAGGTCATGCTCGTCGCTGGCGAAACGCTGAAGACGCCGGAGAGCATCGGCAACCTCGTTCTCACCACCCGCGACGGCCGCCCTGTCTATGTCCGCGATGTCGCCACGGTGGAGTTCGTGACGGAACCCGACGACATGCTCGTCTCGACCGTTATGAAGAGCGAGGCCGGAACTGCTCGCCTTCCCGCCGTGACGCTGGCCGTCGCCAAGCGCGCCGGCTCCAATGCCGTGACGGTGGCTGAGCAGATCCTGCATCGAGTGCACGAACTCGAAGGCTCCCTCATCCCCGAGGAGATCTCGGTCGAGGTCACGCGCGACTATGGTGAGACCGCCAACGAAAAGGCCAACGAACTCCTCTATCACCTCGGTCTGGCGACCGTCTCGATCATCGCGCTCGTCTGGCTGGCCATCGGCCGCCGCGAAGCGGTCGTCGTGGCCGTGGTCATCCCAGTCACCATCCTGCTCACTCTCTTCGCCTCATGGACGATGGGCTACACGCTCAACCGCGTCTCGCTCTTTGCGCTGATCTTCTCCATCGGCATCCTGGTCGACGACGCGATCGTCGTCATCGAGAACATCGCACGGCACTGGGGAATGGGGGACGGGCGAAGCCGCAAGGAAGCGGCGATCGCCGCCGTCGCCGAGGTCGGCAACCCGACGATCGTCGCGACGCTGACGGTGGTCGCTGCGCTTCTGCCGATGCTCTTCGTTTCCGGCATGATGGGCCCCTACATGAGCCCGATCCCGGCCAATGCGTCGGCGGCGATGATCTTCTCGTTCTTCGTCGCGGTCATGGTCACGCCCTGGCTCATGCTCAAGGTCGCCGGCAAGGCGCCCGTCGCGCACCATGACGACCACAGTCATGGCGGCATTCTCGGCAAGGCCTATGCGGCGGTGGCGCGGCCCATCCTCGCTTCCAAGACCTCGAGCTGGGTCTTCCTGCTGGTGATTGGCGTCCTGACGCTGGGCTCGCTGACGCTGTTCTACACCAAGGACGTGACGGTCAAGCTGCTTCCCTTCGACAACAAGTCCGAACTGTCGGTGACGATCGACCTGCCAGAGGGCTCGTCGGTTGAGGCGACGGATGCGGTGGCGCAGGCGGTCGCTCAGGTCGTCACCCAGCTGGAGGAGGTCCGCTCGGTGCAGACGCACGCCGGCACCGCCGCGCCCTTCAATTTCAACGGCCTCGTCCGGCACTCCTACTATCGGTCGGACCCGTATATGGGCGACGTCGCGCTGAACCTCCTGCCCAAGGGCGAGCGTGCGCGCTCCAGCCACGAGATCGCGCTCGACATCCGCGAGCGCATCAAGGCTATTCCGGTTCCTGAAGGGACCAGCCTGAAGGTCGTCGAGCCGCCACCCGGTCCCCCTGTCATGGCGACGCTGCTCGCCGAGATCTATGGCGAGAACGCCGCGACGCGGCGAGCTGTTGCGGAAAAGGTCGAGGCTGCGTTCCGGTCTGTGCCTTACATCGTCGATGTCGACAACTCCTATGGCGTCGCCGCGCGGAAGCTGCGGGCACGCATATCCTCTGACGACCTCGACTTCTTCAAGGTGCAGGAAGGCGATGTGTTCGACACGCTGGCGATTCTTAATGGCGGCCAGACCATCGGCTACTCGCATCGCGGCGAAGGTCGCCAGCCGACGCCGATCCGTCTCGAACGTCCAAAGGGAGAGCGGCGCGTCTCCGAAGACTTCCTGACGACGCCGATTCCGGCCAACCTCCTGCCCGGTGACCGTGGTGTGGTCGAACTCGGCGACGTGGTGAAGATCGAGGAAGAGCGCGCCTCCTATCCGGTCTTCCGCCACAATGGCCGGCCGGCCGAAATGGTTACGGCCGAACTCGCCGGCGACTTCGAGGCACCGCTTTACGGTATGCTGGCGGTGCAGGAGGCCATCGACGCCCAGGACTGGACGGGCCTGCCGAAGCCGGAAATCTCGCTTCACGGCCAGCCTCAGGACGATCGCGCCTCGACGCTGCTGTGGGATGGCGAATGGGAAGTGACCTGGGTGACCTTCCGTGACATGGGCGCAGCCTTCATGATTGCCCTGCTCGGAATCTATATCCTCGTCGTGGCACAGTTCGGCTCGTTCAAGGTGCCGCTGGTCATCCTGACGCCGATCCCGCTCACCTTCATCGGCATCCTGGGCGGCCACTGGCTGTTCGGTGCGCCGTTCTCGGCAACGTCGATGATCGGCTTCATCGCTCTCGCTGGCATCATCGTGCGCAACTCGATCCTGCTGGTCGACTTCATCCGCCACGCACCTCGCGAGGTGCCCTATGACGGCGAAGAAGATGTCGTCGAGACAAGCATGTCGATCGTCGTGCCGGAGGTAGAGGCGCACGAAGTCGCGCCCGGCACCCGGACGCGTCATCGCGCTCTGACGGAGATCCTGATCGAGGCGGGTTCGATCCGCTTCAAGCCGATTCTGCTGACCGCCCTGGCGGCGATGATCGGCGCAGCCGTGATCCTCACCGACCCGATCTTCCAGGGGCTGGCGATCTCACTACTCTTCGGTCTCGCCTCGTCGACCTTGTTGACGGTGCTGGTGATACCGGCGATCTATCGAGTGCTAAGAACTTGAGAAGGAGCAAAGCCGCCGCGCGAGATGCGCGGCGGCTTCGGCATCTCGCTCCCATCCCTCTCCCGGTGACGCCTGTTTTGGGTTGCGTCGCACGCCGCCGCTCGCTAACCCGAAAGCATGTCGCAGAAGAAGGCACATGAGGTCGAAGCCTGGATCGCGCGTCCGGACCCGGCGGTGCGGGTCGTGCTGATCTACGGTCCGGACCGCGGCCTGGTTTCTGAGCGTGCCGCAGCGTTCGCGAAGCGGACCGGACTGCCGCTCGACGACGCGTTCGCTGTCATCCGCTACGACGCGTCCGACCTGGAACAGGATCCGGGCCGCCTGATCGACGAAGCGCGGATGGTCTCGATGTTCGGCGGTGAGCGGCTGATCTGGATCCGCAATGCCGGCACCCACAAGGGCTTCGCCGATGCCCTCAAGGATCTGCTCGACAAGCCATCGCGCGACGCGATCACGCTGATCGAAGCGGGAGACCTGAAGAAAGCGGCTCCACTCCGCGACATGGTCGAACGCGCCGACGCCGCAATGGCGCTGCCTTGCTATGTCGATGAGGAGCGCTCGCTCGACAGCGTCATCGATTCCGAACTGGCGCGTGCGGGCAAGACCATGGCCGCCGATGCGCGACAGGCGCTCCGCCGCCGGCTGGGAGGCGACCGGTTGGCGACCCGAGGCGAGATCGAGAAGCTGATCCTCTATTGCGGAGAAAAGCCCGTGATCGACCTCGAAGACGTTGTCGCCTCGTCGGGCGACGTCTCCGCCTCGTCTATCGATCAGGCGATCGACGCCGCCCTGGCCGGGTCGCTTGCGGAACTCGACCTCGCCTTGCGCCGGTCCCAGGAGGGTGGCACGCAGGCGCAAGCGATTCTCGGGGCAGCGATGCGGCAGTTCCAGGGTCTCGAAGTACTGCGCCGCAATGTCGATATCGGCGGTGCCCAGCCGGCCGCGGCCGTCGCCGGCGCCCGGCCGCCGGTCTTCTTTTCGCGCCGCAAGCTTGTCGAGACCGCGCTCGGAACATGGACCGGCGCTTCGATCGCGCGCGCCCTGACACGGCTGCAGCAGAGCATCCTTGCGACGCGCCACCGCCCCGAACTGTCGGGAGCGATCGTTCGCGAGACGTTGATGGCGATTGCCATTGAGAGCATCCACTCCCGCCGGCGCGCCAGATAGGCGTATAAGATCAAATATTTAAGTCAGCGCTGCAGCCGGCGGCAGAGATCGTCCAGCTGTTCCAGGGTCTTGTAGGCGATCCGGACATCGCCGCCCTTGTCGCGGTGATTGACCGAGACTTTCAGCCCGGTCACGTCGGACAGCAACTGCTCGAGCGCGCGCGTATCCGCATCCTTCTCCTCCTCAGCCGGCTTCGCGGCGGCCGCGGGCGGCTTTTCGGAGCCTTTCTGCGCCAGCGCCTCGGCCTGGCGCACGGAGAGACCATCCCTGATGATCTTCTGCGCCAACGCGGTGGGGTTCTCGGCCGTCACCAGCGTGCGCGCATGCCCTGCGGACAAGGAACCGTCGACAAGCATGTCGCGGATGTTTTGCGGAAGCTTGAGCAGCCGCAGCGTATTGGCGACATGGCTGCGGCTCTTGCCGATGATCTGCGCGAGATCGGCCTGGGCGTAGTCATGCTCGTCGACCAGCTGCTGATAGCCCAGTGCTTCTTCGACCGGATTGAGGTCGGCCCGCTGCACGTTCTCGACGATGGCAAGTTCGAGCGCCATGCGGTCGTCGACGTCCCTAACGATGACGGGAATGTTCGGCAAGCCGGCGCGTTGCGCGGCGCGCCAGCGCCGCTCTCCGGCAATGATCTCGTAACGGCCCGGCGCCGATTTCGACGGGCGCACGACCACCGGCTGCACGATTCCGTGCTGCTTCAGCGAGTTCGCCAGATCCTCCAGCTCGGCGTCGGCGAACGTTCGGCGCGGGTTGCGCGGATTGGGCGAGATGAACTCGACCGGCACCGTGCGGTCCGGATTCGGGGCCGGCGTCTGCGACGGCACAGGCCTGTCGATGTCTCCGATCAGAGCCGCGAGTCCGCGGCCGAGACGGTTTCTGGAAGTGTCTTCACTCATCGACGTCGTCCACTCATCAGACATTTCGGCTGCGAATCGTCACGCTGCGCGCAGGCGCCGCTCGCGCCGGATGACTTCCGAAGCAAGCTGAAGATAGGCCTGGCTGCCCGAGCATTTCAGATCGTAGAGGATCGCCGGCTTGCCGTAGGACGGCGCCTCGGACACCCGCACATTGCGCGGAATGATCGTTTCGTAGACCTTCTCTCCCATATGCGCGCGAACGTCCGCAACCACTTGATTCGCAAGGTTGTTTCGCCCATCGTACATGGTCAGGACGATACCCTGGATGGTAAGTGCCGGATTGATGGAACCGCGCACCTGTTCGACTGTCGCGAGCAGCTGGCTCAACCCTTCGAGAGCGAAGAACTCGCATTGAAGCGGGACCAGAACGGAATCCGCCGCCGCCATGGAGTTGAGCGTAAGCAGGTTGAGCGACGGCGGGCAGTCGATCAGCACATAGGTAAAGCGCGCGCTTTCGGCGGCATGCCTGCGCAAGGCATTGCGCAGTTTCAGCACGCGATCGGGTGCCGCGGCGATTTCCATCTCGATGCCGAGGAGATCGAGCGTGGAGGGGACTATGGAGAGGCCAGGCACCGCGGTAGCCATCGCCGCTTCGTCGATGGTCCGTTCGCCAGTCAGGACATCGTAGGACGAGACGTTGCGATCGCGCCGGTCGATGCCAAGACCGGTGCTCGCGTTGCCCTGGGGATCCAGGTCGACCAGAAGCACCCGCTCGCCGATGGCGGCGAGCGCGGTCGCGAGATTGATGGCTGTCGTGGTCTTGCCCACGCCGCCCTTCTGGTTTGCCACTGTGATGATGCGCATGGTGCCGGCCGCTTCGTTCAGTCCGCGCGGTCCGGAGACCGCGTGATCGCCTCGACGTTGGAGATTTCGAGAATGACGCCTTCAGCGTCGACAGCGCTGCGATGTTCTACCAGATCGTAGCGCCAATCGGCAGCCGAATTCGCGATCTCGGCTCGATAGTCCCGGCCTTTGTGGAAAAGTCCCTTTGCGCCGCGCAACAGCCAGGGCGAAGCCAAGTCGATCAGTTGAGTAAGCGGCGCGAGCGCCCTAGCGGTGACGATGTCCGGCTGCGAAACGAGGCCGACCGCGTCCTCGATCCGCATCGGATGGACTGTGGCCGGCGCTCCGAGGCGTCCGAGGATGGACTGCAGAAACGCCGCCTTCTTGCGGTTGCTCTCGACTAGCGCAATGCGGGAGCCAGGTCGTTCCTTCATCAGGATCGCGATGATCGCCCCCGGAAACCCCCCACCGGACCCCAGATCCAGCCATCGCGTCGCCCCCGGGGCCAGTGCCGGCACCTGCGCGCTGTCGAGCACATGACGGGTCCAGAGTTCGGGGAGTGTGGATGGCGCGGCAAGATTTATCTTGGCAGACCAACGACGGAATTCGGTCTCGAACGCCAGCAGGTCGCTGAATGTTTCACGTGAAACGGGTCCGGCAATCCTGCACAACTCGCGATAGGCGCCCTCGTTCATGCTGCGCCACGCAGCGGCGGCTGCATCCGCAGCCGTGCGATGATGATCGCCATCGCCGCCGGCGTCATACCCTCGATTCGCTGTGCCTCGGCAACGCTGCGCGGACGACGTTGCGCAAGCTTTTGCTTCAACTCGTTGGAAAGCCCAGGAACAGCGGCAAAGTCCATCTCGTCGGGAATGGATCTGCCCTCTTCGAAGCGGATCGTTTCGGATTCGACTCGTTGACGTTCGAGGTAGACAGAATATTTCGCTTCCGTCTCCATCGCCTCGGCCACTCCGCTGCGGATACTCCCCAGCTCGGGCCAGACCAAGGCCAATCGGGCGATGTCGACCCCGTCCACGGCCAGAAGGTCGTAAGCACTGCGGCGAATGCCATCGAGATTCAACGCGATTCCGTGGCGCCGGGCTTCGTTAGGGGTGATCATACGTTCCTGAAGTAAATCCCTGGCATTCTTGAGGCCGCCTTCATACACCTGAAAGCGCTCTATTCGCTCCTTCGACGCCATCCCGAATTCGATCGCCTTCGGCGTCAGCCGTTCATCCGCATTGTCCGCCCGCAGCGACAGGCGGAAT
This sequence comes from Mesorhizobium sp., assembly GCF_024710845.1. GTDB lineage: Bacteria > Pseudomonadota > Alphaproteobacteria > Rhizobiales > Rhizobiaceae > Mesorhizobium_A. Next base: position 55,837 of record NZ_JANJTZ010000039.1, read on the forward strand.
TCCGCACGCGAGGTAAACATCCGGTACGGTTCCGAAACGCCTCGGCTGGTCAGATCGTCGGCCATGACACCGATATAGGCTTCGGTGCGACTGAACCGCACGAGTTCCGACCCGCCGGCCCGGCGCGCGGCATTGAGACCGGCAAGGATACCCTGCGCCGCCGCTTCCTCGTATCCGGTCGTTCCATTGATCTGTCCCGCCAGAAAGAGCCCGCGAACTCGGCGTGTCTCGAATGTCGGATCCAGTTCCCTAGGATCGACATGATCGTATTCGATCGCATAGCCCGGCTGCGTGATCGCTGCGCATTCCAGGCCAGGAATACTCCTGACCAGCAGGTGCTGGATATCCTCCGGAAGGGACGTCGAAATGCCGTTCGGATAGACCGTGTCGTCGTCCAGGCCCTCGGGTTCGAGGAAGATCTGATGACCGTCACGATCGCCGAATTTGACGATCTTGTCCTCGATCGAAGGACAGTAGCGCGGGCCTATACCCTCGATCGACCCGGAATACATTGCCGAGCGGTGGAGGTTATCCCTGATGATTGCGTGTGTTTCGGGCGTCGTGCGGGTAATGCCGCATTCGATCTGCGGCGTCGTGATCCGATCCGTCATCAGCGAGAACGGCGTCGGATCCTCGTCCGCGGCTTGGTGGTCAAGCGCGCTCCAGTCGATCGTGCGGCCGTCGAGCCGCGGCGGAGTTCCTGTCTTCAGCCGGCCGAGGCGAAAGCCCGCCCTCGAGAGCGCTCCCGACAGCCGTTCCGCAGCCTGTTCGTTCATCCGCCCGGCGGCGAAGCGCCGCTCTCCGATATGGATCAGCCCGCGCAGGAACGTGCCGGTCGTCAAGACCAGCGCGCCGCAATGAATCACCGCGCCATCCGCAAGCGTCACAGAGCGAACAATGCCGCCGGACAAATCGAGGTCGACCACCTCGCCTTCGACCACATCGAGGTTCTGCTGGGCGGCTACGAGGGCCTGTATCGCTTGAAGATAGAGCTTCCGGTCCGCCTGGGTCCGCGGCCCCCGAACGGCGGGGCCTTTGCGGCGGTTCAGCAGGCGGAACTGGATGCCCGCCATATCCGCCGCACGGCCCATGATGCCATCCAGGGCGTCGATCTCGCGGACGAGATGGCCTTTCCCAAGTCCCCCAATCGCCGGATTGCAGGACATCACGCCGATCTTGGTCGCGTCGATGGTCACGAGAGCGGTGCTCGCGCCTGCACGCGCGGATGCCGCAGCGGCTTCGACGCCGGCATGGCCCCCACCGATGACAATGACATCATACGCGTTCATCGACCTGTCCTTTGGCGCGTGCATCTGTGCCGAGTACATTCCGTTGTCAAGCGCGTCGGGGTTGTTTCACGTGAAACACATCCGAAACGATCCCTACCTCCGGCCCGGCGTGTTTCACGTGAATCATTTGCCGATGCAGAACCGTGAGAAGATCTCCCCGAGAAGATCCTCCGTATCACCGAGCCCAACTACCCGCCCGATCTCCACCGCGGCGACCCGCAGTTCCTCAGCCACAATCTCCATCTCGGCCGCCTCGCCCACGCGTAACAGTGCATCCCGCGCTCTCAATATATGACCAACATGCCGTTCCCGCACCGAAATGAGGCCTTCTCCACTCGGCAAGTCCTCGTGCAATCGAGCCGCGATCAGTTCCAACAGGTCAGGAATCCCGTGTCCTTTCAATGACGACACCACCAGATCGTACTTCGCGGCATTCCCTTGACCGGTATCACATTTCGCCCCGACCCTCGTCACCTCACGTTCAACATCAAGAGCAACGGGGACCGGATTCTCCATATCTTCCAGTAGGATCACCAGGTCTGCTTCAGCGGCGGCCTTGCGCGCCTTGCCGATGCCAATGGTTTCGGCGATGCCGACGGCCTCGCGTATTCCCGCCGTGTCGGTGACGATGACCTTGTATCCGTCGATCTCCAGTGCAACTTCGACTAGGTCGCGCGTGGTGCCCGGTTCTTCGCTCACGATAGCCACGTCACGCATCGCTAACGCGTTGAGAAGGCTGGATTTTCCCGCATTTGGAGCGCCCACGATTGCGACTCGGAAACCCTCTCGCACGAGTTCGGCCTGGCGAAATCGTGCCGCGACCGACTCGATCCTGCCGATCAGGGATGTCGTCTCCTCATGAAGCGCATCGTTCACGTCCGGCAGGACATCGTCCTGGTCGGAGAAGTCGAGTTCCGCCTCGACCCTCGCCCGCAGCGTCTGCAATTCGTAGCGCCAGCCAAGGCAGATATCGCGCAGTGTGCCGGATATGCCCGACAACGCCAGTCTCCGCTGCTGGTCCGTTTCGGCTGCAATAAGATCGGAGAGCGATTCGACTGCCGTCAGGTCCATGCGCCCGTTCAGGAATGCGCGGCGGGAGAACTCTCCAGGCTCCGCCAGGCGGAAGCCACCCAGACTGGCGAGTGCCGCGGTGAGGCCTTTGACGACCGCCGCGCTTCCGTGGACATGGAACTCGCCGCAATCCTCCCCCGTGGCCGACCCCGGGCTGGGAAAGTACAGCGTAAGTCCATGGTCCAGAATTTCACCCCTGAAGGACAACGGCCCGTACCTGGCAACGCGGGGAGACGGAACCGAGCCGGAAACCTGTTTGAGCGCGCGTCTGACACCGGGCCCCGACAGGCGGACGATGGCAATGCCGGAGGGCAGATGTCCCGTCGATAGAGCAAAAATCGTCTCGGTCGACCTCATTGGATCTTCCAAACGGCTTCTCTGCGGCCACGCTGCCAAGCGGCGAGGTGGAGGTTTCAGCCAGCGATCAACGCCACCGGTAATTCCGGAGCCGAATCGATATCAGGTGTTCATCGAGTCGAAGAAATCGGCGTTCGTCTTCGTCTGCTTCAGCTTGTCGATGAGGAACTCGATCGCGTCGGTCGTGCCCATCGGAGCCAGGATGCGCCGCAGCACGAAGATCTTCTGCAGGTCGGCGCGCGGAACGAGGAGATCCTCCTTGCGCGTGCCGGACTTCAGAATGTCCATTGCCGGATAGATGCGCTTGTCGGCCACCTTGCGGTCGAGCACGATCTCGGAATTGCCGGTTCCCTTGAACTCTTCGAAGATGACTTCGTCCATGCGGCTGCCGGTATCGATCAGGGCCGTCGCGATGATCGTTAGCGACCCACCCTCTTCGATATTGCGCGCCGCGCCGAAGAAACGCTTCGGGCGTTGCAGCGCATTTGCGTCGACACCGCCCGTCAGCACCTTGCCGGAAGACGGAACCACCGTGTTGTAGGCACGGCCGAGGCGGGTGATCGAGTCGAGCAGGATGACAACGTCGCGCCCATGTTCGACCAGGCGTTTCGCCTTTTCAATAACCATTTCAGCGACTTGCACGTGACGAACTGCCGGTTCGTCGAAGGTCGACGACACGACCTCGCCCTTCACCGACCGCTGCATGTCGGTGACTTCTTCCGGCCGCTCGTCGATCAAAAGCACGATCAGGTAGCACTCCGGATGATTCGCCGTGATCGAATGCGCGATGTTCTGCAAAAGCACGGTCTTGCCGGTGCGGGGCTGTGCGACGATGAGCGCGCGCTGGCCTTTGCCGAGTGGCGCGACGAGATCGATCACCCGCGCCGAAATATCCTTCGACGTCGGGACTTCCAGTTCCATCTTCAGCCGCGACGTCGGATAGAGCGGCGTTAGATTGTCGAAGTGGATCTTGTGCCGGATCTTTTCCGGATCGTCGAAATTGATCGTGTTGACCTTCAGCAGCGCGAAGTAGCGCTCGCCTTCTTTCGGACTGCGAATCGGCCCTTCGACCGTGTCGCCAGTCTTCAGTGAGAAGCGGCGGATCTGCGAGGGCGAGATGTAGATATCGTCCGGTCCGGGCAGATAGTTCGCATTCGCCGAGCGAAGGAAACCGAAACCGTCCTGCAGAACCTCGACCACACCGTCGCCGATGATCTCGATATCCTGCGCCGCGAGCTTCTTCAGGATGGCGAACATCAGCTCCTGCTTGCGCATGACGCTGGCGTTCTCGACCTCCAGCGACTCCGCGTAAGCAATAAGCTCCGGCGGCTTCTTGTTCTTGAAGTCTGCGAGTTTCATTTCCTGCATGGGGCGGGCTCTGGATGAATTTGGGGGTCCGGATAAGAAACGCGGACGTGCATCGGTGCTTTGGAAACGCCGTCGGCGCGTCGATATGCTTGGAATTGCACGAGCGCGAGGCGGAAAAGGAAGGCCCTTCTCATACAATCGGACCTGCCAAAGCGCAAGCCGTCAATTCGCGAGCCGGAAAGACCCCCTCAGAACGGCTTCACGATCACCAGGATCACGATGGCGATCATCAAAATGGTCGGCACTTCGTTGACGATACGCCAATGCCGGGCTGGCTTCTGGTTGCGATCTTCGGCGAACCGCCGCACCGCGCCGCCGAGATAGCCATGCATCCCCGACATCGCGACCACCAGCGCGATCTTGGCGTGAAGCCAGCCACCCATGAAGCCGAAGCCTTTCCACGCCAGCCACAGGCCGGCTGCCCAGGCGATGATCATCGCCGGGTTGATGATCGCCCTATAGAGGCGCCGCTCCATCACCTTGAACGTCTCGGATTGCACCGAACCGAGCTCGGAATCCACGTGGTAGACGAAGAGCCGAGGCAGGTAGAGCATCCCCGCCATCCACGCGATCACCGCGATGACGTGCACCGCCTTGATCCACAGATAGAGATCGTCTGGTGCGGCGGCGAGCAGCAGGATCGTCAGTCCGACGAAGACCGCGAGCGCAATGGCCGCCCGGCGAAGGGCGACTGTTCCGGAAGCCGTCGAATCACCGGCCATGTCAGCGCGCTGCCCTGATCTGCCGCAGCATCGCCTCGACATGCGCGACTGGCGTTTCCGGAGTGATGCCGTGACCGAGGTTGAAGATCAGCGGACCGCCTCCCAGGCCTTCGAGAACGGCATCCACGCCCTCTTCGAGCGCACGGCCGCCCGCCACCAGCCGCACCGGGTCGAGATTGCCCTGGATGGCCCCCGCTGCCTGGAGATGCTTCGCCTGCGACATGGGCACCGACCAGTCGAGCCCAAGCCCGTTCACACCCGTCTCCTGCCGGTAGCCGTCGTAGAGGCTGCCCGCACCTTTTGGGAATCCGATCACCAGCGCGTCGGCGTGGGCCTCGCGCACCTTCTCGACGATCGCCCTCACCGGCCGAACGCAGAACGAGGCGAAAGACGGTTCGTCCAGCACGCCCGACCAGGAATCGAAAATCTGCACCGCGTCCGCCCCGGCATCGAGCTGCCGGATCAGATATTCGGCCGAAACCTCCGCAATAATATCGAGAAGTTGGATGAACGTCTCCGGATGCCGATAGGCGAAGAGCCGCGCCGGCGCTTGGTCCGGCGTGCCGTGCCCGGCGATCATGTAGGTCGCAATGGTCCAGGGCGCCCCGCAGAAGCCGAGCAGCGTCGTCTCGGGAGGCAGTTCGGCCCGCAGCCGCCTTACAGTCTCGTAGACTGGCGCCAGCGTCTCGTGGAATCGGCTTCGGTCCAGCCGCGCGACGTCGCCAACGCTCATTGGCGTCATCAGCGGTCCGCGACCTTCCTCGAAGCGCAGGTCGCGTCCCAGCGCATGCGGCACAACCAGGATATCCGAGAACAGGATCGATGCATCGAAACCGAAGCGGCGGATCGGCTGAAGGCTCACTTCCACTGCGTAGTCCGGATTGTAGCAGAGATCGAGAAAACTCCCGGCCCGCTTCCGCGTCTCGCGATACTCCGGAAGGTAGCGTCCCGCTTGCCGCATCAGCCAGACTGGAGGCGGAAATGTGGCATCGCCTCGCAGCACCTCGGCGACGACCCTCTTCGGCGTGCTCGGCTGAACCATCAGGCCTCTTTCCCAATAAAGAAATGAATCTTCGAATCTTCTTTTGATTCTTAGAGTCTGTCTCTAACGGGGATTGTCCGTCATCCCCAATCCGCAGACGAATAGGCCGTCCGGCCCATCCATGTCCAGATGTATCGAGAAGTGCATAAGTCGGAGGTACTTTCCGATTCTCTATTCGAAATCAACGAGTTGGCCGCTACAGCGCCAAATGGCGCGCTGTGGACGACCTGCGGCTAACCGTTCCGGAGCCGATTCATCCACAGGCCCGGGACAAATGACCCGCATCCCTGTCCATTGTGGACAAGAGGCCATCTGATACAGTCCGCGCCGCGAGCGGAGCCGATTTGTCCCGCTTGTCCACACTCTTCAACAGGGGCCGATCCGGGCTGTGAGCAAACCGCAAAGCTTCTTCCATTTACATCTGATTTCTGACGCGACCGGAGAGACTCTCCTGGCCGCCGGCCGCGCGGCTTCGGCCCAGTACAAAGACACCCGGGCGATCGAGCATATCTATCCGCTGATCCGCACCGAAAAGCAGCTGGCCAAGGTAATGGAGGAAATCGACGCCGAACCTGGGATCGTTCTCTATACGGTGGTGGACAAGGATCTGGCCGCGATCATCGATCAGAAATGCGCGACGATGGGCCTTCCCTGCGTCTCCGTCCTGGAGCCGGTGCTGACCGTCTTCCAGTCCTATCTCGGAGCACCGGCGGGTCGGCGCGTCGGCGCGCAACATGTCCTCGATGCCGAATATTTCCGTCGCATCGATGCCCTCAACTTCACCATGGATCATGATGACGGCCAGCTCCCCGCCGACATCGAGGAAGCCGATGTGGTGCTGATCGGCATTTCGCGCACGTCGAAGACACCGACCAGCATCTATCTGGCAAATCGTGGCATCAAGACCGCCAACATCCCGATCGTACTCGGAGTTCCAATCCCGGACAGCCTTTTGACCGCGAAGCGCCCCCTGATCGTCGGCCTCATCGCGACGGCCGAGCGCATCTCGCATGTGCGGCAGAACCGGCTGCTCGGTACGACGACCGGCTTCGACGCTCAGACCTATGTCGACAGAAGCACGATCACCGAGGAACTGTCCTATGCGAGGCAGATCTGCTCGCGGCATAACTGGCCGATGATCGACGTCAGCCGTCGGTCGATCGAGGAGACAGCCGCCGCCATCGTTGCGCTGCGGGGCCGGACGCGCTAACCGGTTCGCCCATGACAACCCGGATCATCCTTGCCTCCGCAAGCCCGTTCCGCCTCGCGATGCTGCGCAATGCGGGCATCGAAACGGAAGCGAATCCGTCGCGGATCGATGAGCGCGCCGTCGAGGAAGCAGTCGGCGACGCCGATGTTTCACCCGAGAATCTCGCATGGATCCTCGCCGAGGCGAAAGCCGTAGAGGTAAGCGAGCGCGTCCCGGATGCGCTGGTGATCGGTTCCGATCAGACTCTGTCGCTTGGCGGCGAGATCCTGCACAAGGCAGCAGACATGGACGAAGCCAGGCGGCGCCTGCTCAGGCTCTCCGGCAAGACCCATCACCTGAACAGCGCCGTGGTTCTCGCGCGCAACGGCAAGGCGCTGTGGGGCCATGTCTCGGTCGCGCGGATGGCGATGCGCAAGCTCGATCCGGCCTATATTGGGCGCTATCTGTCGCGGGTCGGCGACCAGGTCCTGCGCAGCGTCGGCGTCTATCAGATCGAAGGCGAGGGTATTCAGCTGTTCGATTCGATCGATGGCGACCATTTCACGATCGTGGGCATGCCGCTCCTTCCGCTTGTCGCCGAGCTTCGCCGCCTCGGAGCGATCGATGGCTGACATCCGCGCCTTCGTCTGCGGCCACCCGGTCGCCCATTCGCGTTCGCCCTTGATCCACGGCCATTGGCTCTCGACGCTTAAGATCTCCGGCAGCTACGAGCGCATCGACATCGATCCGGCCGACATCCGCTCCTTCATCTCGAACCTGCCGCGCAGCGGCTTCGCCGGCGGAAATGTCACGATCCCGCACAAGGAAGCGGCCTTCGAGACCGTCGAGCGTCGCGACGCGGAGGCCGAAGCGGTCGGCGCGGTCAACACGCTCTGGATCGAGGACGGGAGGGTCTGCGGCGGCAACACTGACGCGATCGGCTTCGCCGCCAATCTCGATCAGGTCGTTCCGTCCTGGCGCGGCCGCGACACTGCGCTCGTCCTCGGCGCGGGCGGCGCGGCGCGGGCCGTGGTCCACGCGATACTCGGCGCCGGCTACCGCAGGGTCGAGATCGTCAACCGGACGCCCGCCCGCGCGCAGGAACTTGCCGACCTGTTCGGCGGCAAGGTGGTCGCGCACAGCATTGACGCCACCGATCGCCTGCTCCCTTCCGCCGACCTGTTGGTCAACACCACGTCGCTCGGGATGGATGGTGAGGGATCGCTTGCCGCCGACTGCGCCAGGCTGCCGGACCACGCGCTGGTCACCGACATCGTCTACGTGCCCCTTCGCACCCCACTGCTCGAGGCCGCCGCCGCGCGTGGCGTGGAGACGGTCGACGGACTTGGCATGCTTCTCCATCAGGCGGTGCCCGGTTTCGAGCGCTGGTTCGGCAGGCGCCCGACCGTCACGCAGGAACTTCGCGACCTCGTCATCGCCGATCTGGACGCACATTGATGATCGTCGTCGGTCTCACCGGCTCCATCGGCATGGGCAAGTCGACCACCGCAAAGATGTTTGCCGAGGCGGGCGTTCCGGTGCATGATTCCGACGAAGCGGTGCACCGTCTCTATTCGGGTGCGGCCGTGCCGCTGGTCGAGGCCGCCTTCCCCGGCGTGACCATCGACGGCCGGATCGATCGCAACCTCCTCGGCCAGCTCGTGATCGGCAATTCGGACGCCATCCGGAAACTCGAGGGGATCGTGCATCCGCTCGTGCGAGCCGACGCCGATGCGTTTCTGGCACGCAACCGGGCGGCTGGAGCGAAACTTGCTGTGCTCGATATTCCACTTCTGTTCGAGACGGGCGGGCGCGATCGCGTCGACAAGGTCGTGGTCGTCTCAGCGCCGGCGGACATCCAGCGCGCGCGCGTCCTCGCCAGGCCGGGAATGACGCTCGAGAAATTCGAAGCGATCCTTGCCCGGCAGGTACCGGATGCCGAAAAGCGGCGGCTGGCCGATTTCGTCGTGGATACGGGTGCCGGGATGGAAGCCGCAAGGCATTCCGTCAAGCAGATCATCGAAGCCCTGACGGCGTGATGTCCGCATGTGTTGACGAGGTCGGGCCCGGGACTTGTTGCGGGCGCCCCGCTGCCGCATCCTCGTCTCAGGAGTGATTCGATGCGTGAGATCGTCTTCGATACGGAAACCACGGGCCTCGATTCGCGCGTCGAGCGGGTGATCGAGATCGGCGCGATCGAACTGGTCAACCGCTTCCCGACCGGCCGGACCTTCCACGTCTATATCAATCCGGACGGCCGGCAGATCGACCCGGAAGCCCAGGCGGTCCATGGGATTTCCATGGCCGACCTCGCCGGCAAGCCGGTTTTCGGCGGGATCGTCGACGATTTCTGTGCCTTCATCGATGGCGCCACGCTCGTCGCCCACAATGCGGGCTTCGACATCGGCTTCCTCAATGCGGAATTCGCCCGCTACGGCCGGCCGCCGATCGAACCGTCGCGCGTCGTCGATACGCTGGCTATTGCGCGCCGCAAGCATCCGATGGGGCCGAATTCGCTCGATGCGCTCTGCAAGCGCTACGGCGTGGACAACAGTCACCGCACCCGCCACGGCGCGCTCCTCGACTCTGGCCTTCTGGCCGAGGTCTATATCGAGCTGATCGGCGGCAAGCAGGCGACCTTTGGCCTGTCGGTTGCCGAAACCTCGGCGAACCGCAGGGAAGATGTCGAGGTGCAGGTCGTTCTGGCGGCACGGCCGGAACCCCTGCCGCCGCGGCTCACCGCACAAGAGCGGGAAGCCCATGCCGGACTCGTGGCGTCGCTTGGAGAAAAGGCGATCTGGCTGAAGCCGGAATTCCAGCCTCTTTCCGAGGCGGAAGCCTGATCAGCTCGACATCTGCACCTTGCCGCGGGCCTGCTCCTCGGCCATGCGGGCCTGGAACATCTGCGCGAAGTCGATCGGGTCGATCATCAGCGGCGGGAAGCCGCCGTTGCGCGTCGCCTCGGCGATGATCTGCCGCGCGAACGGGAACAACAGCCGCGGGCATTCGACGAAGAGGATCGGGAGCGTATGTTCCTTCGGGAACCCGCTGATGCGGAAGACGCCGCCGTAGACGAGCTCGACGTTGAAAAGCACGTCCTTGTCCGCTCCGGCCTTGGCCGAGATGGTCAGGTTGACGTCGAATTCGGTGTCGGTGAGCGGGTTCGCGTTGACATTGACATTGATGTTGATGCCGGGAGCCGTTTCGCGGGCGCGCAGCGAATTCGGGGCGTTCGGGCTCTCGAAGGACAGGTCCTTGACATACTGCGCCAGCACATTGAGCGAAGGCTGCGCGCCGTTGCCGGCCTTTGCGCCGGTCTCGTTCTCTGCCATTGATCCCGTTCCTTGGTCGATGGGCTCGTCGCGGCCCGTTTCAAATCGGGGCGTTCGCTAGCATGCCCGACCCCGCATAGCAAGTTTGGGAGCCGGATTGCCGAGGGTTACTCGGCGTCCGGGCGCCGCCAGGGGGACGGCCCGTTGCCGTCGATCTCGCGATAGTCCTGCTCATCGAGATCGATCACCTTCGTCTCCCGCCGGGCCTGCCCGCCGCGCATACCGAACCCTGTGCCGACCACGACGATCCGCGAGCGGATCGCATTCCAGGCAAGGTTGCGCACCGGCGGCAGGAAGAGCAGCAGGCCGATGATATCGGTGATGAAGCCCGGAATGATGAGCAGCAGTCCTGCCAGTACGATCATCGCGCCATGCACGATCTCCCGGTCTGGTGCGCCGCCGGCCTGAGCCTGGATCTGCGCCCGTCGCAGTGCTCCGATGCCTTGGATCCTAAGAAGCAATGCGCCGAGAATTGCCGAGGCGATCACCAGGCCGACCGTTGCAAGGGCGCCGATGCGGCTGCCGACGACGACGAATCCCGCGATCTCCAGCAGGGGCAGGAGAAGGAAGAAGATACCGAGGATCGTTCTGATCATGGAATTCCGAGACTAAGGCCGCGGAATGCGGCTTTGCTAACATAGGAACGCGACTGCGGGATTTGAATGATTGCGGTTGCCACTCTATATGCAAACGTCGAGCATTGTATCGGCTTGCCAAGCGGTCGATAATGATCCCTTCGCGTTCGTGGCCATAGTTCAGTCGTCTGGCGGAAGAATATGGAATTTTTCGATTTGGGTACGATCATCTTCCTGGTGGCGGCGGTGGTTATCTTCATCCAGCTGCGCAATGTGCTCGGTCGCCGCACAGGCAGCGAGCGCCCGCCCTTTGATCCCTATACCGCCCGGCGCGCCAAGCGCGAAGCCGAGCCCGCCTCCCAGGACAACGTTGTCTCCCTGCCGCGCCGCAAGGCGTCCGAATCGACGGAAGAAAGCTACGCCTCGATCGACAAGGCCGCGGCACCCGGCACCGAGCTGAACAAGGGCATGCGCGCGATCAAGGACGCCGATCAGACGTTCGAACCAGCGACCTTCGTTGATGGCGCGAAGATGGCGTACGAAATGATCGTCATGGCCTATGCCGACGGCGACCGGAAGACGCTCAAGAACCTCCTTTCCCGCGAAGTCTATGACGGCTTCGTCCAGGCGATCGCCGAGCGCGAACAGCGCAATGAGAAGATCCAGTCGTCCTTCGTCGGCATCGATAAGGCGGAAATCGTCGGCGCCGAGATGAAGGGCAGCGAGGCCCATGTCACGCTGCGCATTGTGAGCGAGCTCATTTCTGCGACGCGCAACAATGCCGGCGAGGTGATCGACGGCGATCCCGAAACCGTCGCAGAGGTCAAGGACGTGTGGACCTTTGCCCGCGACACGAAATCCCGGGACCCGAACTGGAAGCTGGTCGCGACCGAAGCCGAAGACTGATCCTTCCGGCGGAGATGGCCGATGCTTCTGTCCTCGGCGTTCCGCCCGGTTTCCTTCGACGCTCTCCCCGGCTGGCGTGAGGACGATCATCGGCTTGCATTCGAAGCCTTCCGGCGCTCGGCATTCCGCGTCCTCGAGAGACCCTATCGAACCGGTAGCCTCGGCGTGGATAGCGCTGCGTTCGACCTAGCCTACGCCGAAGCGCGCACCTTTGCGACGTTAGACGGGTCGGCGTCACGCTCCTTCTTCGAGCGACATTTCTCACCGTGCCTCGTTACCCCCTCGGGCGGAGCCGACCACGGCTTCGTGACCGGCTTCTATGAGCCCGAGGCCGACGCTTCACCCGTCCGGACGGGGAAGCTCCGCTTCCCGCTCTACGGCCGGCCCGCGGATCTCGTTGACATCGACGATGCCAACCGTCCCAAGGGTCTGGACCCCTATCTCGCCTTCGCCCGCAAAACGCCCGAAGGCTTCGTCGAATACTATGACCGGGGCGAGATAGAACGAGGAGCGCTGGCCGGTCGCGGCCTCGAATTTGCCTGGCTCGAAGATCCGGTCGACGTGTTCTTCATTCATGTGCAGGGCGCGGCAAGGCTGCGCATGCCGGACGGGTCGGTCCGGCGCGTGACCTATGCGGCCAAGAGCGGCCAGCGCTTCAGCGGGCCGGGTCGCACCCTTGCCGACCTCGGAGAAATTCCCCTTGCCGACGTCACCATGCAGTCGATCCGCGCCTGGTTCCGGGCCCATCCCAAGCGGGTCGACGAAATCCTCTGGCAGAATCGATCGTTCATCTTCTTCCGCGAGGCCGCGGTGGACGATCCGGCGCTCGGTCCGGTGGCCGCCGCCAAGGTGCCGCTGACGCCGGGCAGGTCGATCGCCGTTGACCGGCTCCTGCACACGTTCGGCACGCCGTTCTTCATCGTTGCGCCCGAGCTGACGGCTTTCGGGGGAATCCCTTTCCGGCGGCTGATGATCGCCCAGGATACCGGCTCCGCCATCGTCGGCGCTGCGCGCGGCGACCTGTTTGCCGGCTCCGGCGATGCGGCGGGCGAGATCGCCGGGGTGGTGAAGAGCGTGGCCGATTTCTACGCGCTCGTTCCCGCTTCGCTGGTTGCGGGACACGCGCCATGAGCCGATCCCGCGTCCGCGACCTGACGGAGGAAGAACGGATCCTGTGGAACCTGGTGGCGCGCACGGCGCGTCCGCTGAAGGGAAAGGCCGGCGTCGAAGCCGATCCGCCACGCGCGGAAGAGCCACCCGCCAAGCCCGCGCCGCAGACCCAGCCGACGCCCGCGCAACCAAAGCCGATCCAGCCGCAACGCCTGCAGGTTCATCACCTCGACCGCCTGACCCAGAGGAAAATTTCCAAGGGCAGGCTGCCGATCGAGGCTCGGGTAGACTTGCATGGCCTGCGGCAGGACGAAGCACATAGCCTGCTCCTCTCCTTCCTTCGCCGGGCGCATGGGTCCGGAATCCGCTACGTTCTCGTGATTACCGGCAAGGGGCGGTCGCTTGCGAGCGACGGTGTGCTCAGGCGCTCCGTCCCGGGCTGGTTTGCCACTCCGCCGTTTCGCGATCTGGTCAGCGGCTTCGAGGATGCGGCGCGGAATCATGGCGGGGAGGGAGCGCTCTATGTCCGGCTGCGGCGCCTGCCGCACGAGACAGGCCCATGACGCCGTTCGGCGCAAAGGTGCGCGACCTGCGCAAGGCACGCGGCGTCTCGCAGAGGGAGATGGCTGCGGCTCTCGGCGTCAGCCCGGCCTATCTTTCAGCCCTTGAACACGGTCGCCGTGGCCGCCCGACCTGGGCGATGCTGCAGAAGATCATTGGCTATTTCAATATCATCTGGGACGATGCCGAAGAACTCCTGCGGCTGGCCGAGGCATCGGATCCGCGCGCCATCATCGATACGTCGGGACTGTCGCCGCATGCTACCGAGCTCGCGAACCTGCTCGCCGGGCGGATCGCACAGCTCACCCCGTCCGAGCTGGATCAGCTGATCGCGATCGTGCAGCGCCCGCCGCGGCGCGGAGACTGATCAGAAAAGCGCTTTGAGGTCGGCGATCCGGTCGTTGACCAGCCAGCCGTAATAGTTCTCTTCCGGAAGCTTCGGTTCGAGACCTTCGTTCATACGGCGCTGGTTCTCTGCCTTCAGCGCATAGGCGCGGGCTTCCGGGCCGCCGACATTGTAGAGCGTCGCGGTCAGTCCCGGATTCTGCGAGATGTCGAAATCCGCGATCGTGTTGTAGGCGTCGATCGCCTTGCGAAGAGTCGCGGCCACGTACGGAAGGGTCTGATCGGGATCCATGATCGTCGCGTAGACCGCCTGCGCATCGCGATAGTCGAGCTTCGGCGCGCCCGTCACTTCCGAAACGATATCGGTCATCTGCAGCGCGGTCAGCGGGTTGAGCTGACCGATGCCGAATGTCTGTCCGGAATAGAAGGGCTGGAAAAAGACGGCACTGAACCGGTTGTTCGGGAATTGCTTTCCGTCGACGGTCTGGCCGCGGAACGACGAATTCCAGACGTCGTCGCGGCAGGTCCAGACAGCATAGTTGCCGGGCAGACCAGCACACGGTGCGAACTGCGGTCGCTCAAGGAACTCCGCGATGTTCTCGCCGTCATAGGAGAACGAGAAGCTGGAGCCGAGATAGGAGACCGCCTTGACGTAATAGGTCTGCAGCCGATCGTAGGCGTCGACATTGTAGGTATGCTCGCCGACGATGGCCCCGGCGATGTGCAGCGGATCGATGTCGAACTGGCGCGCCACCGCAGCGATCTTCTGCCGGAGCGCCTTGTCGTTGCGCAGCAACGAGATGACCTTGCGGTATTTCGCGTCGTAGCTCGTCTTGAGTGCCTTGGTACGGGATGCCGAACCGCCAGGAACCTGTGGTTGTTCGATATTGCGGTTTCCTGCGGGAACGACGGTCGCGGCGGCGGCGGGAGCGGCCGTCAGCACCGAAAGACCCATCAGCACGACGGCAAGCTTCTTCATTCTTCGCCCAATTATGCGACTGTGCCCGAGCCCCTTGTTCCCCGTCTAAGGACTACCCTTGCGGAAGTCGAGTGCGAACATGGCGGCACTCGACAACTGCATTCCGAAGATGATCGGGGGTGGCCCTTGGGCCACACCCATGCCTTTACAGGATGAAACGCGACAAATCTGTGTTCTTTGCAATGTCGCCGACATTCTTCGCGACGAAGGCGGCGTCGACCGTGACCGACGAGCCCGACTTGTCCGGAGCCTCGTAGGAGACCTCGTCGAGCACGCGCTCCATCACTGTCTGCAGACGCCGCGCACCGATGTTCTCGACGGTCGAATTAAGGTCGACCGCGATGCCGGCCAGGCTGTCGATCGCATCGTCGGTGAAGGAGAGTTCCACTCCCTCGGTCGCCATCAGCGCGATATACTGCTTGATCAGGCTCGCCTCAGGCTCGGTCAGGATGCGCTTGAAGTCGTCCTTCTCCAGCGCCCGCAGCTCTACGCGGATCGGCAGGCGGCCCTGCAATTCCGGCAGCAGGTCCGAAGGCTTGGCGACATGGAAGGCGCCCGACGCGATGAATAGGATGTGGTCCGTCTTGATCGGCCCGTATTTGGTCGCGACCGTCGTGCCTTCCACCAGCGGCAGCAGGTCGCGCTGCACGCCTTCGCGCGACACGCCGGCGCCGACGCCGCCGTCGCGAGCCGCGATCTTGTCGATCTCGTCGAGGAAGACGATGCCGTCGTCCTGAGCCGACTGCAGCGCCGCGGCAACCACCTGGTCCTGGTCAAGCAACTTGTCGGACTCGTCGTCGATCAGGAGGCCGTAGGACTCCTTCACCGTCGTCTTGCGCGTCTTGGTGCGCTTCTGGCCCATCGCTTTCGAGAGCATGTCGTTGATGTTCATCACGCCGATATTGGCGCCGGGCATGCCGGGAATCTCGAAACCGGGCATGCCGCCATTGCCCGTGTCGGCAACTTCGATCTCGATCTCCTTGTCGTCCATCTCGCCATTGCGCAGCTTCTTGCGGAAAGAATCGCGCGTCGCCGGGCTCGCCGTCTTTCCGACCAGCGCTTCGAGCACGCGCTCCTCGGCGTTGAGGTGCGCCCGCGCCTTGACGTCCTCGCGCATCTTCTCGCGCACCAGGCCGATCGCCACCTCAACGAGGTCGCGGATGATCTGTTCGACGTCGCGGCCGACATAGCCGACCTCGGTGAACTTGGTCGCCTCCACCTTGATGAAAGGTGCGCCGGCGAGCCGTGCGAGGCGGCGCGCGATCTCGGTCTTGCCGACGCCGGTTGGCCCGATCATCAGGATGTTTTTCGGCATGACCTCTTCGCGCATCTGGCCGGTCAGCTGCTGCCGGCGCCAGCGGTTGCGCAGCGCGATCGCGACCGCTCGCTTGGCGTCCTTCTGGCCGACGATGTAGCGGTCGAGCTCGGAAACGATCTCGCGGGGGGAAAAATTGGTCATTCTAGTCCGTCTCGTCCTCGGCATCCCGCGCCATCATCAGGGCAGGGCCATAGATTGAAGTTCTCGTGTCGAAGGGGACAAAGCCCGCCTTCTCATAGGCACGGATAGCCCGGGCGTTCGTCGGGCTCGGATCGATGATCAGCCGCGGCGCGCCCTCGTCGAACAGCTGCTCGGCGAACTGCGCGATGATTGCGCTGCCGTGGCCCAGGCCGAGCAGCTCCGGCACGCCGATCGTGATATCGAGCCCCAGCGTGCCGAACGGCTGGTCCGCGTAGGGATGATCGTCCTCCAGATGCGGATCGTAGCTCTGGAGATAGGCGATCGGCTTCCCGTCCAGCTCGACGATGAGCGCTTCCATTGCGACGTTCTCCATGACCTCCCGCAGCTCGGCGAGGCTTTCGTCCGGATCACCCCACCATTCGCGCACATGCGGCTCGGCGAGCCAGCCAGCAAGCAGCGGCAGGTCGGTTTCGGTGACGGCGCGGAAGCCGTAGGTCGGCTTACGCAGCATCGATCGTTTCGAGCGTGATGGACTGGTTGGTATAGATGCAGATGTCGGCCGCTATCTGCATCGCCTTGCGCGCGATCTCCTCGGCATCCTTGTCGGTATCGATCAGCGCGCGGGCGGCGGCCAGCGCATAATTGCCGCCCGAGCCGATCGCCATCACGCCATGTTCCGGTTCCAGCACGTCGCCGGTGCCGGTCAGCGCCAGCGTCACCGATTTGTCGGCCACCAGCATCATCGCCTCGAGACGGCGCAGATAGCGGTCGGTGCGCCAGTCCTTGGCGAGCTCAACGCAGGCGCGGGTCAACTGGTCGGGATACTGTTCGAGCTTGGATTCGAGCCGTTCGAGCAAGGTGAAGGCGTCTGCCGTGGCGCCTGCGAAGCCGGCGATGACGTTGCCCTTGCCGATCCGGCGCACCTTGCGGGCGTTGCCCTTCATCACCGTGTTGCCGAGGCTCACCTGGCCGTCGCCGGCGATCACGACCTTGCCGTCCTTGCGCACGGTCACGATCGTCGTTCCGTGCATGATGATTTCGTTGGACATGAAATACTCCGAGAGCGAAACAGCCCGGCCCGAAGCGCCGTGGTCGTCTCCAATGCCGACCTATGTATGCACGCTAACCGTGATTGCAATCTTCGCGACCCCCTGGCTGATCGGTCAGGTTTGCGCCGCCGCGTCAACTGGAAATAGCTCTGACATGCTGATAAGAGGCGGTCACTTCGGGACCAGGGATATCGCGAATGCCCAGCACCACGCCGCGCCGCGCCGAGATCAGACGGGCGACCAAGGAAACGGAGATCTCCGTTTCGGTCGACCTCGACGGCTCGGGCAAGTTCGACGTCTCGACCGGCGTCGGCTTCTTCGATCACATGCTGGAGCAACTGTCGCGCCATTCGCTGATCGACATGAATGTGCGCGCCAAGGGCGATCTGCACATCGACGACCACCACACGGTGGAAGACGTCGGTATCGCGCTCGGCCAGGCGATCTCCAGGGCGCTGGGCGAGCGGCGCGGCATCTGCCGCTACGCCTCGCTCGACCTTGCGATGGACGAGACGCTGACGCGCGCCGCGATCGACGTATCGGGACGGCCGTTCCTCGTCTGGAACGTCGCCTTCACGGCTCCGAAGATCGGCACCTTCGACACGGAACTGGTGCGCGAGTTTTTCCAGGCTCTGTCGCAGAATGCCGGCGTGACGCTGCACGTGACGAACCACTACGGCGCCAACAGCCATCACATCGCCGAGACCTGCTTCAAGGCCGTGGCGCGCGTTCTGCGCACCGCGATGGAGGCCGATACGCGCCAGGCAGGCGCCATTCCCTCGACCAAGGGAACGCTGAAAGGATAGTCCGATGGCGAGCTTCGTGGTGATGGAAGCCCCGGAAGGCCGCGACGAAGCGGTGTATGTCCGGGACGGCTTCCACGTCCTGGCCTTTCTGCTGCCGCCGATCTGGCTTGCCTGGCATCGGCTCTGGATCGAGGCACTCCTCGCCTTTGCGGTCATGGTGGTGCTGGCCTCGCTTGGCGGCGTTTCCGGTTTCGGCGATGCCGCCCCGCTCCTCTCCCTGCTGGTCTCGCTCTATGTCGGCCTGGAAGCGCCGGCGATCTGGATCGCCGCGTTGCGCCGCCGAGGCTGGCATGAATGGGGCGTGGTGGACGCTCATAATCGCGACGACGCCGAGACGAAACATCTCTTCGCCGAGGGGCCCGACGCGGTCGATGACAGTGTCGAACGGGCACCGCCCATGCCGTCGACCGAACCGCTATCGCCGCGTCCCGTTCCTTCCGGCCCGGCGCTCGGCCTGTTCTCCTATCCGGGAGCGCGCTGACAATGCGGGTTGCCATCATCGACTATGGCTCGGGCAATCTGCGCTCGGCCACCAAGGCATTCGAACGCGCCGCGCGTGAAGCCGGCATTGCCGCGCAGATCGACCTGACGGCCGACGCGGAGCGCGTGCGCACCGCCGACCGCATCGTCCTGCCCGGCGTCGGCGCCTATGCCGATTGCGCTGCTGGCCTGCACGCGGTTCCCGGCATGTGGGAGGCGGTCGAGGAGGTTGCGATCCAGAACGGTCGCCCGTTCCTCGGCATCTGCGTCGGCATGCAGCTGATGTCCGAACGCGGCCTGGAGAAGACGATCACGACCGGTTTCGGCTGGATCGCCGGCGACGTGAAGGAGATCGAGCCGTCGGACCCGTCGCTGAAGATTCCGCAGATCGGCTGGAACACGATTCACGTGAAACATCCCCATCCGCTCTTCGACGGCATTCGCACCGGCGATGACGGGCTGCATGCCTATTTCGTGCATTCCTATCATCTCGACGCAGCGAAACCCGAACAGGTGCTTGCGACCGCCGATTATGGCGGACCGGTCACCGCCGCCGTCGGCCGTGACAATCTCGCAGGCACCCAGTTTCATCCGGAAAAGAGCCAGGAACTTGGTCTTGCTCTCATCGCCAATTTTCTGAGGTGGAAACCATGACGACGAAGAAGGGCTATTGGCTGGCGCTGGTCGACGTCACCGACCCGGACAACTATCCGCGCTACATCGCAGCCAACAAGGCGGCGTTCGACAAATTTGGCGCGACCTTCGTCGTGCGCGGCGGCCAGGGACAGGTGATGGAAGGCGCCTCCGCCAACCGCTGGGTCGTAATCGAATTCAAGAACTACCAGACCGCTATCGACTGCTTCCACTCGCCCGAATATCAGGCGGCGCTGGAGCTTCGGAAGGCGTTCGCGACGGCGCATATGGCCATCGTCGAGGGCGTCTGACGCATGATCCTCTTCCCCGCGATCGATCTCAAGGACGGCAAATGCGTCCGGCTCAAGCTGGGCGACATGGCGACGGCCACGGTCTACAACGAAGACCCCGGCGCGCAGGCGAAAGCCTTCGAGGACCAGGGCTTCTCCTGGCTGCACGTGGTCGATCTCAACGGCGCCTTCAAAGGTCAGAGCGTCAACAGCGCAGCCGTCGGCGCCATCCTCAAGGCGACGAAGAATCCGGTCCAGCTCGGCGGCGGCATCCGCACCCTGCCCCAGATCGAGGACTGGCTCGACCGGGGCCTCGCCCGCGTCATCCTCGGCACCGTCGCGGTGCGCGATCCTGATCTCGTCAAGGAGGCCTGCCGGCTCTTCCCGGGCAAGATCGCCGTCGGCATCGACGCCAAGGGCGGCAAGGTCGCGGTCGAAGGCTGGGCCGAGGCCTCCGAACTCGGCGTCATCGAACTGGCGAAGAAATTCGAAGGCGCGGGCGTCGCCGCGATCGTCTACACCGACATCGACCGCGACGGCGTGCTGACCGGCATCAACTGGGAATCTACCATCGACCTGGCGAATGCGGTCTCGATCCCCGTCATCGCCTCGGGTGGTCTTGCCTCGCTCGCCGACATCGTCCGCATGACAATGCCCGACGCGCGAAAGCTCGAAGGCGCCATCTCCGGCCGTGCGCTCTATGACGGGCGCATCGACCCTGCCACGGCGTTGGCAGTCCTGCGAGGGGATCACAAGCCCGGCAAGGGTATGCTAGACTGACACAATGAACATCCAGTCGAGACTGCCGACCACACCGGACGAATTCCTGCGCTGGAACGAAGGGCGCGAGGGGAAGTGGGATTTTGTCGAGGGAAGGATCGTCGACATGATGGTGAAGGTGTCTCGAAACCATGCCATCATCGCCGCGCGCTTGACGACCATTCTCGGCCAATCCCTGCCGTTCCCTCCCTTCACTGTCTCGACAGCCGACTTCGGCGTGAAGACTGCCCGGAGTGTCCGATATCCGGACGTGATGGTGGATCAGGAGAGGGGCTCGGGAGCAGATCTTGCCGCAGCGTCGCCTGTGCTGATCGCTGAAGTCCTGTCGCGTTCGACGATGGCAATCGATTTTAATCAGAAGGCCCAAGAGTATCAAACCCTGGGGTCGTTGAGACACTATTTGGTCCTCGCGCAGGACGAACCCCGGGTGTGGCTCTGGTCACAGGACGGAGTATGGTCAGAGCCGTCCATGACGGAAGGACTGGAGGGGGAGATCGCGTTGCCCGCGATCGGCCTGACAATCCGCCTTATGTCGATCTATTCGGGCCTGTTTGACCAGCAATGACCCTCAAATCCCGCGTCATCCCCTGCCTTGACGTCAAGGACGGCCGCGTCGTCAAGGGCGTCAACTTCGTCGACCTGATCGACGCCGGCGATCCAGTCGAGGCCGCTCGCGCCTATGATGCCGCCGGCGCCGACGAGCTCTGCTTCCTCGACATCACCGCTTCTTCCGACAATCGTGAGACGATTTTCGACGTCGTCGCCCGCACGGCCGAACAGTGCTTCATGCCGCTAACCGTGGGCGGCGGCGTGCGCCAGGTCGCGGATATCCGCAGGCTCCTGCTGGCGGGCGCCGACAAGGTGTCGATCAACACCGCGGCGGTGAACAATCCGGATTTCGTCGCCGAGGCCGCCGACAAGTTCGGCAACCAGTGCATCGTCGTCGCCATCGACGCCAAGAAGGTGTCCGCTCCGGGCGAGACCGACCGCTGGGAGATCTTCACGCATGGCGGGCGCATGCCCACCGGCATCGACGCGATAGAGTTCGCGCGCAAGGTCGTGGATTTGGGTGCTGGCGAGATCCTGCTCACCTCGATGGACCGCGACGGCACCAAGGCCGGCTACGACATCCCCCTTACCCGAGCGATCGCGGACGCCGTGCGCGCACCGGTCATCGCTTCGGGCGGCGTCGGCACTCTCGATCATCTGGTGGAAGGCATACGCGACGGCCATGCGACTGCAGTTCTCGCCGCGTCGATCTTCCATTTCGGCACCTATTCGATCGGCGAGGCGAAGGCCTACATGGCGAAAGCTGGTCTCGCCATGAGACTCGACTCCGCCCCGCGCGCAGCGTAAACGCCGCTCCGATGGCCGGTTTTTCCCTCTCCGATCTCGAACGCATCGTCGGCGAGCGCGCGCTTTCCGGTGACGGGAATTCGTGGACCGCGAAACTCTACCGCTCCGGCATGGAGCGTGCGGCCAAGAAGATGGGCGAGGAAGCGGTCGAAACCGTCATCGCCGCCGTGAAGGGCGACGACGAAGCCCTGGTTTCGGAAAGCGCCGACCTTCTCTATCATTGGCTGGTGGTCATGAGGATCGCCGGGATTCCGCTTTCCGACGTGATGGCGGAGCTTGAACGTCGCACCGCCCAATCGGGCATTGCCGAAAAGGCGTCCCGCAGACAGGACTGACGGCAGAAGGGTCGGCCGATGGATCAGCTTGCTCCCACGGAGAAGTATTCGCCCTACCGCGTCTTCACGGCGGCGCAGTGGGCGGGTTTCCGCGCCGACACCCCGATGACGCTGACGGCCGACGAGGTCCAGCGGCTCCGCTCCATGAACGACCCGATCGATCTGGAGGAGGTGCGGCGCATCTATCTGTCGCTGTCGCGACTGCTCTCGGCCCATGTCGAGGCAAGCCAGCTCCTGTTCCGCCAGAGACAGGCATTCTTCAACGCCGGCGACGCGGTGAAGACGCCGTTCATCATCGGTATCGCCGGCTCCGTCGCCGTCGGCAAGTCCACCACGGCGCGCGTCCTGAAGGAGCTTCTCCAGCGCTGGCCGTCCAGCCCGAAGGTCGATCTGGTCACCACGGACGGCTTCCTCTGGTCGAATGAGGTGCTGCGCCGCGAAAACCTCATGGACCGCAAGGGTTTTCCCGAGAGCTACGACGTCGGCGCCCTGCTCCGCTTCCTCTCGGCGATCAAGTCAGGCCTGCGCAACGTCCATGCGCCGCTCTACTCGCACCTGACCTATGACGTGCTGGCCGGCCAGTTCGTCACCATAGATCGGCCAGACATCCTCATCTTCGAGGGCATCAACGTGCTGCAGACGCGCGACCTGCCGAAAGACGGCAACGCGGTGCCCTTCGTCTCGGACTTCTTCGACTTCTCGATCTATATCGACGCCGAAGAGGAACTCATCCACAAGTGGTATATCGATCGCTTCATGCGCCTGCGCGAGACCGCGTTCCGCGACCCGAACTCCTTTTTCCATCGCTATGCGAGCCTCTCGAAAGACGCGGCAATGGCGATCGCCGAGGGGTTGTGGGCGAACATCAACCTGAAGAACCTGCACGAGAACATCCAGCCTACGCGCCCGCGCGCCGACCTGATCCTCAAGAAAGGCGCCGATCACCTCATCGAGGAAGTCGCGCTGAGGAAGCTCTGAATGCGCCGATTCACACTATCTTAGCCGCTAGGGTCATAATGTCGCGACCCTGATGAAGCGGCTCATGACCTGGTTCAACTCTCTGCCTTCGTATTACCGGATCGCGCTCGTCCCGGGCCTGGTCGCACTTGTCTGCACTCTCTACATCACCTGGCAGGGGTTGACCTTGCCGGGCATCCATCCGGGCTTTGCCGACAAGGATTTCGCGAATTATTGGACGGCCGGAAAACTCATCCTCGCGGGCCGGACGGCCGATCTGTTCGGACCTCACCCGGTCTATTTCGCCCATCTGACCGAGGTCTTCGGTCCGGATTATCCGTGGCATAACTGGAGCTATCCCCCTCATTATCTGCTGTTTCTGGGGCCCCTCGGCCTGTTCGGCTACAAAGTGGCGATGATGCTGTTTCTGGCGGTCACCGGCGCCTTCTTTGTCTGGGCGGCCAGGGCGTTTGGCGGACGCGACAACAGTCTGGTCTGGATCGCGATCATTCCTTTTGTGGCTCACAACCTGTGGGTCGCCCAAAACGGATTTCTCTTCGCAGGTTGCGCTCTCGCCGCATTGGCCTTTCGCGACAGCCGCCCCCTCCTTGCGGGAGTCTTCCTGGGATTGCTGACGATCAAGCCGCAGCTCGGCGTCTTCTTCCCGTTCCTGCTGCTCGCTGAACGCCGCTGGCTGGTGATCGCCAGTGCGGCAGCGACGACTTTCTTTCTGGTTGGACTGTCGGCGGCGATCTTCGGTGTCGACGCCTGGCGCGGCTATCTGGCCGAAGTCATCCCGTACCAGGCTTTCGTCATGCGCGAGCTCGAAGGCACTTTCCTCGCGATGCTGACCTCGGTCTACGGCATGTTGCGTAATTGGGGCCTTTCCGCTGACATCGCCTTGCCGTTGCATGCCGTTATCGCGATCCCTGCGGCTATCATCACCATTGCGGCTTTCTTCCTCGGCGGATCCGACCGGGACCGTTCGGTGCTGCTTCTCGTGGCGACGTTCGTCGTGACGCCCTATGCACTGACCTACGACCTGGGTCTGCTGGCCGGCGCGCTTGCCGTGCTCGCCATCACCGGGATCGCCCAAGGCAACCGCAACGGACTTCTAGTAGCGGTCGCCATGCTCTTGCCGGTCATCATGATGCCGCTTGGCGAGGCGCATGTGACCATCGCGCCGCTGCTGATCATGATGATCTACGCAATGGCTCTAGCGAACACCGGGGCGTGGGAGCGCCTGCGTGCGGCACAGGGCATCACACGCCGGAACCGGGCGAAGTCACCCTTCTCAGCGTCAGGTTGATCCGGCCGCCGCTCTTGAGCAGCGGCGAGGTGCCGGGATAGATCCGGTCCACGCCGTGAAAGATCATTCGCGATTCGCCGCCCAGCACCACCACGTCGCCGCTGTTCAGGCGGAACGACTGCGTTGGATCGTTCCGCACTGTCCCTCCGATCCTGAACAGGCACGTATCGCCGAGCGAGACGGATACGACTGGCGCGGATAGGTCCTGTTCGTCGCGGTCCTGGTGCAGGCCCATTCGGGCAGTGTCGTCGTAGAAATTGACCAGGCAGACCTCGGGATCAATGTCGGCACCCGACACGTCGCGCCAGATGGCCAGCAGCCGATGCGGAATCGGCGGCCAGGCGCGGCCGGTCACAGGATGGGTCGGCTGGTATCGGTAACCCCGCTCGCGGTCGGTGACCCAGCCGAGCGCGCCGCAATTCGTCATGCGTACGCTCATCAGTTTGCCGGTGCGCGGCATTTCCGGGGTGAACAGTGGCGCCGCCTGCACCACCTCCCTGATATCCTCTACCGATGCGCGCTGCGCCGGCACATCCAGGTAGACAGGCAGATGCCGGAAGCCGTCGGGAAGCGTCTTCATCGGATAGCGTGCCGTCCGGCCGGGAGGATCCGGCCGAACAGCCCTTCCGCCCTCAGGCGGTCTCGAGGTCGGGGATGCGCAGCACCTGGCCAGGATAGATCTTGTCCGGATGCGTCAGCATCGGGCGGTTCGCCTCGAAGATCACCGTATATTTCGATGCTTTGCCCTTGCCGTAGTGTTTCTCGGAGATCTTCGACAGGTTGTCGCCTTTCTTGACGGTGTAGAACACCGGTTCCTTGGCCGGCGTCGACGCTTTCACCAGCGACGTCATGTCGACGTTTCCGTCCAGCTTGAGGCCGGACTCAGGCGCCACGATCTTGAGTTCGCCCGCCTCGACCTTGGAAATGCCGAGCGTATTGCCGACGGCGATGATGGCCTTTTCGAAGATCGACTGGTCCTTAACGACGCCTTTCAGCACCACCTTGTCGCCCTGAACCTCGACATCCACCTTCTCGGTGCCGAGATTGTAGGAATCGAGCTCTTTCTTGAGCTTGTCGGCCGCCGGCGGCTCGTCGTCGCCGATGCCCAGCTTCTTGCCCACCGATTTGACGAAATCGAAGATACCCATCGGTTCACAGCCTCCAGATGTTGAACTCGGGCCGACCTTGCCACCGCCGGTCCGGGAATGGAAGGCGTCAGTCCTCGCCCACCCGCCCGCGCATCTTCTTCACGGTGGATCGGCCGGACTTCGCCTTCAGCCGTCGCTCGACCGCGCCCTTCGACGGTTTGGTCTTGCGGCGCGGCTTCGGCGGCGGCTCGGCGGCTTTGGCCACCAGGTCGGCGAGACGCTGGCGCGCATCTTCGCGGTTGCGTTCCTGCAGCCTGAAGCGGCTGGCCTCGATGACGATGACGCCGTCCTTGGTCGCCCGCTGTCCGGCCATCCGGATCAGCGCGTCTCTGACATGTTCGGGCAGGCTCCGTGCGTTCATCGCGTCGAAGCGCAGCTGCACGGCGGTCGCGACCTTGTTGACGTTCTGCCCGCCAGGCCCGGACGCGCGGATGAATGCCTCCTCGAGCTCGTCGTCGTGGACGACGATACCGGGACGAATGATGATGTCCTCGCCGATCGTCATGGCAGCCAGACCGCGATGTTGGACAGCGGTTTTCGGGTGATGTCGGGCACCGACGCGTCCTGGGCGGGATAGCCGGCAACGAGCAGGATCACTGGCTTCTCGTTTTCCGGCCTGCCGCAGATCTCATTCAGGAAACCCATCGGCGAGGGCGTGTGGGTCAGGGATGCCAGACCCGCATTGTGCAGCGCCGCGATCAGCAGGCCGGTGGCTATCCCGACAGACTCGGGCACATAGTAGTGCTTGATCCGCCTGCCGGCCCCGTCGACGCCGTAGCGTTGAGCGAATATGACGATCAACCAGGGAGCCGTCTCCAGGAATGGCTTGTTCGCGTCGGTTCCGAGCGGCCCCAGGGCATCGAGCCATTCGGAAGACGCGCGTCCCGCATAGAATTCGCGCTCCTCCCCCTCGGCTGCGGCGCGGATGCGCGCCTTGACCTCCGGGTTGGAGATGCAGACGAATGTCCACGGCTGCTGGTTGGCGCCGGAGGGGGCCGTTCCCGCGGCGCCGACGCAGGCTTCGATGATCTCCCTCGGCACTGGACGGTCCGAGAAGTCGCGGACGGTCCTCCGGCGCGCCATCTGTGCCTGGAAAGAGACGGCGCGTACGACCATGTCGCCGGGCGGCAGTTCCTCGAAATCGAGCGGGCGCATCGGAGCTTGCATGCCGCCATCGTGAGGCGATGCGCCGCAAAAGAAAAGGCCCGGCGCGAGGCCGGGCCGAATTCTCGCAAAGAGGCCGGATTACTCCGCCGCCTCCTGAACCCGCGGGGCGGCGCCCCGGACGGCGTGATCGACATGGCTCTCGAACTTGCCGAAATTGTCGATGAACATGCTGACCAGCTTCCTTGCCTGGCGGTCATAGGCATCCATGTCAGCCCAGGTTGAACGCGGATCGAGGATCGATCCGTCGACGCCGGGCACCTCGACCGGTACCTCGAAGCCGAAATGAGCGTCGGTGCGGAACTCGGCGCTCTTCAGGGAACCATCGAGTGCGGCAGACAGGAGTGCCCGGGTCGCCTTGATCGGCATACGCCGGCCGATGCCGTAGGCGCCGCCGGTCCAGCCGGTGTTGACCAGCCAGCAGTCAACCTCGTGCTCGGCGATCAGCTCGCGCAGCAGATTGCCATATTCGGAAGGATGCCGCGGCATGAAGGGAGCGCCGAAGCAGGTCGAGAAAGTCGCCTCCGGTTCGGTGACGCCGCGCTCCGTGCCGGCGACTTTGGCGGTGTAGCCGGAAAGGAAGTGGTACATCGCCTGCGCCGGCGTCAACCTCGCGATCGGCGGCATCACGCCGAAGGCATCCGCGGTCAGCATGATGATGTTCTTCGGATGGCCGGCCCGCCCGGTGTCGCTCGCATTCGGGATGAAGTGGAGCGGATACGCGCACCGCGTATTCTCGGTGAGCGAGCCGTCGTCGAAATCCGGAATGCGCTTCTCGTCGAGCACGACGTTTTCGAGCACCGTGCCGAACCGGCGCGTGGTCGCGAAGATCTCGGGCTCGGCCTCCGCCGAGAGGCGGATCGTCTTGGCGTAGCACCCGCCCTCGAAGTTGAAGACACCGTCCTCGCCCCAGCCGTGCTCGTCGTCGCCGATAAGGGTGCGGGTCGGATCGGCCGAAAGCGTCGTCTTGCCCGTGCCGGACAGGCCGAAGAACACCGCCGAATCACCCATCGGGCCGACATTGGCCGAGCAGTGCATCGGCATGACGCTTCGCTCGGGCAGGAGGTAGTTGAGAACGGTGAACACCGACTTCTTCATCTCGCCGGCATAGGCGGAACCGCCGATGAGGACGATCATGCGGGTAAGATCGACGGCGATGACGGTTTCGGACCGGGTGCCGTGGCGGGCCGGATCGGCGCGGAAGGACGGCACGTCGATGATCGTCATCTTGGGCACGAAGGTCGCGAGCCGGGCGCGATCGGGCCGGATCAGGAGGTTGCGGATGAACAGCGAGTGCCAGGCATATTCGGTGATCACGCGGACCGGCAGGACGTTGGCCGGATCGGCGCCGCCTTCGAGGTCCTGCACGTAGACATTCTTGCCCTTCAGAAAGGTCTTGAAGTCGTCGAACAGCGTGTCGAACTGCTCGGGCGAGATCGCCTTGTTGTTGTCCCACCAGATCTTGCCTTCGGTGTGCGCGTCGCGAACGACGAACTTGTCCTTCGGCGAGCGGCCGGTGTGCTGGCCGGTATAGGCGACGAGCGCGCCTTCGGCGGTCAGGTTCGCTTCGCCCAGGCGAATCGCCTCCTCGCAGAGTTCGGCGGCGCCGAGATTGTAGCGGACCTCGCCGAGGCCCTCCAATCCGATCGTTTCGATTCCCTGATCCGGATTGAAGACGCCGGCCACTTTCATGGGCATACCTGCACTCCCTGAAATATCGATTAGGTCCGATACGGCGCAAAATGTCGGGCGCTCGAGGGCGGTTCACCGCAATACCGCCTCGCATGAATCGGTCACAAACAGAAAAGACGAACAATATCAAATCATTAATCGATTTAAAGATTTTGAAGATTTTCTAAATCGTTTATATTGGACTAACATGTCGATCTTCCACATCCGTCGCGCGGCCGTCGGGTGCTAAGCAGCCGCTAGCTGGTGGCTTCCGGACGGGAGATATGGGCGGGTCGGTCTGTCTCGGGCGGGCGATCCGTGCCACATTTTGTACCCAGTTTGTCCGCAACAACCCCTTCCAATAAAGAGAAGGGACATCCGCTCATGAGGGAGCCGTTCGATATGGCAACAATCGCGCTTGTAGATGACGACAGAAACATCCTGACGTCGGTCTCGATCGCGCTGGAATCCGAGGGCTACCGGGTCGAAACCTATACTGACGGCGCATCCGCGCTGGAGGGGCTGACCGCACGACCGCCGAATCTCGCGATCCTCGATATCAAGATGCCGCGCATGGACGGGATGGAGCTTCTGCGCCGGCTCCGGCAGAAGACGGACCTTCCGGTCATCTTCCTGACCTCCAAGGACGACGAGATCGACGAGCTGTTCGGTCTCAAGATGGGCGCTGACGATTTCATCCGCAAACCCTTCTCGCAGCGCCTGCTCGTCGAGCGGGTCAAGGCGGTGCTCCGTCGTGGCGCGGCCAAGGACGCAGCCGTGAAGACGCCGAACCAGCAGGCCCGTTCGCTCGAGCGTGGCCAGCTTGTGATGGACCAGGAACGCCACACCTGCACCTGGAAGGGCGAACCGGTCACGCTGACGGTCACCGAGTTCCTGATTCTCCATTCGCTTGCCCAGCGGCCCGGCGTCGTGAAGAGCCGTGACGCGCTGATGGATTCAGCCTATGATGAACAGGTATATGTCGATGACCGGACGATCGACAGCCACATCAAGCGCTTGCGCAAGAAGTTCAAGGCTGTCGACGACGACTTCGACATGATCGAAACGCTCTACGGCGTTGGCTACCGGTTCCGCGAGGCGTGAGCCGGCGAGACCGGCAGTCGTCCGGCAGGCAGGCCGCCGGAACATGGGTCGCGGGACCGCAACGGGCTGAATGACGGCGGAAACGG
Source organism: Mesorhizobium sp. (assembly GCF_024710845.1). Lineage (GTDB taxonomy): Bacteria > Pseudomonadota > Alphaproteobacteria > Rhizobiales > Rhizobiaceae > Mesorhizobium_A. The sequence continues at coordinate 85,310 of NZ_JANJTZ010000039.1, forward strand.
AAATCGGCAGGGTCACCCCGGCGCGAAGCTCGGGAAGAGGCAGGTCGCGGCTCCTGTCGCGGGCCGCGACATCGTTGCGCCGATTCCTCGGCCACTATGTCTTTTCGAGCCTCACCCGCCGCATCCTCGTCCTCAATCTCGCCGGCCTCGGGGTCCTCGTCTCCGGCATCCTCTACATGAACCAGTTCCGCGAGGGACTGATCGAGGCGCGCGTCGAAAGCCTGATGACGCAGGGCGAGATCATCGCCGCGGCAATCGCCGCCTCGGCGACCGTCGATACGGACGCGATCACCATCGACCCGGAGAAATTGCTCGAGCTGCAGGCTGGCGAGAGCGCCAATCCGACCAGCGACCAGCTCGACAGCCTCGACTTTCCCATCAATCCGGAGCTCGTGGCGCCGGTGCTGCGCCGCCTGATCTCGCCGACCCGCACGCGCGCGCGCATCTTCGACCGCGATGCGAATCTCCTGCTCGATTCCAAGCACATCTATTCGCGCGGCCAGATCCTTCGCTACCAGCTGCCGCCGGTCGATCAGGAGGAGCCGAGCTTCATGGAGCGTATCGGCAAGTTCGCCGGCGATCTGTTCCGCCGCACCGATCTGCCGGTCTACCGCGAGCAGCCGGGCGGCAGCGGCGCGATCTACCCGGAGGTGATCAAGGCTTTGACCGGCAACCGGGCGACCGTGGTGCGGGTCAACGAGCAGGGCGAGCAGATGGTGTCCGTCGCCGTGCCGGTGCAGCGTTTTCGGGCCGTACTCGGCGTGTTGATGCTCTCCACCGAAGGAGGCGACATCGACAACATCATCGCGGCCGAGCGCCAGGCCATCCTGCGGGTGTTCGGGGTCGCCGCGCTGGTGATGGCGCTCTTGTCGCTGCTCACCGCTTCGACGATCGCCAATCCGCTGCGCCGCCTGGCGGCTGCGGCCGTGCGCGTGCGCCGGGGCGGCAAGAGCCGCGAGGAGATCCCGGACTTCTCGGACCGCGAGGACGAGATCGGCAATCTGTCGACGGCGCTGCGCGACATGACGAACGCGCTCTATGCCCGCATCGAGGCGATCGAGAGCTTTGCCGCCGATGTCAGCCATGAGCTGAAGAATCCGCTGACCTCGCTGCGCAGCGCCGTGGAGACGCTCCCGATCGCGCGCAACGACGACTCGCGCAAGCGCCTGATGGATGTGATCCAGCACGACGTGCGGCGCCTGGACAGGCTGATCACCGACATTTCCGATGCGTCGCGCCTCGATGCCGAGCTCGCCCGTCAGGACGCGACGAAGGTCGACCTCAAGTCTCTCGTCTCGGACCTTGTCAACTTCTCCCGCGAGGGTGGCAGGCACAAGAAAGCGGTCGATATCGAACTCAAGGTCGGCAAGCTGCCGCAGGGCGTGAAGGGCTGGACCGTGCTCGGGCACGATCTGAGGCTTGGGCAGGTTCTCACCAATCTCATCGAGAATGCGCGCTCCTTCGTGCCGGACGAGGGCGGGCGCATCGTCGTCTCGATGACCCGGTCCGGCCGCCGCATCGTCGTCTCGGTGGACGACAACGGCCCCGGCATCCGCGCCGAGAACATCGACCGCATCTTCGAGCGCTTCTACACCGACCGTCCCGGCAGCGAATCCTTCGGCCAGAATTCGGGTCTCGGCCTGTCGATCAGCCGCCAGATCGTCGAGGCGCACGGCGGCACGCTGACGGCGGAGAACATTCCGGGCCTCAAGCCCGGCGACATCCGCGGCGCGCGCTTCGTCATTTCCCTGCCGGCCGAATGACCCGCTCCGCCCGCGAAGGCATCCCCGGCGATGCCGTCAACATCCACGCGTCGGCAGTCGTGCTGGACGAGGGTGCGGTGTTGATCACGGGCCCCGCCGGAGCCGGCAAGACGCATCTTGCCTTGGCTCTCATCGACATGTGGCGCAAGCAAAGCGGCTTTGCACGGCTTCTCGCCGACGACCAGGTCTTCGTCATGCGCCGGGACGGCCGGCTTGTCGCTCACACGCCCCGCGCCATCGCCGGGTTGGCGGAGATCCGGGGCGTCGGCATCGTCGAGGTGCCTTACGAGCCGGCGGCGGTGGTGGATCTTGTGGTTGATCTCGTCGATCGGGACCCGCCGCAAGCGCCGCCTTCCAGCGTGCGAATCGAGTCGGTCGACCTGCCCCTGCTGACGCTTCGCAGCCGCGACACCGATGCATCGCTTGTTGCGATTTCCGCTGCGGTAGCGGCAATTCGCACCGCCTCACGCCGGGAAAACGCTTGAATTATGCTTGTCCCGGATAACGATTTGGGCTTGCCAAGCGGGGACGGGCGGACAACATAGCCAACTCCGCTGGCCGGCAGGTCCGGATCGCGTTCATCAGAGCATACACCATGAGCGGTGTATCGGGAGTCTGCACAGTATGATCGGTCTCGTGCTCGTTACGCACGGTCGTTTGGCTGAAGAGTTCCGCAATGCAGTGGAACATGTCGTCGGACCCCAGAGGAATCTCGAAACGGTCTGCATCGGACCCGAGGACGACATGGAGCAGCGCCGGCTGGACATCGTCGCGGCCGTGCGCAAGGCCGACAGCGGGACAGGTGTCATCATGCTGACCGACATGTTCGGTGGCACGCCGTCGAATCTCGCGATTTCTGTGATGAATCCGGGCCGGATCGAGGTAATCGCCGGGATGAATCTGCCGATGCTGATCAAGCTGTCGAGTGTCCGCGGCGGCGACAATATGCAGAAAGCGGTCGAGGAAGCTCAGGCCGCCGGCCGCAAATACATCAATGTCGCCAGTCAGGTGCTCACCGGCAAATGAACGTCGCCGTCGACAGCGTCACCCGCGAACTGCCCATCGTCAATCAGCGGGGGCTGCATGCGCGTGCCTCGGCCAAGTTCGTGCAGACCGTCAACCGGTTCAACGCGACGGTGACCGTCGAGAAGGACGGTATTTCCGTCGGCGGCAACTCGATCATGGGCCTGATGATGCTGGCGGCAAGCCCCGGATGCTGCATCCGCGTCTCGGCAACGGGCGCTGAGGCCAGCGAAGTGATCGCCGCGCTCGAAACCCTGATCGCCGACCGGTTCGGCGAGGAGATGTGACGACGCCCGGCGTCACATGCAGGGATAAAGATTTCTTTATATCCCATTGAGGTCGAGGCAGGTGTCTGCTAGGGAGACCCCCAAATTGGGCCGCCCCGCGTGCCACGCGGGCGCCAGGCTCGAGCCTTCAGACACGGAGCAGACCATGTCCCACGATTATGTGATTGCCGACATCAAGCTTGCGGACTGGGGCCGCAAGGAGATCGAGATCGCCGAGACCGAAATGCCTGGCCTCATGGCCGCCCGCGAGGAATTCGGGTCGTCGAAGCCGCTCAAGGGAGCACGCATCTCAGGTTCCCTGCACATGACTATCCAGACTGCGGTGCTGATCGAGACGCTGCAGGTGCTCGGCGCCGAGGTGCGCTGGGCTTCCTGTAACATCTTCTCGACTCAGGACCACGCCGCTGCGGCCATCGCCGCCGCCGGCACGCCGGTTTTCGCGATCAAGGGCGAAAACCTCACGGAATACTGGGAATACACCGACAGGATCTTCCAGTGGACCGATGGCGGCACCACGAACATGATCCTGGACGATGGCGGCGACGCCACGATGTACATCCTGATCGGCGCCCGCGCCGAGGCGGGCGAGGACGTGCTGTCTAAGTCGGGCAATGAGGAGGAGGAAATCCTCTTCGCCCAGATCAGGAAGCGGATGGCTGCGACGCCAGGTTTCTTCACCAAGAACCGCGACGCGATCCGCGGCGTCACCGAAGAGACCACGACGGGCGTCAATCGCCTCTATCAGCTGCAGAAGAAGGGCCTGCTGCCCTTCCCCGCGATCAACGTCAATGACAGCGTCACCAAGTCGAAGTTCGACAACAAATACGGCTGCAAGGAATCGCTGGTCGACGGCATCCGCCGCGGTACCGACGTCATGATGGCCGGCAAGGTCGCCGTGGTCTGCGGCTATGGCGACGTCGGCAAGGGCTCGGCCGCATCGCTGAAGGGCGCCGGCGCCCGCGTGAAGGTGACGGAAGTCGATCCGATCTGCGCGTTGCAGGCCGCCATGGACGGGTTCGAGGTCGTGACGCTTGAGGATGCGGCCCCGACCGCCGACATCGTCATTACGACGACCGGCAACAAGGACGTCATTACGCTCGAGCACATGCGCATGTTCAAGGACATGGCGATTATCGGCAATATCGGCCACTTCGACAACGAGATCCAGGTCGCTGCGCTGCGCAACTTCAAATGGATCAACGTCAAGCCGCAGGTCGACATGATCGAGTTCCCCGGCGGCAAGCGCATGATCCTGCTGTCAGAAGGCCGCCTGCTCAATCTCGGCAACGCGACCGGTCACCCGAGCTTCGTCATGTCGGCCTCGTTCACCAACCAGGTGCTGGCGCAGATCGAACTGTGGACCAAGCCCGGACACTACAAGAACGAGGTCTACGTTCTGCCGAAGCACCTCGACGAAAAGGTCGCCCGTCTCCATCTGGCGAAGCTGGGTGCCAAGCTGACCGAACTCAGCACTGAACAGGCCGCCTATATCGGCGTGTCGACCACGGGTCCGTTCAAGGCGGAACACTACCGCTATTGATCTAAATACAGTCGCACACAGCATGTAGATGCCGGTAGAGCACAAGCTTCGCCGGCATCATTTTTTAGTGCGACGCTGCTTCCCGCAGATTCCCCTTGCGGTTATGTTGAGCTGATTCGCGGCGCTTTCCGCCCGCTGAACAGCCTTCCGGCGAGATGTTTCTGGTTCTCCGGCAAAAAATGGTCTCGTGCCACCAGCGCGGGATCGTCAGGGATTCCGGTGTTGCGGCCACCGGGGGCGGGATGCAGGCCGTGGCAGGCGGCATGAAAAGGCCGGAGAGGACGAGGCATGCCCGGGGACATCCGGACGGACGCGGCGCGCGGGGGCTGCTGCGACACGACCGATTCGATAGGCAACGCCGCCAGGTGCGGCGGGCGAGCCATGTTGGCGCTGTGCAATTCTCTGAAAGCAGGCGTGAGTCTGGCCGCGGTTTCGCTGCTGACCGGCGCCGGAGCGGCTGAAGCACTGGAATTGGACTTGTTGACGGCGGGCATGAACGTCGGCACCTTCGAGGTGATCCAGGTCGCGGTGTTCGCCGGCATCCTGGGAGCGGCGCTGCTGTCCGCGGTGTGGCTCATTCGCGAGCGCGGACGCATCGCCGCCGACAATCTGGAGCTGCGCGGCCGCATCGCCGAGCAGAACACCGCTCTCCAGCGCGCAGAATCGCTGCTGAACCTCAAGGATCAGCGGCTGATCGTCTGGATGAAGGACCGGCAGAAGCCGGATATCGTCGGCTCGCTCGGCCTTGCCGCGGGTGTTCCGGAAGAGCGCGCAACCTTCCTCGCATTCGGACGCTGGCTCACGGCGCGGTCGTCCGCACAGCTCGAGCGCGCCGTGACGGAGCTTCGCGAGAAGGGAAAGACCTTCGAGCTCGCGGTTGAGACGCAGCATGGCTCGCTGCTCGAGGTGCACGGACGCAATTCGGCGTCCAATGCCGTTGTCCGATTCGTATCGCTGTCCGACGCGCAGAATGAGCACGCACGGCTGCGCGCGGAGCATGCGGCCCTGCAGTCGGAATATGAAACGATCCGGGGCCTCATCAACGCCCTGCCGATGCCGTTCTGGCTGCGCGAGATCGAGGGCCGCCTGCGCTGGGTGAACCCGGCCTACTCTGCCGCCGTCGAGGCGGCAGCGCCGTCTGATGCGGTCCGCGACGGCAAGGAATTCCTGCCCACATCCGTGCGCGACGCGATCGCCGCACATCATCGCGACGGCAAATTGTTCCAGCAGACGGTCTCGACGGTGATCCGCGGCGACCGCAAGCTCTTTGCCGTGGTCGACTACCCCGGCCGCGACGCCATTGCGGGCGTGGCGACCGACCGGACGGAGATCGAGACCGTCCGGGAGGAACTTCGCAAGGTCCAGCGCAGCCATTCCGAGACGCTCGACCAGCTGACCACGGCGGTCGCTATCTTCGACGCCGAGGAAAAGCTGCGCTTCTACAACCAGGCATTCCAGAAACTCTGGGACCTCGACGCCGCCTTTCTCGACAGCGCGCCGGCCAATGCCCTGCTTCTCGACAGGCTGCGCAGCGACGGCCGTATCCCCGAGCAGCCGGAATGGCGGCGGTGGAAGGAAGGCGTCCTGTCGGCCTATCGCGCCGTGCAGCCGCAGGAGGACTGGTGGCACCTGCCCGATGGGCGCACCATCCGCGTCGTCGCCAATCCGCATCCGGCCGGCGGCGTCACCTGGGTCTTCGAGAACCTGACGGAGCGCATGGACCTCGAAAGCCGCTACAACGCCGCGGTGCGGGTCCAGGGCGAGACCCTAGACAATCTGGCCGAAGGCGTCGCAGCGTTCGGACCCGATGGGCGGCTGCGCCTGTCGAACCCGTCCTTTGCGAAACTGTGGGGCCTGCCCGAGGAGCTTGCCCGCCCCAACACCCATATCAAGGCAATCCGCGCGGCTTGCGACCTGACCGCGAAGGACAGCCCCTGGGCCGGCTTCGTCGCCGACGTGACCGGCTTCGCCGACGAACGGCGCGACCGGCACGGCCAGGTCGAGATGAACGATGGTTCTATCCTGCGCTATGCCCTGATCAATCTGCCCAACGGCCAGGTGATGATCACCTTCGTCGACGTGACGGATACGGTGAATGTCGAGCGCGCGCTCAAGGACAAGAACGAAGCGCTGCAGATGGCCGATCAGCTGAAGAACGACTTCGTCCAGCACGTGTCCTACGAACTGCGGTCCCCGCTCACCAACATCATCGGTTTCACCGACCTCCTCGCACTTCCCGACACCGGTCCGCTCACGCCCAGGCAACGGGACTACCTCGACCACATCGGTTCGTCGTCGTCGGTGCTTCTCACCATCGTCAACGACATCCTCGACCTGGCGACCGTGGATGCCGGCATCATGGAACTCGACATAGGCGAGATCGACGTCGACCGGATCGTCAACGAGGCGGCCGAGCTGATCGGCGAGAGGCTGCGCGAGCACGGCATCGCACTCGACATCGACCTTTCGTCCGCACCGAAGCGCTTCCGCGCTGACGAGAACCGCGTCAGGCAGGTGCTCTTCAATCTCCTCAGCAATGCGGTGAACTACGCGCCGGACGCCAGCCGCATCACGCTGGCCTGCCGCGGCAAGGGCGGCATGGTCGAATTCTCCGTGTCGGACCAGGGCCCGGGCATCCCGCCCGAGGTTCTCGACACGGTCTACCGTCGTTTCGAATCCCGCGCCAACGGCGGGCGGCGACGCGGTGCCGGCCTCGGCCTCTCCATCGTGAAGAGCTTCGTCGAACTGCATGGCGGCCAGGTCGAGATCGCGACCGGCAAGGGACGCGGCACGACCGTCACCTGCCGCTTCCCGGCCGAACCGGACGCGATGCGCCCCGCTGCGGAATGACATGTCTCCCGAAACGCTGACGATCGAACTGGCGGATGACGCCGCGACGACGCGCCTGGGCGCGGACCTCGCGGCCGCGGCGCGGGTTGGCGACGTCTTCGCACTCTCCGGCGAACTCGGCGCCGGCAAGACGACGCTCGCGCGCGGCTTCGTGCGGGCGCTGGCGGGCGATCCGGCGCTCGATGTGCCGAGCCCGACCTTTACCCTAGTCCAGGCCTATCCGGGGCGCATCCCGGTCCATCACTTCGACCTCTATCGCCTGGCCGCGGGCTCCGACCTCGACGAACTCGGTTTCGACGAGGCGGTGAGCGACGGCGTCACCCTCGTCGAATGGCCGGAACGCGCTGCGGACGTACTGCCCGCGGGCCGGATCCGCATCGAGCTCGCCCATCGGGGAGAGGGCCGCATCGCGAGGGTCGAAGCCCCTGAAACCGCGCTACAGCGTCTGCGCCGCACGCTCGCGATCCGACGGTTCCTCGCCGAAGCCGGCGCGCCGGAAGCGACGCGCACCTTCCTGCTCGGCGACGCCTCGACGCGCACCTACGAGACGATAGCGGCTCCCGGCGCGCCGAAGCGCATTCTGATGAACGCGCCGCGCCAGCCCGACGGCCCGCCCATCCGCGACGGCAAGCCCTACAGCCAGATCGCGCATCTGGCCGAATCGGTCACGCCCTTCGTCGCCATCGCCAAGGCACTAACGTCGCGTGGCTTCTGTGGCCCGAGCATCTTCGCGCAGGATCTCGACCAGGGTCTCCTCCTGATCGAGCATCTCGGCGACGGCGGTTTCCTCGACGCCGCGGGCGCCCCGGTGCGCGAGCGCTATCTCGCCGCGGCCAGGCTCCTCGCCGACATCCATCGTCACGACTGGCCGCTCGGGATGGAGGCCGCGCCGGGCGTCGTCCATCATCTGCCGCTCTATGATCGCGAGGCGATGATGATCGAGGCGGAACTGCTGACCGACTGGTACGTGCCCGAGGAAACGGGGCGGGCACTGCAGGACGCCGACCGCGCCGAGTTTCGGGCGGCGTGGGATGCGGCCATCGCGCGTCTTGCCTCCGCCGAAAAGAGCATCGTGCTGCGCGACTATCACTCACCCAACATCATCTGGCGCGAGGAGCGCAGCGGCAACGACCGGCTCGGTATCATCGATTTCCAGGACGCGCTGTGGGGCCCAGCTGCCTATGACGTCGCCTCGCTCGCGATGGATGCGCGCGTCACCATTCCGCTGGCGCTGGAGCGGGCGACGGTCGATGCCTACAAGGCGGCCCGGCATGCGCAGGGCGGTTTCGACGAGGCCGCCTTCGACGAGGCCTATGCGATCATGGCCGCACAGCGGAACTCGAAGATCCTCGGCATCTTTGTCAGGCTCAACAAGCGCGACGGCAAGCCGCAATACCTGAAGCACCTGCCGCGCATCCGCGACTATGTTAGCCGCGTCCTGCCGCATCCGGCACTCGCTGCCGTGCGCGATTTCTACCTCTCGCGCGGGCTGCTCGGATGAGCGAGACGCCCCGAACGGCGATGGTACTCGCCGCCGGGCTCGGCAAGCGCATGCGGCCGATCACCGACACGATGCCGAAACCGCTGGTGAAGATAGCCGGCAAAGCATTGATCGACTGGGGGCTGGACGCGCTCGCGGAGGCCGGTGTCGAGAGGGTGGTGGTAAATGTGCACTACCTGCCGGATCAGCTGGTGCACCACCTGTCGGACAGGACGAACCCGACCATCGACATATCCGACGAGCGCGACGCGCTGCTGGATTCGGGCGGGGGGATCATGCGGGCTCTGCCGAAACTCGGCCCCGCTCCCTTCTTCGTCCTCAATGCCGACACGTTCTGGATCGACAGAAAAGGCGGCAGCCTGCGTCGTCTCGCCCTTGCCTGGAATGACGCGGAGATGGATATTCTCCTCATGCTGGCGCGGCTCGATCAGGCGACGGGACATTCGGGAGGCACCGACTTCCTACTGGCGTCCGACGGACGGCTCTCCCGCGCACGTGGCGCCCTGGACGGGTTGATCTATGCCGGTGCTGCGATCGTCCATCCGCGCATCTTCGCGAACGCGCCCCTCGGTGCTCATTCACTGAACGTCGAGTTCGACAGGGCGCTCGCCGCCGGACGCCTCCACGGAATGGTGCTGGACGGCGACTGGATCACGGTCGGCACCCCCGATGCCATCGCGCCCGCCGAAGCGGCCGTCGCCCGGGCGGCGGCACGGGCAGGATGAACTCCTCCGCGCCGCGGGTCTTCTCGATTCCGCCGGGGGCGCCCTTCCTGCCCACGCTTGCCGATGCGCTCCTTTCCGGCCGGTTGATTCCCGGCTTCCAGCCCGGCGGTGACCCGCTTGCGCTGGCCGATGCGACGATCTTCGTGCCGACTCGCCGCGCCGCCCGCGCGCTGCGGGCGACCTTTGCCGAAAGGCTGGGCGGCAAGGCGGCGATCCTGCCGGTGATCCGCCCGCTGGGCGACGTCGACGAGGACCTGGCCTGGTTCGACACGACGCTGCCCCCGCCGCCGGCGCTCGATCCGCCGATCGACAGCCTGGAGCGCCTGCTGCTCCTCGCACCGCTGGTGCAGGCGTGGAAGAAGCGGTTGCCCGCCCACGTCGCCAGCCTGTTCGAGGAGGAGGTCGTTGTGCCGACCTCGTCGGCCGAGGCGATCTGGCTGGCGCGCGATCTCGCGGCGCTAATCGACGAGATCGAGACCGCCGATGCGGACTGGACGCGGCTCTCGGGCATCGTCCGCGATGAACTCGCCGCATGGTGGCAGGTGACGCTCGACTTTCTCCAGATCGTCACGTCGCTCTGGCCGGAAGCGCTGGCCGAGCGGCGACGCTCCAATCCCGCCGCACACCGCAGCCGTCTCATCGACGCGGAGGCTGAGCGCCTGACCCGCGATCCGCCGAAGGGCCCGGTCGTCGCTGCCGGATCCACCGGCTCGATCCCGGCGACGGCGCGACTCCTGCGCGTGATATCGCGCCTGCCGAACGGCGCGGTCATCCTGCCGGGGCTCGACCTTTCGCTCGACGAAGCGGCATGGGACATGCTGTCGGGAGCCGATGCCGCACCCTCGGTCTTCGGCCACCCGCAGTTTGGCCTCAACAGACTGCTCGGGGAACTCGGCATCGCCCGGGCGGACGTGACCGAGATCGCGGGGCAGCCGCCGGACCTTACCGCGCGCGCGGCCATCGTCTCGGAAGCGCTGCGGCCGGCGGAAGCGACGGAGACCTGGCCGGAAAGCCGGGATGCGGTGGCGGATGCAATCGGACAGGGCGCGCTCGACGGCGTCACGCTCGTCGAGGCGGCCAACGAACGCGACGAAGCGCTGGCGATCGCGCTCGCGTTGCGCAAGGCTGCGGCTGAGCCGGGCAGACGCGCGGCACTGGTCACCGCGGATCGGGCGCTGGCCCGGCGGGTGAGCGCGGAGCTGCTGCGCTTCGGCATCACAGCTGACGATTCCGCCGGCTCGCCGCTCGCCGACACGCCGCCCGCGGCGATGCTGCGCCTGCTGGTGGAATGCGTGATGCGCCCGGGCGATCCCGTGGCGGTGCTCTCGCTCCTCAAGCAGCCTCTGCTGCGCGCCGGGCTGGAGCGCGGGCGGGTGCGGCGCGCCGCCGAGGCGATCGAACTCGTCGCCCTGCGGGGCGGCGTCGGCCGGCCCGATATCTGTGCGCTCGCCGACGATTTCGAAGCCAGGTTGCTGGCCGACGCAGATGAAAGGAAGAGACGCGAACCCTTCTGGAAGCGGCGCCTTCGGGCGGCCGAGCTGGACGATGCGCTCCGGGTCGCCCGTATCGTGCACGATGCTGTTGCGGGCCTCGGCAGCCTGCGCGGCGGGCGAGCCGGCATCGCGGAGCTGGCGTGCGCCACCGTCGTCGCTTTCGAGAATGCCGGACGCTCGGAAACCGGCGGCGTGGAAGAGCTCTATCGCGGCGAGGCCGGCGAGAAGCTGGCTGGTCTGCTGCGCGGTCTCGTGGCGGCCGAGGCAGGTTTCGAGATCGATGCGTCCGAATGGCCGGATGTCCTGACGGCGCTGATCGCCGGCGAGGCGGTCAAGCCCCGGCACGGTGCCGACCACGCGGTTTCGATCTGGGGCGCGCTGGAAGCGCGCCTGCAGGATGTCGATCTGCTCGTCTGTGGCGGGTTGAACGAAGGTTCCTGGCCCGGGCGAGCCGATCCGGGCGGCTTCATGTCGCGGGTCATGAAGGCGGGCCTTGACCTCGATCCGCCGGAGCGGCGGATCGGCCAGGCGGCCCATGATTTCCAGATGGCGATGGGCGCGCGCCAGATCATCCTGACGCGGTCCGCGCGCGCCGGAGACGCACCGTCGGTGCCATCGCGTTGGCTGCAGCGCCTTGTGGCTTTGATCGGGGAAGAGCCGGCTAAGCAAATCCGGGCGCGGGGCGCGATACTGATCGCCGAGGCCCGGTTTCACGCGCTGGACGCCCCGCAATCCGTGGATTTCGCCCGCCGGCCCAATCCGGCGCCGCCGCTCGCGGCGCGGCCGCGGCACTTCTCGGTGACGCAGGTAGAGACGCTCCGCCGCGATCCCTATGCGATCTATGCGCGCAAGGTGCTTCGGCTCGATCCGCTCGATCCGCTGCTGCGCGATCCCGGCGCCGCCGAGCGGGGCACGCTGTTCCACGACATCCTGCATCGCTTCACCCTCTCCGGAGTGGACGCCGGCGCGGCCGATGCGGTCGAGCGCCTGCTCGACATCGCGCGGCTGCGCTTCGCCGAGGAACAGCTTCCCGCCGACATACATGCAGTGTGGTGGCCGCGCTTCGCGCTGATGGCGCCCAATCTCGTCGAATGGGAGCGCAGCAAGCGCGCCGATGCGACGATCCGTCATGCCGAGGCCTATGCTGAAGCGACTCTCGTCGGGTCGACGGATGTCACTCTCTCCGGCCAGGCCGACCGGATCGATGTCACGCATGGCGGCCTGGCCGACATTCTCGACTACAAGACCGGCTCCTCGCCCTCGAAGGTCCAGGCGCACCGCCTGGTCTCGCCGCAGCTGCCCCTGGAAGGGGCGCTCATGATGCGCGGCGCGTTCGCAGGCCTCGGCGCGCTGACTCCCGGCCAGCTCGCCTATGTGCGGCTCAGGGCGAGCGGCGACGTGGAGGAGGAGTCGATCCTCGACATCAGGGGCTCGCTCAAGACTGCCGCCGACATGTCCGAGGAGGCCTGGGAGCGGCTGGAGCGGCTTCTCCAGCACTACGACAACCCGCGCGCCGGCTATCTCTCCCGCGCCCTGCCGTTCAAGGAGGGGGATACCGACGGCGACTACGACCATCTCGCCCGCGTGCTCGAATGGTCTGCGGGCGGCGACGACACCGGCGGGGAGGGAGGCGAATGAGCGGCAGGCTCGTCATCCCGGCCGACACGCTGGCCGAACAGGCCCGCGCCTCCGATCCGTCGAGTTCGGCCTGGGTTTCGGCCAATGCCGGATCGGGCAAGACGCATGTGCTTGCGCAGCGCGTGATCCGGCTCCTGCTCGACGGCGTCGAACCGTCGAAGATCCTCTGCCTGACCTACACCAAGGCCGCCGCCGCCAACATGTCCAACCGCGTCTTTCGCGATCTCGCCCGGTGGACCACGCTCGACGCAACCAGCCTGAGCGCGGAGATCGCCCGGATAGACGGATCGACGCCGTCCGCTGCCCGCCTGCGGCGCGCCCGCCAGCTCTTCGCCCGCGCGCTCGAAACGCCTGGCGGGCTGAAGATCCAGACCATCCATGCATTCTGCGAGGCGATCCTGCACCAGTTCCCGCTCGAAGCGAACATTGCCGGACACTTCGACATGCTGGACGCCCAGATGGAACAGGCGCTGGTCGCGGAGGCCCGCCGCGACATGCTGACAGGGATCGCCGCGCGCCAGGACGAGGCACTGGCCGGCGCCTTCGAGCGTGTGTTGGCGATTGCCGGCGAGGCGGGGCTGGACAGGTTGCTGGGCGAGATCGTCGCCAAGCGCGAGAAGCTGCGCGCCTTCCTCGACCAGCTCGGCAGCGACATGTCGGCCCTCTTCGAGGAGTTCGGCTTCGAACGCACCGACAGCGTATCCGGCTTGGCGGCCGCCATCTGGCCCTTGCCCGGCTTCCCACCGGACTATTTTGCCGACTTCGCGCAGGCCTCAGTCAGGCACGATGCCCGAACGGTCGTGAACAACATCCTGCCTGATGCGACGCTGGCCTTCGAGGCGCAGGATCCCCTGGTCCGGTTCGAGCATCTTCGCAAGGGGTTCCTAAAGGCCGATGGCGACCCCTACGGCCCTTCCGCCTTCAAGAAGGCCCTGATTGCCGAACTCCCGGACTTACCCGAGAGGTATGGCGCCGCGTCGGCGGCACTTGTCGCTGTGGTCGACCGCGTCGCGCTCCATCGCATGATCGAGGCGACGGTCGCGGCTCTCACCGTCGCCGACGTGCTGATCGGCCGCTACGAGCGGCTGAAGGCGGCGCGCGGCTTCCTCGACTTCAACGACCTGATCTCGCGCACGGTGCGGCTGCTCGCCCGCGCCGATGTAGGGCCCTGGGTGCAGTACAAACTCGATCGTGGCATCGACCATGTTCTGGTCGACGAGGCGCAGGATACCAGTCCTGATCAGTGGCAGGTGGTGCGCAGGCTAGCCGAGGAGTTCTTCGCCGGGCTCGGCGCGCGCGACAACGTCACCCGCACGGTCTTCGCCGTCGGCGACGAGAAGCAGTCGATCTACTCCTTCCAGGGCGCCGATCCCGAATCCTTCTCCCTCAGCGGCGCCGCTTTCTCTGAGAAGGTTCGGGGCTCTGGCGGTCGTTTTGAGCGCGTCCGCCTCCAGCGCTCCTTCCGTTCCACGACGGATGTACTCGGCGCCGTGGATCTCGTGTTCGCCGCCGACGCGGCCCGCAAGGGCCTGACACAGGACGAGGAGCCGATCGAGCACCCGACCATCCGCGAATTGCAGCCGGGCCATGTCGAGGTCTGGCCGCTGATCGAGCCGCAGCAGGTGGAAGAGCCGGACGACTGGACCCAGGCGATCGACCATGCGTCGGCGCCGGCGGTGCAGCTTGCCGAACAGATCGCCACGACGATCCGCGACTGGATCAGGAACGGCGAGTGCCTCGAAGGCAAGCTGGTCGACGGCGCGCCCCGCAGGCTGACGGCCGGCGACGTGCTCGTCCTCGTGCGCAAGCGCGACCGCTTCGTCCATGCGCTGTCGCGGGCCCTGAAGAACCGTGCCGTGAATGTCGCCGGCGCCGACCGGCTGAGCCTGTCCGGCCATATCGCCGTAAAGGACCTGATCGCGCTCGGGCGCGTCGCCCTACAGCCGCACGACGACCTGTCGCTGGCGGCACTCCTGCGCAGCCCCGTCTTCGGTCTCTCGGAGGAACAGCTTTTCGAGCTAGCCTGGAACCGGCACGATGCGCCGCTCGGCCGTGCGCTGCGCCAGCGGGCGGAGGCAGAACCGGGCCTCGCTCCGGTCGTCGAAAGCCTCGACCGCTGGGCCAACGAGGCGGCGTTCAAGCCCGTGTTCGAGTTCTATGCCGCGGTCCTAGCCCGCGACGGCGTCCGCTCGAAGATGGTGGAACGGCTCGGACCCTCGGCCGGCGAGATCCTCGACGAGTTCCTGAGCTTCGCGCTGGCCGTGGAGCGCACGGGCCTGCCCGGGCTCGAATCCTTCCTCGCTTCGCTGGAATCCGCCGCCCCCGACATCAAGCGCGAAATGGACCAGACGCGCGACGAGGTGCGCATCATGACGGTCCACGCCGCCAAGGGCCTAGAGGCGCCGGTCGTGTTCCTGGTCGACGGCGCCGGCCGGCCGACCATCGACGCACACCTGCCGCGCCTGATCCCGATAGAGGCTCGGAACGGTGCCTGGCGGGGCCCCGGCTATCTCTGGCGGGCCGGATCCGACATGACGAACTCGGTCTCGGTGGCGCAGAACCGCATCCTTTCCGACAAGGCCG
This sequence comes from Mesorhizobium sp., assembly GCF_024710845.1. Taxonomy (GTDB): domain Bacteria; phylum Pseudomonadota; class Alphaproteobacteria; order Rhizobiales; family Rhizobiaceae; genus Mesorhizobium_A. The sequence continues at coordinate 100,713 of NZ_JANJTZ010000039.1, forward strand.
AGGACGAATACCGTCGTCTGCTCTATGTCGGCATGACCCGGGCCGAGGACCGGCTGATCGTCTGCGGCTACCGCGGCAAGCAGAACCCGGTCCCGGGCATCTGGCACGATCTCGTGGCGAGTGCGCTCTCGGCGTCGCCGCACAGCCGCACCGTGCCGCATCCGGTAACCGGAGCTGACATCCTCCGCTTCCGGCGCAGTCCCGAGGCTCCTCTGCCGGCCGGATCCGCGACATCTCCGCCGGCGCCGGCCGGTGCGGTCTTCGCTCCGCTTGCGCCCCTGCCCGAGCAACACGCGCCCGCCAGAGCCCTGTCGCCCTCCGCTGCGGCCGCGCTCCTCGACCCGCCGGGGGAAAATGTCGCGCCTGCGCGCTCGCCGGTGCTCGACCCGCGGGAGGATCCGTCCTTCGCGATCGCCCGCGGCCTCGCCATCCACCGTCTGTTGCAGATGCTCCCCGCCATGGCCGAGGACGACCGCGAAGCGGCCGCGCGCCGCTATCTCGACAATGCCGAGGGCGGGTGGACGGCCATCGACCGCGACCACGCCTGGGCCTCGGTGCGCCAGGTGCTATCCGATCCGCTGTTTAGCCCGGTCTTCGCCGCCGGTTCGCGCGCCGAGGTCGCCGTGACAGGAACGGTCACGTTGGGCGGTCGCGACGTCGTTGTCTCCGGCACCATCGACCGCCTGTCGCTGTCGGCCGGCCGCGTGCTGATCGTCGACTACAAGACCAACCGTCCGCCGCCGAAGGACCTGTCCGCCGTGCCCGAAACCTACGTCGTGCAGCTTTCGCTCTATCGGGCGCTCCTCGCCCAGGTCTATCCCGGCCGTGAGGTCGCCGCCGCGTTGCTGTTCACCGAAGCGCCGCGCTTGATCGAACTGCCTGCCGCACTGATGGATGCCGCGCTTGAACGACTCACGCGAGCGTGAGACAGTCCGGCTTGAACGCACAGCCGTGCGCCACCACATATGGACCAAGTTCGGGCGGCTTCGAAGCCGCCTTTCTCGTCATTCAGGCAAGGAGCGCCACCATGGCCACCGTCAAGGTCGACAAGAACAACTTCGCCGCAAACGTTTTGCAGTCCGCTGAGCCCGTCGTCGTGGATTTCTGGGCGGAATGGTGCGGTCCGTGCAAGATGATCGGCCCGTCGCTCGACGAGATCTCCAACGAGATGGCCGGCAAGGTGAAGATCGCCAAGCTCAACATCGACGAGAACCCGGAAATCGCGGCCCAGTTCGGCGTCCGCTCGATCCCGACGCTGATGATGTTCAAGGGCGGTGAAGTTGCTGACATCAAGGTCGGCGCGGCGCCCAAGACCGCGCTGTCGCACTGGATTTCGGGCAACGTCTGATCGTCCCGACCGCTCTCGAAAAGAACAAGCCCGGCCATCGCGCCGGGCTTTTTCTTACTTCGGCGGCGTGCCGTTGAGGCGCAGGACTTCGCCCGCCAGGTAGAGCGAGCCGCAGATCAGGATGCGCGGCGGGGTTTCGCCCTCCTCCCAATTGTCCCGCAGCAGGAGCAGCGCGTTCTCGATGGAGGAGACCGGCTCCGCCGAGAGACCCGCGTCCGCCGCATGCGCCGCCAGCACCGTGTTCGGCACGCTGGCCTCGCTCATGTTGACGGGCACGGTGTAGACATGTCGCGCCATGCCTTCGAAGGCGCGGAAGAAATTCGTCTGGTCCTTGGTATTGATCATGCCGCAGATCAGGAACAGCGGCCGGGGGAAGCGCTCCTCCTGTTCCGCGATCGCCTCGGCGATGACGACGCTCGCGCCCGGATTGTGTCCGCCGTCGAGCCACAGTTCTGCACCGGGAGGCGCGAATTCGGTCAGGCGGCCGGTGCTGAGTTTCTGGAGCCGTCCCGGCCACTCGACCGTCTGCATCGCTTTCTCCACGGCGGCGACGCTGAGGTCGAAGCCCGCGGCCTTGACCGTCGCGATCGCGGCGGCGGCGTTGGCGAACTGGTGCCGTCCGGGCAGGCGCGGCGGGGGCAGGTCCAGAAGCCCGTCTTCGTCCTGGTAGATCAGGCGCCCGCTCTCCTCGAAGGCGATGAAGTCCTGCCCGTAGACGAGGGCTGGCGCATGCAGCCGCTCCGCGGTGGCCACGATCACCTCGCGCGCGAGCTCGCTGTCCTGCGCGCCGACCACGACCGGCCTGCCGCGCTTGATGATGCCCGCCTTTTCGGCCGCGATCAGCTCGACCCGATCGCCGAGATAGGCCTCGTGGTCGAGCGACACAGGCATGATCGCGCAGGCGGCCGGGTTTTCGATCACATTCGTCGCGTCGAAGCGACCTCCGAGCCCGACTTCGATGATCGCCACATCCGCCGAATGCTCGGAAAACAGCAGGAAGCCGACGGCCGTCAGGATCTCGAAGACGGTGATCGTCTGACCCTCATTCGCCGCGCCGACGCGCCTGATGGCATCCGTGAATACCTCGTCCTCGACGAACCTGCCGCCGCCGGGCGCGCCGATCCTGTAGCGTTCATTCCAGTTGACGAGGTGGGGAGACGTGTGGACGTGCACGACATGGCCGCTCGCCTCCAGCAAGGCGCGCGAAAAGGCGGCCGCCGAACCCTTGCCGTTGGTGCCGGCGATATGGATCACCGGCGGCAGCCGGTCCTGCGGACTTCCCAGCTTCTCCAGCAGCCGGCGAATTCGGCCGAGCGACAGGTCGAACCCTTTCGGATGCAGGGTCATCAACCGATCGATCTCGCGTTCGGCAGCGCTTTTCGTCATCGGGAACATGCCTTCCGGTCGCAGGACGTTCATGGCTCGGTCACTCCACGCCTGCGTCGGGAAAATGAGGACGTCGACGTCGGACTCTAGGCGCCAGCCGTCACTGCGGGAGGAACCGCGTGCGCCATCTGGGCGTCAGCCTGCGCCACCGGCGTATGCATCAGGATCTTGAGCAGACGCGCGACCGTCTCCTTCATCTCCAGCCGCGATACGACCATGTCGACCATGCCGTGCTCCATCAGATACTCCGCCCGCTGGAAACCTTCCGGCAGCTTCTCGCGAATGGTCTGCTCGATGACGCGCGGTCCCGCAAAGCCGATCAGCGCGCCCGGCTCCGCGATATGGATGTCGCCGAGCATCGCGTAGGACGCGGTCACGCCGCCGGTGGTCGGGTTGGTCAGCACCACGACATAGGGCAGTCCCGCCTCACGCAGCCGTTCCACCGCGACCGTGGTGCGCGGCAATTGCATCAGCGACAGGATGCCTTCCTGCATGCGTGCGCCGCCGGAAGCTGCGAACAGCACCATCGGCCGCCTCTCGGCAAGCGCGATCTCGAACGCCTTGATGATGGCTTCGCCGGCCGCCATGCCGAGCGACCCGCCCATGAAGGCAAAGTCCTGCACGCAGGCGATGATCGGGAGGCCCTCGATCGTGCCGCGGCCCGTCAGGATCGCGTCCTCCATTCCGGTCTTCGCCTTGGCGTCCTTCAGGCGGTCGGTGTAGCGCTTCTCGTCCCGGAACCGCAGCGGATCGACCGGCGCCTTGGGGTTTTCGACGAGCGTATACTCGCCATTGTCGAGGAAGAATTTCAGCCGGTCCTTGGCCGATATCTTCATATGGTGGCCGGAGGAGGGGATGACCCACTGGTTTTCCTCCAGATCCTTGTGGAAGACCATCTCGCCGGTCTCGGGATCCTTGATCCAGAGATTCTCGGGTATCTCGCGGCGCCCGAGCATCGAATTGATCTTCGGGCGGACGTAGTTGGTGATCCAGTTCATGGCCGGTCTCGCGTTGCTTGCCCCAATGTGGGGCGACTATTCGGCGGGAGCAAGGCGCGCCGCGCGAACCCCGGCGGCCAGGCCTGAGACGAGCGTGGCGACCGCATCCGCCGGATCGGCGGTCTTCTCGCCCTTCGGGCCGAGCACGCTGGCGATCGCGTTGACGATTGCCGTGCCAACCACCACGCCGTCGGCCGAGGCGCCGATCGTGCGCGCCTGCTCGGCCGTCTTGACGCCGAAGCCGACGCAGACCGGCAGCGGCGTGTGGCTCTTGATCCGCTTCACCGCGGCGGCGACCTGGCTCGTGTCGGCGAGCGCCGAGCCGGTGATGCCCGTCATCGATACATAGTAGACGAAGCCCGACGTGTTCTCGAGCACCTTGGGCAGGCGCTTGTCGTCGGTGGTCGGCGTCGCGAGCCGGATGAAGTTGAGCCCCGCCTTCAGCGCCGGGATGCACAGCTCCTCGTCCATCTCCGGCGGCAGATCGACCACGATCAGCCCGTCGATGCCCGCAGTCTTCGCGTCGGCCAGGAACCGCTCGACGCCGTAGATGTAGATCGGGTTGTAGTAGCCCATCAGCACGATCGGCGTCTCGTCGTCGGACTTGCGGAACTCGAGCGCCATATCGAGCGTCTTGCGCAGCGTCTGGCCGGCCTTGAGCGCCCGCAGGCCCGCCGCCTGGATGGCCGGTCCGTCGGCCATCGGGTCCGAGAAGGGCATGCCGAGCTCGATAATGTCGGCACCGGCCCGCGGCAGGGCCTTCATGATCGACAGCGAGGTGGCATAGTCGGGGTCGCCGCCCATGAAATACGTCACGAGCGCCGGCCGGCCCTCGCCTTTCAGTCGCGCCATGCGCCGGTCGATGCGGGTGGTCATTCTAGGACTGCAGCCTCTTCATGAAACTCGAGCAGCTCGGGATCCGCGCGCTGATCCCAGACACGGACGATTTCGATACGATCCTCTACAACTTGGTAGAAGATGGCGAAGGGAGTCCTCGGGACGGAGAGTTTCCGCAAGCCTTCCAAGCCTATCGAACGGCCGATGTAAGGGCTGTCGACGATATTGTCGATGGCCTTCGCATAGTGTCGGCGAGCGGCGGCCGCACCTTCTGGGAAGACCCTGCCATAGTAGGTTCGGAACCAGTCCAGGTCAGCCCTGGTTGATGCGAGGTAGATCAGCTTCATCTTTGCCGTGGCGGCAGAAAAACATCCGGCTCCGGAGGAGCAAGTTCGTTATCGCTGCCCCAGCTTTCCATCCATCGCATCATGGCTTCTGAGGAGATGAACACCCCCTTGTCGGCCTCGGCGATCCTCTCTTTCAGGATCGCGCGTTCACGGGCAGGGATCTCGAGATAGGATTCGATGGCGCGCTCGGCGATTTCGGACTCCGAGATATTCAGCAGGCGTGCGTGCTCCTCCAGCTCTCGCTTCACGTCTGCCGTCACATGAAGGGAAAGCGGCACTTCGCCCATTGTCATGCTCCCATCTTCGCGTCCGTCAAACGTAGCACATCCGCGAGCACCTCGCCAAACGGGACCGTCGCCTACAGCTCCATGCCGAGGATCTTGCCGACCGTGAAGATGTCCTTGTCGCCGCGGCCGCACAGGTTCATCACGATGATCTTGTCCTTGCCCATCTTCGGGGCGCGTTTCATCACCTCGGCCAGCGCATGGCTGGGCTCGAGCGCCGGAATGATGCCCTCGATCCGGGTCAGGAGCTGGAAGGCTTCTAGCGCCTCCGTGTCCATGATCGGCACGTAGTCGACGCGGCCGGATTCCTTGAGCCAGGAATGTTCCGGTCCGATGCCGGGATAGTCGAGGCCGGCCGAGATCGAATGGCCGTCCTTGATCTGGCCGTCGGCCGTCTGCAGCAGATAGGTGCGGTTGCCGTGCAGCACGCCGGGCGAGCCGGCGGTGAGCGAGGCGCAATGCTCGTCGCCGTCGAGGCCCTTGCCGCCGGCCTCTACGCCGACGATCTGCACCGACCGGTCGTCGAGGAAGGGATGGAACAGGCCGATCGCATTCGACCCGCCGCCGACCGCGGCCACCAGCATGTCGGGCAGCCGGCCCTCCACTTCCATCAGCTGCTCTTTGGTCTCGCGGCCGATCACCGACTGGAACTCGCGCACCAGCTCCGGATAGGGGTGCGGGCCGGCGGCGGTGCCGATCAGGTAATAGGTGTCGTCGACATTGGTCACCCAGTCGCGCAGTGCCTCGTTCATCGCGTCCTTGAGCGTGCCGTGGCCGGCGGTGACCGGACGGACTTCGGCGCCCAGCAGCTTCATGCGGAACACGTTGGGAGCCTGCCGCTCGACGTCGGTCGCACCCATGTAGACCACGCAGGGGAAACCGAAGCGGGCGGAAACCGTGGCCGAGGCAACACCGTGCTGGCCGGCGCCTGTCTCGGCGATGATGCGCTTCTTGCCCATGCGCTTGGCGAGCAGGATCTGCCCCAGGCAATTGTTGATCTTGTGCGAGCCGGTGTGGTTCAGCTCGTCGCGCTTGAAATAGATCTTCGCGCCGCCGAGATGCTCGGTTAGCCGCTCAGCGAAATAGAGCGGCGAAGGCCGGCCGGTATAGTGCTTGTTCAGGTGCTCGAGCTCGGCCTTGAAGGCCGGGTCCTTCTTCGCCGCGTGCCAGTGCTCCTCGAGGTCGAGAATGAGCGGCATCAGCGTTTCGGCGACGAAACGCCCGCCGAAGATGCCGAACATGCCCTGTTCGTCGGGACCTGTGCGGAAGGAATTGGGCTCGATCGGCTTGTTCATGCCGGACTCCTGAATACGGGCAGCGTTCTGCCCCTCACGCGATGCAGCAGAGCTATTTGCCTTTCCGGGGCAAAAAGTAAACCGTCCCAGCAGGCTTCCTAGCTTTCCGCTGCCCGTACGGCCTCGAAGAACGCTTCGATCAGCGCGATATCCTTGATCCCCGGTGCGGACTCGACGCCGGACGAGACATCGAGCCCGGGCGGATGGGCGATGCGGATCGCCTCGGCGACGTTACCGGGATTGAGACCGCCCGACAGCATGTAGTCGAGGCCGGGGTCGAGCGCGGCGAGCAGGCGCCAGTCGAAGGACACGCCATTGCCGCCGGGCAGTTCGGAGCCCCTTGGCGCCTTGGCGTCGAGCAGCAGCCGGTCGGCGACGCCGACAAACCCCTGGATCGGCAGCAGGTCCGTCGGCTCGCTAACCGACAGGGCCTTCATCACCGGCAGGTTGAAACGCTCCCGCACCTGCGCCACGCGCTCCGGCATTTCCTTGCCGTGCAATTGCAGCATGTCGGGCCGCATCGCCGAGACGATCGCGTCGAGGAACTCATCCGTCGCGTCGACTGTTACGGCGACCGCCTTGGCGCGGCCGTTCGCCGCCTGCCGCAACCCGGCCGCCTGCTGCGGCGTCACGTTGCGCGGGCTCTTCGGAAAGAAGATGAAGCCGACATGGCTCGCCCCACCATCGAGCGCCGCCGCGATCGTCTCGGGCGTGGACAGGCCGCATATCTTGATGTCGAGGGGCATGATGCGGGCGAAATGCCACGAACGGTCGCCCGAGTCGAGAAAAACACGCAGCCGGCGGCATTGAGGCGTCCTGCGCTCCGCCCTACTCTATTCCCGAGGCAGGAGCAGAAGGGGCACCAGATGGCCACGCAGGCAGCAACGATCGACCAGCTCAACGAGAAGATCGCACAGGCGTACCAGGTGATCGGTCATCTCCTCGATCAGTCGGGCTTCGACGGCGGCGAAGGCCGTCGTGCGCTGGACTATTTTTCGAGCGACGAGTTCGATCCCGATTTCCTGCCCTGGCCGCGCCCGGGAGAGGAAGGGCTGCGGCCCGAACAGCTCAACGCCGGAAACGACGGGTGAGACCTACTCGAACCTGATCGCCTGCAGCGCGCTGCCGTTCTTCTTCAGCCAGGCGCGCGCCTCGTCGGTGCGGGGGCACAGCTCGCGGCAGAGCGCCCAGAATTTCGGCCCGTGGTTCATCTCCTTCAGATGCGCCACCTCGTGCGCGACGAGATAGTCGATCACCGCCGGCCGCGCCATCATGATGCGCCAGGAGAAGGACAGGCTGCCGTCCGAGGTGCATGAGCCCCAGCGGCTCGTCGTGTCCTTGAAGCGGATTGCCTTGGCCTTGCGGCCAACGGCGGCGGTGTGCTTGGCCACCAGGACTTCGATATCCTTCTTCGCCTCGCGCTTGAGGAAATCGGCGACGCGGCGCGGCAGGTGGGCGCGTTCGCCATGCACGACGAGGGCGGGAGCGCCATCCATCTCGGAAACGGTGACCGACCCGCGCTTGCCGGGTTCGTGCACGATCAGGTGTGCGACGCCCCGCACCGGGATCTTCACCCCGGGCCGAACTTGCGGCTTGTCCGGCACCTTGGCCAGCCGGGCTTCCAGCCAGCCTTGGTGGCGATCGACGAACCGGTCGACCTCGCGCGTCGAGATTCCCGGCGGAACCGTAACGCGTAAACCCTGCCCGCCGGCGTCGATGCGCAGGGTCAGGCGCCTGGCCCGAGCGTTCTCGACGATGCGCAGCGGCAGCGAGCGGCCGGCCACCTCGTGCAACCGCTCGAGCGGTTCGGCGAGCCGGCGCGGTTCGGGCTTTCTCAGGAGTGAGAAGATCATGCGCCCGATGATATGCGATTCGCGCGGACCGTGGATGGGTTCTTGGGCCCCGCCGATGGTCAGGTCGCCGCGTCCTCCACCGGCTGGGTGATGCCCGCGCGCAGGAAGGCGACCACGAAGGTGCCGCTCATGAGCAGGACGATGGTCGGCGCCGGCGCGGAATCGAGGAAGAAGGACAGGTAGACGCCGGCAAGCGAAGCGACGACTGCGACCGTGACCGAGACCGCCAGCATCACGCCGAAGCGGCGTGCTACCAGGAAACCGATCGCGCCCGGCGCGATCAGCAGCGCGATGGCGAGGATGATACCGACAGATTTCAGCGCGCCGACGATTGACAGCGAGAGCAGCACCAAAAGCCCGTAGTGAAGCAGGCGCACGCTGAGCCCGATGGCGCGGGCATGCTGCGGGTCGAAGGCGTGCAGCATCAGGTCGCGACCGCGCACCAGAAGGGCTGCGGATACAATGGCGGCGATGACGCCCGCTTCCGCGATGTCGGCCCAACCGACGCCGAGCATGTCGCCGAACAGGATGTGGTCGAGATGCAGCTCGGTCTCGATCATCGAATAGAGCACCAGCCCCAGCCCGAACATGCCGGAGAAGACGACGCCCATGACGGTATCTTCCTTGATGCGGCTGTTTTCCTTGAGATACCCGGTGCCGACGGCGCACAGCATGCCGGCGGCGAAGGCGCCGACCCCGATCGGCAGGCCGACGACATAGGCGAGCACCACGCCCGGCAGCACGGCGTGGCTGACCGCGTCGCCCATCAGCGACCAGCCCTTCAGCACCAGGAACGGCGACAGGAGCCCCATCGGCACGGCGACCAGCAGCGAGACGATGAAGGCCTGCTGCATGAACGGGAAGGAAAAGGGCAGGAGCAGGGTCTCCATCATGCGCCCGCCTCCAGTGCTTCGCGCGCCTTGCGCCGCGCGGCGAGCAGCCCGTGCTTGGGCGCGAAGACGAAGGCGGTGAGGAAAACGGTCATCTGCAGGACGACGATCACGCCGCCCGTCGCGCCATCGAGGAAATAGGAGATGTAGGCGCCGAGGAAGCTCGACACGGCCCCGATCGCCACCGCGATGGCGATCAGGCGCGGGAACCGGTCGGTGACGAGATAAGCCGTCGCACCCGGGGTGACGACCATGGCGATCACCAGGAAGGCACCGACGGTCTGCAGCGCTGCGACCGTGCAGGCCGCCAGCAGGGTGAAGAAGACACCCTTGAGGAGGCCGGGCCGCAATCCGATCGACCTGGCATGGTTCTCATCGAAGAAGGTGACCATCAGGTCCTTCCACTTGGCAAGGAGGATCGCGAGCGACACGCCGGCGATCAGCACGAGCTGGAACGTGTCGGCCGGCGTGATGGCGAGGATGTTGCCGAGCACGATGGTCTGGATGTTCACCGATGTCGGCGACAGCGATACCATGAACAGGCCGAGGCCGAAGAAGGAGGTGAAGATCATGCCGATGATGGCGTCCTCACGCAGTCTGGTCCGCTGGTTGAGGAAGAGCATGGCGCCCGCCGCGAGCCCGCCGGCCAGAAACGCGCCGAGCGCGAAGGGCAGGCCCAGCATGTAGGCGCCGGCCACACCCGGCACGATCGAGTGGGAAAGCGCGTCGCCGATCAGCGACCAGCCCTTGAGCATCAGGAAAGCCGACAGGAAGGCGCAGACGGCGCCGACCAGCGCCGAGACCCACATGGCGTTGACCATGTAGCCGTAGCCGAACGGCTCGAGCAGCGTCGTCATCATTCGGCCGGCTCGTCGGGCTTGCGCGGGGCGGGAGCGGCACTCCCGGTCAGCCCTTTCTCGGAATAGACCACCAGCGGCCGTTCGTCGTCGGAGATGACGGTCACCTGCCGCGCGTCCTCGTCGTCGTGCAACTCCGAACCACCGAGCACGAAGTGCCGCAAGACGCCGCCGAACGCCTTCTCGAGGTTGTCGCGGGTAAACACCTCGTCGGTCGGCCCTTCCGCCAGGACGGTGCGGTTGAGCAGGATCACCCGGTCGCAGAAGTCGGGCACGGAACCCAGATTGTGCGTCGAGACGAGCATGATCTTTCCCTCGTCGCGCAGGCCCCGCATCAACGCGATGATGGCGTCCTCGGTGTTTACGTCGACGCCGGTGAAGGGTTCGTCCAGGAGGATTACCTCGCCCTCTTGCGCAAGCGCCCGCGCCAGGAAGACGCGCTTCTTCTGGCCGCCGGAAAGCTCGCCGATCTGGCGCTTGCGGTAATCCGTCATGCCTACGCGGTCGAGCGCCTGCGCCACCAGATCGTGGTCGCGGCGCGATGGAATGCGCAGGAAATTCATGTGGCCGTAGCGGCCCATCATCACCACGTCCTCGACCAGCACCGGGAAGGTCCAGTCGACCTCCTCGGCCTGCGGAACATAGGCAACTACGTTCTTCTTCAACGCGCGTCCGGCCGGCTGGCCGAACATGGTGACGGAGCCCGCCGCGAGCGGAACGAAGCCCATGATCGCCTTGAACAGCGTCGACTTGCCCGAGCCGTTGACGCCCACGAGCGCGGTAATCGAGCCGCGCGGAATGGAGAAGGAGGCGTCCCGAAGTGCCGCGTTGCCGTTTCGGTAGGTCACTGTGAGGTTTCTTGCGGCCAGTCCGTCGGATTGTGCGGATCCTGGCAGCGGGCTTGGCGTCCGTAGCGCCATGTTCATTGCGCCAGGCCTTTCGCGATGGTTTCGGTCGTCACCCGCAGAAGGTCGAGATAGGTCGGCACCGGTCCGTCCGCCTCGCTGAGGGAATCGACGTAGAGAACGCCACCATATCTGGCGCCCGTCTCGCGCGCCACCTGCTGCGCCGGATCGGGCGAGACCGTGCTTTCGCTGAAGACGACAGGGATGGCGTTGGCCTTCACGGCGTCGACGACCTTGCGAACCTGCTGCGGGGTTCCTTGACCGTCCGCATTGATCGGCCAGAGATAGAGCTCCTTCAATGCGAAATCGCGCGCGAGGTAGGAGAACGCGCCTTCGCTGGTCACCAGCCAGCGGCGCTCCTGCGGGATAGCGTCGAGCGCGGCGCGGATCGGAGCGACGGTAGCGTCGATCTTTGCCTTGTAGGCCTCCGCATTGGCCAGATAGGTCGCCGCATTCGCCGCATCATACTTGGCGAAGGCTGCCGCGATGTTGTCGACATAGATCTTCACGTCGCTCGGCGACATCCAGGCATGCGGGTTGGGCTTGCCCGTATAGGGGCCCTCGGAAATGCCGATCGGGTCGACACCGTCCGATATGACCACTCCCGGAATGTCTCGCAGGTTGCGGAAGAAGCGCTCGAACCAGGTTTCGAGGTTGAGCCCGTTCCACAGGACCAAGTCTGCGTCCTGCGCCTTGACGATGTCGCGCGGCGTCGGCTGGTAATTGTGGATCTCCGCGCCGGCACGCGTAATCGACTGCACCTCGGCGGCATCGCCGGCGACGTTCTGGGCGATGTCCGCGATGACCGTGAACGTCGTGATTGCCTTGAACTTCTCGGCGGCGTTGGCCGGGACGACCGATGCCGCAGTCAGAGCCAGCGCGAGCATTGCCCCGCGAACGATGGAAATCATCTTGTCTCTTCTCCGGGTCGCCGCGGACATGGAGCGGCCTCGCGCAATCACATAGGGCAACGCCGCCGGGCTGTCAATGCAAATGCAAATCGTTTGCAACTGGAAAGTCCACTTGCAAAAATTGTCATCTGGCGCATAGAGGCGGCATGGACAACGAGGCCCGCAAGCTGCGCGAATACGAGCAGCGCCTGCGCGATGCAGGCGTGCGGATCACGCGTCCGCGCCGGGCGATCCTGCAGATTCTCTCGCAGGGCGCCGACCATCCGGACGCGATGGAGCTGTTTCGCCGGGCGTTGGCGATCGATCCGACGATTTCGCTATCCACGGTCTACCGCACGATGAAACTGCTGGAGGACAAGGGCGAGATCCAGCGCCACGCCTTCGCCGGCGGCCCGGCGCGGTTCGAACAGGCGGCGGGCGAACACCACGACCATCTCATCGACATCGACACGGGCGACGTCATCGAGTTCCACTCCGAGCGCATCGAGCAGCTTCAGGACGAGATCGCCCACAAGCTGGGCTACGACATCGTCCACCACCGATTCGAACTCTACGGCCGCAAGCGCAAGAAGAAGTAGCTCAGGACGCCCTGATCATGTCGGCCGCCTTCTCGGCAATCATGATCGTCGGGGCGTTGGTATTGCCGCCGACAAGCGTCGGCATCACCGAAGCATCGACCACTCGCAGGCCTTCCATGCCCCGGACGCGCAGCTGCGGATCGACGACAGCGCCGTCGTCCTTGCCCATGCGGCAGGTGCCGACGGGATGATAGATCGTGTCGGCGCGGGCGCGGATGTGGCGCATCAGCTCCGCGTCGTCTGGATCGCCCTCGAGATAGAGTTCCTTGGCCCGGTATTTCGCCAGCGCCGGTGACCCGAGTATCCTGCGCATGATCCTGGCGCCCTTGAGCAGCAGCTCCGCATCGCGCTCGTCCGACAGATATTGCGGATCGATGCGCGGTGGCGAGAGCGGATTGGAATCGATCAGGCCGACCTCCCCGCGCGAACGCGGCCGCAGCACGCAGACATGGCACGAAAATCCGTGGCCGAGATGCAGCCTGCGCGCGTGGTCGTCGACGATGCCGGACACGAAGTGCAGCTGCAGGTCGGGCTTGTCGAGCGACGGATCCGATTTCAGAAACGCGCCGCCCTCGGCGCCTGGCGTCGCGACCATGCCGGTCCCGTCCCGGCGCCAGCGGGCGATATGGCGCATGAGATCGAAGGATCCGAGCAGACTGAGGCCGATCATGTCGCGGTCTTTCGACTTCCACGACATGATGAAATCGAGATGGTCCTGGAGGTTCCGTCCGACGCCCGGCAGTTCGTGGCGGATCGGAATCGAGTGCCGGGCGAGTTCGAGCGCCGGGCCGACGCCGGACAGGAGCAGCAGGTGGGGCGAGTTGAACGCCCCGCCGGACAGGATAACCTCTCGCTTCGCCGAGACCGTCTCGCGGCGCCGGCCACGTCTGAACTGCACGCCGGTGGCGCGCAGTCCCTCGAAGATGATGCGCGTCGCCTGTGCGCCGGTCAGGACGGTCAGGTTGGGTCGGTTCATCGCCGGATGAAGGTAGGCCGCGGCCGCGGAGCAGCGCTCGCCGACCCTTTTGCCGGTCCAGAACTGCGTCACCTGGTAGAGGCCGGCGCCTTCCTGCTCGGCACCATTGAAATCCTCCGTCAGACGGATCTGGTTCTCGGCGCAGCTTTCGAGGAATGCGCGAGCGACCGGGCGGGGGCTGCGCTGCTCGCCGACCTGGAGCGGGCCGTCCATGCCGTGCAGATCGCTCGCCCCCCTCTGGTTGCCTTCGGCGCGCTTGAAATAGGGCAACACTTCGTTCCAGGACCATCCGTCGCAGCCCTGGTTCGCCCAGCCGTCATAGTCGCTGCGATGGCCGCGAATGTAGAGCATGGCGTTGATGGCGCTTGAACCGCCAAGCGCCTTGCCACGCGGCTGGTAGCCACGCCGGCCGCCGAGGCCGGGCTGGGGAACGGTCTCGTAGGCCCAGTTGGAGATCTTCGGGCGACCGGGAAGCATCGCCGCGGTGGCGATCGGCGCGCGAATGAAGATGTGCCTGCCGTCGCCGCCGGCCTCCAGCAGGCAGACCGTCTTGTCCGGGTCTTCGCTCAGCCGCGCCGCGAGCGTGGAGCCGGCGGACCCGCCGCCGACGATAACGTAGTCGAATTCCATGTTCTCCTCCCGGATACGCGCCTATCTTTGCGCGACCGGGAGAAGGAATCCAGTAGGAGGCTGGTTGATCAGGCGGCGAGCGCGGGGCGCATCATGTGCTGGCCGTGGCTGATCTCGGTTCCCAGCACCTTCAGGCATTCGCGCATGAAGTTGGAGAGCCCCGGCCAGCCCTTGGCGGAGACGAGATTGCCGTCGACATATGCGCCGTTCGGCGGCACGTCGACATAGATGCCGCCGGCGAGCGTTACTTCCGGTTCGCAATATTGCAGCGCGGCCACCTTCTTGCCCCGTACCACGCCGTCGACCGCGATCAGGATCTGCACGCCATGGCAGATGGTGAAGATCGGTTTGCCGGTTTCGTGGAAATGGCGAACCATCGCCTGCACGCGCTTGTCGATGCGGATATATTCCGGGCCGCGGCCGCCGGCGCAATAGACGGCGTCGTAGTCCTCCGGCTTCACCTCGGCGAAGGTCTTGTTGACGTAATAGTCATGGCCGAGCTTTTCGGTATAGGTCTGGTGGCCCTCGAAGTCGTGCAGCGAGGTCTTGACCACCTCGCCCGCCTTCTTGTCTGGACAGACCACATGAACCGTGTGGCCGACCGCGTGCATGGTCTGCTCGAACACGAAGATCTCGTATTCCTCGCTGAACTCGCCCACGAGCATGAGGATTTTCTTGCCTGCCATCGTCTTCCTCCCTGAAGTGAATTATTCCGCAGCTCGAAATAACTCCTTCATCCTAGAGGATGATCGGGCGGGTGAAAAGAGGTTTGGTCGGACCAGTTTCAGTCGCGAGTTCGCCGCCAGGAATACTTGCCCTGGACGTCGGACGAGGTGGCGGTGGGCTGGTACTGGAACGGTATCCCGCCTGTGTCGCCCCTCTCCAGGCGCTCGATCAGCACCGGGTTCGAGACCTCGAACTGGTCGAAGCCGACGCGAAGCATATGCGGCAACTGGTCGACCAGAACCTGTCCCGTGGCGCGGATCGGCCCGGCATAGGCATAGCGGCCGCGCAGCAGTTCCGCCTTGGAGAAGGAGCGTCCGTCGCTGAAGGCCGGAAAGGCGAGCGCCACCAGCGAGACCTGATCCAGCAGGTCGACGATGGCCTCGACCGGTTCGGCCGGCGCGAGCAGAACGCCGAGACGGTCCTTGTCGCGCAGCCGTTCATCCGCCGGAATCTCCAGGAACGCCTTGAGCGGCAGGATCAGCCTGCCGTTCGAGCCGGGCGCGTCGAACGCCTCGGCATGGCTCCAGTCGTCGTCGCGAAAGCCGGACGGCGTCCAGAGCCGCGTTTCGGGCGCGGATGAAGGGTCAGTCATCGAAGTGTCCTAAAGCGAAGACGCGGTCAGCGAATGGTCGAGATCCGACAGGTGAATGCCGCATTCCGTCTTCGCTTGTCCAGCCCACCGGCCAGAACGCGCGTCGTCGCCTTCCTTCACCGGCTGGGTGCACGGGAAGCAGCCGATTGACAGGTAGCCGTAGGCGACGAGCGGGCTCTCGCGCAGCCGGTGCTCGCGCATGTAGGCGGCGAGGTCTGCGGTCGTCCATTTCGCCAGCGGATTGATGCGGATGCGCGGGCCGACGGCCTCGAAGACCGGCAAGCCATTGCGTGTCGCCGCCTGGAAGCGCTTGCGCCCGGTGAACCAGGCCGCGAGCGGTTCCACCGCGCGCGCCATCGGCTCGACCTTGCGGATGTTGCAGCAAGCGTCGGTGTCGGTCTTGTGCAGCTCTCCGGTCGGGTCCTTCTCCGCCAGGGCGGAGGGAAGGGGCTCGAAGACGGTGATGTTGCGCAGACCGAAATCGGCGGCGAGCGCATCCTTGTACTGAAGCGTCTCGCTGAAATGCTTGCCAGTGTCGAGAAAGATGACCTGCAGCGCCGGGTCGACGCGGGCGATCATGTGCAGCAGCACGGCCGAATCGGCGCCGAAGGACGAGACTGCGCCGAGCCCCTCGCGGCCAAAGCGCCCGATGGAGAGCGCTATGATGTCCTGCGGTGCCAGGTGGCCGTAGCGCGCCTCCAGCGCCGCGGCTTCGATAGCCGCCTCTTCGTCCGCGCTAAGCGGCTTTAGCTTCGCTAGCATAGAGCGCCTCCTTGAAGGGCGCCGGGCCGAGGCGGCGATAGGCGTCGAGGAATTTTTCCGACGGGTCGCGCCGGTGAGCGAGATAGGTGTCGACGATCTTCTCGATCGCGTCGGTGATCTCGTCGGGGCCGAAGCCGCGGCCGATGATCTCGCCGATCGACGCGTTCTCGTCGCCGGAGCCGCCCAGCGTCACCTGGTAGAGTTCCGCGCCCTTCTTCTCGACGCCGAGAATGCCGATATGGCCGACATGATGGTGGCCGCAGGCATTGATGCAGCCGGAGATCTTCAGCTTCAGTTCGCCGATGTCGCGCTGGCGTTCGAGCGAAGCGAAGCGCAGCGAGATATCCTGCGCCACCGAGATCGAGCGCGCATTGGCGAGCGCGCAGTAGTCGAGGCCCGGGCAGGCGATGATGTCGGTGATCAGGTTCGAATTCGCCGTCGCGAAGCCGATCTCCACCAGCCGGTCGTAGACCGCCTTCAGGTCGGCGCGCGCCACATGCGGCAGGATCAGGTTCTGCTCGTGGCTGACGCGGATCTCGCCGAAGCCGAACGCTTCCGCGATATCGGCGACAGCGTCCATCTGGGCGTCGCTCGCGTCCCCCGGAACCTCGCCGATGCCCTTCAGCGATATCGTCACCGCGGCGTAGTCGGGATGCTTGTGCGTGACCACGTTCTGGTCGAGCCACTCGCCGAAGGAGCGGGAATCGAGCCGCGCAAGCTTGACGGACTCGTCACCCTCGGGCCGCGCGACGAGTGCCGGCGGTGCGAAATAGGCCTCGATGGCGCGGATGTCCGCCTCGGGCAGTGTCAGCGCGCCGTCCTTCAGCGTGGCCCACTCGGCCTCAACCTGACGGGCGAATTCCTCCGTCCCGGTCTCGTGGACGAGGATCTTGATCCGCGCCTTGTATTTGTTGTCGCGGCGGCCGTGCAGGTTGTACACGCGCATGATCGCGGTCGTGTAGGAGAGCAGGTGTTCCTCGGGCAGGAAGTCCCTGATCTTCTTGGCGATGATCGGCGTGCGGCCCTGCCCGCCGCCGACCCAGACCGCGAAACCGAACTCGCCCTTCTCGTTCTTCTTCAGGTGCAGGCCGATGTCATGCGTCTGGATCGCCGCCCGGTCGCGCTCCGCGCCTGTCACCGCGATCTTGAACTTGCGCGGCAGGTAGGAGAACTCGGGATGGACCGAGGACCACTGCCGCAGGATCTCGGCATAGGGTCGCGGGTCGGCGACCTCGTCGGCGGCCGCACCTGCGAAATGATCTGCCGTCACGTTGCGGATGCAGTTGCCGCTGGTCTGGATCGCGTGCATCTCGACCGAGGCGAGGTCGGCCAGGATCGCGGGCATGTCGGACAGCGCCGGCCAGTTGTACTGGATGTTCTGCCGCGTGGTGAAGTGGCCATAGCCCTTGTCGTAGGTGCGCGCGATGTGGGCGAGCATGCGCATCTGCTTCGACGACAGCGTGCCATAGGGGATCGCGACCCGCAGCATGTAGGCGTGGAGCTGCAGGTAGACGCCGTTCATCAGCCTGAGCGGCCGGAACTGGTCCTCGGTGATCTCGCCGGCAAGCCGGCGGTCGACCTGGTCGCGGAACTGGGCGACGCGGGCCTGTACGAAGGAGTGATCGAATTCGTCGTAGCGATACATGTCTGTTTCCTGCCCGCCGGCTAGATGCCGGCCGCAAATCCCTCGTCCGCAGGACGCGGCCGCGCCTGCTTGCCGAGATCGGTACGGTTCGTCGGTCCCGCCGCGCGGATACGCTCGCGCAGCCTGAGCGGCCGGATTTCGCCCCCGAGCAGTTCCACGTCGATCAGGTCGACATCCACCACCGCGTTGCGGGCAAAGGCTTCCTTGCCGAGCCGCTCCAGCCGCTCCTCGGCTTCCTTGTCGCGGGCGACCTCGGCATAGTCGATCGTCTCGTGCCAGTGCTGGTCGGAGCCGAACCAGACGGCTTCTCCGTCGGTGAGCCGGTTTGCGGTGAGGATCTTCATCGTCATTCTCCGCCTAAGCCGCCACTGGGACGAAAATGTCGGCTGCCAGCGCCGTCGACCGGTCGAACCGCGCACCCGCAACCGCGTCGCCGATGATGGTCATCACCGGACCGGTCAGATCCTCGCGCGATTCAAGCGCGGGCAGGTCGGCGAGCGTCCCGTGGAACAGGCGTTTCGACGCGAGGCTCGCGTTCTCCACCACTGCCACAGCGGTGTCGGGTGACAGGCCGGCTTCGATCAGTCGCGTCGCCAACTCCGCCGCGATCGAGCGGCCCATGTAGACCGCGACCGTCGCTCCCGCGATCGCCAGCTTCGCCCAGTCCGGCAGCGTGCCGCCCTTCAGGTCGTGGCCGGTGGTGAACACCATCGACGAGGCGACGCCGCGGAGCGTCAGCGGCAGTTCGAAATCGGCGGCGGCCGCGAAAGCGGCGGTGACGCCCGGCACGACCTCATAAGAGATGCTCGCATCGCGCAGCGCAGCCATCTCCTCGCCGGCACGTCCGAACACCAGCGGATCGCCGCTCTTCAACCGCACGACGCGCTTGCCGGCGCGGCCGAGTTCGACCAGCAGCTCGTTGATTTCGGCCTGGCTTTTCGAATGGCAGCCCTTGCGCTTGCCGACGCCGATGCGCTCGGCGTCGCGCCGGCCCATCGCGATCACCGCCTCAGGCACCAGCGCATCGTGCACGATGACGTCGGCTTCCATCAGCAGCCGGTGCGCGCGAAGCGTCAGAAGATCCTCGGCGCCTGGTCCGGCGCCGACCAGCGCGACATGGCCTTCGACCGCTCCGCGCCGAGCCAGAAGCTCGTCCGCCGCGGCTTGGGCCTCGTCGAAATGGCCTATCTCCATCGCCCGCGCGGGGGCGCCGGAGAAGAATTCGTTCCAGTAGGCGCGCCGTGCGGCGCCCTTCGGCAGAAGCGTCTCGACCGCCGCCCGATAGGACGCGGCGAGCGTCGCGAGCTTGCCCAGCGACGGCGACAGCATCCGGTCGATGCGCGTGCGAATCATCTGCGCCAGCACCGGGCCGGCGCCTTCCGTGCCTATGGCGATCGCCACTGGCGCACGATTGACCAGCGCCGGTGTGAAAAAGTCGCAGAGGTCCGGACGGTCGACGGCGTTGACGCAGATCCCGGCGGCGCGGGCGTCGGCCACGATGCGGGCGTCCAGCGCTTCCCCGCCAGTGGCGGCGAATGCGAGCGTCGCACCCGCGAGATGGTCGGAGTGGTAGGGTTCGCGCAGGAGCGTCGCGTCGTTCGCGGCGGCCCAGGCGGCCAACTCCTCATCGGGAATCTCGGCGACGATCGTCAGATCCGCATTCGACTGCGCCATAAGCCGCGCCTTCGACAGCGCTTCATCGCCATTGCCGACGATGACGACGCTGCGGCCCTCGACCTTCATGAAGATCGGGAACGCGTTGAGCCTGGATTCTGGTGTCGACATCTGGGCAACCTTTGAGCGGCGCATTTTCCCGGATCGCGCGTCGAAATCAGAGGCATTGGCTGTTACCCCGCCGACGGGGAGGCAATCGCTTTTCTGCGCGCCGTATCGGTTGCGGAAAAATATTCCAGCTGCGGCGCCCGCCGGGACGCCGTGCTGCCCCGCTTGGCACGCAAGGTGCTGCCTGGCGGTCGATCTCGTCGACCGAAGAGGGTTTGGAAAGGCTGCCTAAATCGGCGTAGGCCTTGGGGCAATCCTAGGCGGGGGGTCAGCCCTTCGCCGAACCGAGTTGGCCGCGCGCCCAGGACACGATCTGCCTGGCCTGCATCGCCCCAGAGACGCGCGCCACCTCGCGGCCGTTGGCGTAGAGCAGCATCGTCGGTATGCCCCTGATGCCGAGTTGTCCCGCGACGCTGGGCTGGGCCTCGGAATTGAGCTTGATCAGGCGGATCTCCGGTTCGAGCGCTTTTGCGGCGGCTTCGAATTCCGGCGCCATCATGCGGCAGGGCCCGCACCAAGGTGCCCAGACGTCGACGAGGACGGGGACGTCGCTTTGCCGCGTCTGCTTTTCGAACATCGCCGCGTCGACATCGGCCGGCTTGCCCGCAAAGAGAGGCGTCTTGCATTTGCCGCACCGCGCGGCTTCCGCCGGCCGGTCGTCCGGAACCCGGTTGATGCCGCCGCAATGCGGGCAGACGATCTGACGATTGCCGGACATATCCACTTCTCCACAAGCTTGGCGCAGATCTTCGGAGCACGATCGGCGCGCCATCGGAACATTCGTAGTTAAGTAGATGCGCAAATATGAATATCAAGGCTCTTCGCTGGCCCACAGGTTCAAGGCGTGGCCGCTGGCGATCCCTCGCGCATGGCTCCCATACGCGAACGTGAATTGCACCCCGGCGAAATCGCAAATACACAGATTTCAGAAACTACTGAAATGAGTGGTGCCAGCGCATGAACCTCTCCCCGACGATCCAGGCCTTCGTCCTGCATTTCGGCGAAATGGGCAGCCGATGGGGCATTAACCGGACGGTTGGGCAGATTTATGCGCTGCTCTATGTGTCCCGCGACCCGCTCTGCGCCGACCAGATCGTCGAGGCGTTGGAAATCTCGAGATCCAACGTCTCGATGAGCCTGCGCGAGCTGCAGGGCTGGAACCTCGTGCTGCTCAAGCATCTGCCCGGCGACCGGCGCGACTTCTTCACGACCCCCGATGACGTCTGGCAGATCCTCCGCACCCTCGCGGAAGAGCGCAAGAAGCGCGAGGTCGACCCTACCCTGTCCGTCCTGCGCGAACTGCTCATGCAGGCGCCGTCGAGCGACGAGGACCGGTTCGCGCAGACGCGGCTGGGCGAAATGCATACGCTGATCGAGCGGCTCACGACCTGGTACGACGACGTCAAGCGGCTGGAGCCCGAAAGGCTCGTCGCGCTGCTTGCCCTCGGATCGAAGGTGACGAAGTTCCTCGACACGAAGGACAGGATCGTCTCCCTTGGCCGCAAGCGCAAAGAGCCCGCCGCGCCATGACAGCCATCGAGCCAGCCCATTCTGGCCGCACCTCGGCTCCTGGTTCCTTCGCTCCGGCGGACGAGGCGGGCGATAGCCTCCGGGTGTCAGCTGCTTCGTATCGTTCGTCACGCCTCGGCGTGGTTCTGCAGACCGCAGCCGCGCTGATGTGGATACCGCAGGCGGCTCTGATCGGCCTGGCGGTGGGCGGCATCGCCGCGGGCGAGCCAGCGCGCGCCGCGCTTTATCCCGCGCTGGCTGTCTTCGTTCTCGGTCTCCTGAGGGCGGCGTTGGAGCGCTCCGGCGTCAGGATCGCATTCGATTCAGCGCGCGATCGGCTGTCGCAATTGCGCGGCGAGGCAATCGCCGCGGTGGCGGGCAGGTCGCCGCTCGACATGTCCGCGGCTTCGTCCGGACACATTGCCAGCGCGCTCGCCGAGCAGGCCGAAGCCGTCCTGCCCTATCTCGCCCGTTTCCAGCCGCTGCGTGCCAAGGCAGTGGTCGTTCCGGCGGTCATCCTCGCCTGCGTGTTCGCCTTCTCGTGGGTACCCGCCCTCATTCTCCTTCTCGCCGCGCCCCTGATCCCGGTGTTCATGGCGCTGATCGGCTGGCGCGCGAAAGAGGCGAGCGAGCGGCAGCTGGCCGAGATGGGCGACATGAACGCCTTCCTGCTCGACCGCCTGCGCGGGCTGACCACGATCCGGACCTTTGGCGCGGTTGACCGCACGGCCCGGCAATTGCGCGCCGACGCCGACAGCCTGCGGGTGCGGACGATGGCGGTGCTGCGCATCGCCTTCCTCTCGTCGGCGGTGCTGGAGCTGTTCGCCGCGCTCGGCGTGGCAATGGTCGCCGTCTATGTCGGTTTCCACTACCTCGGCCAGCTGGATTTCGGAGCCTGGGGCGGCAGGCTGTCGCTTGCCGAGGGCTTGTTCATCCTGCTTCTGGCCCCCGCTTTCTTCGAGCCGCTGCGCGACCTGTCGACGGTCTGGCACGACCGCGCGGCAGGGCAGGCCGGGCTGGCTGCGCTGGAGGCCGCCTCGGCCAGCGGGATTCCAATCGTCGGCCGTGCGGAGGACGTTGCCCCCCCGGGGGAAGGACGGCGCGCGCTTTCCGTCAAGGTCGAAGATCTCCGCTTCCGCTATCCGGTACGGGATCGACCGGTGCTGGATGGTCTCGACCTCGACATCCGCGCGGGCGAACACGTGGCGATCATGGCGCCGAGCGGAGCAGGAAAGTCGACGCTGCTCGCGCTGATCGCCGGACTGGCGCCGGCTTCGGCGGGCTCGGTCCGCATCGGCGGCGAGCCGCTGAACGCGGCGACAGCGGCCCGGCTCCGTGCCTCGATCGCCTGGGTCGGTCAGCCGCCCCACATCTTCCCCGGCACGATCGCGGGCAACGTCTCGCTCGGCAGGCCTGGGATAAGAACCCGGGATGTCGCACGCGCATTGAAGGCCGCGCGGCTTGACGACCTCGCGTCGGCAAGGGGCGCTTCTCCCATTGGCGAGGGCGGCGTCGGGCTCTCCGGCGGCGAAGCGCTCCGCCTCGCGCTCGCTCGGGCGGCGGCCGGGCAGGGTGCCGGCCTCATCCTGGCGGACGAGCCCACCGCCCATCTCGACAGCGAAACGGCGGCCGAGGTGATCGAGGCCCTGCTCGCCGTCTCCGCCGGTCGCACGCTGATCGTCGCGACACATGATCCGGTGCTGACGAGCCGCATGGACCGCGTGATCGATCTGTCGGCACGCCAGAGGGCGGAGGTTGCGGCATGAGCCGGTTCCGTCATCTGGGCCCCGTCCTTGCGCTCTACCGGACCGGCGACCGACGCATGTTCCTGGCCGGCCTGGTGATGGCGCTGACGACCGCGCTCGCGGGCGCGGCACTTCTCGGCCTCTCCGGATGGTTCATCACCGCGTCGTCGATCGCCGGAGCTACGGTTGCGACGGCGCTTGCCTTCGACGTGTTCATGCCCTCCGCCGGGATCCGCCTGTTGGCGCTGGGCCGCACCGCCTCGCGCTACGGCGAGCGCCTGACGACTCACGACGCCACGCTGGAAGTCCTTGCGGCGCTGCGCGAGCGGCTGTTCCGCGGCTTGGCCTTGCCCGGCGCGGCGCGGACGCTCGCCATGCGCCCCTCTCGGTCCCTGTTCCGCCTGACGCTCGACATCGACGCGCTCGATACGCTCTATCTCAGGGTTATCGTGCCTGCCTTCGCTGCTGTCGGCACGGCGCTCGCGGTGTCGGTTGCTCTCGGCTTCATTCATCCCCTCCTCGGTATCGGCACCGGCAGTCTCCTGCTGGCCGCTGGGCTGGGCATTCCGCTTCTCGCATCCCGGCGCGCGGAGGCATTCGCGCGGCGCCGGGCCCATGCGCTGGAAGCACTGCGCTCGCGTGCGATCGACCTGGCGAAGGGGCAGACCGACCTGCTGATGGCAGGTCGCGCCGGCGCTCAGGTCAGCGCTGTGACAGCCGCGGACAAGCGCCTCGCCGAAGCGGATCGCGCTTTGAACCGGATCGAGACCGATGCAGGCTTCGCCTTCGGCGTGGCGAGCGCAGGCCTGCTGGCAGGAATTCTCCTCGTCGCGGCCGTTCTCGCCGAACGCGGCACGATCGGTGCGCCGGCAGCGGCCTTCGCCGTCCTGCTCGCCATGGCGAGCCTCGAACCCTTCGCGCCACTCCGGCGCGGCGCGGTGGAACTCGGCCGGACGCTTCTGGCCGCGCGGCGGCTCGCGCCACGACTGGGTGGAGAGACCGTCGAAATCGCGCCGCAAGAACCCGCGCGGGCCGCTGTCGCGATCCGTTTGAGCGACGTCTCCGCGGCCTATGACGGTCGGACTCGTCGGGCCTTGTCAGAGGTTTCGCTTGTCGTCCGCCACGGCGAGCGCGTCGCCGTCATCGGTCAGAGCGGGGCGGGCAAGTCGACGCTGCTATTGCTCCTCGCCGGTGAGTTGCCTGCTGCCGGCGGCGTGATCGAGACGCTGCCAGCCACGCTCTTGACGCAGCGCTCGGAGCTCTTCGCCGACACACTGCGCGGCAACCTCGCGCTGGCGCAGCCGGATGCGTCCGACGCCGACATGTTCGCGGCGCTCCGCGCGGCGGGTCTCGACGACTTCGTCAGACGTTTACCGCACCAGCTCGACAGCCGGCTCGGAGAAGCTGGCGCCGGCCTGTCCGGCGGCCAGGCAAGACGCCTGGCGCTGGCCCGCGTGCTGTTGCGCGATGCGCCGGTGTGGCTGATGGACGAGCCGACCGAGGGTCTCGACGGCCAGACCGCGCGCGACGTCATGGCGCGAATCGCCGCCGGATCGGAAGGCCGCTCGCTCGTGATCGCGACCCACATCCGCCGGGAGGCTGAACTCGCTGACCGGCTCATCCTTCTTAGCGGCGGCCGCATCGTCGCCGACGTGGCGCGCGGAAGCGCCGAGTATGAAGAAATGATCAGCCGGCTAAGGCCGGATTGAGAGGAACAGCAGGAGCCCGGAAGCCCGACAGGACGACCGGTCAAGCACAGGAGGCCGCTGAGCGGAAACAGCCATGGAACTCGACATCGTAGATCTATCGCGGCTGCAATTTGCCATCACCGCGCTTTACCACTTCCTCTTCGTCCCGCTGACGCTCGGACTGTCGATCCTGCTCGCCATCATGGAGACGGTCTATGTGATGACCGGCCGGGTGATCTGGCGGGAAATGACCAAATTCTGGGGCACGCTGTTCGGCATCAACTTTGCGCTGGGCGTAGCGACCGGCATCGTCATGGAGTTCCAGTTCGGCATGAACTGGAGCTATTACAGCCACTATGTCGGCGACATCTTCGGCGCGCCGCTGGCGATCGAAGGCCTCATGGCCTTCTTCCTCGAGGCGACGTTCGTCGGCCTGTTCTTCTTCGGCTGGGACAAGCTGTCGAAGCTCGGCCATCTCGCCGCAACCTGGGCCGTTGCCATCGGCTCGAATTTCTCGGCCCTGTGGATCCTGATCGCCAACGGCTGGATGCAGAATCCGGTCGGCTCGGCATTCAACCCGCAGACGATGCGCATGGAGGTCGATGATTTCTACGCCGTCCTGTTCAACCCGGTTGCCCAGGCCAAGTTCGTGCACACCGTGTCGGCGGGCTACGTTACAGCCGCGATCTTCGTGCTCGGCGTATCGGCCTGGTACCTGCTCAAGGGCAGGAGCATCGAACTCGCCAGGCGCTCGATGACGGTCGCCGCCTCGTTCGGACTGGCCGCGTCGCTGTCGGTCGTCGTCCTCGGCGACGAGAGCGGATACCTCTCCACCGAGCATCAGAAGATGAAGCTCGCCGCGATCGAGGGGATGTGGAAGACCGAGCCGGCGCCGGCGGCCTTCACGGCGTTCGGCTTCCCCGATCAGGAGGCGCGCACGACGCATTACGCCGTGCACATCCCCTGGGTGATGGGCCTGATCGGCACACGCTCTCTGACCACGGAGATCCCCGGCATCGAAGAACTCGTGCAGCACGCCGAAGTCCGCATTCGTCAGGGCATCGCCGCCTATGGCGCGCTGCAGACGATCCGCGAGGCGGGCAGCACCGCTGCCGTCACCGACGAGGCGCGTGCCGCCTTTGAGGCGAACGGCATGGATCTGGGCTATGCGATGCTGCTCAAGCGCTACGTTGACGACCCGCGCCAGGCGACCGATGAACAGATCGCGCAAGCCGCCTGGGACACGGTCCCGAATGTGCCGACCCTGTTCTGGACCTTCCGCATCATGGTCGGTCTCGGCTTCTTCTTCATCCTGCTGATGGCGACCTTCTCCTACCTGTCGGCGCGCCATCGCCTCGACCGCTATCCCTGGCTGCTGCGCGTCGCGGTGCTGGCGATTCCCCTGCCGTGGATCGCGGCGGAATGCGGCTGGATCGTCGCCGAGGTCGGCCGGCAGCCCTGGATCATCGAGGGCGTCCTGCCGACGGCCGCGGCCGTGTCGAGCCTCGGCGCGGCAACGGTGTTGATCACCATTATCGGCTTCGCGCTGATCTACACGGTCCTGTTCATCGTCGAGATGTCACTGATGCTGGCCGCGATCCGCAAGGGTCCGGCACCGGATCATCAGCCCGAGCCGGCCATCGCCCCTCCCTCTCTCGTCCCAGCGGAGTGACCGTCATGATCCTGCATGAACTCATCGACTACACGACGCTGCGCATCATCTGGTGGGTGCTTCTCGGCGTGCTCCTGATCGGCTTCGCCGTCATGGACGGCTTCGATCTCGGCGCCGCCACCCTGCTGCCCTTCGTCGCCAGGAACGATCTGGAACGCCGCGTCGTCATCAACTCCGTCGGCCCGGTCTGGGAAGGCAACCAGGTCTGGCTGATCCTCGGCGGTGGCGCCATCTTCGCCGCCTGGCCACCGCTCTACGCGGTGTCCTTCTCGGGCTTCTATCTGGCGATGTTCGCGATCCTCTTCGCGCTCATCCTGCGTCCGGTGGGCTTCAAGTACCGGTCGAAGCGCGAGAGCCCGACATGGCGGTCGCGCTGGGACTGGGCGCTGTTCATCGGCGGTGTCGTGCCGACGCTGATCATGGGCGTCGCCGTCGGCAACGTGCTCCAGGGCGTGCCTTTCCGCTTCGGGTCCGACCTGCGCATCTTCTATGACGGCACGACGCTCTTCGAGCTGCTCAATCCGTTCGCCCTGCTCGCCGGATTGGTGTCGGTTTCGATGATCGTCATGCATGGCACGTCATGGCTCGTGCTCAAGACGACGGGCGAGGTCGCGGCTAGGGCGCGGACCTACGGCAGCATCGCCGCTCTCGTCACGATCGCCCTGTTCGCGCTGGGCGGCCTGTGGCTGTCGGCCGGCATAGATGGCTTCCGCTTCACCAGCGCGGTCGTCATGGACGGTCCGTCCAACCCGCTTGCCAAGACGGTGGAACAGGGGACCGGCATCTGGTTCGAGAACTACGCCGCCCATCCATGGATGATGATCGCGCCGGCGCTCGGCTTCGTTGGTGCCGCCCTTGCGCTGCTCCTGCTTCGCATGGGACGCGAGGTGCTGCCGATCCTCGCCAGCGCCGTGTCGATCGTCGGCATCATCTCGACGGTCGGCCTGTCGATGTTCCCGTTCATCCTGCCATCGTCGATCGATCCGCGATCGAGCCTGACGGTGTGGGATGCGTCGTCGAGCCATCTGACGCTGTTCATCATGCTGGTCGTCACCGTCATCTTCGTCCCGCTCATCGTCGCCTATACGAGCTGGGTCTACCGGGTCCTCTGGGGCAAGGTCGACGCGACCGGGATCCGCGACGGCAGCGGTCACGCCTATTGAGAAGGAGCGCTCATCATGTGGTATTTCGCCTGGCTGCTCGGCCTGCCCCTCGCCGCCGCCTTCGCGGTTCTCAACGCGATGTGGTACGAACTGATGGAAGACGAGGCGCAGAAGCGCGCTTCCGACAAGCCGAGTTGAAACGCGCGCCGTTTGTCCCTGGCGCGGCGTGACGGTTTCGGGACACCGAATGAGGATGGGGCGGTGACGGTTTCGACCGATGCCGCCCCTGTCTCATCCCCGCTGCCCATCGCCGCGGTCTCTTTCGATGATGCAGATCAAAGCGTTGGCCTGGCCGGGCGCTATCTACTACCTTGAAACCGGTATTCCGGCCGAAGAGATGCGGACGATGGACAAGAAGACGCAATTCAACACCTGGTACTGGATCGCCGCCTTCATCGGCCTGATGATCTTCCAGTACCTGTTCGCGACGATGACGCAGGTCGCCCAGATCCCCTACAGCCAGTTCGAAACCTACCTGCGCGAAGGCAGGATCGCCGAGGTGGCCGTATCCGACCAGTATATCCAGGGCAAGTTCAAGGAGCCGATCGACGGCAAGCCGATGTTCATCACGACGCGAGTGGAGCCCGACCTGGCGAAGGATCTCCAGAGCCAGGGCGTGGTGGTGACCGGACAGATCGAGAGCACCTTCCTGCGCGATCTGTTGTCGTGGATCGTGCCGGTGCTGATCTTCGTCGGCGTCTGGATGTTCGCGCTGCGGCGCATGGGTGCCGGTGGCCTGGGCGGTGGTCTGATGCAGATCGGCAAGTCCAAGGCGAAGGTCTATGTCCAGTCCGATACGGGCGTGACCTTCAAGGACGTCGCTGGCGTCGACGAGGCCAAGGACGAGCTCAAGGAGATCGTCGATTTCCTCAAGGACCCGGTCGGCTACGGGCGCCTGGGCGGCCGCATGCCGAAAGGCATCCTGCTCGTTGGCCCGCCCGGCACCGGCAAGACGCTGCTCGCGCGCGCCGTGGCTGGCGAGGCGGGTGTACCGTTCTTCTCGATCTCGGGATCGGAGTTCGTCGAGATGTTCGTCGGGGTGGGTGCTGCCCGCGTACGCGACCTGTTCGAACAGGCCCGCGCCAAGGCTCCGGCCATCATCTTCATCGACGAACTCGACGCGCTCGGTCGCGCGCGCGGCATCGGCCCGATGGCCGGCGGGCATGACGAGAAGGAGCAGACGCTCAACCAGCTTCTCGTCGAACTGGACGGCTTCGACCCTTCCGCCGGGCTGGTGCTGCTGGCGGCGACCAACCGCCCCGAAATCCTCGACCCCGCCCTGCTGCGCGCCGGGCGGTTCGACCGGCAGGTCCTGGTGGACAGGCCGGATCGGACAGGCCGCATCCAGATCCTCAACGTGCATCTGAAGAAGGCAAAGCTCGCGCCCGAGGTATCGCCCGAACAGATCGCGGCGCTGACGCCGGGCTTCACCGGCGCCGACCTCGCCAATCTGGTCAACGAAGCGACGCTGCTCGCGACCCGGCGCAAGGCCGATGCGGTGACGATGGAGGACTTCAACAACGCCGTCGAGCGCATCGTGGCGGGCCTCGAGAAACGCAATCGCCTGCTCAATCCGAAGGAGCGCGAAATCGTCGCCTATCACGAGATGGGCCATGCGCTGGTGGCGATGGCGCTGCCCGGCGCCGATCCGGTCCACAAGGTGTCGATTATCCCGCGCGGCATCGGCGCGCTCGGCTACACGATCCAGCGCCCGACGGAGGACCGCTTCCTGATGACCCGCGACGAGCTGGACAACAAGATGGCCGTGCTGCTGGGCGGGCGCGCGGCGGAATGGGTCGTTTTCCACCATCTGTCGACCGGCGCCGCTGATGACCTCGCCAAGGTCACCGACATCGCCCGCGCCATGGTCGCCCGCTACGGCATGAGCGAGAGACTGGGGCATGTGGCGCTCGAAACCGACCGCCGATCGTGGCTGGCGACCGACCAGCCCTATTACGGTCCGGCGGAGCGTTCCTATTCCGACGAGACGGCGGCGGTGATCGACGAGGAGGTCAAGCGCATGGTCGACGAGGCGTTCGAACGTACCGTCGGCCTCCTCACCGAGCGCCGCGAACTGCTTGAGCGGACCGCCCGCAAGCTGCTTGAGAAAGAGACGCTCGACGAAACGGATCTCGCCGCTCTCTCCGCCGCCGTCGTTCCCGTGACAGCGTGAGCCGACGAGAGTGACCCGGACACGCATCGCCATCGTTGGCCTCGGCATGGCGGTGACACCGCACGCGCGCGGCCTGATCGATCTCGCCGACACGGTGGAGGTGGTGCACGCCTACAGCCCGAGCGAGGCACGCCGCCGCGCCTTCGGCGAAAGATTCCCGTTTCCGCTCTGCGACAGCCTCGACACGATCCTCGCCGACGACAGTGTCGAGGCCATCGCGGTGCTCTCGCCCGCCAACACCCATCGCGACATCGCGATCCGCTGCGCCCAGGCCGGCAAGCATGTGCTGATGGAAAAGCCGCTCGACATCACCACGGAGCGGGCCGAGGAGCTCGTCGCCGCCTGCCACAAGGCGGGCGTCAAGCTCGGCGTGGTCCTGCAGCATCGCTTCCGCCCCGCCGGCACGAAGCTCGCCGACCTCCTGCGCGCCGGCGAGCTTGGCGCGATTGTCGGCTGTTCCGCCGTCATCCGGCTGTGGCGGCCGCAGAGCTACTACGACGAGCCCGGCCGCGGCTCCTTCGCCCGCGACGGCGGCGGCGTGCTGATCTCGCAGGGCATCCATACGCTCGACCTGATGCTGAGCCTTGCCGGCCCGATCGACCAGGTCGCCGGCTTCACGGCGACGACGCCGGTGCACCGCATGGAAACCGAGGACATGGTCTGCGCCGCCGTCCGCTTCGCCAACGGAGCGATCGGCACCATCGACGCGACGACGGCGGCCTATCCCGGCTTTCCCGAGGAGATCATCCTGACCTGCGAGAAGGGGACGGCAAAGCTCGCCGGCACCGAACTTCTGGTCCAGTGGCATGACGGGCGCAGGTTCGCGATCGAGACGGACCGCTCGGCCGGGGGCACGGGCGCCGATCCGATGGCGTTCCCGCACGACTACCACCGTACCGTGATGGCCGATTTCGTGGAGGCCATCCGAACGGATCGCGAGCCGAAGGTCACCGGCGAGGAGGCGCTGAAGGTCCACCGCCTGATCGACGCGCTGATCGAGGCCGGCCGGACCGGCAAGCCCGTCAGAGTGGCGCAGTGAGCGTCTCGAGCGGAGGCGTGGTCAGCCCCTTGATCTCCGTGCGCAGGTAGCTCGCGCCGAATTGGCGCGCCACCGCGTCATGCATGTCCTGGGCTATTTTGAACATCGCGGTGTCCATCCGGCTCATCGGACCGGCAACCGTGACGGAGAAGATCCGGTCCGCGACGATCAGGGGCAGGGACACGCCGCCGAGATCGACGCTGTAGTTGGACGCACTGCGAAACCATCCGCGCTGCAGGCCCGCGCGGATCTGGTCCTCGACCGCCTCGATGCTCATCGGCGTGCCGCTGCCGTAGCGCTCGAACACGACCTTGCGCAGCAGAGCGGCTCGCTGGGCTTCTGACCACTGGCTCATGATCGCATGGCCCGACGCCGTGGCATGGAGGGGGATGCGTTGTCCCACCTCGGGCGCGTAGCGTACTCGGTTGGTCGACTGGATCACATCCAGGAAGACCACGCTCGTGCCGGCCGCGGCGCCAACGCAGATCGTCTCGCCGCTCCGCTCGGCGAGGTCACGCGCGAGGCGCAGTAGAGCGTCAGGCAGCGGGGCGGCCGCGACGATCGTCTGCGCCAATGCCAGCCACCGCGGGGTGGGATAGAAACGGCCCCGCGCTTCCGGCTCGAACAGGAAACCGCGCCGGCCGAGCGTCGACAGCAGATTGAAGGTGGAGGAGCGCGGCCAGCCGAAGTGCTGAGAGATCTCGGCCAGGCTCGCCGGCTTTCCGCGCTCGGCGAAATACTCGATCAGGTCGAGCAGGTTCGCGACTTGTCTCACCAGCATTGGATTGGTCCCCGAATCGTCCGTCGACCGCCGTCCAGCCGCGTCGCGGGATTGTCTACATATACGAACAGATCGGCGTCGGACAACGCGGAATCCCGGCGTCTGGCAGGGCACCCGCGCGTCGTCCGGCCCGTAGCGCTGACCCTCGAATCCAACCCGGCCGGTCAGAAATGTCCATATAGCTGCACGAAGTATCAATGATGCTGGACAAATTACCTGCGAGGCGCTTAGTGTCCGCCGCATCTTCCGGGGCGACGCCTCCGGATGCCGAGTGGGAGGTCGCGGATGCGTGGTGGACGGGAGGCGCTGGTGGAATACCCGGCGCTCTACATCGGCGGGGAGTGGGTAGCGCCTGTCGATGGCGGAATGCTCGACAGCATCGATCCGGCCACCGGCCGACCCTGGGCGAGGGTCGCCTATGGTGGGCCGAAGGACATCGACCGGGCCGTGGCCGCCGCGCGCGCGGCCCTCGACGGCCCATGGGGGAAGATGGCGGGCCATGAAAGGGCAGCGCTTCTCTACCGGCTGGCCGACATCTACCAGAAGCGTGCGCCGGAGCTGACATTGCTCGAAGCGCGCGATTCCGGGCGGGCGCTGCGCGAGACGCGCGGCGACATCGGTGCGCATGCCAACTGGTACCGCTGGTTCGCCTCGCTCGCCGACAAGATCTGGGGCCGCACGATCCCGATGGACGACAGCGTCCATATCTTCACCTCGCGCCTTCCCGTCGGCGTCGTCGGTGCGATCACGCCGTGGAACGCGCCGATGCTGACCACCTCTTGGAAGCTGGGGCCAGCGCTTGCGACCGGCTGCACGGTGGTCCTGAAGCCGGCGGAGCAGACGCCGGTCACCGCACTCGAACTGGCGAAGATGATCGAGGAGGCGGGCTTTCCGCCCGGTGTCGTCAATGTCGTGCCGGGCTACGGTAAGGATGGTGCCGGCGAACACCTCGTCGCGCATCCCGACGTCGACAAGATCGCCTTCACCGGCGAGGGCAGCACCGCCAAAGCGATCCTTCGCACCGGCGCGGAAACGCTGAAGCGCTTCTCCTTCGAGCTCGGCGGCAAGGCGCCGCACATCATCTTCGCCGATGCGGACGTCGAGCAGGCGCTGAACGCCGCGACCGGGTCGGCCTGGGCCGTCTGCGGGCAAAGCTGTGCGCTGGGCTCCCGCATCCTGGTTGAGCGGCCGGTCTACGACCGCGTCGTCGAGGCCTTCGTCGCCCGCGCCGCGAAGGTGCGCGTCGGCATGCCGCTCGACGAGGCGACACACATGGGGCCGCAATCCTCCGAGGAGCAGCTGCGCAAGACGCTGTCCTATGTCGATCTCGGCCGTGCCGAAGGCGCCGACCTCGTCGCCGGCGGCAAGAGGATCAGCACGGGCCAGCTGGCCGACGGCTATTTCGTCGAGCCCACCGTGTTCGCCGGCGTTTCCAACCAGATGCGGATCGCCCGCGAGGAGATTTTCGGGCCGGTCGCCTCGCTCATTCCGTTCGACGGCGAGGAGGAAGCGATCTCGATCGCCAACGACACCAACTATGGCCTGACCGCCGGTCTCTGGTCGCGCGACACCGGCCGGGCGCATCGGGTGGCGGCGAAGATCCGGGCCGGCATCGTCTGGGTGAACACCTATCGATACATCCGCTGGACGACGCCCTATGGCGGCTTCAAGGCCAGCGGCTGGGGTCGCGAGAACGGGATCGAGGCGCTCGACTCTTATCTCGAGACCCGCACGACCGTGATCAGCACGACCGGTCAGTTCCCCGACGCCTACGCATCCTGAGGGAGGGATAGATGAGACTAGCCGGAAAACTCGCGGTCATCACCGCGGCAGCGTCGGGCATGGGCCGGGCAGGCGTGGAACTGTTCCGCGCCGAGGGCGCCGAGGTCTGCGCCATCGACGTCAATGCCGCGGCGCTGGCGGCGCTTGCAGACGAGATGGCGGGGCGCGGTCTGCCGATCCACACCGTTCAGGCCGACCTGTCGAAGCCACAGGACGCGCGCGACAGCATCCATGCAGCCGCGGCAAAGCTGGGCGGCATCGACATACTCTGGGCGCATGCCGGCATTCCCGGTCCGCCCGGCATCGAAGGCCTCGACTTCGCCGCCTACCAGTTGGCGATGGCGCTGAACGTCGATTCGGCCGTGCTCGCCTCGGGCGAGGTGATTTCCTACATGCGCAAGCGCGGCGGCGGATCGCTGATGTTCACTGCCTCAGTATCCGGCATCGTCGGCTCGCGCTTCTCGCCGGTCTATTCGGCGGGCAAGTTCGCCATCGTCGGCCTGACCAAGTCGCTCGCGCAGACCTTCGCGCCCGACAAGGTGCGCGTCAACGTGATCTGCCCCGGGCTCACCGACACGCCGATGCTGGCGCAGTTCACCAGCCGCCGCGGCGACCCCGAGGAGGCCGCCGCCAACGAGAAGGCGTTGATGACGCAAGTGCCGCTTGGCCGCCGCTGCCGGCCGGACGAGATAGCGCACGCAGCGCTCTGGCTTGCCTCGGACGACGCCTCCTTCGTGACCGGGATCGAGCTGCCGGTGGACGGAGGCTTCACCTGTCGCTGATCATTTTTCCGGACGGCGGCTCGCAGCCATGACCACGTCAACTGAACCGGACCGCACGACCGGACCGCTGAGCGGCATCCGCGTCATCGACATGACGACGGTGCTGATGGGTCCCTATGCCAGCCAGATGATGGGCGACATGGGCGCCGACGTCATCAAGGTCGAGGCGCCGGAGGGCGACCTGATCCGCCAGATCGGCCCGGCCCGGCACGAGGGCATGGGGCCGATCTATCTCAACGCCAACCGCTCCAAGCGGGCGATCACGCTCGACCTCAAGCGGCCGGAAGGGCGCGCGGCCCTGCTGCGCCTGTGCGAGGGGGCGGATGTGCTGCTGTTCAACGTCCGGTCGAGGGCGATGAAGCGCCTCGGGCTCGCCTACGAGGATGTCGCGGCGGTCAATCCGCGGCTCGTCTATGCCGGCCTGTTCGGCTACGGGCAGGACGGACCCTATGCCGCGCGGCCGGCCTATGACGACCTGATCCAGGGTGGTGCCGCGCTGCCCTACCTGTTCTCGCAGGTCAACGACGGCAAGCCGCGCTACGTGCCCTCGGCCATCGCCGACCGGGTGGTAGGCCTGGCGGCCTTCGGAGCGATCCTCGCCGCCATCATCGACCGCAACCGGACCGGGCTGGGGCAGAAGGTCGAGATCCCGATGTTCGAGACCATGGTGAGCGTCGTCATGGGCGACCACCTGGGCGGGCTGACCTTCGAGCCGCCGCTGGACGGCGGCGGCTACCGGCGGCACCTGTCGCCCGGGCGGCGTCCCTATCAGACCAGCGACGGCTACATCTGCGCGCTGATCTACACCGACAGTCACTGGCAGCGCTTCTTCGCAGCGATCGGACGTCCGGAGATGCCGGCGGCCGATCCGCGGTTCCACACCTTCGCCAGCCGGATGGCCAATGTGAACGAGGTCTATGACGAACTGTCGGCGATCCTGCTCACCCGCACCTGCGCCGAGTGGATCGCGCTGCTGGACGAGGCGGACATCCCGGTCATGCCGATGCACGACCTCGAAAGCCTGCTGCAGGATCCGCACTTGCGCGAGACCGGGTTTTTCCAGATGGCACACCACCCCAGCGAGGGCCGGATCCGGACCATGGCAGTGCCAAGCAAATGGTCGCGCAGTGCGGTCGGCCCGAGCCGGCACGCGCCGCTGCAGGGCGAGCACAGCGAAGAGATCCTGCGCGAGGCGGGATTCACGGCCGACGAGATCGCCGACCTGGTCGCGGGCGGCGTCGTGACCTGCGCTCCGGGCGTGGCGGTCTAGTTTCGAGGGAACCGAACATGCATTTCGACTACACCGAGGAACAGACTGCGATCCGCGACGCGATCGCGAAGATCTGCTCCGGCTTCGACGATGCCTATTGGCTGAAGCGTGACCGGGAGGGCGGCTTTCCGCACGACTTCTACGATGCGCTTGCCCGCGAGGGCTGGCTCGGCATCTGCACCGCCGAGGCGTATGGCGGGGCGGGTCTCGGCATCACCGAAGCGGCGATCATGATGCGCACGATCGCCGAATCCGGCGCCGGCATGACCGGCGCCTCGGCTGTCCATATCAACATCTTCGGCCTGAACCCGGTCGCCGTCTATGGAACCGAGGAGCAGAAGGACCGGATGCTGCGGCCGATGGCGGAAGGCCGGGAGAAGGCCTGCTTCGCCGTGACCGAGCCGAACACCGGGCTCAATACCACGCAGCTGAAGCTGAAGGCCGAGAAGCGTGACGACCGCTATGTCGTCAACGGCCAGAAGATCTGGATCTCGACTGCGCAGGTGGCCGACAACATCTTGCTTCTCGCCCGCACCACGCCGCTGGACGAGGTGAAGAAGGCGACACATGGGCTCAGCCTCTTCTACACCCGCCTCAACCGGGAGCAGATCAGGGTGCGCGAGATCGACAAGATGGGCCGCAAGGCCATCGATTCCAACGAACTCTTCTTCGAGAACTTTGAGATCCCACAGGCCGACCTGATCGGCGAGGAAGGGCGCGGCTTCGAATACATCCTGCACGGCATGAATCCCGAACGCGTCCTGATCGCGGCCGAGGCGGTCGGTCTCGGCATGGTCGCGATCCAGCGAGCGACGCGCTATGCCAAGGAGCGCGTCGTGTTCAACCGCCCGATCGGCCAGAACCAGGGCATCCAGCATCCGCTCGCCAAGTGCTGGGCGGAACTCGAGGCGGCGTGGCTGATGGTGATGTCGGCCGCCTGGCAATACGACAACGGCAAGCCGGCGGGTGCCGCCGCGAACGCTGCGAAATACCTCGCCGGCGAAGCGGGCTTCCATGCCTGCGAGACCGCCGTCATGACCCATGGCGGCTTCGGCTATGCCAAGGAGTATCACGTCGAGCGCTATCTGCGAGAGGTGATGATCCCGCGCATCGCCCCGATTAGCCCGCAGCTCGCGCTGTCCTTCATCGGCGAAAAGGTGCTCGGCCTGCCGAAATCCTACTGACGGAGGCGGGCTTTGAAGCTGATGTCGGCGGCCGATCTCGACCTCGCCGCGCTATTGCGGGCGGGGGACCGAATCGTGGTCGGCCAGGCGGGGGCGGAGCCATTGACGCTGACGCGCAGGCTCGCCGCGACGCCGCGACTGCCCACTGGCTGCCGCGTCTTTCTCGGACCGGTATATTCCGACACGTTCACGACGCCGATCCCTGAGGCGCTCTCATTCGAGGGATATGGCGCGATCGGGCGGGCCGCGGATATCGCCCGCGCCGGCCGCCTCGACGTGCTGCCGATGCACTATTCCGCGCTGTCGCGCGCTTTTGCCGACGGCTCGCTGCGCGCCGACTGCGTCATGATTCAGCTGGGCCTGGGCCCGGACGGGGAGCACCTGACGCTCGGGCTGTGCAACGGCTACGAGGTCGAGGCCGCGCGGAACGCCCGGCTGGTGATCGCCGAGGTCAATCTGGATCTGCCGGCCTGCCGCGGAGCCGAATGGCCGGACGACATCCAGATCCATTTCAAGGTCGCGGCCACACGGCCGCCGCTGGAGGTCGAGACCCCCATGGCGGGCGAGACAGAGCTGGCGATTGCAGATCACGTCGCCGCCCTCGTCCCCGACCGCGCCGCGTTGCAGTTCGGTGTCGGCGCGACCCCGCAATCCGTCGCCGGGAGGCTCCGCGGCCACCGCGACCTCGGGCTGCATTCGGGCGCACTGTTCGACGCCGTCGTCGACCTGATCGAAGGCGGCGCGGTCACCAATGCGGCGAAGGAGCATCATGCGGGCGTCAGCGTCGCCGGGATGCTGATCGGCAGCCGCCGGCTCAGTGCCTTCGCGCACGACAATCCGGCCTTCCGGCTCTGTCCGCCCTTGGTAACCCACGGGCACGCATCGATCGCCGCCCTGTCGCGCTTCTGTGCGATCAACTCGGCAATCGAGGTCGACCTGACCGGCCAGGTTAATGCGGAGACGCTCGACGGCCGTCCTATCGGCGCGGTGGGCGGGCAGGTGGATTTCGTGCGCGGCGCCAATGCCTCGCCGGGCGGGCGTGCCATCATCGCGCTGCCTTCGACGGCGCGCGGTGGGACGGTGTCGCGGATCGTGCCGCAGGTGACGACGGCGACCTGTGGCCGGTCCGACGCCGACGCGATCGTCACCGAATGGGGCGTCGCGGAATTGCGCGGCTGCACGATCTCGCAGCGTGTCGAGAGGATGATCGCGATCGCCGCGCCACAATTCCGCGAGGAATTGGCGCGCTCCTGGCGCGACCGATGGAGGGCCGCGCATGAATAGTACCGCAAAGGGACCGCTCGCCGGGCTTCGCGTCGTGGAGATGGCCGGTATCGGGCCGGCCCCCTTCGCGGCGATGCTTCTGGCGGACATGGGCGCAGAGGTGATCCGCATCGACCGGCCGGAGGCGTCGGGGCTCGGCATCGAGCGCCCCTCCGCCTACGACTTCACCGCCCGTGGCAGGCGATCCGTCGCCATCGACCTGAAGCAGCAGGACGGCGTCGGCTGCGCGCTGGATCTCATCGACCGCGCCGACGCGCTGATCGAGGGGTTCCGGCCAAGCGTGATGGAGAGGCTGGGGCTCGGGCCGGACCTCTGCCTCGCGCGCAATCCGCGCCTCGTCTACGGGCGCGTCACCGGGTGGGGCCAGGACGGGCCGCTCGCGCAGACCGCCGGCCACGACCTGAACTACATTGCGCTGACCGGCGCGCTCGACGCGATCGGCCGCAAGGGCCAGCCACCGACGCCGCCGATCAACCTTTTGGGCGACTATGCCGGCGGCAGTTTCCTGTTGGCCTTCGGGATCGTCTGCGCGCTTCTCAATGCGCGTGCGACAGGCTTCGGCCAGGTGGTGGACGCGGCCGTGGTGGACGGGACGTCGCTGCTTGCCACGCCCCTGCTCGGGCTGATGGCGGCGGGGCTCTGGCAGCGTGAACGCGGCACCAATATCCTCGACAGCGGCGCGCCGCATTACGAAGTCTATCCCTGCGCCGATGGCAGATTCGTTTCCATCGCCCCGATCGAGACGAAGTTCCGCACTGAGCTGCTCGAAGGTCTCGGTTTCGATCCGGCGACCTTCCCCGACGTGTCGGATCGCGCCAACTGGGCCGCGGCGCGCCAGCTGTTCGCCGACCGCCTGGCGCAGAAGACCCGGGCCGAATGGTGCGATCTGTTCGAAGGCACCGATGCGTGCCTGACGCCGGTGCTGTCGTTCGACGAGGCGCGCTCGCACCCCCATACCGTGGCGCGCAACACGTATATGGAGATCGCCGGCATTCCGCAGCCCGCGCCGGCGCCGCGCTTCAGCCGCACGCCGGCGGCGACGCCTTCGCCGCCCGAGGCGCCGGGACAGAGCGGCGAGGCGGTGCTCGCGGAGTGGGGCATTAACGTCGCACGGGTCGATGATCTGGCGCGTCGAGGCATCCTGGGGCGGCGGAAGCACTTGCCACCTGACCGGCAATAGCGCGGGACCCGGAGAACCTGCCGGGTTGGAACAAATTGCTACTCATGAGAAAGCTATGGTATCTGCGGTCGAAATCGACGGAGACCGTTCATGCCGCGCGCGCCAAAATCTCTCGCCAAGGACAACCTTTGGGACGAGATCGCCGACATCAAGCGCGAAAAGATCCTGCAATGCGCGGTCGAGCTGTTTTACGAGAAGGGCTACCTTCCTTCGACGGTCGATTCCATCGCCGAGCGGCTCGGCGCAACCAAGCCGTTTGTCTACTACCATTTCCAGAGCAAGATCGATCTGCTGTCGGAAATCTGCCGCCGCGGCACGAGCGAAGCTTTGGCGGTGACGGCCAAGGTCGTGTCTCAGCCGCTCGATCCGGTGCGCAAGCTCGCCTTGCTCGTGCGCGAGTTCACGATGGTCGTGCTGGACATGTACAAGCACGTATCGATCTACTTCCGTGAACAGCTCAATCTCCCCAAGGAGGTCGCCGACGAGATCGCCAAGATGCGACGTGGGATCGACGCCCATGTCCGCGCCCTTCTGTCGGCGGGAAAGGAAAAGAGCCTCTTCGCCTTCGACGACCTCGTCGTGGCGAGCCAGGTGGTAACCGGTATGATGAGTTACGCTTTCGCCTGGTACCGCGAACCGGCGCGGTTCACCAAGGACCAGATCTGCGGGCAGATGACGACGCATGTCCTGCGCGCCGTCGGCGTGACGGACTTGCCCGACGCGGCCGGCGCGACAGCCTAGAAAATCAAGGGAAATGATCGGACGCCGGCGCGCAATAGCGACGCTCCGGTCGACCACACTCACGCCAAAGGCTTGACCGGCGTACACATCATGCCTAAGGATACTGGTCAGTAGGATCAAGTACTGGTCGGTTTAGACGACCGACGAGACGGTATAACCTGCGGGCCTGGAGGGGCGTCGGTCGAGCTTTGCGACCGTCGAGAGCATGGGGGATTTCCGTTGACCGGACCGACACCGCGTACGACGGCGCGACCTGAGAGCCTCGCTCTTCTCAGCCACGCGGGCTGACCGGATCCACATCTCGGTTGCGAATTGGAGCATGGCATTGGACTTCGACTTCACCGACGACCAGAAGGCGCTGCGGGACCTGACCCGCAAATTCGTCGAGCGCGAGATGTCGAAGGAGGCCATCTCCGCCTGGGATCGCGACAGCGCGTTTCCGCCGGAGCTGCTCGACAGGATGGCGGAGATCGGCCTGATGGGCGCCTCGATCCCGGAGGAATATGGCGGCTCTGGCGGCGGGGTGATGGAGGAGACTATCATCCTCGAAGAGCTGGCGCGGCATTCCTCGACGGTCGCCCTCGCTTACGGGCTCGACGTCTCGTTCGGCGCCGTCACGATCGAGCGCCACGGCAACGAGGCGCAGCGGCGCGAGTTCCTGCCGAAGATCGCCAGCGGTGAGCTCCACTTCGCCCTCTCGATGACCGAGCCGGACGGCGGCACCGACATCCTGGGCGCCATGAAGACGGTCGCCCGCGAGGACGGCGACGACTACGTCATCAACGGCGCCAAGGTCTTCACCACCGGCCTGAATATCGCATCGTGGCTGTTCGTCGTGGCGCGCACCTCGCGCGATGCCGACAAGCCCTCTCGTGGCCTGACGGTATTCCTCGTCCACAAGGACACACCGGGCATTTCATGGAGCAAGATCGAGAAGCTCGGCTCGCGCTTCCTGCACTCCTACGAAGTCGTCTACCGCGACGTGCGCGTGCCGAAATCGTCGATCGTCGGCCAGGAGGGTCGCGGCTGGCATGCGATCCTCGACACGCTGAACAACGAGCGCATCTTCATCGCGGCGACCTGCGTTGGCCTCGGGCAAGGCGCGCTCGACGATGCTGTCGTCTATGCGCGGGACCGCATGGCCTTCGGCAGGCCGATCGGCCAGTTTCAGGCCGTGCAGCACCAGCTCGCCGACAGCCTGACCGAAATCGAAATGGCCCGGCTGATGACCTACAAGGCGGCCTGGATGCAGGACCGCGGCGAGGACTGCTCGCTGCCGGCGTCGATGGCGAAATACTACGCGTCGGAAGCCGCCTTCCGCACCACCGACCGCGGCATGCGCGTGATGGCCGGCTACGGCTTCACCATGGAATACCACATGCAGCGCTACTACCGCGACATCCGCCAGCTGATCTTCGCGCCGATCACCAACGAGATGAGCCGCAACTTCATCGCCCAGGTCGGCTGCGGCCTGCCCAAATCCTACTGAGGCACCGATGACGCAGGATCCGCTCGAGATCTACCGCAAGATGATGCTGATCCGCGAATGCGAAGCGCAGCTGAACGACGCCTTCGCGAGGAACCTCTTCCCCGGCTACATCCACTCCTACTTGGGGCAGGAGGCCTGCGCGGTTGGCGTGTGCGACGGGTTGTCCGACACGGACACGATCGTCTCAAACCACCGCGGCCGTGGCCACTACGTCGCCAAGGGGATGGCGCTGAAGCCGATGGTGGCCGAGATGTTCGGCAAGGCGACCGGCATCTGCGGCGGCCGCGGCGGCGAGATGCACGCCGCCGATCCGGCCATCGGCGTTCTGGGCGGCAACGGCATCGTCGGCGGCGGGCTGCCGATCGCCGCGGGCGCGGCCCTGTCCGCGCAGATGGACGGCAAGGGCGCGGTGAGCGTCGCCTTCTTCGGCGACGGCGCCTCCAACAACGGATCCTTCGGCGAGACGCTGAACGTGGCCGCGGCCTGGAAGCTGCCGCTGATCCTCGTCTGCGAGAACAATCTCTACGCCGAAATGACACCTCTGGCGCGGACGGTCGGCCAGCCCGACATCGCCCTGCGGGCCGCCGGCTACGGCCTTCCAGGCGAGGTGGTCGACGGCAACGACGTGCTTGCGGTGCGCGAGGCCGCGGGACGCGCCATCGGGCGGGCGCGGGCCGGAGACGGGCCGACGCTACTCGAGCTCAAGACCTATCGCTGGGGCGGCCATTTCGAGGGCGACCCGCGCAAATACCGCACCCGCGAGGAGGAGGCGGCCTGGAAGGAGCGCTGTCCGGTCGCCCGCTACCGGGCAGTTCTTCTGGACGACCGGGGCATCGACGAGGCGCGGATCGCGGACCTGGAGGCGCAGGTCGCCGCCGAGGTCGCCGAGGCGATCACCTTCGCGCTCGAAAGCCCGCTCCCTGTCGCGGAGACCGCCCTGACGAAAGTGTTCGCTGCGTGATCCGCCACCTTTCCCCGACGTTTCGCTGAAGGACGACCGATGGCGACAAAGACCTATTGCTGGGCGATCGTCGACGCGATGCGCGAGGAGATGGAGCGCGACGAGACCGTGTTCCTGATCGGCGAGGATGTCGGTGCGCCCGAAGGTGCATTCGGCGCCTCGCGCGGGCTCCAGAAGACGTTCGGCCCGTCGCGGGTGCGAGACACGCCCATCAGCGAGGAGATCATCGTCGGCCTCGGCGTCGGTGCCGCCATGACCGGACGGCGCCCGATCGTCGAGATCATGTTCATCGACTTCCTGGGCCTGTGTCTCGACCAGATCGCCAACCAGGCGGCGAAGACCCACTACATCTACGACGGCATGTTCAAGATGCCTCTGGTGATCCGCACCAGCAGCGCGGTCGAGATGGGCATCGGTCCCCACCACTCGCAGTCTTGGGAAGCGATCGTCGGACACATCCCCGGCCTGAAGGTCGTGATGCCGTCGACGCCGCGGGACGCCAAGGGCCTGCTCAAGTCGGCGATCCGTGACAACAATCCGGTCGTCTTCATCGAGCACATCGCGCTTCACCGGCTGAAGGAGGAGATCGAGGACGAGGAACTCCTTATCCCGATCGGCAAGGCGGACGTGAAACGACAGGGACGCGACGTGACGGTGGTCGCATCGGGCCTGATGGTTGCCCGCGCGCTCGCCGCGGCGAAGACACTCGCCAAGGACGGGATCGAGGTCGAGGTTGTGGATCCCCGCACGATCAGTCCGATCGACTACGACACGATCGTCGACTCTGTGCGGAAGACGAACCGAGCGCTGGTGGTGACATCCTCGCACAAGCAGTTCGGCTTCGGTTCCGAAGTCGCGGCCGAGGTCCAGGAGCGGGCCTTCTTCGACCTCGACCAGCCGGTGAAGCGGCTCTCTCCGCCGTTCACGCCCGCGCCGTTCGGCAAGCAGTTCGACGACTATCTCAACCCCAACACCGATGCGATCGTCGCGGCGGTGCACGAACTGGTCGCGTGAGGCGGCAGCGGATGGCCCACCTTCTCGCGATACCGAAGCTCGGCCTCACCATGACCGACTGCACGCTGGTTGCGTGGACGAAGCAGGACGGCGACCGGGTCGAGCAGGGCGAGATCCTGTATTCGATCGAGACCGACAAGATCACGTCTGACGTCGAGGCCGACGCGTCGGGCTACCTGCGACGCTTCGCCGAGGTCGACACGATGCATGAGGTGGCAGCTGTTATCGGCACCCTTTTCGCAACCCGCGACGAGGCGCTGGTCGGCGAACGCGACGTGCCGGCGGGGCAGCCGGCTGCGGCCGTTGGCGAACCTTCGCCCGCGGCAGCCCCATCGCGCGCAGCCGGTCTGCCGTCGATGTACAAGCCGGGGCGCG
Organism: Mesorhizobium sp.; assembly: GCF_024710845.1. Classification (GTDB taxonomy): domain Bacteria; phylum Pseudomonadota; class Alphaproteobacteria; order Rhizobiales; family Rhizobiaceae; genus Mesorhizobium_A. Next base: position 144,147 of record NZ_JANJTZ010000039.1, read on the forward strand.
CGCGCGTCTCGCCGCTGGCACGGCGCATCGCCGCCGAAGCCGGGGTCGATCCAACCGTGCTGACGGGAACAGGGGCCTACGGCGCCGTGCTGCGGCGCGACGTCGACGCCGAAATCGCCCGCCGCGCTGCTGCTCCCAAGCCGGCCATGGCTCCGTCCGCAATCGCATCGCCGTCACCTGCCGCAGCATTGACCGCCGTAGGCGACCGGACGCGTCCGCTCGCCGGCATCCGCCGCGCGATCGCGCAGAAGATGATGCAGAGCCTGCAGACGACAGCGCAGATGACCGGTTTCGGTCGCGTCGACATGGCGGAGGCCGTGCGGCTGCGCGAGGCCTGTCTCAAGTCCGAGGCCGAGCTCGGCGTCCGCGTCTCCTACACCGACATCGTACTGAAGGCCTGCGCCGACGTGCTGGCGGCGATGCCGGACATCAATTCCTCGATCGTCGGCGACGAGATCGTCACCTGGGGCGACGTCAACGTCGGCCTCGCGGTGGCGCTGGACGACGGCCTCATCGTGCCGGTGATCCGCAATGCCGACCGCAAGTCGATCGCAGACATCGCCCGCGAGCGCATTGACCTCGCCGGCCGCGCCCGCGCCGGGAAGCTGTCGCGCGACGATCTCGACGGCGGCACGTTCAGCCTGTCCAATTTCGGCTCCTATGGCGGCGACTTCGAAACGCCGATCCTGAACGCGCCGCAGTCGGCGCTGCTCGGCATCGGCGCCATCGCCGACGAGCCGGTGGTCCGCGACGGCCAGATCGTGATCCGGCCGATGATGATGATCAGCCTCACCTTCGATCACCGGCTGATCGACGGCGCGGTGGCCGGGCGGTTCCGGACGCGATTGCGCGGGGCACTGGAGAATCCCTATGCGATGATGGCGAGGATGCGATGACCAATCCGCTGACCACCTTCGACGGCGCCGAGATCGGCCGCCAGGTCTGCGAGGGCCGCATTGTCGTGTCGCAGGCCGACATCGACGGCTTCTGCGCGCTGATGGGCTATGACGATCCCGCCTACAGGACGGATGCGCCGGGTGGGGCTATGGCGCCGACCTCGATGTGCCTGACCTATGGGCTGCGGCTCGGCTGGGAGGAGGACGTCTTTCCGCCCGGCGCGATCCGGATGGGCGACGAGAACGTCTACGGTGTTCCGGCGCGGGCCGGCGACACGCTGACGACCGTGCTCACCATCGTCGACCGCTTCGAGCGCAAGGAGCGGAAGTTCCTGAAATACGAGATGGTGACGTCGAACCAGCGCGGCGAGCGCGTCTGCACCGTCGCCTTCACCGCCATCGTACCGTGAGGCGCGCATGACCATCCAGGACATCCCGGCACGCATCTCGATCAGCCAGCCGATGATCGACGCCTATGCCCGCCTGTCGGGCGACTTCAATCCGCTCCATGTCGACCCGGCGATAGCCGCCGCAACGCCTTTCGGCGGCACGATCGCCCACGGATGCATCCCGATGGAGCCGATCTTCCAGGCGGCGCAGGCATTGATCGGCAAGCCGGTCATGCCCCCCGGCAGCACGATGTCGCTGCGCTACCTGCGCCCGTCCCAGCCGGGCGACACCATTCATCTCGAGGCGCAGCCGGAGGAGGTCGCGACCGACGGCGCGCGCGCCTTCGCCTTTGCCTGCGTGAACCAGCGCGGCGAGAAGGTGATCGAGGGGCGCTGCACTATCCCCGTCGCGCCCTGAGGGATGGGCAGCGGCGCACGAGACTGAACCGACCCAGGGAGGATGACGATGAAGCAGGCACAGACGGAAATGTTGGGCGGCCAGGTCGCCGTTGTCACCGGCGCGGGCCGTGGGATCGGACGCGCGATCGCGAAGCGGCTGGCGGACCGCGGCGCCAAACTGGTGGTCGCGGACCTGCTCCCGGAACGGGCGCAGGCGGTGGCGGCAGAGATCGCCGCCGGCGGGGCGCAGGCCATCGCCGTGCAAGTGGATACCGGTCACCGCGACCAGATCGACGCGATGATCGCGCGGGCGGTCGAGGCCTTCGGCCGGATCGACATCCTGGTCAATAATGCCGGCATCGCGCGGGGCGCGAAATTCCTCGAGACATCGCCGCAGCACTGGGACGATCACATCCGCATCAATCTCGGCGGCGTCTTCCACTGTTCTCAGGCGGCGGCGCGGGTGATGGCGAAGGCGGGCTACGGCCGCATCGTGTCGATCGCCTCGGTCGCCGGTCTGATGGGACCGATCGACCTGTCGGCCTACGGCGCGTCGAAGGCCGGTGTGATCGGGCTGACGCGGGCGATGGCGCTCGAGCTCGCCGAATACGGCATCACCGCCAATGCGATAGCGCCGGGCCCGATCGACACCGAGCTGCTGCGCGAAGCGTGGTCACCGGAAGCCTACGCGGAACGGTCGCGGCACATCCCGGCCGGGCGGCTGGGGCAGGTCGGCGAGATCGCGCATGCGGTCGAGATGTTGGTGTCGCCGGAGGCCGGCTACATCTCCGGCGTGACGCTTCCGGTCGACGGCGGCTCGGTCGCGGCCGGCGCCTACATGGTCGAACGCTATCGCCGCATCAAGGCTTCATGAGGCTGGCTCATCTGTGCGGTTGCGCTGACGACGGCGTAAGCCGATGTGCGCGGTTGAACAGTCGAATGCCACGCGCGATGCCGAGAAGGTCTTGACCGGCAGGGGCATCAGGTTTACCGATACCAATCAGTAGAATGCGATACCAATACGACCTTGGACATCATGTCCACGATCGCGATCCGGGAGGAGCCCGTCGCGATACACCGCTGGGATGAACCACGTTCACCCGGAGGCTAGGAGGAAGGGAGGACGTGATGCGGACGATGCGTTTGACCCAGGAAGGCGTCGTGTTCCTGATCGCGCTGGTGCTGTTCGTCGGCTTCGCGATCACCCTCACCGACTTCGTCTCGCCCGGTAACCTGATGACTCTGCTGCGCAGCGTGGCGATCCTCGGCATCCTCGGCCTCGGCATGGGTCTGGTGGTGGTCGGCCGCGGCATCGACCTGTCGATGGTGGCGGTGATGGTGGTCGCCGTGTCCTGGGCGATCGTCATCGGCCAGACCGAGATAGGTTTCGCCACCGGCATCCTGGCCGGGCTGATCTTCTGCATCCTGACCGGCCTCGTGGTGGGCGTGCTCGTGGCCTATGCCGAAGTGCCGGCGATCTTCACCACGCTGGCGATGGGATCGATCGTCTACGGCATCGGCCGCAGCCTGTTCTTCACGCTCGACGTCCAGAACGTGCCGCCGGGCAACGAATGGTTCGCGTTCCTCGGACGCGGCACAATCTTAGGCATACCGATGGCCATCATCGCCTTCGGTATCGTCGCCGCTGTCCTGCATCTCGTGCTGCGCAAGACCCGGTTCGGCCGGTTCATCTATGCGAGCGGCGACAATCCGCAGGCCGCACGGATCGCCGGCCTGCCTTACCGACCCCTGCTGGTGACCCAGTATGTCGTCAGCTCCTGCATCGCCTATGTCGCCGGCCTGGTCATGGCGGCCTCCGTGTCGGGCATGAACACGCGCATCTTCAACTCGACGATGATCTACGACGTGCTTCTCGTCGTCGTGCTGGGCGGCATCGGTCTCGCCGGCGGACGCGGCGGCGTGCGCAACGTCATCGTCGGCACCCTTCTCGTCGGCGTCCTGCTGAACGGCATGACGATCATGAACATCAGCCTCACGTACCAGAACCTGATCAAGAGCGTCATCCTGCTGATGGCGATCCTGATCGACACCCTGCTCAACCCGCGTGACGAGCAGACATCCCAGCAGGGTGACATCTGAAGCGCATACCCAACTCAACCCACGAAGCGTTCGTATCCAGGGAGGAACTGACATGAAGCTTTCATCGATCGCAGGCGGCCTTGCCGCTCTCGTGCTGGCGGTCTGCGCCAGCGGCGCGACCTTCGCGCAGGAAAAGGGCATGGATAACCCGCGCCGCGGGCCGTACATCGACCAGCTCAAGGGCAAGCGCGTGGTCTTCGTGCCGCTGGCCATGGGCTTCGACCTGACGGAAGCCTGGGCGGCGGTCCTCAAGAAGCAGGCGGCCAAGCTCGGCTACACGTTCGACATCCGCGACCCGAACTGGAATGCCGACGCGGGCGCACGCGCCATCCAGGACGTCATTACCGAGGGCGCCGACGTCCTCGTGACCCACAATCCCGACATCCAGTCCTACGGCCGGCTGCTGCAGCAGGCCGAGGCGGCAGGTATCAAGGTGATTCAGCTCAACATGGAGACCACGACACAGACGGACGCCTATATCGGCGCCGACTGGGTCGAGATCGGCGAGGCCGGCGGCCGCGCGCTCGTCGACCGCTGTTCGCCCGGCAAGGGCATCTCCAACAAGATCGCCATCATCCAGGGCATCCCGACGGGCGCTGCCGACGTCTACCAGATGCGCGGTCTGTGGAACGTGCTCGATGCGCATCCCGAGATCGAGGTCGTTTCGCAGCAGGCGGGCAGCTACGACCCGTCCAAGGCGCGCTCGATCATGGCGACGATCATCCAGCAGCACCCCGATCTGTGCGGCTCCTTCGGCATCTGGGACTCGCAGGAGGCGGGAGCCGGATCGGCGCTGCAGGAAGCGGGCAAGGCCGACCAGGTCTTCAGCGTGACCAGCGGTGGCGGCAACGAAACGGCGTGCGAGAACCTGAAGAAGGGCCTCTTTGACATGCTGATCAGCTACAACGCCCCACTCCAGGGCGAGGTCGCAGCCGCCAAGGTCGCTGAACTGCTGGAAAGCAAGGACGCCGCCGGCACGCGCAAGACGACCTTCTTCACGCCGCTGACCACCATCACCGCCGACAATGCGAACGGCTTTAACTGCTGGTCTCTCGACGACCTGAAGTAGGCGTCCAGCACTCGATCCGGTGACCCATGAACTCGCACACGCTCACTCGTCTGCGCTACACCTATCTCCCCGATCATCTGATCGGGGAGATACTCTCCAAGCGCTGGATCGATAATGCCATTCCCGTCCTGACGCTGGCGCTGATCATCGCGGTCTTCGGCAGCGTCATCGGCAACTTCTTCACGCTCGGCAGCATCGGCAACATATCGCAGCAGGTTGCCGAACTCGGCCTGCTGACGCTCGCGCTGACCATCGTCATGCTGTCGGGCGGCATCGATCTGTCGATCGGCTCGATCTTCGGGCTGGCTGTCCTGGCGACGCTGATCTGCATGAATGCGCTCGGCCTCTCGGTTGGCGTCGCGCTCCTCGCGGCTCTCGCGACCGGCATGCTGTGCGGGCTGATCAACGGACTGCTGATCGGCTATCTGCGGCTGCGCGCCTTCCTGACCACGCTGGTCATGCTCATCATCCTGCGTTCGGTCTACGAGATCGTCTTCCTGAACTTCGCCACACGCATCGTCAGCGGCATGCCGCAGTCGAAGCTGTGGGACTATCTCGCCTTCGGCAAGATCTACGGCATCCCGGCCGCGCTGTTCATCACGCTCGCGATCGCGCTGGTCCTGCACGTTATCCTCTCCCGCGCGCGCCACGGCTGGCACATCACGGCGGTGGGCGGTGCGCGCCGCTCCGCCTACAATGCCGGCATCAACGTGCGGCGCACCATCTGCGCGGCCTATGTCTGGTCGGGCGGCCTGGCGGCACTGGCGGGCTTCATCTACGCCGCGCGGCTGGGAAGCGCCGGCGCCGACACGGGCGCCGGTCTCGAGATCACGGCGCTGACGGCGGCGGTGCTCGGCGGCATCTCGCTCGGCGGCGGCCGCGGTTCGGTCGCCAAGGCGCTGATCGGTACGATCAGCGTGGCCGCACTCTCGTCCGGCCTGGTCCGGCTCGGCGTGCCCGGCCCGATGAACTCGCTCATTCTCGGGACGGTGCTCATCCTCGCCGTCTTCGTCGACGTGCGCTGGATGAAGAACAAGCAGAAGATCCTGAACACGGTCTACATGTCGCCGGCCTATGTCGTTATGCCCAAGGCGGCGGAGACGGCGGTGGGCTCGGGCTCGCCCTATGCGGTCAACGACAAGCTGCGCGAGGTCGACGCGATCGGTCTCGGTATCCTGGAAGGCCCGGAAGATTGCGTGCTCGACCGCGACGACAATCTCTACTGCGGCACCCGGCACGGCGACGTGATGAAGTTCCATGGGCCGGACCACAAGACCTGGGAACTCTTCGCGCATGTCGGCGGCCATCCGCTCGGCATCCAGATGGACCGCGACAACAACATCGTCACCTGCGTCGGCGGCATGGGCCTCTACATGATCACGCCGCAGCGTGAGGTGGTGAAGCTGACGGACGAGACCAACCGCAGCGCGTTCTCGATCATCGACGACTCGCAGCTCAAGATCGCCGACGACCTCGACATCACCGACGACGGGCGCGTCTACTTCTCAGAGGCGACCATCCGCTACAACATCGCGAATTGGCCGATGGACGCGCTGGAAAGCCGGGGCAACGGCCGCATCGTCTGCTACGACATGAACACGAAGAAGACGCACACCGAGCTGAAGAACCTGGTGTTCCCGAACGGCGTCTGCATCGCGCAGGACCAGCAGTCCTTCTACTTCGCCGAGAGCTGGGGCTGCCGGCTCTCCCGCTACTGGTTCGACGGGCCGAAGAAGGGAACGCTGCAGGTCGTCATCGACAACCTGCCGGGCTATCCCGACAACATCAACCGCTCGTCCGACGGCCATTACTGGTTCACCCTCATGGGCATGCGCACGCCCTCGCTCGACCTCGCACTGCGCATGCCTGGCTTCCGGCGCCGCATGGCGCGGCAGATCGCCGTCGACGAGTGGCTGTTCCCGAACATCAACAATGGCTGCGTGCTCAAGTTCAACGAGAAGGGCGAGATTCTCGACGCGCTGTGGGATCTCGGCGGCCAGAACCACCCGATGATCACCTCGATCCGCGAGCACAAGGGCAACCTCTATCTTGGCGGCATCTCCAACAACCGTATCGGACGATACAAGATCCCCGGCGCTGATCCGAACTGGTGCGCCCTTGACGCCCGCTGGGGGAAGTCATGAGCTCCGGTTTCTTCTCACGCTGGGCCGACTCGTTCTTCCGCCGCGGCGAATTCAGCGTCACCGTGCCGGTGATGGACGGGCCGCTGCGGCCGAACCGCCTGCTGGAAGAGGCGCAGGTCGCCTTCCGCCTGGACGCGGTGGACAACCTGACGGCGGCGGGCGGAACGGTGCTCTGCTCGAGCGGACCGCGCCTCCTGTCCTGGACGCCGGGCTCTGCCGAGGCGGGGGAACTCGCGCGCTGTGACAGCGTCATCTCCGCATTGGCCAGCGAACCGGGCGGTGCCGTGGCGATCGGCCTCGACGCCGGCGGCGTGATCATTCGTGGTGGCCGCCACGACGGGCACATGGTCGGCGAGGGCAGGCTGACCTGCCCGACCGCAATTGTCTTCCTCGACGCCGACACGATCGTCGTCGCCAACGGATCGGCCAGATGCCGCCCGTCCGAATGGAAGCGCGATCTGATGTCGATCGGCTCGTCAGGCTCGGTGTGGCGGGTCGACCTCCCCAGTGGCGAGGCGACGCGCCTGGCCGACGGGCTGGCCTTCCCCTATGGCGTCGCACCGTCGCCCGGCGGACGTGTGCTGGTCAGCTGCGCCTGGCGCCATCGTATCGTCTCGATCGACACCACGGGGCGCGAGGCGATGAAATCCGTGCTCGACGATCTGCCCGGCTATCCTTCGCGCATCGTCGCGGCCCAGGACGGCGGCTACTGGCTCTCCGTCTTCGCCGTCCGCACCCAGCTGGTCGAGTTCGTCCTGCGCGAACACCGATACCGCGAGCAGATGATGGCCGAGATCCCGGTTGACTACTGGGTCGGGCCCGACCTCACCAGCGGACAAAGCTTCCTCGAGCCGCTGCAGGGCGGCGGCATCAAGCAGATGGGCATCCTCAAGCCCTGGGCGCCGGCGCGCTCCTACGGCCTCGTGGTCAGGCTGGATGCCGGCTTCAATCCGGTCGCGAGCTTCCACAGCCGCGCCGACGGCCATGTCCACGGCATCACGTCCGTCTGCGAGATCGGGGAACGGGTAATCGCGGGCGCCAAGGGTCCGGGTCTCGCGGTCGAGGTGCCGCTTCAGGCGGGAGAGCTGGCATGAGCAATGCTGTCCTTGAAATGCGCGGCGTGACGAAGGAATTTCGTGGCGTGCCCGCGATCCAGTCGATCGACTTCACGTTGCGCGACGGCGAAGTCCATGCATTGCTGGGCGAGAACGGAGCGGGCAAGTCCACGCTGAGCAAGATTCTCGCGGGCGTCCATCATCCGACCAGCGGCGACCTTCTGATGGACGACCGGCCGCTCGTCTTGTCGACCCCGGCCGATGCGTTGCACAAGGGCATCGCGATGGTGTTCCAGGAGACGAACCTCGTGCCGTCGATGACGGTTGCGCAGAACATCTATCTCGGTGACGAGAAGCTGCTCAATCGCCTGCGCGGCCTCTACATCCAGGCGCAGCAGTTCCTGCAGTCGCTGAACTTCCATGTCGATCCGATGGCGCTGGTGTCTGAGCTCGGCGCCGCCCAGAAACAGATGGTCGAGATCGCGCGAGCGGTGCACCACAAGGCGCGCATCATCATCTTCGACGAGCCGACCGCGACGCTGACCCCGGAAGAGAAGCACCATTTCTTCAATCTCGTGCGGCGGCTGAAGCAGCAGGGCGTCTCCATCGTCTTCATCAGCCACGCGCTGGAGGAGGCGCTGGCGCTGTCCGACCGTATCACCGTGCTGCGCGACGGACAGCATGTCGTCACCGACGACACCCGCAATTTCGACCGCCACAAGATCATCCAGGCGATGGTCGGCCGCACGCTGTCGGGCGACCTCTACGGCACAGGCGGGCAGCAGGACCGCGCGGTGCGTAGGCCGGGCAGGCGCGTGCTCAGCGTGCAGAACGTGTCGATGGGACGCATCGTGCGCAATACGTCCTTCTCCGTCTTCTCGGGCCAGGTGACGGGCTTCTTCGGCCTCGTCGGCGCCGGGCGCACGGAGACGCTGAAGATCATCGCCGGCGCGCACAAGCGCGACACGTTCTTCGGCGGCGAGGTCGTCTTCGAGGGCCGGCGCGTCCGCTACCGCGTGCCGCGCAAGGCCGTGCGCGACGGCATCGTCTACGTCACCGAGGACCGCAAGATCGAGGGCTTCTTCGAGACCATGTCGATCGCCGAAAACATCCACATGGGCCATCTGGCGACCGGGACCAACCCGCTGTCGATCGTCTCGATGCGGGAAGCACGCGCCATGGCGGCCGAGTGGATCAAGGCGCTCGACGTCAAGGCGATCGACGGCAATGCCCGCATCATCGAACTGTCGGGTGGCAACCAGCAGAAGGTCGTGATCGCCAAGGCGCTGATCCAGAAGCCGAAGCTGATTATCTTCGACGAGCCGACCCGCGGCGTCGACGTCGGCGCCATCGTCGAGATTCATGGCCTGATCAACCGGCTCGCCGACGAGGGCATCGCCGTGGTGGTCATTTCCTCCTACCTGCCCGAAATCATGAACCTGTCGGACCGCATCCTGATCGCGCGCCAGGGCAAGATCGTGGAGGAGATGGACCGCCGCGAGGCGAACGAGCAGAAGATCATGTACGCCGCGGTGCACTGATGCGGAGCCCTGCCGCGAAAATCAGCTTGGTTACGGGTGCTGGAAGCGGCCTCGGTCGTGCGACGGCGCTGGCAATGGCCGCACGCGGCGATCGCGTGGTGATCTGCGACCGGGACGAACGCGGGCTCGACGCCACCGCGTTCGCCATCAACGCCACGCCCGGTACGGTCACTGCCGCGGTGTGCGACGTGTCTTCATCAGCGGGTGCGGAGAAGGTCGTGGCCATCGCGCTCGAAGCCTTCGGCGGACTCGACTACGCGGTCAACAATGCCGGCGTCGAAGGCGCTCGCGGGCCGCTCGACGACTACGACGACGCCGAGTGGCGGCGGGTCATGTCGATCAATCTCGATGGCGTGTTCTTCTGCATGAAGGCCGAGATTGCCGCGATGCTTGAGCGCGGCGCGGGCGCGATCGTCAATGTCGGATCGACTGCCTCCCTGGGCGGCGTGGCCGGCATGGCGGCCTACACTGCGTCCAAGCACGGCGTGATCGGCCTGACGAAGGCGGCGGCGCTGGACTACGCGGCGCGCAACATCCGCGTCAACGCGATCTGCCCGGGCTCCTTCCGCACGCCGATGAGCGAGCGCCTGTTTGGCGCCGACATGGGCGGCATGGCCGCTGACACCCCAATGAAACGCCTGGGAACGGTCGAGGAGATCGCGCAGGTGATCCTGTTCCTGTGCTCGAACGCTTCCTCCTTCATGACCGGGGCGGCGCTGCCGGTGGAGGGGGGGAAGCGCGCGCGCTGAGGACCGGAGACGGGAGAGGATCGTCATGGATGTAGCTGGCAACGAAACTGTTCCGGCGCTGCTCTCGCGGCAGGTCGAGAAGAACCCCGACAAGACCTTTCTCGTCTTCGAGGACGATGCGGGCCAGGTATCCGATTTCACCTACGGGCAGTTCGCCTCCCGCGTGAACCGGCTCGCCAACCATCTGACCGCGCGCGGGCTGAAGCCGGGCGACACGATGGCGGTGATGCTTGCCAACTGCCCGGAATTCCTCGTCGCCTGGTTCGCGATCAACCAGGTCGGCGCCGTCATGGTGCCGATCAACGTGCTCTATTCGGCCGACGAACTCGCCTACCTGCTCGGCAATGCCGGCTGCGCGGGCTTTATCACCGAGCCCGGCTACCTGCCGCAGTTCCGCGCCGTTGAGGCCGCCTGCCCGACCGTGCGCGTGAAGGTTCTCGCTCGGTCGTCCGCGCCCGAAGCCGGCTTCGATCTCCTCGCCGACATCGAGGCGACCGGCGACGCCGCCTGGCGTCAGGTGAAGATCGATCCGGCGTCGCCGGCGCAGATCATCTACACATCCGGCACCACGTCGCGGCCCAAGGGCGCGATCATCAGCCATCGCTCCACGGTCATCCAGGGCATCGCGATGGCGATGCTGTTCGGCATGACGGAAAGCGAGCGGAGCTGCGTCGTGCTGCCTCTGTTCCACGTCAACGGTCAATATGTCGGCACGATCCCGGCGCTGACGGTCGGCGGAACCGTGGTGGTGCTGCAGAGCTTCAGCGCCAGGCGCTTCTGGGCGCAGGTGAAGGCGCACCGCTGCACCTTCATGAGCATCGTGCCGATGCTCCTGCGCACGATGCTGGCGCAGCCGCCGCGCGACGACGACGCCGAGCACGACCTTCGCTTCTCCTTCTACGCGCTGCCGACCTCGACGGAGGAATGGACGGCGTTCGAGACGCGCTTCAACGTCAGGCTGATCGAGGGCTACGGCCTGTCGGAGACGCTCGGCATCTGCACCTCCAACCCGCTGGTGCACGGGCGGGCAAAACGCCACTGCATCGGCCTGCCGGTGCTCGGCCGCGAGGTCCGGATCGTCGACGAGGCGGGGCGCGACCTGCCGGCCGGCGAAAGCGGCGGCATCGTCGTACGCGGCGAACCGCTGTTCTCCGGCTATTTCCGCAACGAGGAAGCGACTCGGGCGTGCATGCGTGACGGCTGGTTCGCCACAGGTGACAACGGCTGGTTCGACGAAGACGGCTACCTGCACTTCCTCGACAGGTCGAAGGACGTGATCAAGCGCGCCGGCGAGAACATCGCCGCCGGCGAGGTGGAGCGCGTGCTGAACGAGCATCCCGCGGTGGCGGAATCGGCCGTCATCGGCGTCTTCGACCCGCTGCGTGATGAGGCGGTCAAGGCCTTCGTCGTGCTGAAGCCGGGCGCCGCCGCCACCGAGGACGAACTGAAGGCCTGGTGCGCAACCTATCTGGCGAAGTTCAAGGTGCCGAGCTTCATCGACTACCGCGCTGACCTGCCGAAGACGTCGATCGGCAAGATCATGAAATACCAGCTGCGCGCGGAGCAGGCGCCGCCTCCTGCGCGGTAGCGAGCCGTCGATGGACGGGCGAGGCAGGTCTTAGCCGGGCCGTCCGACGTCGCGCGGCGAGATCCCGTATTTTCGCCGGAACAGGGTACTGAAATGCGCCGAGCTGTTGAAGCCGTGATCGAAGGCGATTGTCGTGATCGACCGCCCGTCGCCCCTTGCGAGGCAGTCGTAGCTGAGCTGCAGCCGCCGGTTCCAGATCCACTCCGAGGCCGACATCTCGCAGGGCTCGAACAGGACGTGCAGGTAGCGTAGCGACATGCCGTTGGCCGCCGCGATAGTCTCGAGGGACAGATCGGGATTGCCGATATGGTCCTCGATCCAGCGCTGCACCGACATCAGGCGGGCCTTCTTTACCGAGCCCTCGGCGGCCGGCATGTCGCCTTCCGACGAGAGCAGCGTGAAGGCGAGAATGTCCATCAGCTGGTTGCCGAGGCCGGTCCTGATCGTGTCCTCCAGCTTCGATCCCTCCGTCGCCAGCGTCGCGCAGAACTCGGTCGCGATGCGCCCCAGTCCCCGCGTCGTGTTGAGCGAGGCCGATACGGGTATCCGCTCGCGCGGAAAGCGCTGGGCGAAGTCGTCGCGCGGGATCTCGAGATAGAACGAGCGCACCTCCCCGTGGCACTGCAGCTCGTACTGCTCGGTCGCGCAGAAGATGGCGCCGCGTGCCGCATTCGAGCGGTGGGTCGAACCGTGCTGCAGGACGCTCAGATTGCCGCGGTGGATCAGCTGCAGGTAGTAGCAGTCCTTGTCGAGCTTCGAGATGTGCTCCCGATTGCGGCGGATGCGCTGCTCGGACAGCAGGATGTCGGTCATCACGACGTCGCCGAACTTCGCCTCGCGGATGAAGCCGCGATAGTTGTCCGGATCGGTCGCCTTGACGTCGACATGGACATAGACGTCGCAGATGGCATCCCGCCAGGCGCTGTAGCGCTGCGCCGGGGCAAGATCGTCGGTCGAAAAGACAAGGTCCATGGGTCCTCCACCCTGGCCTGCGCGGGAGCTGACGGCAGCGGGAGATCCTCCGTCTTGCCGCCGCCCCCGTGCCTCCTGAGCCGACAGTAATCGTCAAACAATTCGCCGTCCAGCGGCCACCGCCAAGTGCGCGCACACGCAAAAGGTCTGCGCGGCCAGAAAAGAACCGGCCCAGCACCACCGATAATGTCCCGCCGCCGTTATCGATCTCGCGATCGTCCGACGGCGCGGCGGGGAGGGCCGATATGCCGGGAATGGGACGTCTGAGCCAGGAGCAGATCGTATTCGTCCTCGCCGTTGGGCTTTGCGCGGTTTTTGCCGTCGCGTTGCCGGGATTCCTCACGACCAACAACGTGCTGAACCTGGTCCGGAGCGTCTCGATCCTCGGCATTCTCGGGGTCGCGATGGGGCTCGTGGTCATCGGCCGCGGCATAGACCTGTCGCTGGTGGCGTTGATGGCGATCTCGGTGGCCTGGACGCTGAGCCTGATCGCGGGCGGCATGCCTTTGCCGCAGGCGATCGCCATCGGCCTCGCCTTCAGCCTCTTCATTGGCGCGGTGAACGGCTGGTTCGTGGCCTATGTGGAGATCCCGGCGATCTTCGCGACGCTTGCCATGGGAACTCTCGTCTACGGCTTCGGCAGGTATTTCCTGTTCGACCTCGACGTCGTCTACATGCCTCCGGCCGGAGAGCCACTGCTGTGGATCGGCCAGGGAACGCTGATGGGCGTTCCGGTGCCGATCTATCTGTTCGCCGGCGTGTGCCTCGCGGGCTACCTGTTTCTTCGATATGCCAAGGCAGGTCGTTATCTTCGCGCCGTCGGCGACAACATGCTCGCAGCGCGTATCACCGGCGTGCCCACCCGGCCGACGATCGTGCTGCAATATGTCCTGTCGTCGCTGATCGGCTATCTCGCCGGCATCATCACCGCCGCGTCGGTGGCCTCGATGAACACGCGCGTCGCGATCTCGACCTACGTCTACGACGTGATCCTGGTCGTGGTGCTCGGAGGCATCGGCCTTTCCGGCGGCAAGGGCGGCATCCGCAATGTCATCGTCGGCACGCTGCTGATCGGGGTGCTGCTCAACGGCATGACGATCATGGACATCCAGTACACCGTCCAGAACGTGATCAAGGGCGCGATCCTGCTCACCGCGATCGTCATCGACACGATCCTCAATCCCCGCGACGAGCAGACCGCTCAGCAGGGCGACATCTAGAGCCAAGTCAACAATGGGAGGAAGACCATGCGACTGATCAAGACAGCCACACTCGCCGCGGCGCTCGCGCTCTGCGGCGGCGCCGCACACGCGCAGGAAGGCATCGACGACTCGACCCGGGCGCCTTACTATGACTCCTTCAAGGGCAAGAAAGTCGCCTACGTGCCCGTGGCGATGGGTTTCGACCTGACCGAGGGCTGGGCAGCCGGTCTCAAGGAAGCACTCGAGCCACTCGGCGTCACCTTCGACATCCGCGATCCGAACTGGTCGACGGACGCGGGCGCGCAGGCGATCACGACGCTGATCTCCGAGAAGCCGGACGTGATCGTGGTCCACAACCCGGACGTCCAGTCCTATGCGCGCCTGCTGAAGAAGGCCGAGGAAGCCGGCATCTACGTAGTGCAGGTCAACATGCGATCGAGCTATTCGACGGACGTGTTCGTCGGCGCCGACTATGTCGGCATGGGCCAGCAGATCGGCGAGAGGCTGGTCGAGGTATGCTCGCCGGCCAAGGGCGGATCGGGCAAGGTCGCGATCACTCAGGGCGTGCTGACGGCGGCGGCCAGCATCTACCAGATGCAGGGCATCAACAACGTGCTGTCGAAGCACCCGGAGATCCAGCTCGTCTCCAACCAGGCGGCCGACTGGGATGCGACCAAGGCGAAGAACATTGCCGCGACCGTGATCCAGCAGCACCCCGACCTGTGCGCCATCACCGGCTTCTGGGACGTGATGGACGTCGGCACGGCCGCCGCCATCAAGGAATCGGGCAAGAACGTCTACCTGCTGACCCAGGGCGGCGGAAACCGCATGGTGTGCGACGGCCTGGCCAACGGAACCTATTCGGAATCGGTGGTCTATTTCGTGCCCGGCCAGGCGCGCGACATGGCGACCATGATCAAGCAGTTGCTGCAACTGAAGCAGCCAGCCGGCACGACCAAGACGACGCTGTTCACGCCGCTTACCTTCCTCCGGAAGGACAATATGACGGCGGCGTCGTGCTGGGACATGCCCACCAAGGGCTGACACTTCGGCGCGGGCGGCTCCGGCCGCCCGCTTCCCTCCTGAACCAGGCAGACAACCATGGCCGCATCTGACCGGATCGTGCGCTGGCGCTATCGCCTTGTGCCCGATCATCTCCTCGGCGAGATTCTGACGAAACGCTGGGTCGACAATACGATCCCGGTCCTGATCCTGATCGCCGTCGCGGCCACGTTCGGCTGGCTCATCTCTGACTTCTTCTCGATGTCGAGCGTTTCGAGCCTGATGCGGCAATGGGGCGAGTTCACGCTCATCGCCCTGGCCTTGATGATCGTGATGGTCGCGGGCGGCATCGACCTCAGCGTCGGCTCGACCTTCGCGCTCGGCAACATCGTGGCGCTGACCCTGATCACGGTCGCGGGATGGTCTGTGCCGGCGGTGATCGCGGCGACGCTCGCCTGCGGCGCGTTCGTCGGCCTCGTCAACGGCGTCCTCGTCGGCTATCTGCGTCTGCGCGCGTTCCTTACGACGCTGGTGACGCTGATCATCGTACGGGCGATCGTCGACATGCTGCTGCTGAAATATTCGGTGGCGATCGCGGCCGGCTTTGTCGATTCCGACCTCTGGTACTATTTCGGCGAAGGCGACGTCCTGGGCGTGCCGTTCAGCGTCGCGACTGCCCTCGTGCTCGCGCTCGTGGCCCACCTGGCCTTGAGCCGCAGCCGCGTCGGCTGGCATGTGCTCGCCGTCGGCGGCTCGCGCCGGTCGGCGCACAATGTCGGCATTCCGGTGCGCCGGATCATCTGCATGACCTATGTCGTATCCGGCACGCTGGCGGCGCTTTCCGGCGTCCTCTTCGCCTCCCGGCTGGGCGGCGCGGGGGCCGATACCGGCGTCGGTCTCGAGATCGCCGCGCTCACGGCGGCGGTGCTCGGCGGCAACAGCCTCGGCGGCGGCAGGGGATCGGCTGCCAAGGCGATCATCGGCGCCATCATCGTCATGATCATGGTCAACGGACTAGTCCGGATCGGCGTGACGAGGGGCGGCAGTTCGCTTCTGCTCGGCATGGTCCTGCTCGCCGCGGTGGCGATCGACGTGCGTTGGCTCAAGAACCGGCACAAGTTCCTGTCCAAGGTTTATGTCTCGCCGACCTATTCGGAACTGCCCGAGGCGCCTGCGACCTCCGGCTCGTCGCCCTATGCGCTGAACGACCGGCTGCGTCCCGTGGAGGCGATCGGGCTCGACCAGATCGACGGACCCGAGGACGTCATCCTCGACGAGGACGACAACATCTATGTCGGCAATCGCACCGGCGACATCGTGCGTTTCTTCGCGCCGGACTACACGCGCCAGGAGGTCTTCGTCCATTGCGGCGGGCGGCCTCTCGGCATGGCCTTCGCCCGCGACGGCTCGCTCATCTGCTGTATCGGCGGGATGGGGCTCTACAGGATCACGCAGGACCGCAGGATCGAGCGCCTGACCGACGAGACGAGCCGCTCCTGGTTCTCGATCATCGACGATTCCCGGCTGCGGCTTGCCGACGATCTGGATATCGCTCCCGATGGTCGCATCTTCTTCAGCGAGGCCACGATCCGCTACGAGATGCACGAATGGCCCGTCGACTGCCTCGAATCGCGCGGCAACGGGCGCATCATCTGCTTCGACCCAAGGACGGGCACCACACACACCCTGTTGAAGAACCTCGTGTTTCCGAACGGCATCTGCATGACGCATGACGGCCAGTCGTTCCTGTTCGCGGAGACCTGGGCCTGCCGTGTCAGCCGCTACTGGTTCGAGGGGCCGAAGAAGGGAACCGTCGAGGTCGTCATCGCGGACCTGCCGGGCTATCCCGACAACATCAACCGAGCCTCCGACGGCACCTATTGGCTCGCCCTTGTCGGCATCCGGACGCCCTCGCTCGACCTGGCACTGAAAATGCCGGGCTTCCGCAAGCGCATGGCCCGCCGCATCGCGCCCGACGAGTGGATGTATCCGAACATCAACACCGGTTGCATCGTACGCTTCGACGAGACCGGGCGGATCATCGAGACGCTGTGGGACTTCGGCGGCGAGAACCATCCGATGATCACCTCGATGCGCGAGCACAAGGGCCACCTCTACATCGGCGGCATCCTCAACAACCGGGTCGGACGCCTCAAGCTCGACGGCGTGGACCCCGGCTGGACCGGCTGGAAATCCTACTGGGGGCAGTCATGATCCGCGCGCTCGGAAGGGCCTTCGACAATCTGCTCGGCCGCGGCGACGCGGCTGTGACAGTGCCGCCGCTGGATGGTGCGCTGCGGCCGAACCGCCTGCTGGACGAAACCGGTTCGCGCGTGCCCCTCGCCGAGGTCGACTGCCTCGCCGTACATGGCGCAGACCTGGTCGCATCGGCTGGCGACAGCGTCTTCGCACAGGGCGCCGGCGGCGAATGGATCTGCCGTCGCAGCTACGGCTCCGCCGTCGTCGGTCTCGCCACGATCGAACCCGACGGCCTCGCCGTGGCGCTTGACGGAGGCGATGTCGTCGTCGAGGGCGGTCGCTACGACGGACGCCGCTACCGGGCCGACGCTTCGGTAACCTGTATCACGGCGATGGTCGTGTCTGGCAGCGAACTCTTCCTCGCATGCGGCTCGGAGGCGCATCCGGTCGCCGAGTGGCAGCGGGATCTGCTGGAGGGCAATGCCTCCGGCAGCGTCTGGCGTATCGACCTTGAGAGTGGAGCCGGTGCCCGCGTCGCCGGCGGCCTGGCCTGGCCGGCCGGACTCGCCGTCGACCGCGCCGGGCTGGTCGTCTCCGAAGCCTGGCGGCACCAGCTGGTCCGGATCGGCCTCGCCGGCGGCGATCGGCGGCAGGTACTACACGCCGACCTGCCGGGCTATCCCGGCCGTATCTCGCCGGCGTCGGACGGCCATTGGCTCGCAATCTTCGCGCCGCGCAGCCAGCTTGTCGAATTCGTACTGAGGGAGCCCGCATACCGCAGGCGCATGATGGCCGAGGTGCCGAAACCGTTCTGGGTCGTGCCGAAGCTGCGGGCCGGTCGCAGCTATTACGAGCCGCTTCAGGGCGGCGGGGTGAAACATCTCGGCCTGCTCAAGCCTTGGGCTCCGACCATGTCCGCCGGTCTGTGCGTCAAGCTCGACCCCGCGTTCCAGCCGCGCTCCAGCCTGCAGAGCCGCGCCGACGGCCACACGCACGGCGTGACCAGCGTGGCGGAGCATCGCGGGCAGCTCGTCGTGGCGGCGCGGGGCGATGGCGTCCTCGTGTCGGTTCCGCTTGCGGGGATTGGACGGGGAGGCCGCGCATGACCCCGATCGTTGAACTGCGCAATGTCACAAAGGAGTATCGCGGCGTCCCGGCGGTGCAGAACGTCTCGTTCACGCTTGAAAGAGGCGAGGTGCATGCGCTGGTGGGCGAGAACGGCGCCGGCAAGTCGACCCTGACCAAGATGATCGCCGGCGTCGTCGAGCCCACCGCGGGGGAGATCTGGATCGACGGCGCGAAGGTCGAGCTGGGCTCTCCGTCGGACGCGCTGAACCGGGGCATTGCGATGGTCTATCAGGAGACCAGTCTCGTCCCGTCGCTCACTGTGGCGCAGAACATCTACCTCACCGACGACAAGCGCTTCCATCGCTTGCGCGGCATCTACATCGCCGGCCAGCAATTCCTGCAATCGCTGAACTTCCCGGTCGATCCGACAGCGACCGTCTCGGCACTCGGCGCCGGCCAGAAGCAGATGGTCGAGATCGCGCGGGCGGTTCACCACAATGCCAGCGTCATCATCTTCGACGAACCCACGGCAACGCTGACGCCGGAGGAGAAGCATCAGTTCTTCTCGCTGGTCGAGCGGCTGAAACTGCGCGGCGTCTCGATCATCTTTATCAGCCACGCGCTGGAGGAGGCCCTCGCCATAGCCGACCGCATTACTGTCATGCGCGATGGCGAGCATGTCGTCACCGACGTCACCTCGGCCTTCGACCGGGAGAAGATCGTCCGCGCGATGGTGGGACGAACCCTGACCGGGGAGCTCTACGGCTCGCACAAGGACAGGACGGTGCGGGAGGCCGGAACGAAGGTCCTCAGCGTGCAGAACCTGTCGATGGGCAATGTCGTGCGCAACACGTCCTTCTCCATCTTCGCCGGACAGATCACGGGCGTGTTCGGCCTCATCGGATCGGGCCGCACCGAGGCGGCGAAAGTGGTGGCTGGCGTGATGAAGCGCGACCTCTTCCACGGCGGGCAGGTCCGGTTCAACGGCGCGTCCGTCCGCTACCGCGTGCCCCGGCCGGCCGTGCGCGACGGCATCATCTACGTCACCGAGGACCGCAAGGTCGAAGGCTTCTTCGAGACCATGTCGATCGCCGAGAACATCCACCTCGGCGCGCTGGCGGGCGGGCAGACGAAATCGTCGACGGTTTCGATGAGCGAGATGCGTTCGGTCGCGGAGGAGTGGATCAAGGCGCTCAACGTCAAGGCGATCAATGCCGACGCGCGCGTGATCGAGCTGTCGGGCGGCAACCAGCAGAAGGTCGTCGTTGCCAAGGCGCTGGTGCAGAAGCCGAAGCTCATCATCTTCGACGAGCCGACGCGCGGCGTCGACGTCGGCGCGATCGCGGAGATTCACCAACTCATCAACCGGCTCGCCGACGACGGCATCGCGGTCATGGTGATCTCCTCCTACCTGCCCGAAATCCTGCAGCTCTCGGACCGCATCCTGGTCTGCCGGCAGGGCCGCATCGTCGAGGAGTTCGACGGCAACACGGCCGACGAGGAAACCATCATGTACGCCGCGGTGCACTGATGCCTGACGCGTTGAAGACCACTCGTCCGGTCCTCGACGTGCGGACCATCGCGGATATCGAGGCGATCGAGGCGCGCCCCTACGACGAGCTCGTCACCGCGCGCAACCTCTACGACCTGTTTCGCGCGACGGCGCAGCATGGCGGCGACCGCAAGGCACTGACCGTGCTGCGCTCGCCCGACCCGGCCGATGTCGGCGTTGCGCTGACCCACGGTGAGCTGCTCCGCGAGGTCACCCGGGCAGCCAACCTGTTCCGCTCCCTCGGCCTCGCGCCGGGACAGGGCGTCGCGGCCTTCCTGTCGCCGACCTTGCCGGAACTGCCGGCGCTGCTTCTCGGCGCGCAAGTCGCCGGTGTGGCCAGTGCGCTGAACTACCTGCTCAGCCGCGAAGCGATCGTCGACCTGCTCGATGCCGAACGGGCGACGATCCTCGTCCTCTCCTCGCGCGCCCTCGACGAGACCTGCTGGACAAAAGCGGAAGGGATCCTCGCCGACGTCCCGACCCTCGAGCGGGTGCTCGTCATCGGCGGCGAAGGCGATCTGCCCGCCGGCCACCTGCGGCTTGGCGAGGCCTTAGCCCGTTGCCGCGCGGACGCGCTCGATTTCGCGCCGTCGCAGGACCGCGACACGGTTTGCGCCCTGTTCCACACCGGCGGCACGACCGGCCGGCCGAAACTGGTGCAGCTGACCCACGGCAACCAGATCCACGCCGCCTTCGGCTTCGCTCAGGTGTTCGGCTACGACGAGCGTGACACGGTCATCAACGGCTTCCCCTTCTTCCATGTCGGCGGGACGATGACGGTGGGGCTCTCGGTGCTCGCGGCGGGCGGACATGTCGTGGTGCCGTCACCTTACGGGATGCGCATGCCGCAGACGGTCGAGCGCTACTGGACGCTCGTCGAAGCGTTCCGCGCGACCGTCATCGGCGGCGTGCCGACCTCGATTGCCGCGATCACCAACACCTGGGTCGAAGGATCGGACGTGTCGAGCGTGCGCATGGCGGTCACCGGAGGCGCGGTCCTTCCGGCCGCGGTCGGCAGCCGCTTCGAGGCGACGACGGGCATCCGCCTCTTCGAGACCTACGGCATGACCGAGACCGCCGCCGCCATCGCCTTCAATCCCGGGCGGGGAACGCCGGTCGCAGGCAGCGTCGGCTTTCGCGCGCCCTTTTCGCAGACCCGGATCGTCCGGCTCGGCAGCGAGGACGAGCCCTGCGCGCCGGACGAAAGCGGGCTGGTCCAGGTTCGCGGTCCGCAGGTCTTTCCCGGCTATGTAGACCCGGCGCACGATCGCGGCACGCTTGGCGCCGACGGCTGGCTGACGACCGGCGACATCGGCTATCTGCGCGCCGACGGGCGGCTGGTGCTGACAGGGCGCGAGAAGGACCTTATCGTCCGCGGCGGCCACAACATCGATCCGGCCGCGATCGAAGACGTCGCAAACCGCTTCGCCGGCGTTCAGATCAGCGCCGCCGTCGGCATGCCGGACCAATATGCCGGCGAGGTGCCGGCGCTGTTCGTCGTGCCGTCGCCCGGCGCCGAGATCGACCTCGACGCCGTTCGTCGCCATCTGGACCAGAACGTGCACGAGCCGCCGGCCCGGCCGCGCAGCGTCCTCGTCATCGATGCCCTGCCGGTGACGGCCGTCGGCAAGATCTTCAAGCCGGCGCTACGTGATCTCGCGATCAAGGAGAAGGTGCGCCTCGAGGTCGAGCGCATCTGCGGCGCCGTGGCCTCGGTCAGGGCGGATGTCTCGGTCGATGCCCAGAAGCGGACCGTCGTCGAGATCGAGGTCTCGGGCGCGGGCCCCGACCAGCTGGCCGAGCTTGAGGCGGCGCTGAAACCGCTGCCACAGACCTACCTCGTCCACGGCGCCGTCGAGGCGCAGGACGAGGGCGTGCGGCTCGCCTTCGCCGATGGCGTCGCTACGCTCACGCTCGATAGGCCCGGCAGCATGAATGCGCTGTCGCAGGCGATGATGCGGTCGCTGGAGCGCCAGCTGCGCGCAGTCCGCAACCTGCCCGGCCTTCGGGCCGTGGTGTTGACCGGCACGGGCCGTGCCTTCTGCGCGGGCGGCGACCTGATCGAGTTCGAGGCGGCGCTCAAGGCGGGCGGCACGCGGCTGGTCGACATGCTGCGCTACAACCAGGACGTCATCCAGATGGTCGAGGACCTGCCGGTGCCGGTGATCGGCGCGGCCAACGGGACGGCCGTCGCGGGCGGGCTCGAACTGCTGCTGGCCTGCGACATCATCCTCGCCGCCGACGGCGCGAAGCTCGGGGACGGGCACGCGAAGTTCGGCATCGTCCCGGCGGGTGGGGCGACCATCAGGCTGGGCGAGCGGATCAGCCCCGGCCGGGCCGCGCGGCTCTTCTACACGGCGGAGCTGGTCGATGCCGGCACGATGGCGGATTGGGGCCTCGTCGACGAGGTCGTGCCGAAGGGAGGATTGATGGAGCGCGCGGGCGAGATCGCCGCCGCGATCTGCGCGGCGAGCCCTGAAGTCGTGCGCCACATCAAGGCGCTGACCCGGCAACCGAAGGACGCGGAACGCCAGGCGCGGATCCGCGCGGAGCTCGAGAGGTTCACGATGCACCTCGACGGTGCCGACCTCGCCGAAGGACTGGCCGCATTCCGGGAAAAGCGGCCGCCGGTCTACCGTGACAGGAAGTGATGCCATCCCGGCCGCCACTCGTGTGGTCGAAATAGGAGTGGCTGAACCAGGCCGCTGTTGCGGGACCACCCTATCGGCTTGGTCGCATGCCGCCCGGAGACTCGCCCCGCCTGCTCCAAAGTAGACTAGTGGTTGTTTTCAAGAGAGGGTTCGATGGTGCCCTCGAGACCCGACTTGCTCGCGTTCCGCATTGAGGCCGCTACCCGAGAGGTCGTCGCAGGCAAGCGCGCCAGTTGGCACTACGCAGGGCCGTAGGGCAAGGAGGCGCAGAATCTGCTGACGGCCGGATACGGCGTCAGCACGAGCAAGGACAACCGCGCGCGCAGATCGAGCTAGCGATAGCTCTGATAAACCTCGGTCGTGCCGTCGCGTTTTACCATCAGCACGTCATACGCATCCGCATCGTCACCGGCTTCCCCCATGCCCGGCGAGCCGTAGGGCATATCGGGCACCGTCAGTCCGACCACATCCGGCCGTTCGTCGAGCAGCCGCCGGACCTCGCGTGCGGGCACGTGTCCCTCGATCACATATCCGTCGATCCTTGCCGTATGGCAGGACGTCTGACCCGGCTTCAGCCCCGCCTCGACCTTGGCGGCGTTGAGGTCTGCCAGCGGCAAGTCGGCCTCCGTTACCGTGAAACCCGCCTCGCGCATGTGCTTGCCCCAGGACGAGCAGCAACCACAGGAAGCCGACTTCATAACTTCCAGCGTGCCGGCCGCCCAGGTGGCCTGGCTAAGCAGCAGCATCGCCGTGAACGCGGCGGCGCCAACTCTTCTGTTAAGCGTCTTCATGTCGTTTCTCCTACCGAAAAAACACGTATTTCACGAGAGCGGCGATCACCAGGGCGACCACCACCAGGCCGACAAGGCCCCACAAGCCCATGCCCCACATGCCACCTAATCCGTTTTCCATCATGGCACTTGCCTCCTTGGGAGGCGCGGACGCCTTGGCCCGCGCCTCGGTTTCCTACTTGATGTCGGTGACCGTAATGCGCCCGTTGACGCGCTCTGCGATGAACTCGATCTTCTGGCCGACCTTGACCTCCCCGATCATGGACTCGTCGGCGACCACGAAAACCATCGTCATCGCCGGCATGTCGAGGCTTGTGAGCTCCTCGTGCCGGATGGTGAGCTTCTTCTGCGCGGCGTCGATCTTCGTGACTTCACCGGCGGTATATTCCTGAGCGCCGGCTCCGATTGCGCCGAGGACGAGGGCCGCGGCCGTGAGCAGCAGGGTGTGTGTCTTTGTCATGTGATCATCCTTTCGAGGTGAGAATTCAGTGGCGGACGTTGATGTCGCCCTTCATGCCGGAATCGTAGTGGCCCGGGATAAGGCAAGCGAAACCGAAATCGCCCGCCTTGGCGAAGGTCCAGACGATCTCGCCAGTCGCACCCGGAGCGAGCCGGATCGAGTTTGGATCGTCGTGTTCCATTTCGGGGAAACGCTCCATGAGCGCCTTGTGCTCCATGATGCCCTCGTGGACATCCATGACGAATTCGTGGTCGAGTTCGCCCTTGTTGACGAACTTCAGTCGGAGCGTTTCGCCTGCGGCGACTCCGAGCGAGGCGGGCTCGAACATCATGCCGCCGTCGTCGCGTTCCATCATCGTGATTGTCACCGTCCGGGACGCATCGGCCCGTTTCCCCGGCTTGCCGATTGCCATCATCCCGGCCTCCCCATGGCCGCCTGAATGGTTCCCGGCCGCCCAGACCCCGCCTGTGAAAGCGATAAGCGTGGCGAGTGTCGCAATAGATGTCTTCATGTCAGGTCCTTGTCTTTCGGTTGAGTCACTTGTCGGAGTGGCCGCCGTGCGGGGCCATCGTTCTTGCATCGCCAGCCTTCGCCGGAGCCGGGGTGTCGCCCTTCCATTCGTAGGCGACCGTGCCTTCCGGATGCTCGTACCAGCCCGGGTCGGCGTAATCGTTCGCCGAGATGCCCTCGCGAACCTTCACGACCGAGAACATCCCACCCATCTCGATCGCGCCGAACTGGCCCCAGCCCGTCATCATCGGGATGGTGTTGTCGGGCAGCGGCATTTCCATCTCGCCCATGTCCGCCATGCCGCGGTTGCCCATGGCCATGTAGTCGGGCTGGACCCGCTGGATTCGGCGGGCGACGTCGGTCTTGTCCGCGCCGATGAAAGTCGGCACGTCGTGGCCCATGGCGTTCATCGTGTGGTGCGACTTGTGGCAATGGATCGCCCAGTCGCCGAGAAATTTGGCGTCGAACTCATAGGCCCGCATCGCGCCGACGGGGATGTCGATCGAGACTTCCGGCCAGCGCGCTTCGGGCCGCACCCAGCCGCCGTCCGTGCAGGTGACCTCGAAGTCGTAGCCATGCATGTGGATCGGGTGGTTGGTCATGGTGAGATTGCCGACCCTGACCCGCACCCTGTCGTCCTTGTTGACGACGAGGTGGCTGATCCCCGGGAAGACCCGGCTGTTCCAGGTCCACAGGTTGAAGTCGGTCATCTCCATGACGCGCGGAACGTAGGCGCCCGGCTCGATGTCGAACGCGTTCAGGAGGAACACGAAGTCGCGGTCGACCCGGTGCAGCCTCGGGTCCTTTGGATGGATGACGAAGAAGCCCATCATGCCCATCGCCATCTGGACCATCTCGTCGGCGTGCGGGTGGTACATGAACGTCCCGCTCTTCACGAGGTCGAACTCGTAGACGAAGGTCTTGCCGGGCGGGATGCCGGGCTGCGTCAGGCCCGTCACGCCGTCCATGCCGCAGGGCAGGATCATGCCGTGCCAGTGGATGGTGGTGTGCTCCGGCAGCCTGTTGGTGACGAAGATGCGGACCCGATCGCCTTCGACCGCCTCGATCGTCGGCCCCGGCGACTGGCCGTTATAGCCCCACAGATAGGCCGTCATCCCCGGACTGAGTTCCCGTTCGACCGGTTCGGCGACCAGATGGAACTCCTTCACGCTGCCGTTCATCCGGTGCGGTAGCGTCCAGCCGTTGAGGGTGACCACGGGCTGGTAGTCCGGGCCGCTTGAAGGGAAGATCGGCGGCTGCATGTCCGGCGATTCCATGACCGGGGCGTCGGGCAGGCCCATGGCCGAGGTCTTCGACCAGGCGGCGGCGCTCGCCAGGAACGCGCCGCCTCCAAGCATCTGTCTTCTGGTGATCATGTCTCGTTCTCCTGGATCAGTGTCCGCCGGCGCCATCGTCGGCGGCCGCGGTCTCGGCCCCGGTTCCCGCAGGGGCGCTGCCGCCCCCGCCGTAGACGGCGGTTCCCAGGTTCACGTCGGCCAGCCAGAACTGGCGCTTGGCGTTGAGGGAAAGCATGATCGAGTTCACCTTCGCTCGCGCGTCGGCGAGCAATTCGAACGTGTTGGTGATCATGCCGTTGTAGGTGAGGAGCGACTCCTCCTCGATAATGGTGCGCAGGGGAATCACATTGGCCCGGTAGTGCCGCGCTATGTCGTGCGTCGAGCGGTAGCCGTCATAGGCGCTGCGGGCTTCCGAACGGACGTTGACCGCCCGCTCCGCCAGGAGATTGGCCGCCTGCATGTAGGCGAGTTCGGCCTTGCGCATCCGGGCCCGCCCGCTGTCGAAGATCGGGATGACGAATTCGAGCTCTGCATTGACGAGGACGTTCCTCTTCGTCTTTCCGTCCTCTTCCTCCCGCTCGATTTCGACCCCGGTCATGAGCTCGAGGTCGGAGACGTGCCGCGTCGCCTCGGTCAGCCCGTAGGAGAGCGCGAGAGCTTCCAATTCGAGCTTCGCGATCTCGAGGTCGACGCGGTTCCTGAGAGCCAGCGCTTCGATGTCCTTGCGGGCAAGCGGGTTGGCGGGCAGTGAGGGAAGCGCGTTCGGCACCTGGTAGTCGATATCGTAGCCCCAGAGGCCCATCAGCCGCGTCAGCGCCTCCTTGGCCATCCTTGCCTGCATGCGGGCTTCTGCCGTCTGCCCCGCCAACTCGGCGTAGAAGACATGCTCGCGCGCCTGGCCGGTTTTGGTGAACGCTCCCGTCTGCCCGAGCTTTGCTGCGAGGGCTGAAGCGGCATCCGCCGCCGCCTGTGCGCGGCTGAGGTAGGCCACCTTTTCCCAGGATGCGACCGCCTCGATCCATGCGCGGCGCGTGTCGGCCGCGAGCCTCAGCGTCGCCTCGGCAGCCTTGAGCTGGGCTTGGCGGAAGCGGGCATCAGCGATCGCCATTCGCTTCGCGCGGGTCATCAGCGCGAGAATGTTCGAGACCACTGCGGTCTCGACCGTCCGCCCGGCGTTTATGCCCATCACGCCAACCGAGACCTGCGGGTTGACCAGAAGGGATTCCTGCCAGACGTCAGCCGAGGACATTCCGACCTCGGCATAGGCCGCCTGCAGCCCTTTGTTGTTGAGCAGCGCGACCTGAACGGCGAGGTCCGGCCCGACCGTCTTGCCCCTGACGAGTGCGCTCACGCGTTCGCCAAGCGCACGCGCCTCGTCGCTCGACTGGATCCACACGGTCTCCTTGCCCGCGACCGTCGCGGTCCTGGCGGAGACGGTCTGGAACCCTGCCAGCGGGTCGTCGAGCCCCTCGCCAGTGGTCACGCAGGCTGAAACCAGCAGCGGGGCGGCAAGTGCGGCGATGGTGCGAATGCCGCGTCTCATGAACCCTGCCCCTTGCGTGCCGGAGACAGCCGGTCGTTCAGACCTCGCCAATCCTCGGGGCCGGTTGGCCGTCGCGGCTGGTAGTCCCCGAACACCGGCGAATAGCGGGCATCGCGCAGTCCCGTCGCCGGGTTCGCAGGGTTGAACAGCGGCAGAACGTTAGGCGGCGAAGACGCCGAACAGCCTGCCACGAGGAACGACGCCGAAAGCGCCGCGATCGCTGGAATTCGCATATGAAACCTTGAGCCTGAATTGGAAGGTGACCCGTGCGCGGACGCACGGGTGCCTTTGCGCCGCACGGCGCAGCCGGATCAGGTCAGGTTCGGGGTGGGCGGATCAGCCGGGTCGATTCGCCGGGCAACAGCGCGGCGAAAACCGGCTGGGCAAAAACGCGGGACAGCGACCTGACCCAAGACTGGCACTCCGCCGGGACGGCGCTTGATGGTGCGCAGTGAAGGTCGCAACAGACATCCGCCGCTGCCTGATCACCATGGTGGTTGTGTCCAGAAGCCCCCTCGCCTGGGGAAACTTGCTGGTGAACCCCAGCGCTGTCGTGACCATGCTCGTGCGGATCAGCGTGCTCGTCAGCCGGCGCGGCCGCCGCGATGCTGACTTGGTGGACGGACTCGTTCGCCATTGCCACCATGCTCGGCTGCAGCGAGGCCAGGAAAACGAGCGCGAACGCAAGCGCGACACGTAGCCATACGCTTCGCTGCATTCGCCGCTGTTTCGAATCCATCATGCTTCAGCTTCGCCATGAAAAGCGGGCACGGGTCAAGATGCGTCGCCTATTTGATCCGGATACAACCAAAATGTGATCATCATCAGGCGCGGGGGAGCGACGGATAGCTGCAATTTATCATCTGACGCCGAGAACGGCTTAGCGCTTGATGGTCTGGGATTAGAAGGCTTAAATCGCCTCGAAGACGATACGCATCCCTGGCTCGACACGGTCCAAGCCTGGCGCTAGCAGCGCTATTCCTTCGGCCTGCGAGATTGCCCGCAGGCTGGCGGAGGAGCCGCGTCCGAGCATGGTCAGGCGCGGCAAACCATCCGCCCCTGCCGTGCCGAGGCGCACCGGCACGAATTCTGTGCGGTCCGGACGCTTCTCATAGGTGAAATCGGCAACCGCCTGCGTCCAGGTCGGCGAGTTGTTCGACAGACCCGCCAGCCTGCGCAAGGCAGGCAGGGCGATCATGCGGAAGGTCACGAGCGTCGCATTGGGGTTGCCCGGAAGGCCGAGGAAAAGTGTGGTGCCGAGCTTGCCGACTTTCACCGGCTTGCCTGGCCGCATGGCGACCCTCATCACATCGAGCATGCCGCCGCCGGAGCTGACTGCCCAGGTGACGTGGTCTTCCTCTCCGGCCGAAACGCCGCCCGTCGTGATGATCGCATCGCATTGCGTGGCAGCTTCGGCCAGGGCCAGGGCGATGGCCTCTCGGTTGTCTGGAACGATGCCGAAGTCGAGCACCTCGGCCCAGCGGCAGGCGTCGAGACTGGCACGCAGCATCACGCGGTTCGAGTTGAAGATCTGCCCGGGATGAAGTGGCTCACCGGGCTCTCGCAGCTCGGTGCCGGTCGAGATCAGACCGACGCGGACCTTTCGGCGCACCTCGATCGCAGTCACTCCCTGCCCAGCAAGCAGCGCGAGATGGTGGGCTTTCAGGATGTCGCCGGTTCCCAGCAGGTGTTCACCGCGCCGCACGTCCTCTCCGGCGATCCGCACGTTCTGACCCGCGCGCGGCTTCTGGTCGATGACGATCGCATCGCCGTCGAGACGGCATTTCTCCTGCATGACGACCGTGTCGAATCCTTGCGGGACCGGCGCCCCGGTGAGGATGCGGACAGCGCCGTCAAAGGACTGTGTGGGCGTATCGCCTGCCGCGACGCGGCCCGTCACCTTGAGGCGCCATGGACCCTGTCCCGTAAAGCTGGTCGCCTTTACCGCATAACCGTCCATCGCAGAGGCATTGAACGGCGGCAGATTCAGGCTTGCGCACGCTTCCGCCGCCAGCACGCGTCCGCTAGCGCCCAGCAGGTCAAGCGTTTCGGTTTCCGCCACCGGGATCGCGGCGGCGATTGCCTTGGCCGCGGCGATATCAACGGGAATGACCGCCGCGGATGCGCCGGCTTCGCAATGCTCGGGAAGGATGAGCGCGGACGAGATCATGGTCACTCCAGCAGGGTTCTCAGATCGGCGACGAGCTTCACCAGTTCATCCAATTCCTGATGCCGCGAAAGCCATTCTGGTAAGGCCCCGGTACGCTTTCACAGCTAGTAAGTTAACGATGCACTCCGCTCTGATGCTGAACGCGCTGCCGGGCTGGTGTGGCCCGGCAGCGCGAAGCGCGGCGGTCAGCCCGCGCTGTATTCCATGGACTTGAACGAAAGGTCCGCCGCCGAAGCCGGGGCATCCGATATCTTCCGGATGTTGGCCCAGGTATGCTTGTAGTTCGGCAGGATCAGCTCGTTGGTGCCGGCATTGACGATGTTGCCCTGCGCGCCGTTCGGCGCGCCGAACACCATGAAGGTCTCCTTCCGCCGCGCGGTCGGCGTCGGATAGACCAGCGCCTGCGTGGCGCCGACATCGTTGAAGACCTCCACCAGGTCACCAGCCTTCACTCCCAACTCGGCCATGTCCTCCGGATTGATCTCGATAAACGGGATCGGGAAACGGTCGGAGACGAAGTCGTTGGCCTTGTCGAGGAACCAGTTCTGCCAGATCACGTTGGCGCGGCCATTGTTGATGAGGAACGCGTAGTTGTCCCTCTGGTAGGCCTTGCCGGGTGCCTGAAGACCGCGCCATTCGCCGCCGCAGAACAGCGCCTTGCCATCCTCGCGGCCGTGCCGCGTGAACTTGCCGTCGGTGTAGAGACGCTTGGTGCCGACCAGCTGGCCGTTTTCGAAGCCGACGACCGGCTCCTGCACGCCATTGTTGCCCATGGCGCGAAGGCGGTCGTAGGTCACCTCCGGATTGCCGGAGTGATAGCCGTCCATGAAGGCATCCTCCTCGGTCTTCCAGTCGTAACCCTTGAACTGGTCTGCATAGGCGTCGCGGCCCTCCTCGCGCAGGACCCGTTCAAGGTTCTGGGCGATCGCGGCGGCGATCAGGCAGTCCGGCTTGGCGTTGCCCGGACCATCCATGTATTTTTCGACCAGGCGCAGCCTGCGCTCGCCGTTCATGGAGGTCAGGTTCATCTCGCCGGACTCCACGGCCGGCAGAATGACGTGCGCGGCCTGGCCGATCTGGCTGTGGATGATATCCACATTGACCGAGAACAGTCCTCCCGCATTGATCGCCCCGACGATGGCATCCACGAGTTCCTCGCGGGTCGATCCGGCGTGGGCGTCCATGGCATCCTTCACCATGTTGGTCCGCCGGTTGTACTCGCGCTTGAACTCGGTCGCGTTGAGCGTCGTCTTGTAGTGGTCGTTGGCCCAGATGTGGTGCACCTTGCCCCGGCCGCCGATGATCAGCTGGTCGATATAAGGCGCGGGCCGTCCGACATGGGCGTCGGAAGGGCGGAAATAGCCCTCCTGGTGGCCGCCGAGACGGCACACACCACCGCCTTCGCGGCCGATATTGCCGGTCGCGAGCCCGATGTTCACCAGAGCGCCGATGACCCGGTAGTTGTCGTTGCCCCAGATGATGCCCTTCTCGTAGCCCGTTGCGCATTTGCGGCGCGAGCCGTCTTCCTTCGGCTTGGCGATCCACTCGGCCGCCTTGACGATGTCGGCTTCGGCGAGGCCGGTGATCGACGCACCCTCGGCGAGCGACATCTTGCACTTGAT
Source organism: Mesorhizobium sp. (assembly GCF_024710845.1). Taxonomy (GTDB): domain Bacteria; phylum Pseudomonadota; class Alphaproteobacteria; order Rhizobiales; family Rhizobiaceae; genus Mesorhizobium_A. The sequence continues at coordinate 175,117 of NZ_JANJTZ010000039.1, forward strand.
GCGCGCCATCTCGAACGAGCCGAGCGCCGCCGGATGCGCCTCGTCCTGGGGCACCGCGACGTCGCCCTGGAGGGTAGATGCCGCGATGAAGTCCTTGTCCACCCAGCCCTGGTCGGCGATGTAGGTGAAGAGCGTGTTGAACAGCGCCAGGTCCGTGCCGGTCTTGATCGCCAGATGCAGCACGTTCTCCGCGCCAGCTTCCACCTCGCAGGCGTTGGCCGTCACTGTGCGGCGCGGGTCGACGATGATGACCTTGGCGCCGTTGCGCATGCCCGGAACCATGTGGTTCAGGAACAGGTTGGTCTGGCATTCCAGCGGATTGGTGCCGACCAGCATGATCGTGTCGGTCAGCGTGTAATCCTCATAGGCGTAATTCAGTTCGTCGACGCCCATGTCGCGGGTCGAGTGGACCTCGGAATTGTAGGCAGGCCGGTTGTGGATGCGGCAGTTCTTGACCTTCATCGAGCCGAAATAGAGCTTTCCCGTGCCCCAGGTGTTCTCGTAGCCGCCGGCCGAGCCGCCGTGGTCGAACATCGAGACGAACAGGTCGTCCTCGTCGTCCTTGTCGATGACGCGGGCGGTCACGCGGGCGACGAGGTCGAACGCGTCGCTCCAGCTTGTCGGCTGCCAGGTACCGTAGCGCCAGACCATCGGCTCGGTCAGCCGCTGTTGCTGGGTGCCCGTCTTGTCGGAGCGGCGGTTCTCCGCCATGCGCGCCCCGCGCACCGAGCCGAGACCCGAATTCACGACGCAATTCTTGTCGGGCTTGATGACCAAATGGACGTCTTTCCCATCCTGCCTGACGATGTTGTACATCGACGGCGCATACCAGGCCTCGGTCTCGGCCGGCTGCTGTTCGGCGAGATTCACGCCGAAAGCATTTGTGGCGGGGTCCGTCCCGCCCTGTTTGTTCACCGGCCAGGTGTAGGCATGATAGCCGCAGCCGACGATGCAGTAGTGGCAGGTGACATTGTGCTTCTTCGCATCCGCCGGAATGATCGGCAGGCGGTCGATCTGTCGCTTGTAGGCCATTCTTTCCTCCTCAATTTCTAGCCGCGTGATCTCGACCGAAAAGTCTGCAACTTTTCGGGATCACGCTCAGGCGAGCACGTTCGACAGGCGGCCGTAGAGAAGCTCGTCCAAGCCCTCGGCGTAGATGTCGCCCTTGTCGTCCACTCTCAGCGCGTATTGCGGCAGGTTCTGCGTCGCCTGCCCCCAGATTTGCTGGCCGCCGGCCTCGCAGTCGAAACGCGAGTAATGGCCGGGGCAGTTCAGCGTGCGGTCGGCGGCGACGTAGTTGAGCGGGAAGCCCTTGTGCGGGCAGATCGTCGAGAAGCCGACGATGTCGCCGTCAGGCCCGGCTCCACCTTCGACGCGGGTGCCGAGCTTCAGGAGCACGCCCGGCGCGCTGTCATCGGGATAGGTCACGTCGAGCGGTTCGTTCAGCTTCAGGTCGGAGACGTTGCCGAGCCGGTTCGACGGATAGTCGATACGGGCGAGTGCCGTGGCTTTGGCGGGTGTCGCGGGAAGCGCGACGGCGGTGGCGGTGGCGGCGGCGGCAAGCGCTCCGCCGCGCAAGAACTGTCGGCGGCCGACGTCGACCAGCTTGTCGCAACGATCCATTTCAAATCCTCCCTGGTTCGCGACTGGGTACGCAAGAAGAACTGCAAGGACGATGCCAGTCGGCACGGGACGGCCGACCCCTGCAAATCCAAGGTCTTGCGGACCGCGCGAAAGAGCCGTGTCCGGATTTCCGGACATGCTGCGCTGCAGTTGGTCCGGAAACCCGGACGGAGCCTCGGATTCATGATTCCGGTCGATTTTGATGCCCTGCGGCGCTAGTCTGCCCGGCAGGGAGGATCGAATTCTTGACCGCACGGTACCCAGCCACGAGCCAGGTACTCGACCGCCGTTCGGCGCTTGCGTTGTGCGGCAGCGCCGTCGTTTCGCTCGCGCTTTCGCCGGGTCGGGCCTCAGCTCAGGAAGGGTTCAAGTTCGGCCTCACCCCGGTCTTCCTGTCCAACGACCTCGAACTGCTGGCGCGTCTGCGCGCTTACCTCACCGAGGCGATCGGCGAGCCGGTCGAACTGGTCAGCCGGCGGACCTATCAGGAAATCACGGCGCTGCTCGTCGCGGGCCAGCTCCATGCGGCGTGGATCTGCGGCTATCCCTATGTCCAGTTCAAGTCGGAACTCGATCTCGTCGCCACCCCGTCATGGCATGGCAAGCCGCTCTACCAATCCTACCTGATCGCCGCCGCCGACAGGCCGACCGAGCGGTGGGAGAATTTGAAGGGCGACATCCACGCCTTCTCCGACCCGGATTCCAACTCGGGCTTCCTCGTCACGCGAGCGCTCCTGGCGGAAAACGGATTGAAGCCGGAAGGCTTCTTCGCCCGCACCTTCTATACCTATGGTCACCGCAACGTGATCCGCGCGGTCGCGTCGGGTCTTGCCCAGTCCGGCAGCGTCGACGGCTATGTCTGGGACGTCATGCGCGAAATGGAGCCGGACCTCGTCACCCAGACGCGGATCGTTCGCCGTTCCGAATGGCTTGGCTTTCCGCCCGTGGCAGCACCCAAGGCACTTGCTGGTGACCCGCGCATAGCCCGCCTCAAGGATGCTCTTACCGAGATGGACCGTCGCGAGGAGGGCCGCAAGGTGCTGGCTCTCCTGCGCTTGGACGGCTTCGTCGCCACCGAGCCCGCCCTATTCGACTCGATCGCCGCCAAGGTCGATGCTGTGAGGCGGTTTGGATGAGCACCTTCCGTCGCCTTCGCGCCATTCCGGTCTCGTACCGCGTGCCGATCCTGGTGGCACTCCTGATGGTGGCGATCAGCGGGGTGATCTCGGAGCGCGTGCTTGACCGCCTCTCCCGTACGCAGGAGTCTTTTATCGACGGTCTTGCCGGCAGCTATCTCGACGGACTCACCGCTGCGGTCCTGCCGGCCGTCTTGCGAGGGGACGTATGGGAGGTCTTCGACGCGCTCGACCGATCCCAGAAATCCTACCAGGCGCTGTCACCGGTCGAGGCGGTCGTCACCGGCGCAGATGGGAAGGTCCTGGCGGCCACGGACCCGACCCGCATCCCATCCTTCTCGGAGCTTCCGGACGCCTATGCGTCGCGCTACGGCGCGCGCACGGTGACCTTCGACCGCGAGGCGGACACCGGCTTCGCCTATCGCGACCTCGTCTATCAAGGCCAGAAGGTCGGCGCGATCCACACCGCCTTCGACGCCTCGCACATCTTTGCCGAGCGCCGCGAGATCCTGGCGACTCTGCTCGTCACCAACGGCGTCCTCGCCGCGATCTTTTCGCTCGGCGGCTTCCTGCTGGTCCGCCGCATGATCGCGCCGATGCGGGTGCTGGAGGATCACATGCGCGCGGCCGCCAACGGTGTCGCGGAGCCCATCTCGTCGCGCGAGTTCCCGTCACGCGGCGGCGAGGTCGCGAGCCTCTTCAACGGCTATAACGCGCTGGTCCATGCTGAACGCGAACGCGCCAACTTGGCCATGCAGCTTGCCGAGGAGGAGAAGCTGGCGAGCCTCGGGCGGTTGGCGTCTGGCATGGCGCACGAGATCAACAATCCGCTCGGCGGCCTGTTCAACGCCATCGACACGCTGAAGACCCATGGCAGGACGCCCGGGGTGCGCGACACCTCGATCAGCCTGATCGAGCGCGGGCTGAATGGTATCCGCGAGGTCGTTGAAGCCGCCCTTGCCACCTATCGCCCCGAGCGATCGGCTAGGCCGCTCAGCGCCGACGATCTCGAGGACGTCAGGGTGTTGATGAAACCGGAATTGCGCCGGCGCAGGCAGAGACTGGACTGGCAGGTCGACTGGCCGGCCGGGTTAGCCGCGACGATCCCGGGCGGCCCCGTGCGGCAGGCGGTCCTGAACCTGCTGCTCAACGCCAGCGCCGCCACGCCGGAGGCAGGCGAAATCGGTCTGAAGGTTGAGCGGACGGCGCACCAGTTGAAGATTTCGGTCTCCGACGAAGGTCCGGGCATGCCGAGGGATTCCATCGCCATGCTGAGCGATGACGATCCCGGGCCGGCCGTCCGAGCCGGACGTGGGCTCGGCCTGTGGATGGTCCGCCGCATGGTTGATGCCTGCGGGGGAAAGGCCATCGTCGAGACGGGCCCGTCGGGAGGATCGGTCGTGACCCTGATCCTGCCTATCCCGGAGGAAGCACGGAATGAACGCAGCCACGCTGCCTGAACGCCCCCACGTCGGGCTGGTCGAGGACGATCCCGTCATGGGCGGTTCCATCGTCCAGCGGCTGGAGCTCGAAGGCTGGGACGTGACCTGGTGGCAGACCGGGGGCGAGGCTGTGGCGGCACTGGGCAGCCTCGCCGGCTCCCTTGACCTCGTGATTTGCGACATACGACTGCCGGATATGTCCGGCGAGGCGGTGTTCGAGGAAATGGCGCGCCAGCCGAACGTGCCGCCTTTCCTGTTCGTCACGGGCTTCGCCGAGATCGACCAGGCGGTCCGGCTGATGCGCTCCGGCGCGGTCGACTTCATGACCAAGCCCTTCGCTATGGACGATTTCCTGAAGCGGATCGCAACCGGCCGGCGAAGCACGCGGGCGGGCATGCGGCTGAAGGAATACGTGCTGGGCCAGTCGCCGGCGATCCAGCACGTCGAGGACCTGATCCACCGCTACGCGGCACATGACCTGCCGGTGCTGATCACGGGAGAGACCGGATCCGGCAAGGAGGTCGCGGCGCGGCTCCTGCATCAGGTGTCGGCGCGCGCAGAGCAGCCCTTCGTCGCGGTGAACTGCGCGGCGATTCCCGCCGATCTGCTGGAAAGCGAGATCTTCGGCCACGAGAAGGGCGCTTTCACCGGCGCCCACCAGCGCCATCTCGGCTATGCCGAACGCGCCAGGGGCGGCACGCTCTTCCTCGACGAGATCGGCGACATGCCGGCCGCGCTTCAGGCAAAGCTGCTGCGCCTGATCGAGAGCGAATCCCTCACGCGCCTCGGCGGCGAGGCAGCCGTCCCCTTCCGCGCCCGCATCGTTGCGGCCACGCACCGCGCACTGGCGCCGGGACAGGCATCCGGCTTCCGCGAGGACCTCTACTTCCGGCTCGCCGTGCTCCCGGTCGACATCCCGCCGCTGCGGCAGCGGCCGGAGGACATCGTCTGGCTGCTCGACCGCTTCCTGGCCAATGCCGCCGCACGCTCCGACGCCCGCATCCGCGGTTTCAGCGCCCTGACGGAAGAAGCAGCGCTCGCCCATCCGTGGCCGGGCAACGTGCGCGAGCTGCGCAACCGCGTCGACCGCGCCGTGGCGCTGACTGCGTCCGAATGGATCATGCCCGGCGATCTCTTCCCGGACCGCCCGGGGTCCGAGGCCAGACCGGGATTCCTTCCGCTGGCCGAAGTCCGCGATGCGGCAGAGCGTCGACAGATCGAGCGTGCGCTCGAACAGACCGATGGCCAGGTCATCAAGGCCGCTGAACTCCTCGGCATCGGCCGCTCGACGTTGTGGGAAAAGATGACGCGGCTGGGGGTTCGAGGGTAGCCGTGCGCCCACTGTTGCCGCTGCGTTGATATCGTCAACGGGACCGATTCCAGACGGTCCGGTTCCGGCCAAAAACTCTGAGTAAGCAGACATTAGGCACACGACCTCATGTCGGTCATTCGCGATCAATGAGGAAATTCACGATAGCTGCCATTCGGCGCAATAGTGGGATTTCGGCTGTTCGCCCCAATCTAGTCAACGTGCCTCTTAGATAAGATCAGCAACACAAAAAGAGATATACAATATATTATGCACTATTCATTGTATAGTGCCAATCTTCTCCGAAATGTGTATAAGTTTGTCGGGGTTCCGTATTTTGTAGATTGCTGTGATACGGCGATCCTCGATCTCGAACGACGTCGTCGGAAGTGTGCCGTTATACACGCTGACATAGCCGGGCAAACCGTCGATCCAGATCTGTCGAACGATGCTTTCGACATCGCCATACTTGCGGAAGAGGCCGCTGTAGAGACGGAGCGCCTTGTCGAGACCGACGATAGCGTTCGGGAACGCCAGCACTTTGCCGCCTCCGTCTGATACGATCCTGACCCCCTCGGCAAGGATCGCCCGGAGACTGTCAACGTCACCCGTCCGGGTCGCGTCGAGGAAGGCCATGGCGATCCGTTCGCCATCGTCGCGGGCGACCGGATAGCGCGGTTTGTCGGATTGCACATTGCGACGGGCGCGTGACGCCAGCTGCCGGACGGTCGCAACGTCGCGGTCGAGCGTCGCGGCAATCTCGTCCATCGGAGTGCCAAACACGTCGTGCAGCAGGAAGGCGGCGCGTTCGAGCGGCGACAGTCGCTCCAGTGCCAGCATGAGCGTAAGGGTGAGATTGTCGGCCCTGAGGTCGTCGTCGGGTTCGGGAAGCGGGTCTGGTAGCCAGCTGCCAATATAGGTCTCGCGTTGGACGCGGGCCGATTTCATCGCATCGAGGCACAGCCGGGTGACAATGCGGTTCAGGAAGGCCGGCACGTTGCGGACTTCAGACACGTCCGCGCGCTGCCAGCGCAACCAGGCGTCCTGCACGACGTCCTGTGCCTCGGCGACCGAACCCAGCATCCGGTAGGCGAGGCGCAGCAGCCGTGGCCGCTGCGCCTCGAACAGGTGGGTTGCTTCAGGCAGCGTGTCCATTGCTCCCCTCGGGTGGATGGACCGCGCGGAGGCCGACCTGCAGCCTGTTCCACAGATTGATCGCACCGATTGCCAGCGTCAGGTGCACCCGTTCCGTTTCGTCGAAGGAGGCTTCCACCAGCTCGTAGTCTGCGTCGGACGCTCCGGTGCGGGCGACATCGGTCAGCGCCTCTGTCCACGCGAGCGCGGCGCGCTCGCGTGCCGAATAGAGTGTGGATTCACGCCACGCATCTAGCAGGTAGATACGCATCTCGGTCTCGCCATCCGCGCGGGCCGCCGTGGCGTGCATGTGCAGGCAGAAGGCACAACCATTGATCTGCGAGGCGCGCAGCTTGACGAGATGGAGGACTGTCTTGTCCAGGTTTGCCGCGATAGCGGCCTCGACGGCATACATGCCCTTGATGCCTGCGGCAGCCTTGGAGAAGGGGTCGATTATTCGCGGTATCATGATGATCTCCAGCATAAAGCATATCAGTTCTTGAGGTCAGTGAGGCTTTCGGCTGCCATTGCGGCATCAACGGCGGGCCGTTCACGCATCCGCGTGCGCAGTTCGACCATCGGCTCTGGAACCTCCACGTCGAAGCGCTCGGCCCAGAGCAGCATGAAGAACAGGTAGAAGTAGGCGACCGTGGGCTTCTCTCCGAACAGGAACGTGCCCTTCATGCTGCCCGACAACATGTCCAGCAGACCGGTCACCGTCTCCGCCGCGCGCGAGCTCGCGCTTAGAGCCGCCATGCCACAAGGGCTTGAAGGCGCGATGCAGTTCTGTCGAGACGAAGGCCAGCACCTCGATCAGCCGGCTGCGGCTGAGCGGGCCGGCAGGCGCAAGCTGCGGATAAAGCGTCGCCAGATAGTCGAGCACGGCGATGTTCTCGGTCAGCATCTAGCCGTCGGCGAGGATCAGCGCGGGGACATAGCCCTTGGCGCTGATCGTCCGGAAGTCCACGCCGTGCTCGGTCGTGTGTGTGCGGATATCGACGCGCTCGATGTCGAATGGTGCGCCCGCCTCGCGCAGCGCGATATGGTCGGCCAGGCTGCAGGCACCCGGCGCGTAGTAGAGCTTCAGCCGGCTCATGTACGCAACTCTCCGCGACCGAGGAACGTGTCGAACGCGGTCGTGGCAAGTCTGGCCGGGCCGGCGGGCACCAGCGAGGTCTCGTCGAGCACGACGCCGAAATAGGTCGATGCAGGATCGGTGACGACGATGCGCGGATCGTGCGCGGCCGAGAGAAAGCGCGCGACCATGCGGTCCAGAGGCGCGCGCTCCGGCCCGGCGATCTCGACCAGCCCGTTCACCGGCGAACCCAGCGCGATGTCTGCCACGGCTTCGGCCACGTCGTCGGAGATGATCGGCTGGATCAGCGCCGACGACAGCCGGACCTCGTTGCCCTGTGTTGCTGCGCGCGCGATCGCGCCCATGAACTCGAAAAACTGTGTCGAGTGAATGATCGTGTAGGGAATCCCGGAGGCTTCGATCAGCTCTTCCTGTGCCTGCTTGGCACGGAAGTAGCCGCTGGCCTGCAGCTTCGCAGTGCCGACCACCGAAAGAGCTACGTGATGAACGATACCTGCCCTCTTCTCGGCCGCAAGCAGGTTGCGGCCCGAGGTCTGGAAGAACTCCATTGCCGCCGCATCCTCGAAGGAAGGCGAGTTGGCGAGGTCGATGACAATCGAAGTCCCTTCGAGGGCTGCGTCCAACCCTTCACCCGTGATTGTGTCCACCCCTGTCGAGGGCGCGGCAGCGATTGCCTCGTGACCGCGCTCGCGCAGCTTTGCGACGGTTTTCGAACCGATCAGGCCGGTTCCTCCAATGATGACGATTTTCATGCTCGTGGCTCCTCTGGGATGCTTCACGAACAAGACGAGGCGGCGCGAGCCAACGTGACATTGACATGGATTTATTCTGGACGGAGCAGAAACTGCTCAGGTCGCCTGCCGAGCAACGTGGCGAGGAGTCGTGCCGGTGACTCGGTGGAAGGCGTCCACATAGGCGCTTTCCGACGCATAGCAGAGTTCGGTTGCAACGGCTGACACTGCCGCTCAAGCGCACGCCTTCCGTCTATGTCAGCTCTTCACGACCAAAGCCCTAACGGCGGACAGCTTGTTGGATCAACGACCCGGACCGGCTGTCCGATCCATCCTTACGGCGAGCCGCGGCCGAATGCCGGCCGCAGATGATTGCCCCGCTTGGCGACAAGGGCGGCCAATCCCGCCTTTGACCTGAAACGTTGATCTCCATCAATGCGCTACCCGGCCGCCTCACTTACGAAGAGGCGAACTTGGTTCCGGCGGTTTCTTTGGCATTCAAAAGCTTCGCCCACGGGGCCGTCGCTAAAGCCATGTCGGCGGCGGTCGACGAGATCCGCAAGTCAGAGGGACGGTTAGGCTGCGACTGACAAACGCCCGAAACCGGCACTGTTCCTGGGGACGCTCGACATGACGAACGACTTCCGCCTCCTGCTGGCTGGGCTCGCAGCGTTGGCCAGTGTGTTGCCGACACCGCTCGCACACGCGAACGATTCGAGCGCCAGCCTCGCCGCGGGCGGCCTGCAATTCGTCGAGAACCGCGCCATAACCATGGAGGCCGAGGACCTTCACATCGGACTGCGGGAGATCCGCGTCCGCTATCGCTTCCGCAACACCGGAACCGACGACATCGAGACGCTCGTCGCCTTTCCGCTCCCCACCTTGTCGGTGGGCGAGGAAGGCAACTACGTCATCGCCGGCGCCGACCCGATCAATGTCCTCGGCTTCGAGGTCAGCGCCGACGGGGAACGGGTGGTCCCCTCGGTAGAGGTCAAGGCGACGCTGAACGGCGTCGACGTCACCGATGTTCTGAAGCGCCATGACATTCCGCTGACGATGAATGCCGGCAATGTCGACGCCTACATCAAGGAGATCGAGCGGCTCGACCAATTGCCGCAAGAAACCCGGCGCGAACTCGAACGCTACGGGCTCGCCGATTGGGCGACGAATTACAAGACGGGTGGAGAGCCGACCGCGAACCCCCATTGGGACACGCACATCACGTTCTACTGGTTCCAGAAGTTCCCGGCAGGACGCCCCGTCGAGATCACCCACCGCTATCGGCCGGTGCCGCGATACTTCTTCTTCGCCGAGGAAGACCTGGCGCCGGATGCCGGGCTTCGCCGCGCCTATTGCATCGACAAGGAGTTCGATCGCAAAGCCCGGACAATGCTTGCGAGGCCGGAGGCGGAGTACGGCGCACTTGCCGGCCGCGAGCTGAAATATGTCCTGACGACGGCGGGCAATTGGCTCGGCCCGATCGCGGATTTCCGGCTCACCGTCGAAACGGCCTCATTGGACACGCTGGTGTCATTTTGCGCTCCCAGCGCCAGGCGCACAAGCCCGACAACCCTGGAATTTTCGTCGGCTGACTACTCTCCGGAAGACGATCTCAAGATCCTGTTTGTCCAACCTCTCCCGGAGTGATCGGATGCGTCTGGCATCTATCGCGCGCTTCCTTGTCGTCGCCTTGCCGATCCTCCTGTGGCACTCGGCCGGGCATGCGGACTATGTCGCCGGGCTGGACCCCCATGGCGACAATTTCCTGGCATTGCGCGCCGGGCCGGATACGTCCTTCCGCACCATCCGCCGCCTCGGCCCGGATACGATCCTGGTTGTCCTCGCGCGGCGCGGCCAATGGCTACGCGTACGCATGGAAGACGGGACCGAAGGATGGGCGTTCGGCCGATACGTCGCCCCGGGCTTGCCGCCTGGCTACGACGAAGCTCCCGAGGACGAAGCGGGCTGGGAGGAAGACGGCCCGGTATTGAACGGCAAAGAATCTGAGGCCGCGGAAGCGACGCCTCCACCGGAAGAGCCGGCCGACATTCCCGCGCAGGAGGTCACGGCCGAAGATTGGCGCACCTACTCCAATGCGCGTATCGGCACCACGATCGAATACCCCGCCGCCTTCTTCCGAATGGAGCCTCCGCCCGAGAACGACGACGGCCGCAGCTTCGCCACCCGCGACGGCAGGACTCGCTTCACCGTGTCCGGCAGCCACAACGTTTTCGAGAAGACGATTCCCGAGCTGATGGCTGACGATATCGCCGCCGCCGAGGGGGATATGATAACCTATCGCCGCAGCGGCGACGATTGGTATGTGCTCTCCGGCTATCGCGACGGCGACGTCTTCTATCGCAAGATTCTGCTCTCGGAGGACGGCGCGACAGTGCATACGTTCGAGATCGCCTATGTGAAAGCCCTGAAGGCAGAATTCGAAGAGATCACCATCCGCATGGCGAAATCGCTGAGCGCGGGCGGCAAATCATCCCTGGCGGCCGAGGCAACGGAAGACAAGACCGGCGCGCAGCCGGAGGCAGAACCCGAAACCGCCGAACTCCCGGACGAGGCAACGGCCGATACCGGCGCGGCGGTCGGAGCACCGACGCAAGACAGCTGGCGCTCGCCGCTCGAGGAGGTGTTGTTCACCGGCGAGCAGACCGGCCTTTTCCTGCCGCATCAGGCGAACGGCGGCGTGTTCGACAAACATGCGCGCTACGAGGACGGCGAATTGGTTGTCGACGTGCCGGAAGGCAATGGCTGGGGCAAGGCCGGCGTCCTCACGAACGATCCGCTCATCTGGCTGGACGACTTCCGTGATGACGCCGAGGTCCGGGTCACGTTCACTCTCGATCCCGGCAAAACCACCGGCTTTGCCGTGGCGCTGGCGCAGCCCGGCTGGGGCGGCGTGAGGGGCAACGACCCTGGCTTCCCCGGCGTGCGATTCTACTGGATACGCGAGAAGGATGGCATGTCGGCACGCACCGATTTTCATGTCGATCCCCATCGCGACGGAGATTTCTTCTCGGCGGCTGTTGCGCCTGATTCTCCCGGTACCGTCACTTTCATCCTGAAGCCAGGCCGCGCCAGCGTGGAGATGGACGGCGTCAAGATCGCGGAGCGCGAAGCGCCCGATGTGAGCAACGGATCCGGATACCGCATCTACGCCTTCTCGCATCCGGCAGACGTCAACCTGCCAGCCAAGATGGCGCTGAAGGACATCCGCGTGACCCGAACCTACGCCACGGTGCCATCTAAGACGGGACCGGCCGTTGGCGTCGAGCCACTCCCCACCGAGACGGTCTTCGTAGGCAAGCCAGACAATCTGTTCGAACCGGCGGCTATCGCAGGCGGCGATTTCGATCGGTTCGCGCGCTGGGGAGACGGCGCGCTCGTCATCGACGTTCCCGAGGGCCACAGCTGGGGCAAGACGGGGCTGATTTCGGCAAAGCCCCTCGTCGTTCTGGACGAGCGTGTCTTTTCGACGCCGACGCGCCTGACGCTGACCGTCGATCCGCGTCGCACGACGCGTTTTGCGCTGGCGCTCGCCGCGGACAAGCTCGCGGAGATGTGGCTGGGCCATCAGGCCTGGTTTTCCGTTGGGCGGCTCAAAGGCGAGCCGGCTTACGAGCTCTTTCTCCATCACAGCTCCTACAGCCAGTGGAGCCGCAAGGTGCCCGCTGCGTGGATGGATGACTATTGGGACGGCACGCTCGAATTCGATATCGGCCTCAACCACGCCTGCATGCGCGTGCCGCAAGGGCCGGCGGTCTGCGGCCAGATTTCGGCCAGCCCAGGCAACGCGCTTTACGCCAGCATTCAGGCGCATGCAGAGCTGGAGAATTTCGCGACCTCGCTCGCGCTGAACGCGATCACGCGGGGTCTCGTCACGCCGGTGGGCATGACCGCCCTCGCCCGCTGGAACCTGCTCCCCAAGGATGCCTTCGACGCCGACACCTACCTGGAAGACCTCGCCGTCGCAGCTCCCTGGCCTGAGCCTTGATCGAGGAGAATCTTCCGATGTTGGGCAAGAAGAGTTCCGCATGGCTCCGCGCCGCCGCCCTCGCGTTTGCCCTTGGCGGAGTGCAGGCAGCGGGCGCTGCAAGCCTTGATACAATGATCAAGGTGCCACCGCCGACGACCCATACATACGAGGAAGATCTTCTCACTGGCGCACAGCGCTACCACGCCGCGCAGAAGGCTGCGGCGGAAAAGCTGGTCGAACAATGGATGGCAGGAAGGCAGGCCGAGATCGATGCGCTCAAAAAGCGCGGGGCGACCGACCAGCAGGCTGCTGATGCGATCGACGAGCGGATCTTTCTTGCCAGACTCGCCGCTTCCACCGGCGATTTCGGTGCCGACGTCAGCCCGAAGTTCGACTATCTGCAGAGGAAGCTGCCTATCCTCTCGGCCTTGTCGAATCTCGGGCACGAGCGGTTTCAGGAATTCACCAGGCGCAATGATATCAGCGTGCCGGGTGAGTTCTATTCATGTCTGTGCCAGAGCTACTCGATCATGGGCGCGTCCGTCAGCTACCACCCCGAGCCCACCACCGATTGCAGGAACAGCGCTCCCTGCAAGGGCGGCAACTGGGGATGCGTTTCGCACGATCTGCCAAGCGATACAGGAGTGTGGGCGCGTTGCTCTGCGTCGACGGCGCCGGGTCTTTCAAGGAGTTTTGTCGATGGCGCCGTCGACCGGGTCGGGATGCTTCAGGAGAAATACCGAAAGGACGTCTGCATGAGTCTCAACGGCATCCTTCTCACCGCGGTCGACCTTTTTGACGGCGGAAAGTTCAAGGATCGTAAGAACCACTCGATCTTCAGCGATGAGGAGGCCACCACGGCTTTCTTGGAGAACATGGTTCCGCGTGAAGGTGGAACGGAGGTCGCGGTCGAGGCCTTGATCGACAGGCTGAAGAACGTTTTCGGCCTCGGCGCCGACGACCAGACCGGCCTCTACGTTCTGCTCACCGACCAGGACATGCCGAGCACTACCGGCGATAATCCGTACATCTTCATTACCAAGACGATCAGCCCGGAGAGCACCTTCCCGCCAACAGATGCACGCGGAAACCCGATCGCGGGGGAAAAGCGCTCGCTCAGCTTCGAGATGGCGCTGGCGCAGCGGATCATGGCGGCTCCCGCCTCGCTCGAACCGAAGGATGTCTTCCGCATGGCGTTGGAAGTGACGAAGGGCGATCTGCCGCTCGGCATGCTCATCGCCCACAACCTCCTGAAGGAGGCCGCCTACGCGAAACGGCTGGGCCAGCCGATGGTCATAGGGCACATTCCGGAAAGCCTCGGTGCGCCGGCGACAAGCAATACGCCCAAAGGGAAGGAACTGAAGGAACAGTATGCCCGCTTCTTCGGCCAAAAAGGCGTGTGGGCCGGTCGGGACTTCATCATCCGCAATCCCGCCCTGATCAACGACAAGCTTCGCGATATCCGCCCCGTCTACGACAAGCAGGCCGAGGAGCGGCTCGGACCCTGGTATCACATGTTCGGACTTCTCTTCGTCGGCAGTCACCCGCAGCTTGGCGAGGACCTCGCCGAGCTTGGCGCCAGCGTCGAGAACGCGACGCGACTGCTCAATCTCGGGTCCGGAAGGGACCTCGGCAAGGAAGCGCTGAACAATTGCGCCGCGAAGCTCGTGGCGGGCCTGATGCGCGGCATCCGCTTCCACGGGGGGTTTTCTTGGACGCCGTGATGGCCGGGGTCGGCTGCAATTCCCGGCGCACGGTCCGACCATGCTGAGTGACCCCCGCATCGGCCTCGTCGGATCGCTCATCGCCGCCGGCCTCGGCGTCCTCTGGTTCATTGCGCTCTGGCTCGCCGGCGACGAGATTTGGGAAAGGCTCGGAGACCTACAGCATGCAATCACGTATTTCTCGATCCTGCTGACCGCCGCCGGGCTGGTGGTATCGCTGCTTTTCCGCAACTATGTGCGCGTGAAGACCGACCTCCTCGCCGGGCGCGACGTGCTGGCGCGCTGGAGTGTCGATCCGGAGGAGTTCGCGGCGTTCAGGCCGCGCGCCGATGCACGCGACCACTCAGAAAAACGCAGCGCTTTGATCTTGGTCCTCGTGCTTCTGGCGCTCGCCTTCGGCGCCTTCGCCATCTACGACATCGAAGCGGCGCCGATGATGCTATCGATCGGCGGCGGCGTCGCTTTCCTCATCATCCTCGCCTACCTGTGGAGCAATCGCATCCGCCGGAAACATCTCACCTTCCGCACCGGCGAAGTCATCGTGGGCCGGCGCGGCCTTCTCGTGAATGACGTGCTGCACGTCTGGAGCGGGTTTTTCTCCTGGCTGTCGGCCGCAAGTCTGGAGGATGGGAAACACCCGATGCTCACCATCACCTATAGCTATCTCGCTCGCTACGGCCTCCAATACATCAACGTGGCGGTGCCGGTGCCGCACGACTGTATCGCACTCGCGGCCGAGGCCGCGCGTGAACTCAACGGAGCATCAGGCGGTCGGAAGGTGCGCGTTAATCGCGTTGTAGGAAAGTAGACCCTCAAACGCTGCTGCGCCTGCAGGCAGCGGTCAATTTGTCAGGGCTAGCGCAACGGCGTTGCCGATAGACCGCCGACAGCTGCACATCAATTTGGAGAAAGCCGTCAACTCGTCGAGCGCTTCACGTCGCGCAGCGACGCAAGGCTTGCGCATAACTCGCCGGGGATGCGCAGGTGATAGCTGTATTTAACGGCGGTTGCACCTGTCGCACAAGTTACTGCTGCAGAGGACCCCGCGGCTCAGTGTAAACCTCACAAGTCAGAATATTGTAATTGGAAATCCCCCGTCCCGCCCCGTCCCGCATCTTTGCCACCTCACGAAGGCTTAAAAGCGTCCGCTTCTGGGCTGGAAGAGAAACCTCCGAACGGCTGTCATGGAGGCGCAAAGCCACCGACTGCAACGGCGTCTTGCCTGAGACTTTCCGACTGGACTGTTGGCTTAAACCACGCATTGGTTATGGGGCGAACGCGGAAGCGCTTGTGTTCCCTATGCCCGCATGACGCAGCGGGCTTTGGTCAGTGTAAGCGCCGGATTGGCCGGCGCCGACCAAGGGAACTGCCATCATGACCACCCAGACCTCCCCCGACTCAATGCTCCCCGAAGCCGAGCCCCCAACGATATCGCAATCGATCGCCACAAGGGCGTTACCGCAAAAGGGCCGATCGACGAAGAAGACGATCGCAAAGTGCAGCACACGATCGAACTCTGCGATGTGCTTCTGATGCAAGACGAACTTGATCGACGTGTGGATGTCCGCCTTGACGGTTCCACACTGAACGAGCCAGGCGCTGCGCTGCTTATGTTCGATCTTCTACAGCGGACGCTGCCCAAGCGTCTCCAGCTGTCGGACAATGACATCCTGTTTCGAGCAATGCGGCTCGGAGGTGTCACCAAGCGCAACCTGCTCAGGCGCCTCTATAGCGGGTGGCGTAAAGTCGGAATGCCGCGTCCACGCGGATATGGGTCGGTTGATCGCGAAGTCGCGGTCCGCGTCTTCACTGGAGCGTTCGACATCTTGAACCCGATACGCTCCGGCAGACTCGATCCAGACAACTAACCCGTCAGATCAAAAAGACTTAGATCTGACGGGTCTGGTAGTCGGGGCTAAAGGCGCTCTTGCCCCGGCAGATCACGTCCGCATTCACCGCATGACGTTGTGGCTATTGATCCATTCCGCTCGTCTGGCGCCTTTAGAAGAACATGCGAACATGCTCACGTGGACACTTCCAGCAGCGTCTTCGCCAGCAATTGCGGCTGGTCGACCATCAGATCGTGGCCGGCCTCGACCTCGACCATGCGGAACTGCCCGTCGGCCTTCACATTCTCCAGCGAAATCTGGAAGATCGGCGCAATCGTGCTTTGTGTGCAACGGACGTAGGTGCGGCGCGGGAGCGGGCCGGGCCCGTATTTGGCGGGTTGCGTGTGGGTGGCGATCGGATGCGGCTTGAGATGCCTGTCCACCCAAGCCGCATCGTCGCCCTTGAGGCCGAAGGCGGCGGCCGGCAGCGGCGGTATGTTCCACGACAGGTCGGCGGCCGCCTTGGCGTTGAAGTCGTTGGCGAAATCGGGACCGAGATGGCCGAGCAGCGTCTCGCCCTCCTTGGGAAAGAAGGAGTCGAGCAGGACCAGATGGGACACCGCGTCCGGCCGCCGGGTTGCCGCGAGTGACGCCGGGAAGCCGGCATAGCTGTGGCCCACCAGAACGACGTCGGTGAGTTCCTCACTGTCGATGTGGTTGACGATGTCCTCGACGTGCGTTTCGAGGTTGACCCGCCGGTCGATGAGATGCGCCCGCTCGCCGACGCCGGTCAAGGTCGGCGTGGACACCCGCGCTCCTGCCTGCTCCAGCAAGGGCCGAACTCGCGACCAGCACCATCCCCCGTGCCACGAGCCGTGCACCAGCACGAAGTTAGGTGCCTTCGTTGTCGCCGCCGCGGTTGACAATCCCTGGGCCGCCACAAGCGGAATAGTTGCGCCTGCCATAATGAATCCTCGCCTGTTCATCGACTTGTTCTCCTCTCCGTTGACGTTTCGCAATACCCGACGGCCGCCGCCTCGGCGCGTGCCGCCCGATCACCAACTGGCCCGCCGGACGACGCTGGATTCGATCTGCGCCCGGATCGGGCGCTGGACGTGCCTCTCCACGCTCGGCTTCGTCGAGCCGCCGTTTGGTTCGCCCCAGGTTACGACGACCTCGCCGCCCGAATTGGCCACTGCCTGGTCGATAACAGCCAGCGAGATCCAGGCCCGCGCCGGCGCCGAATAGACTGGGAGCAAGGAAAATCCGACGCGACTTCCATTCCTTGTGACTTCGTCCATGAGGAAGTTCGCGTAATTCGCGACCGGCATCTCCATGTATTTGTTCCGCTCTTTCTCGCCGTACATGCTGGCATGGACTGCGAGAACGTCGTCGGAGTTCCAGACGAGGCGGACCTTCTTCCTTTGCGGCGAGCCTGCTGCCTTCTCAAGCGCGGCCCTGCCGCAGAACTCATGGTCATACTTGGTCATGAAGCCGTAGCCGATCTCGGACGGACGGACGTAGAGCTCTTCGAGGTCGTCTATGGGGAAGCTGCCGCCGAGTGCCGCGCGCCCCTCGAACGTGTCGGCGGGAAGCCATTCGCGAAAGGCGCGGGTTGCCTCGCCGGTGTAGATCGCAGGCAGCGCTGTCCCTACCCACCCGGACTCGGTCGCGGTCACGCGAAACACTTTCGCGCCGATCTGACGCAGTCCATGCTTGCGTCCGGCAGCAAGGATCGCGTCCTTCACGTCGGGGCCTAGCGCAGACGGTCCCCAGAACTCGAATCCCGGCGCGCCCGACATCCGATGATTGAGCGCGGTAACCTCGTGCCCGGCAACGCTGAACCGGCCCATCTTGAAGAAGCCGATATCGGGAAGCGGCCCGCCGTTCACCTCCTCGAGGATCTGCGGTGCGGTTGTCCCTTGGACCTGATAGCGAAACAGCCTCCGGTCGGCCAGTTTCGGCGATGGCACGCTGAAATGCGTGATCGTGGCGTTGTAGCGCCCGCGTTCCAGTTGAAAGCGGATCCAGTGAAGGGTGGCCGACTTGCCGACGAGGCAGATCCTGTCGGGCTCCTCGCACGTCAGGATCGCGTCGCCGATGTAGTAGCCGTCGCTGTTGCAGACCACATACTGCTTCGCCTGCATCGGCCCGAACGAGGCAAAGCCGTTGATGCCGAAGTCCGACAGAAGTCGGACGGCGTCGGGCCCCTCCAGCACGAGTTCGAACATGTGGAACGACATGTCCTGGAAGGCCGCCGCCGTGTGCCATGCATCCTGCTCGTCCCGCCAGTTGCTGAACTCCGACGGCAACGGGAAGGTCACTGTCTGGTCCTGGCTGCCGTAGAGCATGGCGGCAGCGGAGCCTGCTTCGGCGATCCGAGTTTCGAGTGTCTGCACCGCAATCTTCTCCCTATACAATTCCGTTGATCGATCCGGTCGCAAAGCGCCCGTCCGGGACCACGTGTCAGGCGCGCAAAAGCAACCGTGCCGCTTCGGCGAACGAAGTTGGCGGCCGGCCCAGCAGCATTTCCAGCGTGAGACCGTTGCCGGGCAGGCCGAACCGGTCATAGTAGCTGAGCATGGCCCGGTACTCGCCCTGCTGGGGCCCGGACCAGCCGCGTTTGGCGGCGCGGGCCGCGACCTGCTTCTCCATGTCGGCCATCTCGATGCCGATCGACTGCGCGAGCACAGCCCCGAGTTGGGCCGCCATCTCCCGGATGGACAGCCGCTCGCTGCCAGCGACCTCAAAAGTGCCGTAGGCCGTCGCCGGATCGCGGAGGACGCGCGCAATGGCGCCGACAAGATCGGAAGGTGCGATCACATTGAAGGGCCGGTCCGGATTGAACGGCGGCCGCAGCGCCGTCCGGTCTTCCGACAAGAACGACAGAACCGTCTGCACGTACATAGCCGGCTGCAGGATCGTCCAGGCGAGTTCGCTTTCGCGGATCGACAGCTCGACCCGCGACTTGCGTTCGTGATGCGGCATCCCCGGCGTGGGCGAGTGCAGTACCGAATGGTAGACCACGCGCGCGACGCCGGCCCGCGCCATCGCCGCCATGACGTTTTGGGCGAAGCGCTCCTCGCCGGGATTGAACGAGGGCGGGATCAAATAGACCGACGCACACCCCCGGATGGCCGCCGCAAGGCCATCGACGTCGTCGAGATCCGCCACCGCCACGTCCGTGCCCCTGGGCAGCTTGCCGGCATAGTCCGTCCGCCGTACGACCGCCCGCGGCGCGATCCCGTGTTCATTCAACGCCGCGACCAGGAACTGCCCGGTCAGGCCGCCAGCGCCGAGAATCGCGACCTTGCCGTTCGATGCATCCATGTTCTCATCCATCTGAAAGTCCCGTTCGCTCACAG
This sequence comes from Mesorhizobium sp., assembly GCF_024710845.1. Taxonomy (GTDB): domain Bacteria; phylum Pseudomonadota; class Alphaproteobacteria; order Rhizobiales; family Rhizobiaceae; genus Mesorhizobium_A. Next base: position 194,494 of record NZ_JANJTZ010000039.1, read on the forward strand.
GCGGATTGCACGATTGCGAAGCATGCCGATCTTCTCGACTGTCATCTCGATCAGATCGCCGTGCTCAAGGTATATGTCGTGCTCCACACCCGATCCGTCGCCCACGGTACCCGACGCAATGAACTCGCCGGTGTGCAGAGTCTCGTGGTCGCTCATCCGTTCGATCATCGCTTCGAAGGAGTGGTACATGTCTCGCGAGTTCCCCGAGCCGCGAAGCTCGCCGTTTACGTAGACCTCCATCCTCAACGCGTAGGGGTCAGGGATTTCGTCCGCGGTCACCAGGCAAGGACCCATGACATTGCCCGTGTCGAAGTCCTTGCTTTTGGCGGGACCCATGCCGCAGGGGACTTCGATCGACTGGATGTCGCGCGCCGACATGTCGTTGAAGATGGTGTAGCCGTAGATGTAGTCCCGCGCCTTATCGGCCCTCACGGACTTCGCCGGCCCCTTCAGGAAGACGCCGAACTCCAGTTCGTAATCCATCTCCTTTGAGTACGACGGCATGATGAGGTCGGTGCCGGTGCCGACCACGGAGAAGCGGTTGGCCTTGTAGTAGAGTGGCAAGTCGTACCAGGCCTTCGGGATCTCGAAGCGTCCCGACGCGCGCAGCTCCGCTTCGGCGGCCACCGGATCCTCGGCCTTTGCGACGAGCGCGCGCAGCCTGCCTTCGCGGGCCTGGCGGAAGTGCTTTTCGAAGCTCAGGCAGTCGCGGATGCTGCGGGGCACCGGCACCGGCGCCATCAGTTCGACCGTGCCCGTGTCCACGAGTGGACCGAGTTTGCCGCGGACGGTGCGTTCAATAAGCGCGCGCGCCGCGTCCAGGGCCGCATCGCCGCCGTCCATGAACGCCAGCATGTCCCTGAACCACTCGGAAGGTGCGGCTCCGGTGAGTCCATGGGCCTCGGCGAAGGCGACGATGGATCGATCGCCATTGCACAGCGCGCCGATGGTGGGCGCACCACCGTTACGCCGAAAGGTTACGAGTCTCACGCGTTGTTCTCCTCGACGAAGGCGACAGGGCGCACCCAGGCTGCCGATGCGCCGCGAATCTTGATTGGAAAGCAGGCGACCATGAACCCGCGCGAGGGGAGCTGGTCGAGATTGATGAGCTTCTCCATCTGGAAGTAGCCGATTTCGATCCCGGCCTTGTGGCCCTCCCAGATCACTGCCTTGTTGCCGGTTTTGCGGTAGTTGTCTGTCATGGAGGCGAAGGGCGCATCCCAGCCGAACCCGTCCGTGCCGACCACTCGCACCCCACGCTCCGTCAGGTAGAGCGTCGCCTCGCGGCCCATGCCGCAATGCGCGTTCTCGTAGTCCTCGGCCCCGTACCGTGCAGCGCCAGAGGTATGGACGAGAACGATATCGAGCGGCTTCAGGTCATGGCCGATCGCTGCCAACTCGGATTCCACATCCGCGGCGGTCGCCACGTAGCCAGCGGGGAATCTGCTGAAGTCGAGCTTGACGCCCGGTCGGTAGCACCAGTCCAGCGGGACCTCGTCGATGCCCGGCGACTTCCTGGGACCGTCGGCCAGTGCGTGGTCCGTTGTCGGATGGTAGTGCCAGGGCGAATCCATGTGTGTCCCGGTATGAGTGCCGAGATAGATTCGCTCGGTCGCCCACGATTGCCCTTCGGGAAGTAGCTCCTGGCCAATTCCCGGGAAGGCCGCCTCGAAAGCCCCGTTCTTGAACGGCGCCTCATGGTCGAAATAGTCGATCTTCGGGCGATGGCTCTCAGGAAAGATGGGGCTGCAGTCCAGCGCCACAGCCAGGTCAACGAGTCTCATGAAGTTCGTCCTGTTTGTCGGTTCTGTGCATCGTCGGTGCGTCTCTCAGGAGGTGGGCGACGAGACGATTCTTGCGGCGGGCATGGTCAGGATCTCGCCCAGCACCGCGTAGTTGGGTCCTCCGAGGCGCGCGATCGGATTGAGTTCCCGCGTGTCGACTTTGCCGTTCCGGAAGAGGTGATCGGCAACCTGGAACATCTGGACACGGCCGATCACGATGCGATCGCCTGCCTCGCCAAGCTCGATCGTCGAATGAAGCCTGCACTCGAGCGCGGCAGGAGCATCGGCGAGCCTGGGCGTCCTGATCATCGCGCTGTCGCATGTCGCCAGACCCAGCGCCTCCACCTCGCTCAGGTCCGCGGGATAGACCGCGGAACTGGCATGCAGGGCTTCCAGCAGCGTCTGGTTGGCGATGTTGACGACGAACTCCCGCTCGCGAAGGATGTTGACCACCGTGTCCTTGAGCTCGCCCCGACGATCGTATTCGTGCAGTCCGACCGTGATCGTGATCATCGGAGGCTTGTGGCAGCAGAAAGTGAAAGCCGAGAAAGGGGCGAGGTTGACTTTCCCGTCTGGCGACAAGGTCGTCACCCATGCGATCGGGCGCGGCACGACCAGGCCCGTCATCAGCTTGTAGTTCTCCTGGTGCGTCTGGGGATCGGGGTCGACCTGGATCATTCCGTCGTTCCTATGTTCGCGGTGCCGCAGAGCGACACTTGCCTGGCTCATTCGTGGAGCCAGGGGTTGCTCGGGATGCGCGGGGCTCATCCCATCATCTCGGGGAGAAACGTGACCACCTCCGGCATGAAGATGATGATCCCGATCATAGCGATCAGGGCGGCGATGAAGGGAATGAGGCCGCGGCTGATCGTGGCGACGGAAATGTTCCCGGCTGTCGCCCTGAAGACGAATAGGTTCAACCCCACCGGAGGCGTGATCAGGCCGACCTCGCAGACGAGAACCACGAAGATGCCGAACCAGACCGGATCATATCCGATCGCCAGGACCATCGGCAGGAACAGAGGCACGGTGAGGAGCATCATCGAGAGGATCTCCAGAACCATCCCCATCACGATGTAGATCGCCGTGATCACGAGGATTAGAACGATTGGCGACAGGCTCGCTTCGGCGACCCATGCGTTCAGCTCGGCCGGGAGCCCCGTGACCTCGATAAAGTTGGCGAAGATAAGCGCGCCGAACAGGATGACGAAGATCATCGCCGTGGTTCGCGCGGCATCGGTCAACGCGTCGATGAGGACGGGCCAGTCCATTGCTCCGCGCAGGATGACGAGCAGGAACGACCCGGCCGCGCCGATTCCTGCCGCCTCGGTCACCGTGAACAAACCGAAGTAGATTCCGCCCATCATGCCGGCGAACAGCGCGATGACGGCGCCGGTTCTGCGCAGATAGTAGAGACGTACCTTCCAGCCGTGTCGCTCGCTGCGCGGCCCGTGTTCTGGATAGATCAGAACGGTGACGAGAACTGCCGACATCAGCAGAATCACGGCAAGCAGGCCTGGTATTACGGCTGCCATGAACAGCTTGCCGATGTTCGTTTCGGTGATGATGCCGTAGATGACGAGGGTCGTACTAGGCGGGATCAGGATCCCCAGCGTCCCGCCGGAGACAATCGAAGCGGATGCGAGTGAATCCGAATAGCCGCGTTTCTGCATCGACGGCAGTGCGACCTTGGCCATGGTCGCCACAGTTGCCATGCTGGAGCCGCATACGCAGGAAAAACCACCGCACGCCACGACCGTTGACATCGCCAGGCCACCGCGGCGGTGACCAAGAAAGGCTTCCGCTGCACCAAACAGGTCTTCGGCCAGCCCCGATCGGGCGATGAAGCTGCCCATCAGGATGAACAACGGCAGGACCGACAGGTCGAAGCTCATGACGTTGTCGAAGATGACTTGGCCCGCGGTGTAAACCGCTGCGTCAACGCTCACCAGTATCGCAAAGCCGACGAACCCCACCAGGGCCATCGCATAGCCCAACGGGACCCCGAGAGCGAAGACGATGAAGAGTGCAGCCAGACCGATCGCAGTCAGGATCATTTGTGGTCCTCCGAACCGCGGATGCGTATTGCGAACTGGGCGATCATGATCGCCAGGCAGACAACCCACATCGCGAAGATGAAGTAGGCGACCGGGTAGAGTGGAGCGGGTAGCAGAACAAACCGCTCGCCAGAACCGTAGAAGCTGCTTGCCCTCTTGAACGTTATCCAGACCAGTCCGGTCACGATCGCGATAGACAGCGCAAAGCCCAGCAGGCGGGCGAATGGGCGAAGCGGTTTCGGAATGAAGAATTCGAAGACTTCGACCTGGACGTTCTCTTCGCGGGCGACGATGACCGGCAAGGCTACGAACACGATTAAAGCCATGCAGATCTGTATGTATTCGAAGCTGCCGCGCAGCGGAGCCGTGAAGACGTACCGGCCGATCACATCCACCGTCACCACGAGCATAAGCAGGAAGAGGATGACACCGGCGGCGACGCCGAATGTCTTGTCCAATCGAGCCAGTACGCCGCGGCCCAGAATCGTCTTCTTATCGCCATCCAGGCTTGGTTCTTCGCTCACGGCAAGATCCCTTCGAACTGACGGAAGCCGATCATCCGGCCACTCGTTGCTGATCGGCTCTATCGCTTGAGCCTCTTGAGTCAGCGTTCGGAATAGCCGGAGGTCACAGAAATCCGGCCGGCGATCGACGGCGCCAGCCGGGTGCTACAACGCCAGGTCTATTCGACCTTCAGCGGCTCCTTCTTCGCTTCGACTTCGGAAGCGACGGTCCGCATCATGTCGAGCGCGGCAGCTGCATCAATGCCAAGCCCCTTGGCCTTGACCGCCCATTCGTCCTCGAGCGGCTTCAGGCGCGTCTTCAGCTCGCCTAGGAGCTTGTCATCGGCAACGGACAGATCTGCGCCGGCGGCTTCCATCTGCTTGAGACCCTTCGCGGCGCTGATATCAGCGAGGCGTCCGATCTTCGCTGCCAGATGCTCGCCGGCGATGCCCATGATCGCCTCTTGGTCCTTCGCCGAGATCTGGTTCCATTTGCCTTCGTTGATGATCACGTAGAGCGGCGCTCCAAGGATACCCCCGGGCACGCCAAGGCGATGCTTGACGAATTCGACCACGCCGAATGCACGCATCTGGTCGTCGTTGTTCAGGGCGCCGTCGAGGATCTTCTTCGACAATCCGTCATACATGCCCGTAATGTCGATTGGCACCGGTACCGCGCCGATCGCCTCTGCGACCTTGGGGGCAATAGCGCCAGTCGCGCGAAGCTTCATGCCGGCAAGGTCCTCGATGCTGCCGATCTTCTTGTCGATCGAATAGATCTGGTACGGCGCGACAGCCAGGAGCGACAGGACATGGACACCCTTGTACGGCTCCGCATTGGCGAAATACTTGTTGTGTGTGCGCCAGAACGCCACCGAGATCGCCTCGGCCGAGTCGCCGATGAAGGGCAGAGCCACGATATCGGCCAGCGGGAACAGACCCGGCGTCAGCGACTGGCCGCCATAAGCGATGTCGACGACGCCGTTCTGCACCGCCTCCATCTGGCGCGGCGGCGGTGCAAGTGACGCCGTCGTCGGCTCGACGCGGACTCGTCCTCCAGTGACCCGTTCGATCTCCTTGAAGAACGGCAGCATGCCTTCGACGTCCTGAGGATGCGTCTGCGGCAGCCATTTGTTGTATCTCAGGACCAACTCCTGCGCGCTGGCTACGCCGATGTGCATTCCCAGGCTCATGGCCAGGGCAAGCGCGCCCACGCCAGCGCCGAGAAAGGACCGTCGGCGGACGGTATTGGTGACATGCTCGAACATGATTGCTCCTCCCAGAGCCGCTGAGGATTGACGCCACCCAACCCCCGGCGTCGAAGCTCCCAGCTCCCGTTGCAATTTTTTGGGCATCTGACCTATATTTCATGGAACGATCCCTTTCAACAGGAATCTTGGACGAATGCCCTAAAACGTGTAATGCACACATCGGGGCCGCTCGTGAGGGCCGGCTGCGCTTGTCGGCGACCGCGGAAAGCGTGTTCTGCCGATCAAAGGTGCGTCGTGAAGGAGGTGACAGGCGATGGCGTCTGCAGAGACACGCGAAAAGATCCTGGACGCGGCGGAGAGCCTCTTTACCCAGCACGGCATCAATGGCGTTTCTCTGCGCGAGATCGCCGCGAAGGCCGATATCCGGATTTCTCATCTGCAGTATCACTTCAAGACTCGGGAGGACCTCTACTTCGCGGTCTTCGAGCGGCGCATCCTTGCGATCAACGAAGACCGGCTCGCACGCCTGGACAGCATCGAGCGGGACTCCGGATATGACAGCGCCCACCTCGACGACGTGGTGCGCGCCCTGGTCGAGCCGATGGTCATGCGATCAGGCGACACCAAGTCGGGCGGCGCGCATTATGCAACGCTGCTGAACCAGGTCACGAACGAGCCGGCCGACTACGCTCGCCGCATCTCGCGAGAGTTCTTCGATCCGATCGCCCGCATTACGATCAAGGCCTTCGCCAAGGCGCTGCCCGATCTCGACATGAAGAGCCTGCCGTGGATCTACATCTTCGCGGTAGGCGCAATGACCGCGTCGATCTCGCGAACGGATCGCGTCAAGCTGCTTTCGGACAATGCCTGCGATCCGCTCGATGTCGCCAGGACAGTGTCCTTGCTGGTGCCGTTCATCGCGGGCGGCATGCGGGCCGTGGACGAAGCCGAACAGGCGCGCCGCGCGAAGGAACACGACAGCAAGGCGCGCCGGCCCAAGGCACCCCAAAAATCGACCGCCAAGACGACCAGGCCTCTGCGGCGCCGCGGCTCATCTGTCGAGGACGGTTCCGGCGATGGGCAGCAAACTGTCGCGAAAGCGAGCCGGAAACGCTGAGGGTAAGGCGCGTTCGCGCTGCGTCTGCGGCCCTCAGGCCGCAGACAGGATCAACTCGGCTGCCTTCTCGGCGATCATGATCGTCGGGGAGTTGGTGTTCCCGGACGTGATCGTCGGCATGACCGAAGCGTCGGCGACGCGCAGAGCTTCTATCCCCCGCACCTTCAGCCTGGGGTCGACAACCGCGCCGCGATCGGCGGCGTTCCCCATGCGGGCCGTGCCAACGGGATGGAAAATCGTCGTGGCGATGTCACCGGCGACGGCGACGAGTTCTTCATCGGTCTGGTATTGCGAGCCTGGACGGTGTTCCTCTGGCGCATAGCGATGCAACGCCTCCGCCTGCATGATCTGGCGCGCCTTGCGGATCGATTCCGCACTGACGAGCCGGTCTTCCTCAGTCGCGAGATAGTTCGGATCGATGACCGGGGCTGCCGCCGGGTCGGCCGAGCGGATGTGGACGGAGCCGCGGCTGCTTGGGCGGAGGTTGCAGACGCTGACCGTGATCGCAGCGAAGTCGTGCAGCGCATCGCCGAACTTGTCGAGCGACAACGGCTGAACGTGGAACTGGATATTGGGCCTGTCGTGACGTGGGCTTGAGCGGGTGAAGGCGCCCAGTTGCGAAGGCGCCATCGTCAGCGCCCCGCGGCGCAGGAAGGCATACTGCAGTCCCATCATCCCGCGCCGGACCAGCGATCTATAGATCATGTTCATGGTTGGAGCATTGCGGACCTTGAAGACCGGCCGGATCTGAAGGTGATCCTGCAGGTTCTCGCCGACGCCGGACAGATCGGCGACAATTTCGATCCCCATCCCGCGGAGGCGCTCCGCATTTCCGATGCCCGAGCGCTCCAGAATGGCGGGACTGGAAACGGCTCCGGCGCAAAGCACGACCTCCCGGCGCGCACCGATCGTCCGCACGCCGTCGGGGCCGGTGACGACGACGCCCGAGGCGCGCCGCCCGTCGAATACGACGCGATCGACGAGCGTCTCGCTGAACACGTGCAGATTGGGCCGCTTGAGTGCCGGCTTCAGAAAGCCTCGGGCCGCACTCCAGCGCCGGCCCATCTTCTGATTGACGTCGAAATAGCCGCACCCCTCGTTGGAGCCGGTGTTGAAATCCTCGGTGGGCGGGATCTGGCATTGACCGGCGGCCGCACGGAAGGCATCGAGAATCTCCCAGCGCAGTCGAGGCGGTTCGACGCGCCATTCGCCACCGGCGCCATGAAAGGGGCCTGCGCCGCGCCAGTTGTCTTCGTGGCGGATGAAGTAGGGCAGTACGTCGTCCCAGCCCCAGCCGTCCAGCCCTTCGTCCCGCCAAGAATCGTAGTCCTCGCGTTGGCCGCGCATATAGATCATCGCGTTGATCGCCGACGAGCCGCCAACCACCTTCCCGCGTGGGTAGGCGAGGTCCCGCCCGTTCAGGCCGGCGATCTTCTCGGTTCGGAAGAGCCAGTCGGCCCTCGGATTGCCGATGGCGAACAGGTAGCCGGCCGGGATGTGGAACCAGATCCAGTTGTCTCTGCCGCCCGCTTCGATCAGAGCAACTTGGTAGCGGCCGTTCTCGCTCAGCCGATTGGCCAGGACGCAGCCGGCTGATCCGGCGCCGCAAATGACATAGTCGAAGACGTAGGGTGTTTCTTCAGCGTGCTTCATCATGCCTGACTCGGTTGAGCCTCCTCCCACCTCGGACTGCGATCCTTGTCAACGAGCAGCGCGCGGATGCCCTCGGCGAAATCCCGCCCCCGCGTCACACGCCGGGCTAGGTCGAATTCGATCGCCAGACATTCAGCAAGCGACATTCCGGCGGTGCGTTCAAGCAATTCTAGCGTGACGTTGAGGCTGGAGGGCGCCGCGCGTTCCAGTCTCTGCATCGCCTCCAGGGCGAACGCGCCCGGTTCCCGGCGAAGCGCGTCCATGATCGACGAGACCCGACTGGTCGAGAAGCACCGCTCGACGACATCGATGTTTTGGGCGAGCCGGCTTTCGCCGGGTGTCCCTTCAACTGCACGGAGAATGTCCTCGATCGGTTCGCGATCCGCCATCCGCGCTTCGATTTCCGTATGATTTTCGCCGGCAACGAAGTGTGTCGCCAGGCCGGTGTAGATCGAATCCGCCGGCGAAAGTTGATACCCTGTCAGGGCCAGGAACCGGGCCGTCGGCACCGGCAGCCGGTTGAGGAAATGGCTTGCCCCGACGTCCGGGAAGTATCCGATCGCGGTTTCGGGCATGGCGAGAATGGCCGCCTCGCCCACGATGCGATGCCGCCCGTACACCGATATTCCCATCCCGCCGCCAAAGCATGTGCCGTCGATCAGGGCGACATACGGCTTCGGGAATCTGCTTATGCACTCATTGAGCGCGAATTCCCGGCCGAAGAATGAGTCGGCTTCGTCATGACGCCCCTGTTGGCGCGCCTGATAGATCGCCCGTACGTCGCCTCCAGCGCAGAATGTTCCTGCACTGGTGCTCTTCACGACCACGGACGTCACTTCGTCATCGTTTCGAAATTCCTCGAGCGCGCTCGAGAAAGCGTCGACCATCTCCAGCGTCAGCGCGTTGCGGGCTCTCGGCCGGTTCAGCGCGATGACGCCCAGATGTCCGTTCCTGGTCGCGATGAGGTGGGGAGCCGTGTTCACGAGAGGCGGTCCCGTTGCTTGATGGGTGAAGAGGTCGGTAAGGTTCGATCTGCTGGTCGTTCCAAACCGGGCCGGGTCGGGTTTTCGGCAGGCGCCCGGTGTCGCTACGAACCCGTGGGCGGATCGTCTTCCAGCAACCTCCGCAATTCGGTCTTCAAGACCTTTCCGTAGGCATTCTTCGGAAGATCCCCGAGATAGACATACTGCTTCGGACGCTTGAACCGCGCGATGTTGGCGATGCAGTGCAGATCGAGGGCTCCGTCGTCTTCGGGGTGGCCCGGCTCCAGCACGACGAAGGCGATCACGACCTCTCCCCATTCCCGGTCCGGCCTGCCCACGACCGACACCTGGGCCACGGATGGATGGGCGAGCAGCACTTCCTCCACCTCGCGGGGATAGATGTTAGATCCGCCCGAGATGATCATGTCCTTGGATCGGTCGCGAAGGGTGACGAACCCGTCCACGTCCATCGATCCGAGGTCGCCGGTCCAGAGCCAGCCGTCGCGGATGGCATCGGCGGTCGCGCGTTCGTTTTGCCAGTATCCCGTCATCACCGTGGCGCCCGAAACGAGGACCTCGCCTGTTTCTCCGCGAGGCAGTTCATTGCCATCCGCATCGGCGATCTTGACCTCGACGCAGGCGTGCGGCGCTCCAACGGAGGCGAGACGCTCGCGCCAGCGCGGATGATCCCGGTCCGCCACACGGCTGCGGGAAAGCGCGGTGATCGTCATCGGGCTTTCCGCTTGCCCGTAGATCTGTACGAAGCGTGGCCCGAGCACGTCGACAGCGTCGAGGATGTCGGCGACGTACATCGGGCCGCCGCCGTAGACGATCGTCTTCAGCCCGTCGCCGTCGAAGCCGGTCTGCCGCGCGTGGGACACCATGCGGCGGACCATGGTGGGCGCGGCGAACATGCAGACGTTGCGCAGTCTCGGCGCGAGGTTCTGGATCTCGGCGGGATCGAAACCGCCGGAAGCGGGAACCACGTGCCTGGCGGCGCGCAGGGTAAAGACGAAATTGTAGGAGCCGGCCCCATGCGACATCGGCGCAGCGTAGAGAGCGCAATCGGCGCGCTCGGCCGCGTCCACGTCGGTGAAATAGGCCAGACTCGCAGCCTGGAGATTGCCGTGCGTCTGCATGACGCCCTTCGGCCGGCCCGTCGTCCCCGACGTGTAGAAGATCCAAGCGATATCGTCGCGGCCGCGCCGTACCGGCTGACCGACCGGATCGGCATCGTGGAGTGCCCTCCAGTCGCCGCCCGTGGCGTCGAGCATCGGCAGCTGCTCCGCTTCCAGTTGTGCCTGCAAGCCGCCCAGTTCCTGTCCGCTGCTGACGACGAGCCGGGCGGCCGTATCTCTGACGATCCAGGCGGCTTCCCTGGGGTGCAGCTTGGCGTTAATCGGCACGATCGCCGCGCCGAGCAGCAGGGTCGCGTAGAGTGCCTCAAGGTATTCCGGGGCGTTGTGCATGAAGATCGCAACGCGGTCTCCCGCCGAAATGCCGTACTGCGACCGGAACGCCCCCGCAATCGCCCTGCTTCGGCGATAGAATTCGGCATAGTCGGCGACGACGGATGTCCCGCGCAGCAGGGCGGGTGCATGGGGATGGAGGAGGGCCGCCCGTTCCAGCCAGTTCGCCAGGTTCATCAGGCGACCCTGACCGGCTCGAGAACGGAGCAATAGTTCGCGACGGCCGACCCGCCCATGTTGAAGACGCAGCCTAGCGCCGCGCCCTTTTTTTGCATGCCGCCGGCCTGGTTGACGAGCTGCATGGCCGACAGGGCGTGCATCGAGACGCCGGTCGCTCCGATCGGGTGACCTTTCGCCTTCAGCCCGCCGGAGAGGTTGATCGGAAGCCTTCCGTCAGGCATGACGACGCCGTCGTCGATCGCCTGCCGTCCGCGCCCTTTCGGCGCCAGGCCCATCGCTTCGTAAATCATCAGCTCGGCGATGGTGAAGCAGTCGTGGACCTCGGCGAAGTCGAGGTCGTCGACCGTGATGCCGGCGGCATCGAATGCACGGCGGAATGCCTCGGCCGGTCCTTCGAAATCCAGCATGTTGCGCCGCGACATCGGCAGGTAGTCATTCACCTGGACGGCGGAGCGGAAGGCGACCGCGTTTGAATGGTCGCCCGAAGCCTCATCGGCGACCATGATCAACGCCGCAGCGCCGTCCGAGATCAGCGAGCAGTCCGACATCCGCAGCGGCGCCGCGATCACTGGGTTCCTGTCGCTGACGGTATTGCAGAATGCGACATCGAGCGGCTTATGCATGTGCGCAAGCGGGTTCTGCATCGCGTTGCGATGGTTCTTCGAGGCGATCTGCGCCAGCGTTGTGGAGTGATCGCCATGTGCCTGGAAGTAGGATTGCGCAAACCGCGCGAAGACCTGCGGGAACGATACGCCGCCTTCTTCCGCCTGGTAGGACGCGCTGGCGAGAGATTCGGTGACCCCCGCCGTGTCCCGCGCCGTCATCTTCTCGGCCCCGACGACGAGCACGGTCCTGGCCGATCCCGCGCGGATAGCGTCACGGGCCGCATAGACGGCCGCCGAGCCCGACGCGCAGGCATTCTCGAGACGCGTCGCCGGCTTGAATCGCAGGGAATCGTCGACGGAAAGTGCCATCGAAGAGATGAAGCCGTCGGGGATCAGGCCGCTGTTGAAGTTGCCGACGAAGATCGCGTCGATGTCCGGCGCCTCGATGCCCGCGCAGGAGATAGCCTCGCGTGAGGCATCGACGATGAGATCCTCGATCGTCTTGGTGTCGAGGCGACCAAACTTGGTATGCCCCCAGCCAACGATATGCGCGTCCGTCATCCGTTCCTCTCCCAGGCCACGCGCGAGATTTGCGCACGTGTCCCGTGATGCATAGTCGTGGGAGCACGCTATTTGTGGGGAGCGATCATGAGCCATAGTCCGGGCTAGGCGGTTTCCTGCGAAGACCTGACAATGGCGATATATCTCCTCGTGCATGGTGCCTGGCATTCGGGCTGGTGTTTCGATCGCCTCGGCGAGATCCTGCGCAATCGGGGCCATCACGTCATTGCTCCGGATCTGCCGGGCATGGGCGGCGACGAGGCAAGGCTTGCGGCGGTAACGCTCGAGGAATGGGGCCGTTTCATCGCAGACCTGGCGTCGACCCAGGCGGAACCGGTCATGCTCTGCGGACACAGCCGTGGCGGCACAGTGATCAGCACGGCCGCAGAGATGGCGCCGGAGGCGTTGAGGGCGCTCGTCTTCATCACCGCGTTCATGCTGCCAGACGGGGATTCCCCGGCCGCGTTCAAAGCCCGCGTACCCTGCGAAAATCCCTTTGCCCGCACCATCGCGATGGTCGGCGACAGGGCTGGCACGCGGGTCGATCCGGAGGCGGCGATGGAGTTCTTCTACAACACCACCAGTCTGGAGGATCGTCTCGCGGCGTCCAGGCGTCTAGTGGCGGACCCGTTCAAGCCGTCGCGCACGCCGCTTCGGCTGTCCAGCCGGCGGTTCGGCACGGTCCCGCGCTACTACATTGAATGCACCGAGGATCGGATTATCCCGCTCGCCGAACAGCGGCTCATGCAGGAGGGTTTGCCGGCGGCAGCGGTCGAAACCCTATACTGCGATCATTCCCCATTTCTATCCGACACGCATGGACTGGCGAGTGCGCTGCTGCGGATTGCAGATCGCGCGATGGCCGTCGGCAACTAGCCGGTCGTTCTGCGATCCGTGTCCCGCTCTCTGCAGACCGCGCCATGCGATCGAGCCCGTAGAAACGGCCCTCGCGGGGGATTTCCCGCTTCATCCTGCGCTAAAATAGCGTGCTCGCACGACTATCCCTCACCGGCGGCGCCGCCCAGATTTGATCCGGCGCTATGACATTCAGGCGACGGGCCTTCGGGAGGATTACCCGTCTCCGGCGTGAAGCGCTGTTGGAAAACGTAGAACCGCATCAAGCAGGGTCTCGTCGGGAGGACGAAAATGAAACAGAGATTTTCTTATGCGCTCGCGGCAGCGGTCGCCTTCGCGGCAGCCTCGTTCATCCAGCCGGCAGAGGCTGAGACACTCCGGTCGATTCGGGCTTTTCCGCAGAATCTCAAGCAGATCTCGGTGCTCTACACCGGCTTCCAAAAGGCCGTCACCGACGCAACCAAGGGCGAGATCACCTTCCAGGACAATGGTCCGGAGACCGTCCCGCCGTTCGAGCAGTTCGAACCGCTGACGCAGGGGGTGTTCGACGTGATGTATACGGCCCCGTCCTACCATCAGGCGCAGACCGGCGTCGGTGTAGGCATTTCCGCCATTCCCCAGACGTCCGATCCGGATCTCCTGACCTCTTCGGGCGTCAGGACCTGGCTCAGCGACTACTACCGCAAGAATTTCGGCGTCATTCCGATCGCCGTGTTCACGATCGGCGAAACAGTCTTCGTCTTCCGCGAGCCTCTCGCCGGCGAAACGCGGCTCGACGGACGCAAGATCCGCTCGAACGCGAGCTATGAAGGGATCGTCCGCGCGCTCGGGGGCGCTCCCGTGGCGATGGGCCCTGCCGATGCCTACGCGGCGCTGGAGAAGGGCACGCTCGACGGCGTCGTTTGGCCGGAGATCGCCACTGCGGAGTTCAAGCTCTACGAGGTGACGAAATTTCTGGCCAAGCCGACCTTCGGCAAGAGCCACAACGCGATCTTCATGAATGCCGCGAAGTTCGATTCCCTGCCCAAGGACCAGCAGGACGCGATCGTCCAGGCGGGACTAAAGCTCGAACACGACGCAAAGGCCTTCTTCGCCAAGCAGGCGGAAGACGAGACGAAGCTCATGGTCGAGAATGGCGTCGGGTTCACCGAGTTCAGTGCCGAGGTCGCGCCCCAGCTCGAAAAACTCTACGTCGAAGGCCAGCGCGAGATCGCCGCGCGGTCGCGACCCGATGACGTCAAGGCGTTGTTCGAGCTCTCGGACAAGGCCGTCAAGTAGGACGTTCCGAACCGCGGGCGGATCGTTTCCCTCCGCTTCGCGATCGGAAGCGCGGCGTCTTCGAACTACCTGTTCGGCGCAGATACGCAATCGACTTGGGCAGGCCGCGCGCATCCGGCGCGTGGCAGGGAGGTTTTATGCACGTCGTCAACTCGGCCTTGCGGCTTGTCTCCATGGCCTGCGCGGTCGTCGCCGCGGTCGCCGTCGGCATTGCGGCGGTCGTTTACGTTTCCGAAGTTGTCGCCCGCTACGGGTTGAACGATCCGCTCAACTGGTCGGGAGACATTGGCAGCTACATGCTCTGCGCCATGGTCTTCCTGGCGCTGCCACTGATCACCCGCCAACGCGGGCATATCGCCGTCACGGTGGTCATCGAGGCGCTTCCGGCCGCGCTCATCGGCAAGGTCATGCGGGTGCTGGAGGTGATCTCCGCGGTCGTGCTTCTGATCGTCGCCTTTTTCGTCATCGATCTTTGCATCCGACAGTATCACCAGGGTGTGCTCACGACGATGGCCAATCAGATCCCGCGCTGGTGGCTGACCGCCATCATGGCGTTCGGCATCGTCCTGTCCGCCTTCAACTTCATCGCCCCGGCCGACGAGAAGTCGGCGGACATCGTGGAGCTCTGATCATGTGGTGGCTGACCCTGCTCGTCATGTTCGCGGCCATGTTGGCGATGTTCGCCTCGGGCTTGCCGCTCTTCGCCTGCTTCATGGTCCTGAACGTCGTGTCGGTCATCTATTTCATCGGCACGAACGGCCTTGGACTGTTCGTCAATTCCATGCTCGAAACCACTACCGTCGAAGCGTTCGTGGCGGTGCCGATGTTCATCCTGCTCGGCGAGCTCATGTTCCGCACAGGGGGCGTCTCGCTGCTGTTCAAGGCGTTCGACACGCTCATCGGCGTGATCCGGGGCCGGCTCTATATCATCGCGGTGGTCGTGGCGGCGTTTATTAGCGCGATTTCCGGCTCCACGATGGCGTCCGTGTCGGTGCTCGGCCGCTTTGTCTACCCCACCATGGTCGAGCGCGGTTGCGACCGGCGGCTGGCGATCGGAACGATCCTGGCCGGCGCGACGCTGGATGCGATTATCCCGCCGAGCGTCGTCGGGATTATCTTGGCGACGCTTGCCAATCTCTCGATCCAGAAATTCCTGCTGGCGGGCGTCGGGCCGGGTCTGCTGCTCGCCGGATGCTACATCGCCTATGCGGTGATCCGGGTGATTATCAACCCGAAGCTCGACTCCCAAGGCGCGGTCGAAGTCGCCGACGAACCGATGGATGCCAAGGGTCGTCTCAGGGCAATCCTCCCGATCATTCCGCTGACGGGCATCATCTTCCTGACGCTCGGGCTCGTCATGCTGGGGATCGCGCAGCCCACCGAGGCGGCGGCTGTTGGCGTGGTCGGCGCCATCGCAATGAGCTTCGTGTTCGGCACCTTCTCGTTCAAAATGATCGGCGAAACGCTCTACGGTGCCGCGATCACCACCGGCACAGTTCTCTTCATCATCGCCAGTTCGCGGCTGTTCACCCAGCTACTGGCCTATACGGGCGCCACCCAGGGCCTCATCGAGTTCGCCAGCGGGCTCACGGTAGACCCGTGGATGGTGTTCATCGTCATGATGATCATGGTGTTCATCCTGTGCATGTTCATCGACCAGCTCGCCGTGATGTTGATCGTGGTGCCGGTCTACATGCCAATTGTCAGCCAGCTCGGCTTCGATCCCCTCTGGTTCTGGATGATGCTGCTGATCAACCTCATGTTCGGCGGTATCACCCCGCCGCTGGGCTACACGATGTTCGTGTTCAAATCGGCCGCGCCCGAGGTTCCCATGGGCGAGATCTACAGGTCGGTCGTGCCGATGATCCTGGTGGCGATTGTGGGCGTGGTACTGCTCGCCATCTTCCCCCAGATCGTGACCTTCCTGCCCAATCTCTCGCGCTAGACGATGAACAACGACGCCACGTACTCAAGGAGAATCGTGATGCCACTATCGACGGGCGCGTGCGGCGCAAACCGTCGCGAATGGCCCTATGAACGCGGTTTGCATGACCTCGGCGGCGGCTGTTTCGCCTATCTGCAACCGGACAGGCCGCCTCACGCGGGCTGGAGCAATTCCGGCTTCATTCATAGCGCCGGCGACGCGCTGCTGATCGACACGCTGCGCGACGAGCGGCTCACCGCGGCGATGCTGCGGGAGATCGAGGCGACGACCGGTGTCGCGGTCCAGGACATTGGCAAGGTGCTTAACACACACCGCGACGCCGACCATACGTTCGGCAACGGCCTGCTGAAGCACGCCGAAATCATCGCCACGGAATTCACCGCGAGCAACATGCGCGAGCGCGCGCCCGCCGTGGCGCGCATGAACGACTACGTGAAGAACCGGCCAGAGGGGATCGTGGGTGACTATATCCTCTACACCTGGGGTGCGCCCTTCCATATCGAGGGCTTCGAGCCTGCGCTGCCGACGAGCACGTTTTCCGGACAGAAGAGCCTGCGCGTCGGGGAGCTCGACGTCCATTTCGTGGAGTTCGGGCCGGCGCATACGCCGAGCGATACGATCGTCCATGTTCCGGCTAGACGCATCGTCTACGCCGCAGACATCGTCTTCCTCGGCAACACGCCGGCGATCTGGGCGGGACCCGTCAGCAACTGGCTGGCGGCCCTCGACTATCTGGAGAACCTCGACGTCGACGTCGTCGTGCCCGGCCACGGGCCGATCACAGACAAGTCCGGCCTCGCCCCGACACGCCGCTACCTGACGATGGTCGAGCACGAAGCGCGTCTGCGCTTCGACAGGGGCATGTCGGTCGCCGAAGCGGCGCGGGACATCGACCTGGGAGAGTTCCGTAACTGGGGAGCGCCGGAGCGGATCCTCATCAACGTCGACACCTGCTACCGCCACTTCCGGGGCGATCTTCTGCCCACCCCACGCCATGAGTTGGACAAGCTCGTCGCGCCCCTGGCGGTAGAGATGGGCTCCTTCAGGCCGTAAGGCAGCGTAGGGGGCACAGTGCTCGTGCCCTCCTGCGATCGGTCATATGCTCCTGAAGGGCCGGGTTGCGAGATATCCTCGCGCCGCGCCTCAGCCCGTCGCCTTCGACAGGGCGGCATTCTTGTGCTCCTGAGCTGCTTTGGCATAAGGGTTGGGCGCGACCGTGGCGCGCACGGTCGTCTGGCGATGCCGCTCGACCGTCGGCTTGCGCGATCCACCGTCCGGTTCGCCCCACGTCACCAGCACCTCTGTGCCGGGTGTGGCGAACTCGGGCGCAACGATCGCCACCGACAGGAATTTGGCCTCGTTGACCGTATAGCCGACGAACTTGGAAAGCCCGACCAGATCGCCGCGCGCGCTGCGCACCTCGTCGTTCTGGTGGAAGCTGTAGGACGACTTTGGCAGTTCCATATATTTGTAGGGTAGGTCGGGTCCGAGGAGCGATGCATAGATCCGCGCCACGTCCTCGGCGTTCCAGACAAGCGTGACCTTCTTGCGATGATCCGTGCGTTTCGCCATTTCCTCGAGCGCTGCCCGGCCGACGAAATCGTGGTCGAATTTGAGTAGCCTGTCGGCGCCGAGGTCCCAGGGCGTGACATAGTACTGCTCGATGCGCGGCAGCACGAGGCTGCCGCCGAGTTGCGAGCGTCCCTCCCAGGAATCCGCCGGCAGCCATCTGCGGTAGTCGGCGAGCATCGGATCGGTATAGACGGCCGGCATCGGATAGCCGAACCATCCAGACTCGCCGAGCGCGCTGTACTGCGCTTTCGTGCCCGACCGCCTGATGCCGTATGCGGCGCCGATCTCGAGCAGCCGGTCGCGAACGCGTCCGATCTCGGCGAAGGGACCCGACAGCTCGACACCTAGATGACCCGCCATGCCATGGCGCAGGACATGGACGTCGGATCCGGCGATGCGCACCTTGGCCATGCGGAAGAAGGGGATGTCGGGCATCTCTCCCGCGATTGCCTCGGCGAACACGTCGCGCGCATGGGGGCCTTCGAGCTGCAGGTGGTACATCCTGCGGCCGGCCGCGGCGGGAGGATCGCGCTCGAGCGTAACGTCATAGCCGCTGACCTCCGCATTGTACTCGACCCAGTTCTGCAGATAGGTTCCGCTGATCAGTTCGAGGGTGCCGTCGTCGAGATGCTGGAGAACGCACTCTCCGATGACGTAGCCCTGGTGATTGCAGCAGAAGTATTGCTTGGCGCGCAGGGGGCCGAACTTCTCGAAACTATTGATGCCAAGATCGTTAAGCAGCCTCTGCGCGTCCGGGCCGCGCAGGAAGGTTTCCGGCATGTGGTAGGACTGGTCGAACAACAGGACTGACTCGCGCCAGGCGCGCTGCTCGTCGCGCCAGTTGGTGAATTCCGGCGGAAGCGGTGCTGCGCCGGGCGTCGCCATGGCATGCGGAGATCCCGTGTCGTTGTAGAAATAGCTGACAAGATCCGGCGTGGCATCCAGCAGATCCTGCAGGGATGCGTGCTTCGTGGCGCCCACGATGTTGTCGCTCATTTTTCGCCCTGCCCCGTTGTCTGTCCCGAATCGCCCCTGAGGTACCTCCGCGCCGCTTCGGCGAAGCTGGCGGGTTCGCGGCCGAGGATCATCCGCAGTACGTTGCCGTTCCCAAGGAGCCCGTGACGATCGTAGTAGTCGAACATGAGCCGCCGCTCGCGGGCCTGGCCTGCGGTCAGGCCGCGCTTTGCCGCAAAGCGGGCGACGTAGGCCTCGGTATCGACCTCCCGGACGATGACCGGGCGTTCGATGAGCCAACTCAGTCGCTCGCCCATCGCAGCGAAGTCCAGCTGTTCGGACCCCGCCAGTTCATAGGTGGCAAAGGCATGGCTGTCGGTCGTGTGAATGATCGCGGCGGCTTCGGCCAGATCCTGCTCGTCGATCAACGTGAAAGGTCGGCTCGTATCGTAGGGCGGCGAAAGGGTGCCGGTCGCCGTATCGAGATATCCCAGCGCCGTTTGCACGTACATCGCGGGTTGGATGATGGTCCAGGACAGCGGCGAGTGCCGGAACAGCCGCTCGCACCCCGCCTTGCGTATGTGGTGGGGCATCTCGGGCGTGTTCGAATGCAGCACGGAATGATAGACGACGCGCGTGACGCCCGCGCGTTCCGCAGCGTCGATAATGTTGCCCACATAGTCCGGATCGTGCTCGTCGAGCGACGGCGGAATGTAGTGGATGGAATCCGCGCCCTGGAACGCGCTCGTCAGGGAATCGACGTTCCGCAAATCGCTCAGACGCCACTCGACCTCGCTGGAAAACAGGCCCGCTTGCTCCGGCTTGCGCGACAACGAACGGACATGTGCGCCGCGGCTCGCAAGCTCCCGAACGAGTGGACGGCCGGTGCGGCCCGTGGCACCGATCACGGCGATCGTTCTGTCCGTCATCAGATCCTCCCGAACGACAGCGCGCAATTTTTGAGCAAGTGACCTAATAATATTTGCGCACGTGACCTAAAATGGCTATTAGTGGGAGCACGCTATTTAGGCGGTAGCGATATGGACGAGATCACGGACTTCATTGTTCAACATGCGCCGATCGGTCTGGTGGCATCGCGCTACCGGCTTATCGAGAAGTGCTCGCCGCACTTCGCACAGATGTTCGGATATGCACCCGAGGAGCTTGCAGGGAAGTCGCTCGCCCTGCTCTACCCGTCCACCAAGGAATTTATCGACATCGGGTACCTTGGCTGGGGGCAGATGAAGGAAACGCGGCGCTACAACGACAGCCGCATCATGAAGCGTCGCGACGGAAGTCAGTTCTGGTGCCAGGTGCACGGCCTGTCGACGACGAAGGAGGATCCCTTCGCTCACTGCGTGTGGTCGTTCGTCGACCTCTCGCACCAGCGCGCGGTCGTGAAGCTCACGCGCCGCGAACGCCAGATCGCCATGCTGATCGTCGAGGGGTTGACCAACAAGCAGATTGGCCAGCGGCTCGGAGTTTCACATCGCACCATAGAAGCGCACCGCTCGCGCATGATGGAGAAAGTCGGCGCCAGGACGACCGCCGAGCTATACTTCATGGTTGCGGGTCTGCCCGCCTGAAGTCCCGTGGTCACCCCCGATGTGACGCGTTTCTGCAGACGGCCGGTGCCGATACTCCCGCCAGGTCCCACGTGTTTCGAGCCATTCGGCCGCCCTCTGGATGCCGCCGAAGGGAAAGACGTGGATCTGTCTGATCGCCGAATCGGGCTTGCGGCGGTAATGCTCCTCGATGGGGCCGACAACCGTCTCGGGCGACTGGCTGGACGCCAAAGCCGCCAGCGAAAGCGCCCGCTTCTTCAGAAAGTTGATTGAGTTGCCGACGCCACACATGGCCGCATATTTGAGAAGCGTCGTGAGCTTGGCGGGGCCGGCGACACCGAGGTGCACCGGCAGGTCGATGCCATGACGATCGAGCGACGTCGCCCAGTTGATGGCCCTTTCGGGATCGAACCCGAACTGAGTGACGATCCGCACCCTTGCTCCGGTTCGTTCGCCGAACGCCTGCTTGAGGCGAAGGGCCTCGATCGCTACGTTCTCCGGGACGTCGGGACTGCCTTCCGGATGGCCTGCGACCCCGACGTCCTTGATCTCGTATTGGTCCAGCAGCCCGGTTTCGAGCACCTCCAGTGAACTCGAGAATGCACCGGCCGGCCTCGTCATCCCGCCGCCGATGATCAGCATGTCCGACACGCCTGCCTCCCCGGCCAGAGCGGCGATGCGTTCGTTGAGAGCGGCCTCGGAGGTCAAGCGCCTCGCGGCCAGATGCGGCACCGGTTCGAAGCCCAGATGCCTCAGTCGGCGCGCCGCCGCGACCTGTGTCTGGCCGTCCGTGCCACCGAGGTCGGCGATATAGACTCGCGTGCCGGCGGGGAACAGGCCGGGCAGGTCGGCGGAGTCGATTGCCTGCCTGGCGCTCAATTCGATGGACGCGTCGATATGGCCGGTGCGGCTCGGGGCGTCGTAACTGGACGGCGGGATCATCGGATCTCGACTCCTCACGCGAAGACGACGGTCTTGGAGCCGTTGACCATCACGCGTCCCTCAAGGTGGAGCGTCACGGCGCGCGCCAGCACGCGGCGTTCGATGTCGCGGCCTTTCTGGATCATGTCTTCGGGTGTGTGAGCGTGGGTGACCTGCTCTACGTCCTGGGCAATGATCGGCCCCTCGTCGAGGTCGCTCGTCACATAGTGAGCCGTGGCGCCGATCATCTTCACCCCGCGCTCGTACGCCTGGTGGTAGGGCTTGGACCCCTTGAAGCCGGGCAGGAACGAGTGGTGGATGTTGATGCACCGGCCGGAGAGGAATGCGGCCAAATCGTTGGAAAGGACCTGCATATACCGCGCCAGGACAACAAGGTCGGCCCCCCGGTCGGTCACGATCGCCTTTATCCGGGCCTCCTGGGCGGCCTTGCTGTCCTTGGTGACCGGCAGATGATCGAAGGGCACGCCATCGGGTGGCGTCAGCTCCAGCACATCTTGAGGGTGGTTGGAGACAATCCCGACACATTGCATCTTCAGCTCGCCGATCCGCATCCGATACAGAAGATCGACCAGGCAATGGTCGAACTTCGACACGAGAATGAGAACCCTCATCGGCTGCTTGGCCGGCCGGATGTTCCAGTTCATGGCGAACGCTTTCGCGATTTGCTCGAAGGCGGTTCGGAACGACCGATCCGTTCCGGGCAGTTCAAAGGCTACGCGCATGAAGAAGAGGCCGGTCAGGCGGTCGTCGAACTGGGTGGCTTCGGTGATGTTCCCCTCGTGGGCGGCAATCTCGCCCGAAACACCCGCCACGATCCCGCGGCGGTTTTCGCAGCATATCGTCAGAATGTACTCTTCCAAGGAATTCTCCGTAGCAGTCTCGGGCGCCGGGCAAGGCGGCAAGTCAGGCAGGTCCCTTCGCGGATGGCCGGCGGCTCCGCGTCGCCGCACTCTGTTCGTACCGCAGACGCATGCCTATCGGTGCGAGCACGCTGTTTTGTCGAAAGGAGCGGGGCCCTCACTCGCGCGACTGGGTCTTACCAGGGTGTGTCGCCGTCCGGTCCGACGAACCGACCCGACACCGCCTCGTCCCCGAGCAGGGCATACTTCACCGGCATCCGCGCCCCTTCGGCCGGGGTCATGAATCCGGTGTGGCCGGTCAGGTCGGTCTTGACGTAGCCCGGGCTCACCGAATTGACCACGATCGGAGTGTCGCGCAGTTCGGCGCATAGCTGGGCCGTCAGCATGTTGACCGCCGCCTTCGACGCATTGTAGCCGATCAGGCGCGCAGAATAGAACGGGGACGATGGATCGCTGTTGATCGAGAGCGATCCAAGCGCGCTGGACAGGTTGACGATGCGCCCGGCCTGCGACTTGCGCAGCAGCGGCAGCATCGCCTGGGTCACCGCCAGCGTGCCGATGAAGTTCGTCTCCATGATCCGGCGCACCGCCGCGGTCGATGACCTGGTGGGTGGTCCGTCGGCGGCATCGACGATGCCGGCGTTGTTGACCAGGATATCCAGCCGGCCGTGGCGGGCCGCGATCTGATCCGCCGCTTCGGTGATGCTCCCATCGTCATTGACGTCGATTCGGACGACGTCGACCGGCGCGCCGTGCGAGCCGAGTTCCGCCGCAGCGGCCCTGCCCAGTTCGAGATTGCGGGCTCCGATGATGACGGTGAGCCCCGCTTCCGAGAGCTGCCGGGCAATCTCCAGCCCGATGCCCTTGTTTGCGCCCGTGACAAGCGCGATCCGTTTCGTGTCGACCATGATTGTTCCTTCATCGATTGCAGAGCCTCGCAAACATATGAAGGATCGGTCGGTTCGGGGATTCGCTTCCGGACACGCCATCGCCGCCTGCTTCCAAAGCCGAGTACATGGCGGGTTTCGCGGTGGTTTTCGCTTGCGCGACGGACGTTTGTCGAAAGGATGATTCAGGTTTTGGCGAGAGTCTTTGCCCGTTCGACACCAGCTTCGCGCTTGAGGCCGTCGTCGACGGCACCCGGCGAAGGCAGCTTCGCCGCCTCCAGATAGGCACAACACATCAGGATCAACTGCCCGTGCACCGCGCGCCCCTCAAGGACGGGCAGGTTGCGCTCGAAGACGCTTCGGACGGTTCCGAATATCGATGTCAAAAGCGTCAGATTGACGATCGACAGGTCTGCGAATGCAGCATCGGGAGCACTGCCGAACATGGCCGCGGTGGCGGAATCGACACGCCGTACAAATGCTTCAAGCAGAGGTCCGTTGTCGATTTCGACGACGGAGCGATAGAGCGCGCGCGTGACGTCCGGCCGCTCCGTCTTTGCATTCCAGTAGGTCGTTACCAGCGTCTCGACCATCCGGACAATCGGAGCGCCATGCTGCGCCCGGCAGGCAGTCTCGATCTTTCCGGCTAGACCGTCGAGGTAACGCTCGTTCACGGCGTAGAACAGCGCCTGTTTGTGTGGAAAGTATTGGTACATCGTGCCGACGGAGACCCCCGCCCGCTCCGCGACCCGCGTCGTCGTAAGGACGGCGGGCCCGTGCAGGACAAGGACCTGGATCGTAGCCTCGAATATCGCGTCGAGAGTAGCAGCGGCGCGTGCCTGCTGTGGCCTTTTTCGCGGCTTCAAATGCAGGGGAGGAGGCGACATCGTCCGTGAATCCTCAATGTGAATGATCTCCAATATGGATCCCTATCAAAGCGGCCGAACGTGTCGGCGGTCGCTTTGGCAAGGATCCATCAGGCACTCATGAGGACGTCACCCCTTCGGACATCTATCATTCTCTGCGGTGGCAACCGATGCGGATCGACGAGCGCCCACAAGCGTCTCTCTTACTCTATGGCGCTGACCGACCCGGTCCAGATTGCGCGATTCCTACCTCACCAGTTTGAAGATCAGCACCATCGTTGTGTATTGGTGCAAGTACTCCATTTTCGACCATCTACGCCGGGGTCGCACAAAGGTTGATTGCTGCCGGCTTCTCGACGAAATCGTTGGGCAGCCACAGATGCTCCTCGGCGGAATCAGGCAGGCCTGTGTTGTGCTATGTCGCCTAGGTTGCGCACGCGATGCGCCTCGCCGCTTTGCGCCTCCATTCCAGCCCTTCGCTCATCGCTCTATGTCTCCTATGGGCGTCTCCTATGGGCTGACATTCTGCTGGCTCTGTGAACCGACCGCACACGAGCTTTGAACCGCCGCAGACTTCTGAGAAGGTGGAGCCATCACGCGCACAATGCCTGGCGGCTCTCCTCGAGTGACAGGGGTGACTCAGCACCGACCCAGTCCATTTCCAGCCAGCTTCCAAGGCGCCCTTGCTTGCTCGCTCCCGTCGCACTTTCTGCTTCTCAGTAGTCGTACCAGCACCTGTTACGAAATTAGAAGCAAGCTGTCTGTCGTTGCCCCGCCGCTAGGTCAGCCTGCGCGATCGCGCATTCTCCAGACGATACTCCCCGCCAATTTCGGCCGTGACACCGGCCGCTGCGGCACGATGTTAGATACTTTGTTCGGCCGCGTAAGCCATGACACTGGGCCTTGCCAGCGACAATGACCATCCGACCGGAAGTCGGGCCGGCAATCATTCACCATCGCCAATGCCAGTCTCACATTACAGATTGACGCGCATCAAAGCCGCCTGATGACGGGTCCGCTAATCTGATCGATGGGGTTTCGGAGACGACCATGGCACAGAAACGGGTGTTGTTTCGTTCAGAGGCGCGCGAAAAGGTACTGAGGGGAGCAACGCAGCTTGCGGACGCGGTGCGCGTCACGCTCGGGCCGCGTTCCAAGTCGGTCCTGATCGAAAGGAAATGGGGCGCGCCGATCGTCTGCAACGATGGCGTTACGATCGCCAAGGAGTTCGATCTCAAGGATCCGGAAGAAAACCTCGGCGCGCGCATGCTGCGGCAAGCGGCCGAGAAAACAGGCGACATGGTTGGCGACGGCACGAGTACGTCGACCATCCTCGCACATGCGATGTTTGCCGACGGCGTGCGAAACGTGGTCGCTGGCGCCAGCGCGATCGACATCAAACGCGGTCTCGATCGCGGCACGAAACGGGCGATCGAGGCGCTGAAGCGGCTGTCGCGTCCCGTCGCGACGCGGCTCGAGAAGGAGCAGGTGGCGACGATCTCGGCGCACAACGATCCGGTGATCGGCCAGCTCGTCGGTGAAGCGATGGAAAAGGTCGGCGGAGAGGGCGTGATCACCGTCGAGGAATCGAAGACCACCGAGACCGTCCTCGACGTCGTCGAGGGCATGCAGTTCGACCGCGGCTTCGTCTCACCCTATTTCGTCACCGATCCCGAGAAGATGGAGGCGGTGCTGGAAGATGCCGTCGTGCTGATCGTCGACCGGAAGATCGCCTCGCTGAACGATCTCATCAAGCTGCTCGAGGCGGTCGCGAAATCCGGCTCGCCGCTGCTGGTGATCGCGGAGGACGTCGAAGGCGAGGCACTCGCAACTCTGATCGTCAATCAGATCCGCGGGACGTTCAAAAATTGCGCCGTCAAAGCGCCGGGCTTTGGCGACCGCCGCAAGGCGATGCTGCAGGACATCGCCATCCTGACGGCAGGTCAGGTCATTTCCGAGGATCTCGGTCTCAAGCTCGAAAACGTCGCGATCGAGCAGCTCGGCCGGGCGAAGCGCGTGGTCGTCGACAAGGACACGACGACGATCATCGGCGGGACGGGCGACGCGAAGGCGATCAAGGGCAGGGTGGAGCAGATCAGACGCGAGATCGACAACACCACCAGTGACTACGATCGCGATAAACTCCAGGAAAGGCTGGCGAAGCTTTCCGGCGGCGTGGCCGTCATCAAGGTCGGCGCGCCGACCGAGGCCGAGATGAAGGCGAAGAAGGAGGCGCTCGACGACGCGATCAGCGCGACCAAGGCAGCCGTCGCTGAAGGAATCGTCCCGGGAGGCGGGCTCGCTCTGCTCCGCTGCATCGAGGCGGTGGCGGACGAGGAAAAATCCTGCGAAGGGGACGAGCGCACCGGCGTCCAGATCCTGAAACGGGCGCTCGAAGCGCCAGTCCGGCAGATCGCGGAGAATTCCGCGGTCGACGGAGGCGTCGTCATCTCCAAGATGATCGAGGGAACCGGGAATTTCGGCTTCGACGCTGGACGCAAGCAATATGTCGACCTGGTCGAGGTCGGCATCATCGACCCGACGAAGGTCGTGCGCATCGCGCTCGAAAACGCCGTCTCGGTGGCGAGCGTATTGCTCCTGACCGAGGCGACGATGACCGAGATTCCGGAGCCGGCCAGGGAGCGGGCTGCCGAACCCGAACTGGCGATGTAGAGACCTGCGGCCGGACACTGGCCCGCCGGTTTTTGCTTCCGTGGCGCGCATGAAGGTCGCATCATGTCCCCCAACTCATGGTGCCGACGATGACACATCGAGAGGACGGCGCGGACCTGGCGGAGAAGGTGAGCTTCCTCGCCGATCCGGCCGCATACAGCCATGCGACGAGCCAGGTCGAAGCCCGCGAGACGCATATGTCGTGGATCTTCCTGACCGACGACAGAGTCTACAAGCTGAAGAAGCCGGTGCGGCATGCGTTCCTCGACTTCGGCACCGTGGCCAAGCGCGGCTTCTTCTGCGCGGAGGAGCTGCGGCTGAACCGGCGGCTTGCGGCGGGAACCTACCGGCGGGTGGTCCCGCTCTGCCGCGACGGTTCCGGCGGCCTCACCCTCGGCGGCGATGGGCGCACGGTCGATTGGGTGGTCGAGATGAATCGGCTGCCGCAGGCCGACATGCTGGACGAGCGCATCCGGACCGGTCGCGTCACCGTGCCCGAGATCGAGCGGATCGGCGGATTGCTGGCGGATTTCTATGCCGGGCTGGAGTCCGAGACGACTGATGGCGACGGCTATCTGCGCCACCTCGTCACGGAACAGCGCATCACCCGCGCGGTTTTGCTGCGGCCGGAATTCGGACTGGCGGACATCGCCGGCGACGAGCTTGCCAAGGTGGACGGCCTGCTGCGCCGAGCCGGGCCGTGGATCGCGGCCAGGCTCGCCGATGGCGCCATTCTCGAATGCCATGGCGACCTGCGGCCCGAGCATGTCTGCCTGGTCCAACCCCCGCAGATCATCGACTGCCTCGAGTTCAACCGGTCGATGCGCATCATGGACCCCTATGACGAGATCAACTATCTCGGCATGGAGTGCGACATGCTGGGCGCGTCCTGGATCCGGCCGCTGCTCAGTCGCGCCCTCGAAGAGCGGCTGCCGACACGGCCGGTCGCGCCGCTGCTTGCGCTCTATGGCGGGTTTCGCGCTCTGCTCAGGGCCCGCCTGTGCGTTGCGCACCTGCTCGAGACGCCCATACGCCACGCGGAGAAATGGCGACCGCTTGCGATCCGCTACATCCGACAGGCGCAGAAGGAATGCTCAATCCTCGATTCCGAGCAGCTCGGACATTGAAGCGTTCGAATGCAGGCGTCGAACAGCCTCGCCGATCAGCGGGCCGACCGAAACGATGTCCAGCCGCGCCGACGGATGGTCGACCTTGACGCGCGCCGCCGCAGCGACGCTGTCGGTGACGATGATGCGGTCTATCGCGGGACTGGAGAACAGGGCAGCTGACCCCTCGCCGAACAGCCCGTGCGCGGCGATGGCATGGACAGCGTTGGCGTCGCGTTCGCGGCAGGCGAGCGCGGCCCGCAACATGGTGCCGCCGGAGCTGATCATATCGTCGACGATGAAGACGGAGGAACCGGCCACATCGCCGGCGAACAGGTCACCGGAGACGACGCCCCGGCTGCGGCGCTTCTCCATGAAGCCGAACCTCGCCTCCGTCCCGGTTTCGCTTTCGAGCATCTCCTTGAGCAATTGTGCTCGTTTCACGCCGCCGCCATCGGGGGACAGGATTGTCACCGGCTGGCCGCCCATCCGGCGTATCGCCGGCACGAAGAGCCTACGTGTGTCGAGGTGGATGCTCTCGCACCGGAAGGCGTTCTGGAAGGCCGCGAAATTGTGAACGTCGAGCGTGACGATGCGCTTGGTGCCGACTGCCTCGAACAATTGCGCGACATAGCGCGTGGTGACCGGATCGCGGGCCTTGGTCTGGCGTTCCTTGCGCGCATAGGCGAGGTAGGGGACGACCGCCGTCACCCGCGCGGCACCGTTCTCGCGGCATGTCGCCAGGAAGAACAGCAGCTTGCACAGCTTATCGTTGACGGAAGCACCGCCGCCGCCAGCCAGGCTTTGCATCACATAGACGTCTTTCCCGCGCACGCTGACAAGCGGACGAGCCTTGTGCTCGCCGTCCCCGAAATCCCGCTCCTCGTGCGGGTCGAGCGGCGCCTGCAGGACCCGCGCCACTGCGGCGCCCAAGTCGGCCGTGTCGTTCAACGCGAAGAAACGCATGTTCCTTCCTAGCATGTTCCGCCGGGCGTCGGTTGATCGGCGTCAACGCCGGGGGCTCACCGCGACAACACTGCGCCAGGGATGCGATCAGGTTCGAGCCAGCGCGACGGCGGAGGCATAGGGGCCCTTCTCGCCGTCATGCTCGGCAAAACGCACTTCGCAGCCGGCAGCGAGCATGTCCCATTCGCTGTCTGCCGCCATGCCCTCGCGGCTGAAGAAGAATTCACGTCCGTCCGGCGTGGAGATGAAGCCGTAACCTTCGTCCGGCATCAGCCTTGCCACCGTACCGTGCAGGGATTGCGGATGCGGTTTGACGCGATAGCCGCTGCTCTTGCGCACGACGTCTTCGAGCTGTCGCTGTGCGGCGTCGAAACTGTCCCGGATGGCGACCAGCACATCCTCGTGGGCATGGTCCTCCTCGGACGTCCGGCCGGCGACGATTTCGCGGCCCGGCACGGTGATATCGACCCGCACATGATAGATCTTGCCCTTGCGGCCGTGACGGTGAGGGGCTTCGACCACCACGCTGCAGGACGTAATATGATCATGAAATTTCTCGAGGCGATCAATTCGCTCGCGAATTACGGCCTCAACGGAACTCGATGACTCCATGCCGCGGAATCGAATCTGCGGTGTCATCTCCATTGCTTTCCTGCCATCTCCTTTGACCTGCAATCATCAAAGCAGATCGCGTCCCGGGGGCATTGACGGAGATCAAGCCGATTTTTCGGGCCCGCATCGGCTCTTGATGCCGTGAACAACTCACCGCCGTCGGCCGTGGCATTCGCCGTCCGCGTATCGAGTCGATTGCGCAATTGGACGTCAGTGGTCCGGCGGAGATCCGCCGGCCATCCGTCTCTCGGCGGCGTCCATGAGGGCGATCACGTCCTGGTCCTTCAACTGCCGGAAGTCGCGATAGTGGAGACCGATCGCCTGAAAGTAGGCCGGCTCCTCCAGGCAAACGACATCGTCGGCCTCGTTCCTCAGCGCCTCGATCGTATCCGGCGGCGCGACAGGGACCGCGAGGACGATGCTCGAGGGATTGCGGCGCCTCAGGCCGCGGATCGCGGCGCGGATGGTCGCGCCCGTCGCGATCCCGTCATCGACGATGATCGCGATCCGCCCTTCGACATCGACCGGCGGTCGCTCGCCCACATAGGCGCGGCGCCGACGCTCGATTTCGGCGAGCTCCGCCCGGCAGGCCGCGTCGAATTCCTTCGCCGAGACGAGGGCATGGCGGATGATGTCCTCGTTGCGTACGATGAGGGGGCTGCTGCCGTCGATAACCGCGCCCATGGCAAGCTCGGGTTGAGCGGGCACTCCGATCTTGCGTACCAGGAGCAGGTCGAGAGGCGCATCGAGAAACGCGGCCACCTCCGCCGCGACCGGGACTCCGCCGCGGGGCAGGGCCAGGACCACGGCGTTCTTCCCGCGATAGTGCTCGAGCGCTTCGGCGAGACGCAAACCGGCTTCGGAACGATTGTCGAAGGACATGGATCAATCTCCCCGTCGAGAGCCTGTCGACGCGATCAGATGCCGCGAGAACCAGGCGCCTGCTTCGTCCACGACCGCGTCGAGCGCGCCGGGTTCCGGAAACAGATGGCTGGCGCCGGGGATGATCCGCAGTTCGCTCGGAGCAGGAAGGTGCGCCAGCGCCGCTCTGTTGAGCGCGAGAACGTCGTGATCGTCGCCGCCGACGAGCAGAAGGGTCGGCGCGCGGACCTTGTCGAGCGCCGGACCGGCCAGATCCGGCCGCCCGCCGCGCGATACCACGGCACCGACCTGGTCGCCGAGCGACGCGGCGGCAACGAGGGCGGCGGCGGCGCCCGTGCTGGCGCCGAACAGTCCGATGCTCAGCGCTGCCGTCGCCGGCGCGTGGGATATCCAGGACAGAGCCGAGATCAGGCGATCGGCAAGCAATGGGATATCGAAGACATTGGCGCGATCGGCCTCCTCGTCCGACGTCAGAAGATCAAAAAGCAGGGTGGCGATTCCGCGTCGATTGAGCGCCTCGGCGACATAGATATTGCGAGGGCTCAATCGACTGGAGCCGCTGCCATGGGCAAAGACCACAACTGCGCGCGGCGCGGAGGGAAGACGCAGCGAACCCGCCAGCCCGACGGGAGGGATCGACACCTCGATGGTTTGGGCCGGGTTGTCCAGCCAGTCGGCATGTTGGTCGGTGTCGCTAACGCTCATGGTGTACAGCCATTGCCGGTCAGAATCGGGATACGGCTTCTAGGATTGTGCTGCGGCAAAGCCATCGGGATCTGTACGTTCAGCCTTGTAGCATCCATGCAGCCGCCGCCTCACGGCGCATTGATCCGCATCAAGGAGCGCGGGAAGACGTCAGGGCCGCGGGCCTTCCCGTTGCTCGGCGGGGTCGAAGCCGCGGACTTTCGAGCAGAAGCACGCTTCGTTGTGGAGGGACGCATTAATGATCTGAATCAAGGCGGCACGCCGCCGCAATCTCCATCAAGCAGAAGTCATATCGGGCGCGTTTCGGGAGGATGCAAATCGTGCGTTTGTCGGTCTTAGCGATTGGCCTTGCGTTCGCCTTGCTGCGGCCGCTCGTCGCCGAGGCCGCCGAGCTCGGTGTGCTGATCGACCTTTCTGAGCAGACCATGACCGTCGAGGTCGAAGGCATTCGCGCCCACACATGGCCGGTGTCGACCGCCCGTCGGGGCTATCGCACGCCGACCGGCCGCTTCCGCCCGATCCGGCTCGAGCGGGTGTGGTACTCGCGCAAATACGACAACGCTCCCATGCCGCACTCGATCTTCTTTCATGGCGGCTACGCCATTCACGGCACGACGGAGATCAGGACGCTTGGCCGCCCGGTATCGCATGGCTGCGTCAGGCTTCACCCCGACAATGCCCGCGTCCTGTTCGGCCTGGTCAGGTCTTATGGGCCTGGATCGACGATCATCGCGATCTCGCCATGACGCGACACTGTCGGCTCAGCCGTTCTGCTGAGCCGATGACGGTCGAAACGTCAGCGATCGGCACGCAGGCCCGGAAGTCCGAGTTCGGCTACCGCGGCACGAAGCTTGAGAGCCGGCAGTTTTGTCAAATCCTTCGCCACCTCGCCGGCGATCAGGCCGCTAAGGGGGGCGGGCAGCCTTTGCCGCAACACGCCGAGCATGCGCGGTTCGGCGATGATCGCCAGCGCATCGAAGGAGCCGGCCACCTGGTGCTGAACGAGTGTCTCGATCAGGCTCTCGGCGAATTGCTCCTCCTGAGCCTGAACGGGATCCGAATGGTATTCCATCGCCGAGCGTCTCGTCCCATGCGACGCGAAGCTGCGCCCGGGGCGGTCCGCCATGACCTCGCGCAGCTGCTTGTGGTCGATCTCGAACACGAGATCGTCGAGCTTTTGCTCCGCATCCCTGTCCGGGTGCAGCTGACGGATGATACGGGCCCGCGCGCCATCGGCGACCAGAACCCATGTTCTCTTGGCTTTCATTGGATCACTCCTTGGCAGTCGGTATGGAGGTCAGGCACCGGAGCGGCGACCAAATTGACCGCGCCTGCCTCCTTGGGCCGCAGGCTTCTCAGCGCGACAGGAAGCTGGTCGCCTTCGCGGATTCGCCGGGGGTCGCTTCAGCTTGTTGGCTTCACGCCATCACGTTCACAATTATGCATTCCCGCATCATCTGAGATTCATGCTCATTCATACATTAAATTGATAGCCCGGCGCCGAGCCAGCGACCTTGATCCGCATCAACTGCCAAGGAGAAAGGCGGATCGTCTTTGCGGTGTTCTCGTAACGCAAACGCCGACGGCGTCCGAGGGTGTTGCCGAAGGGGACGCAGTTAGCATCTCGTGGAGGGCCGAGCGCGGCGCGTTGCTCGACAGTGTCGACGAGAGCGTCCACCACGTCGGCAATCGAAGCTGATCATCGATACGGCGACAGCCCATCTGCTCTGCCTTGCTGAGTGGTGTAGTTCCACTGCGTGTGGGCGTTGTCGACTTTGTCGACCCTTGGTCGATTGGCGCCTGCTTCGAACGTGCCTTGCGTGCGGGCTCGGCGTCGGGGAGCATTGAGTCGGGGGCCGCCGCATTCAGTCAGCATCCGACGGGATGCTGCCGGACTCAAGGCGGCAATCAGCCAATCTTCGAATATCGCCCGAACAATATCGTGGTCGAGGAAGCCGCGTCTCTGAGACGGCCTCGATGATCTACTCTTCCGGATCATGAAGCTGGGCGATGTCACCAAGCGCGACCTGCTCAAGCGCCTCTATGCGGGGTGGCGCAAAATCGGAATGCCGCGTCCACGCGGACATGTGTCGGTTGATCGCGAAGTTGCGGTGCGCGCTTTCATAGGATTTCTTGACCTGTGGCGACGCATCGAGTCCGGTGAGTTGATACCCAGCGACAATTCGGCAGAAGAGTTCAAGCAGTATGTTCAACGCAATATAAATGATCGCGTCTCGGTCGCCACGGCGATGATCGCTTCGGCAGTGCTTTCGCTTCTGGCAAATGGCCTACTGAGCGTGTGCTTTCGGGCATCAATTCATACACGCTGCTGGCGGTACCGTTCTTCATTTTCGCGGCGGTGATCATGAACCGCGGCGAACGCTAAATGGGACGCGTGGGTGCCGGCCGGTGCAGCTCCCACACGCGCCACGATCGGTGCACTCTTAGCGACTTTCGATTTCAAGGTTGAGATCGGTATCGTCGCTGCGTGCGGCCGGCCGCTGAGCAATTCGTCGGCGCCGATGTCGTAGCGCGCGCCATGCGCGTGGATGTAGAGCAGCGCCGGCCGCCGCCCCGGCGCGATCGGCCGCGTCAGCACGCCGCGCACTGCCTCGCCCTCGGCCGTAACGAACTGGAGGCGTTCGACGGCGTAGCCGTCCTCCCCGACGACC
>NZ_JANJTZ010000050.1 GCF_024710845.1 Mesorhizobium sp.
TCGGAAGATGCGGCTTGAGCTTCCCGAATTGCTCGTCCGTCAGCCAGAAGTGGTCCCGATTCATCGCTCGCCTCCATTCGGAGACGGTGAATCACATCACGCCGCTCGATGAAACCTATTTATGGGTCCGGGCCCTAGAACCCAGCTGAGAGTTCTTTGGATATTGTCGCTATAGGCGAAAGCCCCGCCGACTACCAATGCGGCTTGCATCGGCATGTAGGTCGATGAATGAACACCATTCAGAGATCCTCCGAGCCAAAAGAAGATCAGAAAGAAAGCAAACGACGCCCAATATATCAAGAAATACTTCAGAAGAGACTTCACCGCATCGGCTGACAAAACAGAGCTATTCCTTATATTAGAGCTCAATGCTTCCTCGACAGCTCCCGCGTCGCGCTCTCCAGCCCCTGCAGCGTCAGCGGATACATCCGGTCTGTGAAGATGTCGCGGATCATCTGGATGGAATGCGTATAGCCCCAGTGCTTCTGCTGCACGGGGTTGATCCAGATCGCGTTCGGCCATTGCTGGACAACGCGGTTCAGCCAGACGATCCCGGCTTCCGGATTCCAGTGCTCGACCGAGCCTCCGGCCGTCGCGATCTCGTAGGGGCTCATCGACGCGTCGCCGACGAAGATGACCTTGTAGTCGTGACCATACTTGTGGAGCACGTCGAATGTCGGCGTCACCTCGTGGTGGCGGCGCTTGTTGTCCTTCCACACTCCCTCGTAGAGACAGTTGTGAAAGTAAAAGAACTCGAGCTGCCGGAACTCGGTGCGCGCCGCCGAGAACAGCTCCTCCACCACCTTGATGTGGTCGTCCATGGAGCCGCCGACGTCGAAGAACATCAAGAGCTTCACCGCGTTGCGCCGCTCGGGCCGCGTCTGCACGTCGAGGTAACCGTGTTCGGCGGTGGCGTGGATCGTGCCGGGAATATCGAGTTCCTCGTCGGCCCCCTCGCGCACCCAGCGGCGTAGCCGCTTGAGCGCCACCTTGATGTTGCGGGTGCCGAGTTCGACCGTGTCGTCGAAATTCCTGAACTCGCGTTTGTCCCATACCTTCACTGCGCGCCGGTTGCGGCTCTCCGCCTGGCCGATGCGCACGCCCTCGGGATTGTAGCCATAAGCGCCGAAGGGCGAGGTACCGGCCGTTCCGATCCATTTCGAGCCGCCCTGATGGCGGCCCTTCTGCTCCTCGAGCCGCTTCTTCAGCGTCTCCATCAGCTTGTCGAAGCCGCCGAGCGCCTCGACCAGCTTCTTCTCTTCCTCAGTCAGATGCTTTTCGGCGAGCTTGCGCAGCCATTCCTCGGGCAGGTTGGCGATGTCGATCCCACCCTCGCCCGACAGCGCTTCCAGTCCCTTGAACACATGCCCGAACACCTGGTCGAACCGGTCGATGTGGCGCTCGTCCTTCACCAGCGCCGCACGCGCCAGATAGTAGAAGCCCTCGACGTCATAGGTGACGAGCCCGGCCTCCATGCCTTCAAGCAGCGTCAGATATTCCCGCAGCGACACCGGAACCTTGGCGGCCTTGAGCTCGAGGAAGAAGGGAATGAACATGGTTATCTTTGGCTCTCGATCTTGTCGCGCGCGGCGCTGGCGATGAAGGCCGAGCGGGTCAGCCCGCGCCGTGCGGCTTCGGCGTCGATGGCAGCCAGCAATCCAGCGTCGAGTGACAGGTTCGCCTTTACCGGTCGGCCGGAGTCGACGACGAGTGGGACCATAACCGCAGATTCTCCCGCACCGACATCGATTTCGTCTGCATTGAGCAATTCGGCGATGGAGCGAGCGCGCGGGAGCGGCTTGCCCTTGGCCAGCATTGTCTCCGCCCATTCACGCATAGCCGATATGGCATCCACGATGGCCGCGTCGGGCGTCTCGCCTCCGCCATGACAACCTGCGAGATCTGGAATGCGAACACCCCAGACATCGCCGCTTCCGTCGAGAATTCCAACGTAGTGCATCAGGCTTCTCTCATTTCCAGCCGGCCAGCCTGGCGATTGACCGCGCGACGCCCGGCGACTGTTCGCGATGACGGGGCACCACAATCAGAGTTCCGGGTCTACCAGAATGCTCGAACTTGTCGTGCTTGCTGCCGCCGATATTGATCCAGCCGTCCTCCAAGAGACGGGCGATGATCTTGCGGGTGTTGGTTTCGGGTATCGGCATCCATTTTCATGCGCATCATATTGCGCAATTCTGCCCAATGCAATCACCGCTCATACTCGATGAACCCCGTCCTTCTCGCGATACGGTCATACAGCTGCCGCGCCGTCGCGTTCGTCTCGTGGGTCATCCAGTAGACATTGGTGATGCCCTGCCGGTCGGCCTCGGCATAGACCGCCTCGATCAGCTTTCGTCCGACGCCGGTGCCGCGCACGTCCGGATCGGCATAGAGGTCCTGCAGGTAGCAGTTGTTCTTCTGCGACCAGCAGGTGCGGTGCAGGATGTAGTGGACGAGGCCGATGGCGCGACCGTCCAGCCGCGCGATGAAGCCGTTGGGCTCGTATTCGCCGGGGTCGAACAGACGTTTCCACGTCGTCACATAGATCTCGTCCGGCAGCACCGTCTTGTAGAAGGTCAGGTAGTCGGTCCACAGCCGCCGCCAGTCGGCATGATCCGACTGCGCCAGCCTGCGAATCTGCACGTCCGGCATCGCTTGCTCTCCCTCTGGCAGGAACGCGGTGGTTGTCAGCGTCGTCTGCGGCAGCTAAGCGAGAGGCTTCCCCGCCCGCAAGGGGCGCTGGAGGATGAAGGATGGTCCAGTGTTGAAGTCGACAGGCCGGATCGAAGGCGACGGTCTCATCTATCCGTTCGCTGAGCCGCCCGCGACCGGCGAGCTGATGGAAGTCGCCCCCGGCATTCTCTGGACCCGTATCCCGCTGCCGTTCCGCCTCAACCATGTCAACATCTACCTGATCGAGGACGGCGACGGCTGGGCGGTGCTGGACACCGGCATTTCCAACCAGGCGACGCGTGACGTCTGGGACGCGCTCGTCGCCGGCCCGCTTGCCGGCCGCCGGCTGACCCGGCTCATCGTCACGCATTTCCATCCAGACCACATCGGCCTGGCCGGCTGGCTATGCGAGCGGCATTCGATGCCGCTTCTGACCAGCCAGACCTGCTATCTCGGCTGCATCAATATCTCGCTCAGCCCGAACGCGATGGGCGACAAGCCCTACCAGGATTTCTACCGCAGCCACGGCATGTCGGTGGAGACGGCGCAGCTCGTTGCCACGCAAGGCAACGGCTATCTGCACATGGTGTCATCTCTGCCGCCGACCTTTCGCAGGCTCGTCGCCGGAGACACGCTGAACATCGGCGGCCGCCGCTTCGAGGTCATGTCCGGCGACGGCCATGCCTCGGAACAGCTGATGCTCTATCTGCGCGAGGAGAACGTCTTTCTCGCCGCCGATCAGGTCCTCGCCAGGATCACGCCGAATGTCAGCGTCTGGGCGGTCGATCCGTTTGGCGACCCGTTGGGCCTGTATCTACGCTCGCTGCGCCAGATCGAGACCGCCATACCGCACGACGCCCTTGTCCTGCCCGGTCATCAACTGCCGTTCCACGGCGTCGACGACCGCGCGCGCCAGCTCGCGGCGCATCACGAGGAGCGCTGCGACATCATCGCGGCGGCTTGCGCGGAGGGCGCGAAATCGGTCGCCGAACTGGTGCCGGCGCTCTTTCCCCGCCCGCTCGACCCGCACCAGTTGTCCTTCGCCTTCTCCGAGACCCACGCCCATGTGAACTATATGGTGGGTCGCGCGGAGCTGGCGTGGGAAGAGCCTTCGGCCGGCCTAATGCGGGTCCGCGGCGGCGGCTGACGGATCAGCCGTTGCGCCGCGCCATGAAGGCCAGCCGCTCGAACAGGTGCACGTCCTGCTCGTTCTTCAGCAGTGCGCCGTGCAGCTTTGGCAGCGCGTTCTTCGGATCCGCGCGAAGGTCTTCGGGCTCCACATCGTCGGTCACAAGCAGCCGGATCCAGTCGAGCGCCTCCGAGGTCGACGGCTTCTTCTTCAGGCCCGGCATTTCGCGCACCTCGTAGAACTGCGTCAGCGCGGCCCGCACCAGATTCTGCTTGATCCCCGGATAGTGCACATCGACGATCTTCTGCAGCGTCTCGACGTCGGGGAAGCGGATGTAGTGGAAGAAACAGCGGCGCAGGAAGGCGTCCGGCAGTTCCTTCTCGTTGTTCGAGGTGATGATGACGATCGGCCGGTTGACGGCGCGCACGGTCTCGCCGGTCTCGTAGACGAAGAACTCCATCCGATCGAGCTCCTGCAGGAGGTCGTTCGGAAACTCGATATCCGCCTTGTCGATCTCGTCGATCAGCAGCACGACCTTGCGGTCGGTGGCGAAGGCCTCCCAGAGCTTGCCCTTCTT
Organism: Mesorhizobium sp.; assembly: GCF_024710845.1. Classification (GTDB taxonomy): domain Bacteria; phylum Pseudomonadota; class Alphaproteobacteria; order Rhizobiales; family Rhizobiaceae; genus Mesorhizobium_A. The sequence goes on from NZ_JANJTZ010000050.1 coordinate 4,380, forward strand.
GATGTAGTTGCGAATGTCGTTGAAGCGTCCGTCGCCCAACTGGCTGTCGCGCAGGCGCGACACCGCGTCATACTCGTAGAGACCCTGCTGCGCCTTGGTAGTCGACTTGACGTGCCACTCGATGAGGTCGAGCCCGAGCGCCGCCGCCACCTGGCGGGCCAGTTCCGTCTTGCCGGTGCCCGGCTCGCCCTTCACGAGCAGCGGCCTCTCGAGCGCGATCGAGGCGTTGACCGCGACCATGAGGTCCTTGTCCGCGACATAGGCCGCTGTTCCTTCAAAGCGCATGCGTCAGAGTCCATTCCGTTGAGCCGCGGCGACAGTAGGGACAGCGCACGGCAAGGGCAAGCGCCCGCTTTCTAACACAGATAAGAAAGCCGGCTGTGCGGGATTCCGGGCTCCGAATACGCGAAACGCCCGCGCCCCCATTGCGGGAGCGCGGGCGTTTTCGGTGGATCGGGCGGTAGGGCGCCCGCCGGCCTTACAGGCCGGAATAGTCCTGGTTCAGATTGATCTCGAAGCCGTCGACGCCCGTGATGCTGGCGTTCTGCTGCGAGGAGACGGTGAACGCGCCGCCTGCGGTAGCCGCGCCGGCATTCTCGACATTCTGTGCAGAAGACTGCGGGTAGATCAGGGCCGGGGCTTCCTGGGCCGCGGCGACGCCGGAGAGGCCAAGAACGGCAACGGAGGCGAGAAGAAACTTGTTCATGGGAGGATTCCTTTCGAATCTTGGGAGGATCAGGGCCGGCGGATCCGGCCGCCTCGTGCCTTAGCGGCCCGAGTAGTTTTCGTTGTTGCGGATGTCGTTGACGGTCTGCCCGCCGCTCTGGACCGGCACGCTCGCATTGCGCTGCGAAGACACGGTCAGGCCGCGGTCGGCGGAGGGCACGTCGGCGTTCTGGACATTCCGCGCATACGCGTCGCTGTAGATCAGGGCCGGGGCTTCCTGCGCAGCAGCGAGGCCGGTAAGGCTCAGCACGGCGGCCGAGGCGATGAGGAACTTACGCATTTTTCTATCCCTTTGATGTGCGGCCACCCGGCTTTCCGGCATGACCTTGTCTTATTGAAATCGAGGCGGCGGTCAGTGCGTCGTCCGATGACGTTCAGATGGGCCTGTCCGGCCGCACATACAAAACAACAGAAAGGGAGAGAAAGTTGACGCCCCGGTCGCGATCTTGTGACCGGATTTCCCTTGAAAAACAGACTGTTCACCAGCGTCGAGACGCTGACACCATGCCATTCGGAACGTTGCCGGCGAACGTGCTGGCGGCGGGGTCGCGAAAGCCCTATATTGGCGATGACGGTCTGCGCTTCGCGGCAGGAGTAACACTTCCCCGGGGCCTTACTGATCCCAAGGGAGCTGTCCCTGGAGAGACCCGTGGGTCTTTTCACACGGCGCCCACCTACGTTGTAGGCACCCGGGATCAACCTCTCCACCGGTCTGCGTGGATCGTCGCTTCCCTTCGTTTATCTGCTCATCCGAGTCGCATGCCGGCTGTTCCGAACACCTGGCACGCGCGTAGTATCGTCCGCGGAGGTGCAGTCATGGACAATCGCGCGATCAAGAAGAGGCTCCGGCAGGAGGCGCTTGCGCGGCGCGATGCGCTCGACCCGGAATGGCGGATCGAAGCCTCGCTGCGAATGGCCGACGAGGCGGCGCATATCGGCATGGAGCCGGGAGCGACCGTCTCCGGCTTCTGGCCGATGCGCTCGGAAGTCGACGTCCGGCCGTTGATGTTCGCGCTGCGCGAGTTGGGCGGCCGCCTCTGTCTTCCGGCGATCCTCGACAAGCAGACGATCGTCTTCCGCGAGCTCGTGCGCGGCGCGCCGCTGGTCGACATGGGTTTCGGCACGGCCGGGCCAGGACCGGAGGCCGAGATTCTCCAGCCGACGCTGATGCTCGTGCCGCTCGCCGCCTTCGACCGCCGCGGCCACAGGATCGGCTACGGCGCCGGCTATTACGACCGCGCCATCGCGAAGCTGCAGGCGGGACCACGACCACCTCGCCTCGTCGGCATCGCCTTCGACTGCCAGGAGGTCGAGAGGGTGCCGGACGAACCACACGATGTTGTCATTCCCGAATTCCTGACGGAATCCGGCTTGCACAGCTTTACGCCGGCTTTATAGAAGCCGAATGCGTCTTCTCTTCCTCGGCGACATGGTGGGCAAAACCGGCCGCACGGCGGTCTGGGAACGCCTTCCAGGCCTCATCTCCGATTTCCGGCTCGATTTCGTGATCGTCAACGGCGAGAACGCCGCTGGCGGGTTTGGCATCACCGAGGAGATCTTCCAGGAAACCTTGCGCGCGGGCGCCGACGTCGTCACCACCGGCAATCATGTCTGGGACCAGCGCGAGGCGTTGCTTTTCGCGCCGCGCGAGGAGCGCTTCCTGCGGCCCGCCAACTTCCCGAAGGGCACGCCCGGCCGCGGCTCCGGGCTTTACTTGGCCAGAAATGGCGCCCGCGTCATGGTGGCCAACATCATGGGCCGCGTCTTCATGCATCCCGAACTCGACGATCCCTTCGTTGCCGGCGAAGAGGTGCTGGAAGCCTGTCCCCTGGGTGAACAGGCCGACGCGGTGGTGATCGATTTCCACGCCGAGGCGACGTCCGAGAAGATGTGCTTTGCGCATTTCGTCGACGGGCGAGCGAGCTTCGTCGTCGGCACCCATACCCATTGCCCGACCGCCGACCATCAGATCCTGAACGGCGGCACGGCCTACCTGTCCGACGCCGGCATGTGCGGCGACTACGATTCCTCCCTCGGAATGGACAAGGAAGAGCCGCTGAACCGCTTCCTGTCGAAGGTTCCGAAAGGCCGCTTCGAAGCGGCGACCGGTCCGGCCACCATCTGCGGCGTCGGTGTCGAGATCTCCGACCGCACGGGGCTGGCCGACAGCATCGGGCTCCTCCGTCTCGGGCCACGGCTCGAAGAGACCGTTCCATCCTTCTGGCTTTAGATATCCGTCCAGGACGCGACCGTAAGCCACGTATGTGATTCTCCTACATTGACGGGACGCCGCCCGCTCCCTACTTCTCTCGCCATCCTTCACCCGCGCGCCGGAGCCCCGGCCAACACGGAACCACGACATCATGGAATGGCTAACCGGCTACTTCGACTGGACGAGCGATCCGACGGCGTGGGTGGCGCTCGCCACGCTCGTCGTCCTTGAGATCGTGCTTGGCATCGACAACCTGATCTTTATCTCGATCCTGACCAACAAGCTGCCCGCCGAACAGCAGGCGCGGGCGCGCAGGCTCGGCATCGGCGCGGCGCTGATCATGCGCCTGGTGCTGCTGGCGACGATCTCGTTCATCGTCCAGCTCACCACGCCGGTCTTCACCGCATTCGACCACCCCTTCTCGTGGCGCGACCTCATTCTGATCGCCGGCGGCCTGTTCCTGGTCTGGAAAGCTACCAGGGAAATCCACCACACGGTCGACCCGCAGGACCACAAGGATACGATGGTCGGCGACGCGGTTTCGATGTCGATCAGCGCCGCGATCTTCCAGATCCTGCTGCTCGACCTGGTGTTTTCGATCGACTCGATCATCACCGCCGTCGGCATGACCGACCACATCGCGATCATGTATATCGCGGTGGTCTGCGCCGTGACGGTGATGCTGCTCGCGGCCGAGCCGCTGTCGAAGTTCATCGCCAAGAACCCGACCATCGTCATGCTGGCGCTGGGCTTCCTCCTGATGATCGGCATGACGCTGATCGCTGACGGTTTCGGCTTCCATGTGCCGAAGGGCTACATCTACGCCGCCATGGGCTTCTCGGCACTGGTCGAGTCGCTCAACATGCTGGCGCGTCTAAGCAAGTCGAAAGGCAAGGCGGGCCACTGACGCAAGCATCGCCGCCGGGTCATCGGCGGCGAATCGCTTTTTTGCCGGCCGGGACTGGCCAAATCCCGGTCGGGCGTGTATAGGCACGCGACTTTCTGATGACCCGCCGCGCGCGACGCCCGATTTTCGGGATTCCCCGGCATTGCAAGACGCCCGGAGCAGGACCATGGCAGTACCGAAACGAAAGACCTCCCCGTCGAAGCGCGGCATGCGCCGCTCCGCCGACGCGCTCAAGGCCCCGACCTATGTCGAGGACCGCAATTCGGGTGAGATGCGCCGTCCGCATCACATCGACCTGAAGACGGGCATGTATCGCGGCCGCCAGGTCCTGGAACCCAAGGAAAGCTGATCGACGCCCTTCCGGGCATGACGATCTTACAAAAAGGCCGGCGCTCGCGCCGGCCTTTTCGCATGCCTTCTTGACGCCGCGTTGCCGGACCGCTCTACAGGCTGCTAACCAGTTCGGAGGTTCGCATGATAGGCAGCATTCCCCTCCTCGTCGTCCCGTTCGTTCTCTACAACATGGGCCTTATCGGCCTGTTCGGCGGCGGCGCCGATCCGTGGGCGCAGGTACTCTTCTCGATGCCGATGATGTCGGGCGGCACATGGTCGATGACGCTCGGCGACCTGATGGTGCTGATCGGCCTGATCTTCCTGTTCGTCGAGATCATGAAGTCGACGCGGACGTCCAGTGCTTCTGTCGTCGATCATCTGCTCTCGACCTTCGTCTTCGTCGCCTTCCTCGTCGAATTCCTGCTGGTGCCCGGAGCTGCGCATTCCGTCTTCTTCACGCTGATGCTGATCGCGTTGGTCGACGTTCTTGCCGGCTTCTCGGTCTCCATCCGCTCCGCCGGGCGCGACGTCAACTTTCGCTGATGCGCGACTTCCAGCTCCCGGGCCGCTCGCCGGTCATCGCCGAGAACGGCATGGCGGCGACGTCGCATCCGCTCGCGACAGCCGCGGCCATCGACATCCTGAAATCCGGCGGCAATGCCGTCGATGCGGCCGTCGCGGCCTCCGCCGTGCTGACGGTCATCGAGCCGCACATGACCGGCATCGGCGGCGACTGCTTCGTGATCCTGGCCGAGCCGGACGGTTCCGTGCACGGGCTCAACGGGTCCGGCCGGGCGCCCGCGGGTGCGACCGCCGAAGCCTACCGCGACCGCGGCCTCACCGGGATCCCGGAATTCGGACCCTTGTCGATCACCGTCCCCGGCGCCATCAAGGCATGGGAAACGCTGCTTGCCCGCTTCGGCACGCGCGAGTTCGGCTCTCTCTTCTCCGATGCCATCCGCTACGCCGAGGAGGGCTACCCGGTCCATGCCCGCGTCGCCTGGGACTGGGCGAGGCAGGTCGAGGCGCTTGCGGCCGACGAAGGCGGAACCAGGCACTATCTCGTGAATGGCAAAGCGCCCGCTGCCGGCACACGCCATCGCCAGCCGGCGCTGGCAAACACCCTGCGCGCCATCGCCTCGCAAGGCGCCCGGGCGTTCTACGAGGGGCCGATCGCGGCGGAGATGGCCGCCGTGGTGCAAGCCAAGGGCGGCTACCTCGCCGAGGAGGATCTGGCAGCCGTCTCGGCCGATTGGGTAACGCCGATCTCGACCCGCTACCGCGGCTACGATGTCTTGGAGATTCCGCCCAACGGCCAGGGCATCACAGCGCTCATCATGCTGAACCTGATGCGCGAGCTTGGCATCGAGCGGCTGCCACCCGACAGTGCCGAACGCTACCATCTCGAAATCGAGGCGGGCCGCATCGCCTATTCGGTGCTGCACCGCGAAGTGTCGGATCCCGCCACGATGAAGGTCGCGGTCGAAACCGTGCTTGCTGACGATTTTACCCGGGAGATCGCCCGCCAGTTCGAACCCGGCCGGCGCAATCCGGCGATCGCCTTCCCGAAGAACCCCTCGTCCGACACGATCTATCTCACCGTCGTCGACCGCGACCGCCGCGCGATCTCCTTCATCAACTCGACCTACGACGCCTTCGGCTCGGGGGTCGTCACGCCGCAATCGGGCATTGCGCTGCAGAACCGCGGCGCCTGCTTCAACCTGGTCGCAGGTCATCCCAACGAGATCGGCCCGCGCAAGCGGCCGTTGCACACGATCATCCCCGCCATGGCGATGAAGGACGGCCGCGCCTTCGCCTCGTTCGGTGTGATGGGAGGCGACTTCCAGCCGATGGGCCACGCCCATGTCTTTTCGAACCTTGTCGACTTCGGGATGGACCCTCAGGCGGCGATCGACCACCCGCGCCTGTTCTGGGGTGAGGACGGCGTGATGGATGCCGAGACTGGTGTTTCGTCCGCGATACGCGAGGGAATGGCCGCGCGCGGCCATCTGGTGCGCGACGCCGCACGGCCGCATGGCGGCGGCCAGATGATCGTCATCGACGAGGCGAACGGCTTCCTGGTCGGCGGATCGGACCCGCGCAAGGACGGCTGCGCCCTGGGGTGGTGAGTGCGCGTCTCCTTCTCCCACAAGGGGGAGAAGGACCGCCACTCTACTTCCCCAACTGCTCCAGCTTGCGCTGCATCGCGGCGATCTGCTCCTTGAGATCGGCGAGCTCGTCGGACTTCTTCGCCTTCGGCGCTTCCTCCGGCTCGGGCGCCGTGGTGCCGGCCGACGGGAAGGCGGTGAACATGCGCATGGCGTTCTGGAAGATCTCCATGTTCCGCCGCGTCTGTTCCTCGATCGCCTTCATCGATGTCGGCATGTTGATGAGATCGATCGGCGCCTTCCCGAACGTCGCCTTCATCTGCTCGCGGAAGCGTTCCTGTTCCTTGGTGAAGGCCTGCATCGACTGTTCGAGGAAGCTCGGCACGATCATCTGCATCTGGTCGCCGTAGAAGGCGATGAGCTGGCGCAGGAACGAGATCGGCAGCATGTTCTGCCCATCCTTGTTCTCGAGCTCGAAGATGATCTGGGTAAGGACGGGATGGGTGATGTCGTCGCCCGTCTTGGCGTCCTGGACGTTGAACTCCTCGCCCTTCTTGACCATCTCGGCGAGATCTTCCAGCGTCACGTAGGTGCTGGTGCCCGTATTGTACAGGCGGCGGTTGGCGTATTTCTTGATGACGATCGGATCGCCCTTTACGGCCATCGAGGCCCTCCCAATATGACCGTTCCGTTGAGTGGGCGGCCGGCTGCGCTCAATTGCTGCACAGAGGATATGCGCAAAACCAGACCAATTGAAAGCGCTTTGTGCAGTGCGTGAAACCGTCATGCGCTGCGGCAAGTCCCGGACAGGAAAGGAGAACTCAGCCTGACCGGGTCGCCGGGGACCAAACGCTACCATTTTCCGGTTTGACTCGGATGTCGGAAAGGGCAAGAAAGTCGCGATCCTGCGGCGTCCGTCCGAGGCGCCGGTTCTTCGGAGATGCCCAATGTCCTCTTCCCCCTCCATCGTCGTCGCTTCCGCCGCCCGTACTCCGGTCGGCTCCTTCAACGGCGCCTTCGCCGCAACGCCCGCCCATGAGCTTGGCGCAATCGTGATCAAGGAGGTGCTCGCGCGTGCAGGCGTCGACGCACGAGAGGTCGACGAAGTCATCCTCGGTCAGGTGCTGACCGCCGGCGCCGGCCAGAACCCGGCCCGCCAGGCCTCAATCGCAGCCGGCCTGCCGATCGAGACGACCGCCTGGGGCCTCAACCAGGTCTGCGGCTCGGGCCTGCGCACCATCGCCATCGGCATGCAGCAGATCGCCAACGGCGACGCCAGGGTGATCGTCGCCGGTGGCCAGGAATCGATGTCGCTGTCGCCCCACTGCCAGCACCTGCGCGCCGGCACCAAGATGGGCGACATCAAGCTCATCGACACCATGATCAAGGACGGGCTGTGGGACGCCTTCAACGGCTACCACATGGGCAACACGGCCGAGAACGTCGCCCGCCAGTTCCAGATCACCCGAGAGGCCCAGGACGAGTTCGCCGTCGGCTCGCAGAACAAGGCCGAGGCCGCGCAGAAAGCCGGAAAGTTCAAGAACGAGATCGTCGCCGTCACGCTCAAGGGCCGCAAGGGCGACACGATCGTCGACAGCGACGAATATATCCGCCATGGCGCGACGATCGATGCCATGCAGAAGCTGAAGCCCGCCTTCGACAAGGAAGGCTCCGTCACCGCCGCCAATGCCTCGGGCCTGAATGACGGCGCGGCCGCCGTGCTGCTGATGACCGAGGAAGAAGCCATGAAGCGCGGCATCACCCCGCTCGCCCGCATCGTGTCCTGGGCGACCGCCGGCGTCGATCCGTCGATCATGGGCACCGGCCCGATCCCTGCCTCGAAGAAGGCGCTGGAAAAGGCCGGCTGGTCCGTGTCGGACCTCGACCTCGTCGAGGCGAACGAGGCCTTCGCCGCGCAGGCCTGCGCGGTCAACAAGGGGCTCGGCTGGGATCCGTCGATCGTCAACGTCAACGGCGGCGCGATCGCCATCGGCCACCCGATCGGTGCGTCGGGCGCGCGCATCTTCAACACGCTGGTCTACGAGATGCGCCGCCGCGGCGCCAAGAAGGGCCTCGCCACGCTGTGCATCGGCGGCGGCATGGGCGTCGCGATGTGCGTCGAAGCGATGTAGTTGGCTCGGTTCGGGATGGTGCGAACGGTTGCGGTCGCCTCACTTCTGGCATGCGTTTGCATCGGCGAATCGGAAGCAGACGAGAGCAGGCTTCACAAGACTGCCGACTGTATGTTCGAGCACGCAACGGATGCAGACCTCGACGTTCTGAAAAACATGATCGTCGCCGGAATCGAAGAGGACTCGTCTTCGCTCAAAGGGTTGGCAATGATTGTCGTGGGAAGCGTTGCCCGTCTTGCCACGGTCGATTGCGACTACCCTGTCACTGAGCTCGGCACGCAGGAATTCAAGACGATTTCCAACCTGTATGGACAGAGAGTCGGTGAGAAAGTCATGCAAGATGCTTTCTCCAGGTTGAACCAGTAGGCGACAACAAGGCTAGCACAGGGGAGGAACTTCAAATGGCACGCGTAGCACTGGTCACGGGCGGGTCCCGCGGCATCGGGGCGGCTATCTCGGTCGCGTTGAGGGACGCCGGCTACAAGGTCGCGGCGAACTATGCCGGCAATGACGAGGCCGCAGCCGCCTTCAAGGCCGAGACCGGCATTCCGGTCTACAAGTGGTCGGTGGCTGAATACGACGCCTGCGTCGCCGGCATCGCCAAGGTCGAAGCCGACCTCGGCCCCATCGACGTGCTCGTGAACAATGCCGGGATCACTCGCGACGCGATGTTCCACCGCATGACCCGCGAACAGTGGAGCGAGGTGATCAACACCAACCTCAATGGCGCCTTCAACATGACGCATCCGATCTGGACCGGCATGCGCGACCGCAAGTTCGGCCGGGTGATCACCATTTCCTCGATCAACGGCCAGAAGGGCCAGATGGGCCAGGCGAACTATTCGGCGGCGAAGGCCGGCGACATCGGCTTCACCAAGGCGCTCGCCCAGGAAGGCGCCAAGGCTGGCATCACTGTCAACGTCATCTGTCCCGGCTATATCGGCACCGACATGGTGATGGCCGTGCCGGAAAAGGTGCGCGAATCGATCATCGCCCAGATCCCGGTCGGTCGGCTGGGAGAGCCGTCGGAAATCGCGCGTTGCGTGGTCTTCCTGGCGTCCGACGAGGCCGGATTCATCACCGGATCGACGCTCACCGCCAACGGCGGCCAGTACATCGTCTGAGACATCCGTCCAACGTCTGAGACATCCATCCAACGCCGTCATCCTCGGGCTTGACCCGAGGATCTGCTGCGTTCGTCAGGAATGGCACCGACATTGCGCAGAGCCGTGGTAGATCCTCGGGACAAGCCCGAGGATGACGACCTGCTGCGAGTCAAAGGCTCAGCCGAGGATGTCCTTGCGGGCCCAGTAGAGCAGTTCCGAGCGGTCGGCGCGCATGTCGGACAGGTCGCGGTTCGACAGCGAATTGATCTCGGCCACGGTGCGATTGTAGCGGCGCTGCTTTTCGATGCGGTGCTGGGCGCGGGAAATGAGATCGTTCAGGATCATGATACGGTTCCTTGCATGAAGGGCCTTTCGGCCCGTGCGTGGTTCCTCCCGTATGCGTTCAGCCTCTCATATGGGTGCGGCGAATGAAATCCGGAAATGCTGCAGTGCAGCAATGCGCGGTGCGCATGGCTCGGTTAACCGGCTGGCAAACATTCGCTCCGGAGTAGCCCCTCACCACATCGATTTCGCATAGGCGTTATCAAGCCAGGTATCCATCGCCTCCGCCGACTGATCGAGCGCCAGCTGGTCTTTCAGGATTTGTCCCAGCGTGGGCATCGAAGCGCGGGCGGGCCATGTCTCGGGATACCACAGCTGCGACCGCATGAAGGCCTTCGCGCAATGCATGTAGGCGGCTTCGACCTCGACCAGGATGACCGACTGCGGCAGCTTGCCGTCGACCTCGAAGCGGGCGCGCAGACCGTCGTCGGCCGTGATCTTCGCCCTGCCGTTGATGCGCAGCGTCTCGTCCATGCCGGGGATGAGGAACAGCAGGCCGATCGACGGCTCGGCGAGCAGGTTTTCCAGAGTGTCGAGACGGTTGTTGCCGGGCCTGTCCGGGATGGCGACGGTGCCACTATCGAGCACGGCGACGAAGCCCGGCCGGTCGCCCTTGGGCGTCACGTCCGCGTGGCCCTTGCCGTCCGAGGTGCCGATCAGCACGAAAGGACTGCGCCCGATGAACGAGACGCAATGGCTGTCGAGCGCCTTCAGCTCCTTGCGCAGGGAATTCTCGCTTGCCGGCTTGTAGACACGGCGCAGTTCGTCGCGCGAGGTGATGAAATGCACTGTCGGTCTCCCGGTTTGGACGGCCGATAATGCCAATCGGCGGTGCGGCGCGCCAGCCATTGACGGGCGGCGCGCCGACACTCCTGTCAGTCGTCGCCGAAGATCGCCTTGTGCACGACGCCGGCAATCGCCGCGCCCACGATCGGCGCCACCCAGAACAGCCAGAGCTGCGCCAGCGCCGGACCGTCGGCGAACAGCGCAACGCCGGTCGAACGGGCGGGATTGACCGAGGTGTTGGTCACCGGGATCGACACCAGATGGATCAGCGTCAGCGCTAGGCCGATCGCGATCGGGGCGAAACCGGCCGGAACCCGCCCATGCGTCGCGCCGAGAATGATCATCAGGAACATGAAGGTCATGACGACTTCCATGACCAGCGCGGCGCCGAGTGAGAACTTGCCGGGCGACGCGTCTCCGTAGCCGTTCGACGCGAAACCGCCGACGCCGGCGAAATCCGCCTTGCCGCTGACGATGAAGTAGAGCACCGCGGCCGCCACGATCGCGCCGACGAGCTGGGCGATCACGTAGGGGATCAGATCCTTGGTCGGAAAGCGGCCCGCGGCGAGAAGACCTACGGACACTGCCGGATTGAAATGCCCGCCCGAAATGCCGCCGACGGCGTAGGCCATCGTCAGGACCGTGAGGCCGAAGGCGAGCGACACGCCAAGCAGGCCGATGCCGACATCGGGGAAGGCCGCGGCGAGAACGGCGCTGCCGCAGCCTCCGAAGACGAGCCAGAAAGTGCCGAGAAATTCGGCGAAGAGACGCTTCTGCATGAACCCCTCCATAGGAGCATATGGCGATATGGGCCGGCGCGCGCCGGCCGGCCGCGCGAGGGCCGGGCGGCTGACGCAAGGAGAGTCACGGTTTTTCCCTTGCGACAAGATCGGCTGGCGGATCAGGCCGCCGATCCGCCAACAACGCTGTGGACGCTTGCCCGAGGTGCCGCTGGTGTCCCGTTTCGGAGCAGGATGGTTAATGTCCGGGAGGAATCGGATAAGTTGCAGCGGAGTGCGGCGAGCCCATTAGTCCCCCTCGGCACTGGGAACACCAGATGTTGCCGTGAACGGACCGGAAACCTGGCGCGGAAGCTGATTCGTCGATGATTCGTTCCGGGTTTGACCGCATCGTTAACGCAAGTCGCCGCGCCGGCCCCGTTCCGCTTAATCTCCGGTTCATCTTTCTTAATGATTTCATAAGTTTGACCGCAGATGCGTGTCGCCTTGCTGACCGGATCAAGGCGACCCGGCCGAAACGTTAACACCGGGCCGACCAAGTCCCGGCCGGACGCCTTGACGATTCTGCATGTGGTGAGAAATCCTGATTCAAATCAACATGTTGCGGTGAACAGAACATGAATCTGATCGAGTCAGTGATTCGTAGCTGATTCGTTCCAGACTCGTTCCGGTTGTTAACGCGTGCCGTCCGGGCGAGCGCCTATCGTGAGCGCCGCGGCGTTGTGCCGGCCCCACGCCTGCCTATATTGGGGTGAAAGTCGGTTCTTCCGCCGGCTGTGCCGCGCAGGCTCAAACGGTGCGCCAAGGCCTCCCTGACCGATGAATGTCCAGCCCAGACCGAAAGATGCGATGATCCTGTCCGGCCGGGGTGTGACTGCCGTGCTCGGTCCGACCAACACCGGCAAGACCCATCTCGCCATCGAACGCATGGTCGCCCACTCCTCCGGCATCATCGGCCTGCCGCTGCGCCTGCTCGCGCGCGAGGTCTATGGCCGCGTCGGCGAGAAGGTTGGTTTCGCCAACGTGTCGCTGATCACCGGCGAGGAGAAGATCCAGCCGCCCGGCGCGCGCTACTCGGTCTGCACAGTCGAGGCGCTGCCGCGGCAGACCAATGCCGCCTTCGTCGCCATCGACGAGGTGCAGCTCGCCGGCGATCTCGAGCGCGGCCATATATTCACCGACCGGATCCTGCACCTGCGCGGCCGCGACGAGACGCTGCTGCTCGGCGCCGGCACCATGCGCGGCATCCTCGAGCGCATCCTGCGCGGTATCTCGGTCGTCGGCCGGCCGCGCATGTCGCAGCTTGCCTATGCCGGCCAGAAGAAGATCACCCGCCTGCCGCGCCGTTCGGCGATCGTCGCCTTCTCGGCGGAAGAGGTCTACGCCATCGGCGAGCTGATCCGCCGCCAGCGCGGCGGCGTCGCGGTCGTCCTCGGCGCGCTGTCGCCACGCACCCGCAACAAGCAGGTCGAGCTCTACCAGTCCGGCGATGTCGATTTCCTCGTCGCCACCGACGCGATCGGCATGGGCCTCAATCTCGACGTCGACCACGTCGCTTTCGCCCAGAACCGCAAGTTCGACGGCTATCAGTATCGCGATCTCTCCGCCGCCGAGATCGGCCAGATCGCAGGACGCGCCGGGCGCCACGTCCGCGACGGCACTTTCGGCGTCACCGGCCAGGTGATTCCGTTCGACGAAGAGCTGATCGAGAAGATCGAGGGCCACGAGTTCGAACCGGTTCGCGTCCTGCAGTGGCGCACGCCCGACTTCGATTTCGCGAGCCTCGAGGCGCTGCGCCGCTCCATCGAGACGCCGCCGCAGGTCGAGGGCCTGACGAAGGCGCTTCCCGCGGTCGACCAGAAGGCGCTCGAATATCTCGCCCGCGATCCGATGATCCGCGACCTCGCCACCACCCGCGAGCGGGTCGCGCTTCTGTGGGACGCCTGCGCGCTCCCCGACTATCGCCGCATCGCGCCTGCCCAGCACGCCGACCTGATCGGCTCGATCTACCAGGACCTCGCGGAACACGGCCACGTCGACGAAGCCTACATGGCCGAACAGGTCCGCCGGGCCGATTCCAGCGAGGGCGACATCGACACGCTGTCCCACCGCATCGCCCAGATCCGCACCTGGACCTTCGTGTCGCACCGGCCCGGCTGGCTTGCCGATCCGGCACACTGGCAGGAAAAAACGCGCGAGATCGAAGACAGACTGTCGGACGCGCTGCATGAGCGGTTGACGAAACGCTTCGTAGACCGCAGGACATCCGTGCTCATGAGGCGCCTTAGAGAAAACACGATGCTCGAAGCCGAAATCAGTCAAACGGGCGAGGTCTCCGTCGAGGGTCACCACGTCGGAGAATTGCAGGGCTTCCGCTTTACCGCCGACGCGTCGGCGGGCGGCGAGGACGCGAAGGCCGTTCGCGCCGCCGCGCAGAAAGCACTGGCGACCGAGTTCGAGACCCGCGCCGAACGTTTTTCGGCCTGCGCCAACGGCGATCTGGCGCTTGCCAACGACGGCACGCTGCGCTGGCTCGGCCAGCCCATCGGTACGCTGGTCGAGGGCGAGGAGGCGCTGAAGCCCCGTGTCATCCTGCTTGCCGACGAACAGCTGACCGGCCCGGCCCGCGACAAGGTCGCCGCGCGCGCCGATCGCTTCGTCGCCTGGCAGGTCGAACTGCTGCTCAAGCCGCTCGTCGATCTGAAGAATGCCGAACAGCTCACCGGCATCGCCCGCGGCCTTGCCTATCGCCTGGTCGAGAGCTTCGGGCTGCTCAACCGCCGCGACGTCGCCGACGAGATGAAGTCGCTCGAGCAGGATTCGCGGGCAGCACTCCGCCGGCTCGGCGTGCGCTTCGGCGCCTATCACATCTTCCTGCCCGCGCTGCTCAAGCCCGCCCCGGCCGGCCTTTTGACGCTGCTCTGGGCGCTGAAGAACGACGGCAAGGACAAGCCAGGCTTCGGCGATCCGGTCAACGCGCTCGCCACCGGCCGCACCTCGGTCGTCGTCGACCCGCAGTTCGACCGCGAGTTCTACAAGCTCGCCGGCTTCCGCATCCTCGGACGCCGGGCGGTGCGCGTCGACATTCTCGAACGCGTTGCCGATCTGATCCGCCCGGCGCTCGCCTGGAAACCCGGTTCGGCATCGCGTCCGGACGGCGCCTATGACGGCAGCTCCTTCCTCGTGACGCCGCCGATGATGTCGATCCTCGGCGCCACCGCGACCGATATGGAGGAGATCCTGAAGGCGCTAGGCTATCGCGCCGAGCCCAAGCCTCAGGCCGATGTCGCCCAGCGCCTGGCAAAGATCGATGCCGACGCGGCGGAAGCCGCCCGGCTGAGGGCGGAGGCGCATGCCGCTGCGGAAGCGGCGAGGGCCGCCGAAGCCGCCGCTGCGCCCGATGCGACGACGGAGCCTGTCGCGGTGGAAGCTGAAACCGCGCCTGTCTCGGCCGATGCGGCCGACCTGCCGCAGGCCGTTGTCGAAGGGATGGACGCCGCCCCGCTGGACGGCGCCGACCTTGCCGCCGAGGCGATCGCTCCCGTGGCTGTCGAGGAAGCGCCTGAAGTCGAGGACAGTGTTGCCGCTGAAGAGTCCCCCGTCGAACAACCGTCCGAGATCGCGGCGGAGGCTGTCGCTCCGGTGGTCGTCGAGGCGGCGTCCGACGTCGAGGCTCCCGCATCGCCCGAGCCGTCCGTCGTGCAGGATGTTCCTGCGGCCGACACCGTTCCTGCCGCGCCTGAAGAGCCCAAGACCGTGCTCTTGTGGCGGCCTGCCCGCAACGAGAACCGCTTCCGCAACCAGCGGCCGGGCGCGCGCGACGGCGCGCCGCAGGGCCGCCGCGACCGTGGCCGTGGCAATAAGGGTCGCGACGCCGCCAAGCCGGAGGATGCCGCGCCGAAGGAGCCGAAGGTGCTGTGGCGCGCGGACGATCCTCAGTTCCAGCGCAAGCCGCGCCCCGAAGGCGAACGCGACAATCGCAACCGCAACCGTCACGACGGAAAGCCTCACGAAGGCAAGCGTAGCGACGGCAGGCCCGAGCGCAAGTTCGAGAACCAGTCCCGTCCGCGCGAGGAGAAGCCGCGGCCGGTCGATCCGGATTCGCCCTTCGCCAAGCTCGCCGCACTGCGCGATCAGCTCCGCAAGTAGGGCATGGCGGCGGCCGGCAGCCAGCGCATCGACAAGTGGCTGTTCTTCGCGCGCGTCGTGAAATCCCGTTCGCTTGCCGCGAAGCTGGTCCAGTCGGGCGGCGTGCGCATCAATTCGGTCAAGACCGACCAGCCGTCCGCGACGGTGAAGCCGGGCGACGGGGTGACCGTGACGCTCGAACGTCGGGTGCTCGTCTATCGCGTCGTCTCGGGTGGAATGCGCCGGGGCCCCGCGGAAGAGGCACGCACTCTCTACGAAGATCTCACTCCGCCGCCGTTGCCGCGCGAGGAACGCGTGACCGCGGCCGAACGTGAACCGGGTTCCGGACGCCCGACGAAGCGTGACCGCAGGCTGACCGACAGGCTGCGAAACGACGACCGGGACTGACACTGCCGGTCAGGATCGTTGGAATTCCATTTCCCGATGGGTGACCCGCGCGGCAAACCGCCCCTTGCACGGCCATCCCAAACTCGCTACCCAACCGCCCTACAAGACCGCCGGAGCCCGTCCGATGACCTATATCGTCACCGACAACTGCATCAAGTGCAAGTACATGGACTGCATTGAGGTCTGTCCGGTCGACTGTTTCTACGAAGGCGAGAACATGCTCGTCATCCATCCCGACGAGTGTATCGACTGCGGTGTGTGCGAGCCGGAATGTCCCGCCGACGCGATTAAGCCCGACACCGAGCCCGGACTCGACAAGTGGCTGAAGATCAACACGGAATACGCTTCGATCTGGCCCAACATCACGCAGAAGGGCGAACCGCCCGCGGACGCCAAGGAGTTCGACGGCGTCGCCGGCAAGTTTGAGAAGTTCTTCTCGCCGGAACCCGGCAAGGGCGACTGAGAGCGGCCGGGACTCATCGGCCGGGTTAACCTTCACCGCGCGGAATCCCGCCGCGGCGCCTTCGCGCATGCGGCAAATTGTTGATTTCGACGCGAAATTATGTTACCTAACCTTTTACATGCTGGTGACACGACGTCTCTTAATGGCGCTGAGCCTGACTCATCGAAAGGTTTGAACTGATTTCGGACCAGGGCGATCCGGGCGTCGCGCTTCGTTTGCGCGCGTAACGCTGCCTTCCTTTCCGAAGCCGTTCTGCCATGTCCCGCATACCGCATGGCCTGCGACCGGGCCGCAGCATGATGTCTCACGGCTTGTCCCGGAGACACGAACAGGAGTTTGAAGCGTAATGGCAATCCCGCAGAAGAAGAGTCCGGCAGCGCGCAACGGTTTCAAGACCGGCGAGTTCATCGTCTATCCCGCGCACGGCGTCGGCCAGATCGTCTCGATCGACGAGCAGGAGGTCGCGGGACACAAGCTTGAACTCTTCGTTATCGATTTCCAGAAGGACAAGATGCGCCTGAAGGTCCCCGTCGCGAAGGCCGCGACGATCGGCATGCGCAAGCTGTCCGAGACCGATTATGTCGAGCGTGCGCTGAAGGTCGTGCAGGGCCGCGCCCGCGTGAAACGCACCATGTGGTCGCGCCGCGCCCAGGAATACGACGCGAAGATCAATTCGGGCGATCTGATCTCGATCTCCGAGGTGGTTCGCGACCTCTACCGCGCCGAGAACCAGCCGGAGCAGTCCTATTCCGAACGGCAGCTCTACGAAGCCGCGCTCGACCGCATGGCGCGCGAGATCGCCGCGGTCAACAAGATGTCCGAGACCGAGGCTGTCCGCCTGATCGAGGTCAACCTGAACAAGGGTCCCAAGCGCGGCGCCAAGGCCGCCAACGAGGGCGACGCTGAAACGGAAGGCGACGCCGAGGTGGAGCCCGAACAGGAAGAAGCGGCCTGAGCTGTCTGCGACCTGACACGAGATGATGAAACCCGGCCTCACGGCCGGGTTTTTTCGTTCGAATACGCACTTCCCCGAGGTCGTCATTCTCGGGCTTGACCCGAGAATCTGCCGACGCTCCCGAGCAACTCGCCTCTGCGAGCGGCTCTCTACGACAACCCCTGCACGATTGCCCGAAACAGCGCGATCGTCTCGTGCTCGCGATAGGACGTCTCGTCGTTGGTCATGCCGTAGTTTCGGCTGGCCGAGAGCTTCACGATCGTCACGCCTCGTGCCGGGTTGACGTAGACGAACTGGTTGTAGACGCCGATGGCGGCATACTCGCCCTCCGCACCGTCGATCACCCACCACTGGTAGCCGTAGCCGAACACCGGATCGACGACACCGGGCATGAGATGCGGAGCGTCTGGCGTCACCGATGCCTCGACCCATGCGGCGGGCACGACCTGCCGCCCCTGCCAGGCGCCGCCCAGGCGATAGAGCTCGCCGATCTTGGCATAGTCGCGCGCGGTGGCGTTGAGGCAGGCATAGGCCATCTCCATGCCGGTGTCGTCGAGCAGCCAGTGGCCCGACGATTCCATGCCAAGCGGGTGCCACAGCTTTTCCTGCATATAGTCCGCGATCGTCCTCCCGGTCGCGGCCTTCAGCAGCATGCCGAGCACCTGGGTGTCCATGCTATTGTAGTGGCAGACAGTCCCCGGCTCCGTCGCCCGCTTCAGCGTCGGCACGAAGTCAGCCATCGCGCCGCCATCCGCCGATATTTTTGCGAAGCGATTGATGTCGGAATCGGGGTCGGAATAGTCCTCGTCCCAGCCTCCGCCGGACGACATCTGCAGGATGTCCTTGATCCGCACCCGGTCATAGGCGGAGCCTGCAAGAGACGGAACGTAAGCCGTGACCGGCTCCTCGATCGAGCGAATCGCGCCCTCGGCGACCGCGATGCCGAGCGCCGCCGAAATGAAGCTCTTGGCCACCGACATCGATACCCAGCACGTCCCGCGCCCGCCGAACGCCGCGTAGTGCTCGAAGCGCACGGCACCGTCCTCGAGCACCAACAACGCCATAGTGTCCGTCTCGGCGAGGAAATCCTCCGTCGAGCGCCGCTCGCCGAGATAGACATAGGTCGACGGGAGCGGGATCGGCGAGCCGTCGGGGAAGTCGTATGGCTCGGGCGACGCGCTCATCTCCGCGGCCGGGATGAACTCCCGCAGCCGGCCGAAATTCTCGTGCTGCGGCGCACCGGTGAACAGGCTTGAAATGTACTCGGCACGGTTCATCACGGGTCCTTCGGTCGGCTGCGCGCTCGGCGAAGGCCGCTCGATAGACCAGAACCGGTCGAAGTCAAAGGTGGTAGCCGCGGCCTCCGGTCGATTGCTCAGCCGAGCTTTGCGTCCAGCGTGACTTTGATCGCGCCGAGCGCCTGCGACACGGGGCAGCCGGCCTTGGCCTTCTCCGCCAGTTCCTTGAATTTGGCCGCGTCGATGCCTGGCACCTTGCCGACGAGCGTCAGCGCGCTGCCGGTGATGCCGGTTCCGGGAACCAGCGTCACGACGGCCTTGGCCTCGAGGCTCGCGGCCGGCGTGCCGTTCTCGGCGAGGAAGTGCGACAGCTGCATGGCGAAACACCCCGCATGCGCGGCGGCGATCAGCTCCTCCGGATTGGTGCCGGACATGCCGGTCTCATCCACGAAACGCCCCTTGAACGAATAGGGCAGCGCCTTCAGCGCACCGCTCTGCGAGTCGAGCACTCCTGTGCCCTCCTTCAAGTTGCCCTTCCATACGGCTGTGGCGTGACGGTCCATTATGATCTCCCTGTATCGACGGCCGAGGTTGGCCCGCCAGGGAGAACATAGCGCGCAGACGCGCGCTTTCCACGAAACTTTCGCGCCGAACCAGTTCGACGGGTTCAGATCGCCTCGCCGCGCAGCAGCCGGGGCGCGGCGGGACTGAGGCCCGACGCCTGGCCGATGAAGTAGTTCTTCATCCGCGGCATGCGGTCGACCAGGCCCAGGCCGATGTCGCGCAGCGCTCTCAGCGGTCCGAAATCGTTGGAGAACAGCCGGTTCAGCACGTCCGTCGTGACGCCCATCTGCACCGTATCGAAGCGCCGCCAGCGTTCGTACTGCTGGAGAACGTCGAGCGCGCCGATGTCCTGACCGAGCCGATCGGCCTCGACAATCACTTCGGCCAGGGCGGCGGCATCCCTGAAGCCCATGTTCAGTCCCTGCCCGGCGATCGGATGCATGCCGTGTGCGGCATCCCCGGCCAGGGCGAACCGCGGCGCGACGAAGGCTCGTGCCAGCGTCAGCCCCAGCGGCCAGGCCTTGCGGCCGCCCTCGACGCGGATCTCGCCGAGTCTGAGGCCGAAGCGCTGCTCGAGTTCCGTCTCGAACACGAGATCGTCCTCGGCGACGATCCGGTTCGCGTCCTCGGTGCGCTCCGTCCAGACGATGGAAGAGCGGTTACCCTTCAGGGGCAGGATCGCGAACGGTCCGGCGGGCAGGAAATGTTCCTCGGCCCGGCCGTGATGCGGACGCTCATGCGCCACGGTGCAAACGATGCCCGACTGGCCGTAGTCCCAATGCACGGTCTTGATGCCGGCCATGTCGCGCAGCTTCGAGCGGACGCCATCCGCGGCGACCAGCAGCCTGGCGTCGATGCTGATGCCATCGGCGAGCGCAACGGAGACACGAGACGGCCCGGTCGCGAAATGGTCGACCGCCACGCCCTCGATGATGTCGATGCCCAGCGCCGCCGCGCGCTTTCGCAACGCCCCGTTGAGCACCTTGTTGTCCACCATATGAGCGAAGGGCTCGCCGGGGGCGACCTCGCCGCCAAAGGTCAGGAAGACGGGACGCACCGGGTCGGCGGTGCGCGAATCCGTGACGATCATCTCGGTGATTGCCTGCGCTTGCGGCTCGATCTCGGCCCAGCAGCCGAGCCGGTCCAGCATCCGGCACGCGGCGGCCGCGATGGCCGAGGAGCGGCCGTCCTTGCGCCACACCTCCGGCGGCGCGGCATCGACCACCGCGACCTTGAGCGACGGGCGAGCTTGGACGATCGCCACGGCAGTCGCAAGCCCGACATAGCCGGCGCCGGCGACCAGCACATCGAATCGCGCGCCGGGCACGGCTTCAGGATTCTTGACTTCCGGCATGTCCATTCCTCCTCGGACGGTCGAGCGGCCTTGACATACCGCCGCCACCTGTCCGAATGCCTGTTTTGCGGCCCTTGTCGGGGCACTTGCCCACGGAAGCAGCAGCCATGCCGGCCGAACCGCAGACGATCCAGTCCATTCTCGAACTCGAGCAGCTTGAACACAACCTGTTTCGTGGTCGCAGCCCCGAGACCTCCTGGCAGCGCGTCTTCGGCGGCCAGGTGATCGCCCAGGCCCTGGTCGCGGCTCAACGCTGCGTCGAGGAGGAGCGCTATGTGCACTCCCTGCATGGCTACTTCATGCTGCCGGGCGATCCGTCGATCCCGATCATCTACCAGGTCGAGCGCCTCAGGGACGGAAGTTCCTTCACCACCCGTCGCGTCACCGCCATCCAGCACGGCAAGGCAATCTTCTCCCTCGAAGCCTCGTTCCAGGTTGACGAGGAGGGGCTGGACTTCCAGGTCCCCATGCCGCTCGACATTCCCGGCCCCGACGGACTGCTCAGCCAGCGCGAGATCATCGAACGCTACGGCGACAGGATCCCGGCGGGCATAGCCCGCTTCTGGCGGCGCGAGCGGCCGATCGAGTTCAAGCCGGTCGACCTCGAGCATTACACCAGCCGGGAGAAGCTCGAGCCGCGTCAGAACAGCTGGGTCCGCGTCAAGGAAAAGGTGGCCGGCGACCGCCGGATCCAGGCGGCGGTGCTCGCCTATGTCTCCGACATGACGCTGCTCGACACCTCGACCTTCGCCCATGGCCGCATCATCGCCGATCCCGACATCCAGGCGGCGAGCCTCGACCACGCGATGTGGTTTCACCGTCCCGACAGTCTGGACGACTGGCTGCTCTATACACAGGACAGCCCCTCCACCTCCGGCTCGCGCGGCTTCACCCGCGGCGCTCTCTATTCGCGCGACGGCACGCTCGTGGCCTCCGTTGCACAGGAGGGACTCATCCGCCTGCGAACGAAGCAGAAGTCGTAAGCATTCATTAATCGATGCCTATTTTTTAGGCATCGCAGGAGTGCACAAAAAGCAGGCAGCCTCACCGGCCCTGCTCTTCGACAAGGATTTCATTGATTTAGTGGCTTCCGCGCCAGTTGGCACGGACCTTGAATCTACGTGCGGCAGTCTCCGCCGTCTTCGGGCGCCGGCGATGGACGAAACGCGGGGGACCCGCACTAGTAAAGGGTGAAGCCTAATGAAAATCGTGATGGCAATCATCAAGCCGTTCAAGCTCGACGAGGTTCGCGAAGCGCTTACCGCCGTCGGGATTCAGGGCCTGACCGTCACCGAAGTCAAAGGTTATGGGCGTCAGAAGGGGCACACGGAAATCTATCGCGGCGCGGAATACGCCGTGAGCTTCCTCCCCAAGCTCAAGATCGAGATCGCGGTGAGCTCGGACATGGCGGAGAAGGCCGTCGAGGCCATTTCCACCGCGGCCAAGACCGGCCAGATCGGCGACGGCAAAATCTTCGTCTACCCGATCGAACAGGCCGTGCGCATCCGCACGGGCGAAACCGACAACGACGCGCTCTAAGCCGCCATTCCCGATTTCATGGAGAGAAGCATGACCATAATGAAACGACTTGCGCCAATGGCGCGCACGGCGGCGCTCGGCGCGCTTGCCCTGGGGGCGATGGGGACCCTCGCCGCTTTCGCCCAGGAAGCCGCTCCTGCCGCGACCGACGCGGCCGCTGCTGCGGCGCCCGCACCGACGATGGACAAGGGCGACACCGCCTGGATGATGGTCTCGACCATCCTTGTCCTGTTCATGATCCTGCCCGGTCTCGCGCTGTTCTATGGCGGCCTCGTCCGCTCCAAGAACATGCTGTCCGTGCTCATGCAGTGCACCATGATCACCGCCACGGTGATCATCGTCTGGGTGTTCTGGGGCTACTCGATGGCCTTCGGCGATGCGCCGAGCGCTTACTGGGGCGGCCTTGGCAAGGCGTTCCTCTCCGGCGTGACCGCAGACAGCCAAGCCGCGACCTTCACCGCCGGCGTCGTCATCCCGGAATATGTCTTCATCTGCTTCCAGATGACCTTCGCCTGCATCACCCCGGCCCTGATCATCGGCGCCTTCGCCGAGCGTATCAAGTTCCGCGCGGTGCTGCTTTTCGTCGTCCTTTGGGTCACCGTCGTCTACTTCCCGATCGCTCACATGGTGTGGGATTCTGACGGCCTGCTCTACGGCTGGGGTGCGCTTGACTTCGCCGGCGGCACCGTCGTGCACATCAACGCCGGCATTGCCGCGCTGATCGGCTCGATCCTCGTCGGCAAGCGCGTCGGCTACGGCAAGGACAACATGGCGCCGCATTCGATGACGTTGACCATGGTCGGTGCCTCGATGCTGTGGGTCGGCTGGTTCGGCTTCAACGCAGGTTCCAACCTTGAAGCAACCGGCGGCGCAGCGCTTGCCATGATCAACACCTTTACCGCTACGGCCGGCGCGATCGTCGCCTGGGTGGTCATCGAAGGTTTGGTTCGCGGCAAGGCTTCCATGCTGGGTGCGGCCTCCGGCCTCGTCGCCGGTCTCGTTGCTGTCACTCCGGCTGCCGGCTTCGTCGGACCGGTCGGCGCGATCGTCCTCGGTGCTTTCGCCAGCGCCGTCTGCTACTTCTTCGTCGCGGTGGTGAAGAACAAGTTCGGCTACGACGACTCGCTCGACGTATTCGGCATTCACGGCATCGGCGGCATCATCGGCGCCATCGGCACCGGCATCCTGAACTCCGAATCGTTTGGCGGCATCGGTTACGGCGACCTGTCCGCCGCAGCCCAGACCTGGGTCCAGATCCAGGCCGTGCTGGTCACGATCGTCTGGTGCGGTATCGGTTCGGTGATTCTCTACAAGGTCGTCGACCTGATCTTCGGCCTGCGTCCGGCGGTCGAAGCCGAACAGCAGGGCCTCGACCTCACCTCGCACGGCGAAGTGGCCTACCACTCGTAAGACGAGACATTTCCGGCGCGGGCATCGTCCGCGCCGGCGTCCTCCCGACGACGGCTTGGCCGTCGCAACTTCAGCCCGGCTCCGGCCGGGCTTTTTCTCGTCCGGCGTCGCATGGTTAATGCGACCTTAACCATCCCCCCGCTACCTTCGTCCACATTGCGCGCCGTGCGATCCGGCGCCTTTTTGCGCGATCAAGACGGGGTTCTCCATGCGCTCCACCAGTCCGACCGGTTCCGCCCTGATGGACAGCGGCGCAGGCCTTGCGGCCTTTGCCCGCAGGCAGGCGGAGCGATTGGGGGGTCTTGGACTGATTCTCCTCTCCGTTGCCGGCGTCGGCAGCCTTGCGACCTGGAACGTCCAGGACCCGAGCTTCAGCCACGCCACCGACAATCCCGTCACCAACGCGCTCGGCTACCCGGGCGCGGTCTATTCCGACATCGCGATGCAGTTCTTCGGGCTGGGCGCGCTCCTCACGCTCCTGCCGCTGCTGGCCTGGGGCATCCTCTTCCTCTCGGCCCGCGGCATCGACCGCATGCCGAGGCGCGCACTCGCCTGGTTCGGCGCTTCCGTCCTGACGGCCGGCGTGGTGGGCTGCGTCGAGCCTCCGGCGAGCTGGCCGCTGCCGTCGGGCCTCGGCGGCGTCTTCGGCGACCTCGTGCTGAAACTGCCGTCTCTCGCGCTCGGTGGCTACCCGACGGGCATCGCGGCAATGCTGATCGCGGTCGTCCTCGCCGGCCCCACGCTCTGGCTTCTCGCCTTCGCTTCGGGCGTCATCGGCAGGCAGGCAGTCACGCATGACCGTCCGGCATCACGCAAGGCGGCCCGCGAGGACGACGCGCTCTACGCCGAAGACGACGATGACGAGGAAAACGGCGGCGTGCTGGCGCTCGGAGCGATCGTCCATATGTGGCTGTCGGGCCGCGCCTGGATCCGCCGCCACTTCGGCCGCGCACAGGAACGGCGCCTGCCGGAACCGGCCGTCGCGGTGCGCCGCGAGGCTGCGCCCGTCCGGTCGTCGCAGCGCATCGAGCCCGGGTTCGACACGCAGCCGGCGATGCCGCCGTCGGCGCGGTTCGAAGACGACAGCGATTTGGAAGACTATGACGAGGCGGATTTCGCCGAAGCCGGAGAGCCGGCGGCCCCCGGCCGCCAGGTCACCGCCGCAGGCGTGGCCCGGGTCGTCGCGCCCGCGGCGCGTCCCGTCCAGGGCTCCCGCGTCAAGCGCGAGGCGCAGACCTCGATGCTCGCAAGCAACGATTTCGAGATGCCGCCGATCCACTTCCTGTCCGAGCCGAAGAACGTCTCGAAGGACCCCTCGCTGTCCAAGGATGCGCTGGAGCAGAACGCCCGCCTGCTCGAAGGCGTGCTTGAGGATTTCGGCGTCAAGGGCGAGATCATTCATGTCCGCCCGGGTCCGGTCGTCACCCTCTACGAGCTCGAGCCGGCGCCGGGCATCAAGTCGAGCCGCGTTATCGGCCTTGCCGACGATATCGCCCGCTCGATGAGCGCGATCGCCTGCCGTGTCGCCGTCGTCCCCGGCCGCAACGCCATCGGCATCGAATTGCCGAACGCCAGGCGCGAGACCGTCTATCTGCGCGAGATCCTCGCCAGCCGCGATTTCGAGCAGACCAAGGCGCGGCTTGCGCTGGCGCTCGGCAAGACGATCAATGGCGAGGCCGTCATCGTCGACATCGCCAAGATGCCGCACGTGCTGGTCGCCGGCACCACCGGCTCGGGCAAGTCGGTGGCGATCAACACCATGATCCTGTCCCTGCTCTACCGCATGACCCCGGATCAGTGCCGGCTGATCATGATCGATCCCAAGATGCTGGAACTCTCGGTCTATGACGGCATCCCGCATCTGCTGACCCCCGTCGTCACCGATCCGAAGAAGGCCGTCGTCGCGCTCAAATGGACCGTGCGCGAGATGGAGGACCGCTACCGCAAGATGTCCAAGGTGGGCGTGCGCAACATCGACGGCTTCAACGCCCGCGTCGCCGAGGCGTCGAAGAAGGGCGAGCGCATCTCGCGCACCGTCCAGACCGGTTTCGACCGCGACACCGGCGAGGCGATCTA
Source organism: Mesorhizobium sp. (assembly GCF_024710845.1). Lineage (GTDB taxonomy): Bacteria > Pseudomonadota > Alphaproteobacteria > Rhizobiales > Rhizobiaceae > Mesorhizobium_A. Next base: position 29,907 of record NZ_JANJTZ010000050.1, read on the forward strand.
CGAGACAGAGCATCTCGACCTCGATCCTATGCCGTTCATCGTCGTCGTCATCGACGAGATGGCCGACCTGATGATGGTCGCCGGAAAGGATATCGAGGGCGCCGTCCAGCGCCTGGCGCAGATGGCCCGCGCCGCCGGCATCCACGTCATCATGGCGACGCAGCGACCGTCGGTCGACGTCATCACCGGCACGATCAAGGCGAACTTCCCGACCCGCATCTCCTTCCAGGTGACGTCGAAGATCGACAGCCGCACCATTCTCGGCGAGCAGGGCGCGGAGCAGCTGCTCGGCATGGGCGACATGCTCTACATGGCCGGCGGCGGGCGTATCCAGCGCGTCCACGGCCCCTTCGTCGCCGACGACGAGGTCGAGAAGGTCGTCAGCCACCTCAAGCTGCAGGGCGTTCCGCAATATCTCGACGCCATCATCGAGGACGACGGCGAAGACGACGAGGATGGCGGCGGACGGAACGGATCGGGCGGGGGCGGCGTTTCGGGTGTATTCGAGGAGTCCGAGGATCCCTATGACCAGGCGGTGGCCGTGGTGCTGCAGGACGGCAAGGCGTCCACCAGCTACATCCAGCGCCGGCTCGGCATCGGCTACAACCGCGCCGCCTCGATCATCGAGAAGATGGAGAAGGAAGGCATCGTCGGCCCGGCCAATCACGCCGGCAAGCGCGAGATTCTGGTGCCGACCGAAAAGGACAAGATGTAGCGGGGGCTTGGCCGTCGCCGCAGTCGCGCCCAACTAAAGCCCAACTGGAAGCCTATCCGCACCAACGAACCGACAGGAGACCGGCGCAGATGACCACCGCAACCCAACAGCCCCTCAGCCTCGTGCGCGGCCTTGCGCGGCATGCCCTGCGGCTCGGCGCGGCGCTCTCGGTCGCAGGCCTCGTTGCCGGTCTTGCCGGAACGGTACACCAGCCTCTGGCTCCGGTCGCGGCCGCCTACGCCGCTTCCGACGCGGCGCAGAAGATTGCCGACCATTTCTCCAGCATCCAGACCATGGCCGGCGAGTTCGTGCAGTTCGGCCCGCGTGGCGAGAAGACCGGCGGCAAGTTCTATATCCAGCGCCCCGGCAAGATCCGCTTCAACTACGAGGCACCGTCGGCCTACCGGGTCGTGGCGGACGGCAACTCGGTGGTGATCAGCAATACGAAGTTGAGGACCGCCGATCTCTATCCCTTGTCCAAGACCCCGCTGAAGCTCCTTCTCGACGAACGCATCGACCTCTCCGGTAAGAAGGTGCAGAAGGTGACCGAGGATCCCGACCTCACCACCATCGTGCTGGCCGACAAGTCTGTGTTCGGCAATTCGCGCATCACCATGATGTTCGATCCGAAGTCCAACGAGCTGCGCCAGTGGACGATCACCGACGCGCAGGGCAAGGACACGACGGTGATGATCTTCAACGTCCAGTCTGGGGTGAAGCTCGACCCGAAGTTCTTCGAGATCGACTATCGCAAGGTCGACGAGATGAACCAGGCGATGGGCGGCAATCGCTGAGCGCGACCTTTCCATTGGAAAGCGACTTCGCTTCCTTGTCTTGAGCCCCTCCGGCTGGCAGGTTCCGCGCGATTCCGCCGGAACCCGAGATGACGCTTTCGCTCGCCACCTGGAACATCAATTCCGTCCGCCTGCGCCTGCCGCTGGTGACGGAGTTCCTGCGCCGCTATGCGCCGGACATCCTGTGCCTGCAGGAGATCAAGTGCCCGGAGGAGTTCTTCCCCTACCAGGCGTTCCATGACGCGGGATACGCTCATGTCACGATCAGCGGCCAGAAGGGCTATCACGGCGTGGCCACGATCTCGCGCCTGCCGATCGAACTGGTCGAGCGCCGGGACTTCTGCGCCAAGGGCGATTGCCGCCATCTGTCGACCACCTTCGAGGCGGGCGGGCTGAAGGTGATGCTGCACAATTTCTACGTCCCCGCCGGCGGCGACGAGCCCGACCCGGAGATCAACCCGAAGTTCCGTCACAAGCTCGATTTTATCGAGGAGATGCGGCTGGTCACGGCCGGCAGCGACGACGCGACCGCTTCGATCCTCGTGGGCGACCTCAACATCGCGCCGCTCGAAGCCGATGTCTGGTCGCACAAGCAGCTGCTCAAGGTGGTCAGCCACACGCCTGTCGAGACGGCGGGGCTGGAATCGATGCGGACCGCCGGCGGCTGGATCGACCTGATGCGCCAGGCGATCCCGGAGCCGGAAAAGATCTACACTTGGTGGAGCTACCGCGCCGCCGACTGGGACGCGGCCGACAAGGGCCGCAGGCTCGACCACATCTGGGGCTCGGCTAACCTTGCCCCCAGGCTCAGAGGTATCGAGATCCTCCGCCACGCCCGCGGCTGGGATCGCCCGTCCGACCATGTGCCCGTGATCGCGACGTTCGAGATGTAGGGCGGCCGGCAGGTCTGGGCCGCTGTCCTTCTCCCCTTTGTGGGAGAAGGACGCGCCGGGCTCCCCGCGCCTTCGTCAGGAATGCGCGATCATCACGTGGCGGACGGCAGTGTAGTCCTCCAGTGCGTAGAGCGACATGTCCTTGCCGTAGCCCGACTGCTTCAGGCCGCCATGCGGCATCTCGTTGACCAGGGCGAAGTGGGTGTTGACCCAGGTGCAGCCGTACTGCAGCCGCGACGCGGTCGACACCGCGCGTCCGACATCCCTGGTCCAGACCGAGGAGGCGAGGCCGTAGTCGCTGTCGTTGGCCCAGGTCACCGCCTCGTCAACGTCCGAGAACCGCGTCACCGAAACCACAGGCCCAAACACCTCGCGCCGCACGATCTCGTCTTCCTGCAGCGCGCCGGCCACAACTGTCGGCTGGTAGAAATAGCCGTCGCCTTCGCCGGGCTTCCCGCCGGTGGTGATCTCGATATGCTTCTGCTCCGAGGCGCGCTCGACGAACGACGCGACCCGATCGCGCTGGCGCTTGGAGATCAGCGGACCAATCTCGTTTTCGGTATCGTCCGGCTGGTTGAACTTGATCGTCGAGACGGCGGAGGAGAGGTCCGCGACCAGCCTGTCGTAGACCTTCTTGCCCGCATAGATACGACAGGCGGCCGTGCAGTCCTGACCGGCATTGTAATAGCCGAAAGCGCGCAGCCCGCTCACCACCGCGTCGATGTCGGCATCGTCGAAGACAATTACCGGCGCCTTGCCGCCGAGTTCAAGATGCGTCCGCTTCACCGTTTTCGACGCCGCCTGCAGGATCTTCTTGCCCGTCGCCACGTCGCCGGTGATCGAGATCATGTTGACCTTGGGATGGTTGATCAGCGCGTTGCCGACCGTCTCGCCGCGGCCGAGCACGACGTTGACCACGCCCTCGGGCAGCACGTCGGCAAGGATCTTCGCCAGCTTCAGCGCCGTCAGTGGCGTCTGTTCGGACGGCTTGAAGACGACCGTGTTGCCGCCCGCGATCGCCGGCGCCAGTTTCCACGCCATCATCATCAGCGGATAGTTCCAGGGTGCGATCGAGGCGACGATGCCGATCGGATCGCGGCGCACCATCGAGGTCATGCCGGGCATGTATTCGCCGGCTGCCACCGCGGGCATCGACCGAACCGCACCGGCGAAGAAGCGGTAGCAGTCGACGATGGCCGGCAGTTCGTCGTTGAGCACCGCGTTGATCGGCTTGCCGCAATTGAGTGCCTCGAGCATGGCGAAGGCCTGCGCCTCGGCCTCGATGCGGTCGGCGATCTTCAGCAGATAGCCCGAGCGCTGGCCGGGCGTGGTGCGGGACCACGTCGCAAACGCCTTCTCGGCGGCGGCCACCGCAGCTTCGATCTGGCCCTGCGACGCCTCCGGGATGTCGAGGATCGTCTCGCCCGTCTTCGGGTTGAAGATCTTCTCGTCCGTCTCGGTCCCCGCCTCGAAGGCCGATCCGATCAGCATCTGGGTGTCCATGAGGTAGTCCTCCTTGAAATTCTACTTTCCGCTGCCGGCGATCTGGTCGCCGTCGCGGGTGAGGTAATAGGCCGCCAGGATCGGCAGGAAGGTCACGATGACCACCACCATGGCGACGACATTGGTGACCGGCCGCTGTCGCGGCCGCACGAGCTCTTCCAGCATCCAGATCGGCAGCGTCTGCTGCTGGCCGGCGGTGAAGGTGGTGACGATGACCTCGTCGAATGACAGCGCAAACGCGAGCATGCCGCCCGCCACCAGCGCGGTGCCGATGTTCGGCAGAATCACGTGTCGGAATGTCTGGAACGCGTCCGCGCCGAGGTCCATCGACGCCTCGATCATCGATCCGGACGTGCGCCGGAAACGCGCGACCGCATTGTTATAGACCACCACCACGCAGAAGGTCGCGTGGCCGAGCACGATCGTCCAGAACGAGAACGGTATCTCCGCCAGGCTGAACGCCGACCGCAGCGCAATGCCGGTGATGATGCCGGGCAGCGCGATCGGCAGGATGACGAGCAGCGAGATCGTCTCGCGGCCGAAGAAGGACGTGCCCGAGATCGCCGCCGCGCACAGCGTGCCGAGGATCAGCGCGATCACCGTCGAGATCGCGGCCACCTGAACGGACAGCGTCAGCGCCTCCCACACGTCCGGCCGGTTCCAGGTCACCGCGAACCATTGCGTCGTGAAGCCCGGCGGCGGCCAGACATAGCTCTTCTCCTCCGTCGTGAAGGCGTAGACGAAGATGATCAGGATCGGCAGGTGCAGGAACAAGAGCCCCGCCGCGGCGGCGATCTTGAGGCCAATAGGGGCACGCTGGGTGCGGTCAGAGGGCATCGAAGGCCCCCTGCCGCTTGGCGAACCAGAGGTAGAAGCCCATCACCACGATCGGCACCACGGTGAAGGCGGCGGCGAGCGGGATGTTGCCCGCCGTGCCTTGGTGGGCATAGACCGCCTGGCCGATGAACAGCCGCGACGTGCCGATGATCTGCGGGATGATGTAGTCGCCCATGGTGAGCGAGAAGGTGAAGATCGAGCCGGCGATGACGCCCGGCATCGCCAGCGGCAGGATCACGTTCCGGAACGTCTGGCGCGGTGCGGCGCCGAGGTCGGCCGACGCCTCGATGAGGTTGCCGGGCACCCTCTCGAGTGCGGCCTGCATCGGCAGGATCATGAACGGCATCCAGACATAGAGGAAGACGAGGAAGGTGCCGGTGTAGGAAACCGACAGCGAATTACCGCCGACGATCGGCAGCGCCAGCCATGCATCGAGCACGAAGGTCAGGTGCAGCTTGGCGAAGATCCAGTTGAGGATGCCTTCCTTGGCGAGGATCAGCTTCCACGCATAGACCTTGACCAGATAGCTCGACCACAGCGGCAGCATGACGCCGAGATAGAACGCCGCCTTCCACTTCCCCTTGGCGTAGCGCGCCGCGTAGTAGGCGATCGGAAAGGCGACGATCGCCGAGGCGACGGTCACCAGCGCCGCCATCAGGACCGTGCGCACGACGATGTCGACGTTTTGCGGCAGGAACAGTTCGCCGTAGGTCTTGAGCGTGAAATCGCGGTTGATCAGCCCGGAGAACTCGTCGATCGCAAAGAAGCTCTGCAGCAGGAGCGCGAACAGCGAGCCGATATAGATGATGCCGAGCCACAGCACCGGCGGTGTCAGCATCAGGACCAGGAACATGGTCGGGTGCCGCCAGACCCAGTCCGACATCGCGCCGAACACGCCCCCGCGGCCGGCGAGGATGGCGGGAGCATGTCTCGTGTCGGCGGCGAGCGCGCTCATGCCGGCTCGTCCATCACATGCACGTGGTCGCGGTTGAAGGTCAGCACAACGTCATCGCCTGGCGAAGGCAGCGCGCCGCCGGAATCGACGACCGCGTGCAGGCGCAACCCTTCCGCGTCGAGCGACACACGCGTTCCCGCGCCGAGATAATTCAGCGCCGCGACCCGCGCCGGCACGCCGTCGCCGGCGGTCTGCGCGAGGATGCGAATATGCTCGGGCCGCAGGCTGCCCCAGCGCCGCTGGCCGGCATAGCGCTGCATGAAATCCGGTGGCAGGATGTTCGAGGAACCGACGAAATCGGCCACGAAACGCGTCGCCGGCCGGCGATAGATCTCCTGCGGGCTGCCGATCTGCATGATCCTGCCGTCGTTGAAGACGGCGACGCGGTCGGCCATGGACAGCGCTTCGCCCTGGTCGTGGGTGACGAAGACGAAGGTGATGCCGAGCTGCTTCTGCAGCGACTTCAGCTCTTCCTGCATCTGTTCGCGCAGCTTGAGGTCGAGCGCGCCGAGTGGCTCGTCGAGAAGAAGCACGCGCGGCTTGTTGACGAGCGCACGCGCCAGCGCAACGCGTTGCCGCTGGCCGCCGGACAGCTGGCCGGGCTTGCGCGCGCCGTAGCCCGGCAGCTTGACCAGCGCCAGCGCCTCGTCGGCGGCGCGGCTCCGCTCTTCGCGCCCCACGCCCTTCACCATCAGCCCGTAGGCGACGTTGTCGGCGACGTTGAGATGGGGGAAGAGCGCATAGTCCTGGAACACCGTATTGACGTTGCGCCGATAGGGCGGCACGCCGACCGCGTTCTCGCCGAAGATCTCGATACGGCCCGATGTCGGCTGCTCGAAGCCGGCAATCAGGCGCAGGCAGGTCGTCTTGCCTGAGCCCGACGGTCCGAGCATGGCGAAGAACTCGCCCTCGACGATGTCGAGGTCGACCGCGTCGACGGCGCGGACGCTGCCGAAGTGGCGCGAGACTTTGGTGAAGGAGACGGCTGGGGTCATCTATCCGACGAAAGCGAATGCCGGTCGCCGCTTCATCCCCCTGCCGGGAGCCTCTCCCCGCACGCGGGAAGAGGAGAGCTGCAGCAACGCAGGCGACCCCCTCTCCCCGCGAGCGGGGAGAGGGTAAGGGTGAGGGGCAGACCTCGCGTAAGCCTTAAATCACCGCCCGCCGATCACGCCGATGTAATCCGACACCCAGCGGTAGTACGGCACGCACTTGTCGCCCTGCGAGGCGCATTTCGACGTCGGTGTGGTCCAGAACTTGACCTGCTCGAAATTGTCCATGCCATTCGTGGTGCAGGTTTCCTTGGTCAGCATGCCGCGCCCATCGGTGCAGGCGGCCGGCACGGACGGGTTGGCGCCGAACCAGACGCCGAGATCGCTCTGCAGGTTGGACGAGAGCGAATGCTCCATCCACATGTAGGAGCAGTTCGGGTTCGCCGCGTCGACATGCATCATCGTCGTGTCGGCCCAGCCGGTGACGCCTTCAGCGGGGAACACCGACGCGACCGGCTGCTTCTCGCCCTTCAGCAGGTTGACCTGGAACGGCCAGGAGCCCGAAGCGACCACGCCTTCGTTCTTGAAGTCGTCGATCTGGATGAAGGCGTCATGCCAGTAGCGGCCAACGAGCGTACGCTGCTGGCGCAGGAGGTCGAGGGCCGCCTTGTACTGGTCCTCGGTCAGTTCGTAGGGGCTCTTGATGCCGAGCTCCGGCTTGTGGGTCATCAGGTAGAGCGCGGCGTCGGCGACGTGGATCGGGCCGTCATAGGCCTGGACGCGACCCTTGTTCGACTTGCCGTCGTCGAGCGTCATCTCCTCGAACACGACCTTCCACGAGGTCGGCGGGGTCTTGATGACATTGGTGTTGTACATCAGCACGTTCGGCCCCCACATATAGGGCACGCCGTAGTGCACGCCGTCGACCGTATGCCACGGCGCGTCCTTCAGGCGGTCGTCCACGGTCGACCAGCTCTTGATCAGGTCGATGTTGACCGGCTGGACGCGCTTGCCGGCGATGAGCCGCAGCGACGCGTCGCCCGAGGCAGTGACGAGGTCGAAGCCGCCCTCGTTCATCAGCGCCACCATCTCGTCGGACGTGTTCGCGGTCTTGACGTTGACCTTGCAGCCCGTGGCCGCCTCGAACTTGGTCACCCAGTCAAAGGCCTTGTCGGTCTCGCCGCGCTCGATATAGCCGGCCCAGGCGACGATGTTGACCTGGCCTTCGCCCGCGCCGATCTCCTTCACCTGCGCGAAGGCCGGAGCCGCGAATGCGACGGCCATCGTCATGGCGGTGCATGTCTTCAGAAACGACTTCATGCCGAAATCTCCCATTGATCAGGGGCCGCGCTTCATCGGCGGCTTGGACCCTGATGGAAGAGTGCCACAACCGTGTCCGTTCGCAAATTCATTAAACAGAACGCCGATATCGGTCTTTCCGATATTAAAACCGAGCCCGCTCCCGCACTTCTCAACTCAGAAGGTTTCGAGCTCCGATAGTGTCAGCACGATGCCGGGCACGGAGACGGATTCGATGCGCTCGGTTTCGGCAAACGCGCGGATATTGCGATATCCCTCGAGGCGAGGCTCGCGATGGACGTGGATGGTTCTCGACACCGCATCGATCACCCACAGCTCGGGAATGCCGAAATCGGCAAAGATGCGCGCCTTGCGGCCGAGATCCCAGCGCAGGCTGGAATCAGCGACTTCGATTGCGAGAAGTGCGGTCCGAGGATTGAGGTTGGCGACGCCGTCGGACTTTCGAAGGAAAATGAAGTCTGGTTCGACGAAGCTGTCTTCGTTCAACCGGAATGTGGTCTCCTGCGCGAAGATAATCTGGCTGGGACGGATAGACGCAAAATGCAGGTTGAGAGCGACTTTCAGAATTTCATGATGGATGCCCTTGGCGTTCATGGGCACGATCTCCCCGCCGATCAGTTCGAAGCGTTCGTCCTCGTCGAACACGCCCAGCCGTGTGGCTTCTTCGATCTCGGCAACACTCCAGCGCCGGCGCGGCAAGCCTTCGGCGGCTTGCGTCGTCATCGACAGGTCCGGCGATCGGAAGGGTTGGTTCATGGCGGCACTCTAACATCGAAGCCGGACGGGGCCAATTGCCCCGGGGATCGGCTCAACGCTGCCTCACCGCCCTCTGTCCCTGCGCGATGCCGATGAAGTCGCGCGACGGCTGCTGCAGGCCGAGCCCGCGGCGCCACACCATGCCCACTTGCACCACCGGCAGCGCGCCTGAAATGTCGCGGCTCTCAATCCGGTCGCCTTCCAGCGACCAGGGGCGGTACACGAGGTCGGGCAACAGCGCCACGCCGGCGCCGGTGGCCACCAGGCTGCGCACCGCTTCCACCGAGCGGGTGCGGAACGCGACGTGCGGCCTAGCGCCCAGCGCCATCAACAGCTTGCCGGTGTTCTCCTCGATCTCGTCGATGGTGAGCATGATCAGCGGCTGGGATGCGATGTCACTGAGCGAGATCGTCTCCGCGGTCGCCAGCGGATGGCCGAGCGGCAGCCACAGCCGATATGGCGAGCTTTCCAGGATTTCGGCCTGCAGCGCCATGCGGTCGCGCAGGTTGGAGATCACCATCACCGCGATGTCGAGCTCGCCGCCGACCAGAAGATGTTCGAGATAGTCGCCATTGTCCTCGATCGCCGTGACCTCGACGCCCGGAAACGCCCGGCGATAGCGGGCAAGCAGGTCGGACAGCACGTACCCCGCGACCAGCGACGTGACGCCGAGCTGCAGCCGGCCGGACGCCGCCTCCGATTCGCCCGAAAAGGTCCGCCGCGCATCCGACACGTCGGCGAGGATCTTGGTCGCATGGCGCAGGAACTGGTGACCCTTGTGGGTGATGTTCAGGCCGCGCGGATGCCGCTCGAACAGTTCGACACCGAGATCGCTCTCCAATTCCTTGATCGCCTCCGTCACCGCCGATTGCGAGATCGACAAGCTCTGCGCCGCACGCGACACGCCGCCCTGATCGGCGACGGCGACGAAATACTGCAACTGGCGAAGTGTGAAGGCCATCGCCGACTATGATCACGCCCGCCACCGATTGGGAAGCTTGACTCGGTGATGATTCGTAACTATTAAAGTTACATGAAACGAAATTCACGCCTCTCCGCTTCCCTTCATGCGTTGGTCCACATGGCGCAGGTGCCCGATCATCCGATGACCTCCGAAGAGATCGCCGGCTGGCTGCACACCAATCCGGTCGTCGTGCGGCGCATGGTGGCCGGCTTGCGCGAGGCGGGCATCCTCTCTGCCGCCCGCGGCCACGGCGGTGGCTGGATGCTGGCCAAGCCAGCCTCGTCGATCTCGCTGGCCGACGTGGCTGCCGCGCTGGAGGAGAGCTTCCTGTCGATCAACACCGAACCCGAAAACCCGCGCTGCCTCGTCGAGCGGTCGGTCACCCGTCATCTCGACGGCTTCCGGCTGGAGGTCGAGCGAATGCTGGCCGAACGGCTGGCAACCGTGACGCTCGCCGACATCGCCGCGGAATGCGGCCAAGGCATCGCCGCCTACAAGGAGAACAGACATGCAGTATGACGTCGCAATCGTTGGAGGCAGCTTCGCCGGCCTGTCCGCAGCGCTCCAGATCGCCCGCGGCAAGCGCAAGGTCGTTGTCGTCGACGCCGGCCTGCCGCGCAACCGTTTCGCCGCCCATTCGCACGGCTTCCTCACCCGCGACGGCTCCGTGCCGGGCGACATGCTGGACGAGGCCCGGCGCCAGTTGCTGGCCTACCCGACGGCACAATTTCGCCAGGGCCTGGTGGAAAGCGTCGAGGGCAGCGCAGACGACTTCTCGCTGCGCCTGCGCGACGGCGATACGCTGTCGGCGCGCCGGCTCGTGCTCGCCGGCGGCGTCAGCGACACCTTGCCGGACATCCCAGGCCTCGCCGACGAATGGGGCCGCCGCGTCATCCACTGCCCCTACTGCCACGGCTACGAGTTCGGCGACGGCCCGTTCGGCGTGCTGGCCACGGAACCCGAGGCGGTCGTGAAGGCGCAGCTTGTCGCCGACTGGGGCCTGGTGCACCTGTTCCTGAACGACTCCATGACCCCGGATGCAGATCAGGTCGCCAAGCTCCGGGCACGCGGAGTGAAAATCGTTGCCGGCCGGGTCGAAAGCGTCGCTTCGCTCGAAGATCGCCTCTCGATCCGGATCGCCGGCGCCGCGGATGCTTCCGTCGCAGCACTGTTCGTGTCGCCCAGGACCGCCCTGTCGAGCGAATTGCCGCATCAGCTCGGCTGCTCTCTGTCGCAGGGTCCGATGGGCGCGTTCATCGCGGTGGACGAGCGCAAGGTCACCAGCGTGCCCGGCGTGTTCGCCGCCGGCGACATCGCACGCCCGATGCCGACCGTCGCTCTGGCCGTCGCGGACGGTGCGATGGCGGGAGCGGCGGCGCACCAATCGCTGGTCTTCGCGTGACCGCGCGTTGACAACCGGCATCCGCATGCGCGAGATGCCGGCGACCACCGATCACGTAGCCGGGACAGATGATCGACCCGATCACCCGCATAACGGTACTCCCGATCTGGACCAGCGAGGTCCGCCCGACACTTCTCCCGGGCGGGCTCGGCAACCAGAGCTATATCGTCGATGACGAGGGCCGGAAGTATGTCGTGCGCTTCGGCCGCGATCACCCGCAGCAGCATGTCTATCGCGCCTGGGAACTGATGGTCTCCCAGGCGGCGCACCGGGCCGGATTCGCCTCCGAGATCGTCTACACCGGGCCCGGCGTCTTCGTCGGCGTCTATATCGACGGCAGGAACTGCACGCCGCAGGACGTGCGCGAAAAGGCCGACGACATCGTCCGTCTCCTGAAGCGCTTCCATCTCGAGATGCCACCCTACGTTTCCGGGGCGGCGCACATGTTCTGGCCGTTCCACACCGTGCGCGACTATGCCCGCACGCTGCGCAACGAGCGGCATCGCAATGCCGGCATGTTGAGCGACTGGTTCGAGGTGTCGGACGAGCTGGAGAGAGCCCAGGCGCCGCTGCCCATTGTGTTCGGGCACAATGACCTCGTCCACCGCAACATTGTCGACGACGGCCAACGAATCTGGTTCGTCGACTACGAACATTCCGGCTTCACCACCTCGGTCGTCGATCTGGCCGGACTTGCCTCGCACTCGTCCTTCGACGACGCCCAGCTCGACCACATGCTCGACCTCTACTTCGGTCCGGATCTGACCGACGACGTCCGCCGCTCCTTCGACGCGGCCTTTGCGATCATGCCGCTGCGCGAGGCGCTGTGGGGCATGCTCGCCGAAACGCATCTCGACATTCCCCAAGTCGACTACTTCGCCTATGGCGCGCAGAAACTCGAGGCTCACCGCGAGGCGTTGGAGAGGTTCAGGAGGAGGTGGCGCTAAGATAGAGCTTCATTCAAATTCGCGAATCGACTGCACCGGCGAGGGCCGCGGCGAACAGAAGCGTCGTTGACCACCGCGCTACCCAACCGCACCACGTCCCGGGGCTTCATCAGTCGCGCCTTCCACATAGGTCCGCAGGCTCGAAAGAAAGCCGAATGTCTCCCGCTTCAAAGAGCTGATGAGTTCCTCGCAGATACCGGCGTCTTCAATCGCCGCCTGCAATTCGCCTGCCTTCTTTCGGTCCGGGAACGAAAGGCCAAGGCTTTCCGCCTGTCTCAAGAGAAGGAGGCATTCGTGGGCTCGCAGAGCGGCAATGAAGGCTCGCGACATGGGCTTCAGCAAGGCCGGGTCGTCCATCCAGCTACGGCCTCTGAAGAACCCCTGCGTCACGCGCTGCCCGGCGCCTAGGCAGTCAAACTCGGTACATCCGCGAAAACCGTAATCGATGCGATCGCGGTGAATAGTACAACCACCACATCCATCCAGATTCGGGCATGGCTGCCCACCTGCTTTGTCGATCGCGAACAGAGTGGAACGATCGAATGAAAGAGCGACACAACACAGCGCCGAACACCGCGCACAATCAGCGCGCAGGACAACTTTTTCCATTGTGAGGATTTCCCGTAGCGCAAGCTCAACGCCGCCAGTCACCGCGACTGCGTTTGGAGAAGTTGCGCTAGGGAAAATTTTCCGGCCGAGATCAGGCGCGGCTAAGTCGGACAGTCATATTCGACAGTGGCATCAATGTCCAGCGACCCGGAACACGAACGCCTTGACCGTCACCTCCGGCTCCGCGACGGCGAAGGCGCGAAAGGACGGGCTTTCCTCGACCGACGTCCATCGCCCGACTTTCTCAAGTTCCGCGAACCTGGCCCGAAATCCGCCTGTTTGCAGAACGCTGTCTCTCACGGTGAAGATGACAGGCCCACCCGGCCGCACGATGCGAGTGAGATCGTCCAAACTCGACGCCGGCGCGTGGCCTTCGGTGAAGACGCCGGTTGAGAAGACGGCAGCATAAGCGCCGTCCTCGATCGGCAGCCTGCCGCCCAACGCGGCCTCGACCAGGTTCCGGTAGACGCCCCGCCCGCGCGCCAGCGCCAGCATCTCCGCCGACATGTCGAGCCCGTCGATGTCGGGATAGCCCAGCGCCGCCAGGTAGGGACCAGACAGCCCCGTGCCGCACCCTGCGTCGAGGAGCGGCCCCGCATCGGCCGGCACGTATCGCGCCACCCACGCCGCGATCATGAAGGGCAGGCAGTAGCCGAGCGCGGCCGTCTCGTGGTCGTAGCCGTTCGACCACGCGGCATAGGCGGCGGCGAGCTCGGTCTCGTCGCGCGCCGCATAGACCTGGTTCAACGCATCGCTGACCTGCTCAGTGCTCATTGTTCACCCTTGTTGCGCATGCGCCGCTCCACCCCGCGTAGCGCCAGCGACAGCGAGATCGTCAGCAGAAGATAGATATAGGCAACGATCGAATAGGTCTCGAAGAAGCGGAAGGAGCCGGCGGCGTAGATCTTGCCCATCTGGGTGATGTCCGCCACGCCCAGCACCGACACCAGCGAGGAGTCCTTCACCATGGCGATGAAGTCGTTGCTGTAGGGCGGCAGGATGGTGCGGAAGGCCTGCGGCCAGACGACATGGCGGAAGCGCTGGAACCGGCTGAGCCCCAGCGTCTTGGCCGCGTCGATCTGGCCCTCCGGGACGGACTGGATACCCGCCCGGAAGATTTCGGCGATGAACGAGGAATAGGCGATCATCAGCGCGATGATCGCGCGCCAGAGCAGCGACACGTCGCGCACCTGCATCTCGCCGATCAGGCCGCCCAGAAGCGCGTTCCAGGCGGTCACGAAGGCGGGCGCGCCGGCAAACGCGATCCAGAACAGGAGAACCAGGATCGGCACGCCGCGGATGATCTCGACGTAGAAGCGTGCGATCTGGCTCAGCACCCTGGACCCGGACAGTCCCATGAGCGCGACGCAAAGGCCGAGCGCCGACGCAAGCGCAAAGGCGACGATCGTCACGAAGATGGTGATCCAGATGCCTTTGGCGATCGTCACGAAGATCTGCGCGTAGAGATCGCTCGCCGCGATCGCCAGCGCCGCCGCGATCCCGACAAAGACGGCCGCGACCAGCCAGTAGGGAAATTCGCGCTGGCCCCGTGGGGTCATGTCAGCGCTTCCGCCGGACGAAGAGCTGCTCGCGCACGCCGCCGCGCCACTGATCCTCGCCGCTTTCGGACATCAGCCTGAACCCATGCTTCTCGTAGAGGCCGCGGGCGGCATCCAGCCCGGCGAAGGTCGTGAGCCAGATCTGCGGCACCGACCGCCTGTCGCAATGTCCGATCGCCCGGTCCATCAGGTCCTTGCCCAGCCCCTTGCCGCGGGTCTCGCCGGAAACGATGAACCACCTGAGATGTGCGCCCTGCGGTCCGCCACCGGAAATGTCGATCGTCACTGAGCCGGCGAGCCGCCCTTGCTTGTCCCAGGCGGTCAGGAACAGATCGCGGTCCGCCTCCATCCGGCGCAGGAACTCCGCCATCTCCAACGCCACCTTGGTTTCGAACTCGAGGCCGAAGCCCCAGGCGTCGCGGTAATAGTCGATATGCAGCCCGACGACTCCGGCAAGGCTCCCGGGCCGGTAGCCGTCGAACGTGTAATCCATTGCCGGAGCCCGCTCAGGGCTTGTAGTCCACGAACCATTTCTGCGTGATGGCGTCGAACGTGCCGTCGGCCTTCAGCGCCGCGATGCCGGCATTGATCGGCGCAACGAGGTCGGAGCCCTTCGGGAAGATGAAGCCGAACTCTTCCGCCTGCAGCGGCTCGCCCACCATCTTCAGCTTGCCGCCGGACGCCGTGACCAGCGCCTTGCCGCCGGCGCTGTCAGTCAGCACCAGGTCGACGTCGCCCGATTGGAGCGCCGCGACGGAAGCCGCGAATGTCTCGAACAGCTTGATGCGCGGGTTGGCCTCATTGCCGTCGAGCACGTTGTAGACCGCGACGTAGAACGGCGAGGTGCCCGCCTGCGCTCCCACCAGCAGCTTCCCGTCCGCCGCGAAGGCCTTCGGGTCGGCGAAGCGTGTCTCGTCGGCGCGCACCAGCATGAAGATCTCGGAGAGCATGTAGGGGTCGGAGAAGTCGACCTTCTCCTTGCGCTCGTCCTTGATGGTGATGCCGGTCATGCCCATGTCGTACTGCTTGTCCGATACGGCCTGGATCATCGCATCCCACGACGTGTTCTGGTACTCGACCGTGAAATTGAGCTTCTTCGCCAAGGCGGCCATCGCGTCATATTCCCAGCCGACCGGCTGGCTGGTCTTGGGATCGACGAACTGCAGCGGGAAATAGGCGTTCTCGGTAACGACCACGACCTTCTTGCCGCCGAGGTCGGGAACCGACTGGGCAAGGGCGAAAGCAGGCAGCAGGACGGCCGCAACCAGGCCGGCGAGGAACAATCTCATCTTTGACATCTGGAACTCCGGGAACGTTCTCTGAAGGACCGGGCAAATCTATCCAGCTGGCGCACGCATGCAAGGCATGGTGCGGCAGCTCGTCCAGCCGAAACGAAAAAGGCGCGGATCGCTCCGCGCCTTTCCGGAATTCGAACGTTGCCGGGCCTTATTCGCTGGCGGCTTCCGCTGCCTTTGCGGCTTCTGCGGCCGCCTTGGCCTCGGCTGCGTCCTGAGCGGCCTTCTCGACGGCCAAGGCCTGCGCCGCCGCGACCTTCTCGGCCTCGATGCGGGCGCGCTCGGCGTTCAGCGCATCGCGCTCGCTGTCGTTGAGCTTGCGGGCGCGCACGCCGGTGTTCTCGGTGATGCGGGCCGACTTGCCGCGGCGGTCGCGCAGGTAATAGAGCTTGGCGCGGCGCACCTTGCCGCGGCGGACGATCTCGACGGCCTCGACCATCGGCGAATAGACCGGGAAGACGCGCTCGACGCCCTCGCCGTAGGAAATCTTGCGGACGGTGAAGCTCTCCTGGAAGCCGGCGCCCTTGCGCGAGATGCAGACGCCTTCATAGGCCTGCACGCGGGTGCGGGTGCCTTCGGTGACGCGCACCTGGACGCGGACCGTGTCGCCGGGCTGGAATTCGGGGAACTTGCGCTTCTCTTCGATCTTTGCGGCCTGCTCGGCCTCAAGCTGACGGATGATATCCATCGTCGGAACCTTTCTTCGTTCTTGCGCCAGCCAGAGCGCCCGTCACTTGCCGATCAGTTCGTTGACCGTCCGGCTATGCCTCCCGATGCGGGGAGGCAGGGGCGAATTCACTTGGGTCTTGGTTATGGCACCGGGAAATTCCCGATTTCCGCGCGTGCCGATACACCATCGCGCGCGGATTGTCACCACCGCGCCGTGATTTTATCGCGCTCAGCGCCAGCCGGCGATCTATTTCGCCGGCGAGGCGAGCGGCTTGCCGCGTTCGATGACATAGATGCCCAGCACCTTGACCGGCTTCTCGCTAATGGCCTTCGCGTCGTGCGGAACGCCGGCCGGGATGACATAGGAATCGCCCGCCTTCATCGTGACATCGCCCTGCCCGTCGATCGACAGCACCGTCTCGCCCTCCAGCACAAAGCCCGTCTCGATGCCGGGATGCGTATGCCGGCCGGCCGATACGCCCGGCTGGATCTCGGCGAGGCCGGTTACCGTCGTATAGCCTTCGGGGAAATTGACCTTCTGCAGCGGCGTGCGCTTGATCCCATCCTGCGCGGCGGCCGCCGTCGTCATGGCGGCGAGTGCAATAGCGATGATCGGCAGTCTCGGCATGAAGGTCTCTTCCTATCCACGACGCGCGACTCTATCGGGAGCCGTTCCTGCCGCAAGGGGAGGAGCGGCGTTCTCCACATGCCCGCCTTGCCGCCCCGGCCAGCTCTGGCTACAGCAGGATGACAACTACTGACCGGGACGACGCCGTGACCCTCATCGATGCCATCATCCTCTTTGCCTCCGGCGTGATCGCAGGCGCGGTCAATGCCGTCGCGGGCGGCGGCACGTTCCTCACCTTCGGCGCGCTCTCGGTCGCCGGCATCCCGCCGATCGTCGCCAATGCGACCTCCTCGATCACCCAGTTTCCCGGCTACATCACCTCGACGCTCGCCTACTGGAGCGACATCCGGACGTTCTGGCGCGGCGCACTCTTCCTGGGTCTGATCTCGGCGGCCGGCGCGCTGGCCGGCGCGCTCCTTCTCCTCTCGCTCGACAACCCGTCCTTCCGTGCGCTGGTGCCCTGGCTGCTGATCGCGGCGACGGCCATTTTCGCCGCCGGCCCCTGGCTCAAACCCAAGCCGAAGACGGGACAGCACGCCGCCGTCGGCGGATTTGCCGGCGCGCTCGTCCAGTTCGTCACCGCGGTCTACGGCGGCTTCTTCGGCGCAGGCATGGGCGTGATGATGCTGGCGACGCTGGGGCTCACGCAGGAAGGCGACTACCACCGCCTCAACGCGCTGAAGAACATGCTCTCGATCGTCATCGCCGCGGTGGCGATCGTTGTCTTCGTGGCGGGAGGCGTCGTCGCCTGGCCGCAGGCGCTGGTGATGATCCCCGCCGTGGCGATCGGCGGCTGGTACGGCATCTGGATCGCAAAGCGGGTACCGCAGCCGGTGCTGCGCGGCTTTGTCGTCGCGGTTGGATTGCTGCTCGCGGTCTATTATTTCGTCACGGGGTGAGGCAGCAAATCTGGCCGCCGCTCTGCGGTCAGCTTCTCCGCCTCCCCGCGCCGCCAGGCGGCGATCCTGCCGTGATTGCCCGACATCAGCACCTCGGGGATCGGGCGTCCCTCCCATTCGGGCGGGCGGGTGTAGTGCGGATGCTCCAGCAGCCCGTTCTCGAAGCTCTCTTCCCCGCCGGACGCCTCGTTGCCCATGACGCCCGGCAGGAGCCGCACCACGGCGTCCAGCAAAACCAGCGCCGCCGGCTCGCCGCCCGACAGGATGTAGTCGCCGATCGACACTTCCTCCAGCCGCCGCGCCTCGATCACCCGCTGGTCGACGCCTTCGAAGCGTCCGCAGACGATGATCGCGCCCGACCCCTCGGCCAGTTCGCGCACGCGCGCCTGCGTCAGCGGCTTGCCGCGCGGGCTCATCAGCAGTTTCGGGCGCCCGTCGGCCGCCCGTGCCGCATGGTCGATCGCGGCGGCCAGCACGTCGGCGCGCAGCACCATACCCGCCCCACCGCCGGCCGGCGTGTCGTCGACCGCGCGGTGGCGGCCAAGCCCGAAGTCGCGGATCTGCACAGTTTCGAGCGACCAGTCGCCCCGCTCCAGCGCCTTGCCGGCCAGCGAAAGACCAAGCGCGCCCGGAAACATCTCGGGATAGAGCGTCAGGACGGTCGCGCGGAAACTCACGTCTTGCCGCCTGCCTTGGCCTGGCGCTCGAGTTCCCTGATGGCGGCCTTGGCAAGGAAACCCGATCTCGAATGGCCCGACTGCGACGCAAAGCGATCGATGCGCGCGAGCACGCTCTCCGGAAGCGTGACATTCACGCGTATCGAGCGCTCCGCTTCCGCTGGCGCATCGATGAGTACGGCCACCGCCTCCCGGCTCACCGGGTCCGACATGATTTCTTCGAGACTGGACGGCCGCGGAAGCTGTTCGCCGTCCTCGATCATGCCCTCGACATGCAAGGCCAGCGCCTCGCCCGCCATGGCGCGCGCCTCGTCGAGAGTTACGCCTGCGGAAATGCAGCCGGGGAAATCCGGGAAAGAGACTCCGTAGTCGCTCGTCGGCTCCTTGTGGATCAGGGCGATATATTGGGTCATTTGAGTTTCAAACCGGATTGGTCCTCGATGTTGCGAAGCGTCCCGACCGGCAGGTCGCGTTTGGGATGCGGGACAGTGACCCGACCCGGCTTTTCGGGATGCTTGAACTGGATGTGGCTGCCCTTCTGTCGGACCTGACGCCATCCGTTCGCTTCGAGCAGACGGATGACCTCCCGGCTATTCATGTGTATAAATACACATCGGGCATGGGTGCCACAAGATGTTCACCGGTTGCCGCCCGCCGATTTCGGTCCGCGCGGTCGCTTGTCGACCGCCTTGCGTTCTTCGGGCATACCGTCCTCGTCGGTCTCTACGAGGCCGGCGGAGACGGGATCGACGGCGACCTTGCGCCCCTTCGTGTCGACCAGGGGCACCGCCGCCTTGGTGAACGGCACCAGCACGGTCGACTTCCCGCCGCGGGCGATTTCGAGGATGTCGCCGCCGCCGAAATTGTGAACCGCCAGCACCTTGCCGATCGGCGCCTCTTCCAGGTCCACCGCGTCCAGGCCGATCAGGTCGGTGTGGTAGAACTCCTCGTCCTCAAGGTCGTCCGGCAGCATGTCGCGGTCGACGAAGAGGGCTGTCCCGGTCAGCGCCTCGGCCGCTGACCGGTCGTTGATGCCCTTGAAGCGCACCACCGCCACGTCCTTCTGCATGCGGATGTCGAGGATCGTGAAGGCGCGCCCGTCTTCCGCGTAGAGCGGTCCGTAGTCGTCAAGCGCCAGCGGGTCGCCGGTGTAGCTCTTGACGCGCACCTCGCCCTTGATGCCGTGCGCGGCGCCGATCACGGCCATCTGGATGGGATTTTGCGGTTTCGACATGTGTTCGTCTCCTCGCCATTCTCCTAGCCCGCTGCACCGAGCAAGACAATCTGCGGCCTGTTTCACACTCTGGTAAGGTCGTGAAATCAGCATGGCGCGGGATTCGGGCGCGAAAGGGCCGGCGTGAACGAGATTCTCATCACCGCCAGGGACGATCTGCACAAGGCGCGCGGCGACTGGCTGAAGATGCTGGCGCGAGAACGGCGCCTGTCGCCGCTCACCGTCGAGGCCTATGAGCGCGACACCCGCCAGTTCCTGCTGTTCCTCACCGAGCATGTCGGCGGGCCACCCGGCCTGAAGGATATCGCCGCGCTGCGCACCGCCGATCTGCGCGCGTTCCTCGCTCGCCGCCGCACCGACGGCGCAGGCGCGCGTACGCTGGGCCGCGGACTAGCCGGCGTGCGCTCCTTCCTGCGCTGGCTGGAAAAGCGCGGGCTGGCCAACGCCGCCGGCGCCGCCGCCATGCGCGCGCCGAAACAACCGAAATCGCTGCCAAAACCTCTCACCGCTGCCGACGCGCGCCGCGTCGTCGCTGTTGGCGAGCAATTGAACGAAGAGCCGTGGATCGCCGCCCGCAATGCCGCCGTGCTGACGCTGCTCTACGGCTGCGGCCTGCGAATCTCGGAGGCGCTCGGCCTCTCCGTTTCGCAGTTCAGCCATGGCGAGACGACGCTGCGCGTCACCGGCAAGGGCGGCAAGACGCGCCTCGTGCCGCTGCTGCCGGTCGCCCTGCAGGCCGTCGCCGAGTATCGGCGCCTTTGCCCGTATCACCTCGACAACCAGGGCCTGCTGTTTCGCGGCGCCAAGGGCGGGCCGCTGCAGCCGGCCATCATCCAGCGCGACATGCAGAAGATGCGCTCCGCGCTCAACCTGCCCGACACCGCCACGCCGCATGCGCTGCGCCATTCCTTCGCCACGCACCTTCTCGGCCGCGGTGGCGACCTGCGCACGATCCAGGAACTGCTGGGCCACGCCTCCCTGTCGACCACGCAGATCTACACCGGCGTCGACACCAAGCGCCTGCTCGACATCTATGACGCCGCGCACCCGCGCGCCTGACGCCGCGAATTTATCGCCCGCCATTAACGGAAAAGCCGGAATTGCCGCTTAGGCTTGGCGGCATGAAGAAAGCCGTCGCCCTCGCCGATCGCGCTGCCAGCGTCTCGCTCTGGCTGGTCGCGCTTGCCAACATGCTCTTCCTGCTGGCCTTCCTCGCCACGCTGTTCCTGCTCGCCGGCAGGGCCGAGGCGGCGACACCGGTCTGCGCTGGCAAGAACATGATCGAGGAGATGGCGGCGTCCGACCCGGCCGCGCTGGAGAAGATACGATCGGATGCGGCGAAGACGCCGAACGGAGCCGGGCTCCTCTGGAAGATCGAAAAAGAGGGCGCAAAGCCCTCTTTCCTTTTCGGCACCATGCATATGACCGACCCGCGCGTCGTCACCTTGCCGCCGGTCGCTCAGGCCGCATTCGATGCATCATCAACGGTCGTGATCGAGACCACCGACGTGCTCGATCAGGCGAAGATGATGGCGAGCTTCATGAAAGATCCGGAACTGATGATGTTCACGGACAAGACCACGCTGCCCTCGCTCCTGTCTCCGGAGGACGAGAAGATGGTCGACGCGGCGCTGTCGAAGCGCGGCATCCCGCTCGCCAGCGTCATCAAGATGAAGCCATGGATCCTGTCCGCGATGGTTGCGCTCCCGGCCTGCGAGATGGCGCGCAAGGCCGCCGGCGAGCCTGTGCTCGACATCAACCTCGCCAGGCAGGCCAAGGCCGCCGGCAAGGATCTCGGCGGCCTTGAAATGGCGAAGAGCCAGCTCGAAGCGATGGCCTCTCTGCCGCTCGAGTTCCACGTCGAAGGGCTGGTCGAGACGCTCAGGCTCGGCGACGGCATCGACGACGTCATCGAGACGATGATCGATATCTACCTATCCGGCGACACCGGCATGTTCTGGCCCTTCTTCCGCACCGCACTGCCCTCCAGCGAGGACGGAGAATCCGGCTACTCGGCTTTCGAGGAAACGATGATCACGTCGCGCAACGGCGTGATGGCCCGCGAGGCGAAGGTCTTCCTGGACAAAGGAGGCGCCTTCATTGCCGTCGGCGCCCTGCATCTTCCCGGCGAAGAGGGCGTCGTCGCGCTCCTGCGCAAGGACGGCTACACCGTCAGCCGCGCCGACTGATCACGCAAAGCGTGATTTTGCGTCCCTGTTCGCGGATGTTAGCGTTCCGCCATCGACCAGCACGGGAGACGACGATGAAGACAGTATTCGCCGCAGCCGCAATGCTTGGGCTCATGGCCTCCAGTGCCTTTGCCGCCTGCGGACACGACATGGTCAAGTCGGAAACCACCCAGTCGGTGGCGAGCGTCGACATGTCGACCACCGCCTCGACAACACCCGAGACGACGGTGAAGGAAGAGGCCGGGCCGGCCGAGGCCAAGTAGCACCTTCCATACCGGGTTCACGCGACGGTCGGGCTTTCATGTCCGGCCGTTTCAGTTCGTGAAGGAACACATTCACGCTGATTTGAACCATTTGCCTCGTTCGACGTTGTTGCCCCGTAGCAGCAATGGAGAATCAAGATGGTGGATCCCCTCAATCCCGATCCGCGGGGTACCCCTCCGCCGCATCCGGCATCTGATCCAACCCGCGTGGGCGCTGATCCGACCCGCGTGGACAACCGGACCGTCGTGCAGTCTCGTAGTGGCGGAACGGGCGTGATGATCGCGGCCGTCGTTATCATCCTCGCCATTATCGCCTATTTCGTCTTTGGCAACACCGGTCCGGCACCCGGCCCTGACGCACCGCCGCCGCCCGCGGCAACCGAGCCGGCGCCTACGGCTCCTGCACCGACCGCGCCCGCGCCGACGACGCCGCCTGCGGCAGAACCTGCGCCTGCGCCCGCGCAGCCCGCTCCGGCTCCCGAGCCTGGTCCGGCTCCGGCTCCGACGCCTCCGCCGGCACAGCCCGCCCCGGCACAGTAAGGGCGTCACGGCTCCTGAAACGATGACGGCCCGCCTTCTGGCGGGCCGTCATGCTGTGAAAGCAGCGTGTCGATCAGATGTGGATCGGCTTGAAGAATGTCGCCAGCGCCGCCTCGCGCACGGCCTCCGACATGGTCGGATGCGCATGCGTGGTCCGCGCGAGATCTTCGGACGAACCGCCGAACTCCATGAGCACCGTCAGCTCGTGGATCATCTCGCCGGCGCCGAAGCCGACGATGTGTGCGCCGAGCACCCGGTCGGTCGCCTTGTCGGCGAGAATCTTCACCAGGCCTTCGGTGTGCAGCATGGCCCGCGCCCGGCCGTTCGCCGTGAACGGGAACTTGCCGACCTTGTAGTCGATGCCGGCCTTCTTAAGCTCTTCCTCGGTCTTGCCGACCGAGGCGACTTCCGGGCTTGTATAGACCACGCTCGGGATCGCGTCGTAATTCACATGGCCGCGCTGCCCGGCAAGGATCTCTGCCACGGCGATACCCTCGTCCTCGGCCTTGTGCGCCAGCATCGGCCCGGCGATCACGTCGCCGATGGCATAGATACCCTTCACGTTGGTCTGGTAGTGGCCGTCCGTCTTGACCTTGCCGCGGTCGAGCTCGACGCCGGCCTCTTCCAGCCCCAGCCCGTCCGTATAGGGGCGCCGGCCCGTGGCGATCAGCACCACGTCGGCGGCAAGCGTCTCCGCCGCACCGCCCTTCACCGGCTCGAAGGTCACGGTCGCGCCATTCTTGGCCTTCGCGACCGCCGCCACCTTGGCGCCGAGCTTGAACTCGATGCCCTGCTTGGCGAGCATCCGCTGGAACTGCTTCGAAATCTCCGCGTCCATCCCGCCGAGGATCGTGTCGAGATACTCGACCACCGTCACCTTGGATCCCAACCGCGCCCAGACCGAGCCGAGCTCCAGGCCGATCACGCCGCCACCGACGACGACCATGTTGGCCGGAACCTTGTCGAGCGCGATGCCGCCCGTCGACGAGACGATCACCTTCTCGTCGATGTCGACCTTGACGCCGGGTATGCCGGCCACGTCGGAGCCGGTGGCGATGACGATGTTGGCGCCCTCGACTTCCATCACCTTGCCGTCCTCGCCCGTCACGGCAACCTTGCCGGGGCCTGCGATCTTGCCCATGCCGCGGAAGGCATCGATCTTGTTCTTCTTGAACAGGAAGGCGACGCCGCCGACATTCGACGCCACGGTCGCGTCCTTGTGCGCCATCATCTTCGCCAGGTTGAGCTTCGGTTTCACGCCCTCGATGCCGAGCGCGTCGAACGAATGCCCCGCTTCCGCGAACATCTCGGAAGCATGCAGCAGCGCCTTCGACGGGATGCAGCCGATGTTGAGGCAGGTGCCGCCGTATGTCTCGCGCTTCTCGACGACGGCCGTCTTCAGCCCGAGCTGCGCCGCCTTGATCGCGCCGACATAGCCGCCGGGGCCGGTTCCAATGAAGATCACGTCATAGGCCATCGCCGGGTCTCCCGTCATACTGGTTCAGCGCCCGCCGCTCACATCGAGCGACGTGCCGGTGATATAGGATGCCTCGTCCGACAAAAGCCAGACGATGGCCGATGCAATTTCCTCAGGCCTGCCTTCCCGTTTCATGGGAAGTCCGGAACGCACCTTCTCTACCCTGTCCGGTTCGCCACCAGATGAATGGATGTCGGTAGCGATGATCCCGGGGCGTACACCGCAGACGCGGATGCCTTCGTCTGCGACTTCGAGCGCCAGGCCTGTTGTGAACGTGTCGATCGCGCCCTTCGAAGCGGCGTAGTCGACATACCAGCCGGGGCTGCCGAGCCGCGCGGCGGCTGACGAGAGGTTGACGATCACGCCGCCCTGTCCGCCGTGCCGCGTCGACATGCGCTTCACCGCTTCGCGGGCACACAGGAACGAACCGATGACGTTGACGCGCATCATGCGCTCGAGCCGAGCTGCGCTCATTTCGTCGACGCGCGCCTTGCGGTCGACGATGCCGGCATTGTTGACCAGCCCGTCGAGCCGACCGAAGCGCGCGTCGACCGCGGCGAACATGGAGACAACGTCCGCCTCCTCGCCCACGTCACCCTTGACCGCGAAAGCTTCGCCGCCGGCCGCTTCGATCTCCGCGACCACCGCCTCGGCCGCTTCCCTGTCGGACACGTAGTTGACAGCGACGTGCCAGCCCCGTGCAGCGGCGAGCCGCGCCGTCTCGGCGCCTATGCCCCGGCTGCCGCCCGTGACGAGGAGGACCTTGCCGCTCATCGGCCGTTCAATCCTTCACCTTGTAGACCCGGGCGGTCGCCAGCACCGTGCCACATGGCCTGCGTTCGCCCTTGTCCACCACATAGATAGCAGCGGCGCCGACGGAAACCGTCTTTCCCGCCATCAGCACGCGCCCTTCGGCGAGAAGTTCCTCGCCCTGCGCGAGCCCGGTGTTCTTGACCGTGTAATCGAGCGTCGCGCAGGCATATCCCTGCGGAGCAGCCGCATAGCATGCAGCGATCGCGGCGACATCGCCGATCAAGCCGACCATCGCGGTCGGGAACAGCCCCGGAGGGGTGGAATAGGTGTCGTCGAAAGGCATCCGCACCCGCGTCACGCCATCCTCGATCGCAACCAGCTCAACCCCGTGGTTCTTCACGAAGGGCAGGGCGTTGATGATGGCGATGACATCCCGCGACGCCGTCATTCCTGGCATCCCGACATCTTGAACGCGTCCCATGGCATTTTCGACACCCCGGCCATCCCATAGGCGGAGGATTGCCTGAGTGCCGGCGCGAAATCGGGCAGCAGCAGCTGCGCTGCGGAATCCGCGCCTTCGGGCGGCAATAGATCGACATTGCCCTGCCCGTCGATGGCGTAGATCACGCCCTGCCACACCGTGCAGGCCTCGAGTTCGGCGCCCGTGACGTCTCCCTCCGGGCATTTGTGCATGACGATGCCGACGGGCCGCGCCACACCCTCGGTCCACATCACGACCCCGTCGAGGATGACCGAATTCTCGGGGAACTTGATCTTGAACGTGTGCGACGTGGAGCCATTCGGCGCGGCGGGCGCAAATTCGAGCGAAGCGTTTGCCTCGGGCTCGGAATAGACCGCGAGCTCCTGCTTGCAGGCGGCGACGGATGGCGAGGCGGCCAGCACAGCCGTGAGCGCCAGTGCGGTTGTCCCCTTCGCCCGCATCGCGTCCCGCCTAAAACATCAGCCGGGCGAACATCATCGCCAGGCCGATGATGGACACGAACCAGATGAGGCTGCGAAGGGTCGAGATCCCGGCTGCGTATACGGGCACATAGGCGGTCCGCGCGACGATCCAGGTCAGCGCACCTGTTGCCCCGATGCCGCCGGTCTTGCCGGTCAGTGCGAGCGCCACCGCAAGCGCGATGAAGGCGGGATAGGTTTCGAGAAAATTGCGCAGGGCCCTGTCCAGCCGGCCGGCGACCGGATTCGTCGACGACTTCGGTTCATCGCGCGGCCCGACGAGATAGTCCGTGCCCCTGTCCCGGCCGGCGGTGCCCTGGACGATGATCTGGACGATGAGAAGCGCGACACTCCAGCCGAGCACCCAGACTTCCATCGACGACGATGTCGCTTCCATTCCGCCGGCCTCCAGTGCCTGAGCCGGAACGCGGCATGCCGCGTTCCGCTACGACCCCTTTTCGTCGACTAGAGGTCGAGCACCAGCCGTTCCGGATCCTCGAGGCTTTCCTTGACCCGCACGAGGAAGGTCACAGCTTCCTTGCCGTCGACAATGCGGTGGTCGTAGGAAAGCGCCAGATACATCATCGGACGGATGACGATCTGGCCGCCGACCACCACCGGCCGGTCCTGGATCTTGTGCATGCCGAGGATGCCCGACTGCGGTGCGTTGAGGATCGGCGTCGACATCAGCGAGCCGTAGACGCCGCCGTTGGAGATCGTGAACGTGCCGCCCTGCATGTCGGCCATGCCGAGCTTGCCATCGCGAGCGGCTATTCCAAGCCTGCCGATCTCCTTCTCGATCTCGGCGATCGACATCTGGTCGGCATTGCGCACCACCGGCACGACGAGGCCCTTCTCGGTGCCGACGGCCACGCCGATATGGGCGTAGTTCTTGTAGATGATGTCGGTGCCGTCGATCTCGGCGTTGACCGCCGGGATCTCCGCCAGCGCATGCGTCACCGCCTTGGTGAAGAAGCCCATGAAGCCGAGCTTCACGCCGTGCTTCTTCTCGAACACGTCCTTGTATTTCGTACGCAGCGACATGACCCCGCTCATGTCCACCTCGTTGAAGGTGGTCAGCATCGCGGCAGTCGACTGCGCGTCCTTCAGCCTTCGCGCGATGGTCTGGCGCAGACGGGTCATCTTCACGCGTTCCTCACGCGACGCGTCGTCGGCCGATACGGGAGCGCGCGCCGCCACCGGCGCGGCGGCAACCGACGGCGTCTCGGCCGGCTGCGACGGCGCGCCCTTGGCGATGGCGTCGAGCACGTCGCCCTTCAGCACCTGGCCGCGCTTGCCGGACCCCCGCACGGCGTCGACGGCGATGTTGCTTTCGGCGAGCAGCTTGGCAGCGGCCGGTGCCGGCGGCATTTCGCGCTTTTCGACCGGAGCTTCTCCGGCGACCTTGGCCGTCTTCTCCGCCGCTTCCTTCGACGTGGCGGCGCCGGACGTGCCGGCCGCCTGCGCGACGGCCTCGGGTTTTGCCTCCGCCTTGGCGGCGGGCTTGGCGCCCGAACCCTCGCCGATCATGCCGAGCAGCGCGCCGAGGCCGACCGTCTCGCCTTCCTTGGCCGTTATCTCCGACAGGACGCCGGCGGCAGGCGCGGGAACTTCCACCGTCACCTTGTCTGTTTCGAGTTCGAGCAAAGGCTCGTCGGTGGCGATCGCGTCGCCTGCCTTCTTGAACCACTTGCCGACGGTCGCCTCGGTGACGGATTCGCCGAGTGTCGGAACACGGATTTCGGTAGCCATCGGTCTGCCTTTTTTCGCTGTGTTCGAGTTCAGTTGCCGCCGAGCGCGTCTTCGAGGAGGGCCTCGAGCTGCGCCAGGTGCTTCGACATCAGGCCGGTTGCCGGTGAGGCGGCGGCCGGACGTCCGGTGTAGCGGACGCGCTGGTGCTTGGCGTCGATATGGGCCAGCACCCATTCCAGATACGGGTCGATGAAGGCCCAGGCGCCCATGTTCTTGGGCTCCTCCTGGCACCACACCATCTCGGCGTTGCGGAAGCGCGACAGTTCCGTGATCAGCGCCTTGGCCGGGAACGGATAGAGCTGCTCGACGCGCAGCAGGTAGACGTCGTTGATGCCGCGCTTCTCGCGCTCCTCGTAGAGGTCGTAATAGACCTTGCCCGAGCAGAGCACGACGCGGCGGATCTTCGAGTCCTTGACCAGCTTGATCGCCTGGTCGGGCAGCATCTGCGCGTCGTCCCACAGCAGGCGGTGGAACGAGCTTTCGCCCGACATTTCGGCCAGCGTCGAAACCGCCCGCTTGTGGCGCAGCAGCGACTTCGGCGTCATCAGGATCAGCGGCTTGCGGAAGTCGCGCTTCAGCTGGCGGCGCAGGATGTGGAAGTAGTTCGCGGGCGTGGTGACGTTCGCGACCTGCATGTTGTCTTCGGCGCACAGCTGCAGGAACCGCTCCAGGCGAGCCGAGGAATGCTCGGGACCCTGGCCCTCATAGCCGTGCGGCAAAAGGCAGACGAGACCGGACATGCGCAGCCACTTGCGTTCGCCCGACGAGATGAACTGGTCGAACACCACCTGCGCACCGTTGGCGAAGTCGCCGAACTGGGCTTCCCAGAGCGTCAGCGCCTTCGGCTCGGCGAGCGAGAAGCCGTATTCGAAGCCGAGCACGGCTTCCTCCGAGAGCATCGAATTGATGACCTCGTAATTGGCCTGCTGCGGCCCGAGATTGTTGAGCGGGATGTAGCGGTTCTCGTCGCGCTGGTCGTAGAGCACCGAATGGCGCTGCGAGAACGTGCCGCGCTCCGAATCCTGGCCGGACAGGCGGATCGGGTTGCCGTCGAGCAGGATCGCGCCGAAGGCGAGCGCCTCCGCCGTCGACCAGTCGATGCCTTCGCCGGTGTCGATCATCTTGCGCCGTGCGTCCAGGAAGCGCTGGATCGTCTTGTGAGCCTCGAAATCCTTCGGCGTCTCGGTCAGCTTCCTGCCGATCTCCTTCAGCGACTTGACCGGCACGGCCGTCTTGCCGCGACGCAGCTCGTCCTGGCTGTCGGCGGAACGCAGGCCCGACCACGCGCCGTCCAGCCAGTCGGCCTTGTTCGGCTTGTAGGATTGACCGGTCTCGAATTCGGCTTCGAGATGGGCCCGCCAGTCTGCCTTCATCTTCTCGACGTCGGCTTCCGAGACCACGCCTTCCGCGATGAGCTTCTTGGCGTAGATCGACAGGGTGGTCTGGCGCGCGCGGATGTTCTTGTACATCAGCGGCTGCGTGAAGGCCGGCTCGTCGCCCTCGTTGTGGCCGAACCGGCGGTAGCAGAACATGTCGATCACGACCGGCTTGAAGAACTTCATCCGGAATTCGGTTGCGACCTTGGCGGCGTAGACGACCGCTTCCGGATCGTCGCCGTTGACGTGGAAGATCGGCGCCTCGATCATCTTCGCCACGTCCGACGGATAGGGCGACGATCGCGAGAAACGCGGATTGGTGGTGAAGCCGATCTGGTTGTTGATGATGAAATGCAACGTGCCCGCGACGCGATGGCCGCGCAGGCCGCTGAGCCCGAGGATTTCCGCGATGACGCCCTGCCCGGCGAAGGCCGCGTCGCCGTGCAGCAGCAGCGGCAGCACCTTGGCGCGCTCTTCCAGCGGCACGATCTCCTCGCGCGCGCGGCCGAACAGCTGGTCCTGCTTGGCGCGCGCCTTGCCCATAACCACCGGGTCGACGATCTCGAGATGCGACGGATTGGCTGTCAGCGACAGGTGCACCTTGTTGCCGTCGAACTCGCGGTCGGACGATGCGCCGAGGTGATACTTGACGTCGCCCGAGCCTTCCACGTCGTCCGGCGCGAAGGAGCCGCCCTTGAACTCATGGAACACGGCGCGGTGGGGCTTTGCCATCACGTTGGTCAGCACGTTGAGGCGGCCGCGATGGGCCATGCCCAGCACGATCTCCTTCATGCCGAGCGCGCCGCCGCGCTTGATGATCTGCTCCAGCGCCGGGATCAGCGACTCGCCGCCGTCGAGGCCGAAGCGCTTGGTGCCCTTGTACTTGACGTCGATGAACTGCTCGAAGCCTTCCGCCTCGACCAGCTTCTGCAGGATCGCCTTCTTGCCGTTGGCGGTGAACTCGATGGTCTTGTCCGGTCCTTCGATGCGCGCCTGGATCCAGCCCTTTTCGGCGGGGTCGGAGATGTGCATGAACTCGACGCCCAGCGTCGAGCAATAGGTCCGCTTCAGAAGGTCGAGCATCTGGCGGATGGTGGCGTATTCGCCGAGACCCAGGACGCCGTCGATGAAGATCTTGCGATCATAGTCGGCTTCCGTGAAGCCATAATTCTCCGGCGAAAGCTCGTTGTAGTCCTCGAGCGGCTTGGCGATGCCGAGCGGGTCGAGGTCGGCGTGAAGATGGCCGCGCATGCGGTAGGCGCGGATCATCATGATGGCGCGCACCGAATCGCGCGCCGCCCGCTGCACATCCGCCTCGACGACGCCGGCCGCTCCGCTGGCGGCCTTCTCCCGCACCTTCTTCTCGACGGCCTTCTCGACCTGGGCCCAATTGCCGTCGAGGGCCGAGACCAGTTCGCCGTTCGCGGCCTGCGGCCAGCCCTTCTGCTGCCAGGAGGCGCCCTCGGCGTTCTTGACGACGATCGCCGCGTCCTCCTTCAGCCCGCCGAAGAAGTCGCGCCACTCCTCGCTGACCGAGGACGCATCCTTCTGCCAGTCCGCGTAGAGCTGCTCGATATAGTCCGCGTTCCCGCCATAGAGGAACGAGGTGCCCGAGAACTCGTCGTTGGCCTGATCCTGCCTTGCCATGTGTCCGCCGGAGCGCCTGCTCCGTCTCCCTTGATGCCGGCCCTCGGCCATCGCCTCGGGCGTTCGTCAATCGAAAAGCCCATTCAGGGGCTTTTCGTCCGGCGATGCCGGACCGCTCCTCACCCCTTGATCGCTTCCACCAGCGTCTTGCCCAGCCGCGCCGGCGAGGGCGACACCTTGATGCCCGCGGCTTCCATCGCCGCGATCTTGTCTTCCGCGCCGCCCTTGCCGCCGGAGATCACCGCGCCCGCATGGCCCATCGTCCGTCCGGCAGGGGCCGTGCGGCCCGCGATGAAGCCGGCCATCGGCTTCTTGCGGCCGCGCTTGGCCTCGTCGCGCAGGAACTGCGCCGCATCTTCCTCGGCCGAACCTCCGATTTCGCCGATCATGATGATCGACTTGGTCTCGTCGTCGGCGAGGAACATCTCCAGCATGTCGATGAATTCGGTGCCCTTCACCGGGTCGCCGCCGATGCCGACCGCGGTCGACTGGCCGAGGCCCTCGTTGGTCGTCTGGAAGACTGCTTCATAGGTAAGCGTTCCCGAGCGCGAGACAACTCCGACCGAGCCCTTCTTGAAGATGTTGCCAGGCATGATGCCGATCTTGCATTCGTTCGGCGTCACGATGCCCGGGCAGTTCGGCCCGATCAGGCGGGACTTCGACTTGTCGAGCCGCGCCTTGACCTTGACCATGTCCATGACCGGGATGCCCTCGGTGATGCAGACGATGAGCGGAATCTCCGCCTCGATCGCCTCGAGGATCGCCTCGGCCGCGCCCGCCGGCGGCACATAGACGACGGAAGCGGTGGCGCCGGTCACGTCGCGGGCCTCGGCGACGGTCGCGAAAATCGGCAGGGTCTCGCCCTTCGAGCCGGTCCATTTCTCGCCGCCCTTCTTCGGATGGATGCCGCCGACCATCTGCGTGCCGTAGTAGGCGAGCGCCTGTTCGGTGTGGAACGTGCCGGTCTTGCCGGTCAGGCCCTGCACGATGACCTTGGTGTTCTTGTCGACGAGAATGGACATGCGTCGCTCAGCCTTTCGGGAACAATCTATCGG
Source organism: Mesorhizobium sp. (assembly GCF_024710845.1). GTDB lineage: Bacteria > Pseudomonadota > Alphaproteobacteria > Rhizobiales > Rhizobiaceae > Mesorhizobium_A. The sequence goes on from NZ_JANJTZ010000050.1 coordinate 61,567, forward strand.
ATGGCATGGTTGCCGGACGGGAAGCTCATTGGCCTGCCTCGTCCGGCGCGGAGGTTGAAAACTTCAGCACGACCCCGTCGAAGCCGGTCTGCTCGACATGCGGACTGCCGGCGGGGATGTAGGTCAGGTAGGTGTCGAGCGTGCGCGGCATCGATGGCGGCGGTCCCCAGACATGGCTGGTGATCTCCGCCGTCTCCATCGACTGCGCGGGAGCCGCTATGCCGAGCATCTGCCCGACCGCGGCCGCGTCCACCGGCGCGGTGGCGGCGAAGTCGTAAAGGTAGCAACTGATCTGGTCTAGGAACTCGGAACCGGTGAACGACACGATGAGATGCAGGTCACGGCTTTCGACCTTGCGGGCCAGAGCCACGTGCTGGAACGACAGCTCCAACCCGTCGGCCTTTGCCTCTTCGAGCCCCTTGGCGGAATGCTCCATCACCTTGGCGAATTCGGGATACGACGACGGTTCGACGGCCACCCATCCGAGCGCCTTGGCGTGACCGACCGTGCCTTCGTAGCTCAGCCGCTCTGGCACGCAGGCCTCCCTGAATGTCTCGACGAACGCAGCCGAAAACGGGTTCGCGGCCGCTTCACAAACGTTGACGCTTGCAAGCAGAACGAGCCCCAACAGCCCGGCAGGAATCCTGGTCCGATTTCGATCGTGTATGCTTGCGAGTGACTGCATCACGGATATTGCTTCATCCGACGAATTCGAAAGGCCAACGAGGCAAGTCCAAGGAGAACCGAGAGAGGGTAGGCAAGATTGGAAAGTTCACCTATCAACGCCGCACCGACATCATTTCCGGATTTCCAAAGCCAGTTGACGAAGAACATCGGCAAATACCCCGAAACGAGCGCGCCGATCGCCAACCCGGAAATGGCGGCCGAAGGGCGTGCCGGAGTCAGGAACACGCCAAGAAGCATCGGAATGGCGACCACCAGTCCGACGCCCAGCAATGCCGGTAGCAGTTCGACGAGAACTGAAACCTGACCCCCAGCCTCCATATCCTCAGCCCTTGACCGCCGCGACGATCTTCTTCGCCGCGTCGTCGAGGTCGTCGGCCGAGATGACGTTGAGGCCGCTCTCGTTGATGATCTTCTTGCCGAGCTCGACATTGGTGCCTTCGAGGCGCACCACCAGCGGCACCTGCAGACCGACTTCCTTCACCGCGGCGATCACGCCCTCGGCGATGACGTCGCACTTCATGATACCGCCGAAGATGTTGACCAGGATGCCCTTCACGTTCGGGTCGGCGGTGATGATCTTGAACGCCGCCGTGACCTTTTCCTTGGAGGCGCCGCCGCCGACGTCGAGGAAGTTGGCGGGTTCCGCGCCGTAGAGCTTGATGATGTCCATCGTCGCCATAGCCAAGCCGGCGCCGTTGACCATGCAGCCGATATTGCCGTCGAGCGCGACATAGGCGAGGTCGTATTTGGAGGCCTGGATCTCCTTCTCGTCCTCTTCCGTCGTGTCGCGCAGTTCCATGATCTCGGGATGGCGGAACAGCGCGTTGTTGTCGAACGACACCTTGGCGTCGAGCACGCGCAGCCGGCCGTTCTTCATCACGATCAGCGGGTTGACCTCGAGCAGGCTCATGTCCTTCTCGACGAAGGCCTTGTAGAGGATCGGGAACAGGCTCTCGCCGTCCTTCGCCGCGTCGCCCGAGAGCCCGTAGGCCGCGTTGATCTTCTTCACGTCGTCGGCCGTCACGCCCTTCAGCGGGTCGATGGCGATGGTGACGATCTTCTCCGGCGTGTCGTGGGCAACAGCTTCGATGTCCATGCCGCCTTCGGTCGAGACGACGAAGGCGACCTGGCCGACCGAGCGGTCCACCAGAAGCGAGAGATAGAGCTCGCGGTCGATGTCTGCGCCGTCTTCGATGTAGAGCCGGTTCACCTGCTTGCCCGCATCGCCCGTCTGCTTGGTGACGAGGGTGTTGCCCAGCATCTCCTTGACGTTGTGCACGACCTCGTCGATCGACTTCGACAGCCGCACGCCGCCCTTGGCGGTCGCCGGCAGTTCCTTGAACTTGCCCTTGCCGCGGCCGCCGGCGTGGATCTGGCTCTTCACCACATAGAGCGGGCCGGGCAGCGAGCGCGCCGCGTTCTGCGCCTCGTCGGCCTTGAGGATCGCCACGCCGTCAGCGACCGGCGCGCCGTAGCTCTTGAGGATCTGCTTTGCCTGGTATTCGTGGATGTTCATGGAGCGCTGATCCTACTTCGCGAGGTTCGGGGCGATGGTCACGCAGGCCTCGCACAGGCCCTGCACTGCAGCGACCGACTTGTCGAACATCTTCTGCTCGGCCTTGTTGAAGTCGATCTCGATCACGCGCTCGACGCCGCCTGCGCCGATCACCACCGGAACGCCGACATACATGTCCTTCAGGCCGTACTGGCCCGAAAGGTGCGCCGCGCAGGGCAATACCCGCTTCTTGTCCTTGAGATAGGCTTCGGCCATCGACACCGCCGACGCCGCCGGCGCGTAATAGGCCGAGCCGGACTTGAGCAGGCCGACGATCTCGCCGCCGCCCTTGCGGGTCCGCTCGACGATGGCGTCCAGCTTCTCCTTCGAGGTCCAGCCCATCTTGATGAGATCGGGCAGCGGAATGCCGGCAACCGTCGAGTAGCGCACCATCGGCACCATGTCGTCGCCGTGGCCGCCGAGCGTCATCGCCGAGACGTCCTCGACCGACACCTTGAACTCCTCGGCGAGGAAGTAGCGGAAGCGGGCCGAGTCGAGCACGCCGGCCATGCCGACCACGTGGCTCTTCGGCAGGCCGGAGAACTTCTGCAGCGCCCACACCATCGCGTCGAGCGGGTTGGTGATGCAGATCACGAAGGCCTTCGGTGCATATTTCTTGATGCCCGCGCCCACCTGTTCCATCACCTTGAGGTTGATGCCCAGGAGGTCGTCGCGGCTCATGCCCGGCTTGCGCGGCACGCCCGCGGTGACGATGCACACGTCGGCGTCCTTGATCGCCGAATAGTCGTTCGCGCCCTGATAGCGCGCGTCGACACCCTCGACCGGGGTGGACTGCGCGATGTCCAGGCCCTTGCCCTGCGGAATACCCTCAGCGATGTCGAACATCACGACGTCGCCGAGTTCCTTGAGCCCGATCAGATGGGCGAGCGTGCCGCCGATCATACCCGAGCCGATGAGGGCAATCTTGTTGCGTGCCATGCGAACCGTCCCTTGCGCATCGCCGGGTCCACTCGCGGCCGGCGGGAGTTGAAACCGTTAGGGCCTATTCGCACAGCCTGAAAACTGTGTGACATATGCCCGCGCCGCCGGCGCTGTGCCGGCGAAACCGGCGCAGGCATTAGGCCCGGACGCAAAAAAATTCAACCGATTCTTTCGGATTGAATAGTTTCAATCGGTTAATACTGTTTTGATTTACGTAAACGTCAAAGTTTCAAGGTTAGGATTGCTTTCCATCGACAAGCAGCCTGCCGATCAGCAGGAGGACCGGAACTGAAATCGCCAGGCCGGCGAAACCCGCGACGGCGCCGGAGAGGAAATCCGGGTCGCTCAGGCGCGCCGCGCCGCCGCTTGACGCAAGCATGAACAGACCGGCTGGCACGACCGCCAGCCAGGCCGTCGCCGTTCCGGGATGGTATCGCCGCAGCCATGCGGTCAGCGCAAGATGCGGCACGACGGCGTTGACCATCATCGCCGCAGCGAACCCCGCCATGATCGCCTCGGCCCGCGGCACATAGGGTACGGCGATGGCGACCACCCAGAATACCACGGCGATGGCTGACGCGGCGAAGCGGAAGGCCCTCGCCGACACCATCGGCGCCAACCCCGGCTTGAATCCGGGCAGCCAGATCATTTCCTCGAGATTGTGCACTGTTACCGCCAGCGCCAGGAGAAGGGCAGCGCCGGCGGCGTAACTCACGCCCTCGTCTCCCGGGCAGCCCGTCCCTCCACCCACTCCCGGCTCTGCATCTCGTTTAGGCGCGACGCCGTGCGCGCGAATTCGAAGGCTTCGGTCACGTTCTCGCGCCCGGCATAGAGCCTGTCCGGCGGCGCCTCGGCGCTCGCCACAAGGCGGATGTGCCGGTCGTAGAGCGTATCGATCAGCAGGATGAAGCGCTTGGTCGCGTTGCGCCGCGTCTGGTCCATCACCGGGATGTGGTCGATGAAGAGCGTGTCAAAACGCTCCGCGATCGCCAGGAAATCGCGCGCGCCCAGCGGCTCGTCGCACAGTTGCGCAAAGGTGAACCGCGCCGATGGGCCAGAGGCGCGTGCGACCTTCACCTCGCGACCCATCACCGTCAGCGCCGTATGAGCCTCGCTGTGGCCCTCGGTCGCCGCCGCCCAGGCCTCGTCCATCTGGCGGTCCGCCGCCGGGCCGAGCGGGGTGACGTAGACCGGCAGATGGCTGAGCTTCAGCATCCGGTAGTCGGTCGGGATATCCACCGCCACCACCTCGACATTGGCCTTCAGCGTCTGGATGAAGGGCATGAACAGGGCGCGGTTCAGCCCGTCCCGGTAGAGGTCGTCCGGCGCGACGTTCGACGTCGCGACGAGCGTCACGCCATTGGCGAACAAGGCCGTGAACAGCCGCGACAGGATCATCGCGTCGGCGATGTCGGTGACGGTGAACTCGTCGAAACACAGGAGCCGCGATTCCTTGGCGATCGAAGCCGCCACCGGCGGGATCGGGTCGTCGCCCTTCGCCGTGCCCGCCTTCAGCGCCGCGCGGTGCAGGCCGATCCGGTCGTGCACGTCGGCCATGAACTCGTTGAAATGGGCGCGCCGCTTGCGCTTCAGCGGCGCCAGCTTGAAGAACATGTCCATCAGCATGGTCTTGCCGCGCCCGACGCCGCCATGGACATAGAGACCGCGCGGCGCCGGCGGCGCCTTCTTGCGCGCGAAGAACCAGCCCAGCGCATTGGACTTGGTGGCGGCGTTCGTGGCGCCGAGTTCGACGATCAGGCGGTCGAAGCGGGCGATGAGCGCTTCCTGCACAGGATCGCGCGTGATCTCGCCCTTCTCGACCAGCCGTCCGTATTCGTGCCGCAGCGAGGAATAGGCCGCCAGCCCTGCATGAGAGGTCATGGAGACCGCACCCGAATGAATTGGCGACTTATCTGGAGAAGCTGATCGGCTGACCGGTCGCCGTCTGGCCGTCATATTTCTCGGGACCCGAGGAATAGAGCCGCGCGACCACGTTGCCGGTATTGTCCTTCAGCACCACCTGCTTGCCGCCGACATTCCAGGCCGCGACATTGGCCGCGTCGCCCGGGCAGCGCAACGAGGCGGCACGGAAATCGGCCGCCTGCTTGGTCAGGCTCAGCATCATCTGGCAGCCGCCACCTCCGGTATTCACCTTCCATGCGCCGACCATCGCCTCCTTGGTGACGTCGGGCGCACCGGCCGGCGGCGCAGGCGGCACGGCGGGGCCGGCGGCGAGCTGCGGATCGGTCGGGCTCGTTCCCGGCGCGGGCGGGAAGGCCGACGGATCGGTCGGGCCGGCCGCCGACGGCGGAGGAAGCTGGTTGGAGGTAACGGTTCCCGACGGTGCCGGGGTGAGGGGCTCGGGCCGTGTGTCGACGCGGTCGAAGCGCGAGGTGCTGCACCCGGCGATTGCAAGCGCCGCGCAGGCGATCAGCAGGCCGCGCGTTGCGTTGGGATGGAATCGGGCCATTTCACTCGCCATGTCGTCTTCTCCGCGGGGTGCGGACGCTGTGGGGCGCCCCGTCTGTCAGTCCAATCACTACAAACGTGGCGATGTTGCGAACGATTCGAGGCCAATAGGGTTAATATTTGGTTTTGGCGAGCCGAATCCGCCGGTCGGGACCGTATTTTGTGCCCGCGGCGACGGTGCGCCGCCCTCAGATCGCCTTGCCGGGGACGAAGACATAGCCCGAAGGTCCGACGACATGGCACTCGCGCAGCCCGTGCGCCTTGTCGATCGATCCGGACAGGACGACATGGCCCGCCGAGCGCGCCCGCGCCTCGATATCGTCCGGATCGACGCCGTAGACACGGATCTCCGCCCCGATGCCGCGCGCCTCGACGCCGTCGAACACGCCGAACATCTCATGGTCGCGATAGGTGTGGTCGGCGTGCAGCAGCAGGATCGAGCCGGCGAGGTCGACGACGCAGAAATCCGCGTCGGCATAGACGATCCGCCCGCCGAGCACCTCGGCGCAGAACTGCCGCATCGGTTCGATCTCCGGCACCAGCAGGTTGAGGCCGAGACCGCGCGGCAAAGCCCGCCCGAACTCGTCCGCCGGCATCCAGGCATCGCCGATGCGCTTCTTGACCATGGCTCACGACCTTTTCATCCTGCCCGCAATTCATTTCACTGCCTAGCGGTTGCGCGCAAGCGCGTTGCGCCTATGTCCTGACGATGAAGAGACCCACTTTGCTTTCGAAACTGGCCTTCGGCGGCCGCAGCGACGCCTCCGCAACGCGCCGTGCGAAAGCAGACAACGCCTACTACGGCGGCCCGCCGTCAGATCATTTCGATGGCCGCCTGTTCTTCAATCCGCAAGGAAAAGAGCCGGCCTCTTTCGCCGACCTGCTGCGCTGGCAGTTCGGCGGCGGCAAGGCGAAGTGGCCCGCCGAATGGCCGAGCCCGCATCCCCCGGCAAGGCCGGAACCCCGGATCGCGCCCGAAGCGCTGCGGGTGACGATGGTCGGCCACGCCTCGCTGCTGATCCAGGCGGGCGGGCTGAACTTCCTCACCGATCCCGTCTGGTCGCAGCGCGTGTCGCCCTTCTCCTTCGCCGGCCCGAAGCGGATAAACGATCCCGGCATCGCCTTCGACGACCTCCCGCCCATCGACTATGTCCTGCTCACCCACAACCATTACGACCATATGGATGCCGCGACGCTGGCGCGGCTGAAGGCCGCCCGCGACCCGCATGTGATCACGCCGCTCGGCAACGATGCCATCGTGGGCAGGGCCGCACCCGGCATCCGTATCTCGACGCATGACTGGCACGAGCGGATCGATCTTGGTGGCGGCGTCGCCGTCCATGTCGAGCCGGCGCATCACTGGTCGGCGCGCGGCGCCGGCGACCGGCGCATGGCGCTATGGTCGGCCTTCACCATCGAGACGCCGGCCGGCCATGTCTATTTCGGCGGCGACACCGGCTTTCACGAGGGCCGCAACTACGGACTCGCCCGGGAGAAGCATGGCGGCTTCCGCCTCGCGGTCCTGCCGATTGGCGCCTACGAGCCGCGCTGGTTCATGGAACCGCACCACCAGAATCCGGAAGAAGCAGTTGAAGGATTCCGTCTTCTTGGCGCCGAACACGCCGCCGGCATCCACTGGGGCACGTTCCGCCTCACCGACGAGGCCGTCGACGAGCCACGCCAACGCCTCCATTCGGCGCTCGATGCTGGGGGCATCGCCCGCCATCGCTTCCGTGCCATGCAGCCGGGCGAGGTCTGGGATGTGCCGGCACTGGCACTGGATGCGTCAGTCTGATTATCTCTAGCCATGGTCGCGCTTGGCGATCCTGGGGCGAAGATGATGCGCATCAATTCGGTTGTTTTTGCCATGGCTTTTCTAGCCGTTAGCAACGCTCATGCGGGTTTCGTGGCCGACAAGGGAGCGGAAGCCGAAAAACTGGTGGAGAATGGCGATCCGCTGGCCGCCGTCGATGCACTGAATGCGGCTATCGAAGCGGTTTGGCGGGACATGCCGTTGACTGTCCGTAATCTTCGCCACGTCAAATCCGCGATGGGCTACGGCGTCTACGCAGAGCGCGCCGACAATGTCTACAAGTCCAATGAGACCGTTCTGCTCTATGCGGAACTTCTCGGCCAGATGCTTGGTGAGTCAGATCTCGGCGACAAGGAAGTGGGTATCGACATCGATCTCGTGCTTATGAACGGCTCGGGAAAGCGCGTGTTTTCTGGCAAAGGCATTGTGAAGCTGCGCCAGCCGGTTCGGTATCTCAACAAGGAATTCATGCTGAAGATCGACCTCACATTCAATGGCGCCCCCGCCGACAAGTATGTCGCTGCGCTGACGGCCCGAGATGTGCACTCGGACAAGACCACCAGTTTCGACGTTGCCTTCGAGATCGTGGAGTGAGGGACGGACGGAACAACCGCTCCCCTTCTGCGTTGACCGGCAATGCCGGATCGGCTGAGGGAGCCTGCTATGGTCAAGTGGATCGTCATTCTTCTCATCGTCGCCGCGGTCGCCAGCCTGCTCGGCTTCAACGCCATTTCCGGCGCGGCGATGACCGGCGCGAAAATTCTGATCGGCATCCTGCTGATCCTGTTCCTGCTGGTGATCCTCGGAATCGTCGTCATCGCCTGACGCAGCCGGCCTTGCGAGACTGGTAATTTCGGGCCGCTTCCGCCATATAGCGGCGAGTTCGCAGGGAAATTCGGCCGCGATGGCTTCCGACGTGCAATTCGCCAAGATGAACGGGCTGGGCAACGAGATCATCGTCGCCGACATGCGCGGCACGTCGGCGCGCGTCTCGCCCGCCGCCGCGGTTGCGCTCAATGCGGATCCGGCGACGAAGTTCGACCAGATCATGGCCATCCACGACCCGAAGACGCCGGGCACCGACAACTATGTCGAGATCCTCAATTCCGATGGTTCGCGCGCTCAGGCCTGCGGCAACGGCATGCGCTGCGTCGTCCAGGCGCTCGCCGCCGAAACAGGCCAGAAGCTGTTCACCTTCGAGACCGTCGCCGGCATCCTCTCCGCGCAGGAGCATGCCGACGGCACGATCTCCGTCGACATGGGCGTGCCGCGCTTCGAATGGGACCAGATCCCGCTCGCCGAGGAATTCGCCGACACCCGCGCCATCGAATTGCAGGTCGGACCGATCGATGCGCCGGTGCTGCATTCGCCCTCCGTTGCCTCTATGGGAAATCCGCACGCCATTTTCTGGGTCGACAGGGACGTGTGGTCCTACGATCTCGGCCGCTTCGGGCCGCTGCTCGAGAACCACCCGATCTTCCCCGAGCGGGCCAACATCTCCATCGCGCAGGTGATCTCGCGCGACGCGCTGATCATGCGCACCTGGGAACGCGGCGCCGGGCTGACGCGGGCATGCGGTTCCGCTGCCTGCGCAGTGGCGGTCTCGGCCGCTCGCACCGGCCGCACGGAGCGCATCGTCAAGGTGACGCAGCCCGGCGGCACGCTCAACGTCGAGTGGCGCGGCAACGACCACGTCGTCATGACCGGTCCGGCCGAGTGGGAGTTCTCCGGCACGTTCGACCCGGTCACCGGCGCCTGGGCGCGCGACAAGGCGGCGGTCGCCTGATGTCAGGCATCGACATCGTTACCTTCGGCTGCCGGCTGAACACCTACGAATCCGAGGTGATGCGCCGCGAGGCCAGCGCCGCCGGCCTCGGCGAGCTGGACGGTGGCGCGGTCGTGTTCAACACCTGCGCGGTGACGGCCGAGGCCGTGCGCCAGGCGCGCCAGGCGATCCGCAAGGCCCGCCGCGAAAACCCGCAGGCCCGCATCATCGTCACTGGCTGCGCCGCGCAGACCGAGCCCGGCACCTTCGAGGCGATGGACGAGGTCGATCTCGTGCTTGGCAACGAGGAGAAGCTGAAGGCCAGTTCCTACCGCGCGCTGCCGGATTTCGGCGTCAACCTGTTCGAGAAGGTCCGCGTCAACGACATCATGTCGGTCAAGGAGACCGCGTCCCACATGGTCGACGCGATCGAGGGCCGGGCGCGCGCCTTCGTGCAGGTCCAGAACGGCTGCGACCACCGCTGCACCTTCTGCATCATCCCCTATGGCCGCGGCAATTCGCGCTCGGTACCGATGGGCGCGGTGGTCGAGCAGGTGAAGCGCCTCGTCGGCAACGGCTATGCCGAGATCGTGCTCTCCGGGGTCGACATGACGAGCTACGGCGCCGACCTGCCCGGCAGCCCGCGCCTCGGCAAGCTGGTGAAGGCGATCCTGCGCCAGGTGCCCGACGTGAAGCGTCTGCGCCTCTCCTCGATCGATTCCATCGAGGCGGACGCCGACCTGATGGAGGCGATCGCCACCGAGACTCGGCTGATGCCTCACCTGCATCTTTCGCTCCAGTCGGGCGACGACATGATCCTCAAGCGCATGAAGCGGCGCCATCTGCGCGACGATTCGATCCGCTTCTGTGCCGAGGTCAGGGCTCTGCGTCCCGACATCGTCTTTGGCGCCGACATCATCGCCGGCTTCCCGACCGAGAGCGAGGCGATGTTCGAGAATTCGCTCCGCATCGTCGAGGAGTGCGGGCTGACCCACCTGCACGTGTTTCCTTTCTCGCCGCGCGAAGGCACGCCTGCCGCGCGCATGCCCCCGGTGCGCCGCGACGTCGTCAAGGCGCGCGCCGCCCGCCTGCGCGCCGCCGGCGACGCGGCCCACGCACGCCATCTCTCCGCGCTGGTCGGCTCCACGCAGTCGGTTCTGGTCGAGCGCGACGGCATCGGCCGCACCGAGGGCTTCACGCTGGTGGCGATCGGCGCAGGCGCGCCGGGCGAGATCCTGCCGGCCCGCGTGACCGGCCAGGACGGCGCACGGCTGCTAGCCGAACCCCTGAGACAGGCGGCCTGATGGCGTTCGATTTCATCAAGAAGGTGTTCACCTTCGGCCGCAAGGCCGAGGAGGAGCAGGCGCCGCCCGCGTCCCCCGCGCCGTCGGATCAGCCGGCCCTTGCGCCCTATATCGGAATCTCCGAGCAGCCGGCCGTCGAGGCGCCGGCTGTCGAGGCGGTAGAGCCCGCTCCCGTCCCCGAGACACCGCTCCAGAGCCTGCCCGAGGTCGAGGTCCTGCCGCCGATCCGCGAGCCGGAGCCGGTATCCGCCGACGCCTTGAGGGCCGAGGTCGCACCGGAACCCTCGGCGCTTCCGACGCCCGAAGCCCGCGCCGCCGAGCCGCCTGTCCGGACCGCCCAGACCGAAGAGCCGGCTCCGGCACCGCCCGCCGTGAAAGAGGCTGCTCCCGAGCCTGCGGCGGCTCTCCCGGTCGAGGAAATCCTGCCGCCGATCCGCGTTCCGGACCCGGTGCACGGCGACCCCCTCATCGAGGAACTCGCGCCCGAACCGGCGACGCCGCTGCCGGAGCCGAGCCAGCCGCCAGCGGCCGAGATCGCACCCGAACCGGTACAGCCTACCCCGCGCCCAGCCGCCGAACCCGTTCCCTCTCCGCCGCCTACGCCGGCGCCGGCGCCCGCCGGCAAGGTGACCGTCACGAAGAAGGTGGAGGCCAAGGCCGAGCCGGTCGCTCCAGCCGCCCCCGCGCCGCGCGCAAGCTGGTTCCAGCGTATGCGCGAAGGTCTCGCGCGCTCGTCGCGCGAACTGTCCTCCAGCATTGCCGGCGTCTTCACCAAGAAGAAGCTCGACGAGGACACGCTGCAGGACCTGGAAGAGGTGCTGATCCGCGCCGACCTCGGCGTCGAGACGGCGCTGCGCATCACCGACACGCTGTCCGCGACCCGCCTTGGCCGCGACGTGTCGGACACCGAGGTCCGCACCGTGATGGCGCAGGAGATCGAGAAGGTGCTGAAGCCGGTGGCCCTGCCGCTCGAGCTCGACTTGAGCCACAAGCCGCATGTCATCCTCGTCGTCGGCGTCAACGGCACCGGCAAGACGACGACGATCGGCAAGCTCGCCGCCAAGCTCACCGCGGGCGGCCTCAAGGTCATGCTGGCGGCCGGCGACACGTTCCGTGCCGCGGCGATCGAGCAGTTGAAGATCTGGGGCGAGCGGACGAATTCGCCGGTGATCGCCACCAAGCTCGGCGCCGACGCCGCCGGCCTCGCCTACGACGCCTTCGCCCGCGCCAAGGAGGCGGGCTCCGACGTGCTGATCATCGACACGGCCGGACGGCTGCAGAACAGCGCCGAGCTGATGGCCGAGTTGGAGAAGATCGTCCGCGTGCTGGGCAGGCTCGATCCGGAGGCGCCGCACACGGTGCTGCAGACGGTCGATGCGACGACCGGCCAGAACGCCCTCAATCAGGTCGAGATCTTCCGCAATGTTGCCGGTGTGAATGGCCTTGTCATGACCAAGCTCGACGGCACGGCGCGGGGCGGCATTCTCGTCGCCATCGCCGCCAAGCACAAGCTGCCGGTCTATTTCATCGGCGTCGGCGAGCAGGTTGACGACCTCGAACCCTTCTCGGCCAATGAATTCGCGCGCGCGATCGCGGGAGTGTGATGATGAACGAACCCATCCTCGAACGCGACCCTGCCGATCCGCAGCGCAAGGAAATCAACCCTTTCCTCAAGTTCGCGCTCGAACTCGGGCCGCTGCTGGTCTTCTTCTTCGCCAATGCGCGCGGCGAATGGCTGACTCAGCGCTTTCCGGCACTCGCCGATCTCGGCGGCCCGATCTTCGTCGCCACCGGCCTGTTCATGGCCGCGACGGCCATCGCGCTCGTCGTCTCCTGGACGCTCACCCGCACCCTGCCGATCATGCCGCTGGTCTCGGGTGTGGTCGTCTTCGTCTTCGGCGGGCTGACGCTCTGGCTGCAGGACGCGACCTTCATCAAGATGAAGCCGACCATCGTCAACACGCTGTTCGGCGGCGTCCTGCTCGGCGGCCTGGTCTTCGGCCGCTCGCTGCTGGGCTATGTCTTCGATTCGGCCTTTAAGCTCGACGCCGAGGGCTGGCGCAAGCTGACGCTGCGCTGGGGCCTGTTCTTCCTGTTCCTGGCGGTGGTGAACGAGGTGGTCTGGCGCAATTTCTCGGAAGAAACCTGGGTGGCGTTCAAGGTCTGGGGCATCATGCCCATCACCGTCGCCTTCACCCTGTTCCAGATGCCGCTGATCATCCGCCATTCGACCGAGGAACTCGGCAAGAAATAGGCGTCAGAGACTGTTTCGAAACTCGCTCTGGCGAGTCAGATGGTGGTGGTTTCGAGAACCGGCGCGCAGCGGACGTTTGGGTCCGTGAGCACCGGAAGCGCAGAAAACGCCATCAGATGGCCGCCAGAGTAGAGTTTCCAGACAGTCTCTCAGCCGGCCAGCGCTTTTTCGATCCGCGGCATCAGGTCGTTCTTCACCGATTCCGGCGTGAACGGCCCGACATGCTTGTAGAGGATACGCCCGTCCTTGCCGACGAGGAAGGTTTCGGGCACGCCGTAGACGCCCCAGTCGATCGTCGTCGAGCCCGTCGCGTCCACACCGATCGCGGCGAACGGATTGCCGAGGCTGCCGAGGAAGCGGCGCGCGTTCTCCGGCGTGTCCTTGTAGTTCAGGCCGGTGAGCACGATGCGCGTGTCGGCGGCGAGCTCCATCAGCAGCGGATGCTCCTGCCGGCACGGCGCGCACCACGACGCCCAGACATTGACCAGCGTCACCTTGCCGGCAAAGGCCGACGAGGACAGCCCGGGCAGTCCGATTCCGTCGAGCGGCGGCAACTCGGTCGCCGGAGCCTGCGCGCCGATCAGCGCCGACGGCACGATCGAATTGTCCTTGCCGGACATCAGCTGCGTCATGAACAGCGCCGCGAGCGCCAGGAAGAAGGCGAGCGGCAAAACCGCCAGCCAGGCGCGCGCCCTTGGTTTCGGCTCAGCTTGCGGCGTCACGGCGCGCCTTCCGCTCCGAACGGCGCTTCACGCCCGCGGCCTCGAGATCGGCCATTTCCTTCTGCCGCGCCCGCTGGTCGAGCAGAATCCAGGCGCCGAGCCCCAGAAGCGCCAGAGCCGATACGACATAGGCGGCGGTGACGAACAGCGCGTGGTTCATGTGGCGGCGTCCCGGTCGGCGCGCTTGGCCATCATGCGCCGCATCACCGAGACGCGGCGGCGCCAGATCTCCGCCCGCATCGCCATGATGTGGAATGTGAAGAACAGCAGCGAGAAGCCGAGCGCCGAGATCAGCAGCGGCCACAAGAGGCTCGAATGGATGGTCGGCCCGTCGAGCCGCATCACCGAGGCCGGCTGGTGCAGCGTGTTCCACCATTCGACGGAGAACTTGATGATCGGGATGTTGATGACGCCGACCAGCGTCACGATCGCCGCCGCCCGGGCCGAGCGCGCGGGATCGTCCAGCGCCCGCGTCAGCGCGATCAGGCCGAGATACATCAGGAACAGCACGAAGACCGAGGTCAGCCGCCCGTCCCAGACCCACCAAGTGCCCCACATGGGCCGGCCCCAGATCGAGCCGGTGGCGAGCGCCAGCGCCGTGAACACGGCGCCGATGGGGGCCGCGGCCTTCAGCGAGACGTCGGCCAGCGGATGCTTCCACACCAGCGTGCCGAGCGCGGCAACCGCCATCACCATGTAGCACATCATCGAAATCCAGGCGAACGGCACGTGGATATACATGATCCTGACCGTCGAGCCCTGCTGGTAGTCCTCGGGCGCCGCGAAGCCCATCGCCAGGCCGATGGCCGTGACGATCAGCGCAATCGCGCCCAGCCACGGCAGCACCTTGCCCGACAGGTCGAGAAACCGCGTCGGGTTGGCGAGGTCGGCAAGTCGCGTCGTCTGTGTGGCGGCGTCGCTCATCGTTTCCCAATAGACCGGCCGAATGCGGCGCGCAATTGACGCCGATCAACCTCGCGTGAAGCAACTTGTCGCGCGCCGCCTAATCCGACGAGTGCTTCAGGGAAAATCCTGCAGCAAACGGCCCGATGACCGCGAAGAACAGCGTCAGCGCACAGAGCATCAGGAAGGGCGGCAGGAACGGGTCGGGCTCAGCCGTGACCGCATAGGCGGCCGAGACGCCGAAGATCAGCACCGGGATCACCAGCGGCAGCACCAGAACCGTCACCAGCAGACCGCCGCGCGGCAGCGACACGGCCACCGCCGCGCCCGCGGCGCCGATGAAGGTGATCGCCGGCGTGCCGACCAGAAGCGTCAGCGCGGTTCCGAGCGCAGAGTCGAACGTCATGTTCATGAACAGGGCAAGCAGCGGCGCGGCGACCACCAGCGGCAGCACGCTCGTCGTCCAGTGCGCCAGGCATTTGACGAAGACGACGAGCGCCATCATGTGGCGGCTGGAGCCGATGACGAGCAGGTCGAGCGAGCCGTCCTCCCGATCGGCCTGGAACAGCCGGTCGAGGCCGAGCAGGCTGGCCAGAAGCGCGCCGATCCACAGCATCGCCGGCCCGATGCGTGAGAGCAGGTTCATGTCGGGCCCGATCGCGAACGGCGCGACGGTGATGACCACGAGGAAGAACAGCACGCCGACCAGCGCCCCGCCCCCGGCGCGCACGCCGAGCCTCAGATCGCGGATGTAAAGGGCTAGCACGGGCTACTCGACAGCGCCGCCTCCCATCACCAGGTCCTTCGCACCCTCGATGCCCAGCGGCACATGCGTCGCCGCGACGATGATGCCGCCGTCTTCCAGATGCGCCTGCATCAGCGCCGAAAACCGCCGCTCCGAGCCGAGGTCGAGGCCCGCGGTCGGCTCGTCCAGCAGCCAGACCGGGCGAAAACTCACCAGCAGTCCCGCGATTGCCACGCGCCGGCGCTGACCGGTCGACAGATAGCCGAAGGGCAGCGAAGCGACGCTCGGCAGCCCGACCTCGTCCAGGGCCTCGGAGGCGGTGAGAAATGGACGCCCGAGGAACTCCTGGCGGAAGGTGAGGTTTTCCGCCACCGTCAGCGCCGGCTTCATCGCGTTCCTGTCGCCGAGATAGTGGCAGGCCGACATCACGTCCGGCCACTCCTCGCCGCCGCCGTCGAGCTGCACCGATCCACCCGAAGCTGGCAGCAAGCCGGCGACGATTCTGAGCAGCGTCGACTTGCCGCTGCCGTTCTCGCCGGTGACGACCAGGCATTCGCCGTCGGACAATACGAAGGAGACGCCGTCGAAGACCGCCTCACCGCCCCGTTCGCCCGCCAGATTTTCAACGACAAGCCGCATTCTGCCCCGTTTCCCGGCCCGTTCGAGGCGCGGCTCAGCATATTCTTGCGACGCAGCAAATTTGCCCATCGTCGCACTGGCGCCCTGTTTAGAAAGCTTCTATGAAGCAGGCAACTGTGCCAGCGGTCGGCACGGGGAACCTCAGATTGCCGAGCCCGCGCAACCCGCTCTCCCAGCGGGGACACGCAGGGGACGGGCAGCGGAAATGACCGCACCCGCAACCTTTGCGCGTCATGCCTCAGGAGTCCGTTCCCGCTTCGGCGAAACAGACCAGGATGGGATCGCACGTGCCTAAATCGCTCGACAGTTTCAACGCCCGCCGCACGCTTGCGGTCGGGGACGCAGAATATGTCTACTACAGCCTGATCGAGGCCGAGAAGAACGGTCTCACCGGCATCTCGCAGCTTCCCTTCTCGATGAAGGTGCTGCTCGAGAACCTGCTGCGCAACGAGGACGGCCGCTCCGTCACCAAGGCGTCGATCGAGGCCGTCGCCTCATGGCTGGTCGACAAGGGCAAGGCCGGCGTCGAGATTGCCTACCGTCCTGCTCGCGTCCTGATGCAGGACTTCACCGGCGTGCCGGCGGTCGTCGACCTCGCCGCCATGCGCGACGGCATCAAGGCGCTCGGCGGCGATCCCGAGAAGATCAACCCGCTCGTCCCCGTCGATCTCGTCATCGACCACTCCGTCATCGTCGACGAGTTCGGCACCCCGCTGGCGTTCGCCCGAAATGTCGAGCTCGAATACGAGCGCAACGAGGAGCGCTACAAGTTCCTGAAATGGGGCCAGCAGGCCTTCCGCAACTTCCGCGTCGTGCCCCCCGGCACCGGCATCTGCCACCAGGTCAACCTCGAGTATCTCGGCCAGGTCGTCTGGACCAATGACGAGGACGGCGAGCTGACCGCCTATCCCGACACCTGCGTCGGCACCGACTCTCACACCACGATGATCAATGGCCTCGGCGTGCTCGGCTGGGGCGTCGGCGGCATCGAGGCCGAGGCCGCGATGCTCGGCCAGCCCGTCTCCATGCTGCTGCCGGAGGTCATCGGCTTCCGCCTCACCGGCAAGCTCAAGGAAGGCGTCACCGCCACCGACCTCGTGCTCACCGTCACCCAGATGCTGCGCAAGAAGGGCGTCGTCGGGAAGTTCGTCGAGTTCTTCGGCCCCGGCCTCTCCTCGATGACGCTGGCCGACCGCGCGACCATCGGCAACATGGCGCCTGAATACGGCGCCACCTGCGGCTTCTTCCCGGTCGACGGCGAGACGATCAACTACCTGACCACCTCCGGCCGCTCCGACGCCCGCATCGCGCTGGTCGAGGCCTATTCACAGGCTCAAGGCCTGTGGCGGCACGACGGCATCGCCGACCCGGTCTTCACCGACACGCTCGACCTCGACCTCGGCTCGGTCGTGCCCTCCATGGCCGGCCCGAAGCGTCCGGAAGGCCGCCAGGCGCTGCAGGACATCGCCGCCGGCTTCGCCAAGGCGATGGAGACCGAATACAAGAAGACCGTCGAGATCTCGAAGCGGTATGCCGTCGAAGGCACCGACTTCGACCTCGGCCACGGCGACGTGGTCATCGCTGCGATCACCTCCTGCACCAACACGTCCAACCCGTCGGTGCTGATCGGCGCCGGCCTGCTCGCGCGCAATGCCAACCGCGTCGGCCTGAAGCAGAAGCCGTGGGTCAAGACGTCGCTCGCGCCCGGCTCGCAGGTCGTGGCGGAATATCTCGAAAAGGCGGGTCTCCAGAAGGAGCTCGACCAGATCGGCTTCAATCTTGTCGGCTTCGGCTGCACCACCTGCATCGGCAATTCCGGCCCGCTGCCGGCGCCGATCTCCAAGACGATCAACGACAAGGGTCTGATCGCCGCCGCCGTCCTGTCCGGCAACCGCAACTTCGAAGGCCGCGTCTCGCCGGACGTGCAGGCGAACTATCTCGCCTCGCCGCCGCTGGTCGTCGCCTACGCGCTCGCCGGCACGGTGACCAAGGATCTGACCACCGAGCCGCTGGGCGAAGACAGGAACGGCAAGCCGGTCTACCTCAAGGACATCTGGCCGACCAATGTCGAGATCCAGGAGTTCATCGCCAAGAATGTCACCCGCGAGCTGTTCGCCCGCAAATATGCCGACGTCTTCAAGGGCGACGAGAACTGGCAGAAGGTTCAGGCCCCCACCGGCCAGACCTACGCCTGGGACGACAACTCGACCTATGTCCAGAACCCGCCCTACTTCGTCGGCATGGGCAAGGGCTTCGGCAAGATCGGCGACATCAAGGGCGCGCGCGTCCTCGGTCTGTTCGGCGACAAGATCACCACCGACCACATCTCGCCCGCCGGCTCGATCAAGGCGGCCTCGCCCGCTGGCAAATATCTCACCGACCACGGCGTCGGCGTCGCCGACTTCAACCAGTACGGCACGCGCCGCGGCAACCATGAAGTGATGATGCGCGGCACCTTCGCCAACATCCGCATCCGCAACCACATGCTCGGCGAAAACGGCCGCGAGGGCGGCTACACGATCCACTATCCCTCGAAGGAGGAGATGTCGATCTACGACGCCGCCATGCTCTACCAGCAGGAAAAGGTGCCGCTGGTGGTCTTCGCCGGCGTCGAATACGGCAACGGCTCGTCGCGCGACTGGGCCGCGAAGGGCACCAACCTGCTCGGCGTCAAGGCCGTCATCGCCCAGTCCTTCGAGCGCATCCACCGCTCGAACCTGGTCGGCATGGGCGTCATCCCCTTCACCTTCGAGGAGGGCACCTCCTGGGCCTCGCTTGGCCTCAAGGGCGACGAGAAGGTGGAGATCGACGGCATCGAGACCATCAAGCCGCGCCAGAAGATGGTCGCCAAGGTGACCTTCGCCGACGGCACGGTGAAGAACGTTCCGATCCTCTGCCGCATCGATACGCTGGACGAGCTCGACTACTTCAAGAACGGCGGCATCCTGCAATACGTGCTGCGCGACCTCGCGGCATAGTCGAGACAGCCGATCAACGAATGGCGGCGCCGGACGAAACCGTCCGGCGCCGTTCGTATGCGTCCCCCCGCGATCGAGCCGCCCCTTCAGAATTCTGGCTTTGAAACTCGCGCGAGCGCTCACCCCAACGTGACTTCCCGTTGATTGCTTGTCTGCCTATGCTTTGGGCAGATAAGAAGAAGTGGCCGTAACACGGCTGCGGGGCATGTGAGACCGATGATACTGAAGAGCCTTGGCGCCGCCGCTCTGACGGCGCTGTCGCTGTTTGCAACCAATCCGATCTGCTGGGCGGGAGAGCGCCTGGCCGGGGTCGTCGAGCTGTTCACGAGCCAGGGCTGCAAATCCTCGCCCGCGGCCGATGCCAATCTGACCGAACTGTCGAAGCGCGGCGACGTGCTCGCCCTCGGCTACCATGTCGGCTATTGGGACTACCTGGGCTGGCGCGATACGCTCGCCAACCCCGACAGCTCAGCCCGCCAGGACGACTATCGGAAGGCCTTCGAGACCCGCTCCGTCTATACGCCCCAGGCCGTGGTCAACGGCAGGGTGCACGTCAATGGTTCCAGACGCGGCGAGATCGAGGGAACGCTGTCGTCCCTCGGCAATACGGGGCAGGGCCTCGTTGTCGACGTGGATGTGCGAAAGCGGGGCGACAGCATCGTCATCGAGACCGGTGCGGGCAGCTTCGGGCAGAAGGCCCATGTCACCATCGTCTACTACGACTTTCCCCATTCCGTGAACATCACCGCCGGCGAGAACAAAGGCCAGCACGTGCGCTACGTGAACCCGGTCACCGGCGTCCAGGCTGCCGGCATGTGGCACGGCAAGGCAACGGCATTCGAACTCCCAGCGAGTGAAATGTCCAAGCGGGGGCCGGGCGGATTTGCCGTTCTGCTGCAATCCGTCCGTCCCGACGGCGCACCCGGACCTATTCTCGGCGCGGCCAATTTCCCGCAGGGCGGCGTCTGATCGGCAAAAGAAAAGACCGACATTCGATCCGAAGATCGAATGCCGGCCGCAGGTCTTTCGGGATTGTCGCTCGAGACTCCCGTTATGCTCGGGAGCCCCGAAGGATCGGTCCAGCGCGAGCCCCATGGGCGGGGGGCTTGGGGTTTACAGGGCCGGCGCCGGACCGAACCGTCTCAGGCAACGAACGCATCTTTCGGTCGAATGCTGGCCGCAGGTGGATTATTTCGCGGCGAGAATGTGTCAAAGCGATCACCAATGTCACATTCGCATTCATGATGCGTGAACCGCGAAACCGCCCTGACAGCCCACTTTGAAGCATTAGGTGTTGATTTCGTTCGGCGAACGAGCGACCCTGTCACTCAACTGTCACGGAGTGGAGTGGATGGTCGATCGCAGCGCCGGCGGGGAGGGCGGTGACGATTCCGCAATACTTATTCCGCTGTCGGACGCGCGCCGCCAGCGGATGGATATTCCGGTCACTTTCGACAGGCGCGAACTCGATCAGATTCTCCGGCTTTACGGGCGCATGGTCGCCGCCAACGAATGGCGCGACTACGCCATCGACCACATGAGCGACCGCGCGATATTCTCGGTTTTCCGCCGCACCAGCGAGACGCCGCTCTACAGAATCATCAAGGATCCGTCGCTGGCGCGCCGCCAGGGCGCCTATTCGGTCGTCTCCGCCTCGGGGCTCATCCTCAAGCGTGGCCACGAGCTGGCCCGCGTGCTGACCGTCTTCGACAAGACGCTGAAACTGGTGGAAGCCTGATGCATGTCGCCCAAAAGTGCGTAGCTGTTTTGGGATAACGACATGCATGAAAACAAAGAGCTAAAGCGCGTTGCC
The DNA here is from genome assembly GCF_024710845.1 of Mesorhizobium sp. Classification (GTDB taxonomy): domain Bacteria; phylum Pseudomonadota; class Alphaproteobacteria; order Rhizobiales; family Rhizobiaceae; genus Mesorhizobium_A. The sequence continues at coordinate 82,156 of NZ_JANJTZ010000050.1, forward strand.
TGACGCCGCTCTCCCGCAACGCGCTTTAGACCATCCTGCCGGGAAGTGATTCGGGATCCGGCGGCAGGTCCTTTCCGCCGTTGATCGTCAGCTGCATGAACACCGTGTCGAGCCAGCGCCCGTGCTTGTAGCCGGATCCCTCCAGCGTGCCCGCATGGCGAAAGCCGGCCTTCTCGTGCAGCCGGACGGAGGCACGGTTGCGCTCTCCGTCGCCGATCACCGCCGCGATCTGGCGGAAGCCGAGCCGCGTGCAGTCCGCGACGAGCCGCGCGAGCAGCAGGCCGCCGATGCCCTTTCCCTGTGATTCGGGCGCCAGGTAGATCGAATCCTCGACCATGAAGCGATAGGCGCGGCGCGGCCGGAACGGCCCGGCATAGGCGTAGCCGAGGATCGCGCCGCCGCTCGTGGCGACGAGATAGGGATAGCCGGCGGAAACGAGGCTCTGGTAGCGGTTCCGCATCTCGTCGAGGCCCGGCGCTGCGAGCTCGTAGCTCGCTGTTCCATGCGTCACCGCATGCGCGTAGATCGCGGCGATGGCCGGCAGGTCGTCGGGCGCGGCGGGTCGGATGTCGATGGTCATGGCGTTTTCCGCGATTGATCGAATCGCGATACCGCATCAAAGCACCAAAAGAAAAGGGCGGCCGAAGCCGCCCTTTCCGATTTCGCTTCCGTTCCGCCTACTCGCGGTTGCCGAGGAAGGACAGAAGGAACGAGAACAGGTTGATGAAGTCGAGATAGAGCGTCAGCGCGCCCATGATGGCCTTGCGGCCGGCGACCAGAACCTCGTCGCCCTCGAAATACATCTCCTTGATCTTCTGCGTGTCGTAGGCGGTGAGGCCCGCGAAGATCAGCACGCCGATCGCCGAGATGGCGAACTGCATGGCCGGCGACTGCAGGAAGATGTTCACCACCATCGCGATGATCAGGCCGAACACGCCCATGATCAGGAACGAGCCCATGCCGGTCAGGTCACGCTTGGTCGTGTAGCCGTAGAGCGACAGCGCGCCGAACGAAGCGGCCGTGATGAAGAAGGTCTGCACGATCGAGGCCGAGGTGTAGACGAGGAAGATCGACGACATCGACAGGCCCATCAGGCCGGCGAATACCCAGAACATCGTCTGGGCGGCCGAAACGCTGAGCGTATGAATGCGGGCGCTCAGGAAGAAGACCATGCCGAGCGGGGCGAGCATGACGACCCACTTCAGCGGCGTGCCGTAGAGCGCGACACCGAGGGAGGTCAGCATCTTGCCATTGCCGAGCGTTGCCGCAGCGGCGGCCGGATCGTTGGTGGTCGCGAGCATCATCGTGCCGAGCGCGGCCAGGCCGGTGATTGCAAGGCCGAGCGCCATCAGGTTGTAAACCTTCAGCATATAGGCGCGCAGCCCTTCGTCGATGCCGGTGTCGACGCGGGTGCCCGCGCCTGCACGCATCTGGTAATTGCGAAGGTCAGCCATAGGATTCCTCTTTGCTACTGCCCCGTCCGGTGTCGGCTCGCGGCGATCCGCGCTCCAGGCGCCGCTGGCGGGGCTCCAGCATGCCTGCGCACAATATGATCATTCTTCGTGTCGGTAACAAGGCCCGTAACGCGGCGTCACGCACTGTGATCATACAATGTAGCAAAAATCCGATCACAGATCGCGCAGCACCGGCGCCGCCTTTTGCCCGAGGATGCGCCATGTTCCGGCAAGTCCGATACCGACCGTCAGCAACAAGGCTATGAGCACCGTGCCGATCGCCACATCGGGCAGGAAGCTCGACGGCAGCGTCATGATCCGCGCCACGACGAACCAGGCAGCCGCGCCACCGGCGGCGAGCGCGAAGATCGCGGTGGCGAGCCCGATCAGCATGTATTCCAGCGAAAATGCGGTGATCAGCGTGCCGCGCGTGGCGCCGAGCATCTTCAGCACGACGGCATCATGCACCCGCGCGCGATTTCCCGCCGCCAGCGCACCGGCAAGCACCAGGACAGAGGCGACCAGCGCCACGGCCGCGGCAGCCCGGATCGCGACCCCGAGCTGGCCCACCAGCCGGTTGACGATGTCCAGCGCGTCCTTGACGCGCACGGACGTCACCGCGGGAAAGGCACGCGTCACTTCGTTCAGGATCTTCGACTCCTGCTCGGCTGTCGCCTTCCTGTCGAGAAGCGTGGCCAGCCAGGCATGTGGCGCGCCGGCGAAGGCGTTGGGCGAGAACACCATGACGAAATTGATGCCCATCGATTCCCACTCGACCTGCCTCATATTGGCGATGCGGGCCGTGACGTTGCGCCCGAGTACGTTGACGGTGACCGTATCACCGATCTTCAGCCCGATCTCCTGCGCCTCCTCGGCCGAAAACGACACCAGCGGCTCGCCGGCATAGTCCTTCGGCCACCATTTGCCGGCGCTCAGGGTCGCGTTCTCGGGCACCGTCTCGGCATAGGTGATGCCGCGGTCGCCGCGCAGCACCCATTGGCCTTCGGGCGGCACCTGGATCTGCTGTACGTCGACGCCGTTGAGCGCGATGACGCGTCCGCGCAGCATCGGAACCTTGGTCAGCGTGCCGTTCGGCGATGCTGTCGCCACGACCTCGCTGAACCTGTCGACTTCGCTCGGCTGGATGTCGACGAAGAAGAAATTCGGCGCGCGCTCCGGCAGGTTACTCGCGATCTGGCGGCGCAGATTGCCGTCGATCAGGGCGAGCGTCACGAGCAGCGTCAGCCCGAGGCCGAGCGACAGAACGACCGATGGCGTCAAGGCGCCTGGCCGGTGGATGTTGCCGATGGCCAGCCGCAGCGGTGTCGACCGGACGACCGGCGCCTCGCGGGCGATCCATTGCACCAGCACCGCGACGCTGCGCAGGACGATGAAGGCGAAGACCGCCGCGCCGACGAAGATCAGCGCTACGCGCCGGTCGGACGAGAACCAGACGGCGAGGCCGGCGAGCACGACCGCGATGCCCAGCGCCGCCGCCAGATAAGGCAGGCGCGGCAGGCCGCGGCTCTCGAGCCCCAGTTCGCGGAACAGCGCGGTGGCGGGGATGTCCCGCGCCCGGCCGAGCGGCAGGATGGCGAAGGCGAGCGTGACGAGCACGCCGAACAGCACGGCCATCGCCAGAGCGTCGGGATAGACACCGCCTTCGGCCGGAACCGGAATGACCGACGACAGCGCCGCGCCCGCCGCGAAGGGCATGGCCACCGCGATCGCCAGACCGATGACGATGCCGATCGCAGCGACGATCATCACCTGGAACAGATAGACCGAGAACACGAAGCCGCCGGATGCGCCGACGCTCTTCAGCGTGGCGATGACGCCGCGCTTGGCGTCGAGATGCGCCCGCACCGCGTTCGCCACGCCGACGCCGCCGACGACCAGCGCGGTCAGCCCGACCAGCGTCAGGAACTGCGAGAATCGCTCGACATTGCTGGACAGCGAAGGCGCGGCATTGGAGCGCGAGCGGATGCTCCAGCCCGCTTCCGGGAAGTCCGCCTTGGCCCTGTCGGAGATCGCGGTGATGTCCGCATCGGTCGCGCCGGCGCCGAGCCTGATCTTGTAGGCATGCTCGACGAGGCTGCCGGGCTGGATCAGCCCCGAGGCGCGCAAGCCGTCCATCGACACCATCAGCCGCGGCGCGAAGCCGAATCCGTCCGACACGGCGTCGGACTCGTTGAGAATGCGGGCGCGCAGTTCGAAGGTCGCGCCGCCGAGCCTGATCCGCGCTCCGTCCTTCAGCCCGAGCCGGTCGAACAGCAGGTCCGGTGCCGCCGCGCCCCACACGCCTTCGCGCTCGCCGAACAGGTCGTCATGCGACAGGGCCGGCTGCGTCTCCAGCGCACCGAAGAGTGGGTAGGCGGCATCGACGGCCTTGGCCTCCACGAGCGTCTGGTCCGAACCGTCCTCGAGCCGCGCCATCGAGCGCATGTTGGCGCTGACCGCCAGGTCGCCCTGTGCCTTCAGGAAGGCGAGTTCCTTCTCGGACGCCTCGCGCTGCACCAGCTCGAACCGCAGGTCGCCGCCGAGCAGCGTCTGTCCCTGGCTCGCCACCGACGCAGTGATCGCGCGGGCGACGGAATTCACCCCGCCGATCGCGCCGACGCCCAGCGCAATGCAGGTGATGAAGATGAGAAAGCCCCTCAGGCCGCCGCGCATCTCGCGCAGCGCGAAGCGCAGGGCGAGGCCAGATCTCGCCGATCCGCCGACAGCCGCCATCACGCGCTCACCGCGATCGGCGGTGTCTCGATACGGCCGGAGCGGATGGCGATCTGGCGTTGGCAGCGGGCGGCGAGCGCCGTGTCGTGGGTGACGAGCACCAGCGTCGTGCCGCGCTCGCGCGCCTTGGCGAAGAGCAGGTCGGCGATATGCCGGCCCGTCGCCTGGTCGAGGTTTCCTGTCGGCTCGTCGGCGATGAGGATTCTCGGCGAAGGCGCCAGCGCCCGAGCGATCGCCACGCGCTGCTGTTCGCCGCCCGACAATTGCCCCGGATAGTGCGTTGTCCGCTCGCCGAGACCAACGGCCGCGAGCTCGCGTTCGGCGATCGCGAACGCGTCGGCGGCGCCGGCCAGTTCGAGCGGCACGGCGACGTTTTCGAGCGCCGTCATGTTGGGGATCAGGTGGAACGACTGGAAGACGATGCCGATATTGCGGCCGCGAAACCGGGCGATCTCGTCCTCGCTGCGGCCGTTGAGCAGTTCGCCGGCGATCCGCACCATGCCGCCGTCGACGCTTTCAAGCCCCGCCAGCACCATCAGCAGCGTCGACTTGCCGGAACCGGACGGTCCGACGATGCCGACCGCCTCGCCGCGCGCGACCGAGAGGCTGATGCCGCGCAGCACATGCACGCGCGATGCGCCCTGGCCGAGCGTGAGCGTTACGTCGTCGAGTTCAATGACGGCTTCTGTCACGGCGGATCGGTCCTATATGGAGCTTGGTCGGGCAGGTCGAAGGTCATATGGGATCCATGCGATGGCATTCAAACAGGTGAAACGCGCTTTTTGCACTGCACTAATTTGTGTTGTCGCATGGACAGGACAGGCGGCGGCCGACACGTTCCGGATCGTCGGCTTCGGCGACAGCCTGATGGCGGGCTACAATCTTGGCCCGAACGAGGGCTTTCCGCAGAAGCTGGAAGCAGCGCTGAAGGCGCGCGGCCATGACGTTTCCGTGGCCAATGCCGGCGTGTCGGGCGACACGACCTCGGGTGGCCTGTCGAGGCTCGACTGGTCCGTTCCGGACGGGACCGATCTCGTCATCCTCGAACTCGGCGCCAACGACATGCTGCGCGGCCTGGCGCCAGAGATAACCGAACAGAACCTGGACACGATGATGGCCTCGCTCAAGACGCGCGGCATCGGCATCGTTCTCGCCGGCATGCTCGCCGCGCCCAATCTCGGGCCGGATTATGCCGCCGCCTTCAACGGAATCTTCCCGAAGCTCGCCGCGAAATACGAAGCGCCGCTCATCCCGTTCTTCCTCGATGGCGTCGCGGCAAATCCGTCGCTGCAGCTCGAGGACGGCCTTCACCCGACCGCCGCCGGCGTCGATCGGATGGTCGAGGGAGCGCTGCCGGTGATCGAACCGCTGGTCAGGTAGTGCCCGACCAGGTCGGGGCGGGCCGGAAATAATCGCTTGCCCGGACCGCCATTCGATGATTCGCTGCAATGCGAGATCGAATCGAGGAGGTGCCCACATGCCCCGTCTATTCACCGCCCTCGAGATCCCGCGCGACGCCGCCCTGTCGCTTTCCCTCCTTCGCGGAGGAGTCCCCGGCGCCCGCTGGATCGATGTCGAGAACTATCATCTCACGCTGCGCTTCATCGGCGACGTCGAAGGCCATGTCGCCGACGAAGTCGCCAACGCGCTCGACCGCATCCGGCGACCCGCCTTCGACCTGACGCTGTCCGGCGTCGGCGCCTTCGGTTCGAAGAAGCCGCACTCCATCTACGCGGGCGTGGTTCCGTCGCCGGCGCTCAACGCTCTGCAGGGCGAGATCGACCGCATCTGCACCCGGGTCGGCGCGCCATCGGACCAGCGCAAGTTCGTGCCTCACGTCACGCTTGCCAGGCTCCGCAACTCCAGCCCCGGCGAGGTCGCTTCCTATCTGTCGGCCCGCGGCAACTTCCTCACCCTGCCGTTCCGGGTCGGCCGCTTCGTCTTGATGTCGTCGCGTGATTCGGTCGGCGGCGGCCCCTATATCGTCGAGGAAGCCTGGCCGCTCGGCGCGCCGCAGGCCGGACGACAGGAAGGCGTGCAGCACGGCCCCCAGGCCCTGCGCGCGATGCGCTGACCTTTTGCTGGACTGTTCGCGCGTGGCGAGCGCACTATCTCCATCGGACCGCTACGGTCTGAACGGAGCATCGCATGACGAGAGAGCTTCTGGACAAGGATGAACTCGCCCGCGCCCTCGCCGACCTGCCCGGCTGGTCGATCGCCGAAGACGGCCTTTCGATCGAGCGCACTTTCGAATTCCGCAATTTCAGCGAAGCCTTTGCCTTCATGACGCGCGCAGCACTTGCCGCCGAGAAGATGAACCACCACCCGAACTGGTCGAATGTCTACAAGACGGTCAGGGTCGCACTGTCCACCCACGACAGGGGCGGTGTCACCGAACTCGACATTGAACTCGCCCGCCGGATGAACCGCTACGCGGGCAACTGACCGGCGATCTTGCAAAGGCTGTGCCCCGGGGCCACATCCTTTCTGCACAGGAAGGACGAGGATGGACGACGTTAAGATTGGCGAGATCTTGAAGCCGGTGGACGCCGACGAGGCTGGCCGTCGCGAGAAACGCGTCCGGCTGGAGTTCTGGCGCACCGCCAAGCGCGCCGCGCGCTACGTGCCGTTCATGGACGAACTCGTGGCGGCCTATTACTGCGCGCTCGATCCGAAGACGCCGTTCCGTGTCCGCGGCACGCTGCTCGCAGCCCTTGCCTACTTCGTCCTGCCGCTGGATTTCATCCCCGATTTCCTCGTCGGCTTCGGCTTCACCGACGACGTGGCGGTGCTGACGGCGGCCATCACTGCCATCCGCGGGCACATCAAGCCTGTGCACCGGACCGCGGCCAGGAAGGCGCTTGAAGAAGCCGAATAGGCTGCCGCCGCCGCAACGTCAGTGCCAAGGTCAAACTCTTGCCGCTTTCCTAGCCCTCTTTCGGCACCGGCAAAGGGCGCGGGGCTCACTGTCGCATTGAAATCGCGCCGATGGAGCGCTCCGCACCGGGTTGGATCCGGAAACGGTCGGGTAGTAACCCTTTCGTAACCTGGATTTAATCAAATTGTATCAAATGCGTCGGTGACGGGACGTTTCCGGGGACGCGCTTCCGGCGTTCGGCACGAATTGCGGCAGGACAACATGCACAAGACACTCCCCATCCTGATTGCCGGCGCGATGCTCGCCGCGGGCGGAGCCGCCCAGGCGCAGAACATCGCCAAGATCGGCCAGAAGGGCGACTGGGCGCTCTATTCCTACAACGACGACAAGGGCAAGGTCTGCTACACGCTGACCATCCCGACCGACAAGCAGCCGCCCTCGCTCGACCACGGCAAGTCGATGTATTTCGTGGTGTCGCAGAAGCCCGGCCAGAACGTCTCGTTCGAGCCGCAGTTCAACGCCTCCTACAACTTCCAGGAAAATTCGAAGGTCGAGGTGACGGTCGGGGACAGCAAGTTCGCCATGTTCACCAAGGGCAACCGCGCCTGGATGGAAAATGCCGCCGAGGAGCCGAAGCTCATCGCCGCCATGAAGTCCGGCGCCGACATGAAGGTCGCGGCGAAATCCGGTCGTGGCAATCCGACCAGCTACGTCTTCTCGCTCAAGGGCATCTCGGCGGCGCTGACCGACATTTCCAACTGCAAGTAAGAGCGCCTTTTCGCGCATCGCGGGCCGCCATCGTGACGGATGGTGGCTCTTGTGCTATCTGGCGCCGGACGACGCGAAGACCTATCTCCGCGCAAACGGCATCTCGGCACCCATGGCAGTTACAGTTCTGAACGATACGCGGACGGGCGTTGCCCCCGCGACAACCGGGTTTTCCGCGCAGAATGCGCGCGAAAAGCCGTCGCTCGTCGGCATGTCGCGCGAAGAGATGGCGGCAGCACTCGTCGGCGCCGGCGTGCCGGAGCGCCAGGCGAAGATGCGCGTCAGCCAGCTCTGGCACTGGCTCTACGTCCGCGGCGTCTCCGACTTCGGCCAGATGTTCAACATCTCCAAGGAACTGCGCGCGACGCTCGCCGAGCATTTCACCATCGCGCGGCCCGAGATCGTCGAGGAACAGATCTCGCAGGACGGCACGCGCAAATGGCTGTTCCGCTTTCCGCCGCGCGGCGCCGGGCGCCCGGTCGAGATCGAGACCGTCTACATTCCCGAGGAAGGCCGCGGCACGCTCTGCATCTCGTCCCAGGTCGGCTGCACGCTCAACTGCTCCTTCTGCCATACCGGCACGCAGAAGCTGGTGCGCAACCTGACTTCCGAGGAGATCCTCTCCCAGCTTCTCGTCGCGCGCGACCGTCTGGGCGACTTCCCCGACCGCGACACGCCTGCCGGCGCGATCGTCCCGGCGGAAGGCCGCAAGGTCTCCAACATCGTCATGATGGGCATGGGCGAGCCGCTCTACAATTTCGACAACGTCAAGAAGGCACTGCTGATCGCCTCCGACGGCGACGGGCTGGCGCTGTCCAAGCGCCGCATCACGCTGTCCACCTCCGGTGTCGTGCCCGAGATCGTCCGCGCCGGCGCCGAGCTCGGCGTCATGCTCGCCATCTCGCTGCACGCCCCGAACGACGACCTGCGCGACCTGCTGGTGCCGATCAACAAGAAATACCCGCTTGCCGAATTGATGGCCGCCTGCCGCGCCTATCCCGGCCTGTCCAACGCCCGCCGCATCACCTTCGAATATGTCATGCTGCGCGACGTCAACGATTCCATTGACGACGCCAAGGCGCTGATCAAGCTGCTGAAGGGCATCCCCTCGAAGATCAACCTGATCCCGTTCAACCCGTGGCCCGGCACCAACTACCAGTGCTCGGAATGGGAAACGATCGAGAAGTTCGCCGACTACATCAACGACGCCGGCTACGCCTCGCCGATCCGCACGCCGCGCGGCCGCGACATCCTCGCCGCCTGCGGCCAGCTCAAGTCCGAATCGGAGCGCATGCGCCGCGTCGACCGCCTCGCGCTCGAGGCGATGATGATCGCGGGGCACGGCGAGGAGTGAGCCTGTTCCTGCGCATCCTCGGCCAGCTCTTCCTGATCCTGCTCGGCTATGCCGCTGCCTCCGCCGTTGCCAGCACCTTTCTCCATCTTGTCTTCCTTACCTCCGCCGGCTTCGAGGCGGACGAGGCCCCGGCGATCGTGATGGGCTCGATCGTCTTCTCGATTCCCTTCGTCGCGCTCTTCGTGGCCTACTTCGCCTTCCTGCCGGCCGGTGTGGCGATCGGGATCGGCGAAATCCTCGGCGCGCGCGACTGGCTCTACTACGCCATCGCCGGCGGCGTCGTCGGCGCCTGCGTCGTCGCGCTGTTCTGGTTCTATGTCCCGCCGTCGATCGATCTCGAGCCGGGCGCGGCGGCGCCCCGCGACCCGCTGGTCGAGAACCCCTACGTCCTCTTCACGCTGATCGGCGCCGGCCTCGTCGGCGGCATCGCCTACTGGGCCGTCGCCGGCCGGCTCGCCGGCGGCTGGAAGGCCGGCGCTACTTTGCCTGCGCGGTGAGGATCTTGAGCGCGAAGGCCGAAAACACGCCGGCGAAGAGATAGTCGATCGCCCGCGTGACGCGCGGGCTCTTCCTGAGCAGGCCCGAGAACCCGTCCGCCGCGAGCACCATCGGCACGGTGACTGGCAGCGACACCGCGATGAACAGGAAACCGAGGAAGAACAGCTTTGCCGCTGCATGCGGGTCCGCCACGGACACGAACTGCGGCAGGAAGGTCATGAAGAACAGGATGATCTTGGGGTTGAGCAGGTTGATGCCGATGCCCGTCGCCCAGTTCTGTACGAGCGAGTGCTGCGGTCCGGCCTTCTTTTCCGGCGAGAATGCCGAGCCCTTCCGGATCGCCTGCCAGGCCAGCCAGACCAGATAGCCCGCGCCGAAGACCTTCAGCACCAGGAAGGCCTGCGGCGACGCGACGATCAGCGCCGACAGCCCGAAGGCGACCATCGTCGTGTGGATCAGGCAGCCGGTCAGTGCCCCCGCCATGCAGGCGAGCCCCGCCGCGCGCCCCTCCGACAGCGCCCGCCCGACAAACAGCGTCATGTCGGGGCCGGGCGTGATCGCGATGATCACGGTGGCCAGGGCGAACTGGGCGAGGATGGTGACGTCGGGAATGATGGGGGAGAGCATCTTCGGTCTCTGAGTTGAGTCAGCCCAAGGCCTAAACCATCGGCCGCGGCTGCGGAAGCGGTCGGCGGGAAAATTGGATAGGGCTGAAGTATTGCGTCGCACAATCGAAATTGTGCGATGCATAATTCACGCTCTGAATGCACTCTGTATGTCATTCGCATACAAACGCTTGCAACGTATGGTAATTGCCATATTCTTCCCTTGCACAAAGCCGATCGAGCAAAAACAACAAACGGGAGGAATGACATGGGAAAGGAATTCTCGCGCCGCCGGTTTCTTGCCGGCACGGGCGTCGCAACTGCCGCGGTCGGCACGCTCGCCGCTCCCGCGGTCCTGGCGCAAGCCCCCAAGACATTGAAGATGCAGTCGTCCTGGCCGGCGTCGGACGTCTTCCAGGAGATGGCCGGCCAGTACAAGGAGCGCGTCGAAGCCATGTCGGGCGGACGCCTCAAGATCGACCTGCTCCCGGCGGGCGCCGTCGTCGGCGCATTCCAGGTGCAGGACGCCTGCCATGACGGCACGATCGACGCCGCCCACACCGTTCCGGTCTACTGGTACGGCAAGAACAAGGCGGCTTCCCTGTTCGGCACCGGCCCGGTGTTCGGCGGCGACGCCAACCAGATGCTCGCCTGGTTCTACAAGGGTGGCGGCGAGGCGCTCTACAACGAGCTGACCCAGCAGGTGCTCGGCCTCAACATCGTCGGCTTCCTGGGCACCGGGATGCCTGCCCAGCCGCTCGGCTGGTTCAAGAGCGAGATCACCGACGCCTCCCAGCTCCAGGGGCTGAAATACCGCACCGTGGGCCTCGCGGCGGACCTGTTCCAGGCGATGGGCGCGTCGGTCGCCCAGCTTCCCGGCGGCGAAATCGTGCCGGCGATGGAGCGCGGCGTCATCGACGGGTTCGAGTTCAACAACCCGACCTCAGACATGCGCTTCGGCGCGCAGGACGTGGCGAAGAACTACATGCTCGCGTCCTACCACCAGGCCTCGGAATCGTTCGAATACATCTTCAACAAGGACACGTTCGAGGATCTTGAGCCCGATCTCCAGGCGATCCTGAAGCACGGGGTCGAGGCGGCCCACCTCGCCAACTACTCTCTGGCGATGGACCAGTATTCGTCCGATCTGCAGAAGCTTGCCAAGGAGAACGGCGTCAACGTCAAGCGCACGCCGGACTCCGTTCTCGCCGCGCAGCTCGAAGCCTGGGACAAGATCATGCCGGCACTCGAGGGCGACCCCTACTTCAAGAAGGTCGTCGAGAGCCAGAAGGCCTTCTGCGAGCGGGTGGTCTACTTCACGCTCCTCGCTTCGCCCGACTACAAGCTGGCCTACCAGCACTACTTCCCGGGCAACCTCTGACCTCACTTCGGCGGGGCGCTTCGTCGCCCCGCCGCCACGCGACCCGTCGAACCGGGATCTGGGGCATGAAGGGCTACATTCGCTTCGCCGACGAGCTGTCGGCATGGTTCGGCAAGGTCTTCGCCTGGTCGATCATGGTGATGACGCTGGGCATCGGCTACGAAGTCGTCGTGCGCTACTTCTTTCGCGCGCCGACGCCGTGGGCGTTCGACTTGAGCTACATGCTCTACGGCACGCTGTTCATGATCGCCGGCGCCTACACGCTGTCGCGCGACGGCCATGTCCGCGGCGACTTCGTCTACCGGCTCTGGCGGCCGCGCACCCAGGCGACCGTGGAGCTGGTGCTCTACTTCCTCTTCTTCTTCCCCGGAATCCTGGCGCTGATCTTCGCCGGCTGGAAATATGCCGCCCGCTCCTGGTCCTATCTCGAAGTGTCGTCCAACAGCCCGGCCGGCATCCCGATCTACCAGTTCAAGTCGGTCATCGTCGTGGCCGGCATCCTCCTCTTCCTGCAGGGCATCGCCCAGGTGTTCCGCTGCATCCTGTGCATGCGCACCGGCCAGTGGCCGCCACACGCGCAGGACGTCGAGGAAACCGAGAAGGTCCTGCTGCAAACCGTGGGCGCCGGGCAGGCCGCGCCCGGCCTGCCCGGCCAGGGCATCCGCGATGGAGAGAGCACATGACCGAACCACAGGTCGCGGTCGGCATGCTGCTGATCCTCATCCTCGCCATCTTCCTCGGCTTTCCGGTCGCCTTCACGCTGATGGCGCTGGGCGTGGCCTTCGGCTACTACACCTACTTCGACGCCGACCGGATGTGGCGCACTTACGACCGCGCGGTCGAGAACGGTGCTGATTCCTGGACGCTGCTCGAGACCTGGGTCGGCGGCTTCTTCAACAACCGCATCTTCGACCTGTTCGTGAACCAGACCTTCTCGGTCATGTCGAACGACGTGCTCACCTCGATCCCGCTGTTCCTGTTCATGGGCTACCTCGTCGAGCGCGCCAACATTGTCGACCGGCTGTTCACGACGCTTTACATCGCCACCCGCCGCCTGCCTGGCGCGATGGCGGTGGCCGCTCTCGTCACCTGCACCCTGTTCGCCACAGCGACCGGCATCGTCGGCGCCGTCGTCACGCTGATGGGCCTGCTCGCCCTGCCGGCCATGCTGAAGGCCCGCTACGACGTCAGCTACGCCACCGGCGTCATCTGCGCCGGCGGCACGCTTGGCATCCTTATTCCGCCCTCGATCATGCTGATCGTCTATGCCGCGACGTCCGGAGTCTCGGTCGTGCGCATGTATGCCGCGGCGCTCTTGCCCGGCTTGCTGCTCGCCGGCCTCTATCTTCTCTACGTCGTCGCCCGCGCGATGCTGGACAAGAACCTCGCTCCCAAACCCCGCGACGAGGACATCGGCGACTACACCACCGGCCAGATCGCCTGGATGATGTTCACCTCCTTCGTGCCGCTTGCTTTCCTGATCTTCGCGGTGCTCGGCGCCATCCTGTTCGGCTTCGCCACTCCGACCGAGGCCGCCGCGATCGGCGCGCTGGGCGGGCTGGTCCTGGCGGTTGCCTACCGCGCGCTCACCTGGCAGCGGCTGAAGGAGTCGGTTTACCTGACCGCCCGCACCTCGGCGATGGTGTGCTGGCTCTTCGTCGGCTCGGCCACATTCGCCTCGGTCTTCGCCTATCTCGGCGGCCAGCAGATGATTTCCGATTTCGTCACCGGCCTCGATATGTCGCCGCTGATGTTCCTGATCGTCGCGCAGCTCATCATCTTCCTGCTCGGATGGCCGCTGGAATGGACCGAGATCATCGTCATCTTCATCCCGATCTTCCTGCCGCTACTGCCGCATTTCGGCATCGATCCGCTGTTCTTCGGCATCCTCGTGGCGATCAACCTGCAGACGGCCTTCCTGTCGCCACCCATGGCGATGTCGGCCTACTATCTGAAGGGCGTCTCGCCGGCCCATGTCCAGATCGCCGACATCTTCAGGGGCATGATGCCCTATATGGGCATCGTGATCCTCTGCATGGTCCTGATCTACGTCTTCCCGCAGATCGCCTATTTCCTGCCGAACCTTTTGTACGGAAACTGAGCCATGGCCACCTCCCGCGCACTGGCTCTCGTCGCCTTCGCCGCGTTTCTCATCTTCTTCGGCGTTGTGCTGGTGAAGGTGCCGCGCATCGACCTGAGCGTCGCCATCCTGACCGGCCTCGGCCTTGCCGGCTACGACCTGTGGACACAGCTCGGTCCAGGCAAGCGCGTGTGACGCCGCGCTACTGCTCGTCCTGCGCCGAAGGCTCTTCAGGGCCAGTTGCCACGGCACCACCCTCGGAGACCGCGTAGCCGTCGCCGCTCCACGCCCAGAGCACCTCGTCGCCGCCGCCCTTCTTGGGCAGGGCGATGAGGTTCGGCCATCCGTCGACCAGCGTGCTGGTGTCCAGATAAAGGTCGGCGCCCTCGGTGTCGTAGACCTGCTTCCATTCGGCGGTCTCGGAGAGGCGGGCGAAGACCGCGACGTTGCAGCCCGACGCGCCGTAGTACCAGGACGAGCCGCACAGTTCGACGAACAGCAGGCTGCGCCCGTCCTGCATCACCGACTTGGCGGCCGAAACGACCGGTTCGGCCGTCGTCGCCTTGCGGAACAGCTTGATCTCGTCCTTGCGAAGCTCCCTGGCCTCCAGCAGATAGGAGCTGTAGGGCGTGAGCCCGATGCGTTCGTAGCCGGACATGTCCCGCTTCGAGCAGAATGGCTCCGCCGCCTCGATCGCGACCTTCGACCCACGCAGCGGGAAGACGGCCTCGAGTGCCGGCTCCGCGCCCTCGATCGTGACCTTTGCGCGCGTTCCCGTCTTCATCGGCGCGAGCGCGAGACCCGCCACCGGAACGGAGAGCCCGCCGTTTTCGGCTTTCGTGACGGCCTCGAACACCTGCGCGCCAACGAAGAGCTTTGCCGCCATCTCGCCCGGCCGGGCGATCGCCTCCGGCGCGAGCGTCAGCGTGAGCGACCATTTCTGCTCGGCGCAGCGCAGCGAGGCGCCGGCGATGCCCTTGGCCTGAAGCGGATCGGGAAGGGTGATGGCGGCTTCGCCGGCGACCGGCTCCCAGCGGTCCGCGGCCAGTGCCAGAGACGGCCAGCCGCAAGCCAGCGCCAGCGCTGCCGCGCCGAGCCGTTTGCGCAGGATGAAGCCCGCGAACCCCGCGGCGGCGTGTCTTTGCATCGAACTCCACCCCCTCTTCCGGCGGCTGCCTGCAATCGCGGATTGCATCACGAATCAGAAACGAATGTATTCGAGAGCCGGCAGCCGGCAAAAGCAAATCACTCCAGCGAGAGACACTTGGCGGCGGCACGGCTTGCCGCCTTGGCCTTTCCTGCTAAAAGGGCGCGCGAAAGGCGGGTTTGCCCGCGTTGCCAGCACACCTGACAGGATCAGCAATGTCGAAGTGGAAGAACGTCAAGAAGGTCGTCCTCGCCTATTCGGGAGGGCTCGACACCTCGATCATCCTGAAATGGCTGCAGACCGAGCTTGGGGCGGAGGTCGTGACCTTCACCGCCGACCTCGGCCAGGGCGACAGCGACCTCGAGCCGGCCCGCAGGAAGGCCGAGATGATGGGCGTCAGGGACATCTACATCCGCGATGTGCGCGAGGAGTTCGTCAAGGACTTCGTCTTCCCGATGTTCCGTGCCAACGCGGTCTATGAGGGCACCTATCTGCTCGGCACCTCGATTGCCCGTCCGCTGATCTCCAAGCATCTGGTCGAGATCGCCCGCGAAACCGGCGCCGACGCGGTCGCCCACGGCGCGACGGGCAAGGGCAACGACCAGGTTCGCTTCGAGCTCTCCGCCTATGCACTCAATCCCGACATCAAGGTCATCGCGCCCTGGCGCGACTGGGAGTTCAAGTCGCGCACCGACCTGATCGACTTCGCCGAGAAGTACCAGATCCCGATCGCCAAGGACAAGCGCAACGAGGCGCCGTTCTCGGTCGACGCCAACCTGCTGCACTCGTCCTCCGAAGGCAAGGTGCTGGAGGATCCCTGGGTCGACCCGCCGGAATATGTCTACCAGCGCACCATCTCGCCGATGGCCGCGCCCGACACGGTCACCGAGATCGTCATCGGCTTCGACAAGGGCGACGCCGTCACACTGAACGGCAAGAAACTCTCGCCGGCCGCGATGCTCGCCGCGCTGAACGATCTCGGCCGCGACAACGGCATCGGCCGGCTCGACCTGGTCGAGAACCGTTTCGTCGGCATGAAATCGCGCGGCGTCTACGAGACGCCCGGCGGCACGATCCTGCTTGCCGCTCACCGCGCCATCGAGTCGATCACGCTCGACCGCGGCGCCGGCCATCTGAAGGACGACATCATGCCCCGCTACGCGGAGCTGATCTACAATGGTTTCTGGTATTCGCCCGAGCGCGAGATGCTGCAGGCGCTGATTGACAAGAGCCAGGAGGACGTCGAAGGCGAGGTCCGGCTCAAGCTCTACAAGGGCAATGTCATCGTCTCCGGCCGGCGTTCGGTAAAGTCGCTCTACCGCAACGACCTCGTCACCTTCGAAGACGATCGCGGCGCCTACGACCAGAAGGACGCCGAAGGCTTCATCCGCCTCAACGGCCTTCGCCTCAGGACGCTGGCGGCAAGAAACCGGTCTGCGTAGCCCAGGCGCACGGCTAATTCACGTCGGAAAGAGAAAGGCCGGTCGTTGGACCGGCCCTTCTTGCTTGAACTGACGCCCGCGCCTGGCCGGGGCGCGCTGCCTCCGGCAGCTCCCAGCTGTTCCACGCCATTCGTCATGCCACCGGCATGACGAACACGCCTTCGGCGCACCGGCGTCTCACTCCGCGTCGATGGCATCCGCCATGATGATGATCGCCTGCTGATAGACCGAGGCCGAGTTCCAGCCCGCGATCGCGCCGCGATTGGCGCTCGCCGGACCGCCGCGATAGCCATGCCCGCGCAGGAAGTTGGCCGTCGACGCGAGCGCCGTCGACTTGTCCTTCAGGTTCATGTTTCCGACACCGAAGTTCAGAACGTTGCCGGGCAGGAACTGCGTGTGGCCGAATTCGCCGTGCGCCGCGCCCACCGAACTGGCGCTCAGCACGCCGCGATCGACGAGCTTGAGCGCCGCGATAGCGTGCGGGTTGAAGAAGTCCGGCCGGCGGCAGTCATAGGCGAGCGTCAGGATCGCCGACACCGTATTCTGGTTGCCCATCGCCGCGCCGAAACCGGTTTCCATGCCCCAGATCGCCAGCAGCGGACCGGGCGGAACGCCATATCGACGCTCGATATCGGCAAACAGCGCCGCGTTCGCCTTCTTCAGCGACCGCCCCTTCGAGATGATGGTTGCGCCGCCGCGCCGCTTCATGAACGAGTTGACGTCGCCGCTGAACGCCTTCTTCACCGCGCGGTCGACCTTGATCGTCGCGGTGGCGTATTTGGCGCCGGCCAGGGCCTGGAGACCCTTGTTCTTGACCCCCGCGCCCTTGGCTTCCTGGGCAAACGCCTGCTTCCAGGCTTCGAACCCGCTGCCATCCTTGCCGCAGCTCGCGGCGTTCGCCGCTGCCACGCCCAGACCCCATGCAACCACTATACCCGAAACAAGCTTCGCGCCCCGCGCAAGAAACGCCATGTATCTCTCCAAACCCGTGATTCCGCTGTTTTCTGCCATTCTGAACCTGCTTTGTCACGGTTAAGATGAAGTTGCGGCCATTCAATGTCGCGTTATCCGGCTGATGTTTCCAGGATGTCACATGAGCCGGCAGCCGGCATCGCCCGGGCTTTTCCGGAACCATCTCCGCCTCTCCCCGTTTGCCGCTTCGAAGGGGAAATCCACTGGAGAGAAAAATGATCAATCGATTCGCACTTCCGTTGGCGGCGTTCGCATTCGCCGCTGCGACCAGCATCGCGTCGGCCCAGAGCGGCGTCACCGCCACGACGGACCTCAATGTTCGCGGTGGTCCCGGCCCGCAGTATCCGGTGATCGGCATGATCCCGGCCGGCGGCCCGGCCGATCTCAGCGGCTGTATCGACAATTCCAAGTGGTGCCAGGTCAGCACCTCGGGCGGCCCGGGCTGGGTCTACTCCGACTACCTGACGATCGACCGCAACGGAACGGCGGCAGTCGTCACCGAAAGCCGCACCTCCGTTCCGGTCGTGACCTATGAGCAGCCCCAGGGCGGCGGCGGTGCCCTAGCCGGCGGCGCAACGGGCGCGGTGGCGGGTGCCCTTATCGGCGGCCCGATCGGCGCGGTTGTCGGCGGCGTCGCGGGTGCGGCGATCGGCGGCTCGGCCGAAGGCCTCGCCTCGCCGCCGCCGGACAAGGTCGTCACCTATGTCCGCACCAACCAGGTCGAGCCCGTCTATCTCGACGGCGAAGTCGTGGTCGGCGCCAGCCTGCCGGAAACGGTCACCCTGGCCGAGGTGCCGGACTACGAGTATCGCTACGTCTACGTGAACGGCCAGCCGGTGCTGGTCGAGCCGCAGACCCGACGCATCGTCTACGTCGTCCGCTGACGGCAACTAGAAGGAAACCGCCGGGCCTGGGCCCGGCGGTTTTCATTTGCCCGGCGCAACGTTTCGCGATTGTCTGCGTTGAAGCGGCCGTCCTTCCCTCCATCCAGCGGATTCCCGCCGTGAAGCTCTTTTCCTGCCCGGCCTGCGGCCAGCGGCTCTATTTCGAGAATTCGCGCTGCCTCGCCTGCGGCGCGGAGGTTCTGTATGATCCCGACGCGGCCGACTTCGTGCTGCCCGGGGAAACGGCCTTCGCCTGTTCCAACGCCGACGAGGCGCTGTGCAACTGGCGCGCGCCCGGCCCTCAGGCATTCTGTCGCGCCTGCGCGCTCAACAAGACCATCCCCGACCTGTCCATCGAAGGCAATCAGGGGAGATGGATCCGCGTCGAGGCCGCCAAGCGGCGGCTGGTCTACGCGCTCCTGTCTTTCGGGCTGGAAGTGCGCCCCAAGCAGACGCCCGACGACGAAGCCGGCATCGCCTTCGACTTCCTCGCCGATCCGATCGGCGGCGGACCTGGCGGTGAGCACATCCTCACCGGCCACGACAACGGCGTCATCACGCTCAACGTCGCCGAGGCGGATTCCGTCGAGCGCGAACAGCGGCGCATCGCCATGGGCGAGACCTACCGCACCCTGCTCGGCCATTTCCGCCACGAGATCGGCCATTACTACTGGGACCGGCTGATCCGCGACGATCCCGACTGGCTGGCGCGCTTCCGCGACGTGTTCGGCGACGAGACCGCGGACTACGAACAGGCGCTCAAGACCCACTACGCCAGCCCGCCGGCACCGGACTGGCAGGAGAACCACATCACCGCCTATGCGGCCAGCCATCCCTGGGAGGACTGGGCCGAGACCTGGGCGCACTATCTCCACATCGTCGACACGCTCGAAATGGCCGACGCGCTCGGCATGTCGATCTCGGCGATGGAGACGAAGGAGGAGGATCTGCACACGCCGAACGCGGACAGCACGGAAACGA
Organism: Mesorhizobium sp.; assembly: GCF_024710845.1. Lineage (GTDB taxonomy): Bacteria > Pseudomonadota > Alphaproteobacteria > Rhizobiales > Rhizobiaceae > Mesorhizobium_A. The sequence continues at coordinate 101,333 of NZ_JANJTZ010000050.1, forward strand.
CGCCTGAATCGCCTTTCGACCGCACGCTCGAACGCTGGATCGTGCTTTCCAACGCCTCCAACTCGATCAACCGCTGCATGGGCCTGCCCGATCTCTATCCTTTCGTCATCTCGCCCAAGGTAGCGGCAAAGCTGACGTTCGTTGATGGGCTGCTACGCCGGCAGCGCTGAAACGACCCGTCCGCCTTGACTCTGCGCCCCTTTTCCTGTCTACACGCGGCGAATTCCGCGACGAGTTGACACTCCGAGCCGCTGACCGGGACGCCTGAATAGGACCGATCCCGGAAGCCAACACCCGGCAGCGCTGTGCGCCCCCGGGTGCTTTTCGGCTTTGGCGTTTCAAATCGCGCGGGCAGTCACTACCTCTCCGGCGAACTCAATCGCCAGGAATGGGAAGCGGATGTTTGAATCTCTCCAGGAGCGCCTTGGCTCCATCCTCAACGGCCTGACCGGCCGCGGCGCGCTGTCGGAGGCCGATGTCGCCGCGGCGCTGCGCGAGGTGCGCCGTGCGCTGCTCGAAGCCGACGTCGCGCTCGAGGTCGTGCGCTCGTTCACCGACAAGGTGCGCGAGAAGTCGGTCGGCGCCGCTGTGCTCAAGTCGATCAAGCCCGGCCAGATGGTCGTCAAGATCGTCCATGACGAGTTGGTCGCCATGCTCGGCACCGACGGCCAGGGCATCGATCTCAACGCGCCCGCGCCCGTCGTCATCATGATGGTCGGCCTGCAGGGCTCCGGCAAGACCACGACCTCCGCCAAGATCGCCAAGCGCCTGACCGAGCGGCAGAACCGCAAGGTGCTGATGGCATCGCTCGACACGCGCCGCCCGGCCGCGCAGGAACAGCTGCGCCAGCTCGGCGAGCAGGTGAAGGTCGCGACGCTGCCGATCGTGCCGGGCCAGACGCCGGTCGAGATCGCCCGCCGCGCCGAGCAGGCCGGCCGCCTCGGCGGCTACGATGTCGTCATTCTCGACACCGCCGGCCGCACCCATATCGACGAGCCGCTGATGCTCGAGATGGTGGACATCAAGACCGCCGCCAAGCCGCACGAGATCCTGCTCGTCGCCGACTCGCTGACCGGTCAGGACGCGGTCAATCTCGCCCGCTCCTTCGACACGCGCGTCGGCGTCACCGGTCTCGTTCTGACCCGCATGGACGGCGACGGACGCGGCGGTGCGGCGCTCTCCATGCGCGCCGTCACGGGCAAGCCGGTCAAGCTGATCGGCGTCGGCGAGAAGATGGACGCGCTGGAGGAATTCCATCCCAAGCGCATCGCCGACCGCATCCTCGGCATGGGCGACATCGTCTCGCTCGTCGAGAAGGCTGCCGAGAACATCGACGCGGAACAGGCCGCGGCGATGGCGAAGAAGATGCAGGCCGGCAAGTTCGACCTGAACGACCTCGCCAGCCAGCTCGAGCAGATGAAGAAGATGGGCGGCATGGGCGGCATCATGGGCATGATGCCGGGCATGGGCGGCATGAAGGACAAGATGGCCGCCGCCGGCATGGACGACAAGTTGTTCGCCCGCCAGATCGCCATCATCCAGTCGATGACCAAGGCCGAGCGCGCCAATCCCGATCTCCTCAAGCACTCGCGCAAGCAGCGCATCGCCAAGGGCTCCGGCACCGACGCCGCCGCCATCAACAAGCTCTTGAAGATGCACCGCCAGATGGCCGACATGATGAAGGCGATGGGCGGCAAGGGCAAAGGCGGCGGCCTCATGCGCGGCATGATGGGCGGCCTCGCCAACAAGATGGGGCTCGGCGGCCTCGCCGGCGGCATGCCGGGCGGAATGCCCGATCTCTCCAGCATGGATCCGAAGCAGCTCGAGGCGCTGAAGAAGCAGGCGGAAGCGGCCGGCCTCGGCGGCGGCCTGCCGAAAGGTCTCCCCGGCCTGCCCGGCGCGGGCGGACTTCCCGGTCTGCCGGGCGGCATGAAGCTGCCCGGTCTCGGCGGCTTCCCCGGTCTCCCCAAGGGGCCGAAGAAATGATTCCGACGCTGGAAACCGAGCGATTGGTGCTGCGCGGCTTCCAGCCTGGCGACGTGGAAGCTTTTGCCGGCTTCTACGCATCCGACGCCTCGCGCTTCGTCGGCGGGCCGGAGGATCTCGTTTCCACCTGGAAGCGGATCGCCGCCTATGCAGGCTGCTGGGCTCTGCGCGGCTACGGCAAGTTCGTGGTCGAGGACAAGGCGACCGGCCGGGCCGTCGGCATCGTCGGCCCCACCTATCCCGAAGGCTGGCCCGAGCCCGAAATCGGCTGGACGGTGTTGCCCGAGTTCGAAGGCCGCGGCTATGCGCGGGAGGCGGCGGCGCGCGCGATCTCCTTCGCCTATGACGACCTTGGCTGGTCGACGGCCATGTCGGCGATTTTCCCCGGCAACGAGCGCTCCTTCCGGCTGGCGACGCGCCTCGGCGCGCATCATGAAGGCGCCGTCGAGGTCAGACCCTACGGCCTGCTGGAGATCTGGCGCCACCTGCCGCCCGAAGAGTTCCGCGCCCATGTTGGGAGGCTCAATTGAACGACACCGACCGCGCTCGCGAGATCCTGGCCGGCTACCGCGCCTCGATCGACAATATCGACGCCGCCTTGATCCACATGCTGGCCGAGCGCTTTCGCTGTACCCAGGCGGTCGGCGTGCTCAAGGCGACGCACGGCCTGCCGCCGGCCGACCCGGCGCGCGAGCAGGAGCAGATCGCCCGCCTGCGCCGGCTGGCGAAGGAGGCTCATCTCGACCCGGACTTCGCGGAAAAGTTCCTCAATTTCGTGGTGAAGGAAGTCATCCGGCACCACGAGCAGATCGCCGCGACCAACGGCGCATGAACCGGCCGCACGGCCGCAACCCTCAGTGAGACATCAGGAGAAAACATCATGGCACTGAAGATCAGACTGGCCCGCGCGGGCTCCAAGAAGCGTCCCTACTACCACGTCGTCATCGCCGACGTCCGCTCGCCCCGCGACGGCCGCTTCATCGAGACGGTCGGCTCGTGGAACCCGCTCATGCCGAAGGATTCGGCCGAGCGCGTCAAGCTCGACGCCGACCGCATCAATCACTGGATGAGCAATGGTGCGCTCCCGACCGATCGCGTGCTGCGCTTCCTCAACGAGGCCGGCATCGCCAAGCGCGAAGCCCGCTCGAACCCCGAGAAGGCCAAGCCCGGCAAGAAGGCGCAGGAACGCGCCGCCCTGCTGGCCAAGGCTCAGGAAGAAGCCGCCGCCAAGCTCGCCGCAGCGACGGCAGAGTAACCAGGCGTCTTCGGACGGATCGAACGGCGGGCTTCGGCCCGCCGTTTTCGTTTGATTTTGGACCAGGATGAGGTCTTGACGACAGACGCTCCGATACCAAAATCCTGTCCGGCGGCCCTCGAGGCCAGCCATATCAAAGCCGCTCCGTTGGATTGAATCGCGAAAGGAGGTTGCGATGAATGGTGCCGCTTTCGAACGTCCCCTGATCATGTTCGTCGGTCTGGGATTCCCTCGCCACATCGACAATGCCACCGATGCCCTGCAGGCGCTTGATGAACTCGCGCCGCTCGAACACGGTCCCGCGCACAATATGGCCGTGCGCGCCTGCCGTGCGGCGCTGCAGGGCGACGTCGAGCCGGAGACCGCGCGCGGTATCGTTGAGGCTTACGCACGAACGCGCGGCGTCCTTGTAGACGAGTTGCTCGCGCCCCACGCGATAGCGGCCAGAAACGACCTCCTCGGAGCCTGATCCGGCAAAGCGGGTGCTTCCTTGAGAAGGCCGGCCAGTCGTGCCGGCGCGCGCCCGTTCCTTCGGGCCTGTGGCCGGATGGATATTGACGCAGGTCGGCCCCGGGTGAGACTAGATCGCCATGTCCAGTCTCACCACCATCGGCTTCGATGCCGACGACACGCTCTGGCAGAACGAACAGTTCTTCCGGCTGACCGAACGCCGCTTCGCCGAACTGCTGGCCGACTATGCGGAGCCGGACCATCTGGTCGAGCGCCTCCTGGCTGCCGAGAGGAAGAACCTCGCCGCCTACGGTTTCGGCATCAAGGGATTCACCCTGTCGATGATCGAGACGGCGATCGAGGTCACCGAGGGTCGCGCGCCGGCAAACGTCATCCAGGCAATCCTCGAGACCGGGCGCGAGATGCTGTCGCATCCGGTCGAGACCCTGCCGCATGTGCGCGAGACGCTGGAGGCGCTGGCCGGAGACTACCGGCTGGTGATGATCACCAAGGGCGATCTGTTCGACCAGGAGCGCAAGCTTGCCGCCTCCGGGCTCGGCGACTTCTTCGACGCCGTCGAGATCGTCTCGGACAAGAAGCCCGACACCTACCGCCGCATCTTCGCCCGCCATGGCGACGGCGCGGAGCGGGCGATGATGGTGGGCAACTCGCTGAAGTCCGACGTGCTCCCGGCCCTCGACGCCGGCGGCTGGGGCGTCTTCGTGCCGCACGAACTCACCTGGGTGCTGGAGCACGCCGAAGAGCCGGCCGATCACCCCCGCTTCCGCAAGATCGCGCATCTGGGAAAACTGGAGGAGGAGATCCGGCGGGCGCGATAGGGGACACACCAGGCGGCCGCGACCCGGCGGACCGAAAAAGCCTGCGAGTGCGCCCTGTCCTTCTCCCCTTGTGCGGGAAGACAGGAGGTGCATCGATTTCCGCGCCAGTTGCCGCCAACCCCTTGCCCCACTCGCCATTCGCCACGCGCTACTCGCCTTTCGATCCACACCCCTTCGCCCCTCCGCGACACTGTCGGCGATGAAAGGAGGCACAGGTGGCCAACTGGGACGCAACGAGTGACTGGCAAAGCGGGATCGAGTGGGACCTTGTGATCGAACGCAATGTCCGGCTGCTCGGCCCCATCATCACCACGCTGTGCATCATGGCCGGGCTTTCCTCGCCCCTTGAGGCGAGGCGAGAAGTGGTGGCCGAAGGCCACGAAAAGCCCCGGAATGGGCTTTGCGAGCGACCGAGCGCCCGGAGCCATAGCGGAGGGCCGGGTCCGGCTCGGCTCGCCTCTTCCTCGCCCCTTGAGGGAGAGGATGGTCCGGCTCGCCGAGGCAAAGCCGAGGGGTTAGCCGGACCTGGTGAGGGGTGCCTTTCCCTAACCCTCCCCCGCCGCGTCCACCGCGCCGTCTACCGCCTGCTGCGCGCGGCGGAAGCTGCGGTCAGGCGGCTGATCGTCGTCGTCGGCCGCGACATGGTGGCGGCGGAACCGGCTCTGCCCCCGCTCAAGCCGAACAGCGGCCCGCTGGTCACGCACGTCCCCGTCCTCATCCCCGGCCTCGGCCTGGCGCTCGCGCCCGCCGCCGGAACGCAAGCACCGGCCGAAGCGACGGCCCAGCGCAAACTCTCCTTCCCGCTCCTCGACCCGCTGCCCGACCCGGACGCGCAACCGTTCCACATGCGCACCTCCGGCGTGCCGCGCATCTCCATCCCCGGCTGGACGCCGCTGTTTCCGGTCGCGGGCCACCACGACCCCGCGCCCAACGATCCGATCGATGCCGGCCATCTGCGCCTGCGTCTGGAAGCCTTGAGCCGGGCGCTCGGCGACCTGCCCCGCCAGGCGATGCGCCTCGCCCGCTGGCGGGCCCGCTGCGAGGCCGCGCGAAAAGCCGGCCGCGTCGGCCCCCTCTCGCCGCTGCGCCCCGGCCGCGCCTACGGACTTCATCGACCGGGTTCGCCAAGGCACGAGCACGCGGTCGACGACGTGCTGAGAGACCTGCATTACTTCGCCTGGGAGGCGAGGCGGGATACGTCGTGAAGAAGGCGACGGTCCATCCCACGCGCGACGTCATCCTCGGGCTTGACCCGAGGATCTACCTCCGCTCGTCCGTATCTAAACCGCCCATCGCTTCAACGCCGGCAGATCCTCGGGGTGAGATAGCGGTTCGCCCATCGGGCGAATTGCAAGGTCCCGTGGACCTTGCAAAGCCAATCGAACGCCCGAAGGGCCGGCCCGAGGATGACGGCAACTGCTCTGCACGGGCAGCGCCTCCGTGCGGAAAGAGCAAACTGTCCCCGGCACTTAGCCTGTGCGGCGTTGGCCGCCGATCAAGCCGCCTTGGCCCGCGGCTTCAGCAGGCCCCGCTCGATCATCAGTTCTGCGATCTGCACCGCGTTGAGCGCGGCGCCCTTGCGAAGGTTGTCCGAGACGACCCAGATGTTGAGGCCGTTCTCGATCGTCGGGTCCTCGCGGATGCGCGAGATGAAGGTCGCGTCCTCGCCGGCGCTCTCGACCGGCGTGATGTAGCCGCCGTTCTCACGCTTGTCGATCACCTGGCAGCCCGGCGCCTCGCGCAGGATGTCCCGTGCCTCGTCCGCCGTGATCGGCTTCTCGAACTCGATGTTGATCGCTTCCGAATGGCCGATGAACACCGGCACGCGGACGCAGGTCGCCGTCACCTTGATCTTCGGGTCGAGCATCTTCTTGGTCTCGGCCACCATCTTCCACTCTTCCTTGGTCGAGCCGTCGTCGAGGAAGACGTCGATGTGCGGGATGACGTTGAAGGCGATGCGCTTGGTGAACTTCTTCACCTCGACGCCGTCGGCGACGAACACCGCGCGGGTCTGCGTGAACAGTTCGTCCATGCCTTCCTTGCCGGCGCCGGACACCGACTGGTAGGTCGCCACGACGATGCGCTTGATCGTCGCGAAATCATGCAGCGGCTTCAGCGCCACCAGCATCTGCGCGGTCGAGCAGTTCGGATTGGCGATGATGTTCTTGCGCGTGTAGAGCGAGATCGCATCCGGATTCACCTCCGGCACGATCAGCGGCACGTCCTGGTCGTAGCGCCAGGCCGAAGAGTTGTCGATGACGACGCAGCCCTGCTTGCCGATCTTCGGCGACCATTCCTTCGAGACGGCGCCGCCGGCCGACATCAGGCAGAGGTCGGTGTCGGAGAAGTCGTAACTGTCGAGCGACTTCACCTTCAGCGTCTTGTCGCCATAGGACACTTCCGTGCCCTGGCTGCGGCGCGAGGCGAGCGCCACCACCTCGTCGGCCGGAAAGCCGCGTTCTTCCAGAATGTTCAGCATTTCGCGGCCCACATTTCCCGTGGCGCCGACGATCGCAACCTTGAAACCCATCGAAATCTCCTGTCCCCCTCCGCTCGTTTCGGAAAACCCGCCGGCTTCGCGGGGTCCGTCCCCGGGCCGGACCCGGGGAGGGGCGAGCAGGCCAAGGGGCGTCAGACCGTTTTGGCGGTCGCCGTTTTGGCCGTGGTTTTGGTGGAACGGGGCATGCGAGCGCCATCGCCGGCCGAAAGACCGGTGAAGCCGCTGGTCAGAAAGGCCATAAGCAGGCCGCGCATGGGAAACTCCGTTTCGCGGCGGCTCATGACTGAGTTCGGGGAAAGAGTCAATCTGTCCGCGCCTGCGTCGCGGCGCGTTCGCTCACGATGCGGGAACGGCCGAGATATCGCGCCTGCAGCCCCGACCACTCCGCACGTATGCGGGCAGGAAGGATGTGGAACGTCCTTTTCTGCCTTGGCAACATCCCCTCCGACGCGTCGAACAGTAGTCCGTATGCAGAGCATTCGATGGCCATTGCATACGCGAACCATGCTCCGATCATCAGTCCCGCAAAGACGTCACTCATGAAATGCGAACCGACGAAGACGCGCGTCGTCGCCAGCCAGAGCGCCAGGATCAGCATCGGCGCCCTCAGGCGCGGAAAGAGCAGGGCGATGCCCATCGCGGTGGCGCCGACCATGCTCGCATGGCCGGAGGGAAAGGACGCGAAGCGGAAGTGGAACGTCAGCGGATCGAAATGATAGGCGCCGAGTTCCAGGTAGAGGCTCGGCCTGGCCCGCCCGATCAGAGGCTTCAGCAGGTTCACCACCAGCCCGGCGAGCCCCACCGACAGGAACAGGTATGCGCTCATCGCGGCCTGGTTCAGCAACAGGAACTGTGTCCGGGGCCGCAGCCGCCGCCAGGACACGAACGAGGAAGCGACCAGGAGAAACGCTGTTGGAACGAGGACGGTCGCCGACTTTCCCAAGTCAGTCCAGGCCAGGGCCTGCTGGAAGAGAAGCGATTTCGCCGTGAGCCGGTTCGCCGCGAAATAGGTGTCCATGAAGATCAGAGCGAACAGGACGACGCCAGCCGCGACCGCCAGGGGCCATTTCCAGGCGATCCGCCCCATGCACCGTCTGGACCTGCGCCGATGGAGGAAGACGAACGTGCTGACGATGTTGTCCGGCATGCGAAAGCGGCTGTAGCCGCAGACCCCGAGAGCAGGGGCGCGAGGCCGCGTCGCGGAAAGGTTTTCCGCGGTGGTCACGGACATATCGTCTTGAACGAACGTTCACCCACCACGTCGTCCCCCCTGTCTCGGCCGAACGATAGACGGCGGGCTCGCCGGCACGCAAGCCATACGTGCGGAAATGGTGGAGAAACGCCGACGCGACCGAGACCGGTCAGCCGGCCCGCACAGCGGTGCCGGCCGCGCGCGCCACTGTCAGGCCAGTGCGCGGAACGTCTCGACGATCGCGTCGCCCATCTGCGCCGTGTTCACCTGAGTCATGCCGGGGGACATGATGTCGCCGGTGCGCAGGCCGCTGTCGAGCACATCGGCGATCGCCTTCTCGAGCCGGTCGGCCTCGGCGACCATGTTGAACGAGTAGCGCAGGCACATTGCGAAAGACGCGATCATCGCGATCGGATTGGCGATGCCCTTGCCGGCGATGTCGGGCGCCGAGCCATGCACCGGCTCATAGAGCGCCTTGCGGCTGCCCGTCTTCGCGTCCGGCGCGCCGAGCGAGGCCGAGGGAAGCATGCCGAGCGAGCCGGTCAGCATCGCCGCGACGTCGGACAGCATGTCGCCGAACAGGTTGTCGGTGACGATGACGTCGAACTGCTTCGGCCAGCGCACCAGCTGCATTCCGCCGGCGTCCGCCAGCATGTGGCTGAGCTCGACGTCGGGATACTTCGCCTTGTGCGTCTGGGTCACGACCTCGTTCCACAGCACGCCGGACTTCATGACGTTGCGCTTTTCCATCGAACAGACCTTGTTCTTTCGCGTCCGCGCCAGTTCGAAGGCGACGCCGGCGATGCGCTCGATCTCGAACGTGTCGTAGACCTGCGTGTCGATGCCGCGCTTCTGGCCGTTGCCGAGGTCGATGATCTCTTTCGGCTCGCCGAAATAGACGCCGCCGGTCAGTTCGCGCACGATCAGGATGTCGAGCCCCTCGACCACCTCAGGCTTGAGCGAGGACGAGGCGGCAAGCGCGGGATAGCAGATCGCCGGGCGCAGGTTGGCGAAGAGCTGCATGTCCTTCCTGAGTCGCAGCAGCCCGGCTTCCGGTCGGACCTCGTAGGGCACGCTGTCCCACTTCGGGCCGCCCACCGCGCCGAACAGCACGGCGTCGGAGGCCATTGCCTTCGCCATGTCCTCTTCGGAGATCGCCTTGCCACAAGCATCGTAGGCGCAGCCACCGACCAGGCCTTCCTCGGTCTCGAAGCCGGCGCCCATCTCGGCGTTCATCATGGCGATCAGCTTCTTCACTTCCGCCATCGCCTCGGGGCCGATGCCGTCGCCGGCGAGGAGGAGGAGCTTGCGGGATGCCATGGGGACGCCTTTCGTGTCGGAAATCTCGGGCGTGTTGCTAGACGCAGCAGCATCGTCACGCAAGCCGGAATCACGCCCGGTCGCGTTGGAACCTGGAAGGGCGTGCAGCGCCGCCTTCTAACGCCGGAGCGCACCCGTCATCGCGTCGCGCACGTCCTTCGGCCACTTGGCCGCAGGCGGCCAGCTCTTTGGCGTATCGCCTTCGGTCTGCTGGGCGAAGTAGAGCTTGCGCCCCGTCTTGTCGATCGCCATGAAACTGTTGCCGCCGCCGCAGGCATGCGGGATGCAGCCATCCGACCAGATCACGCCGGACTTCAGCGTTTCGGGAGCGCCGCCAACGACGAGGCCGGTCGCGACCGATTCGAGATCGCCTCCGAGCAGCTTCTCCGCCACGGCATAGACCGCTTCGTTGCGGAACGTGTCGAGCATGTGCTCGACCGCCGACAGATCGAGGTCGGACCAGCCGGTGTCGGCCTGCGGTTTGTAGGTGAGGAGGCCGGCCAGCCCGTAACGCTCCGTGGGCGACCAGGTGACGACGTCGGCGCTGGCGCCGGGCAGGAGATAGGGGACGAAGTAGATCTGGCTCGGCGTCACCGCCGGCGAGGGCGCGCCGCAATCCTCGCCCACATAGTCGCTGTCGACTTCCTCGCCGTTCTTCCACACGATAAGCGTGCCCGGAGGGCAGGCATTGCCGCCGTCGCCGACCGAGATGAGCGCAACCTTCGAGCCGCCGACTTCGACCTCCCGGTCGAAGGAGACGAAGTAGTTCGAGGCGAGCAGCCGCCCATCGAAGGCGATCTCCTTTTCACCCGTATCCGTCTCGGTGATCGTAATCGTGCCGCCCTCGAAAGGATGGTTCTCCGGTTCCGCCGTCTGCGCGAGCGCGGACATGCCGCTCAGGGCAAGTGCGAGCGCGGCGAGGATGAAGGGTCTTTGCATGATCTGGTCTCCGGACCGGACCAGACTGCCATGCGGCGAAAACAATGTCAGCCCGGCTCAGGCCGGCCTGACGATCCTTCCCAGGATGCGCCGCACGAAGGGCGCCACGACAAGGACGCTCGGAAAGGCGATCGCCCAGGACGGCAGCCAGGCCGACAGCCAGAGGAGCGGAAAACCCGCATTAATGCCTGCCGCGAGCGCCGTCGAAACGCCGGAAACGAGGAATGACATCATGCCGGAGAGGAGCAGCCCGAACGCGTAGGGTTCGAGCCGCTTGGGCAGAAAAGGCGTCATTGGAGGATTCAGGCCCAGGGACGCGACGCGGTGTTCATCTTCTCGAAGCTGTCGATGGCCGCGGCCTTCTCGAGCGTCAGGCCGATATCGTCCAGGCCGTTCAGCAGGCAGTGGCGCTTGAACGCGTCGAGGTCGAATTTGATCATGCCGCCGTCCGGCCCGCGGATCTCCTTCGCCTCGAGATCGACCGTCAGCGTCGCGTTGGAGCCGCGCGAGGCGTCGTCCATCAGCTTCTCCAGATCTTCGTGGCTGACCGTGATCGGCAGGATGCCGTTCTTGAAGCAGTTGTTGTAGAAGATGTCGGCGAACGAGGTCGAGATCACGCAGCGGATGCCGAAATCGAGCAGCGCCCACGGCGCGTGCTCGCGCGACGAGCCGCAGCCGAAATTGTCGCCCGCGACCAGGATCTGCGCCTTGCGGTAGGCCGGCTTGTTCAGCACGAAGTCCGGATTTTCCGAACCATCCTCGTTGAACCGCATTTCGGCGAAAAGGCCCTTGCCGAGCCCGGTGCGCTTGATCGTCTTCAGATAGTCCTTCGGGATGATCATGTCGGTGTCGACATTGACGATCGGCAGCGGCGCGGCAACGCCGGTGAGCTTGGTGAACTTGTCCATCGGTCTTCCTGGCGCGTAGGGATGCGAGCCCCGCCTTTACATCAAGCGGCAAGGAATGCAAAGCGCTCGCGCTCGTGTCGTGCTTAAGGCGTCCCTAAGCCCGTCGGCCCATGGTGCAGTCATGAGTCGAGGGGCTTCCATGGTTTCGTCGGTTTCGTCGTCATCCGCTTCCAACACCGTGCAGACACTGCAGACATCGCGTGCCTCGTCGGGCGACTCCGCTCAGATCAAGGCCCAGATCGCCGCCAAGGACGAGACCGAAGCGACCAAGCTGGAACAGGAGATCGCCGCGCTCAAGACCAAGCTGAAGGCTGCGGAGGCTGCCGAAGCCAAGGCGGCCACGGAAGCTGCGGAAGCCGCCAATGCGCAGGCCCCCGCGAAATCAGCGCCTCCGGCCGATCCGGCCCAGCAGGCCGGCTTCGACGAGACCGAAACCAACAGCAGCTTCACGCTCTGGATCTGATCTCCCGGGAAAGACCGGGAGCATCCCCGCAATATCACCCTGGACTTGCTGTACGGCCTGTCGGCCGTAGGCGGCCGGTTCGGGATGGTCTTTGCGTTTCCTAGATAACAGGGCCTTGAGACAGCTGCCAAATTGCGATCATCTAGGCTGTATCGTCAGGTAAGAGTTGAAGCGCAAGGCTTAAGTATGTCTATAGACAAAACCGGTCAGTGGTGGGTAGGCAATCAACCAGACGATATTTGCGAATTCCTGACCTCTTATGCATCCCAAGGCTACGAAATAGATGATTTTGTAGCGGCAAGATGCATATGTAGTAGCCTTTCTTTTAATTTAGATGCCGACGACGACGAAGGCGTGGCCAAGAGAACATGTGTGGCTTGCGGTTTAGAGCATTTTATTTGCGATAGTTCAGAGTATTGGTCCGATGCGGACCCTACTCGACTGGTTTGCGTCGAGTGCCGATCCGAAACGACGAATGTCGGTGTCGGATTTTCTATCTATCCGAACCGAGAGGGAATACGCTGGCTTTACGTTGGCACCCGATGTGTTCAATGCGGCACGCTCGGGTGCTTTGCTGGCTGGAAGATCGGTACGTACGACAGCATGTCACTGCTCGAGCAGGTCTAAGGCGGCCTAGATCACGTTCAACTCCCGGTATGCCCGCCCTTCGGCGATCCGCTCGTAGCCGAACACCGAGCAGTTGATGGTGCGATAGCCGCCATGCACGATCAGCTCCGCCACCGCGCGCCCGACGGCCGGCGCCTGCTGCAGGCCGTGGCCCGAAAACCCGTTGGCGAAGATGAAGTTCGACACTTCCGGATGGCGGCCGATCACCGCGTTCTGGTCGAGCGTGTTGTAGTCGTAATGGCCGGCCCAGGCGCGCGTCGGCTTGATCGCCTCGAAGGCCGGGATACGGGTCGCCAGAACCGGCCAGATCGTCTCTTCGAACAGCGACCAGTCCGGCTCGAAATCCGCCGGATCGGCCGCGCGGTCGGTGTCGTAGGGCTCCGCTCCGCCGGTGATGTAGACCGTACCTTCCGGCCGCACATAGACGCCGCTCGGATCGACGATCAACGGCATGTCGGCGTAGCGTTCTCGCGCCTCGAAGACGAAGACGGACCGCTTGCGCGGCTCGACCGGCAACGTGATCCCGGCCATGGCCGCCACCTTGCCGGCGTTCGGCCCCGCGGCATTGACGACCGTGCCGGCCAAGATTTCCGTCCCGTCGTCCAACCTCACCTTCGTCACCCTGTCGCCCTCGCGGGCGATGCCTGTGACTGCCGCTTTGACGAAGGTGACGTCGCGGCTCTTCAGCGCGCGCCGGAAGAGTTGGAGATAGGCATGCGCGTCGAACCAGCCTTCGCCCGTGCGGCCGAAGGCGCCGGCGGATATCCCGTCCGTTGACAGCCAGGGAAAGCGTGCCGCAAGCGCCGCGGCGTCCTCCAGCACGATGTCCGTGCCTTCGGCGGCCTGCACGGCGTGATTCTGCGCGAGGATGGGAACACCATCCGGCCCGGCGAGGATCAGATAGCCGTTCTCGCGGAATCCGATATCGGCGTCCGCGCCGAACTCTTCCTTCAGCCGGCGGAACAGGCCGAGTGTGAATTGCGACAGGCGTATGTTTTCGGGAATCGAAAACTGCTGGCGGATGGAGGCGCAGGACAGTGTCGTGGCCGACGTCGAAAACTGCGGGTCGCGTTCGATCAGCGCGATCGTGCCGGTGAAGCCTTCCTCGCGCAGGCCCCAGGCGACAGAGGAGCCGACAATGGCGCCGCCGATGATGACGATGTCGAATTGCATTGTGGATCGATCTCGGTTTCGCTGCGAGGCAAATCAGGTTCCGCCGTCGCGTTCAAGCGCCTTGCCGCCGCACCCGCTTGCGCCAGACCGCGTGTCGAGGCATGAAGCGCCACCATGACCACACGCCCCTTACGCCCCCGCCGCTCCGTCCTCTACGTCCCCGCGACCAACGCCAAGGCCCTGGCAAAACTGCCGGGCCTTGCCTGCGACGCGGCGATCATCGATCTCGAGGACGCGGTCGCGCCCGACGCCAAGGTCGCGGCCCGCGAGGCGCTGAAGTCCTTCTTTGCCGAACGCGCGAAGAACCCGCAGACGGGTGGTCCTGGTGAGATCGTCATCCGGATCAACGGATTGTCGACCGAATGGGGGATGGACGATCTCCTCGCTGCCCGCGAATGCCGTCCCGACGCGATCCTGATCCCGAAGGTGGAGACGCCGCGCGACATTCTGGAGGCCAACGACACGCTCGACGGGGAAGACGCCCATCCGGCGATGTGGCTATGGGCGATGATCGAGACACCGAAGGCGCTGCTCAACATCGGCGCGATCGCCGAGCTCGGCCGTGATCCGGGCGCACGGCTTGCCTGTTTCGTCGCCGGCACCAACGACCTCGTCAAGGAGACGGGCGTGCGCATGACGCCGGACCGGCGCTATCTCGTCCCGTGGCTGATGCAGATGGTGCTGGCGGCGCGCGCGGGCGGCATCGACGTGCTCGACGGCGTCGCCAACAACTTCCGCGACCTCGACGCATTCCGCCGCGAATGCGACGATGGCGCGGCAATGGGCTTCGACGGCAAGACCTTGATCCACCCGGACCAGATCGCCCCGGCTAACGCGGCGTTTTCGCCCTCGGCCGAGGAGATCGCCGCCGCCCGCGCGATCGTCGCGGCTTTCGCAGAGCCGCAGAACGCCGGCAAGGGCGTCGTCACCATCGACGGCCGCATGACCGAGCGGCTGCACCTGGCGCAGGCCGGGAAGCTTCTCGCCAAGGCCGGCAATCTCTGAGGACCGCCCGCATGAAACTCTACCGCTTTCTGACCGGACCCGACGATTCGAGCTTCTGCCACAAGGTGACGGCGGCGCTGAACAAAGGCTGGCTGCTGCATGGCTCGCCGACATACGCCTTCGACGCGGAGACGAAGACGATGCGCTGCGGCCAGGCCGTGTTCAAGGAAGTCGACGGCTTCGACTACGATCCGGGAATGAAACTCGGCGATTACTGATCGCGGGGATGAGGTGGCCGGGCCGAAGGGCGGCGGCGCGTCAGGCTCTGGATTCCTGATCCACGCCTTCCTCGATACGGGCCATGTCGTCGTCGGACAGGCCGAAATGGTGGCCGATCTCATGGATCAGAACATGGGTGACGATGTCGCCCAGTGTCTCCTCGTTCTCGGCCCAGTAATCGAGAATCGCCCGGCGGTAGAGCGTGATGCGGTTCGGCCCTTCGCCGGTGGCCGGATTCCAGCGCTCGGCGATGCCGCGGCCCTCGAACAGACCGAGCAGGTCGAACGGCGTCTCCAGCGACAGGTCGTCCATGATCTCCTCTTCCGGGAACTCGGCAACCTGGATCACGATCTCGCCGGTCAGCGTGCGAAAGTCCTCCGGCAGGTGCGCATAGGTTTCGAGCGCAAGCACCTCCATCTCCTCCAGGGAGGGCGAGAGTTGGTCGCGCCAGAGGCGGGAATTGTCGATGCGGGCCATATGCTGTCCTTCGACGCGCCAGCCGCGAGCCGCGGAAAGGCTCGACGAGAGACTGCGCGCCAGTTGCGGCGGCGTTCGGATACGCGCCCGGGTGGACGCCTTAGCGGCCGCATATAGGGGTTTTCGGTCTCGGATTGAAGCTTTTCCGTCGAAAGAGCCGAAAGGAATAAATTCTTCGCGACTCCGCTTGACTCTTCCGGGACACTCCGGAATCTATAAGAACAGAACATGAACAATTGATCGGAACAGTGCCATGGCCGGGGTCGCCGCGGCGCGTGAGGCCGTTTGCGCCCTGCGCCGGGAAATCGCGAGGATCGAGGGTCGCCTGGCGGAAACGCTGGATCGACCCGGCGCCGATGCGGTGCTGACGCGGCGCCGTGGCGTGGCGGTGATGCCGCATCTGGCGACGGGGGCGGACCGTTTCGACGCAGCGCTCGGCGGCGGCATTCCGGCGGCCGGCCTGTCGGAGATCCATGGCCGCCTGACACGCGACGCCGGTGCGGTCTCGGGCCTTGCCCTGGCCTTCGCCGCGCTCGCGGCCGGCAACGGGCCGGTGGTCTGGATCGCGACTGCCGAGATGCTGCGCGAGGCGGGCGACCCTTATTTGCCCGGCATCGCCGCGCTCTACGGCATTCGCCCGGGCCAACTGCTGGTGGCACAGGCCGCCAAGATCGCCGACGTGCTGTGGATCGCGGAGGAGGCCGCCAGCCTCGAGGCCGTCGGCGCCATCCTGCTCGAACTGCGCGGCAATCCGCATGTGCTCGACCTGACGGCAACGCGGCGGCTGCACCGGCGCGCGCTGGCCTCGGGCAGGCCGCTCTTCCTCTTGCGCCACGGAGCCGAGGCGGAGGCCTCCGCGGCGCCGCTGCGCCTCGTCGTCTCGCCGGAGCCGGCAGTTCCCCGGTCGACGCTCGCCGGCCCGCTGCGGGGTTCGATCGGGCCGCCCACCTTCCATGTCCTCATCGACAAGAACCGCCTGTCGCCGCACGCCGCCTTCCTGCTGCAATGGAATGCCGGCCGGCGCATCTTCGAGGAGAAGGGCCATGAGCCTGCCGCAACGGATACTCGCCATCTGGCTGCCGTTCCTGTCGACGGATCGGATCTTCCGGCAGAGGCTGGGGAGGTCATGGCGTTTCGATGGCGCTCAGGCGACCCCCCTCCTCGTCAGCACGCGGCAGGGCAACGCCCAGCGCATCGGCGCGCTTGACGAGGAGGCCGGCCGTCTCGGCCTGCGCCAGGGTCTGGGCATTGCCGACGCGCGCGCCATGCACCCCTCGATCGAGATCGTCGAGGAGGACCTGCAGGCGGATCGCCGGCTGCTCGAAGGGCTGGCCGACTGGTGCGACCGCTACACGCCGCTGGTCTCCCTCGACGGCACGGACGGCCTGTTCCTCGACATCACCGGCTGCGCGCATCTGTTCGGCGGCGAGCACGCCTTGATGAAGGACCTGCTCGCCCGCCTCTTCCATCAGGGGTTCGAGGCCCGCGCGGGCCTGGCCTCGACGCCCGGCGCCGCCTGGGCGGCCGCCCGTTTCCGCAGCCCAGCCGTCATCGCGCCGGGCGGCGAGGCGGAGTTTCTGTCGCCCCTGCCGCTCTCCGCGCTCCGGCTCGATCCCGAAACGGTCGCCGGCCTGAAGAGCGTCGGCCTGCGCACCGCCGCCATGGTGATGGACGCTCCCCGGGCGCCGATCGTGCGCCGTTTCGGCCGGCAGGTGATCCTGCGCATCGACCAGGCGCTGGGCGCCGTCGACGAGGCGATCTCGCCGCGCC
Organism: Mesorhizobium sp.; assembly: GCF_024710845.1. GTDB lineage: Bacteria > Pseudomonadota > Alphaproteobacteria > Rhizobiales > Rhizobiaceae > Mesorhizobium_A. Next base: position 118,456 of record NZ_JANJTZ010000050.1, read on the forward strand.
TGCCGGTCGCTCCCCTGTCGGTCGAACGGCGTCTCGCCGAACCGGTCTGCCTGGTCGAGGACATCGAGCGGCTCGTCCTCCTCCTGTCCGAGACCCTGAAGCAGCATCTGGAGGAGCGCGCAGAGGGCGCCGAACGGCTTGAGCTGATCCTCTTCCGCGTCGACGGCGCGGTCAGCCGCATCGCGGCCGGATCGGCCCGGCCGCTGCGCGAGCCGCGGCGCATCGCAAGACTGTTCCACGAGCGGCTCTCCTCGCTGGAGAACGCGCTCGATGCCGGCTACGGTTTCGATCTCGTACGGCTCGCCGTGCTGACGGTCGCGGCGCTCGACGACCGGCAGCAGGACCTTTCCGGCGATGCGGCGGTTGTCGAGGAGGACGCCGCCTTCTTCGCCGACCGGGTGCGGGCCCGCCTCGGCGGGCAGGCGCTTGCCGAGCCCGACCTGCGCCAGAGCCATCTTCCCGAGCGCGCCATGGGGTTCGGCGGCGGCGGCGCACCGCTCGCGGACGAGGTGTACGCCGCCGGGTCCGACCGGCCGCTGCGGCTCTTGCGGCGCCCCGATCCCGTCGAGATCGTCGACCCGGCGAGCCTCGCCTTCCGCTGGCGCCGCGTCGACCATGCCGTCGCGCGCAAGGAAGGACCCGAGCGGATCCTGCCGGAATGGTGGCGCGACGATGCAGAGACTGCTGCCCGCGACTACTACCGGGTCGAGGACGAGCACGGCCGCCGCTACTGGATGTATCGCGAGGCGGCAAGCGGCCCTGGCGGGCAGCCGAAATGGTTCATGCAGGGTGTCTTCGCATGAACGCGACCGTTTCGCCCGCCTATGCCGAGTTTTCGGTCCAGTCGAATTTCTCCTTCCTGCGCGGCGCCTCGTCGGGGGAGGAACTGGGGCGGCGGGCGGCACAGCTGGGTCACGCCGCGATCGGGCTCGCCGACCGCAACACGGTGGCGGGCGTGGTGCGCGCCTGGCAGCAGGCGAAGGAGATGAACATCGCCTATCATCCGGGCTGCCGTCTGGTCTTCGCCGACGGCACGCCGGACATGCTCGCCTATCCGCGCGACCGGGAAGGCTGGGGAAAGCTCTGCCGGCTGCTCTCCCAGGCCAACCTCCGCGCGGAAAGCGAGAAGGGGAACTCTCTCGTCTACCTTCCGGACCTCCTGGAATGGGGCGACCGGATGTCGCTGGCGATGCTGGCGCCGCTCGTCGATGCCGAGGCGGAGCTTGCGCTGCTTCGCCGGCTGGTGGAGCGGTTCGGTTCCGCGATACGGCTGGCCGTCGCGCCTCGCTTTGCCGGCAGCGACGCCTGGCGGCTTGCCCAGGCCGACGCGATGGCGAAGGCGGCGGGCATGCCGCTGATGGCCGTCAACGACGTGCTCTATCACGAGCCGCAGCGTCGCCCCCTGCAGGACGTGATGAGCGCGATCCGTCTGAAGACGACCGTGGCCGAGGCCGGATTCCAGCTCGAAGCGAATGCCGAACGTCACCTCAAGGCGCCGATCGAGATGGCGCGGCTCTTCCGCGGCTATCAGCACGCATTGGCCGAGACGCTCCGCTTCGCGCGGGAGCTGGAATTCTCGCTCGGAGAACTCAGTCACAATTATCCCGACGAGCCGACCCGCGATGGCGCCACGCCGCAGCAGGAACTCGAGCGCCTCACCTGGGAGGGAGCGGCATCGCGCTTTCCCGAAGGAGTAGATGAAAAGAGCCGCGCCACGCTGGTCAAGGAATTGCAGCTCGTCGGCGAGCTCAATTACGCCGGCTACTTCCTGACGGTCCACGATATCGTTCACGCGGCGCGCCGGATGAACATCCTGTGCCAGGGCCGCGGCTCAGCCGCCAATTCGCTGATCTGCTACTGCCTGCGCATCACCGATGTCGGTCCCGGCCGGATGGACACGCTGTTCGAGCGTTTCATCTCGAAGGAACGCGGCGAGCCGCCCGACATCGACGTCGATTTCGAGCATGACCGCCGCGACGATGTGATCGACTACATCTACAGGAAATACAGCGAGAAGCACACGTCGCTTGCGGCCGCGATCGTCACCTACCGCTCGCGCTCGGCCATGCGCGAGACCGCCAAGGCGCTCGGCCTGTCGGACGACACGATCGCCGCGCTCTCCTCCTCGACCTGGCGGTGGACCTCGGCGGGCCTCGGCGAGACCGAGGCGAAGTCGGCCGGGCTCGACATGAGCGATGCGCTGACCAGGCATCTCTTCGACAACGCCAACGGGTTGATGGGTTTCCCGCGCCACCTGTCGCAGCATGTCGGCGGCTTCGTCATCACCCGCGACCGGCTCGACGAGATCGTTCCGATCATGAAGACGGCGATGCCGGAGCGGAAGATGATCGAATGGGACAAGGACGACCTCGATTCCGTCGGCATCTTCAAGGTCGACATCCTCGCGCTCGGCATGCTGTCCTGCCTGCGCCGCTGTTTCGATCTGCTCAAGGCACATTACCCGGACCGGCCGGAGACCGAACTGGCCGCGATCCCCGAGGGCGAGGGTCCGGTCTACGACATGATCTGCCGGGCCGACACGCTCGGCGTCTTCCAGATCGAGAGCCGCGCTCAGATGACCATGTTGCCGCGGCTGCAGCCGCGCGAGTTCTACGATCTCGTCATCGAGGTGGCCATCGTGCGCCCCGGGCCGATCCAGGGCGACATGGTGCACCCCTATCTGAGGCGCCGCGAGGGCAAGGAGATACCGGACTACGTCAAGCCCGAGCTCGAGGCGATCCTCAAGCGGACGCTCGGCGTGCCGCTGTTCCAGGAACAGGCGATGAAGATCGCCATCGTCGCCGGCGGTTTTTCAGCGGACAAGGCCGACAAGCTGCGCCGCGCCATGGCGACGTTCCGGCGCGTCGGCACGATCGGCAAGCTGCGCGACGAGATGATCGAAGGCATGGTCGGCAAGGGCTATCCGCGCGATTTCGCCGAACGCTGCTTCAAGCAGATCGAAGGCTTCGGCGAATACGGCTTCCCCGAAAGCCATGCGGCCTCCTTCGCCCTGCTGGTCTACGCCTCCTGCTGGTTCAAGACTTATTATCCGGACGTGTTCGCGGCGGCGATCCTCAACTCGCAACCGATGGGTTTCTACGCGCCGTCGCAACTGGTCCGCGACGCGCGCGAGCACGGCGTCGACGTCCGGCCTGTCGACGTCAACTGTTCCGATTGGGACTGCACGCTGGAGGGGGCGATGTTCGATCCTGCCCGGATCGCGCCGCGCCATGCCTCGATGACCGGCGTCATCCGCTCGTGCCATGCGGTGCGGCTCGGCCTGCGCCAGGTGACGGGCCTGGCGCAGGCCGACATGGAACTTCTCGTCGCGCGGCGCGGCAGGGGCTACGATTCGGTGCGCGATCTGTGGCTGCGCAGCGGCCTGCGCGCCGATATCATCGAGCGCCTCGCCCAGGCGGATGCCTTCCGCTCCCTCGGACTCGACCGCCGCGAAGCCCTGTGGGCGGTCAAGGCGCTCGATCGAAAGGGGGCCGCCGAACGGCTGCCGCTCTTCGACCAGCCGGAGATCAGGCTGCCGGATCTCGAGCCCGAGACGAGGCTGCCGGCCATGTCGCTGGGCGAGCATGTGATCCACGACTATCGCTCGCTCACGCTCTCGCTGAAGGCGCATCCGATGTCGTTTCTGCGCGACCGCCTCTCCGCCGCCGGGATCGCCCCCTCGGCCGTGCTGGAGGAGACCGCGAACGGCCGGCGCGTCAGCGTCGCCGGCCTCGTCCTCGTGCGCCAGCGCCCCGGCTCGGCCAAGGGCGTCATCTTCATGACCATCGAGGACGAATGCGGCGTCGCCAATGTCATCGTCTGGCCGAAGACGTTCGAGACCTATCGCGCCATCGTGCTCGGGTCGCGCTTCGTCAGCGTGACCGGGCGCGTCCAGTCGGCGAAGAGCCCCAAATCCTCCACCGCCGTCATCCACGTCGTGGCCGAACGCGTCGAGGATCTGACGCCGTGGCTCGCCGACCTGTCGGAGGAAGCGGACGGCATCGACAGCCTCGCCCATGCCGACGAGGTTCGCCGTCCCGTGGTGGAACAGCGCGACCGCATGTCGCCGCGCTCGGCCGTCGGCCGGCTGATCCGGGCGCATCCCGAGCTTCGGCAGGAGTTCGAGAAGCTCGCCGCCCAGGCCGGGAAGGTCATGCCCAGGGGCCGGAACTTCCAGTGAGAAAAGCCTTCAGCCGCGCGATTTCCTGCGCCGCGCGATCTCGTCCTCGTCGAGCGCCCGCGCCTCGGAAGGCAGCATGATCGGGATCCCCTCACGCACCGGATAGGCGAGCTTCGCCGAAAGCGAGATCAGTTCCTTGCGCGCGGCGTCATAGGAGAGAACCCCCTTGGTCAGCGGGCAGCAGATCAGTTCGAGCAGTTTCGGATCGATTACCGTCTCGCTCGGGGTCTCGCCCATGTCCGCGCTCACTGCAGGCTGGAGGAAAAGTCGTCCCCCTCGCGGGCGAGCGACATTTCCGTAATCGCGATCAACGTCTCGGCACGCGTCTTGAGATCGGGCGCTTCCAGCAGCGCCTGCTTCTCCGCCGCGCCATAGGGCGACATCATCGACAGCGCGTTGACGAGTGTGGCGTTCTCGGCGCGGCTGATCGAATCCCAGTCGGCTTCCAGCCCGTTCGCTTCCAGGTAGGAGCGGAAACACTTCAGCAGCGCAGCCCTGTCGATCCGTTCCGCACCCTTGTCCTCGTCGAGATCCGCCAGGAACGGCACCAGCCTGCAGCGTCGGTAAGGCGTCTTGACGTGAACTTCCTCGACGACGCGGAAGCGGCATACGCCCTGCAGCGAGATCAGATAGCGGCCGTCGCCGGTCTCCGCGAAAGAGGTGATGCGGCCGAGGCATCCGGTTTCGCACAATTCCGGCTCGCCGTCGGCACGCAGCGCGCCGTCGAGACGGGGCTGGATCATGCCGACGAGCCTGGACGAACCAAGCGCGTCGTCGATCATCTCCAGATAGCGCGGCTCGAAGATATTGAGCGGCATCCGCCCGCCGGGAAGCAGGAGCGCCGCGGTCAGCGGAAACACCGCCGCTTCCTGCGGCAGATCCTTTGCCTTGCGATAGAATGCGTTGCCGGCCTGCACGCCGATACCTTCCTGGACACGAACGGGATCAGGACTATGTGGGGCGCCCCGCCTGTTTCGCAAGGCGCCCGGCAATGCGATCCGCGTCAGGAGAACAGCAGCGCCGACAGCTTGCGGCGCGCGACCAGCGTCGCTTCGTCGGTCATGCCCCACGCCTCGAAGAACTGGAGGAGCTGCTTGCGCGCCCCGTCATCGTTCCACGACCGGTCGGCTTTCATGATCGCCAGCAGGCAATCGGCCGCTTCCATCCGCTCACCGCGCGCATTGTAGAGCATGGCAAGGTCGAATCGCGCCTGGTGGTCCTTGGGGTCGGCCTCGACACGGCGCAGCAGTTCGCCCGCATCGCCGAGCTTTGCGGCCTGCTCGGCCAGCGCGATCCGCGCCTTCACGCCGGCCACCGATGCGTCCGTCTGCTTGTCCGCCGGGACCGTGTCGAGCACGGAACGCGCGGCATCGAATTCGCCGGCATCGACCAGAAGTCCCGCCAGCCCCACGATCGCGGCGAGATTATCCGGCGCAACCGACAGGATCTCCTGGTAGATGTCGGCTGCCATCTGGGCGTCGCCTGCCTCGAGCGCCTGCTGCGCGGCGGCGAGCGCTGCCTCGATCTGGGCGCCGGGGCCGGCCGGTCCCGCGACCTTGTCGATGAACTCGCGCACCTTGCCTTCCGGCAGCGCGCCCATGAAACCGTCCACCGGCTGGCCGTCCTTGAAGGCGATGACCGCCGGGATCGACTGGATGCCGAGCTGTCCGGCGACCGCCGGATGGTCGTCGATGTTCATCTTGACCAGCTTGACGCGGCCCGCGGCCGCCGTGACGACCTTTTCGAGGACCGGTGTGAGCTGCTTGCAGGGTCCGCACCACGGCGCCCAGAAATCGACCAGCACCACCTGGTTGCGCGATTCCTGGATCACGTCCGCCGAAAAGCGCTGGGTCGTGGTGTCCTTGATCAGATCGCCCTTCGGCTGCTCCGGCGCCGGCCCGCCAAAGCTGACATTCGCCGAATACTGCGCGCCGGCTTGGGCGAAGGGATTGTTGTCGGTGCTCATTCTAAAGCTCCCTGGGAGGCGGCGAGGTCTAAGTCGAACGGTCTGGCGGACTCTGCGACCGCGCCAAATGTGGCGATCACAGTCCCACTTTCAAGATGGCCGGATCGTGGCCGGTTTCTCGCATGAAGCGCACGAGGTCGGTTGACGCGATCGACGTGGTCGCCGTGTTGACGAGCGGGTGCGCGTTGACGATGTCGTGCCGCAGCAATTCCTCGTCGAGGATCGCCTTCACCTTGCCGCCCCCGTCGTTGACCACGCCGAACGCCGTCACCGCGCCGGGGGCGACCCCGAGATACTCCATCAGTTTCTCCGGATTGCCGAAGGACACGCGGCTCGCGGCCCCGATGATCTGATGGATCGACTTGAGGTCGACCTGCGTGTCCTCCCCAAGTGTGACGAGAAAGAAGTTGTCCTTCTTGTCCTTGAGGAACAGATTCTTCGTGTGCCGGCCAGCGATCTCGCCGCGCAGCGCCTGCGACTCGGCGACGGTATGAAGCGGCGGGTGCTGCCTGGTCGTCACATCTATCCCAAGCGAGGAAAGCAAGGAGAACAGGTCGTCGGGTGTCTTCGGCATGGCGTCGATACTCGTGTCTGTGCCTGCTCTAGGCCCAAACCGCGGCGCTGCCAACCCTGCGAGGGTTGCGGCTCCCGCGTCCGCGCGGCCTTCGCCCGTTGCGGCAAACGGGCGCGATTTCCCTGTTGCATTCGCCACGCGCTTCGGCCATATAGGCCCGGCTTTCGGCCTGCGGGCCGTGCGAGCGGGTGTAGCTCAGGGGTAGAGCACAACCTTGCCAAGGTTGGGGTCGAGGGTTCGAATCCCTTCGCCCGCTCCAGTTTTCCGAATCTCGAAAAACCGCGGATTTCCGCGGCTTTTTCGTTCTCCAGGCAGTTGGAATCGTAGGGCAGGCAGACGGCCCAAGGCACCGCGGTTACACGCGGGTCACCACCTTGCGAATTCGCTGCAGCGTGAAATCGCGGTGTTCGCAAAAATTCATAGAGCTGCCGTTTCGTACGGTTGGTTTGGGCAGAAATACGCCCGACGCGAAATAGTCGTCCCAGCGTCAGAGCAAGGAGCTGCCGAACGTCTCGAACGGGGCCGATTGCGGACCGACCGGTCTTGGGAAACGCCCCTAGGATAACTGCCTTTCGATAACATTCATGGAAGATTGTGCAGGCCTTCACAGATACCTGGGGGAGCGTGGCTTGCGCACCGATAGGATGTTGCCGAACCGTCGGCTTCAGGTAACGAATTTTCTGCGAGCGGAGATTCAGGGGGACGTAGACGTTGTGGGCCACCGACCGATAGCCGTTACAGGTGACCTGCAGAGGGGCCGGCCAGATCGAACTCGCTCGAATGCTGGGCGCCTAGAGATCCAACACCAGAGTATCGGATTTGGCGCCGCCGCAGCAGATCATCATAGTGTCGTTCGCGGTACGCTCTTTCTCGGTCAGGATGGTATCGTGATGCTCCGGGACTCCGGACAGGACCGGCGTCTCGCAAGCCCCGCAGATCCCCTCCTCGCACGAAAAGGCAACATCCAGGCCCGCCTGGCGCAAGACCTGAAGGATGGTCTGCCCCTCCGGTACCACGTACTCTTTGTTGCTGCGCGCCAGCCGAACCCTGAAGCCACCCGAGGGCTTCGCCACGTCTTTCGGGGCGAAGTACTCCACGTGGACCTGGTCAGGCGGCCAATCCTTCGTCGCCTCCTCGAAGGCGGCGAGCATCGGCGACGGCCCACAGCAATAGAGGTGCGCCTCGGTTGGCGCGGCGCGGACGATGCTTCCGAGATCGAGAACCCTGCCGCCGGCCTCGTCATCCATGTGAAGGTGCACGTTCGCACCCGGCTTCATCAGCTCGAACGCCGGCATTTCCTCGCGGGTGCGGCAAGCGTAGTGGAGGCTCCAGGGCCTGCCCGTGGCCGACAGTCGGCGCATCATGGCGTGGACGGGGGTAATCCCTATCCCTCCGGCGATGAAGATCGACAGGACCGCTGACTCAGCCAGGGGGAAGTTGTTCCGCGGCTGGCTGATCGAAACTATGCTCCCCACCTTCACCTGGTCGAAGAGGAAACTCGACCCGCCGCGACTGTTCGCCTCGCGCTTGACCGCGACCGTATAGCTCAACGGCGCATCCCCCGTCTCGACCAACGAATACTGCCTGACCACGCCGTTGGACAGGTGAAGATCGATATGCGCTCCGGGCGTGGTCGACGGCATCGGCGCCGCATCCGGCTGGGTGAACTCGAACAGGTGGATGTCGCGGGCCATGTAGCGGATGGACGTCAGCCGCGCCTCGATCATCGCGTCACCTCTGGAATTCATGATCACCCTCAAAAGATATCACTATTTGATACAACAAACATATATTGACACCAATTTTATTTCCTGCAAGCCTGAGGCTGTCAACAGATCAGGTTTCTTGGGGGGCAGATGAACGGATACGTCGCGGGTGATCGCGCTGTTGCAGGAGGGGGCGCGGGTGTAGTGTCGCACTGGCGCGACACGAGCATTGAATTTTACAGGCGCATCCACTTCATCCGAGCCTTCGAGCAGCGCGTTTGGGATCTGAGCGCCGAAAAGCCGCCGCTCTTGGCGGGCTCGACACATCTGTGCGCTGGCCAAGAGGCCGTCCCAGTCGGCGCCGCGGCGGCGCTGGAAGAGCGCGACCGGGTCGTGGCGACCTATCGCGGTCACGGCTGGGCGCTCGAGTTCGGCGTAACCCCCTACGAACTGCTAGCCGAGATCTGCCACAAGGCGGACGGCATCAATGGCGGGCGTGCGGGATCGCCGCTGGTCATGGCGCCGCGCTCCGGCTTCATCGGCGAGAATTCCATCGTTGGTGCCGGCTGCCCAGTCGCCACTGGGGTCGCCATGGCGCAGCAGCATCGCGGCGACGGTGGCGTCACGGTAGTCACGATAGGTGATGGAGCGACCAGCCAAGGTTCAGTGCACGAAGCGATGGTATTCGCTGTGTCGCGCAAGCTGCCCGTCATCTTCGTGATCGAGCACAATGGCTGGTCGGAAATGACGCCAACGGAGCGCATCATCCCTTTCGACAGCCTGGCCCGTCGCGCGCAGGCATACGGCATGCCTGGGCAGACGATCGACGGCGCCGATCCGATGGTGGTGCGCGATGCAATGCAGGCAGCGGTCGAAAGAGCGCGCCGCGGCGAGGGGCCGATCCTGCTCGAATGCCGGGTATCGCGCCTATGGGGCCACTACAATCGTGACATCGAGCACTATCGTTCGAAGGCCGATAAGGCGGTCGCGGCCGGTCTCGATCCGCTGACCCTTCTGGGAGAGCAGCTTATCTCGGATGGGATCTGCACTGTCGACGAGCTGGCGGGCCTGCGCGCGCGGAACGATCATGAGATCGACGATCTCACAGAACGAGTGCGCGGCGCGGCCGACCCCGATCCGCGTTCGGCCCGACGACACATCGTGCAAGAGGCGGTGCGCGTAAAGGTTCGCTCTGCCGCGGCTGTCGAGGCGCGCGAACTCACGTACATTCAGGCGGTCAACGAAGCCATGCGCGATGCACTCTCGGCGAGCCCTGACGTGGTTGTATACGGCGAGGATTGCGGAGGCGCGGGCGGCATATTCGCCGCCACCCGTTACCTACAGCGCGACTTCGGGCCGGCACGTGTCTTCGACACCCCCATTGCCGAGAGCGCTATCCTCGGCTCTGCTGTCGGCGCGGCCATGGAAGGGATGCGCCCGGTCGTGGAGATCATGTGGGCGGACTTTATGCTCGTCGCCCTCGACCAGATTGTCAACCAGGCCGCCAACGTCCGTTACGTCACCGGCGGCGCATGCAGCGCACCGATGGTCATCCGCACGCAGCACGGCGCGACTCCCGGGTCGTGCGCCCAGCACTCCCAGTGCCTGGAGGCGCTGCTGTGCCACGTTCCAGGATTGAAGGTTGGGCTGCCCGCGGACGCTCAGGACGCCTACTCGATGCTGATCGCTGCGATCGCCGATCCCGACCCTACGGTCATCATCGAGGCCCGCGCGCTCTATCAGGAAAAGATGATGGTGGAAGTGGGCGGATCTCCGGAACCGGTCGGTGGCGCGCGCTGGCGCCGCAGCGGCGGGGATCTGACGCTGGTAGCCTGGAGCACGGCCGTGCCCCTCGCGCTGAAGGCCGCAGAGATGCTTGCCGAAACGGGCGTGGATGCGGGGGTGCTCGACCTGCGGTGGCTGTCGCCGATCGACGATGAGGCGATCGCGAAAGCCGTCGTGCGGGGGGGCGGCCGGATCGTGATCGTCCATGAGGCCAACCGGACAGGCGGAATGGGCGCCGAGATAGCCTCCAGAATCATGGAACGTCACTGGAGCGAGATGAAGTCGCCGGTCGAGCGAGTTGCTGCACCGGACACGCGCATGCCCGCCTCGCCCGTGCTTCAGGCGGCGCTGCTGCCAAGCCCAGAAAAGATCGTCGAAGCTGCACTACGCAGCATTCAAAAGGAAGGAGAATACGCATGAACGCCCAGAACCCCGGCAAAGCACGCGCCAAGCCCATACCTGCCGAAGGCCAAGATGGACTGTTTCGCCAGTCCTGGTATCCGATCTGTCTCTCCTCGGAATTGCCGAAGGGCCAGCTTCTCGGCCGTGGTTTTCTCGATGGTCGGGTCGTAGTATTCCGCGGCGACGACGGTGTGGCGCGGGTGATGAGCGCCTACTGTCCGCATGTCGGTGCCGATCTCGGCGTCGGGCAAGTGGTAGGCAATAACGTCCAGTGCGCGTTCCATCATTGGGAGTATGACGGGAACGGCCAGTGCGTGAAGACCGGCATCGGCGACCCGCCGCCGCGCCGCGCCCAGCTGTTCAAGTTCCCGACCATCGAGCGCTGGGGAATCATCTGGGCGTTCAACGGGACCGAGCCGCTCTTCGAATTGCCGATCATGGAATATCCCGAAGATGAAATGCACATCTTCAACTATACGCTTCCCGAACCACTCAATTGCGACCCTTGGGTGTTCGCCGCCAACACGCCGGATATGCAGCATCTGAAGGTGGTCCACAAGGTCCAGTTCAACATCGACGACCCGCACGATCTGGTCGAGTGGGACGAGTTCGGACTGAAATACCGTGTTCAAGCTCGCCACCAAGGCGGCGTCGACATCGACTGGACGCTCAGGATCCGGGGCTCCAGCTTTTTCTGCCGAACCGGCACCTACAAGGATTATTGGTGCGCGGCAGTGACCGGTTTCGGCATTCCCCGACCGGGCGTCCACACGATCTTTGGTGCGACGATTGTCCTGAAGGGCAAGGACCAGGAAGCGCAGATGGCCGAGATGAAGGCGATCTCGCAGCGCACTATCGAGGAGGACAAGGACATCCTCAACACCATTCACTACCGGCAGGGCTACTTCACGCAGGCTGACCGCACGTTGTCGAAGTACCTTTCGATCGTGCGCGACTTCCCCCGCGCGCATCCTTCCGCCGGGTTCATCAACTGACCGGAAAGAAGACGAAGGGGGTATTCAAGTAGTGTCCATCATCCACAACCCGCCAACCCTTGGCGTGCCGCCAAGCTACAGCCACGGCATTGAAGTCGCGACCGGCGCGCGCACGCTCTACACTGCCGGCCAGGTCGGCTGGGACGTCAATGGCAATATCGAGAACGGTATCGCCGCACAGACAAGGCTGGCCTTCGCCAACCTCAGAAGCGTGCTGCAGAGCGCCGGGATGGATCTGAAGAACGTCGTCAAGACGACGGTCTACCTGACCAACCTGGACGACTACCCGGAATACGCCAGGGTCCGCAGCGAGATACTCGGAACCACTAAACCGGCCTCCACGCTGGTCGTCATCAAGCAGTTGGTGAAGCCGGAACTCTTGGTGGAGATCGAGGCGATAGCCGTGGCCGAGTGAAGGCCGGCGGTAGTCCGTACCTTCGGCGAACTTAAGTCCGGGAGCCGTCGGTGCTGGCTCCGCCATGTCAACCAAAACAGCAATAGGGGAATCGTAATGTCGAACAAAAGCAGACTTATCGGGGCACTGGCAGCGGCGTCGATGCTGTTGGGAAGCGCCGCATTCTCGGCGCAGGCCCAGACGACTGTAACTTACGCCGGCTGGGGTGGGCATACCTCGGAGTCGGTCCTCACCGGCCTCTTCGCCGACGCCGGCAAGCTGAACGTCAGCGTGCGCGACGAACTCAGTGGCGGATGGTCGGGCATCAAGGCCCATCTCGTGTCTGGAGCGCCGGGGTGGGACATCGCCGATATCGGCTTTGCTCGATGCGAGGAAGCCTCACAGGCCGGCCTGCTCATGCCGATCGATTATTCCATCATCGATAAGTCCAAGATACCCGCGGCGCTCGCGCAGGAGAACTACATCGGAACCTACACGTTTTCCTACGGCCTCGCATACCAGAAGAAGAACTATGCGGAGGTCCCGCAGACTTGGGCCGACTTCTGGGACGTGCAGAAGTATCCTGGCCGCCGCAGCATGAACGCCCAGGGCCTTTATGCGCTTGAGGCTGCCCTCCTCGCCGATGGCGTGAAGCCTGAGGACGTCTACTCGACCTTGAAGACGTCGGACGGCGTAGATCGCGCCTTCAAGAAGCTGGAAGAACTCAGGCCAGCTATCGCCGTGTGGTGGCGCTCTCCAGCGGATGTCATGCAGCTGATGCGTGACGGCGAGGTGGACATGGCTGTATTCCCCAACGGACGCGCGATGACGCTCGCTCTGGACGGCATCGAGGTCGGCTTCCAGTGGAACCAGGCTTTCCTCGACATGACCGGCTGGCTAATGCCCAAGAACGCTCCTAATGCGGAAGCGGCAATGAAGCTGATCGACTCCGCGCTCGACCCGGTCAACCAGGCGAATTTCGCGGTGAAGAGCGGCTACGGACCGGCCAATCCGAAGGCGTTCGACACCGGAATCATTTCGGCGGATCTGATGGCCTGGATGCCGACGGCGCCGGAGAACCTGGCAAAGCAGGTGCTCGTCGATCCGACCTGGTATGCGTCCGATGCCGCCCGGGCGGCCTACGAGCGATTCAGCAAACTCATCCAGTAGAGGTAGTCCGACGGTGAACCAGGTGTTGCCTTTTCGCAGCCTGCCCGCTTTGGAGCGGCCGGAGGTCCAAATGACACCGGCCGCCGGCCGGGAGCCGCTCAGCATCGACGTCTCCGGGGTCAGCAAGTCTTACGAGGCCTTTCGGGCGCTCGATGGCGTCTCCCTGCATGTTGCGGCAGGCGAATTCGTGACGCTTCTCGGCCCGTCCGGTTCGGGAAAGACGACGCTGCTCAATATCATAGCCGGCTTCGTACGTCCCGATTACGGGCGGGTGCGGTTCGGCGATGAAGACGTCACGCTGCGTCCGGTGAACCGGCGAGGCCTGGGCATGGTCTTCCAGAACTATGCCCTCTTCCCGCACATGACGGTGGGCGAGAACGTCGCGTTTCCGCTCAAGGTGCGTCGGGTCAGCAAGGAGGAAATTGGGGGGCGTGTTGAGGAGGTGCTCCGACTGGTCCAGCTCGAGCACTTGGCCGGGCGCTCGGTCACTGCGCTTTCAGGCGGCCAACGCCAACGCGTCGCGCTGGCCCGCGCGGTGGTCTTCTCGCCGCAGATCGTGCTGATGGACGAGCCCCTGTCGGCCCTGGACAAAAACCTGCGCGAGGAGATGCAGGTCGAGATTCGACAGCTGCACAAGAAGATTGGCGCGACGACCGTCTATGTCACGCATGATCAGCGCGAGGCGTTGACGATGAGTGACCGCATCGCGGTTATGAACAAAGGCCAGATCGTTCAGTACGGCACGCCCGAGGACGTCTACAACTCTCCGAACTCGACTTTCGCGGCGCAGTTCATCGGAGAGACGACGCTCCTGCCTGGCATGGCTGGTGATCAGGGGATGGTCGTCTGCGATGATTGCCAGATCCGCTCGGCCAGGCCGCTGCCGGCCGGGCGCGAACTGGTGGTTGCGCTTCGCGCAGAGCGTCTCCTGTTGCCGCAGGAATGCAATAAGTTCGTCAATCGCATACCGGCGCGGATAGCAGACGTCATCTACCAGGGTGACAGCATGCTGGTGCTAGCGGATGTAGGAGGCGGTCAGCGCCTGTCCATCCGCCGATCGCTGCGCGTCGGCCTCGGGGGTCCCATCCCAAAAGCGGGCGAGAAACTGATGCTCGGGATCGATCCCGAGGATGTGATTGTGGTTCCAAGAACGTAACGGAGCGGAACAATGGAAGATGGGATGTCCGAGGCGCCGATTGCCCGCTGGCAGCCGGTTCGGGCGGAAGGTGAGAACGGTCAGTTCAGCCAGTCGTGGTTTCCGGTCGCTCTTTCGACCGAGGTTGCGATGGGGCAGGTGATCGGGCGCGATTTCCTGGACGGAAGGATCGTCATATTCCGGGGCGACGACGGCGCGGTCCGGGTGATGAGCGCGTATTGCCCTCACGTCGGCGCCGATCTGTCGGTAGGCCAGGTGATCGGCGACCGCATCCAGTGCGCCTTCCATCATTGGGAATACGACGTCACCGGCAAGTGCGTGAAGACCGGCATCGGCGATCTGCCACCGAAGCGCGCCTGCCTTTTCGTTTTCCCGAGCACCGAACGATTCGGCATCATCTGGGCCTTCAACGGCGAGAAACCGCTGTTCGAGCTTCCGGGACTGCCCTATCCGGACAGCGATCTGCTGATGTCGACGTACAAGGCCGACGAGCCGCTCAACTGCGACCCCTGGGTCTTCGCAGCGAACACGCCCGACATGCAGCACCTGAAGGTCGTGCACAAAGTCAAATTCGAGGTCGAAGACCCGCATGACCTCGTGAAGTGGCACGATTTCGGGCTTGAGTTCAGCTATTCTGGTGTGCATCAGGGCGACGTTCCGATGAAGAACACGGCCGGGATTCGAGGTACGAGCGTGTTCTACCGGTGGGGGCAGTACGGCAGCTTCTGGAGAGCCGGTGTGGCCGGTTTCGGCCTGCCGAGACCCGGTCAGCACGAAGTCTATGCCTGCCAGGCCGTCCTGCGTGGGCCGGGCGCCGAGGAGAACCTCGCCGAGACGATCCGGGTCAGCCGGCGCACTGTGCTGGAGGACAAAGACATCCTCAACACCATTCGTTACCGGCAGGGGGTGATGACCCGCGGCGACACGAGCCTGTCGCGCTTCCTGAGGTATGTTCGGGAATATCCGTGCGCCCATCCGTCGGCCCATTTCATCAAATGACACGAGCGGTCCTTCACACTGGCCCCTCCGCGGACATCGGTGGTCGCGAGATACGGCAAGATGCAAGGCGCGAGCAGTTCATGCTTGCGCTTCTCAGCCTGCCGGCACTGGCGGTGATGGCTGCGTTGCTCTTCGTACCGGTGGCCTGGCTGGTAGCATTGTCCTTCATCGACGAGCATGGCTCGGTTACCATTGCAAACTATTCGCGCCTGCTTGCCGACGGGTCGCTGTTCAAAAGCATGACGCTGACGGTGCAACTGGCGTTGGTCGTCACCCTCATTTGCGCCGTGGTGGGCTATACACTGGCCTACGCCATTACGCTCATGCCGAGATGGCTCCAGACGATCAGCCTGGCGCTTGTGGCGCTGCCGTTCTGGACGAGTGCGCTGGTGCGAACCTACGCGTGGCTCGTCCTCCTGCAGCGCAAGGGGGTGATCAACAAGATTCTCGTCGGCTCTGATCTGGTTTCCGAGCCGCTCCACCTCGTTCACAACCTGGTGGGCACCATGATCGGCATGGTGCATATCATGCTGCCCTTCATGGTGTTCCCGCTCTATGCGGCGATGCAGCGGATCGATGCCGATCTCATGCGGGCCTCCCTGGGCTTGGGTGCCTCCGTCTTCTATACTTTCCGCCGCGTTTACCTGTCGCAATCGCTGCCAAGTCTCGCCGCCGGCATCATTCTCGTTTTCGTACTTAGCCTCGGATTTTATATAACGCCGGCGATATTGGGCGGCGGCCGTGTGATGGTCATCGCGATGATCATCGAGCGCGACGTCAACCTCCACCTGAACTGGGGCCCGGCAAGCGCCATCGCCGTGCTGTTCCTCCTTTCGGTATTGGGTCTGTTTGCGATCGTCGGGCGCTTCTTATCGGTCGAACGGATTTTTCAGGGGCGCGCCTGATGCAGCAGCTGATTTCCCTCCGCAGTCGTATCGCGCTCTACGCGGTAGCGTTCCTGATCCTGCTGTTTCTAGTGCTGCCGGTCCTCGTCGTCATGCCAATGGCCTTCTCGAGCTCGCGCTACCTCGACTTTCCGCCTCCAGACTGGTCCTTGCGCTGGTTCGAGCGCTTCTTCACGAAGCCCGACTGGTACGAATCGATGCTGGTTAGCCTCAAGCTCGCGCTCGCAACGGTGCTGATCAGCACTCCGATTGGGATCGCCGCGGCCTACGCTGTCCATAACGGTGAGCATCGGCTGTTCAGATGGATCAGAAATGCGCTCCTGCTGCCACTGGTCGTGCCCCACGTTATTCTCGCGATCGGCATCTTCTATATCTACGTGCGCATCGGCTGGCTCGGCGATTTCGCGAGCTTGGTGCTAGCTCACACGATGCTGGCGGTGCCGTTCGTGGTGACGACCGGCCTGTCGGGCTTGCGTTCATTCGACATGAACCAGGAGATGGTGGCACGCAGCTTGGGATGCAGCCGTCCCGGTGCTTTCCTTCGCGTAACGCTGCCCCAGATCAAGGGCAGCGTCTTGTCTGGGATGTTGTTTGCCTTCGTCACGTCACTTGACGAGGTCGTATTGGGGTTGTTCATAGCGGTCGGCTACAATACGACAGTGACCAAGGTGATGTTTGGATCACTTCGCGACGAGATCGATCCGACAGTCGCCGCGGTCAGTTCCCTGCTGGTCATAGGCAGTCTGATGATCGCCGTTTTCACGATGATGATTGGCCGCGGGACGAAGGCTGGTTCATAGAGTCGGGACGAGGGAACCAGATGGAAGCTCGCGATACGGAATTCGGTGCCCGACGGTTGGGGGACGGCCGTGGCCCTCAAGGCGACAAACCGAAATCCCGAGAACCCCGTGTACAGTCGGTGGCCAAGGCGACCAAGATCCTGTTCGCAGTAGCCCAGAGCAGCAATGGGCTTCGCGCGGTGGATGTCAGCGAAAAGCTGGATCTCCCGCGCCAGGCGACCTACCATCTCGTTCATACGCTAGTCACTTTGGGACTCCTCACCCGTGGCCCCGACCAGAGATATCTGCTCGGGCTCAAGATAGGTATACTCGCCGAGGCGTTTCCGCGTCACCTAGCGCCCCCGGAGCGTCTGTCGCCCTACCTCAGGGCGATAGCCTATGCTACCGGCGAGACGTGTTATGCGTCAGGTTGGTGGGAGGGCGAAATCACCAACCTTGCGGTAGTTCGCGGCCGCAATGCCACTCAGGCTGCGGAGGTCCCACACGGGCTCACGACAGACGCTCACGCCCGGGCGTCAGGTAAGCTGCTGCTAGCCATGGCGGATGACCCCATCCGCGAACGTTACCTGACGAGTCACCCCCTTCGGCCAAGAACTCAGAACACAATTACTGATATGGACACGCTGCTGCATGAGTTCCAGCGAATCCGCACGAACGGCTATGCGATCGACAACGAGGAATACCAAGACGGCTTGTGTTGCATCGCGATGCCGATCGACGATGGAACGATGCCTTACACCGTGGGTTTGTCGGCCCCAGCGGAACAGTTCACCCAGTCGCTCGAGTTTTATCTGAAGAGCATGAGGCAGGCACTGCAGACATCGAGCTAGCACGTGTCGCCGACTGCTCTGCAGCGATCGTTCTGGAAGACCAGAGACGACCGTCATTGCCTGCGATGAGGGAAGCAGTCTACCGGGCCAGCGCTTGCGCCGCAGACTAAGCGCAATCGGCGACGATAACGGGACTGTCAGGTCTTGACGGTGGTGACGCACACAGTTGCCGCTCGGCCAACGACCCCATTTCAGCCGTTTGCAGCAACCATTCCAGTGTCCGAAAGCGTAGGTTATATGTAAGGGAGACTGGCCAGTGACATCAGCCATATTGCGCGATGTAGCGTAAGCGCCACGTCGCTCCCCTCGTGCGGCGCATGAGGTTAATGTGGCAAGAGTCCGCCGATCGTTAGAGACGGAGGGTCCAAGTGGGAGCAGACGGCAAAATGGACGTCCATTTGGACGTCCCGACGACTGGCTACGCG
>NZ_JANJTZ010000011.1 GCF_024710845.1 Mesorhizobium sp.
GGCCTACATCCTGACCAAGGAGGAGGGTGGCCGTCACACGCCGTTCTTCACCAACTACCGTCCGCAGTTCTACTTCCGCACGACGGACGTGACGGGGATCGTGACGCTGCCGGCCGGCACCGAGATGGTGATGCCCGGCGACAACATCACGGTGGATGTCGAGCTGATCGTGCCGATCGCCATGGAGGAGAAGCTGCGCTTCGCCATCCGTGAAGGCGGCCGCACCGTCGGCGCCGGCGTCGTGGCGAGCATTAAAGAGTAGTCGGAATCAACGGAATCTGGGGGCGCGGAATACGCCGCGCCTGTTCCGGACAAGGAAGTGACGCATGAACGGACAAAATATCCGAATCCGCCTCAAGGCGTTTGACCACCGAGTGCTCGACGCTTCGACCCGCGAGATCGTGTCGACCGCCAAGCGCACCGGCGCCAACGTCCGGGGTCCGATTCCGCTGCCGACGCGGATCGAGAAGTTCACGGTCAACCGCTCGCCGCACATCGACAAGAAGTCGCGCGAGCAGTTCGAGATGCGGACGCACAAGCGGCTTCTCGACATCGTCGACCCGACGCCCCAGACCGTCGATGCTCTGATGAAGCTCGACCTGGCGGCAGGCGTGGACGTCGAAATCAAGCTCTGACGAGCACGAACAAGAGCCCGCCGGCCGAGTCGCCAAGAGGCTCCTCTGAAGGAAGATGAACTGATGCGTTCAGGTGTGATTGCACAGAAGTTGGGGATGACCCGCATCTACAACGATGCGGGCGAGCATGTGCCCGTGACCGTTCTCCGCATGGAGAACTGCCAGGTCGTGGCGCAGCGTACCCAGGAGAAGAACGGCTACACCGCGGTGCAGCTCGGCGTCGGCCTTGCCAAGGTCAAGAACACGGCGAAGGCCCAGCGCGGCCAGTTCGCTGCCGCGAGCGTCGAGCCGAAGGCCAAGGTCGCCGAGTTCCGCGTCAGCCCGGACAACCTGATCGAGGTCGGTTCCGAGATCACGGCCGACCACTTCGTCGCCGGCCAGAAGGTCGACGTGACGGGTACCTCGATCGGCAAGGGCTTCCAGGGCGTCATCAAGCGCCACCATTTCGGCGGTGGCCGTGCCACCCACGGTAACTCCGTCTCGCACCGCACGCACGGTTCGACCGGCCAGCGCCAGGACCCCGGCAAGGTGTTCAAGGGCAAGAAGATGGCCGGCCACATGGGCAATACCCGCGTGACGACGCAGAACGTCGAGGTCGTCTCGACCGACGTCGACCGCGGCCTGATCCTGATCCGCGGCGCGGTTCCGGGATCGAAGGGCGCCTGGATCATGGTACGCGACGCTGCCAAGTCCGCGCTGCCCGACAATGCACCGAAGCCGGCAGCCGTCCGCAAGAACGGCGCCGCTGAGAAGGGGGCCGAATAATGGATCTCAAGGTAACCACGCTCGCTGGCAAGGACGCCGGCAAGTTGTCTCTCTCGGACGAGATCTTCGGTCTCGATCCGCGTGACGACATCCTCGCCCGCGTCATCCGCTGGCAGCTTGCGGCCCGCCAGCAGGGCACGCACGTCGCCAAGGGCCGCGCCGATATCGCCCGCACCGGTGCGAAGATGTACAAGCAGAAGGGAACGGGCCGCGCCCGTCACCATTCGGCTCGCGCTCCGCAGTTCCGCGGCGGCGGCAAGGCCCACGGCCCGGTGATGCGCAGCCACGCCCACGACCTTCCCAAGAAGGTCCGCGCGCTCGGCCTCAAGCATGCGCTGTCGGCCAAGGCGAAGTCGGAAAGCCTGATCGTCATCGACGATCTGGTGCTCGGCGAGGCCAAGACCAAGGCGCTGGTGGAGAGCTTCGCGGCACTCGGCCTGACGAACGCACTGATGATCGGCGGCGCCGAGCTCGATGCGAACTTCAAGCGCGCCGCGGCCAACATCCCGAACATCGACGTGCTGCCGGTTCAGGGCATCAACGTCTACGACATTCTGCGCCGCGGCACGCTGGTCCTTTCGAAGGCCGCCGTCCAGGCTCTCGAGGAGCGTTTCAAATGACCGATCTCCGTCACTACGACGTGATCGTCTCGCCGGCGATCACTGAAAAGTCGACCATGGCTTCGGAGCAGAACCAGGTCGTCTTCAACGTCGCCAAGAAGGCGACGAAGCCCGAGATCAAGGCCGCGGTCGAAGCGCTGTTCGGCGTCAAGGTCGTCGGGGTCAATACGTTGGTGCGCAAGGGCAAGGTCAAGCGCTTCCGCGGCACGGCTGGTCAGCTGAGCGACTTCAAGCGGGCGATCGTCACGCTGAAGGACGGCGACTCGATCGACGTCACGACCGGCCTGTAAGCGCTGAGAGGTTAGGAACATGGCACTTAAGAGTTACAAGCCGACGACGCCGAGCCAGCGCCAGCTGGTCATCGTCGATCGCTCCGGCCTCTACAAGGGCAAGCCCGTGAAGGGTCTGACCGAGGGTCTGAAGTCCTCGGGCGGCCGCAACAATCTCGGCCGTATCACGGCGCGCTTCCAGGGCGGCGGTCACAAGCGGACCTACCGCATGGTCGACTTCAAGCGTCGCAAGCTCGACGTGTCGGCAACGGTCGAGCGCCTTGAGTACGACCCGAACCGCACCGCGTTCATCGCGCTGGTGAAGTATGAGGACGGCGAACTGAGCTACATCCTAGCTCCGCAGCGCCTCGCGGTCGGCGACAAGGTGATCGCCTCGGCGAGTGCCGACGTGAAGCCCGGCAATGCGATGCCGCTGTCGGCGATGCCGGTGGGCACGATCATCCACAATGTCGAGCTGAAGCCGGGCAAGGGCGGTCAGATCGCCCGTTCGGCGGGCGCCTACGCGCAGCTCGTCGGCCGCGATCAGGGCATGGCGATCCTGCGTCTGAACTCGGGCGAGCAGCGCCTCGTGTCGGGTTCGTGTTTTGCCACCGTCGGCGCCGTGTCGAACCCCGACCACGGCAACATCAATCTGGGCAAGGCTGGCCGTTCGCGCTGGCTCGGCCGCAAGCCGCACAACCGCGGCGTCACCATGAACCCGGTCGACCATCCGCACGGCGGTGGTGAAGGCCGCACCTCGGGCGGCCGTCACCCGGTCACCCCATGGGGCAAGCCGACCAAGGGCAAGAAGACCCGGTCCAACAAGTCGACCGACAAATTCATCATGCGCTCGCGCCATGCGCGCAAGAGCTAAGAAGAGGTTAGCGAAGTGACCCGTTCAGTCTGGAAAGGTCCGTTCGTCGACGGTTACCTGCTTAAGAAGGCCGACAAGGCTCGCGACGGCGGCCGCGCCGAGGTGATCAAGATGTGGTCCCGGCGTTCGACCATCCTGCCGCAGTTCATCGGCCTGACCTTCGGCGTCTACAACGGCCAGAAGCATGTCCCGGTCTCGGTGAACGAGGACATGGTCGGCCACAAGTTCGGTGAGTTCGCTCCGAGCCGTACCTATTACGGCCACGGCGCGGACAAGAAGGCGAAGAGGAAGTAACAATGGGCAAGGCCAAGGCTCCGCGCGGACTTGCGGACAACGAGGCGCGCGCTGTGCTGCGCACCATCCGGGTCAGCCCTCAGAAGCTGAACCTGGTGGCCGCGCTGATCCGCGGCAAGAAGGTCGCGACCGCGCTCAACGATCTGGAATTCTCGCGCAAGCGCATCGCCGGGACCGTCAAGAAGACGCTCGAGAGCGCGATTGCGAATGCCGAGAACAACCATGACCTCGACGTGGACGCGCTCGTCGTGGCCGAGGCCTATGTCGGCAAGTCGATCGTCATGAAGCGCTTCCATGCCCGCGGCCGCGGTCGCGCGTCGCGCGTCGAGAAGCCGTTCTCGCATCTCACGATCGTCGTGCGCGAAGTTGAAGAGAAAGTGGAGGCCGCCTGATGGGCCAGAAAGTCAACCCGATCGGACTTCGCCTCGGCATCAACCGCACCTGGGATTCGCGCTGGTACGCGAACACCGGCGAGTATGCCAAGCTGCTGCACGAGGACATCAAGATCCGCAAGTATCTCGAGAAGGAGCTGAAGCAGGCTGCCGTCTCGAAGATCGTCATCGAGCGTCCGCACAAGAAGTGCCGCGTCACGATCCACGCCGCCCGTCCCGGTCTCATCATCGGCAAGAAGGGCGCGGACATCGAGAAGCTGCGCAAGAAGCTGATGGAGATGACGAAGTCGGACACGAGCCTGAACATCGTCGAGGTGCGCAAGCCCGAGATCGACGCCAAGCTCGTCGCCCAGTCGATCTCGCAGCAGCTCGAGCGCCGCATCGCATTCCGCCGCGCCATGAAGCGCGCTGTGCAGTCGGCGATGCGTCTCGGTGCCGAAGGCATCCGCATCAACTGCTCCGGCCGTCTCGGCGGCGCCGAGATCGCGCGCATGGAGTGGTACCGTGAAGGCCGCGTGCCGCTGCATACGCTGCGCGCGGATGTCGACTACGGCACCTCCGAGGCCCAGACCGCCTATGGCATCTGCGGCGTCAAGGTGTGGATCTTCAAGGGTGAGATTCTCGAACACGATCCGATGGCTTCCGAGCGTCGGGCGATCGAGACCGAAGCCCCGACCAGCGGCGGCGGTCGTCGTCGCGAGAACGCGTAAACAAACGCGTCGGATAGAGAATTGGAGTAGAGAACGATGCTGCAGCCCAAGCGCACAAAGTTCCGCAAGCAGTTCAAGGGCCGCATCCACGGTATCGCCAAGGGCGGTACCAACCTGGATTTCGGTGCCTTCGGCCTGAAGGCGATGGAACCCGAGCGTGTCACCGCGCGCCAGATCGAGGCGGCCCGCCGCGCGATCACGCGTGCCATGAAGCGCGCCGGTCGCGTGTGGATCCGCGTGTTCCCGGACGTTCCGGTGACATCGAAGCCGACCGAAGTCCGCATGGGCAAGGGCAAGGGCGCGGTGGATTACTGGGCCGCCCGCGTCAAGCCCGGCCGGGTGATGTTCGAGCTCGACGGCGTCTCCGAGGAGACCGCCCGCGAAGCGCTGCGCCTCGGCGCGGCCAAGCTGCCGATCAAGACGCGCTTCATCCAGCGCATCGCAGAATAGGAAGGTCGAGAGCCATGAAAGCCGCCGACGTGAGGGCCATGAGCCCCGATCAGCTGAACGACGAACTGGCCAAGCTCAAGAAGGAGCAGTTCAACCTGCGCTTCCAGAAGGCGACCGGCCAGATGGAGAAGACCGCGCGCGTGAAGAAAGTCCGCCGCGACATCGCCCGCATCAAGACCATCGCCGCCCAGAAGGCAGCGGGCAACAAGGCTTAAGGATCAAGATCATGCCGAAGCGCATCCTGCAGGGTACGGTCGTCAGCGACAAGAACGACAAGACGGTTGTCGTCAGGGTCGAGCGTCGTTTCACGCACCCCGTGATGAAGAAGACCGTCCGTATGTCGAAGAAGTACAAGGCGCACGACGAGAACAATTCCTGCAAGGTTGGTGACCAGGTGTCCATCCAGGAATCGCGTCCGATTTCGAAGGACAAGACCTGGGTCGTCGTCACCGACGCCGCGGCCAAGTAGACAACAAGAGACAGCCGGAGAGCGGAGACCCGCTTTCCGGACATGAAGAAGAAGGCGGTCAGTCATGATTCAGATGCAAACTAACCTGGACGTCGCCGACAATTCCGGCGCGCGCCGAGTCATGTGCATCAAGGTGCTGGGCGGCTCGAAGCGGAAATATGCCTCGGTCGGCGACATCATCGTCGTCTCGATCAAGGAGGCGATTCCGCGCGGCCGTGTCAAGAAGGGCGATGTCATGAAGGCGGTCGTGGTTCGCACGGCCAAGGACATCCGTCGTCCGGACGGCTCGGTCATCCGCTTCGACAAGAACGCGGCCGTGCTCGTCGACAACAAGAAAGAGCCGATCGGCACGCGTATCTTCGGGCCGGTTCCGCGCGAGCTGCGCGCGAAGAACCACATGAAGATCATCTCGCTTGCGCCTGAAGTGCTGTAAGGAGCCGGAACAATGCAAAAGATCCGCAAGGGCGACAAGGTCGTCGTGCTCGCCGGCAAGGACAAGGGCCGTACGGGCGAAGTGATCCGCATGATGCCGAAGGACGATCAGGCGATCGTGCGCGGCATCAACATGGTCCGCCGCCATCAGCGCCAGTCGCAGACCCAGGAAGGCGGCATCATTTCCAAGGAAGCGCCGATCCACGTTTCGAACATCGCCGTCGCCGATCCCAAGGACGGCAAGCCGACGCGCGTCGGCTTCGAGGTGAAGGACGGCAAGAAGGTGCGCGTGGCGAAGCGCTCGGGAGCAACGATCGATGGCTAAGACCGCTTATCAGGCGCGGCTGCGCAAGGTTTACGACGAGAAGATCCGCAAGGAGCTTCAGGAGCAGTTCAACTACGAAAACGAGATGCAGATCCCGCGTCTCGACAAGATCGTGCTGAACATGGGCGTTGGCGAGGCCACCGCGGATTCCAAGAAGCCGACCGTTGCCGCCGAGGATCTCGCGCTGATCGCCGGCCAGAAGGCCGTCGTGACGCGTGCCCGCACGTCGATCGCCGGCTTCAAGGTTCGCGAGAACATGCCGATCGGCACCAAGGTGACGCTGCGCAAGGAGCGCATGTACGAGTTCCTTGACCGCCTCATCAACATCGCGCTGCCGCGCGTCCGCGACTTCCGCGGCCTGAACCCGAAGAGCTTCGACGGGCGCGGCAATTTCGCGATGGGCATCAAGGAGCACATCGTTTTCCCCGAGATCAACTACGACAAGGTCGATCAGGTTTGGGGCATGGACATCATCGTCTGCACGACCGCCAAGACGGACGACGAGGCGAGGGCCCTTCTCAAGGCCTTCAACTTCCCGTTCCGGCAGTAACGGCAAGCGATAACAAGGGTATTTGAAATGGCCAAGACCAGTTCAGTCGAGAAGAACAACAAGCGCCGCAAGATGGTGGCGAACGCCGCTGCCAAGCGCAAGGCGCTGAAGACCGTCATCATGGACCAGTCGCTGCCGCTCGAGGAGCGCTTCCGCGCTCAGCTCAAGCTCTCGGCGATGCCGCGCAATTCCGCCCGCACCCGCATCCGCAACCGTTGCGAAGTGACCGGCCGTCCGCGTGCGTTCTATCGCAAGCTCAGCATGTCGCGTATCGCGCTGCGGGAGCTTGGGTCGCTCGGGATGATCCCGGGCCTCGTGAAGTCCAGCTGGTAGGAGGGCACGAAGATGTCTTTGAGTGATCCCCTCGGCGATATGCTGACCCGCATCCGCAACGCCTATGGCCGCAAGAAGTCGAAGGTTTCGACGCCTGCGTCCACGCTGCGCGCCCGCGTTCTCGACGTGATGAAGTCGGAAGGCTACATCCGCGACTACACCCAGACCGACTTCGACAACGGCAAGTCCGAGATCGAGATCGAGCTGAAATATGCCGAAGGCCAGCCGGTGATCCGCGAAATCGCGCGCGTCTCCAAGCCGGGCCGTCGGGTCTACGTTTCGGTCCGGTCGATTCCGCAGGTCGCCAATGGCCTCGGCATTTCGATCCTCTCGACGCCGAAGGGCGTGATGGCCGATCACCAGGCCCGCGAAGAAAACGTCGGCGGCGAAATCCTCTGCCAGATCTTCTGATCAGGCGGATTTAAGAAACAGGAACGAGGACAAGACAATGTCTCGTATTGGCAAGAAACCCGTCGCTCTCCCCCAGGGCGTGACCGCTTCGGTCAGCGGCCAGACGGTGAGCGCGAAGGGGCCCAAGGGCGAGCTGCGGTTCGTCGTCAACGACGAGGTCCTGGTCAAGATGGACGACGGCCTGATCGCCGTCGAGCCGCGCGACCAGACCAAGGTCGCGCGGTCCAAGTGGGGCATGTCCCGCACGATGATCGTGAACATCCTGAACGGCGTGAAGGACGGCTTCGAGAAGCGCCTGGAAATCACCGGCGTCGGCTATCGCGCGGCGATGCAGGGCAAAAACCTGCAGCTGTCGCTCGGCTTCAGCCACGAGGTGGTCTACCAGACGCCGGAAGGCATCACGATCTCGACGCCGAAGCCAACGGAGATCGTCATCGCCGGCATCAACAAGCAGCAGGTCGGCCAGGTGGCCGCCGAGATCCGCGAGTATCGCGGACCCGAGCCTTACAAAGGCAAGGGCGTGCGTTACGCTGGCGAGAAGATCGTCCGCAAGGAAGGCAAGAAGAAGTAATCGCCACGGAGGGCGGTCGCGGGAGGCAGGGGCTTACCGCAGGGTTCTTCGGAACCGGGCCGCCACCGTCTTACAAGGCAAAGGAAGAAGGCCATGGCCTCCAAGGAATCCATTCAGAAGCGCGCCCAGCGCATCCGCCGCCAGATCCGCAAGGTCGCCGGCGACCGTCCGCGTCTGTCCGTGCATCGCTCGTCCAAGCACATCTACGTCCAGGTCATCGATGACGCGAACGGCCGCACTCTGGCCGCCGCGTCGACCCTCGACAAGGATTTGAAGGCTTCGCTGAAGACCGGTGCGGACGTTGCAGCCGCGGCTGCCGTCGGCAAGCTGGTCGCCGAACGCGCAAAGAAGGCCGGCGTCACCGCCGTCGTGTTCGACCGCGGCGCCTATATCTACCACGGCCGCGTCAAGGCGCTGGCCGAGGCCGCCCGCGAGGGCGGACTGGACTTCTAGTCGGCATTCCCGCGCGTCGGGACAGCCTTCTGGTTGAAACCGGGCCGGCGCTCGTGTAGACGCCGGCCTTCACATTGAAACCGTGCTTCCGGAAAAAAATAAGGAACAGGATATGGCACAAGAACGTCGGGAAGGCGGCCGCGATCGCAGCCGTGACCGCGAGGAAAAGGACAGCGAGTTCGTCGACAAGCTGGTCCACATCAACCGCGTCGCCAAAGTGGTGAAGGGTGGCCGTCGCTTCGGCTTCGCAGCCCTCGTCGTCGTCGGCGACCAGAAGGGTAAGGTCGGCTTCGGACATGGCAAGGCGCGCGAAGTGCCGGAAGCCATCCGCAAGGCCACCGAGGCCGCCAAGCGCGAAATGATCTTCGTGCCGCTGCGCTCCGGCCGCACCTTGCATCACGACGTGTCCGGCCGCCATGGCGCCGGCAAGGTTCTGCTGCGCGCGGCCAAGCCCGGCACTGGCATCATCGCGGGTGGCCCGATGCGCGCCGTCTTCGAGACGCTCGGCATGCACGACGTCGTCGCCAAGTCGATGGGGTCTTCCAACCCCTACAACATGGTGCGCGCAACATTCGACGCCCTGAAGAACCAGGTGCACCCGAAGGACATCGCAGCCCAGCGCGGCATCAAGTATTCCACTCTCCAGGCGCGCCGCGGCACTGCCGCCGGCGAAGAGTAAGGAGCAGGATGATGGCGAAAACCAAATCCAAGACCGTGACGGTCGAGCAGATCGGCAGCCCGATCCGCCGTCCGAAGGAACAGCGCGCGACGCTGGTCGGCCTCGGCCTCAACAAGATGCATCGTCGCAGGACGCTCGAGGACACCCCGTCGGTACGCGGTATGATCGCGACCGTCGCCCACCTCGTCCGCGTCGTCGACGAGGCTTGAGCCAAGGCGCAGGAGAAGAGACATGAAACTCAACGAATTGCGCGACAACGAAGGTGCCACCCATTCGCGGAAGCGTCTGGGCCGCGGCATCGGCTCGGGCACCGGCAAGACCGGCGGCCGCGGCGTGAAGGGTCAGAAGGCGCGCTCCGGCGTCGCCATCAACGGCTTCGAGGGTGGCCAGATGCCGCTCTATCGGCGCCTGCCCAAGCGCGGCTTCAACAACATCCACGCCAAGTCCTTCGTGACGGTCTCGCTGGCCAAGATCCAGGCGGCGATCGATGCGAAGAAGCTCGACGGCAAGGCGACCATTGATGCGGCGGCGCTGATCGCCGCCGGCGTCATCCGCCGCGCCAAAGACGGCGTCCGGGTGCTGAGCGATGGCGAGCTGAAGGCGAAGGTCTCCCTCGACGTGGCCGGCGCTTCGAAGGCCGCTCTCGAAAAGATCGAGAAGGCCGGCGGTTCGGTGAAACTGCCGGAAGCCAAGTCCGAGTAACATAAGCAGCAGCGGTGCGACGGCACCGCTGCTTGCAACTTTGCGGGCCGGAGCCTATTTCGAGGCTTCGGCTCAAAGCATGACTCGCTCCCCGCGGGTCTAATCGCCTGCCGAAGCGGAGAATTCCAATGGCGTCAGCAGCCGAGCAGCTTGCTTCGAACCTCAATTTCGCGGCTTTCGCCAAGGCGGAGGACCTGAAGAAACGTATCTGGTTCACGCTGGGCGCGCTGCTGGTCTACCGCCTCGGCACCTATATTCCGATCCCTGGCATCAATCCCGAAGCCTTCGCCCAGGCCTTCGAGGGCCAGTCGCGCGGCGTGCTCGGGATCTTCAACATGTTCGCGGGCGGCGCCGTCGAGCGCATGGCGATCTTCGCGCTCGGCATCATGCCGTATATCTCCGCCTCCATCATCATGCAGCTCATGACGTCGGTCATCCCGACGCTGGAGCAGTTGAAGAAGGAAGGCGAGCAGGGCCGCAAGGTCATCAACCAGTACACCCGCTACGGCACCGTGCTGCTTGCAACCGTGCAGGCCTACGGCATCGCGGTCGGCCTCGAGAGCGGCGCAGGCATCGTCAGCGATCCGGGCTGGTTCTTCAAACTGTCCGCCGTCATCACGCTGGTCGGCGGCACGATGTTCCTGATGTGGCTGGGCGAACAGATCACCGCGCGCGGCATTGGCAACGGCATATCGCTCATCATCTTCGCCGGCATCGTGGCCGGACTGCCGTCGGCTCTCTCCGGCACGCTCGAACTCGGCCGCACGGGTGCGCTCTCGACCGGCATCATCCTCGCCATCATCGTGCTCGCGATCGTCGTCATAGCGCTTATCGTGTTCTTCGAGCGCGCGCAGCGGCGGCTGTTGATCCAGTATCCGAAGCGCCAGGTCGGCAACCGGATGTTCCAGGGCGATACCTCGCACCTGCCGCTCAAGCTCAACACCGCCGGCGTCATCCCGCCGATCTTCGCATCGTCGCTGCTCTTGTTGCCGGCGACGGTCGCGGGCTTCTCCAACACGTCGAACCTGCCGGGGTGGGCGAATTCGATCCTGGCGACGCTCGGCCACGGCCAGCCGCTCTATATGCTGCTCTACGCGGCGATGATCGTGTTCTTCGCCTTCTTCTACACGGCGATCGTCTTCAATCCGAAGGACACGGCCGACCAGCTGAAGAAGCACTCCGGCTTCATCCCCGGCTATCGCCCGGGCGAGCGCACGGCCGAATACATCGACTATGTGTTGACGCGGATTACCCTCGTCGGGGCTATCTATCTCGTCGTGATCTGTCTATTGCCCGAGTTTCTGATTTCGGCGACCGGCGTTCCGTTCTATCTCGGAGGCACTTCGCTGCTGATCGTTGTGAGCGTTACGCTCGATACTGTCGCGCAGATCCAGGGACACCTGATCGCGCACCAGTATGAGGGGCTGATCAAGAAGTCGAAACTCCGGGGGGGCAAGAGATAGAATGAGGCTGATACTGCTGGGCCCGCCGGGGGCGGGTAAGGGGACGCAGGCGCAGCGACTCGTCGACAAGCATGGCATCCCGCAGCTTTCCACGGGTGACATGCTGCGCGCGGCCGTGAAGGCCGGAACCGACGTCGGCAAGCGCGCCAAGGCAGTCATGGATGCGGGCGAACTGGTCTCCGACGAGATCGTCAACGCGATCGTCGCGGAGCGTATCGATCAGGCCGACTGCGCCAGGGGCTTCATTCTCGACGGCTATCCGCGCACGCTCGTGCAGGCCGATTCGGTCGAGAAGATGCTGGCCGACCGCGGCATCGGGCTCGACGTGGTGATCGAACTGGTCGTCGACGACAAGGCGCTCGTCGGCCGCATCGTCAAGCGTGCGGAAGAGACCGCGGCTGCAGGACTTCCGGTGCGCAAGGACGACAATCCGGAAGTCTTCGAGGAACGTCTGCGCGAATATTACAAGAAGACGGCGCCGCTGATCGGTTACTACTACGCCAAAGGCCTGCTCAAGGGCGTCGACGGCATGGCATCGATCGACGACGTGACCGGCCAGATCGAGACTTTGCTGTCCGAGATTTAGTCCGTTCGGCGGTTGACGCAGAAGGCGCGTTGCACTATAGCGGCGCGTCTCCCATCAGATTGCATGGTTGGTTGTCCGAAAGGACGTGCAGCCGCATTGATCGGAACTCCCGCATGAGCCGGCCTCCACCGGACGCGGGTCAACAACAATGCCAGCCTGACTGGCCCACATGGAGAGTGCAATGGCTCGTATAGCCGGCGTCAATATTCCGACCAACAAGCGCGTCGTCATCGCGCTGCAGTACATCCACGGCATCGGCCCGAAATTCGCCGCCGAGATCGTGGCGAAGGTCGGCATCCCCGCGGAGCGTCGCGTCAACCAGCTCACCGACTCGGAAGTGCTGCAGATCCGCGAAGCCATCGACCGCGACTACAAGGTCGAGGGCGATCTGCGCCGCGAAGTGTCGATGAATATCAAACGCCTGATGGACCTCGGCTGCTACCGCGGCCTGCGTCATCGCCGCTCGCTGCCGGTTCGCGGCCAGCGCACGCACACCAACGCCCGCACCCGCAAGGGCCCGGCGAAGGCGATTGCCGGCAAGAAGAAGTAATCTTGGCGAATGGCGAATTGGCGATTGGCGAATGGGGTTCCCCACTCGCATTCGCCACTTCCCACTCGCCTCAGGTGGAGCCGCTGGAATTACGGCGGCGTAGAGATCGAAAGGTAAGACATGGCCAAGGAAGCCGGACGCGTTCGCCGTCGCGAACGCAAGAACATCTCGACGGGCGTCGCGCACGTCAATTCGACGTTCAACAACACGATGATCACCATCACCGACCAGCAGGGCAACGCGATTGCCTGGTCGTCGGCTGGTGCCCAGGGCTTCAAGGGTTCGCGCAAGTCGACCCCGTTCGCTGCCCAGATGGCCGCCGAGGATTGCGCCAAGAAGGCCCAGGAGCACGGCATGCGCATGCTCGAGGTCGAGGTCTGCGGTCCGGGTTCGGGTCGTGAATCGGCGCTTCGCGCGCTGCAGGCCTCGGGCTTCACGATCACGTCGATCCGCGACGTGACGCCGATCCCGCACAATGGCTGCCGCCCGCGCAAGAAGCGTCGCGTCTGATATTTTTCATACTTGCCGACGGCGCCCTCGAAGGGCGCCGCAGGCGTTTTCCAGACCGCTTGCCACGATTGGATGGTGGCAAGGTAACGGAAGGACCGCAAAATGATCCAGAAAAACTGGCAGGAACTTATCAAGCCGAACAAGGTCGAGTTCTCGTCGAAGGGCAAGACCCTGACGACGCTCGTCGCCGAGCCGCTCGAGCGGGGCTTTGGCCTGACGCTCGGCAATGCGCTGCGTCGCGTGCTTTTGTCGTCGCTGCGCGGCGCAGCCGTCACCGCTGTGCAGATCGACGGCGTGCTGCATGAGTTCTCCTCGATTGCCGGCGTCCGCGAGGACGTGACCGACATCGTGCTGAACATCAAGGA
Organism: Mesorhizobium sp.; assembly: GCF_024710845.1. Taxonomy (GTDB): domain Bacteria; phylum Pseudomonadota; class Alphaproteobacteria; order Rhizobiales; family Rhizobiaceae; genus Mesorhizobium_A. Next base: position 13,409 of record NZ_JANJTZ010000011.1, read on the forward strand.
AATCGCCATCAAGATGGAAGGCGACGGACCCAAGCGCATGGTCGTGCGCAAGCAGGGCCCGGGCATCGTCACCGCCGGCGACATTCAGACGGTCGGCGACGTCGAGATCCTCAACCCCGACCACGTGATCTGCACCCTCGACGAGGGCGCCGAGATCCGCATGGAATTCACGGTCGACAACGGCAAGGGCTACGTGCCCGCCGATCGCAACCGTGCCGACGATGCGCCGATCGGTCTCATCCCGGTCGACTCGCTCTATTCGCCGGTCAAGAAGGTCTCCTACAAGGTCGAGAACACCCGCGAGGGCCAGGTTCTCGACTACGACAAGCTGACCCTGTCGATCGAGACCGACGGATCGATCACCGGCGAGGACGCGGTCGCTTTTGCGGCCCGCATCCTGCAGGACCAGCTCGCGCTGTTCGTCAACTTCGACGAGCCGCAGAAGGAGCAGGCGATGGAGACCGTCACCGAGCTCGCCTTCAACCCGGCGCTGCTCAAGAAGGTCGACGAGCTCGAACTGTCGGTCCGCTCGGCGAACTGCCTGAAGAACGACAACATCGTCTATATCGGCGACCTGATCCAGAAGACCGAGGCGGAGATGCTGCGCACCCCGAACTTCGGTCGCAAGTCGCTGAACGAGATCAAGGAAGTCCTGGCCGCCATGGGCCTGCATCTCGGCATGGAAGTGCCGGATTGGCCGCCGGAGAACATCGAAGACCTCGCCAAGCGCTACGAAGACCAGTACTGAACGCGAATGGGGGGTGGCGAATGGCGAATAGGGTAATACCACTCGCCACTCGCCATTCGCCACTCGCCCCGCAAACACCGGGCGCACTGCGCCGAAACCTTAGGAGATAAGCCATGCGCCATGGACGTTCCGGCCGCCGGCTGAACCGCACCGTCAGCCACCGCAAGGCCCTGTTCACGAACATGGCCGCATCTCTCATCGAGCATGAGCAGATCGTCACCACTCTGCCCAAGGCCAAGGAGCTTCGCCCGATCGTGGAGAAGCTCGTGACGCTCGGCAAGCGCGGCGACCTGCACGCCCGCCGCCAGGCGATTGCGGCGATCGGGTCCGAAAAGCTCGCCAAGCGCCTGTTCGAGACGATCGCCCCGCGTTATGCCTCGCGCAACGGCGGCTACCTGCGCATCATGAAGGCCGGTTTCCGGCACGGCGACAACGCGGCGATGGCCGTCATCGAGTTCGTCGACCGCGACACCTCGGCCAAGGGCGCTGCAGACCGCGCCCGCACCGAGGCGGAAGCCGCCAACGAGAGCGAAGCGGCCTGATAGGCTTTCCCCGGACGAGAATGACGAAGGGCCCGCGAGGGCCCTTTTTCGCATTTGGATACAGCGCTCTCGGGGTGGTGCACTCTCATAGGATAGCGCGTTTTGACCACTCCGGTCATCCCGGCGGCCGGAGGCCAGCCGGGATTCATTGCCGCCGGAAGAAGGGCGCTGCCGGAGATGCGGCGAAGGCGAGCGGGTACGGCGTGTAACCGGAGAGAAGAATGGGTCCCGGGTCGCCTTCGGCGCCCGGGATGACAGAGCGCGGGGAGGGCGAGCGGTAAGAAGGACTCTCCCCTGTTATGTGGGAGGAGATCAGTTAAGCTCAAGGTTCCAGACTGGCGAACTCGATCCGACGCCAGGTCTCCTCGTCGATGCTGTTTTGAGGCAGTTCGCGCAGCACGCGCCGCAAGAAACGGTTGTCGCGGGCCTCATGCTCGATCGTCTCTATCCAGTCTCTCGCGTAGTGGTAGGCCCAAGATGCGAATGGTCCGAACGCCAGAACTTCGGTCGTCAGTCCGTCAATGTCGAGATTGATGATCTCCAGAGGAATGAGCCAACTCGTACTCGGATTCGCTTCGATAGCCGTTTCCATGATGAACAGCGGGTCGCGATCACTCCCCACCTCATCGTCATTGGAATACGTGTGGAGCCAGTCTTCGGCGATCCGCTTTTCGTACCCCATACGAGGCCTCCAGCGTCCTATCTGATCGGCTGGTGCTGCGGCATTCGCCTCTACACCAGCTCCACCTCGACCACGCCCGGCACCGCCCGCATGGCGGCGGCGATGCGGGGGTCGATGCGGTAGCGGTTTGGCAGTTCGATCTCGACTTCGCCCTGGCCTTCGCCCTTCAGCACCACGAACGACACCTGGCTTTCGCCGCGCTGCTGGAGTTGCGACGACAGCGTGTTGAGCGGGGCGGGGTCGCGCAGGAAGATGCGCAGCGCCTTCTGGTGTTTCGCCGCCTCGTCGTCCAGCGCCTGGACCGAGTTGACGCGCAGGTTGACGCCTTCCGGCCGGTCTTCCGCGGCGACCGTGATGACGACGGATTTGCCCTCCACCAGCATGTCGCGATACTGCGCCAGTGTCTCCGAGAACAGCACGGCCTCGTATTGTCCCGTCATGTCGGAGAACTGGACGACGCACATCTTGTTGCCGGTGCGCGTCTTGCGCTCCTTGGCCGAGGTGACGGTGCCGGCGAGGCGCCCGGCCGACGCGCCGCGCTTGACCGCCACCTGGAAGTCGGCCCAGCCCTGCACCCGCATCCGGTCGAGCACGGCCCGGTATTCGTCGAGCGGGTGAGCCGAGAGATAGAAGCCGACCGCGGCGAACTCGCGCTGCAGGCGCTCTGCCGGCAGCCAGACGTCCGCCGCCGGCAGGTGCAGCTTCTGCTGCCGCGCCGCGGAGGCCGAGCCGAACATGTCGGACATGCCGAGTGCCGCGTCCTCCGAAGCACGCGACGCCAGACCCATCATGCGCTCGATCCCGGCCATCATCGCCGCGCGGTCGTGGCCGAAACAGTCGAAGGCGCCGGCCTGGATCAGGCTTTCGAACACCCGCTTGCCGACGATCTTGGGATCGACCCGCTCGCAGAAATCCTCGAGGTCGGCGAACTGCTTCTCGCGCCGCTTGTCGACGATATGGCGCACCGCCGCCTCGCCGACGCCCTTGATCGCGGCGAGCGAATAGAAGATGCGGTTGCCGTCCACCTCAAAGTTGCGGAACGAGGTCTTCACCGAAGGCGGCACCACTTCGATGCCGAGCCGCATCGCGTCATTGCGGAATTCCGACAGCTTGTCGGTATTGCCCATGTCGAGCGTCATCGACGCGGCGAGGAACTCGACCGGGTAGTGCGCCTTCAGGAACGCCGTCTGGTAGGAGACGATCGCGTAGGCGGCGGCGTGCGACTTGTTGAAGCCGTAGTCGGCGAACTTTGCGAGCAGGTCGAAGATGAAGTCGGCCTGCGGCTTGGCGACGCCGCGTTCGACGGCGCCGGTGACGAAACGCTCGCGCTGCTGGTCCATCTCGGCGCGGATCTTCTTGCCCATCGCGCGGCGCAGCAGGTCGGCTTCGCCGAGCGAATAGCCGGCGAGCTCCTGTGCGATCTGCATCACCTGTTCCTGGTAAACGATGACGCCCTGCGTCTCCTTCACGAGATGGTCGATCTTGGGATGGATCGAGGCGATCTCCTCCTCGCCATGCTTGCGCGCATTGTAGGTCGGGATGTTCTCTATCGGGCCGGGGCGGTAGAGCGCCACCAGCGCGATGATGTCCTCGATGCGGTCCGGCTTCATGCCGATCAGCGCCTTGCGCATGCCGGCCGATTCCACCTGGAACACGCCGACGACCTCGCCGCGCGACAGCATCTCGTAGGTCTTCAGATCGTCGAGCGGCAACAGCGCAAGGTCGATCTCGATGCCGCGCCTGCGGATCAGCTTCACCGCCGTCTCAAGCACGGTGAGTGTCTTGAGGCCGAGGAAGTCGAACTTGACGAGGCCCGCGTCCTCGACCTTCTTCATGTTGAACTGCGTCACCGGCATGTCGGAGCGCGGGTCGCGGTACATCGGCACCAGTTCGGAGAGCGGCCGGTCGCCGATGACAATGCCGGCGGCGTGCGTCGAGGCGTGGCGGTAGAGGCCCTCGAGCTTCTGTGCGATGTCGAGCAGGGTCTGGACGACAGGCTCCTTCTCGACCTCCTCCTGGAAGCGCGGTTCGGCGGCGATGGCGTCGGCGAGCTTAACCGGATTGGCCGGGTTCTGAGGCACCATCTTGCACAGCCGGTCGACCTGGCCGTAGGGCATCTGCAGTACGCGTCCCACGTCGCGCAGCACCGCGCGGGCCTGCAGCGTTCCGAAAGTGATGATCTGGGCGACCTGGTCGCGGCCGTATTTGCCCTGGACGTAGCGGATCACTTCGTCGCGCCGGTCCTGGCAGAAGTCGATGTCGAAGTCGGGCATCGACACGCGGTCAGGGTTGAGGAAGCGCTCGAACAGCAGCGAGAAGCGGGTCGGGTCGACGTCGGTGATGGTAAGCGCATAGGCGACCAGCGAGCCGGCGCCCGAGCCGCGGCCCGGCCCGACCGGGATGCCCTGCGCCTTCGCCCACTTGATGAAGTCCGACACGATCAGGAAGTAGCCCGGGAACTTCATCTTCTGGATGATGCCGATCTCGTAGGCGAGACGGTCGGCATAGTCCTGCCGCGTATGGCCGGGCGTCATTCCGAACTTCTCCAGCCGCATCTCCAGCCCTTCGCGGGCCTGGCGGGCGAGTTCCTCGGCTTCGGCCAGCTCGGCCGCCTCGGTATCGGCGACGTCGGCGCCGGCGAAGCGCGGCAGGATCGGCTTGCGGTTCTTCGGATAGTAGGAGCAGCGCCGGGCGATCTCGACCGTGTTGTCGAGCGCCTCGGGCAGGTCGGCGAAGAGCGCCGCCATATCCGCCTGGCTGCGCAGGTGATGGTCGGGGGTGAGCCTGCGCCGGTCGTCGACGGCCACGACCGAGCCCTCGGCGATCGCCATCAGCGCGTCATGCGCGTCGAAATCCTCGCGGGCGAGGAAGAACGCCTCGTTGGTCGCCACCAGTGGCAGGCGCTTGTCGTAGGCCAGCGCTACCGTCGCCGCCTCGACCGCGCGATCGTAGCCGGTCGGCCGCTGCAGCTCGATGTAGAGGCGGTCGTCGAAGATGCGGGCCAGAAGGTCGAGCCGTTCGACCGCCACCGCATGATGGTCGTCCTTGAGCGCGGCCCCGACCGGCCCGCCTTCGCCCCCGGTGAGGCAGATGATGCCGTCGGCGAGCTCCGCCAGCCAGGCTGTGCTGACCTCAACGCCCGCGTCCGGCGGATTGTCGAGATAGGCGCGGCTGACCAGGCGCACGAGATTGGCGTAGCCGGTCGCGGTGGCGGCGAGGAGGACGAGCGGAAAGACGCTGCGCGGCTTCTTGTGGCCGGGATTCGCATCCGCCGCGGGATTGGCGAAGGCGACGTCCATCTGGCAGCCGATGATCGGCTGCACCCCGTCCTTGGAGGCGTATTGCGCGAATTCGAGCGCGCCGAACAGGTTGTTGGTGTCGGTGACGGCGATGGCCGGCAGCCCATCCTTGATCGCATGCGCCACGATCTTCTTCAGCGGCAGCGCGCCTTCGAGCAGCGAGTAGGCCGAGTGCACGCGCAGGTGGATGAACGGCCGAGAGGCCGCCGGTTGGCGCGCTGCCGGCTGGCCGGCGCCCGACAGGCCTGCCAACTCGCGCCGCAGTGGATCCCTGATGCGTTTCTCCTCGGCCATATCGCCCTGCCTGCTCTGCCCGCGCGACTCGTCCCATTGTCGGAAACCCGTCGCCGCGCGTCCAGTTGTAAGGCGCCGCGAGCGCCGTTGCCGACAGGAAATCCGTCTCACGCTGCGTCAATCAAACCGGAACCCCCGGCGACATGGCGAGTTGACGGGCACCAATCTTCAATCACCTCGGAGACCTCGGATGACGAAAACCCTCAAGCTGCTCCTTCTCGCCATGTGCCTCGCGCCTGCGGGCGGCTTCGCCGCGCACGCCGACGACGGCGTCTTCCTCAACTCGCTCGAAGGCAAGTGGATGGGCAAGGGCACGGTGAGGGTTCGCACCAACTCGTCGCCGATCAACGTGAACTGCAAGTTCTCCACCGATGCGAGCGACACATCGCTGTCGCTCGACGGCAACTGCACCGGCCTGCTGATCATCAACCGCGCCATCGGCGCCGACCTGAAGGCGAACGGCACCGAATACAGCGGCAGCTATACCGGCGCCGGAACTGGTAAGGCCGGACTGAACGGTTCCCGCTCCGGCAATTCGATCAATCTCGGCATAAGCTGGGCCAAGGAGGTCAATGGCGACCGCGTCGCCCAGATGACGGTGGAGAAGGTCGGCGACAACGGCCTGCGCTTGACCACGGTCGACGAGGATCCGAAGACCGGCGAGAAGATCGTCACCAGCACGATCAGCTTGAACCGCATCTGATCTTCGACTTCGTTCAGTCGTCGACCTCTTCGGGCGGATGCGCGTTGCGGCCCTTGCCGAACGTGTATCCGGTCTCGACCGCAGCGCGGCCGAACTTGCCGCGCAGGACATCCATCGCGCCCTCCGCCTTCGCCCGCTTGCCGGCCTGAGCGTCGACCAGGTCGGGCGGGTCGGCGCGGCCGTCGTCGGTCAGATCCGAGACGCCGATGCCGATCAACCGGTAGCGCGTGCCGTCGGTCTCGCGCGCCAGAAGTTCGCGCCCCGTGGCGAAAATGCGGTCGGCCAGCCGGGTCGGATCGGCCAGTTGCCGGTTGCGGGTGCGCAGCTTGAAGTCCTGCGTCTTGAGCTTCAGCACCACCGTGCGGCCGGCAATGCCCGATTTCTTCAGCCGCGCCGATACTTTCTCCGACAGCGCCCGCAGGATCGGCACGAGGTCGGCCGCCGAGGACAGGTCCTCGTTGAACGTGGTCTCCGCCGACACGCTCTTGGCCCCGCGCTCGACATGGACGGCGCGCTCGTCCTCGCCGCGCGACAGATGGTAGAGCCGGTCGCCCATCGAGCCGTAGCGCCGCATCAGGTCGGCGCGCTCCATGCGCTGCAACTGGCCGATCGTGCGCACGCCGTCGCGTTCCAGCACCGCGGCGAAGGCCTTGCCGACGCCCCAGATCAGCGTCACCGGCTGGCCGGCTAGGAAGGCGACCGCCTCCGCCTCGCCGATGACCGAAAAGCCGCGCGGCTTGTTGAAGTCGGAGGCGACCTTGGCGAGGAACTTGCAGTAGGACAGGCCCACCGACACGGTGATGCCGATCTCCTTCTCGACCTGCCGCGCGAACCGCGCCAGCACCAGGGCAGGGGGCATGCCGTGCAGCCGCTGCGTGCCCGACAGGTCGAGGAAAGCCTCGTCGATCGAGATCGGCTCGACCAGCGGCGTCAGCGCCTGCATCATCTGGCGCACCTCGCGCCCGACACGGACATATTTTTCCATGTCGGGCTTGATCACCACGGCGTGCGGGCAGGCTTCCAGCGCCTTGAACATCGGCATCGCCGAGCGCACGCCGTGGATACGGGCGATGTAGCAGGCGGTGGAGACGACGCCGCGCTTGCCGCCGCCGATGATCACCGGCTTGTCGGCCAGCGCCGGATTGTCGCGCTTCTCGACCGACGCGTAGAACGCATCGCAATCGATATGGGCAAGGTGGAGCGCATAAAGCTCCGGGTGCATCGCAAGCCTGGGGCTGCCGCACTTCTCGCAACGGCGCACGGCCTTCGACTGCGGCGTCAGGCAATCGCGGCAGAAACCGTGCGCAGGGTCGTTGACAGACTGCATCGCGCCTGAGAACATAGAGTGAACAACCGCGATGATAGAAGAGCCCGGACGCACCCGCAAGGCCGGCCGGAGGCATGACGATGACATCCGACGACATCCTGCCACTCATTCCCGACCGCTGGCCCGATTTCGAGGACCTCTTCGGCAAGCAGGGCGCGTGCTACGGGTGCTGGTGCACATACTTCCGCCTTCCGCCGGCCGCGCGGCGGCAGAGCGACGGACAGCGCAACAAGGACCATATCCGCGATCGGATCATGGCCGGCCCGCCGCCCGGCCTGCTCGCCTATTCCGACGGCCGCGCGGTAGGCTGGATGCAGATCGGCCCGCGCGCCGACGTGCCGGAGTGGAACAACGCCGGGCGCGTGTCCTCGCCGCTCGTCCCCGATGACGCGGCTGATCCGTCAGTGTGGGCGATCTCCTGCTTTTTTCTTCGAACCTCGGCGCGGGGCAGGGGACTGACCCATCGGCTGGTCGCGGCCGGCATCGGCTTCGCGAGGGACGCGGGTGCGCGTGTCGTCGAAGCCTGTCCGATCGATCAGTCGAAGGATTCGCGCTCGGTCGGTCTTTTCGTCGGCTCGACCCGCGTCTTCGAGAAGGCCGGTTTCCTGACCGTGGCGACCCGCAAGGCGGGCCGGCCGCTGATGCGCTACGAACTCTAGGCTCAGATGCCGAGCGCGCGGACGATCATCGGCGTCGCCTCGCGCCAGTCCTCGACCACATGCACGCCGGCCGGCGGGGCGGGGATCAGCGCCCTGAGCGAGGTGTCGGACATCAGGTGGAACAGATGCGCGTCTGGCACGCGCTCCATCGCCGAGACGAGATTGCGCGGCTGGTCGTCGACGAAGGCGACCGGCCGCTTGTTCGGCCCGCGCAGGCGCTCGATCGCCGGTCCCTTGGCCATCTCGGTGGTGAGCAGCGGATACTGGAAGCCGAGCCCGTCGAGGTGGGCGATCCGTGCCGCGCGGTGGCGGTGCGGCATTGCGGTCAAAAGGATGATCTCGGCCCGGTCGCCGATGAACGCCAGCGCTTCGGCGGCCCCTTCCGTCAGGTTCTGCCATTCAGATTGGGCGACGAAGAACGCGTCGATCAGTTCGCTCACCAGCGCCGGTTCAGCCGGCACGCCAGACGCCAGTTCGATCACGTTGCCATGAAGGCGGAAGTTTTCGAGGTTCAGGCGGTACCCGCGGCCTTCCAGATAGCGTGGAAAAGGACGGATGAAGTCGAGCACCACGTCGTCGACATCGAGCACCAGAAGCGGCCGGTCGTCGTGCGACAGTTCCTCGATCTGGCGAAGCGTTTCGGGATCGTCGCTCAACTCGACCTCTCATATTCACTGTCGCCGAACGGCAACGCCCGGCAGGCGCGCCCAACCTCGGCCGCATCGATGCCGGCATCCTGCGCGAACTGCATCAGCGTCGGCTCGTGCGCCAGCAGGAACTGCAGCACTCCGGCCAGAAAGCCGGGCTGGCTCGCCGCGGCGCGGATGTCCTTCGCCTCGATGCCGGTGATCGCCAGGAACCGCGGCAACAGCACGGCGTCCGAAGCAATGAAGCCGAGCGCGCGGATTGCCAGCGCTTCGGCTGCCTCGCGCCCGTGGTCCGATTTCGACATCTGCACCTTGTCAGCCTTCCGCATCGTGGCAGACGAATATGGCCAGCCGGCCGGGACTGCAAGCGCGGCCGGCCCGATTACCGTTTCGTCAATGAAATCACCATATAGTGTGCAACGAAGAGTCGCGTCGCTGGCGGGGCGCGCAGACCGCGGTATCGATGACGGCCAAGGTCGAAAGGGACGATAGCGCAATGCCCAAGAAGGTGATGATCGTCGAGGACAACGAGCTGAACATGAAGCTCTTCCGCGATCTGATCGAGGCGACCGGCTACGAGACCGTGCGCACGCGCAACGGGCTGGAAGCGCTCGATCTGGCCCGCGCCCACCGCCCAGACCTGATCCTCATGGATATCCAGCTTCCGGAAGTGTCCGGTCTCGAAGTCACGAAATGGCTGAAGCAGGACGACGACCTGCACACGATACCGGTCATCGCCGTCACCGCCTTCGCGATGAAGGGCGACGAGGAGCGTATCCGGCAGGGTGGCTGCGAGGCCTATATCTCCAAGCCGATCTCGGTTCCGAAATTCATCGAGATCATCAAGTCCTATCTCGGGGACGCCTGATGCGCGTTCATCTTCCTGGAGCATTCGACCGATGACAGCACGTATTCTCGTCGTCGACGACGTGCCGGCCAATGTGAAGCTGCTCGAGGCCCGGCTGCTCGCCGAATATTTCGAGGTCCTGACCGCGTTCAACGGCGCGGACGCGCTCGACATCTGCGAGAACGGCAAGGTCGATGTCGTCCTGCTCGACGTGATGATGCCAGACATGGACGGGTTCGAAGTCTGCCGCCGGCTGAAGTCGGATCGCAACACGTCGCATATCCCGGTCGTCATGGTCACGGCGCTCGACCAGGTGTCCGACCGCATCCGCGGACTCGAGGCCGGCGCGGACGATTTCCTCACCAAGCCGGTCAACGATCTGCAGCTTCTGACCCGCGTGCGCAGCCTCGTGCGCCTGAAGATGCTGACGGACGAACTCAGGCTGCGTGCTTCGACCACGCGCAGCATCGGCATCGAGGAACTCCTCGGCAGGAAGGACCCGCTGGGCGACGTCCGGGCGCGCCTGCTTCTCGTCGACCAGCGTGCCCCTTCGCAGCAGCGCCTGACCGATATGCTGCTGCCCTTCGCCGATGTCGACATCGTATCCGATCCGCAGGCCGCGCTGTTCCAGGCCGTCGAGGGTAATTTTGAAGCGGTGGTCATTGCGACCGGCCTGACCGGTTTCGATCCGCTGCGCCTGTGCTCGCAGCTGCGCTCGCTCGACCGCACGCGGTTCCTGCCGATCGTGCTCATCGCCGAGCCGGGCGAGGACAATCTGGTGATGCGCGCCCTGGACCTCGGCGTGAACGACTATGTGACGCGGCCGGTCGACGAACTCGAGCTGACGGCGCGGCTGCGCACCCAGATCCGCCGCAAGCGCTATAATGAGGAACTGCGATCCAGCGTCGCCCAGACCATCGAGATGGCGGTGACGGATGGCCTGACCGGCCTGCACAACCGGCGCTATCTCGACAGCCACCTGGCGACATTGTTCGACAGGGCTGGCGCGCGCGGCCGCCCGCTGTCGCTCATGATCACCGACATCGACCGGTTCAAGCCGATCAATGACACTCACGGCCATGCCGCCGGCGACGAGGTGCTGCGCGATTTCGCGCGCCGGCTGCGCAAGAACGTGAGGGGCATCGACCTTGCCTGCCGGTTCGGCGGCGAGGAATTCGTCGTCGTTATGCCCGATACCGAGCCGCACATCGCCGCGAAGGTCGCCGAGCGCATTCGCCACGAGATCGAAAGCCAACCCTTCGCCATTGGCGGCGGAACGCAGACTGTGCAGGTCACCGTGAGCATCGGGGTGGCGTCGATGATCCCGGGCAAGGACAGCGTCGATACGTTGGTGAAGCGTGCGGACGCGGCTCTCTACGAAGCCAAGAACAGCGGCCGCAACCGCGTTGTCGCCAAGGCCGCCTGAGAGACTGTTCGGAAATTCTACCCTGGCGGCCATCTGATGGCGTCTTGTGCGCTTCCGGTGCTCACGGATAAGTCGTGTGGACAATTCGGAAGATCGAGGTCGTCGGCACGTCCGCCGTCATCCCGGAGCACATCCGGCGGACGCCTGAGACGTCGATACTGGTCAGGAAACAGGCTTGGTGGGTGCGACAGGGATCGAACCTGTGACCCGCTGATTAAGAGTCAGCTGCTCTACCAACTGAGCTACGCACCCGGGCCAAAACGACGCGGCAACCGCGTCAGGTGCGGCTCTATAGCGAACCGAACCCCGGGTGTCCACCCCGCAGGCGTGCGAAAATTGTCCCATGGCAAGCCGCCTTCGGACGGCGGGCAAATTGCCGCCGCCGGGCGGTGACGGCGGCGCCGCTGGTGCGGTGCTTGGTGGCTCTGTGGCGCTGCCCTCGGCCGTCTCGATCGAACATTGTGCCGCCCGACGCCTGAGAGGCGAGTGCCGCTTCGCGGCCGGGAGGAACGACATTATGAACCAGGCGGTGCGAATCGACCGCTACGCGCCCGACGGCGCCTATGCGTGGACGCGGCTCGGCATTTCGCTGGCGCTCGCCACGATCGGCGGCGTCGGCATGTGGGCGATCATCGTCGTGCTGCCGGCGGCGCAGGCGGAGTTCGGCGCCGGGCGCGGCGAGGCGTCGCTCGCCTACACGGCGACGATGCTCGGCTTCGCGTTCGGCAATGTCGTGACCGGGCGGCTGATCGACCGGATGGGATTCCGAGTGCCGGCGCTGGTCTCGGCGGTACTGGTCGGGGCCGGCTTCCTCCTCGCCTCGCTGGCGCCATCGATCGGCGTGCTGGCGCTGGCGCAGGGGCTCTTGATCGGGGCGGGGTCGTCGTCGACCTTCGGGCCGCTGATCGCCGACATCTCGCACTGGTTCGACCGCAGGCGCGGCATCGCGGTGGCAGTCGCCGCATGCGGCAACTATCTCGCCGGCGCGCTCTGGCCGATGGCGATGCAGCCGCTGCTCGCGGCCTATGGCTGGCGCGGGACCTATCTCGTCATTGGCATCGTCTGTCTGGCGACGATGATACCGCTCGCAATGCTGCTCGGCCGGCGGCCGCCGCATCAGACCGGCGGCGCGGTGCGCGCGCCGGTGGTGAAGGACATCGGCCTGTCGCCGGGCGCGATCCAGGCGCTGCTCGTCGTTGCCGGGCTCGGCTGCTGCGTGGCCATGTCGATGCCGCAGGTGCACATCGTCGCCTATTGCGCCGACCTCGGCTACGGCGTGGCGCGCGGCGCGGAAATGCTGTCGCTGATGCTGGCGACGGGGATCATCAGCCGGCTGGCCTCCGGTTTCCTCGCCGACCGGATCGGCGGCATCCGCACCATCCTGATCGGCTCGGTGCTGCAGGGCCTGTCGCTCCTGTTTTACATCCCCTTCGACGGGCTCGCCTCGCTCTACGTCGTCTCGGCGATGTTCGGTCTGGCGCAGGGCGGCATCGTGCCGAGCTACGCCATCGTCGTGCGCGAATACATGCCGGCGAAGGAGGCCGGCCAGCGTGTCGGCATCGTCATCATGGCGACCATCCTTGGCATGGCGCTGGGCGGCTGGATGTCGGGCTGGATCTACGACCAGACGGGATCCTACGCGGCGGCGTTCCTCAACGGCATCGCCTGGAACCTCGTCAACGTCACCGCGATGACGCTGCTTCTGTGGCGGTCGATGCGGGGACGGCCGGCAACGGCCTAAAGGGCGCGTACCGTCACCGGCGCGGGCTTCTCGATCTCCAGCGAGTTGCGCAGCGGCAGGCCGAAGCCGTCGGCCTCGATCTCGAACACGTCGCCCGGGCCGGTGCGGATACCGTCGGCAAAGGACAGCGTGGCGGTGCCGAACATGTGCACGTGGACGTCGCCCGGCTGGCGGAACAGCCCGTATTTGAAGTGGTGGTGTTCGAGGTTGGCGATGGTGTGGGACATGTTGTCCTCGCCCGACAGGAACGGCTTTTCCCAGATGGTCACGCCCTTGCGGCGGATGCGCGAGCGGCCACGCACGTCGGCGGGCAGGGGGCCGACGAGCAGTTCGGGGCCGAAGGCGGCGTTGCGCAGCTTGGAATGCGCCAGATAGAGGTAGTTGACGCGTTCGGTGACATGGTCGGAGAATTCGTTCGACAGGGCGAAGCCCACCCGGAACGGCGTGCCGTCGTCACCGATGACGTAGATGCCGGCGATCTCGGGCTCTTCGCCGGCGTCCTCGGCGAAGGCGGGGGAGATCAGCGCCGCGCCGGGCGCCGCCACCATCGAGCCGTTGCCCTTGTAGAACCATTCGGGCTGGACGCCGGGCGCGCCGTCGCCTGGCTTGCCGCCTTCGAGGCCCATGCGGAACATCTTCATCGAATCGGTCAGCGTCTCCTCGCCCGTCTCCAGCTTCTTGTGCATGGCGTCGCGCGCGGACGCCGAGCCGAGATGGGTCAGGCCGGTGCCGGTGAGGTGCAGGTGGGCGGGATCTGGATGGTGGATCGGCGGGCGCACGCGGCCCTGGCGGTAGGCGAGCTCGAGGTCGACATCGGCGCCGAGACCGCGCTGCAACACGAGTTCGGCCAGTCCCTTGTTGGTCCGCGCGGCCTCGAGCGCCAGCGCATAGACGGACGCGGCACCCTCGACGAGGCGCACGCGGTCGGCGTGGCGCGCCAGCACCCGGATGCGGCCGGTCTCGTCGACGATCTGGGACAAAAGCATCTGTCGTTTCCTTCCCGTTCGCCGGCCTTGGCCGGCAAAGCTCCGCCGGTCGCGGGGAGCGTTGGCGCCGCCGCGTCCCAGGCCGGGCTCGTGCAAATCCTCACAAGGCGGTTTCGGTCGTCCTCCCGAAGCTTACGCCTTCTTCTTGTTGTAGAGATCGAAGGCCACCGCGCCGAGCAACACCAGGCCCTTGATGACCTGCTGCCAGTCGATGTTGATGCCCATGATGCCCATTCCGTTGTTCATCACGCCCATGATGAAGGCGCCGATGACCGCACCCGCCACCTCGCCGACGCCCCCCATGGCCGACGCCCCGCCGACGAAGACGGCGGCGATCACGTCGAGCTCCATGCCGGCGCCCGCCTTCGGCGTCGCCTGGTTGAGGCGGGCGGCGTAGATCAGGCCGGCAAGCCCCGCCAGCGCCCCCATGATGGAGAAGATGTAGAAGGTGAGCCGCTCAGTATTGATGCCGGAGAGTGCCGCAGCCTTGATGTTTCCCCCCATCGCATAGATTCGGCGGCCGAAGGTCATGCGCTTGGTCAGGAAGACGAAGCCGGCGATTAGTACGCCCATGACGATCAGCACGTTGGGCAGGCCCTTGTACGATGCGAACTTGTACATCAGGAACAGGATGATGCCGGCCAAAACGACGTTCTTGGCGATGAAGAAGCCGAAAGGCTCGGCCTCATAGCCGTGGCTCTCGCGGTCGCGGCGGCTCTTCAGCGCGAACCAGAGCATCAGCGCCACGATCAGGATGCCGATAATCATGGTGGTCGCATGCAACACGATGCCCGTGCCTTGCGTCGGGTTGCCGGCCGCGTTGGGCGTTGGCGCGACGATCGTCCAGGGACCGATGAAATCGGGGATGAATCCGGCCGAGAGCATCTGGAACTCGGTCGGGAAGGGGCCGAGCGAGCGGCCGCCGAGCAGCCACAGGAGCAGGCCCTTGAACACCAGCATGCCGGCGAGCGTGACGATGAAGGAGGGGATCTTCATGTAGGCGACGAAATAGCCCTGTGCGCCGCCGATCACGGCGCCAAGCGCAATGCAGATCGCCGCCGCAAGGAACGGATTGAAGCCGTAGTCGACCATCAGCACGGCCGCGGCCGCGCCGACGAAGCCGGCGACCGCGCCGACGGAGAGGTCGATGTGGCCGGCGACGATGACCAGCAGCATGCCGAGCGCCATGACGACGATATAGGAGTTCTGCAGCACCAGGTTGGTCAGGTTGACCGGCTTGAACAGGATGCCGCTGGTGGTGAACTGGAAGAACAGCATGATCGCGATCAGTGCGATGATCAGGCCGTATTCGCGCAGGTTCGACTTGATCGCGTCCTGCGCCGAGGCCTTGGCGGGGCTGCCGGCGGGTGCGGCGGTTTCCGTGCTCATGACGCTGCCCTTTCCAATTGTTCCTCCCGGGCCTGGCCGCGCATGATCGCCCGCATGATCTTTTCCTGGCTCGCCTCGGCCGCAGGCATCTCGCCGACGATGCGGCCTTCGTTGAGCACGTAGATGCGGTCGCAGATGCCGAGTAGTTCCGGCATTTCCGACGAGATCACCAGCACGCCCTTGCCCTCAGCCGCGAGCTTGCCGATGATCGTATAGATTTCGTATTTCGCGCCGACATCGATGCCCCGCGTCGGCTCGTCGAGGATCAGCACGTCAGGGTTGGCGAAAAGCCATTTCGACAGCACGACCTTCTGCTGGTTGCCGCCCGAGAGGTTGCCGGCGATCTGGTAGACCGAGGACGAGCGGATGTTGGTCTTGCGGCGGTATTCGTTCGCCACCTTGAGCTCGCCCATGTCGTCGATCACGCCGGCCTTCGACGAGACGGCCGGCAGGTTGGCGATCGTGACATTGTGCTTGATGTGGTCGATCAGGTTGAGGCCGTAGACCTTGCGGTCCTCGGTGGCATAGGCGAGGCCGGCTTCCACCGCCTTGTTGACGGTGGAGGTGTCCGCCTTCTTGCCGTGCAGGAAGACCTCGCCGGTGATGTTCACGCCCCAGGACCGGCCGAACACGCTCATGGCGAATTCGGTGCGGCCGGCGCCCATCAGCCCGGCAATGCCGACGACCTCGCCTTTCTTGACGTGTAGGTCGACGTTCCTGATCACCTGACGCTCCGGGTGGAGCGGGTGGTAGACCGACCAGTTCTTCACCTCGAAGATCGTCTCGCCGATCCTTGGGTCGCGCGGCGGATAGCGGTTCTCCAGCGCGCGGCCGACCATCGAGGTGACGATGCGGTCCTCGGTGACGTCGGCCTTGTCCATCGTCTCGATCGTCTGGCCGTCGCGGATGACCGTGATCCGGTCGGCGACGCGTTTGATCTCGTTCAGCTTGTGCGAGATCATGATCGAGGTCATGCCCTGCGCCTTGAACTCGAGCAGGAGGTCGAGAAGCGCCTGGCTGTCCTTTTCCGAGAGGGAAGCCGTCGGCTCGTCGAGGATCAGGAGCTTCACATCCTTGGCCAGCGCCTTGGCAATCTCGACCAGCTGCTGCTTGCCGGTGCCGATATTGGTGATCAGCGTGTCGGGATCCTCGCGCAGTCCGACCTTGCGCAGCAGTTCGGCCGCGCGGCGGCGCACCTTGTTCCAGTCGATGATGCCCGCGGTCGCCTGCTCGTTGCCGAGGAACATGTTCTCGGCGATCGACAGCATGGGCACCAGAGCGAGTTCCTGGTGGATGATGACGATGCCCAGCTTCTCCGAGTCATGGATGCCGGTGAAACGGCATTCCTTGCCTTCGAAATGGATATCGCCCGAATAGCTGCCGATGGGATAGACGCCGGACAGCACCTTCATGAGGGTCGACTTGCCGGCGCCGTTCTCGCCGCAGATCGCGTGAATGTCGCCGCGCCGCACCTGTAGACTGACATTCTCCAGCGCCTTCACGCCGGGAAACGTCTTGGTGATGTTGCGCATCTCGAGGATGATGTCGTCCAACGTCCTGTTCCCTCCGAGCTGCCTTCTTCTCCCCGTTCACGGGGAGAAGATGCCGGCAGGCAGATGAGGGGCGGGGCAAAACCTCGCGGGTTCGGCCAGCCCCTCATCCGTCACTTCGTGACACCTTCTCCCCGCGAGCGGGGAGAAGGAGAGGCGCCAGCTTACTTCAGCTCTTCGGCCTTGACATAGCCGGAGTCGACCACGACGGCCTGGTAGTTGGACTTGTCCACCGAGACCGGCACGAGCAGGTAGGACGGAACCACCTTGACGCCGTTGTTGTAGGTCTTCTCGTCGTTGATCTCGGGCTTGCCGCCGGAGAGCGCCGCGTCGACGAGCTTGGCGGTGACCTTCGCCAGTTCGCGCGTATCCTTGAACACGGTCGAATACTGCTCGCCGGCGATGATCGCTTTGATCGAAGGCGTTTCGGCGTCCTGCCCGGAGATGATCGGCCAGGGCTGGTCGGCGGTGCCATAGCCAACGCCGCGCAGCGACGAGATGATGCCGCGGGACAGGCCGTCGTAGGGAGCGAGAACCGCATCGACGCGCGAGCCGTCGGAGTAGTGGGCCGACAGAAGGTTGTCCATGCGGGCTTGCGCTACCGCGCCGTCCCAGCGCAGCGTGCCGACCTTTTCCATGCCCATCTGGCCCGACTTGACGACGAGGACGCCCTTGTCGATCAGCGGCTGCAGCACGCTCATCGCGCCGTCGTAGAAGAAGAAGGCGTTGTTGTCGTCGGGCGAGCCGCCGAACAGCTCGATGTTGAACGGCCCCTGCTTCTCCGGATAGCCGAGCCCCTTGAGGATCGATTCCGCCTGCAGCACGCCGACCTTGAAGTTGTCGAAGGTGGTGTAATAGTCGACATTGGCGCTGTCGCGGATGAGGCGGTCATAGGCGACGACCTTGGTGCCCTTGTCAGCAGCCTGCTGGAGGACGGCCGACAGCGTCGTTCCGTCGATCGAGGCGATGATCAGCGCCTTGGCATCCTTCGTCACCATGTTCTCGATCTGGGCGAGCTGGTTGGGGATGTCGTCCTCTGCATATTGCAGGTCGACGGTGTAGCCCATGCCTTCGAGGGCGGTTTTCAGGCTGTCGCCGTCGCTGATCCAGCGCAGCGAGGATTTGGTCGGCATGGCGATGCCGACGAGGCCCTTGTCCTGGGCGAAGGCCTGCGGGGCCATCGCCAGCAGGCTGACGGCCGCGGCCGTCACGATTGTCTTCAGGAATTTCACGTCGTTCCTCCCTTTGGGTGGTGTGATGGACTGCCGCGCAGATATTGCATCGGGTTCCGGACGGCAGGGTAAAATGGGACGCGGCGCGTGCCGCTTCGGCGGGGCGCGGCCTGAAGCTCCTCCCGTCGCCCGGCGTCTCTTCTTGCTGTCTGATCGCCGGGACCGCGCTGGGTGACGAAACTGTCGGCGAAAGCTATAACTGTCAAATGCAAAGACAGGCGATTGGTATACAGAAGCAGGTATACCGCTGGATCAGGGGAGGGGATTTTGGCTGATCGGCAGGGATGGACCAATCCAGCCTGGGGAGGCGAGCGCGACGGAGACGGCGAGGCGCTGGCGCGGGGCGGGCTGAAGGTCGGCCACCTGCGCATGGTGGCCGCCCTCGACGAACACGGGCAGGTGAGCGCGGCCGCCTCCGTGCTCAACATCTCCCAGCCCGCCGCCTCCAGGATGATCGCCGAGATCGAAGCGATCGTCGGCGCACCGATCTGCGAGCGGCTGCCGCGCGGCGTGGCGCTGACGCCCTACGGCAAGGCGCTGGCCCGGCGCGCGAGATCGGTGCTGCTCGAATTGCGCGAAGTCGACCGCGAGATCTCCGACCTGCGCAGCGGCAAGGGCGGCTCGGTCTATCTCGGCGCGGTGACGGCGCCGGCCATCGACCTCGTCATCCCGGCCATCAAGATCGTCCGCGAAACCTATCCGAAGGTCGAGATCAACATGCAGGTCGAGACCAGTGCGGTGCTGGCCAAGGAACTGCTCGCCTCGCGCCACGACTTCATCGTCGCGCGTATCCCCGACGATCTCAATCCGCGCCTGTTCGAGGCGCGCGTGATCGGCGTCGAAAAGGCCTGCCTCATCGTGCGGCGCGGGCACCCGCTGCTGGGCCAGGGCGCGGTGCGCCTCGACGCGCTGCACAGTTTCGACTGGGTGCTCCAGCCCGGCGGATCGCTGTTGCGGCGCACGCTCGAGGGAATTTTTGTGTCGCACGGCGCGCCGCTGCCCGACCGCGTGCTCAACACGTCGTCGCTGCTGCTGACGCTGGTGATGGTGGCGCAATCCGACGCGATCGCCGCCGTGTCGATCGAGGTCGCAAACTTCCTGCGGGGCAGGGGTGACCTCGACGGATCGGTCGAGATCCTTCCGACCGATTTCGAGATCGTCGTCCAGCCCTACAGCCTGATCACGGTCCGCAACCGCTCGCTCTCGCCGGCGGCGCAGATCCTCTACGACCAGATCCGGAACCAGATCCGGTAACGAACATTCGTCGCCGCTCCGAAACGCGCAACAAACGAAAGGATTCCGAAACAGACGCGTTACAAAGAAGTTAACGCGTCGGCACCACGACGATACGGCCTATCCCTAGAACTGGCGTCATCAGGGAACAAATCCAAACGAAAGGCCGCCCGCCATGTCCGCTCTCACCGCCCCCGCTGCCCGCCGCTCCGCATTCGCCGGGCTTCCCCGCATCGCCGTGCGCACCCGCACCTCGGAAAACCAGATGGCCATGTTTTCCGTGATTTCGGTCGGCGCGATCGCTTTCATGATGTTGTTGCCGTCGCCGCGCGCCGCCTTCGGTGCGGTCGAACCCGAGGCGCCGGCCATCGAGATCGCCGTGACGACCGAAAAGGCGCCGCGGCTCGTGGTCCGCAGCGAGACCGACGAGGCCTGTGCCGGCCAGGTGTGGGCGTCCGAATCGCTCGACTGCATTCTGGCGATCGCCAAGGACAACGGGCTGAAGCGCAACATCCGCCTGGCCGACGCAACGATCCGACACTGAACCGACTTCGACAGGAGACGAGCATGCACATCGCCCGCCGCCATATTTCCTATCGCGACTACGCCTGCGCCAGGCATTTTTCGGAAGAACAGGTCTGGCTCCGGCTTCGGACGAGGGATTGGGATTTCTTCGTCGCAAACGAAGTGGAAGCGTTCGCGGTGATTGCGCGGCACGACGTCCTCGACGTCGAGGCGATGACGGTAAATTGAGCCAGGGCTTAGTTCTGCTGCGTGCGGATCTGGTCGGTCACGGCGGCCAGCGCGCCGCGCACGTCGAGCGTGGAGAAGGGCTTCTCCAGGAGGAGGGGCCTGAGCTTCGGCGGGATCTCCTCGAATTCGGCGCGGGCGCCGAGGCTGTCGCCCGTCACGAGAACGAAGCGGGTGGCCAGATGCGGCCGCTTCAGCGTGAGCTCGCGGTAGATATCGAGCCCGCTCGCGCCGGGCATGCGCAGATCCGAGAAGACGATGTCGATTTCCATGTCGAGGCTGTCGATCCCATCGCGCGCTTCGGCCCATCCGGTATGAATGACGGACTTGATCCCCATCAGCTCGAGAATGTCGGACAGCGAGCCGGCCACGTCCGGCTCGTCGTCGATGATCAGCGCGGTACGAATGCTGGTGGAGTAGGGCGCAGCGCCTGCGATCTCGCCGAGCGAACGGGCGACCATCGGAAGCTCGACGACGAAGCGGGCGCCTCCGGTATCGCTCTCCTCGTACCAGACCTTGCCGTTGTGGCGTTCGACGATCGACTTGGAGATCGACAGTCCGATACCGGTGCCGACGCCCACCGGCTTGGTGGTGAAATAGGATTCGAAGATCCGGTCGCGGATGTCCTTCGGGATGCCCGGCCCGTTGTCCTCGATCGAGAAGCGGGCGAGGCCGGAGGGCGTGCGTTCCGAGCGAACCTTGATGCGCCGTTCACCGGAGACGGAGGCGAGCGCATGCTGACTGTTGACGAGGAAGTTGGCCGCGACCTGGGTGAGGTGATCGGCGTCACCCAGGACCGGCAGGTCGGTCGGCGACAGAAGTGTCTCGATGACGATGCCGGACGAGCGGGCGCCGTACGCGCTGATCTCGAGCGCCGAGCGGATAACCTGATTGAGGTCTGTTTCGGACTGAGAGGTCGGATGCAGCCGGACCATGCCAAGGAAGCTCTTGACGATACGGCCGCACCGTTCCGCCGCTGCGCGCACCTTTTCGGCGCGCGTCTTTGTGGCGGCGTCCGGCGCGAATTCGTGCAGCAGCGTGGATTGCGCCACGACCACGGCGAGCGGGTTGTTCAACTCGTGCGAGACGCCGGCAAGCAGCGAGCCCATCGCCGCCATCTTCTCGTTCTGGTGCAGCCGGTCGCGCTGGCGGTTGATCTCCTCTTCGGCGCGCCGCCGCTCGCGCAGGTCGCGCACCGCGCCGATGAACAGCTTGCGGCCGGCGGCGTTGACCTCGGAAATGGTCAGCTCGACGGGGAAGATCTCGCCCTTGGCGTTCGTCCCGTTCATCTCGAAGCGCTTGCCGATCATGCGGCCGGCCTCGCTCTCCAGATAAGAACGCAGGCCGTTGACCAGCATCGGGCGGTAGTCGAGCGGAACCAGCGTGCTGACGATCGAGCGCCCCAGCACCTCGTGCTTCTTCCAGCCGAACATGCGCTCGGCAGCCGGGTTGAACTCGATGATGCCACCGCTTTCGTCGATGATCACCATGCCGTCCAGCGCCGCATTGAGCATCGTGGTGCGGAAGGTCTCGGCGATATGCGCCTCGGTCTGCGAACGTTCGATGGCGTCGCCGACGATCAGCGCCACCATGGAGAGCGCCGAATGCTCTTCGTCCGACCAGTCGCGCTCGGTCATGCAGTCGTTGACCGCAAGCGTTCCCCAGACATAGCCGTGCGCGAAGACCGGGTAGGACATGAAGGATTTGATCCGCTGGCGCTCGAAGTCCTCGCGCAGGAAGCCGGTCAGTTCGCGGGCGTGGCCGGCAAAGACCGTACCGCGCCGGGCATCCTCGGACAGCGTCTGGAGAAGCGCGTCCGATTCGATCATCGACTGGCCGATCGTCGTCGGGCGGCCCTCGGGACCGAGCACGGTGCGGTCCACCCAGTAGGAGACGATGGTCTGGGAGAAGCCCTGTCCCGAGATGTCGCGCATGCGGAACAGCACCGAGCGGTGACAGCGGAACGCCATGCCGATGATGGCGAGAACGTCGTCGATCTCCTGCTGCCAGTCGCTTGCCTGGCGCATCCGGCGCATGAGATCGGCCACGACGACGGTCAGGCCGCGCGACTGGAAATCCTGCCGGAAGCGAGAGATGTCGTCGAGGACGGCCAGGGTCGGTTCCAGGGTGCAGCCCCTCTATGCGGTCTTCTGGCCCGAGTCGGACAGGGAGAAGATGTAGCCTTCGCCGCGCACCGTGCGCAGGAAGCGCGGGTTGGAAGGGTCGTGCTCGATCTTCTTGCGCAGCCGCATGATGCGGATGTCGAGCGCGCGCGAATCGTCCGCCTCGTCGGCCAGTCCGATCGCCTCGGCGATCGCCGAACGACTGAGCAGGCGGTTGGCGCGGGTCAGGAAGACCTCGAGCACGTCGAATTCGCTCTTGGCCATCTCCACCATGGCCCCGCCAGGGCCGGTGACCATGCGTCCGTCGAGGTCGGCGGAGAAGCCGCCGAACGTCACCACGCGGCGCGCCGGACGCACCGGGCCGTCGTCGTCGGACACGGTTCCTGTCGGCTGCGGCACGCGGCGCAGCACCGAACGCACCCGGGCAAGCAGTTCACGCAATTCGTATGGCTTCACGATGTAGTCGTCGGCGCCCAGTTCCAGGCCGACGATGCGGTCGATCGACGTGCCGGAGGCGGTGGCGAAAATGATGCCGACGGGCATTTTGGAGCGCAGCCATCGGCCGAGCGACAGGCCGTCTTCGCCCGGCATCGAAATGTCGAGGATGGCGAGGTTGAAAGTCTGCTCGCGGGCGATCTCGCGCATGGCTGCGGCATCGCCGGCCACCGTTACATCGTATCCGCTCGCCTGCAGATACTCCGCGACCGCATCGCGAAGATCCGGTTCGTCGTCCACGACAACGATTCTCGATCGCACGGCGCTATCTTCCCTGCTGGTTCCGACAAGCAGATTGGGTGTAAACATGATGCCCGAGTCTCTCTTTATCTCTTTTTTCTGGAACGTCCATGTCCGCCAGAGCGGTGATCGCAATCGTGTCTGCGAGCAAGGAAACCGGGGTCCAGCTCGGCGAATACCTGCGCCGTCGCGGACACGACGTGACCCTGGCGCACGAAATGTGGTCGGCGAGGCCGCTGTTCGCCGCCAAACCGGATCTGGCGGTAATCGACCTGCAGCTTCCCGGCGGGTCCGGCCTCGACCTCCTGCGCGACTATGGCGGGGAGGAGGGTCCGGCCTTCGTCCTGGTCTCGTCCGGGCCGGCGCTCATCGAGAAGGTGCTGGCGCTCGAACTGGGCGCCGCCGACGTCATCGAGGCGCCATTCAACCTGCGCGAGGCGGCGACCCGCATCGGCGGCATCCTGACCCGTCGCGGCTTTGCCGCGCCCGATCTCCTGCCGCTCGAAAACTCCACCGTCGACCTGAGGGCGGCCCTGGTGATGCATCATTCCGGCGAGGAGGAGCAGCTCTCCGCCGGCCAGGTGGCGATGCTCAAGCTGTTCGCCGCCAATCCGCACACGGTCATCAACCGCGACGACATCATTGCCGCCGCGCCGGCCGAGAGCTACGAGGCCTTCGACCGGTCGATCGATTCCCGCATCGTGCGGCTGCGCCGCAAGCTCGATACCGAGAGCATCGTCACCGTACGGGGCGCGGGTTACCGGTTCGATCCGCCGAAAGGCGCATAGAAGGGCGAAGCGGGTGTCTCCCGTCGAACGCCGCACCGTCTGTCTGCCTGCCCCGGGCTGCACCTAGCGAACCACCGAACCCGCCGCGGACGCGATCTCGACCGTCGACGCGGCGAGCGCCTGGTCGGCGGCTCGATCCTTCAACACGACCGCACCGACCGCGAGGAGGCCGAACGCGGCCTGCGCGTAGAGCAGTCCAACCAATATGGTCGATCCGAATTTCGAATGCATGACCGTTTCTCCCGTTGTCCCGGCTGCCATTGCGGCGCCTGGGCGGTTGTCTTTCATGCAGCCAGATTGATCGGGCCATGTATCCGGAATGTGCCGCTCGAAACGGCAGTTTGTTGCCATAAGTTGCTGGGAATCCGTGGATTCCGCGGGATCGGAAAGAATGCTGCGAAAGGAAACCGGCCGTGTTTCCGAAAATGACGCGAATGGAAACGATTTCGAAACAAAGATGAACGCGGCGTGAAATTGCCGCGATACAGAGCCAGCGCAAATTCACTCCATCAAGCGCAGCAGACGCTAAACAAACAGATGGAGGCTCCAATGACCGCTCTTTCCGCCCGTTTCATCAATATCGCCGCGATCGCCGTGACCGGCCTCGGCCTGTTCTTGGCCGCCGGCAACGCACCCGCCCAGGCTTCGGTTTCCAACGAGGTCGTCGCCCGCATCTCCATCTCCGAGCAGAAGATGCAGGTCACCGTCGGCGGACGCCAGACCTACGAATGGAAGGTCTCCACCGCGGGCAAGGGCTACGTCACGCCGACCGGTTCGTGGAAGCCCTACCGCATGCACGAGATGTGGTATTCGAAGAAATACGACAACGCGCCGATGCCGCATTCGGTGTTCTTCACCGGCGGCTATGCGGTCCACGCCACCCCGCACGTGAAGAACCTCGGCCGCCCGGCCTCGCATGGCTGCATCCGGCTGCATCCGACGAACGCCGAGGCGTTCTACACGCTGGTCAAGACGTTCGGCCAGCAGAATACCCGCATCGTCATCGTCAACTGATTTCCCCCGAGCGCAGCGCCGGAGTTCCCCCGGCGCGACCGCTTAACTCACCCCGGCAGGAGGCTGACCTCCCCTGCCGGGGTTTGTTTGTCATGAGGGTCGAATGTCTATTGCCGGCGGGTGGCGCGAAAGAGGCTCGGCGACTGGCCGAATTCGGCGCTGAAGGCGCGGCTGGCATGCGCGCTGTCGGAGAAGCCCCAGTTGAGCGCGATCTCGGTGATGGATCGTCCTGCCTGACGCGGGTCGGCGAGATCGCGGCGCATGGCGGCAAGCCTGCGCGTGCGGATATGCGTCGAAAGGGTACCGCCGGTGGCGGAGAACAGCATGTGCAGGTAGCGCGGCGAGATGCCGAAGCGCGCGGCGATGCGCGACGGCGTCAGCGCCGGATCGTCGAGATTGTCCTCGACATGGGCCAGGATACGCGACAGCAGGTCGCCGGTGGTGGATGACGACGCGACGGGGTCGAGCAGGCGCCCCAGGAGGTCGACCAGGATGTCGGCGGCGAGCGGCGCGTGGCCGGCGGGGATGTCGCGCGCCACCTTGGCCAGCGAGGCGAGATGGCCGGCGGCGAGCGCACCCAGCCCGCTGCGACTCTCGAGCCGCACGGCGCCGCGCGGCTCGGATGCGACGACGCCGCGACCCAGTCGCTCGCGCGGAACGAGCAGGGTCACCTTGTGCAGCGGGCGCATGACTTCGAAGCGGATCGGCCGGGAGCCGTCCCAGAGCAGCATGTCGCCGGCGCCGAGGCTCGCCTCCACGTCGTCTTGGCGGACGCGTTCCTCGCCGGAGAGAACCAGCAGCATGCCGAAATAGTCGCCGTCGGTGCGGCGGATGTCGGCGGCGTCGCGGTAGCCCGACAGCGGGGCGCTGCGGCATTCGACCACCGAACAGCCGCCGAGCCCGTGCCAGTCGAGCCGGCAGTCGTAGCGCTCGCGGTCGGGCAGGTTCAGCGACCACGGCAGATGCACTTCGCTCAGCATCGCGCGTGCCGCCGCAGCGCGCAGCGCCTGCGGCTGGTCGATCGATCTCCATGAACCCGAGATCATCACATCCTCCCGCGCCATGCCTCCCGCCGGCGCTCGTCGGCGACATTATTGCACCGATGCTTCCCTGTCGAACAAGGCCGATTCCCTCCCGTCCAAGCCAGGCCGGCTTTGCCGGCCTACGAATCTCGCCGCGATCATCGCTTTGGGAGGACATCATGCGACGCGACATCGAATTCAGGACCGAGGACGGGGTGACCCTGCGCGGCTGGCACTATAAAGCCAAAGGCGTCGACGGGCCGGCGCCGACCGTCATCATGGCGCACGGCTTCACAGCCACGCGCGAGATATTTCTCGACAGCTTCGCCGAGGTGTTTTCGGCGGCGGGTCTCGGCGTCATCGTCTACGACCATCGCAATTTCGGCGTCAGCGACGGCAGCCCGCGCGGCCATGCCGATCCGTGGGCGCAGATCAACGGCTATCGCGACGCCATCACCTGGGCGCAGACGCAGGCCGATGTCGATCCGAACCGCATCGGCGTGTGGGGGTCGAGCTATTCCGGCGGACATGTGCTGGTGGTTGCCGCACTCGATCGCCGGGTGAAATGCGTCGTGGCGCAGGTGCCGCTGACCTGGGGTTTCGAGACGGCGAGGCGGCTGATCCGCAGCGACCACTGGGCGGGTCTGCGCGCCGCCTTCGACGGCGACCGCGCGGCGCGCACCCGCGGCGAGGCGGGCGCGATGATGCCGGTAACGGCGCCGGAAGGGCAGCCCTGCGCGCTGCCGACGGCCGACACCTACGAGTTCTTCACCCGTTTCGAACAGGAGCACGAGACGAACTGGAAGAACGAGGTGACGCTGCATTCGATCGAGATGTTCACCGAATACGAGCCGGCAACCTATATCGCCCGCATCGCGCCGACGCCGCTGATGGTCGTCGTGGCGTCGGGCGACCACCTGACGCCGTTCGACATGACCGCGCGGGCCTACGAGCAGGCGCTGGAGCCGAAGAAGCTGGTCGTCCTGCCCGGCGGGCATTTCGAGGCCTATACGGGCGCGCCGTTCAAGATCTCGTCGGCGGCGCAGCGCGATTGGTTCAAGCAGCACCTGTAGACGAGGGCGCCTCGGCCGGGCGGGTTACATCCGCACCCGCTCGGCCTTCGGATCGTACATCGGCTTGAGCGACGGCTCGGCGGCGAAGCGCTCGCCGGCGATCTCGATCTCGTAGGCCGAGGCGAGATTGTCGGCCTCGCTCTCGCCGGGGCAAGGCACATAACCCATGCCGATCGCGCCGCCGAGGAAATGGCCGTAATTTCCGGAGGTGACGGTGCCGACGATTTTTCCGTCGCGCACCAGCGCTTCGTTGTGGAACAGCAGCGGCTCGGGATCCTTCAGCCTGAACTGGACCATGCGGCGGGCGAGGCCGGCCGCCTTCTTGCGCAGCACCGCGTCGCGGCCGATGAATTCGCCCTTGGCCGGCTTCACCGCGAAGCCGAGGCCGGCTTCGAGCACGTGGTCCTCGTCGGTGATGTCGTGGCCGAAATGGCGGAAGGCCTTTTCGATGCGGCAGGAATCGAGCGTGTGCAGGCCGCAGAGCTTGAGGCCGAGGTCGGCGCCCGCCTGTTCGATCGCCTCGAAGACATGCGCCGCCTGGTCGGTCGAGACGTAGAGTTCCCAGCCGAGTTCGCCGACATAGGTGACGCGGTGGGCGCGGGCGAGACCCATGCCGATCTCGATCTCCTGCCAGGTGCCGAAGGGATTTGTCTCGTTGGAGAAATCGTTCGGGCTGATCTTTGTGATGAGATCGCGTGACTTCGGGCCCATCAGGCAAAGCACGCTTTCGGCGGCGGTGACGTCGGTGATGACGGCGAAGTCCTCGCGCAGGTGCCTCCTGAGCCACGCGAGGTCGCGCTGGAGCGTCGCGCCGGGGATGACGAGGAAGAATACGGTCTCCGACAGGCGCGAGACGGTCAGATCGCTCTCGATCCCGCCCTTCGCGTTGAGCATCTGCGTGTAGACGATCTTGCCCGGCGCCACGTCCATGTCGTTGGCGCAGACGCGCTGTAGGAAGGTCAGCGCATCGCGGCCCTCGACACGGATCTTGCCGAAGGACGTCATGTCGAACAGGCCGACGCCGGTGCGCACCGCCATGTGTTCGTCGCGCTGGTTGTCGAACCAGTTCTGCCGCTTCCAGGAATATTTGTATTCGCGCTCCTGGCCGGGCTTCGCAAACCAGTTGGCGCGCTCCCAGCCGGCAACCTCGCCGAACACCGCGCCGCGCGCCTTGAGATGCTCATGCAACGGCGAGCGGCGGATGCCGCGGGCGGATGCCATCTGGCGATAAGGAAAATGGTCGGCGTAGAGCAGGCCCAGCGTTTCCGTGACCCTGCTGCGCAGGTAGGTGCGGTTCTTCTGGAACGGCTGCATGCGGCGGATGTCGACCTCCCAGAGGTCGAAAGGCGCCTCGCCGTCGTTGATCCACTGCGCCAGCGCCATGCCGGCGCCGCCAGACGAGACGATGCCGATCGAGTTGTAACCTGCCGCCACCCAATAGCCGCCAAGTTCAGGCGCCTCGCCGAGATAGTAGCGGTCGTCGGGGGTGAAACTCTCCGGCCCGTTGAAGAAGGTGTGGATGCCGGCCGTCTCCAGCATCGGCATGCGGTTGACGCCCATCTCGAGGATCGGTGCGAAGTGGTCCATGTCCTCAGGCAACTGGTCGAAGCAGAAATCCTCGCGGATGCGCTCGCCCGCCGGCGGCCAGGGTTTCGCCACCGGCTCGAAGGCGCCGAGCATCATCTTGCCGGCGTCCTCCTTGTAGTAGGCGCACTCATCCGGCACGCGCAGCACCGGCAGGCGGCCGAGGCCGGGGATCGGCTCGGTCACGAGGTAGAAATGCTCGCAGGCATGCAGCGGGATCGAGACGCCATTTTGCTGGCCCAGATCGCGCGCCCACATGCCGGCGCAGTTGATCACGATGTCAGCCTCGATCGTACCGTGCTCCTCGCCCTTCGCCCAGGACACGCCCGACACGCGGCCGTCCCTGGTGTGGACCTTCGTCACCTTGGTCTGCTCGGAGATGACCGCGCCGCGCTGCCGCGCGCCCTTGGCCAAGGCCATTGCGATGTTGGCCGGATCGCACTGGCCGTCGAGCGGCAGGTGCACCGCGCCGACGACATCGGAGACGTTGAGATGCGGATACATCTCCTTGACCTCGCGCGGCGAGATCTCGCGGACGTCGACATCGAAGGCCCGCGCCACGGTCGCCTGCCGGTAGAGCTCGTGCTTGCGCTCCTCAGTCAACGCGACCGAGATCGAGCCGACCTGGCGCATGCCGGTGGCGACGCCGGTCTCAGCTTCCAGCTTGACGTAAAGGTCGGCCGAATATTTCGCCAGCCGCGTCATGTTCTGCGAGCCGCGCAGCTGGCCGATCAGGCCGGCCGCATGCCAGGTCGTGCCGCTTGTCAGCTGCTTGCGCTCGAGCAGCACCACGTCGGTCCAGCCGAGCTTGGTGAGGTGGTAGGCGACCGAGCAGCCGGACACGCCGCCGCCGATGATCACCGCGCGGGCTTTGGTGGGGAGGGCGGTCATGCCGAGGCACTCTTGTCGGAGAGGGAGGCGAGATGCCGCCTGAGCCGCGCCGCCGCCTCGCGCAGCACGGGCTCGGGCTGGCACAGTGAAATGCGGATGCAGCCGGCGGCCGCGTCGCCGAAGGAAGAGCCGGGCATGACGGCCACCTTCTCGCGGTTCAGCAACCCCCAGGCGAAGGCCTCGTCGTCGGGCTCCACCGCGCGGATGTCGAGCATGACGTACATGCCGCCTTCCGAGCCGCGGACCATGATGCCGTTGATGCCGCGGATGGCATCGAGGAAGGCGAGGCGGCGCGTGTCGTAGGTGCGGGCGATCTCCTCGACCCCCCAGTCGTTCTCCAGCGCCTCGATCGCCGCGCGTGAGACGAAATCGGGCAGGCCGTAGGTCGATACGAGGTTGAGGCTGATCAACTGGGTAATGAGCGGCTTCGGGCCGGTCAGCCAGCCGATGCGCCAGCCGGTCATGCCGTGGCTCTTGGACATCGAATTGATGACGAGGGTCCGCTCCGCCATGCCGGGCAGACTGCGCGGCGAGATGTGTTCACCATGCGCGATGGTCCAGTAGACTTCATCGGAGAGCAGCCAGAGATCGTGCCGGCGGCAGATGTCGGCGATGGCTTCAAGGCTTTCGCGCGTGTAGACCGCGCCGGTCGGGTTGTTCGGCGAGTTGATCAGCATCGCCCGCGTATTCGGCTGGATCGCCTTTTCGATCGCGACCGGGTCGGGCTGGAACCCGTCTTCGGCATGGGCCTCGACGACGGTGAAACCGGCGCCGGCGGCGCGGAACGTGCCGGGATAGGTGGCATAGTAGGGCGCCACCACGATCGCGTGCTTGCCGGGATCGAGCGTCGCCTGCACGGCGGCGAAGAGGGCTGCCTGGCCGCCGGGCGTGGCGAGGATCTGCTCTGGATCGGTCTCCACGCCAGTGCAGCGGGTGGAGAGCTTCGCCATCGCGGCGCGTAGGCGCGGCAGGCCGGGCAACTGGGTGTAATGGTGATGGCCGGCGCGAACATATTTCACCGCCGCCTCGACCGTCTCCGACGGCGTGTCGAAATCGTGGTCGCCGACAGACAGCATGATGATGTCCTCACCCGCCTGCTTGCGGGTCATGGCGGCGAAATGCACCTCCCAGCCGTCCTTGCCGGAGGGGGTGATGCCGGAAATGCGGGCGGAGGGGTGAGGCACTGCAGTTTCCTTTGCTCTGAACGGCTATTTGAATGGGCGGAGTTCGAGCTCAGCTCTCAGGGCAACGCGAACCTGTTCGGCATATTCTGGATCGATACCGACTCGCGCGTGGAATTGGCTCGTGTCGTCGAGAAACTCGAGCGCCTCACGCACGCAATTATAAAAGAGCAGCAGGTCGTCATCAGAAAGCGCTCGCAGGACATTGCCGGAGATTGGAGAAGAGGCATCAGGCATGCGCCAACCCTGTGATTTCGAATCCGCCTGCGGCAAGCCGATCACGTAGCGCCGCGATATGCGCCGGGCCGACCTCGCAGCAGCCGCCGACGATGTCGAGGCCGGCCTCGACCCAGCCCAGCGCGAAGTCGGCATAGGCTTGGGGATCGAGGTCGTGGCGGGCGTGCAGCACCTCCACCGTGCCGCCGTGCTTGAGCGCTTCGGTCGCGGTGAAGCCGTTGGCATAGGCGCCGACCGGCGCGCCGAGAGCCTTGAGTGCCGACAGCGCGGCGTCGATGGTCTCGGGCCGCGAGCAGTTGACCAGTCGCGCGGCCAGCGGCAGGTGCGCAATTGCCGCCGCCGCCTCTGCTAGCGTCTCGCCGCTGCGCAGGCGCGCGCCGGGTTCGTCGGCGAGCGTCCACGACACCCAGACCGGTTTGCCGGACTCGCAGGCGGCGGTGGCGGCGGCGTGCGCCTCCTCGGCGGACGCCATCGTTTCGCACAGGATCAGGTCGACATGGTCGGCCTGCTCGGCAACGATGCGGCGGTAGATGGCGAGAGTCTCGTCGTAGGAGATCGTCAGCTTCGGCGCATAGGAGCCAAACAGCGGCGGCAGGCAGCCGGCGATGGCGCAGTCGCCCACCGCCTCGCGCGCCTGACGGGCCAGCTCGATGCCGCGCGCCTGCAAGGTCTGGAACAACTCGCCCGCGCCCTCACGCTCCAGCCGCTCCGGCGTCGCGGCATAGGTGTTGATGGTGATGACCTTCGCGCCGGCCTCGATGAACTCGGCATGCAGGTCGCGCACGAGGTCGGGCTCGTCGATCAGCACGCGCGCCGACCAGAGCGGCGTCGGCTTGGACCTCGAGCGGCGGACGAGTTCCTGGCCCATGCCGCCGTCGGTGAGGGTGATGCGGGAGGCGCCGGAGGAGGTGCTGGGCATGTCAGAGACCGTTGATTGATGGCGTTGCGATGCCCGCCAGGGTCAGCCGTCCCACCGCGTCGATGCGCGGCGCGAAATGACCGTATCCGGCGATCGTGGGGTGGGGCGTCTCGACCCGGTGCGCGTGCGTGGCGGTGACAACCACGACCCGCGCGCCCGCAGCCTCGGCAGCCTGAATGCCGGCGGGCGCGTCCTCGAACACGAGGCAGTCCCGCGGCGCCTGGCCGAGCCTGTCTGCGGCGAGCAGGAAGCAATCGGGTGCGGGCTTGCCGTAGCTGACGTCCTCGCCGGTGATGAGCAGCCGCGGCACGGGAAGTGCCGCCGCTTCCAGTCTGCGGAGCGCGAGGCGGCGCGGCGCGGAGGTCACGATGGCCCAGCGGTCGGCCGGCAGCGCGTCCAGGAAGGCGACCGCGCCGGCAATCGATTCGATGCCGTCGATGTCGTCGATCTCCGCCTGCGCCAGCGCCGCGACTTCCGCCGCGAGGTCGATCTCGGGGAGGTTGAGCTGCCGGATCGTCTCGCTCGCCCGCCGGCCGTGGATCGTCGGCAGGAAGGATGCGACGTCAACACCGTGCCGCATCGCCCAAGCTGCCCAGACGCGCTCCGCCGCCGCGATCGAACTCAGGATCGTGCCGTCCATGTCGAACAGGAAGGCGCCGAAGCTCTCGTCGGGAAAGGGCAGGGCCGTCATGCGCGCAGTCTTTCGTTCGTCGGATCCCAGAGCGGCTCGTCCTTCTGGACGATCGCCGCGAACCGGTCGCCGAATATCTCGACTTCGATTCGCGTGCCAGCCTCGGCGAGGTCGGCGCGCAGCATGCCGAGCGCGATCGACTTGTCCACCCGGTGGCCCCAGCCGCCCGACAGGGTCTCGCCGACGATCGCGCCGTCATGCCAGAGCGTCGACATGTAGGGCGCGTCGCATGGGCCGGGGTTTTCGATGACCAGCGTGACGAAGCGCTTCGTCACGCCCTGCTGCTTCTCGTTCAGAAGCGCGGCCTTGCCCGTGAAGTCGGGCATGTCCCAATAGA
>NZ_JANJTZ010000055.1 GCF_024710845.1 Mesorhizobium sp.
GACGAAATAGGGCGAGAGATAGCCGCGGTCGAACTGCATGCCTTCGACGACCTCAAGCTCGGTGTCGGCGGTCTTGGCCTCCTCGACCGTGATGACGCCCTCGTTGCCGACCTTCTGCATGGCTTCGGCAAGGAACCGGCCGATCTCGGCATCGCCGTTTGCCGAAATGGTACCGACCTGGGCGATCTCGTCGTTCTTCGTCACCTTGCGGGCATTGGCCTTCAGTTCGGCCACGATCGCATCGACCGCCTTGTCGATGCCGCGCTTCAGATCCATCGGGTTCATCCCAGACGCCACGGCCTTCGCGCCTTCCTTGACGATGGCCTGAGCGAGCACGGTCGCGGTCGTCGTGCCGTCACCGGCAAGGTCGTTGGTCTTCGAGGCCACTTCGCGCACCATCTGGGCGCCCATGTTCTCGAACTTGTCTTCGAGTTCGATCTCCTTGGCGACGGTGACGCCGTCCTTGGTGATGCGCGGCGCGCCGAACGACTTGTCGATGACGACGTTGCGTCCCTTGGGACCGAGCGTGACCTTCACCGCATTGGCGAGGATATCGACGCCGCGCAGCATCTTCTCGCGGGCTTCGCTGTGGAATTTCACTTCTTTTGCAGCCATTGGATCACTCCTTCGATAGGCAGCTTTCGTTGACTGGTGGGATGGAAGAAGCCGTCAGGCGGCCTTCTTCAGTTCGGCGGTCTGTTCGATCACGCCCATCACGTCGCTTTCTTTCATGATGAGCAGGTCCTCGCCGTCGAGCTTGATCTCGGTGCCGGACCATTTGCCGAACAGGATGCGGTCGCCAACCTTGACGTCGAGCTCGACCAGCTTGCCGTTCTCGTCGCGGGCGCCCGGGCCGATAGCGAGGATTTCGCCTTCGCTCGGTTTCTCCTTCGCGGTATCCGGAATGATGATGCCGCCCGCGGTCTTCTCCTCGGCTTCGATGCGACGGACGACGATACGGTCATGTAATGGACGGAACGCCATTTTCGTTCTCCTTCAAGGACAAACAGATTTGAGGTTCCTCCACACCGGACCGGCAATATCGGGCCGATGCGGGGCGCGGCGACCCTTCTTCAGGCATCGCGCGCATTTCGAACTAGTTTGGCGATTTTGGCGTTTCAAGAGGCGCCGCGATTTTTTTAGCACTCGCACCCTCCGAGTGCTAGCACCATGAAGACATGAAGCTAATCCGGCCTTCGTGAAGAATCTTGCCCCTTGAATTTGCGGCCAAGCCGGACAAAATTACCGCAAGCCTCGGCCCTGCCGAGGTTGACGAAACCGGGATCGACACAAGGAGCTTTTGGAGACGGAGGACAACGATGGACCGACAGAAACTTTCGCCGATCATTCCTTCCCTCGCCCCCGAAACATCTGACCTCGCGCTTGACCGGCTGCTGTCGCCAGCCCGTCACTTCAAGCATACCGACGATGTGCTGAGAGATGCGACGCTCGACGTCCAGGAGAAGCGCGCAATCCTCTCGTCTTGGGCGTCCGACGCATGCGCGGTCGAATCCATGCCGGCGCTGAGGCAGCCGCCGGGCACCCGGCAGCCAATCCCCTTCGACGCCGTCATAGACGCGCTACGGCAGCTCGACGGCATCGATTCCAGGCTTGCAAACGAAACCGAAGGCGCACGCGGTTTCGAACAGCAGCGGCTGGATGCGTAGGCAGCGAGCAAAAGGAAAGCTGGAGAATGGCAGCGATCGTGAGCCGGGAGTTCCGCATGCAAATGGAAGGCTATGGACTGACGACGGCGGAGATTCACTACCACATGCCCGACCATCCGAGCCTGCTGCAGCTCTATGTCTGGCAGGAATATGACCTCGCGCCAGACTTTCCCGAACTGCTCGGCTTCCTCGACTACTGGAAGGAAACGTTGGAGGGCTCGCTGCACTCGGTGCGCGTCGCCCACCATCGCCTGATCGAGCCGTCCGAGTGGAAGGCCTTGTACGGCATTATTGCGATTCACTGAGCGCCGGCGACCGCCAGGTGTGCCTCGCCGGATGCCGGCTCGTTCCAGGCCCGTCCGCTCGACCGCCGCCGGCCTAGCAATAGCCCCGCTCGATCCGCGACTCTGACAAAGCTCCGCCGTGCCGCCTTCGCGCCACGCCATCCGTCGAGCGCGTCGCGACAGGCTGACTGCGCGCTGCGCCAGGTCCTGCCCCGCGCCCATTGCGGCCATTCGTTCCGAAGGCATTCAATCGCCTCGAAGCTGGTCGCGACCTTGCGGTCGCCCATGCCGGGCACCAGCAGGATGACGGGTTCTGAAAACGCGACGTCATTCATCACTTCCTCCAGTAGTTTCTGATCATCTTTCGAAGAAGCAACGGGAGAGGGCGAACGCTCCTTCCCGAAAACGACATGCTCAGCGTGCGGCCCGAGTTCAAGACGCCCTGGGGACCAAACGACGCGCTACACTTCGTCGTCGTCCGGTTCCAGCATTTCGATCAGCCTGCCGACACGCGTCCCCGGCAGCGGGCGCCCCGCACTCATCAGAGCCTCGTCGTTTTGCAACCAGCCCCAAGCCTCCCTGAGTTCCTCGGCCGATGCTCCGGTCGCCATCAGTTCTGCGACGAGTTCGCCGTCGACCGGCCCAAGAATGGATACGATCTCGTCATGTGTGATCGCCATCGTTCAGCCTCCCTGTGTTGCGACTCATTCTGATCAGGTGATGTCTGGAAACGCCGGATGTCTGATCGACGTTCCAACACCATGTTGGGCTGTCGTGGATGGGTCTTGACGCTTCAGAACACGATTCCTAGCTCAGTGGAGCCGGTCGCTGAATGGGACCGGCATTGGTCAGGGAGCGCCAGCTTCTTGGCGCTCCTCCTACCCATGTTGCTCAAAGGAGGATATGGCAATGAGAACCGCATTCGACTTTTCCCCCCTCTACCGGTCGAGCATCGGCTTCGATCGGGTGTTCGACCTGCTCGAGAACGCAAGCAGGGCGACAACCATCGACAACTGGCCGCCTTATGACATCGCCAGGACCAGCGAGGACGACTACCGCATCACCATGGCGGTGGCGGGCTTCAGCCATGACGAGCTGTCGATGACGCAGGAGCAGAACATACTCGTCGTGTCGGGCCAGAAGTCTGGCGAGGACACCGGCGAATACCTGCATCGCGGCATTGCCGGGCGCACCTTCCAGCGCCGCTTCCAATTGGCCGACCACGTGAAGGTCACTGGCGCTGGGCTGGAGAACGGCCTGCTGACGATCGATCTGAAGCGCGAGTTTCCCGAAGAGATGAAGCCGCGCCGGATCGAGATCGGCAGCAATGCGGCCATGCCAAAGGTCGCACAGCGCAAGATCGAGGCCGAAAAGCAGGCCGCCTAAGCAGTCACGATGGCGACCCGCTCCGAGCCGGACGTCCGCGTCCGGCTCCCGGCGGAGCTTTGCTGAAGGCATCATGAAGACATGAAAGGAGGCATACGATGAGCGTACGTGATCTAATCCCCTGGGGCCGTAACAACGGCAACCAGGTTCCGAGCGTTTTCCGTGATGACGACCGCGACCCGTTCCTGTCACTCCACCGCGAGGTGAACCGGTTGTTCGACGACGTTTTCCGCGGCTTCGACAGCCGTTTGCCGACCCTCGGCAGGTTCTCCTCCTTCGGCGGCGGAGGCTGGCCGAACGTGGAAGTCTCCGATGGCGAGAAGGAGATCCGTGTCGCGGCCGAGGTTCCCGGCCTGGAGGAGAAGGACATCGAGGTTCTTCTCGAAGACGGCGTGCTGACGCTGAAGGGAGAGAAGAGGTCCGAGACCGAGGACAAGGACCGTCAGTTCTCGGAGCGCTTCTACGGCCGTTTCGAGCGCCGCATACCGCTCGGATACGAGGTCGAGGACGACAAGGTCAGCGCCGATTTCAAGAACGGTGTGTTGACCGTTACCCTGCCCAAGAGCGAGCGAGCGCAGGCGAAAGCCAAGCGCATCGCCATCAACGGCAAGAGCTGAGTTAAGCAGATCCAGCGGGAGGCTGGTCCACGACCAGCCTCCAGCCGGTCCTTCGCCTTTGTCAGGGAGGGATGAATGATGGACACACTGCACAGGAACAAAGCGGCTTTATGAAAGAATGAGCCACACTCGGCCGGGCATGACATGCGGTCTGCCTCTTCACAGGCATTGCCGTTCGGCCGATCGGTTTTTCCCGAAGGCGCCGTGGCGCGGATCTACCGGCCCGGCCACTCTGTCACGACGTCTGCGAGGGCCGTATCTGCCTGGCGGCTGACGTTCGAGCGCCGCACCGCGCCCATTTAATCGTGTTAGAATTTCAACCGTAGTTCTCGGTGCAGTCGGCCATCTCCTCTTCCAGATGGGCTTCGACGCGCTTCTCGCAGGCTCCACAGGGCGTCTCATCTGTCGCATGGCATCATCTAAGTCCGAGACGCAATTTACCCCCAAAACCCGAGGAACCAGTCCCTGATCGGAATGAGCCAGCCTTCGATGGTGCTGTAGGCCTTCACAATCGAGGCCTCGATCGTGCGCAGCTGCGGCCCGAAATAGATCAGTGGACCGACGACGACGAACGCCAGCAGCAGGTAGGCCGAGATGGAGTCGAGGCCTTGGTCATCCGAGCCTTCTGGCGGTGGAAGCGGGTTGATGTCCCAATGGCGTTTCATCTGTTGCTCCTAGCGCTCCCGGTCGTCGCGATCCCGTTCACGCCGCTCCTCGATCTCGCGCTCCAGTTCCTGCAGACGTGGTACGTGCTGCTGCGGAGGATCAGAGCGCGGGGCGTCCGTCCGCGCGGCACTGTCCCGAACGACCGCTGGCGGCACATGCTGCCTCTCTGGACCTGAGAGATGGGCGTCGTGTTCGCGCACGATCTCGCCCTGGGGAGGTGGAGCGACGCGGCCATCATCACGGCCGCGCTCGTGTGCTCGATCATCGTTGGCCAACGCTGCGGTACCCGCCGTACCTTCTTGCCCCTGCGCCACCTGCCCTCGTTCAGCCTGGAACGCCTGAAGTTCGCTGCTTCGCCGGTTGAAGTTTTCCCATGCGGCTTGCGAATCCTCCCTGGTCCAGGAGCCATCGGGCCGGACCCAGCCCACAGAGCCGATCCCATTCTCGGCATCGATG
Organism: Mesorhizobium sp.; assembly: GCF_024710845.1. Lineage (GTDB taxonomy): Bacteria > Pseudomonadota > Alphaproteobacteria > Rhizobiales > Rhizobiaceae > Mesorhizobium_A. The sequence continues at coordinate 5,077 of NZ_JANJTZ010000055.1, forward strand.
ACGGCGATCTCCATTTCGAGCGCTCTCAGCCCCTGCTCGTAGTGTGCAAGCAGCTTCGCATCGCCCTTTGCGATATCCGGGATGGGCCTTCCCTCAAAACCGTCATTGTATGAGGCGTCGCGCTCCTCTCGCATTTTTTCAAGCAGCTTGATCCGATCCAAGAGTTGCTCGTCTTTCTTTGCTGCCTCGCGCACATGCGTGTTCTGATGTTCGACGGCCAGTTCCGCCGCCCGCCACAGGCCAAGATTGAGGTTCTCGCGATAGGCCTCAACCGTCGCCTCGGAGTATTCACCGGTCCCGGCGTCGATCGACGTTGCACGCGAAGACCGGATCTCGGCCAGAACCTCGTTCGCCGCTTCGGCCGACTGTCCGATCGGCGTCAGGTCCGCGCCTGCGTTGCGGCCGTGCCAATCGTCCGGCGCATCGCGATACCCCTGCCCAGCGCTCTGAGGCTCGGCCGAGAGCTGCCGTTCGGTGAGATCCAGATACTCGCGACGAACATCCACCACTTCGCGGGCGGCGGCAGCGACCTCGTCGAACTCCTCGCGCTCTGCTGGGTCAAGGGTCTGCTCGACGGAGGCAAGAACCGCTTCGACGCGTTTTTCGTAGGCTTCGAATTCCGGTCGCGTCATCTCCCGCATCAGTCCATCCTCACCGTTCACGCTCTGACTAAACTCTATCATATTAGCAGCATTTTTGACAGTCTCTTGCTCTGAATCCTCAAAACCGAGGCCATTTTGATTGATATCTGGAGCGCCTTCGAGACGGGCTTTCTGAAGCACCGCAAAATTGCGTTCCGGGGCGCCCGGCTTCTCTCTCGCTAGATCGCTCCAGACCTGCGCTGCCGTCGCCGCGTACTGGCTGCTCCGGTCGGAAGTTGCCGGGCTCAACTCATTCGAGCGCTTTGCCTGATATCGACCATGGGCCGCGGCACTTGTGCCCTTATGCTCGGTTCGGCCGCGATAGCTGACGGGCCGCACCTGATTGCGCGTGTAGGCCGGCGCGCTTGCGAACTCCCGTCGATCGGTCATCTCCATGTCGATGCCCTGCTCGCGCGCCTTCTCGGCCATCAGGGAGCGCCATTCCCGGAACAGTTGCGGACTGGTAACGATCCGTTCGCGGATTTCCGACCGCATGGTCACGATGGCATGGGCATGGATGTGCGGACGCTTGCCGCCCTCGGCGATCTCTTTCGGATCGAGCGCCGGATCGTGGACGGCGAACACATAGCGGTGCCCCGCGAACTGCTCGCCAAGGAATTCGCGGACCGCTCCCTCAAACGCGGACGCATCCGTGCCGGCCCGGGCCGAGACGATCAGGTGCATGACGTCCCTGCCCTTGCGGCCGTGCAGTTCCTTGCGCCATTCCTTCTGCACGAGATCGCCGGCCTGCGTCGCATCACCGATCAGCCGGGCGGTATTGTCGCGGACCTCGCCGTCGGTTGACGCGACCAGTTCCCGAACCCGGGCGGTGCCCCATTCCACGCCATTGCCGTAGCCATGAAAGCGGAACCACGCCTCGACATCCCGGCCGGCCTTTGTGTCGTCGTAGCGCTGCTGCACGATTTCCGCGGCTTTCCGATCGCCAGTCAGCCGCTCTCCACTCCGGTCGCGCAGAACGACGACGCCACTCACATGGAGTTCCCCATCGGACCGATCGCGCGCCGCATAGACAAACCGACGATCGCCAAAACCCGACCGCAGGATCTCGCGGAGCTGATCGTCCTGGTCGACGTCGGAGGAGAGCGAAGCCGCGTCTATGGAGACATGGAAGACGCCGAGATCCCGGCTGGCGGCGCGATTGTCGAAAAGATGTTCCCACTCCGCCCGCTGTTCGGCGAGTGCGTCCCTGCCGAACACGCGCTCGCCACGCTCGTTCTCGACGGCTAGCTCCCCTCCCCGCGACGCGTAGCTCATCATCGCGGAAGCGCGACCACCGCCGCCATAGGAGGCGAGCTTCACCACCGCCGGCTGGCTCCCGCGCGCCAGCGCCGAGAAGCGCGTTCGCATCGAGCGGCCGGCCGAGCCCGCGCCGCCACGCGACCACCGCGATCGGCTCCCGCCCAGGCGCCGCGCCCGGCCAAGCCCACCAAACCCCTCTTCCGACAGGCGCGCCACCCCACCCCTTCGCGGCTCGTCCCATTCGGTCCGCTTGGTCCGACCCGTCTGCATTTCGTGCTGCAACATCGCGCGACGACGCTCCCATTCCCGCTCGAAGGCGCCGGGAAAGAACTCCATCAGGCGCCCTCCCCGCGTCGATGCGCTGCCGCCCGCCGTGTCATCTGGGCGAACTCGGACGCCACCGTGGTCGCGACGAAATGCGCGTCCTTGATGCTCCCCAAGAGTTCCTCGTCGGCCGGTAGCCTCCCGATGTTGATGGCACGCGCGATCTGGTTGAGGTTTCCGCCAATCGCACGCATCCCCTCGGCGAGCAGGCCGAGCACGGCACGGTCCCCTTCTGCGAGGAACGGCCGCACGCCGGCGCCCTCCATGGCGAGCGACCGAACGAAGGCCGAAACGGTCATGCCGGCGGACGCTGCTGCCGTCTCAACGGCCTCGAACTCGGCCGGCGAGAAGCGGATATGCGCCACCCGGTCCTTCCGTCTCGACGGTTCTGAACGACTACCGGCCATCGGCAAACGCACCCTTGATCGTGGTGGTTGCGGCCGCAGGCCGCGGATCGAGGGCCCGTCCCTCGATCGTCAGGAAAAATGTATCACATTTTTCCGTATCCTGCCAACTCTTTTGATGGCGATTTATCCGATATCGCCGCCATATGCCAATTTTTCCATATCAATGTGATTGTGTTTTTCCATGTTCGTGTGTTTCTATATCGATGTGAATCCACGTCCACACGGAAATGGATTCGTGTGTCAGTGGAAACACATTTTCTAGGGAGATGAGCCGATGACCGTCGTGATCGCCGCCATCAACGGCAAGGGAGGCGCGGGCAAGACCACCGCACTGATGAACATCGCCGGCGAATATGCCCTGCGCGGCGGAAGCGTCGCCATGATCGACATGGACGCCCGCAACAACCTCATGAAGTGGTGGACGGATTGTCAGGAGAAGGATGCGCAGCCCGAGGGCATCGAGGTCTACAGCCACAAGACCGCACGAGGTCTGGAGCGCTGGATGGAGGAGAGCGCCAGCACATTCGATCACGTGTTGATCGACACCCCGGGCGAGGACACCTCGATCGTCGATCCGGTGATTGCATCGGCCGATCTGGTGATTGCGCCGATCCAGCCGTCCAAGCGCGAGGTGCTCGGAGCCATCGACTGTTTCGAGAACGTGCTGCGCGTCAACGAGGCGCTCGGCCGCAATTGCCGGCATGGTGTGCTGCGGACCCGGATCAACGTGACGGTCCGGCATACGGAACTGTACCGGAAGATCAGGCCGATCATCGAGGACAAGGTCGGGACCTATTTGTTCCGCACCGAGGTCTTTGAGCGCAACGTCTACAAGGACATCCACAACGGCATCGGGACGCTTCAGATGCAGGAGGTGACGGAGGCGGTCGCCAAGGCGCGGCGGGAGACGCGGGCGCTGGTCGAGGAGATCGGCGAAGTGCTGACCGGCAAGGTGGCAACGGAGCCTGCGGCATGAGCGGGAAGGAGAGCCTGTCGCTTGACGAATTCGCAACCGCGCCGCGCAGGCAGCGACCGTCGCTGGTGCCAGACCCGGTGCGTGCCCAGGTCGAACGTCCGGCCGACACGGCGGGCGTGTCGGAACCGGAGACGGGGGTCGAGCGGGGGAAGATGGGAACGTCCAGCGAGGCGAGCAAGGCGCTACGCCAGATGAAGCGGGCGCGCATGAAAGGGGCAAGCCATTTCGTGAACGTCAATCTGGATCGGGAGACCAAGAGGCGGCTGAAGCTGGCCTCATTCAACATGGACACCTCAATGCAGGCGATCATGGAGAAGGCCATCCGGCAGTATCTCGACGCGAATGGCTATTGAAAGGAAAGCAAACGCGGACGGATCGAAAGGCGAGTTGAACTTGACGCCGGATCCCTGCTAGGAGCACTGTCGTTCTGGCTTTGATTTGCCGCATTGGAGCCATTTCTGATTGATCTTTCCGATCACTTTGACCGGATCGGATAACGGGAACCAGGCTGCTTCATCCAGATGGCCATCAAGGACGTCCAGACATATATCGACAAGCACGGCCTTGTTGAAACGACCGATTCCGAGGTCGGCAAGCCGATCTGGCGCAAGCCGGGATTCGGCGGCATTCGCAGCCTGCTGGCGATCGAGGAGGAGCTGAGCCGCTTTCTTCGGGAGCGGCGCGACGCGCAGAACCTCAATCGCGAGCAGGTCGGCATGATGATCGGGATCCATCATGAGATTTATGCGCGCCATGAGCGGGCTGGGGCCAAGCTCCGCGTGACCCGGCTGCTTCATCTTGCTGAACTGCTCGGCTTCTCCCCGATCGAGGCGATCTACATGGCCGCTCCGCAGTTTTTCGGCGAAAGCGAAGAAGATGCGGCGGTCAAGTTCAAGCTCGTGATGCGGATGCTCAACCTGCCGGCCGCGACGGCGCAGAACCTGCTCATGCTGGTCGAGGGGCTGTCCCCGGTGGGTCCGGCGGACGAATAGCCGAAACGGCAGAAACGGACGCGCCGCCTGGCGTAAAATTGGACGCCAGGGGAAGATCCTACCGCCCGTCATGTTGACGAAAAGAAAGATCGAGGCGGCTTGATCCGCCTCGATCGCCGGCCTCATGAGCGGCCGGCTTCGGTGATCGTGAAGACCTCGTCCGGGTCGGCCCCGGTGCTTTCCCACCAAGCCGCTTCGGCTTCAGCCTCGCTGTAGTAGACGTTCTCGACGGTGAACCTTGCACCGCTGATCTCCTCGATCCCGGCGATGATTTCGGCGAGACCGCAGAGCTTTTCGGCCGGAACCGGTACCGCGATCGGGATCTCGGTGTCCCAGTCATGCCAGCGTCCGGAGCGGAAGTCGAAGTACTCGTGGGTGAAATGGTCGACCGGATAGTCGTCGAGAAGCGCGACTGGCTCGATCAGCCACGTTTCGTACCAGGCGGTCTGGTAGTGGTGCTGGTCGTAGAACGCGTCCTCTACCTCCTCGGTACCGCGTGTTGCGGCAAGTGCCCGGTCGGCGGCGAGGATCTTGCGCTGTGCTTCAATCATCTGCGCAAGCTTTGCGGCGAGCGTATCGTGGACGGTTCGGGCCAGATCGCTGTCGCAGCCGAGACGGTTTGCGAGAACGAGGATGCGTAGGCCCGACAGCTGCGCGACAAGCATGAGATTGTTGGACGTCATGGTCGTGTCTCCTTCATCTTGAATGACGGAGGCCGGGGACAGGCAAGTCGAGCATCGGGTCAAGGATCGCGAAGCGACCGCCAGAGGCGGCGCGTGGGGGAACCGATTTTCCGCCGGAGCCCTCCTTCAGGGCGTCGACGGAAAATTGGGGGGACCGCGCGTCCTTGAGGCGATGGGAGCGGCCCGTAGACTGGGACGTCAGAGAGATAGAGACCCGCATCCCCAACGGGGATGCGCCCATATCCGGCGACCAGCCGGCGGGGTGCGCGAGGGGTTGCCCCTCGAGGCATCAGGGGCCGGTCGATCCGGTCCCTGATGCCCGCGAGAGGGATCGTTACCGAAGGCGGAGACCGCGCTAGCGGGCTCCGTGAGCGGCGCGCAGGCGACGCGAATAGAGCCCGGCGGCCGCAGGCCGGCTCGCCCATGTAGCGGCCTTCCACCCGATGCATCAGCGACATGAATCGATGGCACGGGACCGATTCATGAAACTCGTTGGACGGAGTCCGGCCTGGACGCGATCATAGCGTCATGAAGACTGAAAACGTGATCCATCTCCATCGCATCGACCTGTCCCGGAACATGGCCCGGTTCTACCGCCTGTCGTCGACGCGAAGCCTGTTCGGCGACTTCTGTCTCGTGCGGGAATGGGGAAGGATAGGCAGGCCGGGTCGTATCCGTATCGACCTCTATGCGCATCCCGACGCGGTCAACGCTGCGCGCCTTGCGCTGGAAAGGGCCAAGAGGCGACGCGGCTATCGTGATGCGCCCGGGATGGAATGATGTTTGCGGCGCGTCCAGCCTACAAAAAAGCCCGCGCCGGACGTGAATCCGACGCGGGCCGTAAGGTTGAGATTATTACTTGGACTGTAGATGCCTCAGCAACGCGGCAAGTGGGCCGTCATGCGGTGGCCGGTCGCCTTCCCGAGCCCGATCGTCGGCAAGCTGCGTGGCGACGTCCTCGGGCAGCGGCATCAATCCGTAGCCCTTGGCCAGAGCTGCCGCGTGCAGGGCGTCGACGGTTTCGTATTCGCGATCGCTGGTGCCGAGCCACAACGCGAGATCGTCGCCGCTCTCGTCCGGGAACGCCTGCAGGAAGAAGGTGCGCAGCGGCGAGTCGAAGCCGATGACGGCGTCGGGATCGGAACGGTCCTGACGGGTGACGGTGATGGTGTAGCGGCTCATGGATGCCTCCTGATCGTGTGGAACGAAGAGAGAGCCGGCCCCTCGCGGGGCCGGCTCGCTGCGGTCACTGCGGGTTGTTCCACAGGATCACCTTCTTGTTCTCGTCGCCGCCGGGGGCGGGAGCGAGGTTGCCGAAGATCACGCCGATCTCGGGGGCTTCCAGCTTGACCGAGAGGTATTCCTCGCCCGAACGCTGGGAGATGCGGTGCCAGCCGGCTCCGATCTCGAAGCCCGTGCGCTTGTTGACGATGCGGTAGTCGGGGGCATCCTCGCGGGACTTGTTGGTGTTCGGGATCAGGGTGATCGGGGCGTTGACCCGCAGCGTGGCGAACACGCCTTCCATCGAGCCGTCGGCCTTGGCGGTGAGGTTTGCGATCGTGGTGGCCATGGTACTTCTCCTTCGGTTGCATCGGGACCATTCCCGATGTCGTCGAAGGAGAGGGCCGTCCTGCTGCGGTCACTCGGCACAAATTCTGGAAAAATTCTATTTGCCGAAGACAGCGGGCCGCACTTTCCAGGGTCCCGCTTGCGGGAAGGAAAGTGCCTGGCCCGCAAGGAAAGACCGAAATCGAATTTTCCAGAATTTTTGCCGAGCGTACCCCCAACGGGGGTTGACCGCATAAGGCAGGCGGTCCTCTACAAAGGCGACATGAAAAGGGATTGGTCCGGATGTGAACGAAGGCGACGCCCCCGGCCACCATCGCAGATCCCATTCGCCCGGCACGGCAGTCGCAGGGGAGCGTTTGCCCCGCCTGCGGATCTGCCTCACCATCACCTGTGTCGCCTCCGACTTCCCGCGCCGAGGCCGCTGCTGCCTCCGTCTCCATCATGCGCCCGGTTGCGCGCTCGCGGCCGGCAGGTGATGCTCGGACCCGGTTCGAGCGTGCGATGCCGGGTCAGGCGGGCAGCCGGGGCTGCGCTGCCTGATCCGCAACGACCCTGCCTCAGGCGCGACGGACAGCCAGGAGGTCTTTGAGGATTGCCAGCAGGACCCGCGGCGAGACGACTCGCAAGGGATCGGCTTTGGCGGGAGCCAGCAAGCGGTCGCCGGATCCGGCACCGGGGTCGGCCTTCGGCCGGGTCGAGGTGGACGGCTTGCGCCGCCCGGTCGCGATGGGGCTTGCGGCGATCAAGCCGGGAGCGCGCGGATCTCGTCCGCCGTCATGCGCGCCTCGACCTCACGGCGAACGTCCGGGCCGGCATGGTGGAGCATGGCGCGCCAATCTGCGATGGTGTGCACAGTTGCCATCTTGCTGCGTAGCGTGTCGTAGACCACGCAGGGGCTGCCGATCGCGGCGAGGCGCAGCACGTTGAGGCAGGTGCCCGGCGAGGCGCCGTCCCAGACCATCAGGCCGAAGTCGGCACGGCGGGCCATTTCCCGGTCTTTCTCGGCCTGGACGGCGAAGCCCTTCGCGCCGTTCGGCGGAGGAATGCGATAGGCGGCCCAGTCGCCGAGATTGTTCCGAGGTTCGGCTGCGGCATGGAAGACGCCTACATGCTCGTAATTATAGCCGGCAAGCAGGCTTTGCATTTCGGCATCGGCTCCTGGCGCATCGCCGATCAGCACGCCGTGTTCGGCCGCAACGATCGAACCGATCCGCTCGATTGCGGGGGCGGGCAGTTCGAAGATGTCGCGTGAACCGCCCAGGAATATCATCGCCATGGTCGCTCCAATGAAAGAACTCAAGGGCCAGAACGCTTGTTTTGCGCGTCTTTCCTTGGGCTCGGTTGCGTTTTGACCGGCGTCTCGGCCGATCGGCTAAATCTTCTCCGTCGCAGGACAGGCTTTGCTGTCTTGCGGTGCTGAACCATTCTCCAATCCGTGACCCTGATGCCGTTCTTCTTTCCGGCTTCGGTCACATAGTGGCGTTCGGCTCCCGGCTTCCCATTCTCCTTTTGGAGCGCAGCCCGGCTCTGCCGGGCTCGCTAGCTGACCATCAGGACAGCCGGGATATCGTTGACGACGCACTTTCCTCGCCGTTGGCGCCGCGCCGCTCATAAGGGCGCTGGTCGCGCAGGACCTGGAAGGCGATCGTCAAAAGCTTGCGCGCGGTCGCGACGCGCGCCTTGTTGGTTCCTCTGAACTTCAGATGCTCGTACTGGGCCCGAAGCTGCGGGTCCGTGGCCACGGCCGGCGCGACGGCCTCGACGAAGGCCCAGCGCAACCACTTGTTGCCCTGCTTGATGATCTTGCCGTGATAGGTCTTGCCGCCGCTCGAATAGGTCGAGGGGACAAGCCCGGCATAGGCGGTGAGTTTCTTGGCCGAACGGAAGCGGGAGATGTCGTCGATCTCGGCCTCGATCAGCCGGGCGAAGAACTCGCCGATGCCGGGGATCGTCTTCAGCAGCTCCACATTGCCGTTGGTCTTCGTCATCGTCCGGATCGACGCTTCGGACTGCTTGATCCGGTTGTTGATGTCGCCGATGAATTCGAGACCCCGGTCGATCTGGATGCGGTCGACCTCCGAGACATTGAGCACGGCGAGTTGCTGTCGCCCGGCCTTGCCGAACAAATCGGCCAGCTTCCTAAGCTGCGCGGTCTGTTCCGGATAGCGGTCGAACACCGTCACGATCCGGTTCTTCACCATCGTGCGCAGCCGCACGTAAAACATCCGTTCGCGCAGCGCGATGCGCAACTCCCGCGCCTTCTCGCCGGGAGCCCATGCCTCCGGCACCAGGTCGGCCCGAAGCAGGTGCGCCAGAACCGTCGCGTCGATCTTGTCCGTCTTGACCTTCGCGTCGGCGATCGCCTTCACCTTCAAGGGATGCGCCAGCACGACGTCGTCGCAGATGTCGTCGAGCCAGTCGTACATCACCATCCAGTTGCGCGTGGCTTCCACCACCGCGTGCGAGTTCTCCCGATACCGTTCAAGGAACGAGCCCAGAGACTGACGATCGTTCTTCACTAGTCCGGAGCGCAGCGTCTTGCCGGCGGAATCCTGGACGACCAGATGGCTGTAGCTTTTGTGGTAATCGACCCCGATGTGATAATCATAGGATGCAGTCACGTCTTTTCCTTCCATGAGTTCTTCCAAACCCAGGAAAGGTAAGCCGAACGGCGCAAGGCGTGACTGTCCCAAAATCATCTGCATCTCAGCGATCCGTTCCTGCAGTGGGCGCGGCCTCTTTCATGCCACCTCCTTTCTCTCAACCCAGCCGCCCCCGCTCCAGCCTCCCTCCCCCTCTGAGCGCCCAGGCGCGGCAGCCCAGAACTCGGCGACACCCCCCGACATTCCAAAGACTGCGACATCCCAGTCCAAATTGCGGCTTCGGATGGATTTATCATTCGAGTTTGCTGTCGGAATGACCTAGTCTGCAGCCTCGTGCGATGCTTGGATCAGGCATCGTTTGCGCACGGGGGAGCTGCTCATGTCGGGCTACTACGGCACAGAGACACAGCAACGCCTGCAAGCGCAGGCCGAAGCGAGCGTTGATTACATCAATGCGACCGCGGGAGCATGCCAGACCGGCCGTACGATGGGCTGCGACGACCTGGATCGGCTCGGATGGGATCGCATAGATGAGTTCTTGGACCGCGATGGCATCTGCGGCTTCCGCCTGATCTCCGCCGATAGGACCGACGAGCTCAGGTCTCATCTGGCGGAACGGAACTTTCGCTTCGATACCTGGGACGTGTTCCTCGGAGACCGGGCGTGCGCACTGGCTGCCTCCGAAGCGATCATATCCAAGGGCCTCCCGGAAAGATTGACCAATCTGGAAAGGCCGACTCAGCCGGAGGATGAATATATCACTGGCATTCAGACGTTGATGGGGGCGGCCGGTGTGGCACCGTTCTCCGGCTCGCTGCTGGTAGGAGCTTTTGGGCCGGCGACGACCGTGGCAGTTGGTGACGGGGACGGAACTATTGCGGCGGCGGCGCATGGCTATCTCCCGCACAACGCCCATAGCCCTTATCATCGATACGCGTGGGGCGGGCTCGTCGCGGTGGCGGAATCGCAGCGGGGCAAAGGGCTCGGCAATTACGTCAACGCACGCATGATCGTCAGCGTGTTCAACGATCTTGGCGCGACACACATTTATGAACTCGTCTCGGCATCGAACGTACCATCCCGACGCAAGGTTGCTTCATGCGGCCTTCATCATGCGCAGGGCATTGTCTGTGGAATTGCGATCCCCAACGACAGCGTACGGTTCACTCGGTAAGCGCTGAGGAATATCCCCGAGGCGCGTCTCGCGTGGCACACAAAGGCGGCGCTTACCAGGCTGTGTCAAAACGCCATGCGGTTTTTCCGCATGGCGTTTCCTGCAAACAGGCCAATGGCTTTGGCTTGATCTTTTTTGATCCGCCTGTTCATTTTACGGCATGTTCAAAGCTATCAACGTAGCGCAGATCCACATTTCGCTCGATGAGATCGAGCCGGAGGTCTGGCGTCGGCTGGTTTTGCCGGCGAACTGGAATCTCGAGCAACTACATCTTGCCATTCAAGCGGCTTTCAATTGGTGGAATTACCATCTTCACGAGTTCCGGATTGGAGGATTGCGCTACGGCGATATTGAGTTATTGACCGAAGATGCCTTTGACGACGACCCTCGTGTTTTCGATTTCCGTGACGTTCATCTTCGCGACTTCGAACAGGGTGCCGTCTTCAGTTATCTCTATGACTTCGGCGATAGCTGGCGCCACACGATCGTAGTCGAGGAATTCGGTGCCTTCGATGCCACACCCAAGCACGGGAGTTGCATCGATGGCGCGCGTGCCAGGCCGCCCGAAGATGTCGGTGGCGTGCCCGGATACGAGCGTTTCCTGGAAATCATGTCAGACAAAGCAGACCCCGAACACGCCGATACCAAACGGTGGTGTGGCGGGCATTTCGATCCGGAATGGTTTGATCTTGCTCTAGTGGATAAGGATGTACGCAACGCGCTGCGCCCAAACGTGAAGCGTCGGCTGCATCAGCCAAAGCCGAAGCGCGACTGACCAAAGCCGGTAAGAATCATGCGGCAAGGCAGTGAGATGCAGATTGTTTTGCCGCTATCCTTCAGATTCTGCTATGATTTCCATCTGAACGGGTGGAGCGAACATGGCGAATATTACGGGGACTGATCGGTATCAGGCAACGTTGTTGCCAGCGACGGTTGATGACTATGTCGAGGTGGATTCCCCGGTACCGTGTTATAGACGCATTCGTTGAGAACCTTGATGTTTGCTCTCTCGGCTTCCAACGGACAACTCCTGCGCCGACAGGTCGACCAGGCTACGATCCGAGCGATCTGCTCAAGCTGTATCTCTATGCGTATATCTGAACGAAGTTCGCTCCTCCCGCCGTAAACGAGCACCGAAATGGCTTTGTCGGTGATGGCTTTCAACCTGATGCGCTGCATCAATCTGCAGGCGCGACCGGTGTGACCCGGACGCGCCTGCAGGCTGTGTCTCGCCTTAGAGACGCTTGCGTTTTGACACAGCCTGTCACGCGCCGCCGTCTGTGAACCGCCAGACGGGGATGCCAAGGCGCCGGGCCTTGTCGGCAAGATTCTCGGTGATGCCGGAACCGGGGAAAACGATCAGGCCGTAGGGCATGACCGAGAGCAACTGGTCGTTGCGGCGGAACGGGGCCGCCTTGGCATGACGGTTCCAGTCCGGCTTGAAGGCGATCTGCGTGACCTTCCGGCTCTCGGCCCAGCATGCGGCGATGCGCTCGGCCCCACGCGGGCTGCCCCCGTGGATCAGGACCATGTCGGGATGCTTCTCGCGGGCCTTGTCGAGCGCATCCCAGATCCGATCGTGATCGTTGCAGTCGAGCCCGCCAGCGAATGCGATCTTGGTGCCGGCCGGGACCAACACTTCGGTGTCGGCGCGACGGCGCGCGGCAAGAAAGTCGCGGCTGTCGATCACCGCCGCTGTCATCGCCTGGTGGCTGACCTTGGAGCCGGTGCGTGGTCGCCATGCCGAGCCGGTTTCCGCCTCGTAGAGGTCGGCGGCCTCGTCGCGCATGATTTCGAGGACGTTGCGGCGCTCGATATAGGTGATGCCTTCTGCAGTGAGGCGTTCCAGCTCGACCGACTTCACCTCCGACCCGTCCTGCTCGTGTTGGCTCGACCGCTGGGCCTCCTCGTTGCGGTCGAGGCTGCGGGCGACGCGCTCGGCGGCACGGTGGAAGAGGTTGGTGAAGGACCAGAGCAGGTCGTCGAGATCGGGTTCGAGCCTGGTGTCGCCAAGCATGCCGGCGAAAGTCTCGACGATCCCGGCGAAGCCTGCCCTGATCACCTCGTCGTCGGGCAGCGGCCGGGGATCAGGCTCGTCCTGATGCGGACGATGCCCGTACATCTGCAATTCGAGGATGACGCGGTCGGTCGGCGAGGAGGCGTGGTAGGGCTCGTAGGCGTCGTCGAAAGGAAGTTCGTAGGTCATGGCGTGTCTCCGTCGGGTGTGGCCGCGCCCATCGCGGCCTGACAGCGCTCCCCGGCCGCGCCCCGGGCGCGGCCGCCCCGCAGGCCGGAGGGCAGCGGGGGACGGCGCCCCCGGTGCGGCCGTGACAGGAGCGGGGCAGGGGTCGCCTCGCGGGCAGGCCGCGGGCGCGGCCTCTCCGGTGGACCGCCGCCAGGCCTGCAGACCTTCCGGTGACGCCGCCCCTGCCCGCCTGCCGGCCCGGCCTGTTCATCCGGGCGGCAGGAAGAGACGGTCATCCTCCGGGACGAGCTGATCGCGCAGCCATGCCGCGAGATGGGCGGGACCGAGATGGCGAAGATCGTCGTTGAATCGCCGAGCTGCGGCCGCAACGCCAGGGCGAGGATCCCGACCTCGCCGGCGCGCTGGCTGAGACGCTCGATGCCGTGCCGGCCGCGGCGTCGGCATCGGCCGCGATGTAGAGGCGGCGGCAAGCGGGCGGGAAGGTCAGGCCGGCGAGGTGGTTGGCCGACGTGGCCGCGGCCACCGGCAGCGCCGGCATCACCGTCCGGAGCGAGGCCATGGTCTCGAAGCCCTCGCCAGCGGCCATGACCGGGACAGGCATGCCGGGATCGAGGCCGAGCCAATTGCCATTGCCGAAGATGCATCCTAGCGAGCGGCGGGGATAAGCGATATGCGCCTTGCCGTTGCCGCCTGGATCGAGCCAGGTGCGTTGCAAACCGGTGATGCGACCGTCGAAGCCGGTGACGGCCGCGATCAGCGCTGGCAGGGTCAGCGTCTCGCCAGTCACGTGATCGCGGTAGTAGCAGCCTGGATGGAAGCGCAGGGTGCGCTCGCGCGCGGCCAGCATTATGCCGCGGCCGGCAAGATAGCGTTCGGCGAGTGTGCCGGAGATGGGCTTCGCCATGGCGAACAGGCGACGCGCAGCGTCGGGCGAGCCGCGTGCCGCGGTGGGCTCGCGCTGCGCGCGAAGGGACAGGGGCTGGGGATCCGGATGAGGCAATGCCAGGAAGCGCCGGGCCATAGAGGGTGGCGGAGCGTGTGCCTGTCTTGCAGTGTGCCAACACTGGACCGCTGGCGTCCGACATGGCCTCCTGGAACGCGCGGACCTGACCTTCGCTGATCTGTCCCGCAGTGACAGGAATGTGGCTGTAGCGAAGCTGCTCCCCTTCGGCGACCGAACGGTTCTCGGCGGCTGTAGGTTGGCTAAGCTCCTCCCCGTCAGGACGGTTGTTGATGATCGCTGCGAAACCCCGGGACCTCGCACGGCGTATATCCTCGGCGGTCAATTGCGGCCCGACGTAGAGCCTTTGCCATCGGCGAGGTCCTGGACGGACGCATGGAGAAAGACGAGGTGATCCCGTTCGGCCAGTCCGCCGGTCTCGACCTCTCCGGCGCGGTCAAATGGCTGGACGCGCCCAAGGCCGCTAGTCGACGGACCCTATTCCCCCAGGAGTTATTTAATGAGCACGACCAGGCCACTCGTGAAGGGCTTCTTCGACGAGCGCACCTTTTCTGTCCAGTATGTGGTCGCCGATCTGGAGACCAGGAAGTGCGCGATCGTCGATCCGGTCCTTGATTTCGACGAGAAGTCCGGGGCGACGGCGACGCGGAACGCGGACGCGATCCTGTCCTATGTGAATGAGCGGGGATTCGAGGTCGAGTGGATCCTCGATACGCATCCGCATGCCGATCACTTCTCGGCCGCGCGGTACCTCAAGGAGAAGACAGGTGCGCGCACTGCGATCGGCGAGAAGGTCGTCGAGGTGCAAAAGCTCTGGAAGGGCATTTACAACTGGCCTGACTTCCCGGCCGACGGCTCTCAATGGGACAAGCTGTTCGCCGAAGGAGAGACCTTCAAGGTGGGCAGCATCCCGGCCACGGTGCTGTTCTCACCAGGGCATACGCTGGCATCCATCACCTATGTCATCGGGGATGCGGCCTTCGTCCATGACACGCTCTTCATGCCGGATTCCGGAACCGCAAGGGCCGATTTCCCCGGGGGGAGCGCGTCGCGGCTCTACAGGTCGATCATCAAGATCCTGTCGCTCCCGGACGAGACGCGGATCTTCACAGGGCACGATTACCAGCCCGGAGGCCGCGAGCCCCTTTGGGAATCCACGGTTGCCGAGCAGAAGGCAAAGAACACGCACATGTCGAAGTGCGAGACCGAAGCAGAGTTCGTGAACGTTCGCGAGGCACGCGACAAGACCTTGTCGATGCCGAAGCTGATCCTTCACGCGCTTCAGGTCAACATGAGCGGAGGACGGCTGCCTGAGCCAGAGGCGAATGGAAGGCGCTACCTGAAGTTCCCGCTCGATGCTCTTCAGGGCGCCGCATGGGACGACCAATGAAGCTCCATCTGGCCCCCAAGACTGCCGACCTCGTGGCGAGTGCCGGCGAGGCATCGGAGTTCCTCAAGAAGTTCGCCCATCCATCGCGACTGATGATCGTTTGCGCGCTGGTGGATGGCGAGCGGTCCGTCCGCGACCTCGAGGACACGCTCGGCATCCGGCAGCCCGGCTTGTCGCAGCAGATCGCCGAACTGCGGGACGCAGGACTCATCGTCGGCCGCAAGGAATCGAAGAACATGTTCTACCGGCTCGCGGACGGACGGGTCACGGAACTCATCGGACTGATGTACCGGATGTTCTGCAAGCATCCGGACAAGGATCACCAAGGAATCGATCAATGACCGAGTTCACTCCATTCGCATCGCTCGTGGGCGGCATGATGATTGGCCTCTCGGCGGTGCTGCTCATGCTTTGGGAGGGGCGCATAGCGGGCATCTCCGGTATCGCCGGGAGGCTCCTGCCACCTTATCGCGACAGTGCATTCCTTTCGCGGTTCGGCTTTATCGTCGGCCTCGTTGCCGCGCCACTCGCCATTGCTGTGACGACCGGTGAGGCGATCCAGCAGAGCGTGCCTTCGAGCATTCCCCTGATCATGGCAGCTGGGCTCCTCGTCGGCTTCGGCTCGGTGTGGGGCAATGGCTGTACCTCGGGACATGGCGTGTGCGGGCTTTCGCGGCTTTCCACACGCTCCTTCGTTGCGACTGCCGTCTTCATGGCGACCGCGTTCGTCACCGTCTTTCTCGTCCGCCACGTGATTGGAGGCTGATCCGATGTCTTTCTTCGTGAACGTCGCACTCGGCCTTCTCTTCGGAGTCGGCCTCGTCATCTCGGGTATGGCGGATCCCGCGAAGGTGCTCAACTTTCTGGACGTCTTCGGCACCTGGGACCCCTCACTGGCCCTCGTCATGGGAGGCGCCGTATTCGTGGCATTCATCGGATATCGCCTGGTGCTGACACGCGACAAGCCGATCATCGGCGGCAGCTTTTACCTGCCCACGACGAGCGACATCGACGCCCGCGTGATCGCCGGCCCGGCGATCTTCGGGATCGGCTGGGGACTTGGCGGGTTCTGCCCCGGCCCGGCACTCACCGCGCTCGGGCTGGGAGCATCCGGAACTCTGGCTTTCGTCCCGGCGATGATCCTCGGCATGTGGGGCGCGCGCCTGCTGGCTGAGAGTCGGGCGCAAGTCCGAGCCGTCTGAATACCGCTGAGGCAACACAATGACAAGGCTGTCACGCCATCTTCCGATCCTGGAATGGGGTCGGCAGTATCGTCGCTCGACTCTCACCAACGACCTGATCGCGGCAGTGATCGTCACGATCATGCTGATCCCACAGTCGCTTGCCTATGCGATGCTGGCGGGGCTTCCGCCGGAGGTTGGCCTCTACGCCTCGATCCTTCCGCTTGTCGCTTACGCGATCTTCGGCACGAGTAGAACGCTAGCAGTGGGTCCCGTGGCTGTTGTCTCCTTGATGACTGCCACCGCGGTCGGCGAGGTCGCAGCCCAGGGTAGCGAATCCTACCTGGCCGCCGCGACGCTGCTCGCCCTGATCTCAGGAACGATGCTGGTTGTGATGGGCGTCTTCAGACTTGGTTTCGTGGCCAACTTCCTGAACCATCCCGTGATCTCGGGCGTCATCACAGCATCAGGACTTCTGATCGCTGCCGGACAGGTGAGACACCTGCTTGGCGTTCCATCAGGTGGCCATACCCTGCCGGAGATCGTGACAAGCCTGGTCGGGAATCTTCATGTCGCGAACCTGCCGACATTGCTCATCGGAGCCGGCGTGCTTGCCTTCCTCTACTTCGTTCGCCTGAGATTGAAGTCGTTGCTTCTCGGTATCGGCCTGAAGCCTCGCCTCGCCGAAATAGCCACGAAGGCCGGCCCGGTCCTTGCCGTTGCGGCCACGATCCTGGCCGTGACCGCGCTGGACCTTAGGGAGGCGGGCGTACCGCTGGTCGGCGCAATCCCACAAGGACTGCCGCTCCCGGCATTGCCGATCGTCAACCTAGACATGATCAGGGCTCTTGCTGCCCCGGCGCTCCTGATCAGCCTGATAGGGTTCGTTGAATCCGTCTCGGTCGCGCAGACGCTTGCCGCCAAGCGCCGCCAGCGCATCGCCCCCGACCAAGAGCTGATTGGGCTCGGTGCTGCCAACATCGCTTCAGGGATTTCCGCAGGCTATCCCGTGACCGGCGGCTTCGCCCGCTCGGTCGTCAACTTCGACGCAGGTGCGGAAACGCCCGCGGCAGGCATATACACAGCGATCGGCATCGCACTGGCCACAATGTTTCTAACGCCGCTGTTGGCAAACCTGCCACAGGCCACTCTGGCTGCCACGATTATCGTTGCGGTGCTGTCGTTGGTCGACATCTTCGCCGTGCGCCGCGTCTGGATCTATTCCAAGGCGGACTTCTCGGCCATGGCGGCGACAATCCTTGGAACGCTCTTCCTTGGCGTCGAGATCGGCGTCGTGATGGGTGTGCTACTGTCTCTGCTGTTGCATCTCTACAGAACGTCCCGCCCTCACATGGCCGTGGTCGGCCAGGTTCGGGGAACCGAGCACTTCCGCAATGTCGATCGGCATCAGGTGATCACATCTCCTGAGATCCTGTCGCTGCGCGTTGACGAAAGCCTCTATTTTGCCAATACCCGCTACCTTGAGGATCGCATCGCGGAATTGGTCGCTCAAAGACCCGAGTTGAAGCACGTCGTCTTGATGTGCTCCACCGTGAACGCTATCGACGCCTCGGCGCTTGAGAGCCTCGAGGAGATAAATCGCCGCCTGAACGACGCCGGCATCGCCCTTCATCTCTCCGAAGTGAAGGGGCCGGTCATGGATCGCCTGAAGCACTCCCACTTCCTCGACGATCTCACGGGAAGGGTCTTCCTCAGCCAGTACGAGGCAATCGCCGACCTGAACGCAAGCCGCTGACGCTCGCTGACGGCAGCTGCCGGAAAGCACAAAGAGCGGGTTCCGGCGCATACGGCGGGAAACGTTAACCGCCGTATCCAGCTGGAGACGGAAAACCGGATCGTGTATTTTTGCGGACCATCCCGCCGAAATCGGCCCCGGCCTTCGCAAACTGGACCGCGAGTCGGACATTGAGCGAGCGATCGAGGCGAATGCTTCCACGCTCGCCCTGGCGGGGGTTGTCCTCGGCGTTCCGAGGCCGGCGAGGCCAAGCAGGTGCTCCCATAGGATCGGCGCGATCGACGTGCCGGCGGTGGCATTGACTACCGGCAAAATCACGTCGTTCCACGACCAGAGGAACGACAGCATCCACAACATGGCCGGGCGCCATCCCCGCGAGAAGACCTGCCACACTCATCCTCGCGGCTCAGCATTTCGTCTTGGCCGCTCTTCGGCGCATGAAGCGAGCGACATCCTGGGGTGCGAGCTGGATGCGCAATGCCGTCCGAAGCGCGCGGAGGCCGAATGCACGCACGTCCTCGTTGAAGTCGCCCCTCCGCGGCGACAGGGCAAGCGCCTCAATGCCCGCTGCTTCAGCACGTTCGGTCAATGCCGTGAGCGCCATGTCACCCGCGGCATCGGCATCGCGGGCGATGTAGAGCCGACGCAGCGCCGGCGGGAGCAGAAGGGCGGCAAGGTGGTTGGCCGAGAGCGTGGCCGCCATCGGAATGGCCGGCAGCGCGCAGCGCAGCGACAGCATCGTCTCGATGCCTTCGCCGGCCACCATCACCTCACCCGACACGCCAAAGCGCACAGCGTGACCGAGGAGACCACCCATCGCCTTCCTTTGGGTGTCGATCGGCGCCTTGCCGAGCCGGACGGCATCGAAGCCGTTGGGATCGAGCCAGGTCCGATGCGCCCCGGTGATGCGGCCGTCGAGATCGGTGACGGCGGCGATCATGGCCGGCCAGGTCTCGGTCGGCGAATGCTCGTCCGGCCGGTAGTAGCAGCGCGGATGGAACCGCAGCGCTCCCGCATCGTGAACAGCCTTGATGCCACGATTGCGCAGGTAGGTCTCGACGAGCGTCCGGCGGATCGGCTGCGACATGGCGAAGAGCCGCCGCGCCGCTTCCGGCGACCCGGCGGGGACGGGTGTGCGAACGGGCTTTGGGGCGGCGTGCGGTTCGGCGCGCGGCAGGCTCAGAAAGCGTCGTGCCTCATCGACGACATCGCGGAAGTCGATGAGACCGCAGCTCTCGCGGATCACGTCGAGGAGATCGCCATATTCGGCCGACGCGGCATCGGTCCAATGCCCGGCGGCGCCGGGACCGGATTCCGGCCCGCTGAGCCGGACGAACATCGACCGGCCCGGCGTGTTGCGAACGTCGCCCACCGTCCAATAGCGGCCCTGGCGCCGCCCGTTGGACAGGTAATGGCGGCAGACCGCCTCGGCATCGCGGGCGAGACGACGCACAAGCTCGGAAGCGTCGCGGGGCATCACGACACCTCCCGCGGCGCGCCGACATTATGTTGCCTAGAGGCCGTCGATCCTCTGTGGGACAGCGCCAAATCGCAGGGACGCAACATAACCCCCGGCGCAACATATTCGACCCACTTGCCGGCGGGACCCTTGGCATTGGCCCTCAGCCGCACCTGCATGGAGCGGCCGCGCGTGTTGCGGACATCACCGACGATCCAGTGGTTGCCGGCGCGATAACCGTTGGAGAGATACTCGCGGCACACCGCCTCGGCATGTTCGCCGAGACGGCGTGCCAGCTCGGAGGCCAAGCCGGTCATGATCGCCTCCGTTCAAGCCGCAGCGGTGCGGTCGGTGACCCCGACCAGCGTATGGCGATCGAGAAGTGAGGCAAGGATGGTGGAGCCTTGCCCGCCGGTCGGGATGAACAGCCTCAGCTTCCAGGAGATGATTTCGGAGATCAGCCCAAGGGCCTTCAGCCGCGGGACCATGGCTTCGGTGAAGCCCACCAGCTCGATGCGATAGTCGTTCATGACGCGACTGCGGCGCAGGATCAGGCCGTCGGCAAGCTGCAGCCCTATCCGACCTTCGATCAGGCCTGTCCACGCTTCGTCGGGCGCAAGCGTCGGCACATCGTCGACACCGAGATTGCGCAACATGGTCGCGACCAGCGTCGGAGCGATGTGACGGCCGATGATGCGTTCGCCGGCATCGGTCTGTATCCGGTAGACCTGGCAATCATGGTCAGGCAGACGCCGCCATATCGGCAGGAGCAGGCCTGTGACGATGTGGAAGGTGCTGGTCGTGAACTCCGGGACGGCGGCGACCTCCGCCTGCCACAACTCGCAGAACAGTTTTCGCTCAGTCGGTTGCCAATGGGTTTCGGCAAGGGCGTCGAGACCGAAGCGCAACTCGTCAGTCGGCCGAAGCAAGCGCACGCGGTGTTCGACCATGCCGTCGTCGAGCATCAGGCTCGCCGTGGGCAGCTGGATTGCGGCGCGACTCGACCGTGTGTTGACCAGCAAGACCGATTGCGGTTCCGCTCGCGCGATCGCCAGCGCGTCGGCCAGTCCGAGCGGGCGTATGCGGTCCTTGCGCGCGACCGTCAGCACATGCGACTGCGCGCCCGAGACCGGATGCGTGTAGACGGTGCGCCGATCGGTGACGACGATGCTTTCCGCTGTGATCGTCTCCAGGCCCTTGTCGTAGGTGCCGGCGGCGATGGCGCCTTCGATCTTCGCGGCCATCAACTGCTCGACGACCTCGAACAAAAGATTCTGGGTCTCGATGCGCAGGGCCAGCAGCCGGTTGAGCCAGGTCGTGATCGGCGGCAGCTCATCGCGCAACCCGCCCTCGTCGGTCGTCAGCGACAGGCCGGTGACCGCCTCGAAAGTCGAAAGCGAGCATCCCTCGATCTTGCCCTGGTGCAGCAGCCAGTAGAATTGGCGCAGCGCCGCCCGCGCATAGGGGCTTTCCAGATTGTCCTCGGACCGGAACAGCCCTGCGCCGCCGGTCTGGCGCTGGCCGCGTGTAATCGCGCCCAGCGTGTCGAGCCGCCTGGCGATGGTCGACAGGAAGCGCTTGCCCGCCTTCACATTGGCGGCCATCGGCCGGAACAGGGGTGGCTGCGCCTGGTTGGTGCGATGGGTCCGTCCCAGACCCTGGATGGCGTTGTCGGCGCGCCAGCCGGCTTCGAGCAGATAGTGTTTGCGCAGCCTCTGGTTTTTTGCGCCGAGATCGGCGTGGTAGGAACGTCCGGTGCCGCCGGCGTCCGAGAAGATCAGCACGCTCTTGTCGTCATCCATGAAGGCTTGGGTTTCGGCGAGATTGGCCGAGCCGGGTCGATTCTCGACGGCGAGCCGGTCGATACCGTCTCGGCCGGTCTTCCTGACGATGCGGCGCGAGCGGCCGGTTACCTCGGCCACGATATCGGTGCCGAAATGGTGGAGGATCTGGTCGAGCGCGCTGCCGACCGGGGGCAACGAAGCGAGCTTCTCGATCATCTCGTCGCGGCGACGGACGGCTTCGCGGCACTGGACCGGATTGCCGTCCTCGTCATGTACGGGGCGCGAATAGACGTTCCCCTCGGCATCCGAATATTCTTCGAACAGCTGTGTCGGGAAGGAATGCATCAAGTACCCGCCGACGTATTCCCTCGGCGTGACATCAACGTGGAGATCAGACCATTCCTCGGTGGGGATCTCAGCAAGCCGGCGCTCCATCAGCGCCTCGCCGGTCGAGACGATCTGCACCACCGCCGAGTGACCGTCGGCGCGGTCCTGCTCGATCGCGCCGATCAGGGTCGGCGTCATCATCGAGGTGATCAAATGCGAGAAGAAGCGTTGCTTGGTGCTTTCGAAGGCTGAACGCGCCGCCGCCTTGGCGTTGCGGTTCAGCGTGCCAGACTCGCTGGTGATATTGGCGGCCTCGAGCGCGGCGGTCAGGTTGTTATGGATGACCTGGAAGGCGTCCGCATAGGCATTGTAGATGCGAATCTGCTCCTCGGTCAGCTCGTGTTCGAGGAGGTCGTATTCGACGCCGTCATAGGAGAGCGAGCGCGACATATAGAGACCGAGCGACTTGAGGTCGCGGGCGAGCACCTCCATCGCAGCGACGCCGCCATCCTCGATTGCCGCGACGAACTCGGCACGATTGGCGAAGGGGAAATCCTCGCTGCCCCAGATGCCGAGGCGCTGCGCATAGGCAAGGTTCTCGACTGCGGTGGCGCCCGTTGCCGAGACATAGACGATGCGGGCGTCGGGCAGCGCGTGCTGCAGCCGCAGTCCCGCCTTGCCCTGCTGCGACGGGGCGACGTCGCCACGCTCGCTTTTGCCGCCAGCGGCATTGGCCATGGCGTGGGCCTCGTCGAAGACGATGACGCCGTCAAAAGGCTTTTCGGTCCCCGTCGGGCCTTCTGCCCTCCCCGCCCCGTTCTCTCCAGTCCCTGTCGCGCCTCCGGCGCTCCCCGCCTCTTGGCCAACCCAGTCGATGATCTGAGCGATACGGGACTTCTTGCCGTCGCGTTCCTGGGAGCGGAGCGTTGCATAGGTCGTGAACAGGATGCCTTCGGCAAGGCGAATCGGCGTGCCCTGCCGATAGCGCGAGAGTGGCTGGACGAGAAGTTTTTCCTGGCCAAGTGCTGCCCAATCGCGCTGGGCGTCTTCCAGCAATTTGTCGGACTTGGAGATCCAGATCGCGCGCCGACGGCCCTGCAGCCAATTATCGAGGATGATGCCGGCGACTTGCCGCCCCTTGCCGCAGCCGGTTCCGTCGCCCAAAAACCATCCACGGCGGAAACGCACAGCGTTCGCAGCGCCTTCTGGCGCAGCCGAGACGACATCGCAGGTTTCGTCGACCGTCCAGGCGCCGGCGAGATGGCCGGAATGCGCTTCACCTGCATAGATCACACTTTCGATCTGGGCGTCGGACAGCAGGCCCTCGTCGATGATCGCATCAGGCAGGAGGGGCCGGTAAGACGGCTTCGGCGGCGCGACCGCGGCCATGGCGGCTGACTGCACGAGGGGTGTCGGATGCGGTTTGGCGCGCGGGATGTGGATCGACTGGAGCGCGTAGGGCTCATAGATCGTGTCGGTAAGCCGGCCGCCCTCCTCCGGCATCCAGTCGCTGAGTTCATAGGCAAGCCGAACCGGAGGCGTGGCGCCGGGCACGACCGGTCGGGTGGGCTTCGCCCGGGCAACCGGGCGGGCCGGCCGGATGGTCTTCGCAACAGACGCCGCAACTCTGATTGGTGCGGCTGCCGGCGCGGATCGCGCGGCCATCTGCATGGCGGCATTGCGCAGGATGCCGCTCGACAGGGCGCCGATCGAATCCGGGAAGCCGCCTGGTGTCCGGGGCGGCAGATCGGAAATCCAGGAGAGCAGCGTCTCGACGTCCGTGGCCCTGCCCGGCGAGGCGACGGAGTTGGACGGATCGGGCGCTGGCGTCTTGTCGATCACGGTCAGGCGGGTTTCGGCAGTCGTGCCATGACGGGCATAGACGCGGCCGTCGATCGCAGCGGTGAAGATGACCCTGCCCTGCTGCTGGAGCCGCTCGAAGGCGGGCCGCCATTTGGGGTTTTCGGGGGAAAGCCCGGTGCCGGTGATGGCGACAAGACGCCCGCCGGGACGGAGTCGAGCAAAGGCGGAAGACAGATGCCGCCATGCCGCGTCGCCGACATGGCCGTCGACATGAGCACCCACGGTGAAGGGCGGATTCATCAGAACGACGGACGGCGCGATGACAGCGTCGAGATGATCGTCGATGTGGGCTGCGTCGTGTCGGGAAACAGGAGCGCGCGGGAACAGCAGGCCAAGCAGATCCGCGCGCATCACGGCAAACTCGTTGAGGACGAGCGAAGCCCGGGCGATCTCGGCATGGACGGCGAGAAGGCCGGTGCCGGCCGAGGGTTCGAGAACGATATCCGAAGAGGAGGTCGCCGCGGCGTGAGCGGTGACGAAAGCGAGTGGCAGCGGCGTCGACAGTTGCTGCATGGCCTGGCTCTCGTCGGAACGCCGTGTGTGGGTGGGAACAAGTTCGGCGATGCGTCTCATCATCGCCAGCGTCGCCTCGGGCGAGGCCGATCGGGACAGGATCGCCGGGCCGAAGTGGCGCAGAAAGAGAACCTGGGCGGCTTCGAGCGCCTCGTAGCCGTCCTTCCAGACCCAGAGGCCTTGTGCGTCGGTGCCGCCGAAGCTGTCGGTCATGGCTGTGCGCAGCGCGACGGTGGTGATGGGCTTGCCCTGTTCGAGAAAGGGCAAGAGCGACACTGCCGCCCGGTGAATCGCCTGGGCGATTTCGATGGTGTGGGATGCTGGCGCGGCAAGGGGAGCGGCCGTCTGGGCGACGGTCGATGTGGTCGTGACGATGTTCATGGAGATGTCCTTCGAGCGAGAGTGTCCGCCCCGCCGGCGCGCTCTCTGCGCCCCGGCAAGGCCACACTCCTCCCGGCCCCACTCTCCCTCCAGCGACCTGGACGAAGAGAGCCGAAGAAGGAATCTCGGGCTGGCGGCTAGCTGTCGCCCCTCTCTGGCGATCCGGACCACGGCGGGACGTTCGGCGAGATATCGCGGGCTTCAAGGACGAAGCCTGCGAGAAGCCGGCGAAGATTCCCCTCTCCGCGCACGTCATCGACCTGAAGTTGCACCAGACGCGAAATCAGGGCGGCCGCCTTCGGAAACAGAGCGCGCGCGCCGTCGAACTCGATCGCCTCGGCAATTTCATTTCGGCCTTCCGTGTCGACGCGGTCGATATAGGAAATCAGCCCCTCGCGGCGCTCATCGGCTTCTACCGATTCCGGACAGGACCATGAGCGCATCATTTCGCGGGCGACCTGCGGGGCCATGGCAATTGCGTCGGCATCATTGTCGGCGTCAATTGTCATGCTGTCCCAGCAGCGAAGCCAGAAACGGAGTTTTACGATGTATTCGGTCATTGCCCGGCCTCCCGTGCACTGCGCATAGCCCTGCGTGTGGCGGTTTTGGCTGGAGCAGCTGTGGCGCCGATCTCCGCGATGTCCAGGATGACGGTGTCGTGCTCGAGTCCGTAGGAGAGCCCACGGGAGAGAAGGAGCCGGGCGTGAGCCTCCGGCAGTCCGGGCCATGTTTCCGTGACGACGCGGAGAATGACGGCGCGGTCGCGCGGGAAGGCATAGGCGTTGATTGCCCATTCGATCAGGCCTGGGGCATGGACGAGTGGGCTCGATCCGAGTCGATAGGACGGCATGAGAACCTCCTGACGTCAGGTTGAAGATGGGGGCCTGGTTGGAGCCAGGTCAGGCGGGAGGCCCGCAGGGGCTGCTAGTAAAGGCGCCGGAAGGATTGCTTTTCGAATGACCTGCTGTGGCCGGAAAGCAGGAACGTCCTGCATGCGACATCGATCTGCAGGGTTCCCTCCGCAGCGATTGATGAGTTCCGGGCATCACCGAGCAGATCGTCGAGCATGTTGGAAAGTGCGGCGAACAGGTGCAGTTTCCGGTGACGGAAGCGTTTTCCTCGGCCTGGTTCCGCGTAGCGGATATGCAGGGCCGGCAGCGTAAAACGGCCGACATGGCCAAAAGCGTTGGCACGATGAACCAGACAGCCGAACGGCAGATCCTCGTATTCGATGTCGACCCTGCCAATCCTGGCCGTGGTGAGCACATTGAGAATGGCCGTCTTGTTGCGCAGCAGCGCGGCGCGACGACATGGCGGAAGAATGCCGGCCTCATAGACGAGCTTGTCGGTTGGATTTGTCGAGGGACAATCGGTCATCATGGCTCTCCAAATGAGCAGTCGAGAGGACCAAAGGCGGCAGACCGCTCTCGTCGCGCAGGCTCTCACCCGCTGCCGGTCCTGATCACTCCCGGAAGCGTTGCATCCTGTGGGCGGAGTGATCGCTACTGCTGCCCATCGGGATTACGGCGTTCTTCAATGATCGCCCTTGCCTTCTCCACGGCTGCCATCGCCTTCGGCAGCCAGCGTTCGAAGTCCACGACCGAAACGCCCATGGGTCGGGCGACAAACGCAAGCTGGTCGAGCAGTTCAGGGAAATGATCGGCCTTGCGTTGGATGGTCTCGTCGAAATGCGAGGGAACTGCGATGTCCTTACCCTCATAGGCGGCGCCGGCGCCTTTCGAGATGCCCGTGATGTAGGTGGGGCCGGCGCATTCATGGTCGGGCAGCTCGCATGACCAGTCGTCGTCCTCGATGGCGAGGCGACACGCTTCCTCGGGGGTGGCGGCGTCATAGATTGCGTGCCGGTAGTATGGCATGCGGTAGGTGGTTTCGATCGTGAATCTTGGCATGGTCTTGCTCCTGTCGGGAAAAGCGATGCCCGACGCGAGCGCCGGGCACGAAGGGAATTCCGGGGTGTCGGCTCAGGTCGTCGGCACGCTGTTCGGGCCGTGGCCGGTCGACCGCCGATCGATCAGGTTGAGGTTTTGATCTTGCGCCACCAGGCGATGCGTTCGTCGCGCGTCGCATTCGCCAACCGGCAAAGCAGGTCGCCATGGCATGGCCGGGGTGCGCAGAAGCAGACCAGATCGCAGCCGCGCAGTTCGTCCAGCGCGCGTAGCAGATCATGCTGGTCTGCGAGCCATCGCTCGTGCTTGGCGATCACAGTCGTGCGATCGCCGTCGCGACCGATGATGAAGCGATTGCCCCATTTCGATCCGCGTCCGATATAGCGGGCCCCGGCAGGAACTCCGCTTACGTGCTTGTTGAGCACTTTGCACATCGGTCTTGCTCCTGTCGATCCGGGAAGTTCCGTCGTTGGCCCTCAGGCTCGATTGCCGTCTCGGACACCTTTCCGCACAGCCAACAGCCTCGTCCCGGCCCTCCTCTGCCTCCCGCGCAGCGGCCTGCGATGCAGTGCGTCTGCAAGCGCGTGCCGGCTCGACGTGCACGCCTTGGAGAGATAGTTTCTCGCGTCGTTCGGCGCGTCCCGACGATCGTCTCGACTCACCGCAACATTTGGACGGCATCGCAGAAATCGTTGATTGTCTCGGGATGCGTCACGTCGCCAGCCAGACGGTCCAACGTTCCATCCTTGGTTGCCTCGAGTAGAAGATTGGCAAGACGATCGATGGTGGGCCTGCGCTGCCTCTGGCGGATCATGGTGTCGGCGACGATCGCTACGCAGGCATCGGCGCTGTAGGGGAAGACCCCGTTGAGTTCCTCGGCACGGATGGAAGCCTCATTGTATGTCGGGAAGAGTTCCAGCGCCAAGGGGAATGAGTAACCGGGCTCGCCGAGCACTGCTATGCCGATCGCAAACCGGTCGTCGCGGTTGATCGGTGAATGAATGGCGACGTAGCAGAAAATCCTGCCGTTGAAGCGGGCTTGCTCGGCGATCGTATCGATCATCTCATCAACTCCCATGTTTCTTGGTGTAGGTCCTGGACCGGATGGATGGGAGGCATCAGCCATCCACATGGTCGATGCGGGTGATCGCCAGGATCCGCTTCGCGCAAACCGGGGATGGCTGAACTGCGATCCAGCCCCGCGGAGAAACGCCGATCTGAGCCATCGTGTCGGGCTTTTCTGCCACGAGGTCCGCGAAAGTGATTACATCAGGCCGCAAATCCGCGAGCTTCAGGGCAACGAGCAGCGCGGTGGAGTCGACGCCCGCGCCGTAGCATACAGCGAGGGGCCGGCCGGCAAGTTCGGCGCGCAATTGATGGCGCTGTCGGGGGAGAGCAACATAGAGGGCTCCGTCTGATGGACAGCCGCCACGGCCGTGGACGCGCGAGGCCTTCCACCCTCATGGCGTCTGGTTGGTAGGGGGGAAACCGCTGCCTTTTCGAGCGAACGCTATTCTGCAGCTTTGACGGCATCGGTCTTCCGCCGCTGTTCGAACCAGGCGTCGAATTCGGCCTGGCGGCGGGCGCGCGTTTGACGGGCGACCTCGGGCAGCTTGCGCGTGGGAACATCGGCGAGCCGCTTTGGAGCAGGCTCGATGGTGGCGAGGCTGAGATAGCGCTGGAGATTGGCCGCTAGACGGGCGTTCTTCTTCGAGCGGCGCAGGATCGCGGTCGCGACTTCGTCGCCATCATAGTTTTCGAAGCAATTGTCGAAGGCCCGGGTTGGGCGTCGCCCATAGGCGATGACCTGGGCCGCATAATTTACGCGACCACGGAAATTCTCCGGATCGTTGAGGCGTGACATGGGGGTTCTCCTTGGCTGGAGGGCCTCTTTGCGCAGGCCCGGGGAACGCGAAAGCCCGGCGGGGCCGGGCTTCGAGGGGCTGGTAAGTGCGTGATCCGGGTCGCGCGATCAGATCCGCTGATCGTTCGAGGATTGGTTGATCATGTCGCCAAGCCAGTCGGCGACAGATCGTGCCGTGTGTGCACTGCCGGCGCCGTCCTGCTTCCTCGTGGGTTGGTCACCCTGAAGAGCGTTGCTGACCGCGGCAGGAATCGCAAGAATCGCGTTCATCACCTCATGCGCGGCATCCTTCGAGACGAAGTCACCGATCGCGGTGTTGGCGTTCCGATCTACCCCATAGACCGACCAGAAAGCATGGAATTCCCTGCCCGCCCTCTGTGATCTGGCGAGTTCCGCAGCGAACTCGTCTTCGTCGCGGTAGGATGTCACCTGATGATCGCGTTCGATGCAGGGCCTCACCTCGTAGTATTCGAAGGCCAGCGTATCACGCATCGTGGGTGAAAGCTGGTCGCGGAATGATGGCGTGGCATCGGCAGGCGGTGTCGAGAGGTCATTGTCCGTTGTGCTGAGGTCGGTGCCACAGTCAGCGCAGATGTCATCGCCGCGGTTCCAAAGGTTCGAGAGGCAGGCCTGCGGCCTATGCGGGAACCGCGCGCTATGTCCGGGATCATCGCCAGTGAGGTAGTCGACCGTTATGGGACCGCGCTGTCGATGATCAGCAACCAGGTCGTCGGCGGAATTCCAGACGATAATGTTCGATACGCCGGACTGCTCGCCGAAGCTCGACTGTGCGAGGTCTGCGGCGACGAAGTGACGGTCAACGGGGCCGGGCTCGGGCGATAGGTGTCTTCATCGATGATGAATGCGGCGAAGAACGCTTTTCTGGCCATGGACGTTTTCCTTTCCTGGGATCGAACGCGAGAAACCGCTCGCCGGCAGACCGGCAATCGGGTTGATGCTCCGGATGCATGTGGAGGAATGGGCCGGTAAGCCCGCAGCGGCGGTGGGTTACGGCCGATCTACGTCGTAGCGTGGCGCGCAGCCAGCGTCGCCGGGATAGCGGCCATTCTCGTCGCAGACCATGACCTGCAGAACGCGGTAGCGATTATGGCCAAGATATTCATCGACCTGGATGGTGTAGTGCGAGCGTGCAAGCGGACCGGCCTGGCGGATCTTGACCGGAATCGACCAACCGATGTCGACGAGGCCAGTAGCAAGCGGCTTGCCCTCTTCACGCATCTTGGCGCCGAGTTCGTTGAGCAGGCCCGCGGCTATGTGTGATGGGAAGTCGCCGATCAGGAGAAGCTCAGGCAGACCGCGGTCGGCGTTGCCGATAGTATAGGTAAAGCCCGGACTGGATCCGCCGCCGAACACCTGGAACAGGTGCTGCCCGAAGGACTCGATATTCTGCCTGACTTCGCGCATGCGACCCGGTGCAATCATTGGATTCTCCTTCAACTTGGATCATTTCGACGCGCTGACGTGTCGGCTTTGACGGCTGTCGTTCCGACGCGTCTATGTGATCAGGATGTCCTCGAACGCCTGGCTCCGGCCGGTTCGGCGCGGCCAACGACGAACACCTCGTCCGTATTGGCCTCGAACAGCATCTGAATGCGGTCGTCGACGGCGACGCACTCGTTGATCCAGTGGCGGTCGACATCGCGGTATTTTGCAGCGCGCTCGGTCGGGACATAGACGACGGTGAAGTGTGCGACAGTGTCTCGCCCGTCGGCGCGGCATAGAAATATTCCTTCAACTCAATCACGACGCCACCGGTGTTGTAGGAGGTGGTGACCATGTCGCCGGGTCGGACGAGATCGGCTACGGATTGCGCTCCGGGCGGCGTTCGCCGGTATCGGCGACGATCGGGGACACCGAGGCCGGCCGTATATGTCGAATGTGCCTCGTAGGCCTGCTTGCCTGCGGGCGATGGCTGCTTACGATGGGTCCGCATCGTTTCTCCCTCCTTTCCTGGATCGTGCTCGGATTGCAGGCATTCGGATGTCGATCTCTTCGTCGGAGAGATTCTCCAGCAGCGTGAGAACGGTGCCCTGCCCGACGACATGAGTAAGGATGGTTCGCTTGCCGCGATGCTCCGGCGGCCAGGCTTCCGGATTGGTCTCGCCGGCCATACCTTTGAAGTCCGGGTGCGTCGCAGACCAGATCGCTTCGAGCTTCTCTTCGCGGGTCATGCTGTCGGTCGCGCCGGTTTCGTGCGCGATGATGGCGGCGCGCATCTTCTCTGGAGATTGTCTATCCGTGAGGTCGCAGAAACCGTGGAACCAGTGCTCGCGCCCACGGATCCTGATCGCGAAAAACACACTGGTGACGTTGCCGGACTTGTATTCGGACATGCCGAACATACCGGTTCTCTGGAAGAGCGGTGGCAGGAGCCCGAGCATGAAGTGATATTGGGCCGCGTCGATCTCAAACCACTCTCCTGAATAGGGCTTGCCGGACAGGGGATCGAAATCGGGATTGTCCCCGTGATGGTTGAACAACTGGAACATCTCTTCGCGCGTGGCGACGCCGTCGAGCACCTTCCTGAAGGGCGGATGTGCGGTCATGGGATTCTCCTCGGCGCAGGTCGGCCGCGCACGGCGTGAGCCGCGTCGTCGTCACTGCGTGTTGATGTTGTGGATGCTGGCCGACCGGGTCGGCCCGGCAGAGGTCCTGGGTTGGCCCCGCCTGTCCCAATTGCCGTGTCGGGTCGACGATGATCGACGCAACGCGACACGCCGCAGGCGGGGCACCCCTCCCGCCCGCACCGCACCCGCAACCGTCCCCACTCTCCCTCTCCCGCAGCGATTGAAACGCGGCGTGTCGGATCACGCGAAGCGGATGCTGGTGTTCACCAGTCGAATGCAGGGGTAATCCCTCGACCTGGGTAGCGTCGCAATCGAACAGGATGTAGTCGAAGCCCAGTTTGCGCGCCCAAATCATGACGTCGAAGAGTTCGTCAGGAATGGCGTCCGGCCAGACGCCGGCGTTCTCGTCGTGGGCGTACAGGAACCAGCCATATTCGCCGTATGGTCCGCCGAGGCAGGGCCACTCCTTCGCCGGCGTATTGTTGAGCCGTTTGGCCGTGGTCTCCGAGACATGCGCCGTGGAGATCACGACGAAACGACGGGTTTCGAGCGTGGTCATCGGAAGCTCCATAGTGTTGATGGAACGAAAAGGGGCCGGCGATCAGGATCGCCGGCGGTGTTGCCGGAACAGCCAGACCCAATGACGACAGTCCCCGGGTCCGGGTCAGACGGGCAATCGAATTGCCAGCGAGAGACGGCCGGGATCAAAGCTCATCGACGTCGGCGTCGGGGTATCTCAGGAGGTAGGCAGCGACGACAGCGTCAACCGCGTCGAAAGTCTCCAGGTCGTCTGCCTCATCGAGGACGTCGCCATTCTCGTCACGGACGGGAACGTCCCAACAATCGGGTTCGAACGGGTGCTCGGCGATCGTCGCGCTTCCATCCGGCAGACTACGCATCGGGAAAATCGTGATCTCGATCATATGTCGATCCTTTCACAGGGCACAGGCGATCGACCGTCAGGTCGACTGCGCAACGCTGATGACGATCCGATGGCTGGCGCCGCCGACATGGTGGTCGATCCTTCGCACGACATGTCGGATTCCCTTCGGTGCGGAGCCAAGGATGACCGTGTCCCCGACATGCGGAAGCGCAGCGAGATGGTGGTGCCAGTAGGGCGTTCCGCCCTCTTCCTCGAACGTCGCGCGAAGGGGCAGGTCGTGGCCGTCCTCGATGTTCATGCCGGTTCCACCTCTTCGTTCTGGAGATCCCAGCCGGTTTTCCAGCGAGGATCGTCGAAATCGGGCATGTCGATGGCGCCGGACGAAACCACTTTCGCAGCTTGGTATTCGTCCGCTGCTTCGACCTCGATCTCGATGGTACGTACGGCCTTGAAGACCTGGGTGATCCTGATTGCGTGCTTTCCCATGTGCTCGTCCTTTCGACGGTTTCCTGGTCGACGTGATGGATGTGGTTGGGACGAACCGTCATTGGCGCGTTTCGGGCGTTCAGCCTCTTGTGCTTTCGCGCTGCTGGTCGGTTCCGGCTGTCAGCAGGTGGACCAGCTCGAACTTGTCGACCTTGCGAAAGTCGATGCGTTCCAGTCTGTCGATGACGAAACGGCGCAGATCGACGGGATCGATGATCCATCGGCTCCCGCTCTGTTGCGGCAACCGGTTGTCGGCGCGTTTCGACGCCTTCAGCTCGCCGGAGATACAGGATGCGGTCAGGGTCTTGTCGTCGACCCCGAGGATCCGTGCGGCCTGCCTGGCGGACAGGCCTTCGTTGAAGCGCCGGGAGAGATCGATGCGCTTGGCGCGGACCATGATCGCCGTCGGCGAGCGTTTGAAGGAAGATTTCGGCACACCGATCGGGGTTGTGAAGCGGGACCTTCGCCATCATGGCGTCTTCCGCAGCTGTCCATGGCGGCTCCTTCCTGTGAGGCTGGGTGAGACCGAGCTTGCGCGCCCGCTGCGAGAGCCACCAGCGCGGCACGCCGAGCCGTTCCGCGAGCGCGTTCACCGCACCCCGCTTCTGGACGTGGAGTTGCGCCCATTCGACCTTCAGCCGCTCGTCGAAATCAGGCGGCGTCTCGATCCTGACTTTCGGTCCGCCGCCCGCTTTGGCGGTCACGCCGAGCTTGCCGGCCTGGACGTAGACACCCGATTTCGACCTGTGCGCCGGCAGGTGCGTGAGGCATGCGGCCGCGCCGCCGGTCGGATAATATCGGCGGACGATGTCGATCTCGCCGTCCGTCCAGAATCGTGCGTCGCGGCGACCGGGGACGTAGGGCATCGAGAGGCGAGGAAGATGCACTCTGCTTTTCTTGAAAGAAACAGGCTGGAGGCTCATTGGTGCATTCCCTTCTCGATCCGGATCGCACGTCCGTCGCCATCACCCATGAATTCGAGCGCACCGAACTGGTCGAGCAGGGTGATCGCCGCGGCCGCCTCTGTCGGGCTGATGGAAAGGCCGGGTGCGATGTCGGCGATGCTAGCCCTATCCGGTTGCAGCGTGCGCAATTCCGCGAGAAGCCTGCCGGCGACAGGAAAGGCGGGATCGCGAATGAACGCGCGTACA
Organism: Mesorhizobium sp.; assembly: GCF_024710845.1. Classification (GTDB taxonomy): domain Bacteria; phylum Pseudomonadota; class Alphaproteobacteria; order Rhizobiales; family Rhizobiaceae; genus Mesorhizobium_A. The sequence goes on from NZ_JANJTZ010000055.1 coordinate 38,406, forward strand.
GCCTTCAGGCCTGGCAGGAGCGCGTTCTCGTCGCGAAGGGTGTCATCGACCACCGTCGCGTCCATCAGAGAGTTGAGGTCGGCGCCCCTGTGATGGGTCACGACGCCACCGACACGCAGCACGACAGGTGACCGGGAGAAGGCCGGCCCGACCGCGACGAAGTCTCCCGGCTCCAGCATGGGGAGCCGATCGAACGCCTTGCTGGCGTCCCAGCCGATCGTCTCGGCAGCGCGGCGGATATCGAGATCGAGCGTGTTCATGCCCACCAGGAAATTGTGCATTTCGGAGGCGACCGACTTCGCAAGGCGCGCCAGGCGCTGGGTGGCAAGCACACCGGCGAGGCCTCGTTTGCGACCGCGGCTCATCAGGTCGACGACGGCACCGATCGCCGATCGCCGGACGGAGGTTGCCGCACTCGATTGCCCACCGAACGGCGCGAAGAGATGTGCCTCGTCCACGAAGACCAGGCAGGCATGCCAGTGCGCGCGCGGCGCATTGACGAGCGCCTCGAAGAATGCGGCGATCGCCTGAAGCTGTCCTTCGCGGTCGAGCTCGGACATGTCGAGCAGGACAGAAATCCGGTGCGCGCGGACGCGGGCGGCAAGAACGGCGAGGGCCGCTATATCGAGCTTATGCGCTTCGACGTGGAAATGGCCGTAGGCTTCCGAGATCGAGCGGAATTCCCCCTCGGGGTCGACAATGATCTGCTGCACGCGGCCGGCCGTCTGCTCGATGAGACGGCGCAGGGTCCAGGACTTTCCCGCGCCCGAAGCACCCTGTACCAGCATGCGCCCGTCGAGCAGCCGTGCGAGATCGAGACCGATGGTCTCGCCGAGTTCCGTCGTTCCGAGGTCGACGTCGGCCGGCCGGACCAGACCGGTCGGCGCAGCGCCCAGGTCGAATCGGGCATGATGGGAAGTTCGAGGTCCGGGACTTCCAGCCGGGCCTCCTGCGCCAGAAGTTGCGCGAGGCGACGGTCGGCGGGCGAAAGCCTCGCCATTTGCTCCGGTTTCGGGAACACGGCTCCGAAGGCACGGCTGATCGGCCGTTCCGGAGCCTCGCGAACGATCGCGTCCATGGTGACAATCCTTGTTCATGTTGATGGGCATGGAGTTCTCCCCCCTGGACACACCGGAGGCGCCGCATGGTTGGCACCGGCGACGCTGCAGGCTTCGGATGTGAGGGGTGACCGGGTTCAGGCGGCGTGGCGGTCCGCGGAATGTGTGGCATCCCGCCCGACGCCGGTGATGGCGCGGACCGCCGCGGCGAGCGCTGGGATGTCGTCGAGCATGCAGAGCGCGACGAAGTGATTGGCCCCGCCGGTATAGTCTTTGCGACCCTTGCAGGTGCGGATCAGGATGCCGTGCCCCGAGGACAGGCCGAACTGGCCGACCTGGATGTAGACCGCGGTATTGTGCAAGGTCACTTCACCGGAAATGGCTATGCCCGCCTTGTTTGAGCGCAGGTCAAAGCTGCCCGGCGGTAGGGCAAGTTCGGCGGCGAGTTTCTTCAGCCGTGAGCGCGCCGTCGTATGAAAACGTCTCTTCTGCTGCTCGTCGTAGGAGCAGCTTCTGTTCCAGTCGAACATGTCGATCTCCATGAAACGGAACAGGTCCGGCAATCGCTTGCGCGACCCGGACCTGCTCTCGGTTGATTTAATGTGGTGAAACGATCAGGCGGCCGTGCGACCCTCGATGACGTCCGCGCCGACCTCGTCGGCCGAGACCTCTTCGAGATAGGCCCGGCTATACCGATTGCTGGCGCGCCAGCGTTCGGCGGCCTCGCGATCCTTGGCGAGATGCAGGAGTTCCGGACTGTCGCCGAGGTCCTGCAGGACGCGGACCATGCCGATCGACGGACGTTCGACGATCTCGAAACGCAGATCGCTTTCGACGGACCAGGTGCGCCGGACCGAAACGACGATGATGCCGCCCTGGCCGAAGTCACCTTCGTGCAGGGTGAAGCATGCTGGAGAGCTATAGGTCGCTCGCGAGCGCGGCGGCTCCTTCTTCACCAGGCGGCCGGAGCCGTTGCGGCTCTGCCACGCGGAGAGCTTCTTTCTGAAGCGGGCTGGGGGCTTCGGGGTACAGTCGCTGTATCGGATCATGCTGCCCAGAGGGGCTGCATCGTACACAATATGTGCTGACATGCGGGTTCCTCCATGTCTGGAAACAGGAAGGGCCCGGCGGATGCGCCGGGCCCTGTGTGAATCGGGGGGCCGACTACTCGGCCGCCTGAAGATTGTCCGCCGCTTCGTCGGCGCTGGACGTCGACTCGTCGGAGGACGTGCCGGTATCGTCGGCGAGGAAGGCCGGCAGCTCGGCGGCATCGCCGTCGGGAGCCGTGTCGTCCGTCACATCGTCGGTGACGCTCTCGCCGGCATCAGCACCCGCATCGTCGCCATCGCGGCGCAGCGGTTCGGGCAGCCAGTTCGATCCCTTGAGAAGACGCTCGGCCTCACGTGCCATCAGATCCTTCTTCATGTGGTCGATCAGCTGCGCGGAATCCTCGCCGCGAGCCTCGCGAACCGCCTGAACGATCCGGGCCTTGGTGACGCGGCCGAGATAGTTGTCCACCGTGGGCGACCAGCCAGCCTCCACCATGTCGAAGTCGAGCGTGGCGGCGAGTGCGTCAGCATGGGCAAGCGCGCCTGGGCGCCTGTTCCAGGGCTCGACGACAGCGTTGAGCGAGAGCGACGCGCAGTGCGCGAACAGCGCCTTGCGGCTCGCTTCGTCGAGACCAAGCAAGAACTCCCAGAGATTGTTGCTGTCGGGCATATCCCTGTCCCAGGCCTCATGGCGATCGGCGATCTCCTTCGCCCAGGGCGTCTCGGCGAGACCCTGGACCTGGCCAAAGCTGTTGTTCGTCAGGCTGATCTCAAGGCAGCTGTCCTTGGCATACCGGTAGAAGACCTGGAGCACGAGGACGTGGAGAACCGTGACGAAGGCGATGTCGACCTCGCTGGCCAAGGCGTTGCGCAACGCAAGCGTCTTCTGCGCCGTGAGATCGAAGACGAGCCGTTCGGGCAGCGGCTTGATGCCTTCTTCCTCAGGCTCCTCAGCCGCATCGGATCCGCCGCTCATGGACCGGCCGTTGACGACGACGCCATTGGCGCGGTCATCGTCGGACCGCGACGGGTTGCGATCTTCGACCTCGGCTTCTTCATCGTCATCGCCCGTCTCGACCCGTGGTTCGTCCTCGGAGCGGACAAAGCCGGCATCGATCTGCAACCGGCCGTTGGCGCCGAGCGTGACAAACGCGCCGGCGATGGCCTTCTGCGCCGGATCGTAAACCTGGGGACGATCGCTGAACGCGTCGAGTTCGGCGCCGAGCTGATCGAGCTTGTCCTCGATCTCCTGGTCGTCATCCTCCATCTCATCATACTTCGCGTGGAGCACATCAAACTCGGCCTTCGCGGCGTCGTGGCGGGCGATCTCCTCGGCGCTCAGCTCCGCGGGCTCGGCATAGACACGCCGCATGCCGGAGCTGTGGCCATAGGGAAAGCTGATCGCCGCCTCGACCCACTTCCAGCCGTCGGCGCGGATTGTCTCGGCATCCAGCTTCAGTCTGTCGAAGACCAGTTGCTCGAGGAGCGCTGCATCCTGGAACCAGCCGCCGGAATCCTGCTCGAACAGGTCGCGCAGGATGATGCCGCCGGCGGACTCATAGGCTTCGGCGCCGACATAGACCGCCCGGCGATCGTCGGCACGAACGGTCGTCTCCGTCAGCAGGCGCCTGATGTAATAAGGCTCCTGCATATTCAGGTTGTTGGTGATGCGCTCCCAGACCTGCTCCTGCCGGGCATGGTCATCGGAGATCGAGAACGCCATGATCTGCTCGAGCCGGAACTCATTCTTTTCGTAGAGCTCGAGCAGCTTTGGCGAAACCGAGGCAAGCCTCAGCCGCTGCTTGACGGTCGCCGCCGACACGAAGAAACGCGCTGCGATTTCCTCGACATCGAGGCCCTGGTCGCTGAGGGCCTTGAATGCGCGGAACTGGTCGAGCGGATGCAGGTTCTCGCGATGCACGTTCTCGGCAAGAGAATCCTCTTCGGCCGACGTCGTTCCGCTGCGGTTGACGATACAGGGGATCGGCTCGTTCTTCGCCAGGCGCTTCTGCCTGACGAGAATGCCGAGCGCGAGATAACGGCGGCCGCCCGCTGGCACTTCGTAGGTGCCGGTCTCATCGCCGTCTGCGTCGAGCACGGGACGAACGTTCAGGCTCTGCAACAGCTTCCGCCGGCCGATGTCCTCGGCGAGCTGCTCGATGGTTACACCGTCCTTTACCCGGCGGACATTCTCCTGCGACAGCACAAGCTTGTCGTAGCCGATGTTCTCCGAGGGGTTCATTGCGATCTTCTGAATGGCGCTTTTTGCCATGGTCAGGGTCTCCATGACGGGCGGCCCAGGGTCTCTCCCCGAACCTCCAAACCCGTCAGGAACCCTCCACTCCCCCCTCTGCCTCTCGCGGCAGCGCGCCGGCTCTGGCCGGCCGCCTCAACGCGGAGCGGCGATGTCGACCCGGCCAGCCTTGCGCAGAGCCTCAAGCATGCTGGCATGATCCATGAGGACATGGATGAGCGCCTGGCGATCGACGGTGATCGTCTTGCTGGTACTGCGTGTGCGATCGTAGCGTGCGTGCAGATCCTCAAACTCGGCAAGAGTGGTGTAAAGCCGGAGAAGAGGCCGGCCGCTCATGGTCCGGTCCTCCGTTCAGCCGGCACAGACGCCGTATCGACGCCCGGGATGTTCCAGACCTCGGCGCCGGCGGCAGCGTAGCGGATGGCGACCGCGTGCAACGGTGCATAGGAGAGGTCATGCCAGGGGGCTGGCTCGGGCTTGCGGCCAACGGCGACCAGCGGTCCACCCAAGGTTAGTTGCACCACGACGTCGCACGCCACACACCGGCTGTCGATGACCGGGAGGCCGGCGGCGATACATTGGATCTTAATCGCCTCGCAACCGTAGCCCGAGAGCATCGCGCCGTCGCGATAGTGGAGTGTGAAGCCGCCGCGGCCGATGGAGAGGTGACCGCCCGGCGTTTTCAGAGCGGCGGCGATGTCGGTGGAATAGTCTGTGGTGGATTGCGGTTGCAGCATGAGGGGATCTCCGTGACGGCCGGCGGGAGGGGTCCCGGCCTGGGAAGGCCGTCACGATGAAAGCCACCTCCTCGGCCGAGGGGATGGCTGGAGAACCGAACGGTGCTGAGCGCCGTGACAAAGATGTCGCCTACAGGGGTGTGAAGGTTGGTCGTTTGGCGTTGACCATGTACTTTCTGCGTAGCGCCTCGATCCCCGCATCCTGACGTTCGACCTTGCGCTTCAGTCGGTCGAGGTCGGCCGAGGCATCATCGGTGAGACGGTCGAGGACTTGCCGATAGGCTTCCTCGTCCTTGCCGGTCCAGTTGTACGTGCGGCGATTGTAGCGATGCGCCTTCGGCCGCGAGTGGATGGCCTCCTCCTCGGCGCGATCGCGCAGCGAACGTTCGAGCTCGAACAGATTATGCCGCGTTTCGCGCAGACGGGCCTCCATTCGGGTCAAAGCCGTGCAAGCTTCAGGATGGCTCATCATGGTGTGTCGCCCTGCCGCCCGCCGGGAATAAGCTTCGCCACCCGGCGCACGACGACGGGTCGGGTATGGGCCGCCTGGGCAAGGCGGCCGATCAGGTCGAGCTCGGCGTCCGAGCAGTCGCCGCGCACCTCGAGATCGATCCAATGACCGGCCCGGCCGACGTGCGAATCCCGCAGCCGGTGGCCGGATGAGGTGTAAAAACTCTCATGCGGGTCGTTGAGTCGCACGCGGGTGCGCAGAAACAGAATGCCCGATCCGAGATTGCCGTAGAACAGGAACTCGTCGGCCGGCGTGGCCTTCGGGCCGCCACCGATTTTTCGATGGCCGATCTGGCGGAAGGCTTCGTCGAATTTTTCCGGGTTCGGGGTGGTGCACGCCGTCAGCTTGCCGTCAAAGACCCAGGGCGGGTGCTGGGGGTCGACCCGTCCGACAGCGATCTGGTGCAGCAGGTCGAGCAGATAGGTGGGATCGGCGGGATAGGGGCAACCCCGCCAGAGTTCTCGGACTGTGCGGCGGAGGTCGTCGTGCAGCGCAAACAGTCGCGCACGGGCTTCGCGCCAACGTGCGGCGCGCAGGGCGCGCTGCTCGCGTTCGCGTTCGTCCCACCAGATGTGGCGGCGGGCCATTTCTTCGTCGACGCCATGCTGGCCTGCAGCGATCATGTCCGCGAAGAGTGGCAGCGCCTCCCGTTCGAGGCGCTGCTTGCGCTTGAAGGCGGCGCGTTTGCGTGACGTGTCGCAATAGGGCTCGGGCTTTGGCCAGGGATGGAAGCGCATCAGGCTCCCCGTGCTTTGCCTGCGCGGCGTTGGAAAGGATGCGGATGGCCGCGGTGATGCTGCCCGTCTCACGGGCGGCTTCGGCATAGGCTGAGATCGGGAACGCACCAGTGAAGAAGAGGTCGCGCTCGATGCGCATGCCGAACGGCAGCTCGAGCGTGGCAAGCTCTTCGAGGCTGAACGATCCAATCTCCGGGAAGCCAAGGTCCGCGAGGCCGAAGCAAGTATCGTTGTCCACGTCGAGCTCGGTCGCGAGCCATGTGCCGATGCCGACCGGATTGAAGAACTTGACCACCGGCACATGATCGCAACCGCTTTGCCGGCCATTGGCGAGGAGTTGTATGCGCTGCTCAGGTGTCAGCAGTGGCATGGGATTTTCGGCGGTTTCGTGCACGGTCGTGCTCCGCGACGGGCGGCCGTAAGTCCTTTGCGACCTTCTGACCCGTCACGACGAAAAGCGCCGTCCTCCGGGGTGGGAGGAGCGGCGCCTTGGAGTGGCGATGACCGGAAAGCCGACGATGCTATGTGCCGCTTTGCCGGCGAGCCCGATCAGTTAGCGAGGTCGAATAGCTTCTTCGCCTTGCCTTCCAGTTCGAGCCGGACATCCTGGTGCTGCTTGTCGCGAGCGATCCATGTGATGCCCTGCACAAAATCGAAGACCGAGGCTGGTGGATGGCCTTCGTTGATGAGCACGGCGTCGATGATTTTCGTCGTTTCAGCCTTGGAGAAGCCCCGCTTGCGCAGGAAGGTGTTCCGGTCATCATCGTCGCGCGCGACGATGCACTCGCGCGCTGCCTTGATGCCGTTGACGAAGGGCATGGGCGAGGATTCGGCGAACTGGATCAGTGCCGGCTCGGCTTCGAGCGCAAAGCGCGAGGCCGCATATTTTGAGTGCCGGATAGTGATTTCCTGGAAATCCTCGACGCCCCAGATGTTCCTATTTTGGCATACGGCGCGAAGATAAAAACTTGCGATGCCGAGCGTGCGGGCGCCGACCTCCGAGTTCCAGCAGTAAAATCCCCTGAAGAAAATATCGGGCGAGCCGTCGGGCAGCTTGCCCGCCTCAATCGGATTCAGGTCATCGACCAAGAAGAGAAAGACGTCGCGGTCGGACGCATAGAGCGTTGTCGTAATTTTCGTGATGTCGGCGTGTGGGTTGTAGATGCTCGTCGACCAGTCGAGCACGCCCGGCACTTTCCAGCGTGTGTCGCCGGTGCCGTTGCCGGCGATCTTCTGAACTGCCTCGACGAGTTCGTGGTCGAAAATCCTGCCATAGTCCGGACCCGTAACCGCTCGAAGCTCAAGGTGGCCGTTCTCGATCTCCAGCGTCTTGACCTGCTCGGCGCGATGCGAGGTCAGGCCATACTGCAGGTTGATGCCAGCGAGCGGCGCCGGCAGCTGGCGCAGATAGGTGGCAGGCGCGCCGACCAGGCTGGCGAGCTGGCCAAAACTCCAGTGGGTCGGCGCAATCGGTGCGTCGGAGCCTGGCAGCATCAGCTTCAAGCGCTCAGGGTCATCGCGGCTTGCCTCGACACGTATTGCCTCACTTGCGACTATACGGGTCTTGCTGCGTTCGGATCGACGCTTCACAGAAGTGTGGAGGTCGGTGAGCGACAGGTAGCGCTCGTCGGCCGGGCGGTTGAACCATTCCGACGACACGCGGCCGATGCGTTCCCCGCGGCTGACGTCGACCTTGTAGCCGTTGCGCGCGATGCGTGCCGGCGTCTGGATTTCCATATGGGTCATGGTCGTTCTCCGCGACGGGCGCCGGGAGCCTCTCTCCCGGTCCTTCACCCGCCACCGGACTCCCGCCTCCCTCTCCCTCTGCCTGCGCCGGCGGCATCCGAAAAAGTGCCGGCGCGCGGCGCCGCGCCTGCGTCACGGATGCGTGCGCCGTCCCGTGGCCAACCTGCGGGTTGCGTGCAGCGGAAATCCGTGAATCAATGAAGGCAGGGGATGCGGCGGCGTCCGGAGCAATGGAGGCGATGCGACGTTTCAGGCTGGCTGACCGGGTTATCGAGGAAACGGCACAGGATCTGCCGGAGGCGCTTGCCAATGCATATCGGCATCGTATCCGGCCCTTATGCATGTGCAAGGAACCCGGTCTTGCGATGTACATTGCACAGGTCGGCGACCAGTACATCGTCAAACGGATGCCGCTTTCGGGAAGCGAACATGATGCGGCCTGCCCGTCTTATGATCCGCCCGACGAATTGTCCGGGCTCGGTGTGCTCATGGGCAGCGCCATTCAGGTCGATCCCGAGAGCGGCCTGTCGGCGCTCAAGGTCGGTTTCAGCCTGACGAAGGTGGGCGCACGGGCAACACCTGTTGCTGGGGCGAACAGCGCGGATAGCGTGGCCGACGACACGAGGAAATTGTCGCTACGCAGCCTGCTGCACTATCTCTGGCACCAGGCCGAATTGACAGCCTGGATGTCGAGATGGGTGGGCAAGCGCCATTGGTGGAACATTCGCTGGCATCTGCTTGAGGCCGCGCGGCAGATGACGGTAAAGGGCGGCGGGCTCAGCGATGTGCTGTTCGTGCCCGAACCGTTTCGTGCCTCGGACAAGGCTGCGATCGAGCAGCGGCGGGCCGTGGCGCTGGCGCCTGCATTGCCGCAAAGAAGCGGGCCTCGGAAACTGATGATCTTGGTGGGCGAGGTCAAGGACATCTCGCCGGCGCGGACAGGTCATCGACTGATCGTCAAGCATACGCCCGACTTTCCGCTCATGCTGGATGAAGAGCTCCATCGCAGGCTGCGGGCACGCTTCGAAAACGAATTGATGTTGTGGGGGGCTGATGAAGCTTCCCACCTGATGGCGATCGCGACCTTCGGGCTGACCCCGACAGGATTGGCCGTCGTAGAAGAGATGGCGCTGATGGTGGTTTCGGAGAACTGGATCCCATACGACTCCGTCTACGAAAAGAAGCTGATCGATTCACTCGCCAAGCTGAGCGCGCGAAGCGTGAAGGGCTTGCGCTACAGCTTGCTCGCGGAGCGACCGAGTGCAGCGGCCATGCTGCAGCGTCAGCCGCGTCCGCTTGCGCTCTATATTATCCCACCCACAGTGGACCGGTACTACGAGGAAGCGCTTGAAGAGCTCATCGCCTCGCGGCCGGATGTCGATGCATGGACGTGGAGGGTTACCGACGGGGAAATGCCCCCTTTCGCGAATCGGTGACGACATGCCATTCGAGGCGCGACCGTCGTGCACTATGCGAAGCGAATTCCGGACTTCCAGGCCCTTCTTGCCCTGCCCGGACTGGAAGACGACCTTTTGTCCGTCGACCAGCACGCTGAGCCCGGACCGGGATAGCGCGGTGGCATGTACGAAGAGATCCTTCTCACCGTTATCGGGGGCAATGAAGCCGAAGCCCTTCTCCGAATTGTACCACTTGACCGTGCCCTCGCTCTCCGTTTGCGCACCCGTGTCGTCAGTAGACTCTGAAGGTGAACCCGGATTCGTTCTGATCGGTTGCTCTGCACACATCGGCTTCCCGCGGCTTGGTCCGCGGTGCGCGCCCGCGAACGATAAGATCTCGACCCCAAGCCGGGGGTTAGAAAACCGCCACAGACGGTCCCTGCGACCTTTAGCACCGAGGCGCCTGGACATATTGGGTAGCTGCGTGGCCCCGCATAGTGAGCTCAGGCGGGCAGTTCAACAGGAATTTGGCGAATGACGAAACCGCAGCACTTTGTCGGATTAGATGTATCACAGAAAAGCACAGCCGTTTGCATCATTGATGACAAGGGCAAGGTCATTTCGGAAGGCATGTGCCTGACCAGACCATTCGATCTGGCCGACTATATTCGCAAACGGTCTGATTGTATCGAGAAGGTCGGCCTTGAGGCTGGCGCCCTTTCACCGTGGATTCACACGGAATTGATGAAGGCAGGTTTGCCAGTCATCGTGCTCGAGACTCTTCAGACCTATCGCGCTTTGTCGATGCGTCGGAACAAGATGGTGTGTCCCGGCTGACGGGTGCAAGTTCGGCTGCGTGGCTGAAGCCGCATGCGTCAAGGAGGATTTGACCATGTATTACTGCGGCCTGGATGTTTCGTTGCGGGAAACTGCGATCTGCATCGTCGATGCCGAAGGCAAGATCTGCAAAGAGAAGAAAGTGGCGTCCGATCCGGAGGCGATCGCCCAAACGATCCTGGAGTCCGGCTATGCTTGCGAGAAGATCGGACTGGAGGCGGGGTCGACAGCAGCCTGGCTGCAGGCGGGCCTCGTGCCTCACGAGTTACCGGCAATTTGCATCGACGCACGACACGCAGCGGCGATGCTCCACGCAGGGCTGCGCAATAAATCAGATCGCAATGGTGCGCGCGGCATCGCACACCTCATGCGCATGAACGCATATCGGCTGGTCTGAGTGAAGTCGGAATATGCGCAGCGCCTTGGCGCATTGTTTACGGCTCGGAATACCCTCCAGGATCAGCTTATCCGGATCGAGAATGTCATCCGTGGACTGCTACGCTGCGACGGCATATCGCTCCCACTTGGGCGAGACATTTCGACAAGGAGGTGCGCGAACGGATTGGCGACCATGCTACGGTCATGCTGACAATCGAGCCGCTGCTGGTTGCTCGCGCTGAGCTCTTGCGCCAGCGAGCCGTATTCGATCGCCGCATCATATCGCTGGCGCGGCGGTACGAAGTTTGCAAGCTGCTAATGACAATGCCGGGTGTGGGAGCACACGTTGCGCTGTCGTTCAGAGCGAGTGTCGATGATCCTGCCCGGTTCCGTCGTTCGCGCAATGTTGGGGCGCATTTCGGTCTTACGCCGCGCAGATATAGCTCGGGTGAAATTGATCTGTCGGGGAGGATCCGCAAGATGGGCGATCGCCACACGCGCCACATGCTCTACGTGGCCGCTCAGATCACCCTTCGACGAGACCAGGGTCTTTGGCCGTCGATGAAGGCGTGGGCAATGAAGATTGCGAAGAGCCGCGGCCTCGCGAAGGCGCGCGTTGCCCTTGCACGCCGGATTGCAGTCGCCCTGCACAAGATGTGGCTGACGGGCGAGCCGTTCCGGTGGCAGAAAACGGCGCTTGCCAACGTCTAGTCGAGGATTTTGAACAATCGTATCCGCTGCGGCGGAAGTCCCGGCAAGGGACGGGTGAGGGTGAGAGCGACCGTTCGTTTGGTGTGCCGTCGGCCGACCAAGGAACGCCGTGAATAAGATGGCTCCACCCCTGCCCAGATGAACGCCATCCTGTGCCGGCCAAGCGCCGAGCACGAAGAGAAGACTGTTCCATTGCCGGATCAACCAACGCCAAGGCGACAATGATGGAGAAAGTCGATGTAAATGAAAACCGCTTGACGAATGCCGGGACAGAGAAGACCGACAAGAATGATGCGCGGGGCCTGGCCGAGCTGATGAGAATGGGAGAGGACTGATTCGCGTTGTCCACCTCAAAAGCCTTTGGGCGCAAGAAGTGCGCACAACATTGTCGTTGCGACACAACCTGGTGGACATGCGCGTGACGCTAGAGAACCGTATCGCCGGCCTTATGAAGCCATTCGGTCTTCTGGTTTCCCGTGGCTCGATCACCCACGAGACCTTCCGGCAAAGAGTTCTAGACAAGCTCAGGGACGCAAATCTGGATGGTGTGAACTTGATCGGGCCTATTTTACCAATGCTCGACATGCACGGGGACATGTGGCGGCAGATCGACAGCTACGACAAAGAGGTCGACAAAATGGCTCACATGGACCCTGTTTGCCGAAGGCTGATGACCGTTCCGCACGTCGGGCCAGTAACAGCGTTGACCTATGTCACCGCTATCGATGATCCATCCCGGTTCAAGGACGCTGATGATATTGGTGCCTACTTCGGCCTGACGCCACGTGTCTTTCAATCTGGTGAAAGCCACCAGTCCGGCAAGATCAGCAAGCGCGACGACAGCATGGTTCGGCTGGCGCTGGTCAGACCTGCCACGGTGATGCTGGTCAGCACCAAAACCTGGACACCGCTGAAGGCATGGGGCGTCAGGTTGGCGCGGCGCGTTGGCTTCAACAAGGCTAAGATCGCGGTCGCCCGCAAGCTCGCCGTTCTGCTCCACAAGCTCTGGGTGAGCGGTGAGGTCTATCGACCAAAAAAGATCAAGGAACCCCCGGCCCTGCTGAAGGTGCCGTGGTGTAGCAGGTTTCCTGTTTTCTACCAGGAAACGGTCTCTGCAGGGACGAAGGGATGTGGTGACGTGCGCGTGACGTATTGGGCGCAGATCGAGCCCGTTGTGACATATTGGCAGCCCCTCCCTTTTTGAACCCAAAATTGCGGCGGATCATGAGATCCCGGCCAAGGTCGTCCATGACGACGATCAGTCGATTTGACCGCGGAGAGAATGCTGACCCGATTGCAGAGGCGGTCCCTGCTCACCAGAAAGGATGGTGCATGCGGAAAGATTGAAACGGTGCTTGACGGAAACACGCGGCTAGAGAATGCATCACAGGCCCCCGGCCGTTGGCCAGAGGAACCTCGGTGTCGCTTCAGCCGACACCAGCTCTGTGGTCGGAATTTCTACGCCCCGGGGCGGCGCGTACCGCCTCGGGGCACGTTATATTCCATCGTTGTGCTCAAGACCGGCGGAGCTGGTTAGTGCCAATTTCCGCAGAGACTCAGGACCATGCGGCGGGTTTTCCCGCGCCTTCCAACGGGGCCGAAAGCACAACGGGCGGCAGCCCTCCCACCTGATCAAGGCGCGCGGGCATATCGTTCGTCATTTCAAACAGCCCGGCATAGGTCATTGTCTTTCCGATTCGCGCCGGTGTCCCAATGATCTTGAAAGGGCAATTGGCCGCCCGAAAAATCCGGGCCATTCGCGCGTCGAAAACCGAGACGACATGCTCGATCCCAGCTCGCTGGCAGGCTTCCACGATGCCGCAAAGCAGCTCGATCGTTGTGCGGTTCACGATGTGGTTTGCATCACCCCGCGTACCTGCCAGCACAATTCGGGGATTGATCGCGAATCTCGAACTCTCCCAGATCAGCGGACTTTCGACCGTACCGTCCGGGACCAATATCGAGAAAACGTCCCTGAGCATGTTCGGTCCAGTGGTCGGCAGCAGCCGGACGGCACCGCACAGCTGTCCGGACTTGTCATCAATGGACAGCAGGTAGAGCGGGTCCTCATCATCAAAGCGGTCGACCTCGCGAACGTCGCGTACTGTTACCTCTGACGTTGCCCCCGATCAGCCCTCATTCATAACTGGACTCTGTTCTCCTTGTGAGCTGCTCCCCGTCTTTGGATCGCCCCGGGCAGGAACTTCGGGGGTGTGAGGCTCAGGGCGGAACGGCCGCCGAGGAGCCCTTCATGAGCGATATCGGCGGCTTGTTGCCGATCGCGCTGTAGGGTCGGACTGTGTTGTACAACCGAACGACAGAACACCCACGTTACCGAAGCAATCGACGAGCGGACGGTTTCGTATGCATGGCATCCCTGGGCTGGCAAGACAGTCTGCGTTCACAACATTTTGGAGAAAGCGAACGGCGCGGTTGTTCGATGCGGCAAGGCGGGTCAACAGGGCGGCCGCCTTCTGGAGATTCCGGTATGGATGCTCGATGCCGCTGCCTGTTTGACGATGCGTTTCGCACCGGGTCCTGTGACGGACCTTCGCGCTATCGCCGCACTCCTGTCAACGGGCGCCGAAGTTTCCCCGATTGTGGGCATGTAAAATTCCCTATCTCGGCGGCGGGTCTTGGTCGGTGATCAGCCGAGCGGTTGATCGTCGCGTCCTTTCGTTGGAGGGCGTCCGCGCCGTTTCGGCGGGGG
>NZ_JANJTZ010000021.1 GCF_024710845.1 Mesorhizobium sp.
CAACGCCATCGAACGCATGTTCTGCAGACTCAAGGACTTCCGCCGCATCGCGACCCGATACGATCGACTGGCCACCAACTTCCTGGCTGCCGTCTGCATCGCAGCGACAGTCAGCTACTGGTTATGAGTCCGGACCCTAGCCAGCCATTGGCTCCGATTCCTATCGAGGGGCGCGGGAGACGGACCCGCAGACGTCGCTGTCCGTTTCTCCGCCCGGGACTCCCCTCAAAACCCCTTCTTCAAACTCCCCAGCACCCCCCGCACGATCGCTCGCCCCACCGACGATCCCACCGAGCGGACGACCGACTTGATCGCGGCTTCCGTCACCGACTGGCGGTTCGAGGTGCGCGTACGCGGCACCGATTGGGTGCGGCCGCGCGGAGCGGGGGAACTGCCGCCGCCGAAATCCGGCAGCGTCCAGCGCGAGCGGCCGTGCTCCTCGCCGAGCTCTTCCTGCTCGCGCGCCTTCGCCTCCGCCTCCTGCGCCTCCTTGGCGCGTTTCTGCAGCATCTCGAAGGCGGATTCGCGATCGATCGTCTGGTCGTATTCGCCGATGACGGGGCTGTCGGCGATCACCTTCTTGCGCTCCTCGGGCGAGATCGGGCCGAGCCGCGACGACGGCGGGCGGATCAGCGTCCGCTGCACCATCGAGGGGATGCCCTTCTCCTCCAGCGTCGACACCAGCGCCTCGCCGGTGCCAAGCTGGGTGATTGCGGCGGCGCAATCAAAATCGGGGTTCGGCCGGAACGTGTCGGCAGCCGTCTTCACCGCCTTCTGCTCGCGCGGCGTATACGCGCGAAGAGCGTGTTGAATCCGGTTGCCCAGTTGCGCCAGCACGGTCTCCGGCACATCGAGCGGATTTTGCGTCACGAAATAGACGCCGACGCCCTTCGAGCGGATCAGGCGGACGACCTGCTCGACGCGCTCGACCAGCGCCTTGGGCGCATCGTTGAACAGGAGATGCGCCTCGTCGAAGAAGAAGACCAGCTTCGGCTTGTCCGGATCGCCGACCTCCGGCAGTTCCTCGAACAGTTCCGACATCAGCCAGAGCAGGAAGGTCGCGTAGAGGCGCGGATTGGTCATCAGCTTGTCTGCGGCCAGCACGTTGATCGCGCCGCGCCCGTCCGGCGTCGTGCGCATCAGGTCGGCGATCTTCAGCGCCGGCTCGCCGAAGAAGTTCGACGCGCCCTGCTGTTCGAGGATCAGCAGGCTGCGCTGGATGGCGCCAACCGACTGGCGGGTGACGTTGCCGTAGCGCGCGCCGATCTCGGCCGCCCGTTCCGCCATGTTGGCGAGCATCGCCTGCAGGTCCTTCAGGTCGAGCAGCAGCATGCCTTCCTCGTCGGCCAGCTTGAAGGCGATGTTGATGACGCCTCCCTGCGGCTCGGTGAGGTTCATCAGCCGCGCCAGAAGCAGCGGCCCCATCTCGGACACGGTGGCGCGGATCGGATGGCCCTGCTCGCCGAAGAGATCCCAGAAGATCACCGGGAACTCTCGGAATTCATACGGATCGAGCTTCACGTCGGCGGCACGCTTGACCAGGAAGTCCTTCGCCTCGCCGATCGCGGCGACGCCGGAGAGATCGCCCTTGATGTCCGCGGCAAAGACCGGAACGCCGGCATTGGAGAAGCCCTCGGCCAGGATCTGCAGCGTCACGGTCTTGCCGGTGCCGGTCGCGCCGGTGACGATGCCGTGCCGGTTGCCGTATTTCAGCAGCAGCTCCTCCGGCCTCTGGTAGTCGTTGGAAGGTGTACGGCTCGCTCCCAGGAAGATCTTCTGGTCCTGCTTGTCCTGCTTTCCCCACATCGGGTCGGTCTCCGGCATGCGAATACTGATGTCGGCGCAGGCTTCGGGCGCCATCGACCCGTATAAAGAGGCCCTGCCCCGCCCACAATGGCTGTGCGCCGAATATGCCGAAAGGACGGTTGCGCAAGCCATGCCGTTGCGACTATCTGCTGGCGCAGCAGCGGGGGAGCGCGGTCCGTGAATTTGGCATTGCGGCGGCTTTCCCGGAACCCTACCCTCCGCCCGGGGGGAGGGTCGAGAAAGATCGCCGGAGCATAAATGGACGCATCGCTTCTGACGACCACGACATTCCCGAAAGCCGGCCGCGAGGAGTGGCTGAAGCTTGCCCGCAAGGCGATCGGCGAGGCGGATTTCGACGCCGCCCTCGTCTCGTCCACCGACGACGGCATCCGCATCGAGCCGCTGTCGGACCGGCGGGTCGAGCCAGCCCGCCTCGTCCGCGCCAATGTCGAACGTCCGTGGCAGGTGATCCAGCGCATCGACGATCCCGACCCGGCACGCGCCAACGCCCAAGCGCGCGCCGACCTCGAAGGCGGAGCGACCGGGCTTTCCATCGTGTTCGAAGGCGCGCCCAACGCGTTCGGCTTCGGCCTGCCGGCAACACCTGAAGCATTGGCCGCGGCGCTCGACGGCGTCTCGTTCTCCGACACGCATGTGCGCATCGACGTCCATCCGTCGAGCCGCGCCTCGGTCGACTGGCTGATGGAAGCGCTCGCGTCGCGCCGCACCAACCCGGCGCGGCTCAAGCTCGCCTTCGGCATCGACCCCGCCGCCCTGTTCGGCGGCACCGGGCGGCTGCGCATGTCGATCGAAGCGCTGCAGGCGTCAATGCCGCAGTCGCTGGCGCATTTCTTCGCGCTCGGCGTGCCCGGCGTCCTCGTCGAGGCCGACGGGCGCGTCTATCACAATGCCGGCGCGACGGAAGCGCAGGAGCTCGGCGCCGTCCTTGCCACGGCGGCCTCCCACCTGCGCATGTTCCAGGAGGCGCGCCAGCCGCTGGTCTATGCCGCACCGCATGTCGGTTTCGCACTCTCAGCCGACCAGGACCAGTTCCTGACCATCGCCAAGTTCCGGGCGCTGCGGAAACTGTGGCTGCGCCTGCAGGAGGTCTGCCGCATCGAGCCGTCGCCGGCCTTCATCCACGCCGAGACGTCCTTTCGGATGATGACGCACAAGGATCCGGAGACCAACATCCTGCGCACCACGATCGCCTGTTTCGCGGCGGCGGCCGGCGGCGCGGATTCCATCTCCATCCTGCCCTACACGATCGCCCACGGCCTGCCCGACGGCTTCGCCCGCCGCATCGCCCGCAACACGCAGCTCGTGCTTGCCGACGAGAGCCATGTCGGCTTCGTCGCCGACCCGATGGCCGGTTCCGGCAGCGTCGAGGCGCTCACCGACGCGCTCTGCGCGGCCGCCTGGCGCGAGTTCCAGGCGATCGAGGCCGAAGGCGGCATCCTGGAGAGCCTTGCCGCGGGCAAGCTTCAGGCACGCATCGGCACTGCGGCCGCGGCGCGGCGCGGCGCGGTGGCCGACGGCAAGCGCCCAATCGTCGGCACAACGCTTTATCCGATGGCGAAGGAGCGGCCGGTTTCGGTGCTCGACGCCGAACGGCGTCCCGTTCCGACCGACGGCGCCGTGTTCTGCGAGCCCTTGCCGCCCCATCGCCTCGACCAGTTCGCGGAGCCTGCCCGATGATCCCGGATTTCTCGACCATCGACTGGAGCGCGCCGAAGACGCCGGCATCCGAGGCGGCGGCATCCGTCTGGGAGACGCCCGAGGGCATCGCGGTCAAGCGCCTCTACGGCGAGGCCGACCTCGCCGGCCTGCCCTTCCTCGACAGCGTCCCCGGCGCGGCGCCCTACCTGCGCGGCCCCTACCCGACCATGTATGTCCAGCAGCCCTGGACCATCCGCCAGTACGCCGGCTTCTCGACGGCCGAGGAATCCAATGCCTTCTACCGGCGCAACCTCGCCGCCGGCCAGAAGGGCCTCTCCATCGCCTTCGACCTCGCCACTCATCGCGGCTACGACTCGGACCATCCGCGCGTCGCGGGCGACGTCGGCATGGCGGGCGTGGCGATCGATTCCATCCTCGACATGCGCCAGCTCTTCGACGGCATCCCGCTCGACCAGATGACCGTGTCGATGACCATGAACGGCGCCGTGCTGCCCATCATGGCGCTCTACATCATCGCGGGCGAGGAACAGGGCGTGCCGCCCGCGAAGCTTGCCGGGACCATCCAGAACGACATCCTCAAGGAGTTCATGGTCCGCAACACCTACATCTACCCGCCCAAGCCGTCGATGCGGATCATTTCCGACATCTTTTCATATACTTCGCGGGAAATGCCAAAGTTCAACTCGATCTCGATTTCCGGCTATCACATCCAGGAGGCCGGCGCGACGGTCGACCTTGAGCTCGCCTATACGATCGCCGACGGCATCGAATACGCGCGGGCCGGTGTTGCGGCGGGATTGGACATCGACAACTTCGCGCCGCGCCTCTCCTTCTTCTGGAACGCCGGCATGAACTTCTACATGGAGATCGCCAAGCAGCGCGCCGGGCGCCTGATCTGGGCGACGCTGATGCAGAAGAATTTTGCGCCGAAGAGCCTGAAGTCGCTGGCGCTGCGCGCCCACACCCAGACCTCCGGCTGGTCCCTCACCGCGCAGGACCCCTACAACAACATCGTCCGCACGATGATCGAGGCGATGGCCGCCACCCAGGGCGGAACCCAGTCGCTGCACACAAACTCCTTCGACGAGGCGCTGGCGCTGCCCACCGACCATTCGGCCCGCATCGCCCGCAACACGCAGATCCTGCTGCAGACCGAATCCGGCACGACGAAGATGATCGACCCGTGGGGCGGCTCGGCCTTCATCGAGCGCCTGACCCACGATCTCGCCACCCGCGCGCTGGCGCACATCGACGAGGTCGAGAGCCTCGGCGGCATGGCGGCCGCCATCGAGGCCGGCATTCCCAAGATGCGCATCGAGGAGGCCTCGGCCCGCACCCAGGCGCGCATCGACGCGAAGGAACAGGCGCTGGTCGGCGTCAATGTCCACCGGCCCGAGCAGGACATCGAGGTCGACGTGCTCAAGGTCGACAATGCCGAGGTGCGCGCGCGCCAGCTCGCCAAGCTGCAGCAGCTGAAGGGCACCCGCGAGGTCGCCGCCGTCGAAACGGCGTTGGATGCGTTGACGGCAGCGGCCCGCGCGGACGGCAACCTGCTCGAATTCTGCATCCGCGCTGCCCGCGCTGGCGCCACCGTCGGCGAGATGTCGCTCGCCATGGAAAAGGTGTTCGGCCGCCACGCTGCGGAAGTGAAGACGATCTCGGGCGTCTACCGCAAGGCGCTCGGCGACGTGCCCGCCGTCGACCGCGTCCACGACAAGGTCGAGGCCTTCAAGGCCAAGCATGGCGCCGCCCCGCGCATCCTCGTCGCCAAGATGGGCCAGGACGGCCACGACCGCGGCCAGAAGGTGATCGCCACGGCCTTCATCGACCTCGGCTTCGACGTCACCGTCGGCGCCATGTTCCAGACGCCCGAGGAAGTGGCGAAACTCGCCATCGACCACGACGTCCACATCGTCGGCGCCTCCTCGCTCGCCGCAGGCCACCTGACCCTCATCCCCGAGCTGAAGCAGGCGCTCGACCGCGCCGGCCGTTCCGACATCATGATCATCGCCGGCGGCGTCATCCCGCCCGACGATTTCGACGCCGTGCTGAAGGCCGGCGCCGCCGCCATCTTCCCGCCCGGCACGGTGATCCCGGAGGCGGCGGAGCAGCTGATGGACCGGCTGTTGGCGGGGTAGGCGCCGCCTGCTAGCCGGCATGCTCCTTCCGCTAGCATCCGCGCCGTCATCCCCAACACTGCGCCGTCATGCGAGCACGGCACCGCAGGATGTCGGCCATCCGGCGAAAGACACTTGTCAGGAGAGATAGCCTGCGCCCGCGCCGACGCCTCCCGCGTGACGGCGTGATCGGCTATCCAGGTCTGGCCGGGCCAGCATAGCCCGTTCACCGGAGAGCCTCATGCCGATCTACGAACTTGCCGCACTTGGCGCCGCGACCTGCTGGGCGCTGACCGGCGTGATCTCGGTCTGGCCCGCCGGCCATCTCGGCGCGCCGGCCTTCAACCGTCTGCGCCAGGCCTTCGTGACCGTCCTGCTCGCGGTCTACGTCGTGGCGAGCGGGACCTGGCAGCAGCTCGGCGCCGACAATCTCGGCGCGCTGCTGCTGTCGGGACTGATCGGCATCTTTCTCGGCGACACACTGCTCTTCGCGGCGCTCAACCGGCTCGGGCCCCGTCGCTCGGGCATCCTCTTCGCCCTCAATGCGCCGATCGCGGCGGTCCTTGGCTTCGTCTTCCTTCGCGAGTCATTGCCCGTCCAGGCGATTGCCGGCATGGCGCTGGTGTTGGCGGGCGTCGTCCTCGCCATCCTCTATGGGCGCCGCCAGGGCCAGGCGCACGCATGGGAGGCGGTCAAGGGACCGCTCTGGCTCGGCGTGGCGCTGGGACTGGGTGCGGCGACCGGCCAGGCGGTCGGCTCCATCATCGCGCGGCCCATCATGGCTTCCGGCATCGACCCGTTCGCCGCCTCGATGGTGCGCGTCGCCATCGCCGCCGTCTGCCTCAGCGTCCTCATCGCGCTCCCCATTCCCTCGGTCAAACCCAAAGGCCCGGTCACCTGGCCCGTCTTCGCGCTCACCGCGCTCACCGGCATCATCGCGCTGGCGGTGGGCATGACGCTGCTGCTGTTCGCGCTCTCCGGCGGCAAGGTGGGCATCGTCTCGACGCTGTCGGCCACCTCTCCGGTCATCATCCTGCCGATGATCTGGCTGCGCACCGGCGAACGCCCCGCCGCCGGCGCCTGGCTCGGCGCGGCGCTTGTCGTTGCGGGCATGGCGCTGCTGTTCGTGCGGTGAGTGCGGCTGAGATCAGTCCCCCTCCGTCTGACGATTTCGACGACGTGCTGAAGGCCGCCCCCGCGGCAACCATGCTACCGCCGTCATCCTCGGCTCAAGGCCGAGGATGACGGCGGGTTTGAAACGTCGCGCGCACCACCGCTTGGCCCCTTGAATGCGCATATGTTATCGTCCGCCGGTTCAAACGGCGGTTGCGTCATGACTCAGACCGACAAGGATTTCGACAGGCAGATGGCCATCGCTCGTGAGCGGATGGACAAACACCGCGTCGCGTTCTCCGTTCTGGCACAGGGCGAAAACTCGCCCTGTTGGACCGAAGACCTCGCGGCGGAGATCGAAGCGGCAAAGGTTCGGCTGGAAAAGCATCGCAGCTCGACACAAGGGCGTTAAGCGCCGCGCTCTGACCTCGTTTCCTTACTCCTCCGCTGCGCTGACGCTCAATGTCGCCGGCGCCGACGCACCCACCTCAAAGTGCGCAACGAGGCTCGTGTTCGCGTTCAGGACGAAGCTGTAGACCCGGCTCGTCGACACCTGCACGCCGCCTTTGGTCCATTTGACGAAATGGAAGCCGGGCTTCGCCGTTGCCGTCACCGTCCGGGCGGTGCCGGTCGCGAAGCTGCCGCCACCCGAAACCGTGCCGCGCGCCGCTATCGGCGTGCTCACGGTTAGGGTGCGCAACACCGGCAGCGGGACTTTGCCGGAGATGAAATACTGGCCGAGGCTGCCGTAGTCGGTGTAGCCGGTCGCCAGCGTGCCCGCGCCGACGCCCTCGATGCGCAGCAGATACCGGCCGGGCGCAACATTGGCCACGACACGGGCGAACGTGTCGCCTGGCGGATTGCTCTGCGCGACCAGCACGCCGCTCGGCGTCCCGTTGTCGCGCAACAGCATGGCGCGAATGTCGAGATTGGCGCTGCGCAGGCTCTGCACGTTGAAGGCGTCCCGCCAGACAGGATTCACCGTCAGATCGACCGCGCCGGCATTCGAAACGGTGAATGCAAACGTGTCCATATCGGCGCGCGTGCTCAGGACGCCGCGGTTCACCTTCGAGGCTGGATTCCCGGGGAGCGTCACCGGCGTAGAGGAGGTCACGACGCCGGTGTTGCTGAGCGCCAGCGGGGTCGCATTGGTTCTGAGATGGCCGTGGTCGTCCGGACGAAGCGTCAGCTTGCCGGCGATGATCGCAATGTCGTCCTGCGTCTGGGTCGCGCCGGGATACTCGCCTTTGCTCCATTGCGAGACATTCCTGTCATAGCCGACGCCCATGATCGGGCCCCAGGACACATTGCCGGTGCCGTGCCCCCCATAATAGGCATCAGCACCTTTTCCGTCGTGACTGAGACCGAGATTGTGGCCAAGCTCGTGGCTGCCAGCCTCGGCGATGTTCTTCGCCCCCCACCAAGCCTCGGCGAAGACGAGGGCAGGCTGGTAGGTCTTGAAATTCGGCAACCCCCAGACATTCAGGAAGGCGACGCCCCCTACCGGGTTGCCATAGATCGGGAATCCGTTGCGGTCGAAACGGTCGGACACCAGAACATGCCCGACATTGGGACCGAAGGCGGCAGGCCTTTGCGTCGTCACGTCGATGTTGAACGGCGCGAAGTCTTCGGACATCCGTTTCCAGACTTCGGCGATCGTGTTCAGTTCGGCCTGGGTGTAGGCTGCGAAATTGGCATCTTCCGAATAGGCCTTCATCGGGTGCACGGTCCGGCCCGACATGGCGTTCCATTGCGTGCCGGACACATTCTCGCCGCGGAAGTTGAGATAGACGACGCGCGGTGCGCCCGGCTTGCTGTGCAGCGTGAAGGCGATGGCCGGATTGATGCTGACGACTGCCTGTTTGGATACCGGCGGTGCCTGATTGAGCTTTTTGGAGGGCGGAGCCGGCGGATCGACATAGAAGAGATGTCCGCTCGGGCTGGCCCGCAGATAGTCGAGATCGGCCCGCGGAGGGGCCAGCCGGTTTAGCTGGCGAAGCGCCTCCGCGCGCGTTGCCGGGTCCAGCCGTTCGACGCTCTTGCGCAGTTCACCGGGAGGCAGGTCCTGCACGCTGTCGAAGCGCTGTGCGCCTTGAGCAACGGCATGCGGCGCATGGAGTACGGCCATGAGAAGCGCCGCCACCACGAAGATCGAACGTCTCAGCATAGAGTGCCCCCGGCAAATGGTAAAACGGATACGCCCCTGTGTGGACCTTTATGGCCCGAACTCCACACTTATACAATGAGGGTCGGCGTATTTCGAAATTCACTTATCATCTGTTGTATTCGGAATCGTATACACGAAGATATTCGACAAGCGCAAAGTGATACATCACGCAGCGGCTCTTGGACGCGCGCCGGTTGCTGCGCCGGCAGTGTAATGGAAGTAAGATCTACACGGATCGATCTGGGTTATGGGCTGGATCACCACAGCGTGTGGACAATTCCCACCCCCGCCTCCAACGAAATCAACCCGTTCCCCGATTTCCGCACGCATTCCATCCCCACCTCAAACACCCGCGCGAGAATGTCCGCAGAATTTTGGAGGCCGGGCATGGGTGACACAGGACGGGATATCGAGGCGCTGAGGCGGATCATCGCCAGGCTCGCCTCGTTCGCCCGCCTCGCCCAGCGCGCCTCCGGCCTGCCATTCCCCCTGCGCTTCGTCCTGCTCGCCATACTGCGGCTGGCCGAGGCCGTCGCGCGCGATTTCGTCATTGACGAAACGGGGGCCGACTGGCTCGGCGAGAGCCCGAAGTTCCGGAACCGTCCGGCCGATGCGACCCTACTGGCGCTGCGCTTCTGCGCGCTGGCCGAGGCGCTCGTCGTCCTGTTGCGTCTGGAAGTGGCCTGCCTGTTCGCCCGGCGCGACGAGGCGCTCCCGGCCGTCGCGCGCTGCTCTGGCTGCGTCGCCGCCGTCGCTGCGCGGCGCCTGCCGCTTCCGCCGCTGCGCGGCCCGCCGACAATTCGCGATGCGGGCGCGCCTGCGATCCTCCATGCCCGACCCGCCGCGCGGCAGAACCGCTTCGCGGCGCACCGGCGCGGCCTCACCCCAGCGAGACGACCTCCCACTCCTTGCCCGCCACCGTCACCACGTCGCCTACGCGCTTGCCGAACAGCGCCTGCGCCATCGGCGAAACGTGGCTGACCGAGCCTTTGGCCGCGTCGGCCTCGTCCTCGCCGACGATGCGCCAGGTACGCCGCTTCCCGTCCTCGCCTTCCAGCACCACCGTCATGCCGAAGCGCACGACCTCCGAGCCGACCTCGGGCTCCGACAGTTCTGCAGTCTCGCGCCGCGCGGTCCAGTAGCGCAGGTCGCGCAGGTGGGTCGCGACGGCCACGCGTTCCTGCGTCTTCTCCGCATGGGAGAGTTCGTCGCGCAGCCGCGCCATCTCGGCCTCGATCTGCTTCAGGCCCCGCGCCGTCACGAGGTTGCGGTGCGGGCTGACCGGCCGCTCGCCGACCATGGCGATGGCTTCGGTGTCGTCGTCTTCCTTGGTGAACGCCCTGCTCATTCTTCACGCTAACCCCTGTTTCCTCGCCGAACAACACCGGACCGCTGGCACGGTTCCTGCACCGTACCCATCTCTACCATGAGACCCGTGCCAATGCTGGACAGACGCCGTTTCCTCGCAGCCTCCGCCGGCATCGCCGCTACGGGCGGCTTTGCCGCCTCAGGCGGTCTCGCGCTGCCCGCGGCGGCCGCGAGCCTTTTCTCCGAGCCGGTGCTCGCCGCCATGCGCGGCTCGATCAACGCCGGCGAGCTCGGCGTCCACCCCGCCGCCTTCGACGACCAGAGCCGCGCCTTCTCTCAGATGCTCGACAAGGCGTCCGACCAGGACGCGGCGGTGTTCCTGCCGCCCGGCCAGTACAACGTCTCCAACATCACCCTGCCGCGCCGCGTCCGCCTGTCCGGCGTGCCTGGCGCGACCCGTCTCGTCTATGCTGGCGACGGCCATATGCTCGCGGCCGAAGGTGCCGACCATCTCGAATTCACCGGGCTCCTGATCGACGGCGCCAACCGCTGGCTCGGCGACAGCGCTCAAGGGTTGATCGACGCGCGCGGGGTCGCCACGTTCGTCCTCGACAATTGCCGGGTCATCGGTTCGTCGAGGAACGGCCTTGCGCTGGAGCGCGTCTCCGGCCGCGTCGAGCGCTGCGAGATCTCCGGTGCCGCCGACGCCGGCATCTGGAGCGTGGAGGCCGGCCGCATGCAGATCGCCGGCAACACCATCCTCGACTGCGGCAATGGCGGCATTCTTGTCCACCGCTGGCAGCCGGCGGAGGACGGCACGATCGTCACCGGCAACCGGATCGAGCGCATCCTTTCCCGCTCCGGCGGCACCGGCCAGAACGGCAACGGCATCAACGTCTTCCGCGCCGGCAACGTGATCGTCTCCGGCAACCAGATTTCGGACTGCGCCTTCTCGGCGATCCGCTCCAATTCGGGCAGCAACATACAGATCGGCGGCAACACCTGCCGGCGCTCCGGCGAGACGGCGATCTATTCGGAATTCATCTTCGAGGGCGCGGTGATCGCCAACAACATCGTCGACGGTGCCGCCAACGGCATCTCGGTCGTCAACTTCAACGAGGGCGGGCGGCTGTCGACGGTGACCGGCAACCTGGTGCGCAACCTGTCCGAGACCGGTCCCTACCCGGCCGACGCGCCCGGCTTCGGCGTCGGCATCTCGGTCGAGGCCGACGCATCGGTCAGCGGCAACGTGGTCGAGGACGCGCCGCTCTACGGCATCAATATCGGCTGGGGCCCGTTCATGCGCAACGTGGTCGCGACCGGCAACGTCATCCGTGCCGCCGGCGAAGGCATCGCCGTCTCGGTGGTCGAGGGCACCGGCTCGGCGATCATCACCGACAACGTCATCGACGGAGCTTTGCGCGGCGCGGTCGTCGGCCATCGCTGGGCAGAAGCGGTCACCGGCGACCTCGCCAAGGAGGTCACCGACCTGCCCGGCCTGACGGTCGAGCGCAACCGGGTCAGCTAGGCTGACGGGGTCATCTGCAAGCAGTTGACCTGATCAGCTGAGTGGCAGTCCCCTCACCGCGCCGACCTCGATGCCGTTCCAGTTCTTCATCGTCACCGAGGCGATGCCGGCGTAGCGCGCCGCGAGCGCCTCATCCGCCCTGAGCAGCCAGGCCAAGAGCGAGGCCACCGCCGCCTCCGCCCCGCGTCCGGCGCCGTCGTCGATCTTGAGCGCGAAGCCGAGGCCGAGTTCGGGCACGGCGCCGCAATAGACGCCCTCCGCGCCGACCTTGACGAAGACGCGGCCGTTGCCGGCGGTCATCATCTCCGTGTCGGCACGGCCGGTGCCGGCGACGTAGAACGGCTCGGCCATGCAGGCGGAAAACAGTCTCCGCGCCGCCCTGGCGCGCTCGGCCGACAGACCCTCGCCGGTCGCCAGCTTGGCGAAGCCGGTCGCAAGGTTCGTCAGTGGCACCGCATAGGTCGGTATCGAGCAGCCGTCGGTGCCGGAATTGTCCTCGCGGTGCGCCGCACCCGTCACCTCCTCCATCGTCGCCGCGATCAGGCGCTGGTAGTCGTGGCCGATCTTCACATAGCCTTTGTGGTTCAGGCCGAGATGCCGGCAGGCGCAGAGGAAGCCGGAATGCTTGCCCGAGCAGTTGTTGTGCAGCGCGCTCGCCGTCCCCCCGGAGCGCGCGAGCCCGATCGTCGCCTCCTGGCTCGACGGCCAATGCGCGCCGCATTCGAGCGCGTCCGGTTCGAAGCCCGCCTTCGCCAGGATTTTTTGCGCCAGCGCGGCATGTTCCGGCTCGCCGCTGTGCGAGGCGCAGGCAAGCGCCAGTTCCCTGACGTCGAAGCCGAACGCATCCGCCGCGCCACTCTCGACCAGCGGCAGCGCCTGCATCACCTTCACCGCCGAGCGCGGGAAGACGGGCCGGGCGACATCGCCGCGGGCGAGGAAGAGCCCGCCGTGCGCGTCGCACACCGCGATCGAACCGCAGTGGCGGCTTTCGACCCTGCCGCCGCGCAGCACTTCGACCAGAACCGGATTCGTCATCGTGTCACCAAACTGCCTTCGCTCTGCGAAGAGCCCCTAAATTCTGCCACGCCTATTCGAACGCCTCGGCCAGCGTCTTGCGCAGCGTGCCGCCGCCACCCTCTTCGCCATAGATTACGTCGTCGATGCCGAGCGCGCCCTTGGTCCAGCCCTCGCCGAGGACGATGCGGTCCGAATAGTCGGCGCGCGGCGTCTCGGGGAAGCCGTGCCTGATCTCGACCACCGCGCCCGCGCCTTCGCCCGTGACCTTGCCTACCTCGCATTTCGGCGAGACGTCGGGAAAACTCTGGAACGGTATGCCGTCGCCGAGCGGCGGCTTCTCGTCGGGATGCGCCTTCTGGATCTCGTCGTTCTTCGCCATCGCCTTTTGGATCTCCTCGGCCAGCGACGGCGTCACCAGCACCATCAGGTCCGCTCCCGGCGGGTTGTCCTTCATCTGGCAGAACGCCGCGCCAAAGGCGGCTGCCGCCGATCTGGATTGGTCCTGGGCAGATACGCCGAAGGTGGCCATTGTGACCAGGGCGACGGCAAGCAGGCTGCGCTTCAACATTTTCCCCTCATTGATCGAATGTATCGGCGAGCACGCGGCGGAGGCCCGCTTGGTAGGTGTCGGTCGGAAAGGACGCGAAGAGGATGTCATCGATGCGCATCTCGCCCGTTTCAGGCTTCAGCACAAGCCGGTCGGTCCACCGTTCGCCGCTGTCGGAGGCATAGGCAATGTCCACGATCGTCACATTGGCCGCCGCCGACACGCTGGACGCGACACACGAGGCCGGCCTCTCGACCATGCCGCGATAGGGAACTCCGTCCGCGAGCGGCGCGCCATCCTGCCCCGACGTATCGGCGATGGCGGCGTTGCGCGCCTCCGCGTCCTCGACCACCGCGCGAAGATCGGCCGTCATCAGGTCGCGCAGGCGCATGAGGTCGTCGGCTGTCTGCAACTCGCAGAACAGGTTCGACACGTCGCCGACATCGGGACCGGCCGAGACCGCCGATCCGCCGGCCAGCAGGACTGCTATCAGAGCGATAAGAACCGGAAACCTAGGGTCAGGACTCATTGATCAAAGCCAGAAGATGACGGCGGCTGCGATGCAGATGGCCGAGAAGAAGGTGTGGGCGCATCGGTCGTAGCGGGTTGCGATGCGCCGCCAGTCCTTGAGCTTGGCGAATAGGTTTTCGAC
>NZ_JANJTZ010000033.1 GCF_024710845.1 Mesorhizobium sp.
CCCGCTGCTCCCCCGCCTGGTGCCGCGCGAACCTCTGCCCCCCTTACCGGTATCTAATTGTGCCGGGTCCGCCCCCTTTGGGGGGTATGGGGCCCCCCCCGCCGCGCGCGGTGGCGCGCGCCGAGACGAGGCGGCGGATGAGGGGTGTTGGACGAAGTGAGACGGTGAAGAACTGGCGCCGGCAGCACCATTTTCTACGGCGCAGTGCTCCTTCCAATACCCCTCATCCGACTCGGCCTTCGGCCGAGCCACCTTCCCCCACAAGGGGGAAGGACAGGCGCACCCGTGGATCGATTTTCGCGCGCCGCCCCGCCGATCCCCTGCCCTGCTCGCCCTTCGCCGCCGGGCATCGCTCTTTCGATCCACACCCCCTTTCCTCCGCATCACACTGCGCCGAAGAAAGGAGGGCGCGGTGAACGCAGCGCAGGACGACATGCCGGACCGGTCGAGACTGAAGCACATCGTCGTGATGCTTCTGTCCATGGCCCTGCTGTGCGAACACGCCGCATCGCGCCGCCATTCCGTGCGCCTTTTCTTCTTCAGGCTGCTCAGCCACGCCGAAATCGTCGCCCTCAGCCTTTTCGACGGCCCGGCCGCCGGGGTCGACGTCGCCCCTGACGAGCCGAGGCATGTCAGGCCCGAAGATCTGATCGCCCTGGCGGTGCGCCTGCGCGCCATCGCCATCCTCGTGGCGCGGGCTTTCCTATCCGGCGGCGAAACCGGCACGGCCAAGGGCGCGATTCCGCGCCCAATCTCGCTCGCCCCGCGCGCGATCGCACGCGACCTCCCGGCTGCCCCGTATCACGACACGTCCTGACCTGGCCGCACCTGTCAGCAGCCTTGCCGTTCCGGGTGGACAAACGACGTCCGCCCGCGCACGGTCGCGCGCGTTGAAAGGAGGGTGCGATGACCTCAGGAACGATCCGCGCAGGCATGGGCGGCTGGACCTTCGAGCCCTGGGAAGGCACCTTCTATCCCGCCAAGCTTTCCAAGAAGAAGCAGCTCGAATTCGCCTCGCGGCAGGTGCCGACGATCGAGGTCAACGGCACCTATTATTCGGGCTTCACGCCGGCGACCTACGCCAAGTGGAACGCCGAGACGCCCGACGATTTCGTCTTCTCGATCAAGGGCAACCGCTTCGTCACCAACCGCAAGGTGCTGGCCGAGGCCGGCGAGTCGATGCAAAAGTTCTTCGCCCAGGGGCTGGAGGAACTGGGGCCGAAGCTCGGGCCGATCTGCTGGCAGTTCGCCAACACTAAGAAATTCGAGCCCGCGGATTTCGAGGGCTTCCTCAAGCTCCTGCCGGACGAGCATGCCGGGCTGAAGCTGCGCCACGCGCTGGAGGTACGGCATGCGAGTTTCGCGGTGCCCGAATTCGTCGCGCTGGCGGAACAGCACGGCTGCGCGATCTGCTATGCGCACCATCACGACTATCCGGAATTTGCCGACCTGACGGCGGATTTCGTCTATGCCCGGCTGCAGAAGGGCGAGGACGACATCGCCACCGCCTATCCGCCCAAGGATCTCGACGGCTGGGCGGATCGGGCGAAACTCTGGGCGCAAGGCGGCCAGCCCGAAGACCTCCCCTATGCGGATCCATCGCGGCAAGCCGCGACGCGGCCGCGCGATGTGTTCGTCTACATCATCCACGAAGGAAAAATCCGCGCGCCGCAGGGCGCCATGGCACTGATGGAGCGGGTGTGAATCGGGGTAAAATTCCCTGCGCCAACGGGTTGCCGCCCGCCGCGAAGCTGATTATAAGCCGCCTCGGTTACGCGCCCTTCGTCTATCGGTTAGGACGGCACCCTTTCACGGTGCAGAGAGGGGTTCGACTCCCCTAGGGCGTACCACTCCTTCGATTGCTCGACATATCTGCCCGCCGATGCCCGGGGTTGAAGAAACCGCCCATCGATGCGACATGTGGGGCGATTTCCACGCTCCAGGCACGCAATGGTCACCTATCTCGAAGCGGGTTCCGCACCGCTTAAAAACACCGGACAGATCAGGCTTTACGACGAGGCCGCCTTCGAAGGGATGCGCAAGGCCTGCCGGCTGACCGCGACCTGCCTCGACGAGCTTGCCGCGATCGTCCAGCCGGGCGTGTCGACCGACACGATCGACCGCTTCGTCTTCGAATACGGCATGGACCACGACGCCATCCCCGCCACGCTCAACTATCGCGGCTACACGAAATCGTCCTGCACCTCGATCAACCACGTCGTCTGTCACGGCATCCCCGATTCGAAACCGCTGCGCGAGGGCGACATCGTCAACATCGACGTGACCTTGATCGTCGACGGCTGGCACGGCGACTCCTCGCGCATGTATCCGGTCGGCCGCATCAAGCGCGCGGCCGAGCGGCTGCTCGAGGTCACGCATGAATGCATGATGCGCGGCATCGCCGCCATTCGTCCGGGCGTGCGCACCGGCGCCATCGGCGCGGCGATCCAGACCTATGCCGAGGCGGAGCGCTGCTCGGTGGTGCGCGACTTCTGCGGCCACGGCGTCGGCCTGCTCTTCCACGACGCGCCGAACATCCTGCACTACGGCACGCCCGGCGAAGGCGTCGAGATGCGGCCGGGCATGATCTTCACCGTCGAGCCGATGATCAATCTCGGCCGGCCGCATGTGAAGGTCCTGTCCGATGGCTGGACCGCGGTGACCCGCGACCGGTCGCTGTCGGCCCAGTACGAGCATACGATCGGTGTCACCGACAACGGCTGCGAAATCTTCACGCTCTCGCCCGGGGGCCTCGACCGCCCCGGCCTTCCGGCCTAGTCTTCGCGCGAGGCTGGGGAGCCTCGGGCGGGACAGGGATGAGCACTGACGAGATCGACGAACGCGGTATGTTTGCCGAAGGGCCTTCGGCCAACCTCGGAAAGGCCGCGCCCAAGTCACCTCAATCCGACAAGCCGCACTTCCACGGTCACCGCGACCGGCTGCGGGAGCGTATGCGCGCGTCGGGCGCGGGTGCGCTTGCCGACTACGAGATCCTCGAGCTCCTGCTCTTCCGCTTCGTGCCCCGGGCCGATACCAAGCCGCGGGCCAAGGCCCTTCTGGAACGGTTCGGGTCGCTCGCCGAAGTCCTCGGCGCTCCCGCCCATCTGCTGGCCGAGGTCAAGGGCATCGGACCTTCGGTGGCGTTCGACCTGAAGCTGGTCGCCGCCGCCGCCGAGCGCATGCTGCAGAGCCAGATCCGCGGCCGCCAGGTGCTCGCCTCCTGGACGCAGGTGATCGACTATTGCCGCGCCGCCATGGCCTTCGAGCCGCGCGAGCAGTTCCGCATCCTCTTCCTCGACAAGAAGAATGCGCTGATCGCCGACGAGGTGCAGCAGGTGGGCACCGTCGACCACACTCCGGTCTATCCGCGCGAGGTCGTCCGCAGGGCGCTCGAACTGTCGGCCACGGCGATCATCCTCGTGCACAACCACCCGTCTGGCGATCCGACGCCGTCCAAGGCGGACATCGACATGACGCGCCTGATTGCCGAGACCGCCAAGCCGCTCGGTATCGTGGTGCACGACCATATCATCGTCGGCAAGAGCGGCCACGCCTCGATGAAGGGCCCTCGCCTGATCTGAATGCGCAGGTAAACATTACTTCAAATCGTCTCTATTAACCACTTGAACGAAGAGTTAACACGCAAGGTAAATGAGAGGTTAATACATCCTGGCAAATTGCTGAGGCATTGGGAGCTGGATGTATGCGAGCGAATGGACTTGTTGCCGACGGGATTATTGATGTTCTTCCTCCGGCCAAATCCGATCCTTACCAGGACAGAAGAAGCGTCGAGTTCGGCTTCCGCGCCCGCCGTTTTCAGGACGTGCAGCGGCTCATCGAGCGCGTTCTTGCCGAAAAGGGCCGGGCCGAAATCCTCGACCTCGGCGGCACCGAGAAATACTGGCTGATCGGCGAAGACTTCATCCACGCAAACCGGAAACGGCTGCGCTTCACCATCGTGAACAATGAACGGCAGTCGGTAGAGAAGCCAGATCTCTTCGAGTTCCGCTTCGCCAGCGCCACAGATCCTCTTCTCTTCCGCGGCCGGCAGTTCGACCTGGTCCACTCCAACTCGGTGGTCGAGCATGTCGGGGCTTGGCGCGACATGGCGATGTTCGCGGACAACGTTCGCCGGCTGGCACCGCGCTATTACGTGCAGACCCCGAACTACTGGTTCGCCTACGAGCCGCATTTCCGCTTCCCCGGCTTCCAGTACCTGCCGGAACGCGTCCGGGTCGAGATGCTGATGCGTTTCTCGCTCGGCTTCTTCCAACGTATCGAAGACCGCGCAGATGCCAAGCAGGTCGTCCATCATCACCGGCTGTTGTCGACCCGGCAGATGCGGACGCTGTTTCCCGACGCGTCGGTCAGCCACGAAAAGGTGTTCGGCCTCAACAAGTCGATCATCGCCACGCGGGACTGCTGAACGCCGAACGCCGGAAACAGAAAGGCCACCCGCGAGGGTGGCCTTTTTGTTTCAGCGGCACGAGGCCCTGACTACTCGGCGTCGGCTTCCTTGGCGGCCTTCTTCTTGGCCGGAGCCTTCTTCTTCGGGGCGGCCTTCTTGGCCTCGGCCTTCACGTCGCCTTCGTCGTCATCCGCGAGGAGTTCCTCCCTTGAGACCTTGACGTCCGTCACTTCGACCTGGGTCAGGAGGTGGTCGACGACCTTTTCCTCGAACAGCGGCGCGCGAAGGTTGGCAAGCGCCGTCGGATTGTTGCGGTAGAAGTCGTAGACCTCCTGCTCCTGGCCCGGATAGCGGCGAACGAACTCGAACAGCGCGCGCTGCATCTCCTCGTCTGTGATCTGGATGCCGGCCTTCTCGCCCATCTCAGCGAGGACCAGGCCCAGCCGCACGCGGCGCTCGGCGAGACCCTGGTATTCGGCGCGGGCCTCTTCCTCGGTCGTCTCCTCGTCGGCGAAGCTCTTGCCGGCCTGCTGGAGGTCGGTCATCACCTGGGTCCAGATGTTGTTGAACTCGGCTTCAACGAGCTTCGAGGGCGCCTCGAACTTGTAGGATTCGTCGAGCGCGTCGAGCAGCTCGCGCTTCACCTTCTGGCGGGTCAGCGTGCCGTACTGGCTTTCGAGTTGGCTCTTGACGATCTCGCGCAGCTTCTCGACCGAATCCAGGCCGAGCGTCTTGGCGACGTCGTCATTGATCTCGAGTTTGCCCGGCTTGGCGACTTCCTTGACCGTGATGTCGAAGGTGGCTTCCTTGCCGGCGAGATGGGCGGCCTGATAGCTCTCCGGGAACGTGACGGTGATGGTCTTCTCGTCGCCGGCCTTGAAGCCGACGATCTGTTCCTCGAAGCCCGGGATGAACGACTTGGATCCCAGCACCAGCTGCTGGTCGGTGCCGGCACCGCCTTCGAAAGGCTCGCCGTCGAGCTTGCCGACGAAGTCGATCGTCACGCGGTCGCCCTCTTCGGCCTTGCCCTTCTTGGGCTCGTAGCTGCGGGCGGATTCGGCGACGCGCTCCATCTGCGCCTCGATCTCCGCCTCCGGCAGGTCGAGCACCTGGCGGGTCACCTTGATGCCGGTGACGTCCTTCAGCTCGATCGTGGGAATGACCTCGTAGGCGATGGAGAATTCGAAGTCCTTCTGGCCGGCGAGGATGGCTTCGGCTTCCTTCTCGTCCTCGGTCATCTGGACTTCAGGCTGCATCGCAGCCTTCTCGCCCCGCTCGGCGAGAACCTCACGGGTCGAATTGTTGAGGATCTCGTTGACGACCTCGGCCATGAACGATTTGCCGAACACCTTGCGCAGGTGCTGGATCGGCACCTTGCCGGGACGGAACCCGTTGATGCGGGCCTTGCCGCGCGCATCGTTGAGGCGCGAGACCAGCCGGCTCTCCATGTCGCTCTTGGGCACGACGACCTTGATCTCTCGCTTGAGGCCGGCGTTCAGCGTTTCCGTGATCTGCATACTCGTTCCTTTTGTCCTCTCGAAATCCCTGTGCTCGAACGGCACACGGCCATTTCGACTGACGAAAATCCTGCCTTAGGTGGCTAATGGTGCGGGTGAAGGGACTTGAACCCCCACGACTTGCGTCACAGGAACCTAAATCCTGCGTGTCTACCAGTTCCACCACACCCGCTCAGGCGGCCCGTCCGGCCGCCCGAAGCGTGCGCTCTATATCACCTCGATTGTGGCGTTCAAAGGAAAATTGCCGCGAGAATCGCGTATCGGGGGATGGTTTTCCCCATTCTATCCACAGGCGCCGGCTGGGCGTGCTAGTAGAGAGGTTCCTCGAACAGGACGGTCGTTCCGTCGAGAAAGCGCTTGATCTGGGCCGAACCGTTGTCTGCAACGGCCGCAACCACCGCGAAAGGCCGGGTGCGCATGTCGATTTCGATCGGCTTTCCCTGGCCTTCGGGCAGATAGAAGCGTTCCAGACCGTAATCGACCGTGGTGCTCCCCCCCGCGTAGGGACGGCCGGCCGCTACGCCGTGGATCACGACGTCGCCGGCTTCCGCTGCGGGCAGGGCTGCCCGGTCGAACGCAGCCGATCTCACTGTAAAGTATCCGTCCTCCTGCTTGCTAAGCAGCACCCACACGGGATGGGCCTCATAGTCGCCGTCGCCCGTGAGGGGTGGGACGAAAAGCGCGGCCGGAATGGTCGCGATGTCGTAGCCCAGCCTGACATAGTCGCCGCGCAGCAGGTCGCGCGGATCGACGGGCTGAACCTGGAGCAGCACTTCCTGGCCGTTGCGCAGCACCGCGGCGCGTCCGGCAATGTTCCATGACAGGAAGCCGATCTGCAGCGCCGAGATCAGGACGGCGCCGGCGAGAACGAGACGGGACGGGTTCATCAGGCTGCTCCCTGGGTCGCGGCCGGGGCGGCCATGCGGCGCTCGACGCGGATGATGACGAAGGCGAGAACGCCGAGCCCGATTGCGGCGAGCAGGAAGAAGCCGGCGGTACCGAGCATCGTGCCGACGGTGGCGATATAGACGAAGGAAATTTCCACGGCGAAACCGAGATAGGCGAGCCACCGAACCTTGCGGCCGGCCTTGCCACCGATCACCAGCGCGCCGGCAATTGCGGCGAAGGTGACGGCTGCGAGAAGGGAAAACATCGGCACGGAGTCAGCGAATACGAACTGCAAGGTGAACATGCCGACGAGGAAGCCGATGAGCGCGTCGGCCGCCAGACCGTCACCCAGCCCGGCCAGGCGGTCGACGACCTCGCCGCCGCGCACCGCGGCAACGAACGCCGCTGCCGAAACCAGCGCCATCGCGGCCGGAATAAGGAGCTGGTCCGTGTCCATATAGAGGAAGGTGAAATGCCCGATCAGCGACAGCAGGATCAGATGCCGGGCCGGCAGGCTGCGTGTCCAGACAGCGACCGCCCAGAGAGCCGCGAGCAGCAGCGGATACCAGGGGTTCACGTCGAGACTGAAGCTGAACACCGGCCAGGCCACCCACGCCGCCGACAGGGCGACCGAGGCCGCCGCCAGAATCGGCGAGCGCAACAGCGCCGCGGCCAACGCGGTACCGACGCACCAGACCAAGATCGCCTGCGTCTCGTCGCCGGACAGATGATACATCTGGCCGATCAGCGCGATGCCGCCGCCGAAGGCTGCGGCCGACACCAGCCAAACCGCCTCGGCCAGCGCGCCATGGTCGCGCAGCTTCAGCACCGCACCTCCCAGGTAGCCGCCCGCGATCACCGCGAAAAGTGCACCGACGCGGCCGAGACGGGGGATTGCTTCCCAGTTCGCCGCGATGAGAATGAGGATCGCCGCCGCCATCAGCAGCGCCGCCATGACCGCGAGCACCTGGCCGAAGCCGATACCCTTGCCGTGGTTCGCCGCGACGTCGTCGCGCAGTTGCGTTGCAAGCGCGGAGGTCACAAGCCCCCTTGCCTCCCATCGGGCGATGTCCTGCCCAACCTTGTCCACATATCCGGCCATGCTGCTCCCCGCTTTCCGCCTTACCTAGCCGATTTCCGGTATCGGCGCGATGTCGCCGCATGGCTCGATCGCAACCGCTGCATTGTGGGCTCCGCGAGCGCGTTAACGGCCGTTAATGGTGCATTGCACAATATGCATTGCTGCCATGCAACATTCACCCTTTGAACGGACGCACGACGCACCTATCTTCGGTTCGTAACAAAGATAGACGAAATCGAAAAAGACGAAACGAGAACTGAAATGAACATCATCCGCAACTACCGCAACTGGCGTCGCTACCGGGAAACCGTGTCCGAGCTGAACCGCCTGTCCAATCGCGAGCTCACCGACCTCGGCATTTCCCGCAGCGACATTCCGTTCGTCGCGCGCAAGTCGGTCTGACGAACACAGAAATCTCGCCAGGGTCTACCTCCTCCCAGACCTTGTGAGATATGGCCGGAGTTTACCTCCTCCCAAACGACGGCCAAACGAGACACCCGCCGGATCTCCTCCCCCGGCGGGTGTTTTCGTTTCCAGGAGTCCCGGTTGTAGGTCCGGATTGTCTGGCCGAACGGGCGGACTGTCTCAGCGCTCGCCCATCACGCCGCGGGACTTCCACTGATCGAGCGGCATGACATCGGGCTTGCCGCCCATCGGCTCGTACCAGCTGTCGATCGCCCATCTCGCACCACCCTTCTCGGACAGTACCGCGGTGGAATGCGGGTAACGGGCGTCCGCGAAGAAGCCGCGCGACACGTTCGATTCCACCCGATGGTGGCGAATGAGACCCCTGCCCTGCAGATAGAGCAGCAGCGTGCGCGTATTGGTCGATTCGTCGATGCAATCCATCTGCCCCAGCCGCCCTGATTGCGCGAGCGACGATTTCGCCGTGTCGCGAACCCCGATCGCCTGGCCGGCGCGCGTCTCGAAATAGGCCACGGCGGAAGCAACCGCTTGCCGTTCCGCTTTCGCCGACCCCTTGCCACCCGCCATGATCGACGCGAAACGGCCGGCATCCGCCGAGGTAAGCGGAAGCGTGGTGCGGTTGCGACAATCGAAACCGTGACAGACGGCGAGCTTCGAGACGGTCGTCTCCTTCTTCACCGACGTGTAGTTCGACGAGGTTGAGACGCATCCGGTCGCCAGCGGCATGATGAGGGCGAGGATCGTGAACAGGCTGAGTCTTTGATGCATGGCGAGGACACT
Source organism: Mesorhizobium sp. (assembly GCF_024710845.1). Taxonomy (GTDB): domain Bacteria; phylum Pseudomonadota; class Alphaproteobacteria; order Rhizobiales; family Rhizobiaceae; genus Mesorhizobium_A. The sequence continues at coordinate 9,101 of NZ_JANJTZ010000033.1, forward strand.
AGTCGGCCCGCGGAATGCACGCAATCCGCGAGACGTTGTGTTTTGACGCCTCCGCGACTATTCCACCGTTCATGAGCGACAAACCCATTCACGTCATCGGCGGCGGCCTCGCCGGGTCGGAAGCCGCCTGGCAGATCGCGAGCGCCGGCGTGCCGGTCGTCCTGCACGAGATGCGCGGCCTGCGCGGCACCGAAGCGCACAAGACCGAGGGGCTGGCCGAGCTCGTCTGCTCGAATTCCTTCCGCTCGGACGACGCGGAATCGAACGCCGTCGGACTGCTGCATGCCGAGATGCGCCTGGCCGGATCGCTGATCATGGCCTGCGGCGATGCCCACCAGGTGCCCGCGGGAGGAGCACTCGCGGTCGACCGCGATGGATTCTCGGACGCCGTGACCGCACGTCTCTCGTCGCACCCGCTGGTAACCATTATTCGCGAGGAGATCACCGGCCTTCCGCCCGCGGGGTGGGACCAGGCGATCATCGCGACCGGCCCCCTGACCGCGCCGTCGCTCGCCGAAGCGATTCGCGCCGAAACCGGCGCCGATGCCCTCGCCTTCTTCGACGCCATCGCGCCGATCGTCCATTTCGACACGATCGACATGACGAAAGCGTGGTTCCAGTCGCGCTACGACAAGGTCGGTCCCGGCGGCACCGGCAAGGACTACATCAACTGCCCGATGGACAAGGACCAGTACCTGGCCTTCGTCGAGGCGCTGAACGAGGGCGGCAAGACCGAGTTCAAGCAATGGGAAGGCACGCCCTATTTCGACGGCTGCCTGCCGATCGAGGTGATGGCGGAGCGCGGCGTCGAGACGCTGCGCCACGGGCCGATGAAGCCGATGGGCCTGACCAACGCGCACAACCCGACGGTCAAGGCCTATGCCGTGGTGCAGCTTCGCCAGGACAATGCGCTCGGCACGCTCTACAACATGGTCGGCTTCCAGACCAAGCTGAAGCACGGCGAGCAGACACGCATCTTCCGCATGATCCCGGGTCTGGAGAACGCCGAGTTCGCCCGACTCGGCGGCCTTCATCGCAACACCTACATCAACTCGCCGACTCTGCTGACCGGCGACCTTCAGCTCAAAAGCCGTCCGGGCCTGCGTTTTGCCGGACAGATCACCGGCTGCGAGGGCTATGTCGAGAGCGCCTCGATCGGCCTTCTGTCAGGCCGCTTCGCCGCCGCGGAGCGGATTGGCCGAGCACCCTCGCTGCCGCCGGCAACCACGGCCTTCGGCGCGCTGCTCGGCCACATCACCGGCGGGCACATCGTCTCTGACGATGAACCGGGAAAACGCTCGTTCCAGCCGATGAACATCAATTTCGGCCTGTTTCCGCCGCTGGAGGCTGGCACGAAGCTCAAGCCGGACGATTTCGAGGGGCGCTTCCGCGGCAAGGACAAGTCGGTGGCGAAGAAGAAAGCGATCACCGCGAGGGCCTTGGCGGATTGCAGGACCTGGCTTGGCCTCGTCTCAGGCGCGAGGGCGGCCGAATAGGCGCCGAATGCCGCGGATTCTCTAGGCTGCTCAATCCCAGCGCAGTGACGGAACCTCGCTCAGGCCGTTGCCGGCAAGCCGCGCAACGGCTCGCTTCAGTGCCGCCACGCAGGCTCCGTCGAACGCGGTCCCCGTATCTTTGTCCAAGATCGCAAAGGCCGCTTCCACTTTCATGGCCTTGCGATAGGGCCGGTCGGCAGTGACCGCGTCGAAAACGTCCGCCACCGTCAGCATGCGCACCTCCGCGACGATAGCGTCGCCGGCGAGGCCAAGCGGATAGCCCTTGCCGTCGAGGCGCTCGTGATGCGCCCCGGCGATGTCCGAAAGATCCCGGAATATGGCAACCTGACGCAGGATGTCGGCGCTGTGGGCCGGGTGGCTTCGGATGGAGATCCACTCGCTTTCCTCGGGCCTGCCCGGCTTGTCGAGGATCTGATTTGAGACGGCCAGCTTGCCGATATCGTGTAGCAGGGCCGCGCGGCGCAGCCAGCGTCGATGCTCCGCATCAAGCCCCATCTCTTCGGCGATCATGTCCGTGAACAGGGTGACCCGCCGCGAATGTCCCGCCGTGAAGGGGCTCTTGGCGTCGATCACGTCGGCGAAGGCCGCCGCGATATCGTCGACATAGTCGTCGTCGAGCGGCGCACTCGAGCGCGCCGGCGCCAGGTCCGAAAGATGGCGGTCGAGTGCGTCTCCCTCGATCGCTCGCCAGAAGGCGGCCAGCTTCTCCGCGGCCAGGAACGCATCCACCACTGCTGGATCGAACCATGTGCCGCGACGAGCCAGGATTTCGGCCCTCGCAGCGGCGCGGCCGCCCTCCTTGTGGAAGATGTCGGCGACTTGGGCCACCAGCGCGATTCGCGATGCCACCGGGATAGCTTCGCCGACCCTGCCCTCCGGCTTGCCGGAACCGTCCCAATGTTCGTCGAGCCAGCGGATGCCGTCCTGCACTTCGGCCGGAAAGCGCATCTTCGCGGCAATGTCGGCGCCGCGGTGGCAGCGTGTTTCGATCAGCTCGCGCGAGATCTCGCCGCCGTTGCGCAGGATGTTGAGGATCGCGCGCACGCGTTCGGCGAATCCGGACTGGATGCCGGTCTTGTCCATGACGAAGCGCAGCGCCGCCGCGAGACTGCCGTCGATCGTCTTGAAGTCGCGTTTGAACGAAATATCGTCGGCGAGGTAGAGTTCGCAAATGCGGGCCGCGTTGCTGGAACAGCCGAGATCCTTCAGCAAGGCGGTGAAGTAGATGTCGGACAGCGCCTCGGCGGTGAGGCCCATCTGCATGCCGATCTGCGTTCCGATCCAGCACGCGCGCTGGCAATGTCCCTTCGGTTGCCCCTCTGTCAGATCGAGTGCGTGGCTGAGCGCGCCGAGCAGTTCGGCGACGTTCAGCGACGGGGCGCCGGCGGGCACCGGCGTTGCGACGACAGACCAGGCGGACATCAAAGGGAGGGCGTTCGACATGCCCCGACAGTAGCCGTCAGTTCGTTACGTCTGGTAAACCGCTCCACGAACCGTTTTCATTACTGATCACGGTTGCGCGAGATGCTTCGCCGGCAACGCGGAAAATGACCGAGGACCGAATGGACAGCCTGACCAGCACCTTCTTTACCGTGACGCGCGACGGACCGATCGCAATCCTTGCGATGAACCGGCCGGACAAGGCCAACGGCATGACGCCCGACTTCTGGGCCGACCTGCCGCGCCTGATGGACGAACTCGGCCGCGACGAGACCGTGCGGGTCGCGATCCTGCGCGGCGAAGGCAGGCATTTCACCGGCGGGATGGATCTGGCCGCCTTTGCCGACATCGCAAAACTGTTCGAGAGCGAGCCGGGCCGCGCCGCCTATGCGATGCGCGACACCATTCTGAGGCTGCAGGACGCGTTCAATGCGATCGAGCGGACCCGCTTCCCGGTGATCGCGGAAATCCACGGGGCCTGCATCGGCGCCGGCATCGACCTGATCACCGCCTGCGACCTGCGTCTTGCGTCGGAGGAAGCCTATTTCTCCATCGAGGAGATCCACATCGGCATGGCGGCGGATGTCGGCACGCTGCAACGCCTGCCGAAGCTGATTTCGCCCTCCATCGCCGCCGAACTCGCCTACACGGGCCGGCGCTTCATGGCGGACGAGGCAAGGGCGATCGGCCTGCTGTCGCAGGTGCTTCCCGATCGCGAAGCTCTCGAGAGCGCCTCGAGACAGCTCGCCCTGCGGATTGCCGAAAAATCGCCTCTGGCAATCGCCGGCATCAAGCGCAACCTCGCTTACGCACGCGACCATTCGGTCGCCGACGGGCTGGACTACATCGCCACCTGGAACGCCGGCATGCTGCGCGGGGCGGACCTGATGACGGCGGTTCAGGCCAAGATGGCGAAGACCAAGGCGACGTTTGCGGATCTGCTGAAGGCTTAGGGCATCACTCCGCAGGCTTTAGCCCCTGCCCCGCGCCGGGCAGCCCCGGCTTGCCGGCTTCCGAAGGATTCCTTCGCACATAGTCGGCCTTCAGGCTCTCCGACGTATCGCGCGAGCCGTCATGGCTCCAGCCCGGCGGCATGAACAGGTAGCCGAGCCGCTGGCGCAGCGTCAGACCCGGGCGGAAGACGTCCTTGAAGATGCCGACATATTCGTGGAACGCGACTTTCAGCGGATTGAAGGTGCCGATGTTCCTGACGATGCCGTAGCGTGGCCGGTCCTCCTCGAGCTCTTCGACGAAGGTGCCGAACATCCTGTCCCAGATGACCAGCGTGCCGGCGTAATTCGCATCGAGGTAGCGGGGATTGGTGGCGTGATGAACGCGGTGGTGCGAGGGCGTGTTGAACACGAACTCGAACCAGCGCGGCAGCTTGCCGATCGCCTCGGTGTGGATCCAGAACTGCCAGACCAGGTTGAAGCCGAAGACGAAGACGATGACCGCCGGATGGAAGCCGAGCAGCACCAGCGGAGCCTGCAGCACGAACATGCCGGTGAACAGGCCGGTCCAGCTCTGCCGAAGCGCCGTCGACAGATTGTAGTGCTGGCTGGAATGGTGGTTGACGTGCTCGGCCCAAACCCAGCGCACCCGGTGCGCGATGCGGTGGTACCAATAATAGCGCAGATCGTCGAGCAGGAAGGCGGCGACGAACACCCAGACCGAGAGGCCGAGGTCAAAGATGCGGTACTGCCACAGCCACGCGAGCGCAGTGAACGAAACGACGCCGAGCAGCAGACCGGCAACGACGTTGCCGGTTCCCATGAGCAGGCTCGTCAATGCGTCGCGCGTCTCGAACTCGCCCTTGGCGCGGCCGCTGCGCACCAGCCAGAGCTCCAGCAGGATGGCGATGACGAAGAACGGGATCGCGATCTCGGTCACATTCGGGAACGAATAGGTCTCCATCACGCAGCCCTCCTGCCTTCTATCGTTTCGGACAATAGTTGAGCGACCCGGTCGGCATCGGCAGCATTCTCGAACTCGAACCGCGCGCCAGGGAAGGTGAAATCCGAAAAGCGGATCAGGATGGCTGACGGACCGCTGCGTCTCAAGGATGCGACGTCCATCGGCCCGTAGAGCCGCGTCAGGAACTTGGCGCCCACAGCATGAACCAGGCCGGCCCGGCCGTCCGCGAGTTCGAGAAATGCCGAACGGCGGTCGAGCGTCACATGGGTCCGACCGATGGTCAGGTTCGGAAAGTCGATCGCGAAACGTTCGCGCGCAGCGTCAGGTGTATCGAGCGACGCTCCGCGGCTTCCTCCCGTGAAATGGATCGCAGCCACGATCATGCCGACTCCGATCACGACCAGTGCGGCGAGAACCGGCAAACTCATCCTGGTTCCTCCTCAGCCTCGGGCATCGTCGCGCGCCCTTGCAGCGGAACATAGCAGCTTTGACGTTTACGTCAAAATGTTCACCAGCCACCCCGGGCGCGGCGAAACAGAGTCCAATGGCGGCGCAGCGCCGAAACGTCGGGCGCCGGCAAATGCCAAGCGGTGGACGGATCGATCCTATCGAGCCGGGCCGACGCGGTCGCCAGCGGCAGGAAAGCGGAACGCAGGGACAGGGGAAGAGCGGGCGCTCCGGCGAGGAATGCCCGAAGATGCTCGCTGGCCAGCGATTTCATCGCGCCCACCGCCAAAGCGATTGCATCGGCGGGTGCTCCGGCGAGATAGGCTTCCCGGTCGAGTCCGGATGCCGCGAGCACTTCCGGCGGCACGAAGCACTGGCCCCGCCTGCGGTGGAGCGGCATCAGACGTAGGAGCCGAATGATGCCGGTCACGCACCCGGCATGGCCCGACAATCCGGCTGCTTGCGCCGCCGCATCCGGATCCAGCACCAGCGCCGCAAGCTGGAACACGGCCGAGACCGTCTCGCCGCAATAGCCTTCGAGGTCGGTCCTGCTCGGCATCGGATCGTCGTAGAGGTCGAAAGTGCGGGCTTCCAGATAGTCGAGAAACGATTGCAGCGGCAGTCGATGGCTCGCGATCGTCTCCAGCAACGATGCCGCGATGGGGTGCCCGCCACCCGCTTCGCCGGCCGAAAGGACGTCGCGCCACCATTGCAGCCTGATCTCGCCGGGCATCGGTTCCGAGACGAGGTCGCGGACACGCGCGATCTCGGCGTCGAAGGCGTAGATCGAAAGGAGCCCCTGTCGTTTGCCCTCGGGAGCATAGAGAACGCTGAGATACCGGTCCTCGTCGGCCTTGCGGACGAGATCGGCGAGATATGGGTCAGGACCCGCCATTCAGTCGACCGCGACGAGCGCGGCGGCCACGGCACGCTCCTCGGCAAGCAGCACGTTGAAGGTGCGCAGCGCAGCTCCTGTCGACATCGGCTCGCAGGCGATGCCTGCCGCGCGCAGCGCCTCGCGTACCGGCTTCGGCAGCGGACGCAAATCCCGTCCTGTGCCGATCAGCAGGATCTCGATATCGGCGCTCTCGGCCAGAACCTTGGCCAGATCGTCGATGTCGACCGCGGGTGCATCCTTTGGCTCCCAGCCGTAGATGCCGGACGGCAGGCACAGCAGAGAGCCGCGGTGCGACATGTCCGCGAAGCGGAAGCCGCCATTGCCATAGGAGTCGATCGGCGCGCGGCCCGGGAAATGCGCTTCCCGCATGATGATGCCCGGGCCGTTGGGGGCCTGAGCCATGCGTCAGGCCTTCGTCGGGGTCGGCCCGCTGTCCTGCTTGGCCACCGCCTTCTCGTCCCGCTCGAACATCTCGGGCCGGAGCTTGAAGAGGATCAGCAGCGGACCGGCGACGAAGATCGACGAATAGGTGCCGACAACGATACCGAAGATCATCGCCAGCGTGAAGGACGCGATCACCTCACCGCCGAAAATATACAGCGAAATCAATGCGAAGAGCGTCGTGATGCCGGTCAGGAAGGTCCGCGACAGGGTCTGGTTCATCGACAGGTCGAGCAGCTGCTCGATCGGCATTTTCTTGTAGCGCCTCAGATTCTCGCGGACGCGGTCGTAGACGACGACCGTGTCGTTGATGGAGTAGCCGACCACTGTCAACACGGCAGCGATACTGGACAGGTTGAATTCGAGCCCCAGCGCCACGTAGAGCCCGATCATCATGATCACGTCGTGCGCCGTGGTCAGGATCGCACCGACGCCGAACTGCCATTCGAAGCGGAACCAGATATAGACCAGCATCGCGAACATCGCGGCCAGGACGCCGATCGTGCCCGCCCAGGCGAGCTCGCTGGAAACCGTCGGACCAACCGATTCGATGCGGCGAAACTCGTAGTCGGCGGAGAGCTCGCCGCGCACTTTCTCGACGACGCTCTGCTCGGCATTGTCGCCGGCGCCCTGCCCTTCGATCCGGATCAGATACTCGCCCGCGGTCCCGATCGCCTGCACCTGCACATCGCCGAGATTGAGTTCGCCGAGCCGCGCGCGGATGTCGCCCGCGTCGCCGGTCGCCTGAATGGCCTTGACCTCGATAGACGAGCCGCCGCGGAAGTCGATGCCATAGTTCATCTCCACCGTCATGAAGAGGACAATGGAGATCACCGAGGTGATGCCCGAAAAGGCAAAGGCGACCCTTCGCCAAGACATGAACGGCACCGTCGTGTCGTCGGGCACCAGCTTGACGAAGCCTCGGGGCATTTCGGTCGGGCGGGTGCGGCGCAGCCACAGCGCGATCAGCCAGCGCGTCAGCGTGAACGCCGTGAATACGGTGGTGATGATGCCGATGGCCAGCGTCACCGCGAAGCCGCGGATCGGACCGGAACCGAGATAGAACAGGATGACGGCGGCGATCAGCGTCGTCATATTGGCATCGACGACCGTTGCAAGGGCGCGCGAGAAGCCGGCGTCGAGAGATTGCACGATCGAGCGGCCGGCACGACGCTCTTCCTTCACGCGCTCGTAGATGATGACGTTGGAATCGACCGCCATGCCCATCGTCAGCACGATGCCGGCGATGCCGGGCAGCGTGAGCGTCGCGCCGAGAAGCGTCAGCACCGCGACGATCAGCGCAACGTTGGCGACCAGCGCGATGTTGGCGATGATACCGAGCGAGCCGTAGGCCAAAACCATGAAGGCGAGGACGAGCAGAGCTGCGATGATCGAAGCGAACTGGCCGGCGGCGATCGAATCAGCACCCAGGCTCGGGCCGACCGTGCGCTCCTCGATGATGGTGAGCGTCGCCGGCAGCGCGCCCGCGCGCAGCAGCACGGCAAGGTCGTTGGCGCCTTCGACGCTGAAATTGCCCGAGATCTGGCCTGTTCCGCCGAGGATCGGTTCGCGAATCTGCGGCGCCGAGATCACCTGATTGTCGAGAATGATGGCGAAGAGCTTGCCGACATTGGCCTGGGTCGCCTGGCCGAACAGGGTCGCACCGCGATTGTCGAAGCGGAACGAGACGACCGGCTCGCTGGTGCGCTGGTCGAAGGTCGCCTGCGCGTCGACGAGGTTCTCGCCCGACACGATCACCCGCGTCTCGATCAGGTAGGCCTGCGGCGGGTCGTCGGTCGAATACATGACCACGGTCCCAGCCGGCGGACGGCCTTCGATCGCCTCCTGCACCGGCATCGTCTGGTCGACCATCTGGAAGGTGAGCTTCGCGGTCTGGCCGAGGATGTCCTTCAGTCGATCCGGATCCTGCAGGCCCGGAACCTGCACGAGAATGCGATCCGACCCCTGCCTCTGGATCAGCGGCTCGGTCGTGCCGAGTTCGTTGACGCGGCGGCCGACGACTTCGATCGACTGCTCGAGCGCCGAGCTCATGCGGTAGTTGATGCCGGCGTCGGTGAGCGTGTAGCGCAGCAGGCCGGGCTCCGGTTCGTCGAACTCGAGTTCGACGATCGTGCCGCCGCTGAACAGGCCGGCGGCCACGGGCGCGGTCAGGTTCGCGAGCGCATCCTTCGCCTTCTGGACGTCGGCCGCCTCGCGAACGCGCACCTGTACCGAGTTCTCCGTGCCTGAAAGGCCGGTGTAACCGATGTGGGCATCGCGAAGCGCTGCCCTGATATCGTTGCGCGTCGTCTCAAGCCGCTCGACGACGAGGTCGTTGCGGTCGAGCTGCAGCAGGATATGCGAGCCGCCCTGCAGATCGAGGCCCAGCGTCATCTGCTTTTTCGGCAGCCAGTCGGGAAGCGAGTTCAGGAAGGACTGTGGAAAGAGGTTCGGAGAGGCGAACAGCACGCCGACGGCCACCGTCAACCAGATGAGGATGGTCTTCCAGCGTGTAAAATGGAGCATGATTGGGCTTCCGTTCCTCTCGACCGGCCTTCTGCGGGCCGTGTCTCAGTTCTTGGCGTTCTGGTTGGCGACCGGCTCGCCCTTGGCGCGGACCTCCGCGATCGTCGCGCGCAGCGCCGTCACCTTCAGGTTGTTGCCGAGATCGACCTCGACCTCGCCGCGCTCGTCCATGACCTTGGTGACCTTGCCGACCAGCCCGCCGCCGGTCACGACCTGATCGCCGCGGCGGATGTTCTTCAGCATTTCCTCGCGCTTCTTGAGCGTCGCGCGCTGCGGACGGATGATCAGGAAATACATGATCACGAAGATCAGCACGAAGGGCAGGATACTGATCAGCATGTCCGGCGCGCCGGCGATCCCGGTCTGCGCGAAAGCAGGTGTGACGAACATAGAGAACTCCCGAAAAGACAAAGGGCCGGTCCGTGCGGGCCAGCCGAGGTGCGCGGAATATAGTCAGTCGAGGCGTCAATGCAACCGCGTGCGGTCGTCGCGGGGTCGCTTTCCCCCTCCGAATCCGCGTGTTATGCCGCCTCGCCGCACGAAGACCAACGTATACGACCGATACGGGACAGGAATGACGCAGGAATCCATCGAATCCAAACTTGACAGGCTAATCGAAGCCGTCTCCCGGCTCGCACCGGCTTCTCCGCCGCCGGCCGACTTTTCGGGCGCCGAGGGATTCGTCTGGGACGCGGAGCGCAGTTACCCGTCACCGGTCGCGCGGGTGAGCCGCGTCGAGATCGGCCTGATCAAGGGCGTGGACCGCGTGCGCGACATCCTCGTCGACAATACGATGCGCTTCGCCTCCGGCCTGCCGGCGAACAACGTGCTGCTCTGGGGCGCGCGCGGCATGGGCAAGTCGTCGCTGGTCAAGGCGGCGCACGCGCTGGCCAACCGCGAGAGACCGGCCGCCGGCCGGCTGAAGCTGATCGAGATCCACCGCGAGGACATCTCTACGCTGCCTCGCCTTCTCGGTCTGCTGAAGACCGAGCCATACCGGTTTATCCTGTTCTGCGACGACCTTTCCTTCGACAACGACGACACGTCCTACAAGTCGTTGAAGGCAGCGCTCGACGGAGGCGTCGAAGGCCGGCCGGAGAACGTCATCTTCTATGCGACATCGAACCGGCGCCACCTGTTGCCGCGCGACATGATCGAGAACGAGCGCTCGACGGCGATCAATCCGCATGAGGCGGTGGAGGAAAAGGTGTCGCTGTCCGACCGGTTCGGCCTGTGGCTCGGCTTCCACAAGTGCAGCCAGGACGAATACCTCGACATGATCCGCGGCTACGTCGACCATTTCGGCATCAGGATCGAACCCGAGACGTTGCGCTTCGAGGCGCTCGAGTGGGCAACGACCCGCGGCAGCCGTTCAGGACGCGTCGCCTGGCAATTCGTTCAGGATCTGGCGGGCCGGCTCGGCCAGAAGATCTCCGAATGAAAATCCGCCCTGCCTTTGGCGCCGCGCCGGATGGCTCCGGAGCGAGATCAAAGGCAGGGCGGGACCGGAGTTGGCGCGGCGGGCTGGAGGTCCGGACGTCGCGCTGAGGCTCTTCCTGGCTATTCGAGATATTGCTGCGGATCGACGGGGCTGGAATTTTCGCGGACTTCGAAATGCAGCTTCGGCGAGTCCGTGTTGCCGGACATGCCCGATTTGGCGATCTCCTGGCCGCGCTTGACGGTGTCGCCGCGGCTCACCTTGATCTCGCTCGTATGGCCGTAAACGGTGACCTTGCCGTCGGCGTGGCGAACCAGCACGGTCTTGCCGAAATCCTTCAGTCCCTCGCCGGCGAAGATGACGACGCCGTTTTCGGCCGCCTTGACCGGCGTGCCCTCGGGAACGGCGATGTCGATGCCGTCATTGTACGAGGCGCCGTTCGAATTGCCGTAAGTGCCGACGACGCGGCCGCGCACGGGCCAACGCATCTTGCCGATGCCGGTCCCGTCCGGTGCCGCCTCGTTGCTGGCGGCTTCCGCTTCCCTGATCACCTTATTGTCGGCCTTGGGCGGCGTGTAAGTCGCGAGCTTCGCCGCCCCGGGCTTGTCCGCCTTCTTGGCCGGACCGGCCGAGCCGGTGATCATCGGGTCGACCCCCGGCGCCTGCGCGACCTGCTGAGAGGCGCCCGGAATGACGAGCTTCTGGCCGATCTTTAGATTGGCGGTTTGGCCGAGATTGTTCACCTTGCGGATATCGGCGGCCTTGGCGCCCGTCTTCTTGGCGATGCCGTAGAGCGAATCGCCGGCGACGACCGTGTAGCCGCCGCCCTGCCCCGACGCCTTGGGCGAAGCGGAAGCCGCGGAATTGTCGGCCTTGGCGGTCTCGGCCTCGGGTTCCTTCACCTTGGGCTGCTGCGGCAGGACCGCCACGTTCTCCGGCTTCTTGATCGGCTGCGGCAGGTCCTTGGCGGGAGCGTTAGCCTTCAAGCCGCGCGAAGAACTGGCATCGGCGACCTGGCGGGTATTGTCGGGCGCGGAAACCGGTGCCTTGCTCGAATAGACATAGGTCGGGATGACGATCTTCTGCCCGACCGCCACCGTATCGGCGCTGGCGATGCCGTTCGCCTTCATGATCTCGTTGACCGGCACGCCGAACCGCTTCGACAGGTTGTAGAGGGTCTCGCCGTCCTTCAAGGTCACCTGCGTGCCACCGGCCCGCGACCAGCCCTGATGGACCTCTTCCTCAGTCGAGACAGTCTGCGGAGCGGGCTTGGTGACAGATCCGGTTGGCGTCGTATCGACCTTAGGCGTCGCAGCCTTGGCGACCGGCGTGGACGCAGCCGGAGGCGGCAGCGAGGAGCGCGTGACCGACTGGGGCTCGACCGCCGCGCGGGCGGGCGTCGGGACATTCATGCCGTTGGCCGGGGCGACACGGCTCGCGTCGCCGGGGAACGGCTGGTTGTCTTTCTTGACGATCTGGCGCTGGTTGGCGGTCGATCCGGTGAAGATGTCGTCCGTGAAACGACTGACCCCGGAACTGCATCCCGCCGCCATTCCGCCGATGAGGACAAGCGCGGCGCTACGTGCCAGAACGCGCTGACTTCTCTGCAACGACCCGAACCGCATGACTACACCCGCACACCAGTTACCGAACTGGCATGATTAAAGCGCGTTAATCTTACTGGGCGGTTAAGTCTTGGCGGGACTTGAAGAAAATTCGACTAAATTGCGGCGGCAACGCCGGCCATCAACGGCTGAAGCCGCGCCGTGGCGATGTCCTCGCGATCGAAGCGGCTGCCCACCTTGGTAAGCCGCGCCATCTGCTGCACGCCTTCCGCCGGGCCGATCGGCGCGATCAGCACGCCGCCGCTGGCGAGCTGGTCGACGAAGGTGCGCGGCATTCCGTCGAACGCGGCCCAGACGACGATCCGGTCGAACGGCCCTTCCGACGGCACGCCATTGACGCCGTCCATGTGGCGCACCGCGACGTTGGTGATGCCAAGGGCTTCGAGCCGCTGACGCGCATTCGCGGCTAGCGTCCGGTAGCGCTCGACGGTGAGCACGCGCGCCGAAAGACGCCCCATGACCGCAGCGGTGAAACCGCTGCCGGTGCCGATCTCCAGCACGCGATGCGACGGTTCGAGCGCGAGCGACGCCAGGATCTTCGCCTGGAAATCCACGCCTTCGATCGCCTCGCCGCATTCGATCGGCAGCATCCGGTCGGACCAGGCATGCGCCTGCCACTGGCCGGGCACGAAGCCGCGGCGCGGCGTCGCCTCGATCGCGGCGATCAGCGCCTTGTCGACAAGCCCGCCGGCACGTGCGCGCAGCAGAAACGCCGCGAAGGATTCGCGCTCGCCCTGCGCCTCGCTCATCCGAGCACCGCGGCGAGTGCGTCCCGCGTCTCGTGCGCGGTGAGGTCGAGTTTCATCGGCGTCACCGAGATGCGGCGCGCGTCGAGCGCGTGGATGTCGGTGCCCTCCACCGGCGCGTTCATCTGCTTGCCGAAGCGCAGCCAGTAATAGGGGAAGCCGCGGCCGTCCTTGCGTTCGTCGATCCAGAGCCCGTGGACATACTTGCCTTGCGCGGTGACTTCGACACCTTCGACCTCTTCCGCCTCGCAATTGGGGAAATTGACGTTGAGAAACACACCCTTGGGAAGGTCCGCCGCGATCAGCTTCTGCAGCAGATCCGGCGCGAGCGTCTCGGCCGTGCGCCATGGCACGACGCGGCCGTCGTTCTCGAAATGATAGCTCTGGCTGAGCGAGATCGAGCGGATGCCGATCAGAGTACCCTCCATGGCGCCGGCGACCGTGCCCGAATAGGTCACGTCGTCGGCGATGTTCGAGCCGGAATTGACGCCGGACAGCACCAGATCCGGCGGCTCGGGCATGATGTTGCGCACGCCCATGATGACGCAGTCCGTCGGCGTGCCGCGCAGCGCGTAGTGCTTGTCGGCCACCTTGCGCATGCGCAGCGGCTCGGACAGCGACAGCGAGTGGGCGAAGCCCGACTGGTCTGTTTCCGGCGCAACCACCCAGACGTCGTCGGAGATCGTGCGGGCGATGCGTTCCAGCACCATCAGGCCTTCGGCATGGATGCCATCGTCATTGGTCAAGAGGATGCGCATCTCAGGCCCGATCTATTCTGTCCAGTCCGCCCATGTAAGGCCGCAGAACTTCAGGAATCGTCACCGAGCCGTCCTCGTTCTGGTAATTCTCGATGACGGCGATCAGGGCGCGGCCGACGGCGACGCCGGATCCGTTGAGCGTGTGCACGAACGTCGTGCCCTTGGCGTCTGCGGCGCGATAGCGCGCTTCCATGCGCCGGCCCTGGAAATCGCCGCAGACCGAGCAGGACGAGATCTCGCGATAGGCGTTCTGGCCCGGCAGCCAGACCTCGATGTCGTAGGTCTTGCGCGATCCAAAACCCATGTCGCCGGTGCATAGAAGCATGGTGCGGAACGGCAGCCCGAGCCGCTTCAGCACTTCTTCCGCGCAGGCCGTCATGCGCTCGTGCTCGGCGGTGGCGCTCTCGGCGTCGGTGATCGACACCAGTTCCACCTTGTTGAACTGGTGCTGCCGCAGCATGCCGCGCGTGTCGCGTCCGGCGGAGCCGGCTTCGGAGCGGAAACAGGGAGTGAGCGCGGTCATGCGGCGCGGCAGCGTTTTGACGTCGAGGATTTCTTCGCGGACGAGGTTGGTCAGGGGAACCTCGGCGGTGGGGATGAGGTAGAGCTTATCAAACTGGACTTTGTTTGCCTCTTCGACCACGTAGTCCTGAAGCGCATCCTGAACTTCAGCTCCGGTTTTGCCTTCGCGATAGGCACGTTCGCGGGCATTTTTCAGCCCGATCCGAACCTGCTCTGCTAACGGGTTTTCGCGCTGCGTCCGGAACAGATCCTCTTCGAATTTCGGAAGCTGCCCCGTCCCATACATAGCATCACTGCGCACCATCAGCGGCGGCTGGACCTCCTCGTAGCCATGCTCGTTCGTATGCAGATCCAGCATGAACTGCCCAAGCGCGCGTTCGAGCCGCGCCAGTTTACCCCGTACCACCGTGAACCGGCTGCCCGACAGCTTCGCCGCCCGCTCGAAATCCATCATGCCGAGGGTTTCGCCGATCTCGAAATGCTCCTTCGGCTTGTTGCCCATGCCGGGCTGGCGCGCGGCGATCAGCTCGGTGCCCCAGTCGCGAACCTGGACGTTGTCGTGCTCGTCCTTGCCGACCGGCACGTCGTCCATCGGGATGTTCGGAATAACGGCCAGCGCGTCGTCCAGCGCCTTGTCCAGTTCGCGCTCGCGCGCCTCGCCGTTCTGGATGAACTCCTTGATGCCCTGAACCTCGAGCTTCAGCTCCTCGGCGCGGGCTTGGTCTCCCGCCCGCATCGCATTGCCGATCTCCTTCGACGCGGCGTTGCGGCGTTCCTGCTTCAACTGGAGTTCGCCCAGATGCGCGCGGCGCGCCTCGTCCTTCTCGATCAGGTCGGACACCGTCGACTCGGCTACCTCCGGCGACTGGCCGCGCTTGACCAGCGCATCGGCCAGGGCCTTGGGGTTGTCGCGGATCCACTTGATGTCGAGCATGGTTCGTTCCGTTGATGCGTTCTTGGGTGCCCCGCACCCGGACGGTCCAGCGGGTTAAACCCTCGCGCGCGCCGAAGCAATACGACCCGGCGCCGCGCGTCCAGCAGATCGATGGTCGGAGCCTATTCCGCCGGCTTGCCGTCGGCCGGGGCGTTCGCGGCGGCGGCTTCCGCTGCCTCCTTCGCCACGCGCTTCTTCTCGCGGTCGCGCTCGACCCAGCGGGCGAGCCAGATCGACAGTTCGTAGAGCAGGATCGTCGGCACGGCGAGGCCGATCTGGCTGACCGGATCGGGCGGGGTCAGGACCGCGGCAACGATGAAGGCGATGACGATCGCCCATTTGCGCTTTTCCGCGAGGCCGGCCGCCGAGAGCAGGCCGACGCGCGCCATCAGCGTCGTCACCACCGGCAGCTGGAAGACGAGGCCGAAGGAGAAGATCAGCGTCATGATGAGGCTGAGATATTCCGACACTTTCGGCAAAAGCGAGATCTCGACCTCGCCGGCGCCGCCGGTCTGCTGCATGGCGAGGAAGAACCACATCACCATCGGCGTGAAGAAGAAATAGACGAGTGCCGCGCCGATCAGGAACAGGATGAAGGACGCGAACAGGAAGGGCAGGAAGGCCTGCCGCTCGTTCTTGTAGAGCCCCGGCGCGACGAATTTGTAGATCTGCGCGGCAATCAGCGGGAAGGCGATCACCAGGCCGCCGAACATGCCGAGCTTGACCTGGGTGAAGAAGAACTCCTGCGGCGCGGTGTAGATTAGCTCGACCTGGTTCGGGTCGAGCCCCGCCCAGCTGGTCGCCAGCTGGAACGGGATGACCAGCAGGTTGAACAGTTGCTTGGCGAAGTAGAAGCAGACCAGGAAGGCGACGAAGAAGCCGCCGATCGACCAGATCAGCCGCGTGCGCAGCTCGATGAGGTGCTCCATCAGCGGCGCTGAGGACTTCTCGATCTCGTCGTCTTCGGTGCTCACGCCTTGGTTCCGGTCTTCTTCGCAGCCGCAGCCGGCTTCTTGGTCGCCGGAGCCGGTGCGGTTGATTTTGCCGGCGCCTTGGCAGCCTTCGCCGTCTTGGCGACAGGCTTTGCGACCGGTGTAGCAGCCACGATCGGGGCCATCGCAGATGCGGCCACGGGCTCGGCCGTCAAGACCGGGGCCGCTTCACCCGTTGTCCCGACCGGGCCGGCCTTGAGCGGCTCGGCGGCGTGCGTCACCGGCGATGCGGTCGGCGCCGGCGTCGGCTTCAGCGCGGCTTCCAGGCCGGCGCGCACGTCGGCGGCGGCCTTTTCCATCGGGTTCAGCGCCTTCTTGATGTCGGCGGCCGGATTCATCTTGCGCAGCTCGTTCAGCGAATCCTTGACACCGTCGAGTTCCGCTTCCTTCAGCGCCTCGTCGAACTGCTTGCGGAAATCGCCGGCCATCGACCGCATCTTCGCGGTCGTCTTGCCGAACGTGCGCAGCATTTTCGGCAAATCCTTCGGCCCCACGACCACGATCATCACGATCGCGATCACGAGCATTTCCGTCCAGCCGACATCCAGCATGGCGATATCTCCGGCCAGTCAGGCCCCAGCGGCGTCGGGCGTCAGGTCTTGCTGACTTTTTCCTTGGCCGGGGTCACGGCTTCGTCGGCGCGGTGGTCGACGGTCTTCGTCGTATCCACCTCGTCGTCGGACATGCCTTTCTTGAAGCTCTTGATGCCCTTGGCCATGTCACCCATCAGCTCCGGGATCTTGCCGCGACCGAAGAGCAGAAGGACGACGACCAGCACGATGAGCCAGTGCCATATCGAGAAGGAACCCATGACTATCCTCTTTCGAACAAGTTCGTTGAATTGATCTAAGCGTTTTTGCCGGCTCTTTCAAACACAAGCACGTCGCTTTCACGAATCGTGAGCGTTATGTCGCGCCTGCCGGGCGCAACAAGACCGCACTTCATCCGGGCCCTGACCGGCCGGTCGGTCCCTGCGACGCGGATTTCGAACAGTTCCGCGTCGCCGAGGAACCGGCGCGAGATGACGCGGCCGGGCGTGCCGGCATCGTCATCGCCCGCCGAAATCCCGCCAAGCCTCACCGCGACCTCGACCGCCGAACCCTCGGCAAACCCGGCTGCCGCGAAGTCGCCGAGCGGCGTCGCCACCTTGCCGTCCGCGACCTCGCACTCGAAGACATTGATTTCCGAAAAGAATCCGGCGGCAAAAAGGCTGTTGGGCCGATTGTAAAGTTCCTCGGCCGTTCCCGTCTGGACTAGCCGGCCGGCGCGAAGCAGCGCGATCCGGTCGCCCATGCGCATCGCCTCCTCGGCGTCGTGGGTGACGACGATCGCCGTGGCGCGGCTCTCGCGCAGGATGGCAAGCGTCTCGGCGCGCACCGAATCCTTCAGCCGCGAATCGAGACCGGAAAACGGCTCGTCCATCAACAGCACCGCCGGGCGCGGCGCCAGCGCGCGGGCAAGCGCCACGCGCTGCTGCTCGCCGCCCGAGAGCACATGCGGATAGGATTGCGCATATTGCTCCAGGCCGACGCGAGACAGCGCGATCTCCGCCTCGCGGTTGGCCTCGGCACGCGACATGGCCGTCAGGCCGAAGCGAACGTTTTCCAGGATGGTCAGATGCGGAAACAGCGCGAAGTCCTGGAAAACCAGGCCGATCGAGCGTTTTTCCGGCGGCAGGAATATACTCGGTCCGGCAATCTCGCGCTCGTTCATCATTACGCGGCCGGAGGTCTGCGGCTCGATTCCGGCGGCGATGCGCAGCAGCGTCGTCTTGCCCGAGCCCGAAGGCCCGAGCAGGCAGAGCACCTCGCCGGGCTCTGCGGTCAGCGACACATCGGACAGCGTCTCGCCATTACCGGCAAACGAATGCGAGATGTTCTCGAAAGACAATCGCGCCGCGAACGTGACCCCGGCCGGCACCCGGGCTGCGGACTGCGCAGCATTCGTCATGTGTGGTTCTACCTCGACCGGTCGGGCCGCGAGAAACGGCCGGACCCGTCAATCATCCCCGCCCTTGGGTGTCAACAGGCCGAGTTCCTCGAGGTCGATGTCGGTCAGCTCGTCCTCGTCGTCGGCGAGCAGTCCCGGATCGGCCATCGGCGTCGGTACCTGGAAGTTCGACGGCATGCGCGTCGACAGGAGCCCCGCCCCCTTCAACTCGTCCATGCCAGGCAAGTCGCGGATCTCTGCCAGCCCGAAATGGTCGAGGAAAGCATCGGTGGTGCCGTAGGTCACCGGTCGGCCGGGCGTGCGGCGGCGGCCGCGCATGCGGATCCAGCCGGTTTCCATCAGCAGGTCCAGCGTGCCCTTCGACGTCTCGACCCCGCGGATCTCCTCGATCTCGGCGCGGGTGACGGGCTGGTGGTAGGCGGCGATCGCCAGCACCTCGAGCGCGGCGCGCGACAATTTCTTCTGCTGCACCGCGTCGCGGTTCATCAGGAAGGCAAGATCGCCGGCAGTGCGGAAGGCCCATGCGTCGCCGATACGGACGAGGTTCACGCCGCGCTTGTCGTAGATGCGCTGGAGCTCGGCCATGGCCGCCGCGATGTCGCTACCCTGCGGCAGCCTGGCAGCCAGCGCCTTCTCCGACACCGGTTCGGCGGAAGCAAAGACTATCGCCTCGGCCATCCGCACGGTCTCGGCCAGATGCAGCCGCGCCGCGGGATTGTCGAAAGGCTCCGGCCCGCCCGGTTCGTCGTCGTCCACGAAGGACATGGCCGCGTTTCCACCTTCAATCATAGGCAACCTCCGCCAGCCGATCGGCCTTCGGACCGCCGCGCAGGTAGATCGGCGCGAATGCGCCGTCCTGGCGGACTTCGAGCTTGCCTTCGCGGACGAGTTCGAGGCTCGCCGCGAAGGAACTTGCGATCACCGTCGCACGCTCCTGTGGCGCGACGATGTATTCGATCAGGAACCGGTCGAGCGCCGTCCAGTCCTTCATGCGGCCGACGAGCCGCATCAGGATGTCGCGCGCCTCCTTGAGCGACCACACCGTGCGCCGCGCGATCCGCACATTGGTGATCGCCTGCCGCTGCCGCTGCCCCGCATAGGCCGTCAGGAGATCGTAGAGCGACGCCGAAAAGGTGCTCGTCGTCTCCACGACCACGGTTTCGGGCATGCCGCGGGCAAACACGTCGCGGCCGAGCCGGTTGCGATTGACCAGCCGCGCGGCCATGTCGCGCATCGCTTCCAGACGCTTCAGTCGAAACTGCAGGATGGCCGCCAATTCCTCGCCGCTCTCCTCCTCGTCGCCGGGCTGCTTGGGGATCAACAGCTTGGATTTAAGGTAGGCGAGCCAGGCCGCCATCACCAGATAGTCGGCCGCGACTTCGAGCTTGAGCTTCCGCACCCGGTCGATGAAGACGAGATATTGTTCGACCAGCGCCAGGATGGAGATTCGCGCCAGGTCCACCTTCTGGGTGCGGGCGAGATGCAGCAGAAGGTCGAGCGGGCCTTCGAACCCGGAAACGTCCACGACCAGCGCTTCGTCGGGATCCGGACGCAGATCGTCGTTGTCCGCCCACAGGCGGTCCATCGGCGTGGGCTTCGGGTCCGTGCTAGCCCCTGCCCTTGTGTCGCTCCGCTCGTTCACGCGAACAACCGTTCCTCATGCCACGGCCTCGAACAGGGCCGCGAATTCGTCGCGAACGGCGCGCTCGTCGGCGCCATCCGTCTTTCCGAGAGGCGTCATCGCCATTGCCGCGCGCTCCAGCGCCTTGCCGGCCAGCAGCGGAACCGCGGCCGCCACCGGCGCCATCTCGTCCATCACCCCGTTGCAGTGAAGAACCACATCGCAGCCCGCCGCAAGGCTTGCGCTAGCGCGCGCCGCGAAATCCCCAGAAAGCGCCTTCATCGACAGGTCGTCGCTCATCAGCAGCCCGTCGAAGCCGATCTCGCCGCGGACATAGTCCGAAATAACCGTGCGCGAGGTCGTCGCCGGGCGTTCGGGATCGATCGCCGAATAGATGACATGCGCGGTCATCGCCATGCCGATGCCGGCATTGTCCTTGAACGGCGCGAAGTCGTGCCGGCGAAGCTCGTCGAGCGGCGTATCGACCACCGGAAGCGCGTGATGCGAATCCGAAAACGCCCGTCCATGCCCCGGAATGTGCTTGATGACCGGCAGCACCCCGCCCGCCAGCAGTCCCTCGGCCGCCGCCCGGCCCATCGCCGCCACGGTTTGCGGATCCTTGCCGTAGGCACGGTTGCCAATGACGTCGTGGGCGCCCTCCACCGGAACGTCGAGCACCGGAAGGCAATCGGCCGTGATGCCGAGCTTCGACAGATCGAAGGCGTGCAGGCGCGACATCAGCCAGGCGGCGCGCAGCCCGGCCTTGGCGTCCTGCTTGTACAAAGCGCCGAGCGCGTCACCGGGGGGATAGTTCGGCGCGAGCGGCGGGCGCAGCCGCTGCACCCGTCCCCCCTCCTGGTCGATGAAGACCAGCGCGTCGTCGCGCCCGACGCACGCGCGCAGGGCAGCGCAGAGGTCGCGGATCTGGCCCGGCTCAGAGATGTTACGCGCGAACAGGATGAACGCCCACGGCCGCTCCTCGCGGAAGAACGCCGCCTCGTCTGACGTCAGCGACAGGCCGGAACAGCCCAGGATCATGGCTTTTGATTCGGTCATGGCATGAGTCTAGAGCAAAGCCGCGCGCGCTGCACATGGCTCTCACGCCCCGCGATGCGGCGGGCAGAAGTTCGAGTCTTCCCGACCGCACCCAACCGCCCATCACTGGCCGAAACGAAAACGGGCGCCGCAAGGGCGCCCGTCGATAGTCGATCCGGCTCGGGTCACTGCGTGACGAAGCAGCTTCCGCCGGCCGTCTTCAGCTTGGCGCAGAGGATGTTGGCGTCGTTCTTCGACGCCGCCGGTACGCGCACCCGCCACATCGTGCCCTTGCCGGTCACTTCGGCCTGGATGATGTTCACGCCCTTGCCGCCGAGCACGCTGCCGTAGCGGCGCGCCAGATCCTCATAGGAGGACTGCGCGCCTTCCCGCGTCGGCTGCGAAGCGATCTGCACGCTCCACAGGCTGGTCGCGACAGGCGCGGTCGCCGCCGGGGCACTCGCCTCCTGCGCGGCCGGGGCGGCGGGCGCCGGGGCAGGTTCGGCGCGAACCGGCGCCGGCGTCACCGCGGCCTGCCGCACCGGCTCTTCGGTCGCGGCCGCCGCAGTGTGGCTCGGCCGGGGCATCGGCACGATCACGTCCGTGGGCGCCGGCGTCTGGAGATCCGAAGCGCTCTCGCCGGCGTTCTCCGGCGGCAGGATCGATACCTCGTCCTGGGCGCCCGGGACGGCCGAGGGTATCTGCGCGCCGGATTGCACGTTCGCCATCGTGGCCGGATCCGCGCCGGCAGGCATCGTCTGCATGGCCGTGCCGGTCGTCTCCGCGGATGCGGCCGGCGGATCTTCGCGCGCCACGAGCGTTCCATCCGGACGCACGATCATGGTGCGGACCTTCTTCGGCGCGATTGCCACGACATCCTGCGACTGAGGAGCAGTCTGCGCCGAATCCTGCAGCGTGACGCGTTCTTCGGATTTCACCTGCGGCGTCTCGACGCCCGGCAGCGCCGAAGCCGCCGGCGCCGCCGCGACAGGCTGCTCGCCCGTCGCAGGCTCGGCCGCAACCGGCGCGGCAGGCGCCGCGATCGGCTCTTCGGCGCCGGACACGAGCTTGTCCTGCGACGGAGCCGCTGCCGGCTGTCCGCGCACCTGATCGTAGACCTGGCCGTCCTGGTTCGGCACGACAACGCCGCCGGGCGTCTCGGGCTTCACCTTGACCGGCGCCGTATCCGCTTTCACCAGGGCCGGAGCGTCATCGCCGGTCGAGCCGCCGCTGAGGGCATAGGCGCCGATGCCGCCAATGACGACGACGCCGGCCAGCGCTGCGGCGATCAGCAATCCACGGCTTCTCTTCGGCTGTTCCTTCTCGGTGTCGACGCCGTAGAAATCGCCGGCGAAGGCAACGTCATCGTCGTCGGCATAGGCCGCGCTGCTCTGGTCCATGTCGAAACCCGCCAGCTGTGCACCATAGTCGGGCTCCTGAGCATTGAGGCTGCTTTGCGCGGCCGGGCGGTTCGCATAGGCGTCGCGGGCGGGCGCCGTGGCACGCTCGACATAGTAGGCGGCTCCGGGATCCGGCTGGGCGGCCGGGCGATAGGCCGGCTGCGTTGTCCTGGGCGCGGGAGTTGCGGAGAGCTGCTGGAATGCATTGGCGAAATCCGCGTCGAGGTCGTCGTACGGCGACGATGCGGTGACCGGCTCGTCCCGAGCGATGTCCGGAATGTCGAGTTCGTCAGCCAGTGCGACGGCGTCGTCGGAAAATTCGATCGTGTCGATGTCGGGAGCCAGATTGGCATCGTCGAGCAGCGCGGCGAGATCGGGGAACTCGTCGTCGACGGGCTGCGGTGCGACACGAGGGGCGACGGTCGGCGTGGGCGCAAGAGCTGCCGGGGCGGTCGATACCGCTGGCGTGGCGGTGGATGGACGCGCCGCGAAGATCGAAGAGGCGGTCGCTGCGCCGGCAAGCGCCGTCGGCCCCGGACGGAGCGGCTGGAACGATGTGTCCGACCGCGATACCGGGAAGAGCGGGCCAGTCTGGCCGATTGCGCCGCGCTGCGGTATTGCCGGCTCGGGAAGGGCCGGCTTCGGTGCGGCGGAGGCGCGCGGCGCGGGATCGCTTGGCACATTCTGCGTCCGCCACGAGGAAAGCGCAGGCGTCGAAGACACGGGCGTGGCTGCAACCGCCGGCTTCTCGACCACAGGCGCCGGAGCTGCAACGGGGGCCGGGCGGGCGGGCGCGCGTTCGGCCGCTACCGGTGTCACCGCGACCGGGTTGCTGCGGCCAAGGCTGCGCAGGATGGGCGGCTGGGCGGCAAGTGCTGCCAGGGCCGCGAACGGATCGGCGTCGTCCACTGCGGATTCGGCTTTCGGGGCCGCTGCTTGCTCGGCAGCCGGCGCGGACCGGGCCGGCTCTGTCGACTTCATCTCGGCATAGCGCTTGCGCCAGTCGAAGGCAGGGGCAGCGGGCCGCTCGGTTGCGGCCGCGCGCTCTCCCGGGAACGTCAGCGGGCGCAAGCCGACCGGCTCCGGCGCCGGCCTCTCGCTCGCCGCGGACCTCGCCGGCTCGTTCGCTTTGTCCGAGAAGGTTGCCAATTCCGCCTCTAGGTCGATGCCCATGTCATCCGGAACCTCGGAAACGGCTTCGGAACGTTCAGCCGGATTAAGCGCCGCTTCGGTCTCCGTGGCAATGTGCCGGGCGGCTTGCGGCTCTTCGGCTGCATGCGCGGTCTCGTCCTCAGCCAGCGTCTCGGCGAGGGCCGAAGCGAGGCCGGCTGTGTCGAAATCTGCCTCGTCGAAGGAAAAATCGTCGAAGGACGGCATTTCCGCTGCAAGCTCTTCGTCTGCCTGCGCGACAAACTCTTCGTCAACCTGCGCGACGAGTTCTTCGCCGGTATCCGCGTCAGACCGCCCGATCATCTCGTCGTGGGCCGGTTCGGGCTGCTCGACCGCAAAATCGTCCTCGGAGAACTCGAACTCGACGTCGGAGACTGCGTCCGCCACGGCAGCGCTTGCCGGTTCGGCGGCCTTCTCGAATACCTGCGACCGCGACTCGGCGCGGTCATCCTGGGCCGTGGCTTCGGCCGCCGGCACGTCAGGAATTTTCACCTGTCCGAGAAGCGCGCGAAGCTCGTCCTCAATCGAAAGGGCCGCCGAAGCGGCCATCGGTGCCGGCGCGATGTCGGGCTCAATCATGGCCCGCGGCTCGTCTGCCTCGATGGCTTCCGGCGCAATCTCGTCCGGCGCCTGGGCCACGGGCGACGGCTCGTCGAATACCGACGCGTCGTCGAAGAGCTCTTCTTCGACCTCCTCAGGGAGATACTCGGGCGCCTGATCATCTTCCGCGGCGGCAAGGTCGAAACCCTCGAAGGCGGCATCGAGATCGGCAAGATCGTCCTCGATGGCGGCTTCCCGCGCCTTCCGCTCGACGTCGAGATCTTCGATCGCGGCGGCAGGCTCGGGCTCCGGCACCTCAACGGCTTTCGGCTCCTGCGCCTCGACCGGCTCGGCCAGCATCTCCGCGAATGCATCGTCGAAATCCGCTTCCAGCGAGCCGGTTTCCTCTTCAGCGACGTGCGGGGCGCGCGCCTGCGGCTGCGGCTCGGCATCGTCGCGGAGGAACTCGCCCATCAGCTCCTGCTCGAGGTCGATCTCGAAATCCCCTCCGGAGGAGTTGGCGGCCGCCTCTTCCTTCGCCAGACCCATGATGCGGCTGAGTTCAGCCAGCGGATCGGTTTCCGGAATGTCGGAGGAACGCGCTGCCTTCAAGACGGAGTTGCTTGCCATGGTTTCATCCCACACTCGTACCCGTCCCGACGTGGCCGTCAGGAACGAGAGGCCGTACCAGCGTAATGTGGGCAAAAGGTGACAGGTAACTCCGGGCGGAACTAACGCATTTCCCGGGGCGCTTCGGCTCCGATCAACGCCAGTCCGGACGTTATGACGCCGGAAACTGCCTGCACCAGCCCGAGTCTGGCATAGGTCAATTCTGGGTCGTTAACCTTAATAAAACGTAAGCCGGGATTGTCATTGCCGCGGTTCCACTGGCCATGGAACGCCGTCGCAACCTCGTAGAGATAGAAAGCCAGCCGGTGCGGCTCCTTGGCGAGCGCGGCGCTTTCGATCAGGCGCGGGTATTCGGCGAGCTTCTTGATCAGCCCGATCTCGCTCTCGTCGGTGAGGAGATGGGCCCGGTCAGCCAGTTCCGCGACAGGCGGAATCGCCGTGCCGAGCTGCTCCGCCGCCTGGCGCATGGCCGAATGCGTCCGCGCCGAGGCATACTGGACATAGAACACCGGGTTGTCCTTCGACTGCTCCGTCACCTTGGCGAAGTCGAAATCGAGCGGGGCGTCGTTCTTGCGGTAGATCATCATAAAGCGGATCGGGTCGCGCCCGACCTCCTCGACCACTTCGCGCAGAGTGACGAATTCGCCCGAGCGCTTCGACATGCGCACCGGTTCGCCGTCGCGGAAGAGCTTGACGAGCTGGCAGAGCAGCACGGTCAGCTTGATCTCGTCGCCGCCGACCGCGCGCGCCAGCGCCTCCATCCGCTTGACATAGCCGCCATGGTCGGCGCCGAGGACAAAGATCATCTCCTGGAAGCCGCGCCAGTACTTGTCGTAGAGATAGGCGACGTCGGCGGCGAAATAGGTATAGGCGCCGTCGGACTTGACCAGCGGCCGGTCGATGTCGTCGCCGATCTCGGTGGAGCGGAACAGCGTCTGCTCGCGATCTTCCCAGTCTTCTGGCAGCTGCCCCTTCGGCGGCGGCAGCTTGCCCTTGTAGACGTGGCCCTTCATCGTCAGTTCGTTCAGCGCCGTGCGGATCTTGCGGCCGCCGTCGGCATGAAGGGTGCGTTCCGAAAAGAACACCTCGTGGTGGACGTTCAGCGCGGCGAGGTCTTCGCGAATCATGGCCATCATGGCCTCGATCGTGCGCTCCTTGACGATCGCCAGCGCTTGGTCTTCCGGCATCTGGGTGAGGCCTGCGCCGAATTCCTTTGCCAGCGCCTCGCCGACAGGCACCAGATAGTCGCCGGGATAGAGCCCGGCCGGGATTTCGCCGATCTCTTCTCCCAGCGCCTGCCGGTAGCGCAGCATGACGGAGCGGCCGAGCACGTCGATCTGCACGCCGGCGTCGTTGATGTAATATTCCTTGGTCACATCGTAGCCGGCGAAGGCCATCAGGTTGGCGAGAACGTCGCCTACCACGGCGCCGCGGCAATGGCCGACATGCATCGGCCCGGTCGGGTTGGCGGAGACGTATTCGACATTGGTCTTGCGCCCTGCCCCGACCTGCGAGCGGCCGTAGTCAGCGCCTGAGGCCAGCATGGTCTTCAGCGCCGCATGCCAGAACCCGTCCGACAGGCGCAGGTTGATGAAACCGGGTCCGGCGACCTCGACGGACGCGACATCGGCGTCATCGCGCAGCACGGTCGCGATCTTCTCGGCCAGCGCGCGCGGATTTTCGCCGACGCTCTTGGCGAGCACCATGGCCGCGTTGGTGGCGATGTCGCCATGCGAGGCGTCGCGCGGCGGCTCGACCGCGATGCGGCTCGTATCGAGCGCGCCGCCATCCCTGGCAGCGAGCGCAAGCGTCTCCACTGCCTTCCTGATCCGCGCGTTGAAGTCGGCGAAAATGTTCATCGCATCGTCCGTGTCGAAGAAATCGCGGCTTTTCGCCGTCGGGCGGAGCCGCGGCTGCGCCTAGCCCAAATCCGGGGTGTGGTCAAACAGGCGGCGGTGCTCCTTGAGTGCATAGGTGTCCGTCATGCCGGCGAGGAAGTCGGCGACATGCCTTGCCCTGACCATATCCGCAGCGCCCGTCAGCACGCCGCGCCAGCCCTCCGGCATCTCGCTCGGGTCGGCCATGTAGCGCGCGAAGAGATCGCGCAGAACCTCGTCGGCCTGCGCCCGCACCGCCATCACGGTCGGGTTGCGGTAGAGGTTGCGGTAGAGGAAGGCCTTCAGCTCGGCCTCCTGGTCTGCCATGCCGGGAGAGAAGACCACCATCGCCCGTCTTGCCCCGCGGACCGCATCGGCGCTTTCCGGCGCGGTCTCGGCCAGCCTGGTCTGCGACGTGACGATGACGTCCTCGACCATCCGCGTGATCTGGCGGCGAACCAGTTCGTGCCCGGTCCTGACCGGATCGAGCGCCGGATAGAGGCCACGGACTTCGGCAAGGATGGCCGCCGGCAGACCGACCTCCGCTAGTGCATCGAGCGACAACAGGCCGGAGCGCAGACCGTCGTCGATATCGTGTGCGTTGTAGGCGATGTCGTCGGCGATCGCGGCACATTGGGCTTCGAGCCCGGCGAACTCCGCCAGATGGAGATCGTAGAGTTCGTTGAAGTCGAGCACGGAGCGCGCCACCGGCCCTTTCAGGCCTTTCCCGGCGGCATCGACCAGCGGCCCGTTGTGCTTGACCAGCCCTTCGAGCGTCTCCCAGGTGAGGTTCAGCCCGTCGAACTCGGCGTAGCGGCGCTCGAGCTTCGTCACCACCCGCAGCGCCTGCGAATTGTGGTCGAAGCCGCCGAACGCCTTCATACATTCCGCCAGCGTGTCCTCGCCGGTATGGCCGAACGGCGTGTGACCGAAATCGTGGACGAGCGCGACCGCTTCGGCCAGGTCCTCGTCGGCGCGCAGCGCCCGCGCCAGCGCGCGGGCGACCTGCGCCACCTCGATCGAGTGGGTGAGCCGGGTGCGGTAGTGGTCGCCTTCGTGGGCGACGAACACCTGGGTCTTGTGCTTCAGGCGGCGAAACGCGGTCGAATGGATGATCCGGTCGCGATCGCGCTGGAACGGCGTGCGGGTCTGGCTCTCGAGCTCGGGATAGAAGCGGCCGCGCGACCGGGCGGGATCGCTCGCATATGGCGCCCTCGGACGGTAGCCGAAGCCGATGCCCTCGAAGGCGTTTTTCTCCCCGGACATGGAAACCCGCCGCTGGTTGACTTGGATACCGGCGCTTCATACCTATTGGACAGAGACGAACGCAAGGTGACGCCCATGGGCACGGACGCGAAGACCGCCATGAAGGGCATTGAGGTGACCGATGCCGCCGCGACGCGCGTTGCGAAAATCGTCGCCAAGGAACCGGGCAAGTCGGCCCTGCGGGTTTCCGTCGAGGGCGGCGGCTGCTCCGGCTTCTCCTACAAGTTCGATTTGGTGGACGGCCGCAACAACGACGACGTCGCCATTGAAAAGCTTGGCGCTACCATCCTGATCGATGAAATGTCGCTCATCTACATGGGCGGCTCTGTGATCGATTTCGTCGACGACCTGATGGGCCAGTCGTTCCAGATCAAGAACCCCAACGCGGTCGCCTCCTGTGGCTGCGGCACCAGCTTCTCGGTCTGATCGGCGATGAAAATCGCCACCTGGAACATCAACGGCGTCAAGGCACGTATCGAAAACCTGGTCGCCTGGCTGAAGGAAAGCCAGCCTGACATCGTCTGCCTGCAGGAGATCAAGACGGTCGACGAAGGCTTTCCGCGCGCCGAGGTCGAGGCGCTGGGCTACCATGTCGAGACACATGGCCAGAAAGGCTTCAACGGCGTCGCGATCCTGTCGAAATTGCCCTTCGACGAAGTGAACCGCGGCCTGCCAGGCGACGACGAGGACGACCAGTCGCGTTTCATCGAGGGCGTGTTCTCGACCGGCAATGGCGTGCTGCGGGTCGTCTCGCTTTACCTGCCCAACGGCAACCCGATCTCTGAGGATCGCAAGTTCGGCTACAAGCTGCGCTGGATGGCGCGGCTCGAGCGCTGGGCGGCGGAGCGCTTACGCCT
Source organism: Mesorhizobium sp. (assembly GCF_024710845.1). Taxonomy (GTDB): domain Bacteria; phylum Pseudomonadota; class Alphaproteobacteria; order Rhizobiales; family Rhizobiaceae; genus Mesorhizobium_A. The sequence continues at coordinate 37,645 of NZ_JANJTZ010000033.1, forward strand.
GGAAGAGCCGCTGGTGCTCGCCGGCGATTACAACGTCATCCCTGAGAAAGAGGACGCCAGGCGCTGGCAGGACTGGGTGAACGACGCCCTGTTCCAGCCGGAATCGCGCCAGGCCTTCCGCCGGCTGCTCTCGCTCGGCTTCACCGAGTCGATCCGCTCCGTCACGGATGCGCCCGACGTCTACACGTTCTGGGACTATCAGGCCGGCGCCTGGCAGAAGAACAACGGCATCCGCATCGACCACCTGCTCCTATCGCCGGAGGCGGCCAACACGCTGCGCGCCGCATCGGTCGAGAAGCATGTGCGATCCTGGGAGAAGCCCTCGGATCACGTGCCGGTTGCCATCGATTTAGGGATTTCCGCCCGCGTCTGAGCGCGCGAGCCTACTTCCGCGCGAGCATGTCCTGCGCGAGCGCGATTGCCGTGCGGCGGTCCGCCTCGGTGGCGAGCGCGAAGGCCTCCTCCTGCATGCCGCCGATCCACTGGCGGTCGCGCGGGTCGGCGCGCTCCATGGCGGCCGTCAGCATGGCGAGGCCGCGCACGACCTTGCCGCGCTGGTAGAGCAGGTTGCCGAGCGTCGCCTGCGCGCCGGCATGGCCCTTCTCGGCGGCGAGCTGAAGCCAGCGGCCGGCCTGCTTGACGGAGCTCTTGACGCCCTCGCCGTTGAGGAACATGCGGCCGAGTTCGAACTGCGCCGTCGGATTGCGGTAGTTGGTGGCTGCGTCGCGATAATACTCCTGCGCCAGCATCGGATCCGCCTTCACCGGCGATCCGGGAATACCCGTGCGGACATAGGTGCCGATCGCCACCAGCGCGTCCGAGACATAGGCTGCCTCGACGCTGCCATGGTCGACGCCCTGGCTGACGATCTGCGAATAGAATTTGAAAGCCTCGTAGTCGTTGCGCGCGACGCCGTCGCCGTCGGCATACATGCGCGCCAGCTTCCACTGCGCGCCGAGCTGACCCTTCTCTGCCGCGTAGCGATAGGCTTCGATCGCCTCGTCCTTGTGGCCGTTGCGGTATTTGTCGTAGCCGTCCCGCAGCGCTTCCCAGGGATTGGACAACGGCGTGCCGCCGGTCGATGCCGGATCGAGCGCAAACGCCTGTCCGAGGCCGGTCAGCAACATGCCCGCCGCGAAAGCACCAACCCGTATGGACCCGGAAATCCGCATCGCTCTCAAATCACTCACGCCGTACGCACCGACAGGACGCCGCCCCGCGCCGTATCCGCGAGAACAGCCATGGGAACGCAAACCGCCCGTCCGCCGATGCGGAAGAGCGCGTTTTCAGTCCTCATGCCGTTTCTGTCGGTCACGGCGTCCCTTCCCGTTCTCGCCGCTTGTCGCGGCCTTGCCTCGTCCTGCGGCCCCACGGGCTGCCTCGAAGTGAGCTTCGGGGTGCTCCGGGTTTATGGCGGGAAGTAGGCAATTCGTCCCCTCCGCCTTATAGCGCAAGGGTTGTTGAAAGAGTGTTGCCGAATCGTCACAAACCTTTGTCGGCGCTCAAACGAAAACGGCCCCGCGAGGGGCCGTCGATCGTTTTCCCTATGAATTCAGCTTATTCCGGGACGACGCGCACGGCGCCGCGGGCAGCAGAGGTCGCAAAGGCGGCATAAACCCTCAGCGCCTGCGTGACGTTGCGCTTGCGCTTTTCGGCCGGCTTCCAGCCGAGGCGGTCCTGCTCGTGACGCCTTTGCGTGAGTTCGTCATCGCTGACCTTCAGGTGGATCGTCCGGTTCGGGATATCGATCTCGATCGTGTCGCCCTCGCGCACCAGCCCGATCGTCCCGCCTTCGGCGGCTTCCGGAGAGGCATGGCCGATCGACAGGCCGGATGTTCCGCCCGAAAAGCGTCCGTCGGTCACAAGGGCACACACCTTTCCGAGGCCCTTCGACTTCAGGTAGCTGGTCGGATAGAGCATTTCCTGCATCCCGGGCCCGCCGCGCGGCCCCTCGTAGCGAATGACGATCACGTCACCCGGCTTGATCTCGTTCGAGAGAATAGCCTTGACCGTCGCGTCCTGGCTCTCGAACACCCGCGCCGGGCCGGTGAACTTCAGGATCGACTCGTCGACGCCCGCCGTCTTCACGATGCAGCCGTCGATGGCGATGTTGCCTTTCAGCACCGCGAGGCCGCCATCCTTCGAGAAGGCGCTTTCCGGCGCGCGAATCGCGCCGTTCTTGCGGTCGAGGTCGAGATCGGCCCAGCGGTTGGACTGGCTGAATGCCTGTGTCGTGCGCACGCCGCCCGGAGCCGCCATGAAGAAATTGCGGACGTTTTCCGAATTGGTGCGGGAGATGTCCCACTGGTCGAGAGCGTCGCCCATGGTGACCGCATGGATCGTCGGCTCGTCACGGTTGATCAGGCCCGCACGGTCGAGCTGGCCGAGAATCGCCATGATCCCGCCGGCCCGGTGGACGTCTTCCATGTGGACGTCGTTCTTCGCCGGCGCGACCTTGCATAGAACCGGCACCTTGCGCGACAGCGCATCGATGTCTTCCATGGTGAAGTCGACGCCGCCCTCATGCGCGGCCGCCAGGATATGAAGCACCGTGTTGGTGGACCCGCCCATTGCGATGTCCAGCGCCATGGCGTTCTCGAACGCGGCCTTGGTCGCGATCCTGCGCGGCAGCGCCGTCTCGTCGTCCTGCTCGTAATAGCGGCGGGCGAGATCGACGATCAGGTGGCCCGCCTCGACGAACAGGCGCTTGCGGTCCGAATGCGTTGCGAGCGTCGATCCATTGCCGGGCAGGCTCAGACCCAACGCCTCGGTAAGGCAGTTCATCGAGTTCGCGGTGAACATGCCCGAGCAGGAGCCGCAGGTCGGGCACGCGGCCTCCTCGACTGCCTGCACCTCGGCGTCAGTGTAGTGGTCGTCGGCCGCCATCACCATCGCGTCGACCAGATCGAGCGCCTGCAGCTTGCCCTTCAGCATCGCCTTGCCGGCCTCCATCGGGCCGCCGGAGACGAAGACGACCGGAATGTTCAGCCGCATCGCAGCGTTCAGCATGCCGGGGGTGATCTTGTCGCAGTTGGAGATGCACACCATCGCGTCGGCGCAATGCGCGTTGACCATGTATTCGACCGAGTCGGCGATGATCTCGCGCGAGGGCAGCGAGTAGAGCATGCCGTCATGGCCCATCGCGATGCCGTCATCGACGGCGATCGTGTTGAACTCCTTGGCGACCCCGCCCGCCGCCTCGATCTCGCGCGCGACCAGCTGGCCGAGATCCTTGAGATGGACGTGGCCGGGCACGAACTGGGTGAAGGAGTTGACCACGGCGATGATCGGCTTGCCGAAATCGCCGTCCTTCATGCCGGTGGCGCGCCAGAGGCCGCGCGCGCCGGCCATGTTGCGGCCGTGGGTGGTGGTGCGTGAACGATAGGCGGGCATTTCCTGTCCTGGCTGTTTTGGCTTATCCGAGTTTCATTATGCTCTTATGTCCGGTGTTACCAGACCTTCGGTTGCAAGCATGCCTCGTCAAATCCTCATAGCCGCCGGCTTCGCACTGCTTCTGGTCGCAGTCGCAGGCTATGGCGCCTACCGGTTCGTCTCCGGTTCTATCCTGCGCGATCTTTCCGACGAACGTCTGGTCGAGGCGGATTACTGGTCCGGAGAGCCGAAGATACTCTCCGCCGGATATGGCTTCGATGGCATCATCGGGCTGCCTTCCCTCGACCCCGCTGCCGTGCGCGCGGCCGGTGGAGCCTGGGTCGACAGCCTGACCTGTACCGATGGCAGCACCCCTCCCGTCGCGGTTCGCACCAGCGCCGCCACGCCCGACACCATCGCCCTCGCCTACAAGGGATTTGCCAACCACGACGACGGCCTTCCCGTCGTTTTCTCCTGGCCGCTGGCGGCCGAGACGGTTGACCCATCCGACTTCCGAATCACGCTCAACACGGGCGAAGTCGTTTCGCCCCATGCCGCGGGTCTCTTCCCAAACTGGGAACTGAACGAGCGAAACGTCGTCGTGCTGTTCGGCGATTTCGGCAATCGCGGTCGTCCCAACGAGCCTGATGCGCGCTACGCCATCCGTGTCGACATCATTGAGGATACGACGCCGCTCACGCTGATCGGCCCCGGCGACAGGGAAGTAAGCGCCGTCGGCATGCGATGGGAGACTGACACGACGCCTTACCTGTCGGGGCCGTATCTGGTGGGCGCAAAGATCAACCGCGTCGCAGCGGCGCCGGCTGGCGAAGGCGGAGCCCTGCTGCTCGACCGCGCGCCCTATATGCCGAACGACGAGATGGCGCTTTACGGCGGTGGCGACTTCCGCCTTCGGCTTCTGACCACCGGCGGTTTCTCGCCCGACGGTGTGGCCGCCTTGCAGCCAGACGAATTCGAACGGCATTTTCGGCTTCACGCCAAGGCAACGGACGGCGGCACGGTGCTGATCGAGAAGACCGGGCTCGACTACACGGTCGCAGGCGGTCGCTTGCGAGTGCTCGGCCTTTCGGATCTGGGACGCAAGGCGCCTGTCTACGACGCCTGCTACGTCGAGGACCGCGACAACTACATTGACATCATCCTCGAGGGCGACGTGGCTGCGGCCCGAAGCATCGTCTATGTCGAAATTCCGACCGCGGAGCCCTATGGACCCTTCTTTAATCCGGGCGGCCCGGGCGCCACGCCGACCGACGGCGTCCGCTACACATCTGCGGGGCCGCATGACCTTGAGCCGGTGATCGACGCGCTGGACGACCCGATGCGGGTATCGAGCGAGCCTTAGGTGCCGCCCAGATCAAGCCGGTGGCGACCCCCCCTCCCGACTTCCTTCAATCGATGAGCGGACGGGAAGGACGCCGCCCGGCGTCCAAGGCGTCTTGATCAACTCACCCGCGCCAGCGCCGTCTTAAGCCGTGCAAGCTGCTCCTTGAATTCGGCCAGCTTCTCGCGCTCGGCCTCGACCACGTCGTCCGCCGCCTTGGCGACGAATTGCGGATTGTCGAGCTTCTTTTCGACACGGGCGATCTCGCCCTCGACCTTGCCGACTTCCTTGGCCAGCCGCGCGGCCTCGGCCTTGACGTCGATCAGGTCGCCGAGCGGCAGCGCGAAGGTCGCCTCGCCGAGCACGATCTGCGCCGACGCCTTCGGTGCCGCCGTGGAATGGCCCACCTGACCGACACGGGCGAGACGGGCAATCGCCGCAGCATGGCGTTCAAGGCGGGCCTCGGTCGCCTTGTCGGCGCCGACAATGCAGAGAGGCGCGATCGCCGACGGCGGCACGTTCATCTCGGCCCGGACCGAGCGGATGCCCGAGACCAGGTCGACCAGCCAGTTGATCTCGGCCGCGGCCTCGGCATCCTCGAAATCGGGATTCGGCCAGGACGCATGGCACAGAAGCGTTGCCCGCGAGCCCCCCTCGCCCGCCGTATGCGCCCACAATTCCTCCGTCATGAACGGCATCATCGGGTGCAGCAGCTTGTAGATCTCGTCGAGCACGAAGGCCGCGACTGCCTGGGACTCGGACTTCGCCGCGGCATCGTCGCCCATGAAGACGGGCTTCAGCAGTTCCAGATACCAGTCACAGAACGTATTCCAGACGAAGCGGTAGGCAGCTCCCGCCGCCTCGTTGAACCGGTAGGTTTCGATCGCGGCGGTGATCTCGCGGGCCGTGTGGGTCAGCTCGGTCAGGATCCAGCGGTTGACCGTCAGCTTGGCGTCGTTGAGCCAGAACTGGTCGTTGCGCGCGACGCCGTTCATCTCGGCAAAGCGGGTGGCGTTCCACAGCTTGGTGCCGAAGTTGCGGTAGCCGGCGATGCGGGCCGGATCGAGCTTCACGTCGCGGCCCTGCGCCGCCATGATCGTCAGTGTGAAGCGCAGCGCGTCCGCGCCGTATTCGTCGATCAGTTCAAGCGGGTCGATGACGTTGCCCTTGGACTTCGACATCTTGGCGCCGTTCTTGTCGCGAACGAGCGCGTGGACGTAGACCGTGTGGAAAGGCTCCTCATCCATGAAATGCAGGCCCATCATCATCATCCGGGCGACCCAGAAGAAGATGATGTCGAAGCCCGTCACCAGAACGTCGGTCTGATAATAGGTATCGAGTTCCTTCGTCTTCTCCGGCCAGCCGAGCGTCGAGAACGGCCAGAGCGCAGAGGAGAACCAGGTGTCGAGCACGTCCTCGTCGCGGGTCAGGATCGCGCCGGGCTCGAAGCTCTCGAGCCGCTCCTCGACCCAGGCTTTCCACGGTCCTTCGTGGGCGAGGTAGAACTGGACCGCGTCCTCCAGCGCCTCCTCCTCGGACTTGGCGACGAAGATCGTGCCGTCGGGGCCATACCAGGCCGGGATCTGGTGTCCCCACCAGAGCTGGCGCGAGATGCACCAGGGCTCGATGTTCTCCATCCACTCGAAATAGGTCTTCTCCCAGGTCTTCGGGACGAAGTTCGTGCGGCCCTCCCGAACCGACGCGATCGCGGGCTTCGCCAGTGTGGCGGCGTCGGCGAACCACTGGTCGGTCAGCATCGGCTCGATCACGACGCCCGAGCGGTCGCCGAAGGGCTGTGTGATCTTCTTGGACTCGACATAGGGAACCGCGTTGCCGTCGGCGTCCGTCACGGTGACGGCAAGACCATCGGCATTGATCTGCGCGACGATCAGCTTGCGCGCCTCGTAGCGGTCGAGGCCGCGATACTCGTCCGGCACGAGGTTGATCGCATCCACCTCCGCCTCGCTCGGCAGTTCGCCGCTCTCGACGATCGCGGCCGCCTGCGCGGCGCAGACGGCATAGGGCTCGCCGTCGTCGCGCATCGCGGCGACGCCGTTCATCAGGCGGTAGAGCGGGATCCTGTTGCGGCGGGCGACCTGATAGTCGTTGAAGTCGTGCGCGCCGGTGATCTTCACCGCGCCGGAGCCGAATCCCGGGTCGGGATATTCGTCCGTGATGATCGGGATGAGCCGCCGGTGCTCCTTCGGACCGACCGGGATCTCGCACAGCTTGCCGACGATCGGCGCGTAGCGCGCGTCCGACGGGTGCACCGCGACGGCGCCGTCGCCCAGCATTGTCTCCGGGCGGGTCGTGGCGATCGAGATGTAGTCGCGCTCCTCCTGGAAGGTGACGTTCCCGTCCGCGTCCTTCTCGACGTAGATATAGGTCTCGCCGCCGGCCAGCGGATACTTGAAATGCCACATGTGGCCGTCGACCTCGCGGTTCTCCACCTCGAGGTCGGAAATCGCCGTCTCGAACTTGGGGTCCCAGTTGACCAGTCGCTTGCCGCGGTAGATCAATCCGTCGCGGTAGAGCTTGACGAAGACCTCGATGACCGCCTTCGACAGGCCTTCATCCATCGTGAAGCGCTCGCGTGACCAGTCGCAGGACGCGCCGAGGCGCTTCAGCTGGTTGACGATGATGCCGCCGGACTCGGACTTCCACTCCCAAACCTTGTCGATGAATTCGCCGCGCGTCAGATTGCGGCGCTGGATCTGCCGCTCGGCCAGCTGGCGCTCGACCACCATCTGCGTGGCGATGCCGGCATGGTCCATGCCGGGCTGCCAGAGCACGTTCTTGCCGCGCATCCGCTCGAACCGCACCAGGATGTCCTGCAGCGTGTTGTTGAGCGCGTGGCCCATATGCAGCGAGCCGGTGACGTTCGGCGGCGGGATGACGATGGTGAAGGGCTCCGCCCCCTCCTCCGCGCCGGCCCCGGCGCGGAATGCGTCCGCGTCCTCCCAGGCCTTGGCGATGCGGGGCTCGATGGTCTTCGAATCGTATGTCTTGTCGAGCATCGCGTTTGTCCGGGCAGTTGGGGAACGAGCGCCCGTGTAAATCCGAGGGGCGTCAGCGTGTCAACCTGCGTCCCCGCGGCCATTTCGGCGAGGATGCCGGATCATAGGCGCAGTCCCGGACGCAAAGCGAACGGTTTACCTGCCGCTCAGCCGGAAATGCGATAGATATGACCCTGCGCCCGATAGGATCAGCGCGCGGTGCCGCGGGCAACCCGCTCTATCTCTTCGCGCACGAGGCGCTCGACCAGCGTCGGCAGATTGTTGTCCAGCCATTCCTGCAACATGGGTCGCATCATCTCCTCGGCGACTTCGTCGAAGGAGCGGCGGCGGCTCGCCGCGAAGGCGTCCGACAATTCCCCGAAGGCGGCGGCGACCTGGCGGCCGGCCACGTCCGAGATGATTGCCGAGCGCGGCGTCTCCGGCAGGTTCACGGCAGCCTGAGGCGCGGGCGCCGGCTCGGGCGCCGGAGGCGTTGAACCGACCGGCGTGGCAAGGCGCTGCTTCCAGTCGGTCCGAGCCGTGGCATCGCTGGCCGGCTCGACCGTTACGGTGCGCAGCGGACGTTCGGTCCGAGCCGCCGGAGCTGTTTCCGGTTCCGCGGGCGCGGTGCGTTCGATCGCCGATACCGGCTCCGCGACAGGGATTGTCTCCGCCGCCGATGCGGCGATCGGCTCCGCCGAAGCGTGCAGCTCTTCACGGAAAGCCTCGACGTCGCGGGCGCCCATGCCAGGATTGGATGTATTGGCGGCCGCGGGAAACGCGGCCTCCTGCGCGGAGCGGGTCGTATCGCTGTCCTCGATGATCCGCCGGATTGAGGCGAGAATCTCTTCCATCGAGGGCTCGCGCTGGGCGCCCCCCAATTGCTGGACGACTGCTTCGGCTGCCTGCGACGCCATATCCCTACACCCCGAGCAACTGAGGATTCGCGTTTCGAATCAGGCCTTCAGGGTAGCCGATGCAGGGCGGGTGGTGAATCCCCGCCGCCGATTAATCCGATTTGCTCACAGGATAAGTGAGACCGCTACCGCCCGTCGGGCGTGCGCAGTCCGATCCACTTGTTTTTGACCGCGTCGTAATGTTCCTGCGGCTTGTATTCGGCGACGTTCAACCCGAGTTGGCGGACACTAAGCCGGCCGATGGCGGACATGATCGCATAGCTCGCCACAACGAGATTACGCTCCGAACTGATCTGATTGATCTGGGCGTTGATCACGTCGGCCTGGGCGTTCAAGACGTCGAGCGTCGTGCGCTGTCCGACATTGCGCTCCTCGATCACGCCATTGAGCGCGAGCTGGGCGGCGGCGACGAGTTCGCGGTTTGCGACGACGGTTTCCTTCGCAGCCTGATATTGGGTCCAGGCGGCGGCGACGGCCTGGCGGACCTGATCGTGGGCGACATCGACCTCGATACGTGCCTGGCCGAGCGATTCCTTGCGCTGCCTGACCGTCGCGGAGGTGCGGCCACCGGAATAGATCGGCACGGTGAGCGTCGCGCCGATATTGGCGCGGTCGCTCCAGCCGTTGTTCTGGCCGACGCCTGGCAATGTTTCGGAATAATTGTGCGACACACCCGCCGATGCGGAAATCTGCGGCAGAAGCGCGCCTTCGGCCGCCTTCACGGAATAGCCCGAAGCATCCACGAGATGCTTGTTGGCGATGATCGCAGGATGTTCGGACGCCGCGATCACGAATGCCTTGTCGATTCCGCCGGGCAGGCCTTTGACCGGGCCCGCGCCGTTCAGCCTCCCGGGCGCCTCCCCGACGATCTGCCGGTAGAGCGCTTCGCTGGCAGCCGCCTGCGCGCGTGCCGCGGCAAGCGACGCCACGGCCGACGACCGGCTCGCGTCCGCCTGCGCCACGTCGGTGCGGGTGCCTTCACCCACCTCGAAACGCGAACGCGCGGCGCGCACCTGCTCGACGAGGAACTGGAGATTTCGCTCGGTCAGAACGGCGATCTGACGATCCCGGATCACGTCCATGTAGGCGCTGGCGGCATTGAACAGGATGTTCTGTTCGGTATTGCGCAAACCCTCGCTTGAGGCGCGCACCTGTGCCTCGGCTGCGCGGACGTTGTTCCGCGTCTGAAACCCGTCGAACAACGATTGCGAAATGGCGACGCCGAACGATCCCGTCGTGATGCGGAACCCTGCTTGTGAGGCGTAGTTGATGCTGCTTGACCCGGTAATGGTCGGCCGATAGCCGGACTTGGCGATTGCGACGTTCTCATCCGTCACGCGCACGCCCGCGCGTGCCGAATTCAGCTCCGAATTGAACTGATACGCCTTTGAAAGCGCTCCGAAAATCGTCTCGGCATATGACGGCGTCACGCTCATCAACAGGGTTGACGCGAATCCAAATGCAACCAGTTTGCGAACAACCGACACGACCGACCTCGTTTCCTGGCGCCGGTCCGATGGCCGGCTTCAGTTCGACTACGCGTGGCAGCCTCGTAAGGTCAGCGCACACCCCCGTCGCGCGAAACGCGTTTGCCTTGTCAGCCGGCAGATTCGTCGCTCGCGCCCGGCCAACATGGTTGCATGGCCGATTTAAATCAAGCGGTCAAAACTCGAATGTCGGGACGCTGTTGAAACCGGGCAACGGTTTGACGGCGGCGTTGAACGCGCGGCGGGCAGAGACCGACGTGCCATGCTTCACATAGACGCGGACGTCGGCTGAATTGCCGTGCCCTTCGACGGCCAGCAGCCGTCCGCCATCCTTCATTTGGTCGAAGAGGGCTTGCGGAATCGAGTCGACCGCGCCTTCGAGCAGGATGACGTCATAGGGCGCCTGAGCCGGATAGCCAGCCGAGAGCGGCCCTTCCACGACCGCGACGGTGTCGTAGCCCAGCGACGAGAGCACCGATTGCGCCTTGGCGGCGAGCATCGGATCCTGCTCAAGGGCAACCACGGAGCCCGCGAGCTTCGACAGCACCGCCGCCGAATAGCCGGTGCCCGCGCCGACATCGAGCACGAAATCACCCGGCTGGATCTCCGCCAGCTGCACGATGCGCGCGAAAGGCGACGGTTCCATCAGGTAGCGTCCGGGGGCGATCTCAAGATCCTCGTCGATATAGGCGAGGCTCTTCCGGGCGGCCGGGACGAACTCCTCGCGCGGCACCGACAAGAGCGCGTCGAGCAGCGGCAGCGAGGTCACGTCGGTCGTGCGGACCTGCCCGTCGACCATCTTGGTCCGCAACCCGGAGAAATCTGCCATCATGGTCGGCCCGCTCTCTCGGCGACGAGGATCGCCGTATCAAGGCCCATCCATCGCGGCGGGCCAAAAACCCTTTCCCACCCTGGAGGCCTCGCCCGGAAGGCATTTTCTCCACAGATGGAAGCTGTTGCGCTGGGGTGTGGCAAATTCCGGCGTCACCGTCAATCAACCGTTTGCAAGGCACGGTGCCACACCTATAGAGGCTGACAATGATATGGATGATCGTTCTCGCCGCCCTCACCGTCACCGATGGCGACTCGCTGCGCATCGACGGTCGGCCGCATCGCATCGCCAATATCGACGCGCCGGAGCTGCGGCATGCGCAGTGCGACGCCGAACGGCGGCTGGCGCTGGTCGCCAAGCTGCGCCTCGCCGAGCTGCTGGCATCCGGCTACATGGAAGTGACCGTCGGCGACCCGGAGACGGGCCGAACCTTCGACAAGTTCAATCGAATCCTCGCGACCATCACCGTCGACGGCAAGGATGTCGGCGCGATCCTGATCGCCGAAGGCTTGGCGCGACCCTGGGAGGGCAAGCGCCGCTCCTGGTGCGCGCCCGATTGACCGGCGGAACAAAACAGGAATATACGCCTATCCGGTAATGTTCCACATTCGTATCGGATAAGTTCTGCCCATGCGTATGATGCATCAGATCGACCACTATGCCGAGGGCGCGATCGTCTATGAGATCGACGCGCGCGGCAACATCGTGCTCTGTGTCGGCTGGGCGCGCAATCAGCTCGGTGCCAAGCGCCTGTTCGACTATCTCTGCGCCGAATATCCCGAAACCGGCTACCGCGTGCAGCACCGATCGCGACTGATCGGCGAGCGCCTGCCGCCGCCCGGCGCGCCGCCGCGCTTGCCGGAAAGCTGACGCCGCCCTACCCTTCTTCCATGAAACCCGCCCGGCCAGCGACCATCGACCGCCACCTCGCCTGCCAGGAGGCGATGAACGACCGCCTGTTCGAGCTGATGAGCGAGGCGGCCAAAGCCGGATGGTCGGAAAGGCAGGTCGCCGAGGCCGTGCAGGATCTCACGGTCTCCTGGCGGCGCTGGCGGCGCGAGAAGCGCGCCACCGAGGCGCAGATCGCCGCCGCGCGGGTGCTGCACCGGCAATGACGACGCGGCTGATCTACGCCGCGGTGACGCTGCTCGGCATCGTCACGATCGGCGGGCACCTGATGGCCACGTACGGACTCCTCCGCTGAAACGCAAAAAGCCCGCCCCGGCCGGGTGGCCAGGGCGGGCAATGCGGCGTGGGAGGTCGATCGCCGCTATCGAGGTTCAATCACCGTGAAGCTGCGCTCCTGCGCCGGCTCGCACAGCGGCCACAGCGCCTGCGCCCAGTTGCAGCGGTAACAGGTGATGGCGATATACTTGGCCTTGCCCGCCACCATGCCGCGCGGCACGGTCTGCTTGCCGATGAAGGTTTCCCGGCCGAGTACGCCCGTGCCGTTCGGAAACTCGATCGTGCCGAGCCCGTCTTCGGCCCGGTCGAAGCGCACGCCGCGGCTGTCGAGCATGTAGCGCTCGATCGTCGTCGGGCAGAGCCGCTCGCGATAGACGGTGCGCCGGGTCAGAAGCTCCCCGCCGGGTTCCACGGTCGGCGTCAGCAGGAACGTCCGCTCGATGCGCGTCGGCACCGAGCGGTCGCCCACCGCCAGCCCCATGCGGGCGGCGATGACGAGGAGCAGAACGGTCAGCAGGATGCGGTAGAGGGTGTAGACGGTCATGGCGGACCTCGAAACCAGTGCATCACCTTGGCGAAGCTTTCGCCCAGCGCCGACGCGGTGACGAAGACGGCGGCGACGGCGAAGAACAGCCAGCGCAGGAACCAGCTGACCGCGCGCACGTCGCGGAACATCTTCATCATGCCGCGCAGCTCGTCCTTGGGGATCGTCGACAGATAGGTCAGCGTCTCGACCTCCGCAGGCGACAGGCGCCGCAACAACGCCTTGACGTCCTCGTCCAGCTGATCGAACCGCGTCGCGTCATCGCTCATCCGTCCCCGTCCCTTGCCTGCATCGTCATGGACCGGCCGGCGGGAACGCCAGCCAGAGAATTGCGACAGTCACCGCGAATGCGACCGTCGCGAGGATTAATGTGCGCCAGCGCGTCATCAGCTCACGCTGGGAATGAGCCCTTCGGACCTGGCATGAGCGGCCATCTGATCGGCGATCGTGCCGATCGAGGCAGGCGCGTCGAAGCCTTCCAAATGCTTCACGAACTCGCAGATCGGACAATAGTGGCCATCATTTGCGGGGTTGGCTTCCGCATCGACCGCCATGAGGTAGAGCCCGCCGCAGCGCAGCGCCTCATTTGTCCAGTGCCAGTTCATCGACATCAGCGGGTCGAACGGCGGGCTTCCACCCTGCAGTTCCTCGACGATGTTTTCATGCGCCTGTTCACCGTCGCGCGCGACGAGGCCGGACATGCCGCGATCCTCGATCGCTTGCCGGCACATGCTCCAGTGGTCCCGACAGATCTTCATTACTCTCTCCCCGCCACCGAGCCGCTGCCGCCCTGCCCTTCCAGCGCCTCGGCAGCTGCCGCCAGCGCCCGGTGGCGCTTGCCGCAGTCACCGAGCGCCTGGCGGTCGCGCGCCCACAGGCGGGCCGTCTCCGCCTTGCCCAGCGGCCGTTCCGGCAGTTCGGTCGCGCTGGCGCAGTCCTGTTTCAGCACAGCCGGGATATGCGCCGGCCGCGTGTCAACGGCCGAGAGGCGCGAGGCGGTCGCGCACGCTGCGAGAAATAAAGTCGCGAGCAGCACAGGCAGGATCTTCCACATCGGTCTTGGCCTCGGTTGCGATTGCCTCGTCGAGCGCGAGGATCTGCTGGTCGAGATCCTTGCGGCTCTCCAGATAGGCGCGCTCGGCCGCGTCGATCTTCGCCTGCGCCGCGCGGCGCTCTTCTTCCTGCTTCAACAGCAACAGCCGCCGCGCCTCTTCCCAGGCGATGCGTTCTTGCGCCGCACCCGCCTTGCGCGCCCGGTCGACCCGCCCGTCGGTGACGCTCTCCAGCGCCGGCCCGATAGTGGGGATCATCCGCAGCGGCCCGAGCGGCAGCCCCTCGTAGAAGACGAACACGCCAACGGCGGCCATCGTCAGCAGGCCCGTGCGCGACAGGAGAAAGGGCGCGGCGGCGCGTGCCATGGCCAGCCCGGCGACGATCATTCGACGATCCCCTTGAGCTCAGCGTATGGATCGGCCGCCTGGTCGATCTTCTCCACAACGCCGCCCTTCTGCACGACGATCGTCTGGTCCGCAGGCGGATGGTCCACCGGCGTCGGCGGCGCAACCGGATCGGCATAGGGCCGCCCGGTGCGGGTGGTGATGATCGCCGAGACGTCCTGCACGGTGGCGAGCCCGGCATAGCCCAGGATCAGAACGCCGGCGAGCCACAGCAGGCCCGACGCGATGAGTATGTTGAGCTGAGTGTCGGCCCGGTCGACCATCCAGGCGATCATCATCATGCAGAACGCCACGGTCGTCAGGATGACGATGCGCCGCCAGCGCCACGAGGGTTCGCCCGTCGTCTGGCTGATCGGCGGCGGCAACGGCGATTTCATGGGTTATGCCTCGCTTCCCGAGAGCACCCCGGTCGGCGCGAGCCGGACCTTGCGGACATTTGCCGGCCGGTTGATGTAGGCAGGCCGGATCACGCCGACGCATTGCCCCCTGGCCTTGCGGCGGATGTTGAAGGCGTCGTCCTGGTTGGCGCCGAGGATGTGGAAGTGGGTCGCATCCTCCCCGACATACATGGCGACATGGCCGCCGCCGCTGCGCTTGAAGACCAGGATGTCGCCGAGCATCGCCTCGCCGACCGCGGCCTTCACCCATCCCGCGCCGCCCTCGGCCCATGCAAGTGCCGACAGATACTTGTCCGGAGGCTGCCTGCCGCAGCGCACCGCGGCGATCGCCATGCCGAGGCCGCACCACGCAATCGAGTCGTGCGCGTAGAACTCGCCGGCCCACCGGTTGTAGGCGGTAGGGTAGGCTTGTCCGATCTCGTCGGCCCAGGCAAGGATCTTTGGATTGTTCGCCGGGCCGGGGGTCTCCAGCGTGCCGTAGAGGCCAAGAGCGGAAACCAGCATTTTAGGCGCGCCTTCGCGGGCGAGCCACGCGTATTGCGCGGGCAGCGTCATGGTCGTTTTCCTTGTGTGATTGTGCCAAAGAAAAACCCGCCTCAGAGGGCGGGCCAATGGCTTCGGATTTTTAGGCTGCTTTTAGGCAGTTACGCTCCGGTAAAGCTCCATTGCTTCGCCATAGACAGCCATGTTCTCGACCGAGTTGCGTATCATTTCCTTCTCCTCCGGCGTCACCTTGGAGGAGTTCATTTCCTTTTCCAGCGGGAGCAGGCAATTTTCAGAATAATCCTCACCAAGGAAGGCGAGGCAGCTACGCAACGCCGCCTCCCCGTCATTCCGAAGCAGTTTGTTGTGGAGACGGAATGCCTTATCCCCAATCGCCTGTTCACCCTTGAAAGCGGCTTCCGTGTAGAGCATCCATGTGTGCAGCCCCTCACCCACGTCTTGCACTATGGCGTCGGCCCCGGCTCGGTCAAAATGAGCAAGAGACGTTGCAACGCCAAGCGGGTCGCGAATGACATGGATGAACTTTGCTTCGGGGAACAACGCCGAAAGCTCGCTCGCGTAGCCGGAATTTTCCGGCGTGCCGTCAACCCACCGCTGCTTTGGTTCCTTCGGATGATGGATTAGCCGGGGTTGCTTGTTGACCGCCCATCCGGGGGGTGGCTCTTCCTTCCCCCGAAAGCCCGGCAGATGGATTTCTATGCGCTTTTCGAAGCTCTTGAGGGCGATCCGGTCTATGGCTTCGCCGAACTCGCCCAAGAACTCGTCTTGTGGGTATCCCGCATTGCCGAGGTGCGAGAACTTCTCCCTTAGAGTGCCGATCCGATAGGCTTCCTGCGCGGCATTATGGATGCCGGGGAGCCAATGGGTTTCGGGAAGTAAGGCAATGTTCGGATGCTGGCCTAGCGCCCACGTCAGGACCGACGTTCCAGAGCGCGGCGCTCCGATGATGAATATCGGATTTGGCAAAATATAACCCCAATTGCAACTGGCGGTTCGCTTATACTGTCAGGCCGGAGTCCCTGCAAGACGCCGCTGCAATTCCGCCATCTGGCGTTCGATATGCTCCTGCTCCTCGCGCCCCTGACGTTCCTTGCACCCTATCCAGATCGGGCAGGCCAGCACGCGCTCGGCCGACGCCGCCACCTTGGCATGCAGCGTCATCTTGCGGATGCGCGTGCCGGTGTCCCACGCCAGCACCATGTCGTAGGGAATGTCGATCTGCACCTGGCTGGTGCCGACCGCGCCATAGAAGGCGGGCACGCCGGCCTGCGTCGGCCACGCCCCTTGCCGGCGGTGCTGGCGGCCACGGTCCGTTCGGGCAGCACGGCCATCTCCGCCGGCTTCGCCGCGCTCGCCGGCGCGCGCAGCGCCTTCACCAGCGCATCGTCGGCGCGCCCGTCGACCGGCAGCCCGTGCGCCGCCTCGAAGGCGCAAATCGCCTTGATCGTCACGTAGCCGATCACGCCATCGATCGGCCCCACGGCATAGCCGTGCGCCGTCAGCCGGCTTTGCGGCGGCGCGCCCGGATGCAAGCTCTCTGCTATTGCTCAGTCGGCTTCGCGAGAAGCCGGACCCGGCTGGAGAAACTCCCAAGCCACCAGACGGGTTGCTTTTCGCCTGCGGGCCGGCAAAGAGGGTGCCGTCAGTCGAGAGCTCTCGACGTGCCGTTGACATAGTCGAGTACACGTTCCCTAACGGCTTCGCCGATTAGGCCCGCAAACTCATAGGAAAGGTGGTGCATGTCCCATGTGAAGGGGATCGTGCCTGCCTCGTCGGCAAACAGACGGCAGCCACCAGCATCGCACATCACGTCCTTCTTGCTTAGGAAAAGACCGCCGTGCGCCGAAACTACCCTTCGCAACTCATCCTCATATAGGAACTTGCTCGTGATGTACTCATCTGCGAAGCAGCCATTGTGCGGCTTGCGCTCTAGGATTTGCCAGCAGAGAGTGTTCGTGACGAGGTAATTCCCGAAGACGATGAATTTCACCTGTGGGTTGGCATCTTTGGCAACAGAGATGAATTCAGCCAGATCCGAGGGTTTGTACCACGCCCAGAGAACACTCACCACGACGACATCGAAGTTAGCCAGATACTCTTTCGATGTGCGCTCTTTGTTCAATTGATTGCATTTCGGCGGTGTTATCCCGTCCAACACCAGAGGCGACGTCTCTACAACTGGCGGGCAGCCTGGCCACTGATTGAGCACCAGATGCTCGTCCTTGAGCGCCGGATAAATCATGTTGAAGCCGTCTGGACCGTGACTGTCGCCAGCCACCAAGACCAGCTTCTTGTCATCGATGTCGTCAGGAATGCTCCAGCAATCTTGCGCTTTTCGAGACCTGCACGTCTGCGTGAGCGTTTCGTATCGATGCGTCTGGGTGTGATAATGGACGAAGCCGGGTTCGAAATAGTGGCTTGACCGCCAAGGCCACCCTTGCCCGTACCAGATCAGTCCCGACAGAAGGAATGCTGCACCGATGGACGCGAGCGCCCCGTAGCGCGCAACCGTTACGCCTTTGAAGTCGTAGTAGCGGAACTTCTGCTCGACGACGACATGAAGAAGCCATCCGAATGCGACGGTTGCGGCAAAGACGACAGCCATCTCAACCGGCCCTATCTCTCGGAAAACCGCGTACTCATACAGGACGACAATCGGCCAGTGGACAAGGTAAAGCGAATAGGAAATCCGGCCAAAAAAGGCAGAGAAACGATTGGATAGGACTATTCCCACATGAGCGGTCCGGCCCACTTGAATGACGGCCGCCACGGCTAGGCAGATGGCGATGGCGCTGCCCAAAGGGACCGGAATCCCACGATCGACCAAGACAAAACTTGCGACGATGATCACCAAAGCTACCGTGACGACAACCTCGGTAATGATCCGCGGCGGTCGAAACTTTGTCTCGGTGAACACAACCATGCCGCCAATGGCAAATTCGAAGACCCGGAAAGGCGTCAGAAAAAAGGTCGCCGCCGGATACATTTGGCCCACCGCAGCGGTTGCGATCGCCCCCAAAATGATCGAGCAGAGCATGGCCACGGCCACGCCTTTCCTACCAGCCATCTTGAAACTCAGGAGTACCACGACCGGCCAGACGAGGTAGAACTGCTCCTCAACGCCAAGCGACCATGTGTGCAAGAGCGCCTTCGTCCCCGCCTCGGCCGCAAAGTAATCGGTGTCCAGCCAGAAATAGATGTTCGATAGCCACGCGAGCGAGTAGATCGCAGATTCCGCCAGATCGCGCAGGTCGGAAGGCGCGAGGATCACCAACCCCGCCAGTGCGGTCGCCGCCACCGTTGAGAGCAGCGCCGGGAAGAGACGCCGCGCGCGCCCGTAATAGAACGCACCGAAAGAGAAAACGCGCTCCTCGGCCTGACGCAGGATCGATTTGGTGATCAGGTATCCCGAGATCACAAAAAAGACGTCGACCCCAAGGAAGCCGCCGCGGAACTCATCGATCCCGAGATGAAAGAAGATGACCCCGAGCACAGCAATTGCTCGAAGGCCATTGATGTCTTCCCGAAACTGACCCGCTCCACCCATACTCGGCTCTTAGCTTGAAGAAGAGTCGATTTCCAACTCAAAAAGTGGCCGCGCTTCCAGTCTTAGCCCGCTTTCAGCAACGAACTCCAAAAAACCACACTGCGGAGGTCAAGCACCTGGACGTGAAGCGAAGGAGAGACCTAGAGGCTCGGCCTTTTTGTCGATGTCAAGGATAGCCCTTTGGCAGCAAATTGCCATTTAAAGCACGACCGCCTGCAGCCAGAGCCCGTCGATCTCCGCTCCCGTCAAGCCGACGAGTGGCGACAGTGCGTCGATCAAGGGATCGTTGCGCAGGAATCTGGCCGAATGGTTGAGGCGCGACCGGGCAACCGCACGCGCCACGGGATCCGTCATGGCCCCGATTGCATCGTCGACCGCCTGCCGTTTGCCGGCGATGTCCAGCATCGCCATGAAGCGCCACGGCTCCAGCGGCATCGCCAACCTGATCGCGTCATTGATTTCCGGTTGCGCATAGGGCCGAACATCGGGATTTCCGTCGGCCGGAGGCGGCCCCACCCGCTCCAGCGGAAAGCCATCCGGCACGATGATGCGGACACAGTCCGCCGGATAGGCGCCGTCAGGAATGACCTGCCAGTCCTCATGGCTGGCGAACACCAGCCCGTCCCTGCAATAGAGCTGCATCAATAGATCCTCACGTAAGAATTGTTGTTGCCGACCGTGTTGTTGGCGGGAGATGACGTGATGCTGCCCTGATTGGGGACCAAGATGTAACCGCCGAGGGTCGCCACATGAGATGTGCCACCCACCGCGACGCCCATAGATGTCGGTGACAGAACTTCGATCCGGCCGCCATTGGCGGATGTATTGATCTGGTTGTTCGAAAAACCGACCGCGGCCGAGCCGGAAAGCCGGATCAACGAGTTGGACGATACGGAGAGAGCCGCGTTCGAATGATTGCTAAAAGTGGCAGCACCGATCACTGAAATCTGCCCATTGCTGCCAGCGAGCAGGCCGTATCCGCAATATAAGACAGCTGAGAAGGAGATATTTGTCACTGAGAAGTCAATGTAGCCGCCTTGCAGCGCCCTGCCGCCCGTGTCGCAGTGCGCAACCAGACAATCCCGCAACAGCGCAGATCCACCGACCGACGCGGCGATCCCAGCGCCGGAACCATCGCCCAGTTTGCAGCCAAAGAAGATGCACTCGATGTAATTCGTGCTGCCCGTGCGCTGCACCACGGCGGCGAGGCTACCCCCGCCAGCGCCGTTGTGATCGAACATGATCTTGGAGATGCCCCCGAAGGAGGAGTCGAAAAAGAACCCGGTAATGCCGCCCGATATCGAGATGATCGTGCCCATCTTCGCGCGAAGGTTGGTGCGAGAGGTGGCGATTGAGGCGACGACATCGGTATTGTCGGGGAAAGCCCCCGGCAAGTTCGCGCCTGTGACGGAGATCTTGTCCGCGTAGGGGTGCCTTGCGATGGTTTGCGCCGCTACGCTGTGCACGCCGGCCGTGAGGAGGATGCTGACCGAGCCAGTGCCCAGGATCGACCAGTCCTGCAACCACGCAAGCGCGTTCGCAATGGTGTCGAACGCATCGCCCGCCAGTGGATTGGCCGGGCTGGCAGATCCTGCCTGTGAAACGTTGATCGTAGTTGGTACCGTGATGGCGTTCAGCGACGCAAGGGTGGCCCAGATTGTGCCATCAAACCAGATCGCGACGAACTTCACGCCTTCCTTGTAGTTTGCCTGCACGCCGGTCGTGGGCGCGAGGAACATCCATGCGCCACCGATCCACACCGCAATCTTGTGGCTTTGCCCTGCCCATGCGCCGGTGCCGGCGGATTTGACGATATAGGCGTGGCCCTCGACGGGCGCACCGGGTGGCGTCGTCTGCCAGCCCTGCACCACGAGATCCGCATTGCCGCCGAACGTGGCGCGCTGGATCGACTTGCGCAGCTGGCCGAGATCGCCACCGCTCTGCGCTGACCGCCAGTTTCCCGTGCCGAGAAAGAAATCGATCGTGTTCGCGATTTCCTTTTGCGGATGCTCGATCGCCTGCCGCGGAACTTTCGAACCCGCGATCGCGCCGGGAACATCCTTGTCGACATAGGGCGCATCCGGATCGACCGACCCGTATGGTGCTTTGTATTCCATGAGTGATGGTCCTCAGTCAGCCAGTTGCAGGATCGGCACGGTCCAGCCCGGCGCCAGCCGCCGCAGGATGCAGAGCAGCTGCTCGGCATCGCCGAACGAAAACAGCGGGTCGGCCGCGAGTTCGCTTTCGCCGGTGGTGAAGTAGTAGACTGCAAGGTCGTCGACCTTGACGATCCAGTAGACTTCCTGGCGCCAGTCGCCGACCGTGTGTTCGCCACCCACCTCTGAGAAGCCGCACTCGAAGATGGCCGGCTCCTCGATCTCGATCGAAAACCCGTATTCGGCCGCGATCCGGATGAAGTCTCCGGGCGTGATCAGCGGCGCAGCGTTTACCTTCGCGGCGAGGAATGCGAGCCGTTCGGCCCTGCTCTGGGCCGTCGTGACGCAAGGTTCGGGCAGGCCGTATTCCGTTTCCCACTGGTCGAGCGTCTCGCTCAGCAGCGCAGGCGTAGATTCTCGCGCCAGCAAGAAGGACCGCTGGTAGAGCTCGACAAACGGCGCGAGGAGAGCACGCATCAGCCGCGCCCAGTTGGAATCTGCTTCGGCTGCAACCCAGTCCGGAGTGCCGAAGGCTGCCCCCCGCGGCCAGAAGTTCATGGCCGAGGGCAGCAGATCCTCGACCACCGGCGCGGCGAGCACGTCCCAGGGTGGCGACAGAGAACGCGCGACATCGTCCGGCGTCGCCACGCTGGTGCGGGTATTGAGACCGGGGTCACGCATAGGTGACGACGCCTAGAACAGGGAACTGGCCACCGGTCAGAGTGATGTCGGCCGCCGGCGCTGTGATGACGTGACGATCCTCACCCGAAGCCGTCGAGATTGCTTCCGAGATCCATGACCGTGACACGGTGAACGTGTTGCCGGCGATGCCGGGCCTGCATCGCGCGATGAACATCGCCCGGATCGACGCCTCGATCGCTGCGCGGACATCGGCCGTATCGGTGGCAAGCCCCGAGATCGTCACATTGACGGGCAGCGCCACAGGGGCCGAAGCCTCACCCGCATCGACGCGGATCAGCCGGCGCGCATCAATGGCCGCCTGCACCGCCGCCACGTCGCCGGAAAGCGGGATTGAATTGGTTCGTCCGGCAAACAGAAACAACACCGTCACCGCGCCAGGCGAAGCCGAAACCCGGAAGGCCCAGGCGCAAATGACCCCCGGCACGTTGAGCGCCAGCTCTTCATAGTCCGACAACGCGCCGGCACGCGGCGGATAGCGTTTACGAAACAGCGCCCGCGCACGCAGCGATGCCGTCGTCTCGACATCCGCGCCGCCGCCCAGGCCTCCAACCGCTACGGCAAATTCGGACGCCAGCGTCGGGTTGAGCGATGGATCGGTCAGAAGCATCACCGCGTCGGCGTCGCGGTTGGTCGATGCGCCGGATTGCTCGGCGACCACAGGAATCGAGACGGCCCCCTCAGCGTCTGTCACGACCGACGCGGTTGAAACGAAGGTGTTGCCGCCGCTCGAAAAGCGGACGCCGGCCGGATAGGCCGTAGAGGGCAGCCCGCTGCCAGTGACCATGCCGGAAGCCGAAGCGGCGGGCTTGCGCCAGATCCCGACATCGCCTGCATGCCGCGCCACCCAGGCATCGCCGTCGGCAGATGACAGAAACATCTGGCGCGACAGCCAGCCGAAGCGCAGCTCGTATTCGCGCGCCAGAAGTGTGACCGCCTTGGCGATGACATAGAGCACGTTTTGCGCCAGCGACGCATCTGTGCCGGGCAGATACTGCCGGAACGCTCCGCGCACGGTCTTGCTGATCTCGTCGAGCGAGCGGGTCAGATATGCCAAGTGCGGCGCTCCTGAAGTCTATGGGTCAAGCGGGCGCGCGACACTGTCCAGCGCGTCCCAAAGCACCGCAAAGCGCTGGTCGTAGCGCGCCTCGCCGGTCTCGCCATACCCGACGATATTGATGTCGAGCCGATTCGCCGGGCGGTTCACCGCCGCAGTCACGTCGAATGCAGCGCATGCGCCTTGGTCGATCAGTGTCTGCAGGCTCGCGCGCACGTAATCCTCGGCGTCGAGCTCGATCCCGTCCGTCAAGGGGCGCCGCCGAAGCAGCCACAGCTTCGACCCCAGCGGCGCCTCGAACCCTTGCATGTCGAACCCGTCGCCGGGCCAGCCGCGGTTGACGTCACCGGGCCGCAGCTCCGTTTGCTCGACACGGACATCGGTCATCAGGCAGATCAGCACGGCCGTAGCGAGCCCTTGCCCTGCCCGAAGCCCGGCCGGATTGGCCGCATTGCCGGGATCTGTGATGGCAAGGTCTCCGACGAGCCCATCCCAGACGATGTCCGGGTCGAGCAGCGGCGCGTCCGGCGCCAGGAGCGGAATGACGCGCATGGCCTAGATCCCGAACACGCCGACGGCGAAATTGGAGACGTCTGCGTCGCCGGCCGTGTCGAGCGTTCCGCGCACCGACATTTCGCGTGCGGCATCGGGTCCGCCGAGCTTGATCGTCCCCTCGAGGATGATCGACGGCGCGATGAGATGGATCACGGTCGCATGCACGAGGCGCATATTGGCCTGCACGACCGACACGATGTTGCCGGTGTGATCATAGATCGCCGCCCCGCCCATCGCCACGTCCGGGCGCAGTTTCGGGTTCTCGCCGCCCAGCACATAGGCGGAGTCCCGATTTCCGCGGGCCGACAATGCGATGCCGATGCCACCTTTCACCGGGTGCGAGGCGAACCCATGCGGCTCCGGCCGATGGAAGCGCTCGAACTCGTCACCGGCAAAACCCTTGCCGTCGACGAACTGCTGCCCATCCTTGTGCTCGACCTTGCCGCCCAGCTCGAACCGCGTCAGGTGTCCATCGAAGGCCATGCGCTACCCATCCCGATATTCGACGTCCTCGCCGCCTGGCGCCGCCCAACCCGAGGCACTCTTGCCGCGTGGATTGTCACCGCCAAGCGCCCGCGGATCCTTGAGCGTCAGCACCGCCTCGGTGCCGCCATTGGCGTCCTGCCTGAGCTGAGCCTGTGAGATCACCATGTCCTGTTCGATCCCCAGCCAGTCGTCGCTGACTGCCACCAGGAAATTGCGCGTCCACAGCCTGCCGCCGGTATCGCGCCAGCCCGGCGTCACGATCGTGCACGACGTGCCATTGCCGGCGCCGCGCTTGGCTTCCCAGGCTGCCCGCTTCTTCAGCCGCGACGACGTCGCCTCGCCCTCATGCGGGATGATCCGGGGCCGATTGCGCTTCACGCCGCCGTCGCGCGCCGTGGCCTCCGGCCGCAGTGCTGGTGACGTCACTCCGGTCGAGCTCTGACCACGCACCTTGACCGGCGAGAACCGGCCCTCCCCGGTGATCTCGCCCGTCGCGCTCTTGATGTTCACCCGAAGCGCCAGGCCGCCGGCATGTCGCCCTTCGGGCTTGTCCGCCAGCTTGAGCTTGCCTTGTTCCGTGTCATGGATCAGAACGCCTTGGCCGCGCGCATCGGTCTCCAGCGTCTCGAACAGCGTCTCGCCGGGCACCACCTTGTGGCGCGCCTTTTTCTCGGTCTTCGGCGATCCCTCGACGCCGATGCCCAGCATGTCGAATTCCCGTGCGATCTCAACCAGGTCGCAATTGGCCTTGAAACCGGTCGGATGGTCGATCGAACATTCCGTCGCATCGATCGTTCGCGAGACGAAGGTCACGTCGTAGGATCGGTTACGCTCGTCATGCTGGCCGCGCACGTCCCGCACATAGCCGGTCCCCCAAAGCGTGCCCGACACGGTCACCGTTGCCGGATCGTCCGGCAGACATGGCACGCCTGGTCCCGACCACGCGATCGCAAAGCTCGCTTCGCGCACCGCTTGTTCCGCGCTGGCCGATAGCAGGCATGAAACATGCTGCAGCACCTTGCCGCCCGCCAAAAAGACCACGGTTTCCAGCGGCATCTATCGAGCCAGTGCCTGCATGGTGACGGGCATCAGCATCGGCGTTGCCGACCGGTTCCTGCCCATGATCTCGCCGCCCCGCTCCGGATCGCCATAGAGGTCCCAGGCAAGCAGCGACGACGGCAGCGAAATCCCCGTCTCGACCCGCACGAGCGGCGACCGCCTGGCCGCGATCGTCGACAGTTCGATCACCGTCTGCCCGACAAGCCGCACCACGAAATCGAGCGCATCGTGGCCAAGCACGTCCCCGATCGCCGGATAGGCGGACTGCGCCGACATCGACAGTGCCATTCGGGCCGCGACCGCGTCGGGTTGGGCGGGATAGTCCGCCCGGATCGCGGCGAAGCAATGCATGATCAGCTGTCCGACCATGGTTGCTGCGTCAGGCGCATCGCTTTCGTCGAGAGCGGAGAGCGCGGCCGCAGGGTCCGCAGCCTCGCCGATCAACCGGCACAGCTCGAGATAGGCAGTCGCCCCGTCGGCACCCGGCAGCGAGGCCGCAGCGGCCAGCCGCGATGCCTGCGAGACATCGTCAGGCTCAGACAGAAGACGAGCGGCGAGCGTTGCGGCCCAGATCATGACATTGCTCCGGCGAGCGCGGCGAGCCCCGCGGCGAACACGCTGCGCAAGACGCCGAGCCCACCGCCGCCGACTGCGCCAACGCCTGCTTCGACGAACTCGAGGTGATAGGAGATGTATCCGCTCCGGTCCTTTTCCCGACTGCGCGAGCATCCGGTGCAATGCACCATCCGCGCAGCATCGATCGGCAGGACGAGCAGTGCCGGGCCGGGCAGATCGCAGGCGCGTTCAAGCGCATGTCCGACCGCATCCGCCTGGTCGCCCGCGACATAGGCGGTGACCGAGAAACCGGTCGCGAGCCTGCCCATGTCTTCCGTGACCGGCGTCTCGCCACCTGAAATGTCATGCACGGCAACGCGGCGGCCGCGGTCAGGCCCGTCCTCGTCGACATGGAAACGGGCGCCCCTGAACGACGCTTGCCGCAGACGCAGCCAATTGCGTGCCATCTATGACATCCCCCGCCGGGATCGTGCCATCATCACAATCGTCCGGGCACGCGGCCCGCCCCTGGCATCGTTTGCCCCTTGTTGCCGCTGGCGGGCTGCGCTGGGGTGGCGCCGACGCCCGATACACTCACGTTGACGCCACCGGCCAGCGCGGCAGCGATCTGTTTGGCAACTATCGCCCCGGCCGACAATATCTCATTCTTGATCGCGGATGCGGCGCCGAGCAGCCCTGCGGCGGCTTCGTCACCGAATTGCCGACCTGCCTCGACGCCGGCTGGGGCGATCGCCTCCGCCCCAGCACGAACCGCATCACCCGCCAGCGCGCCGCCATCGGCCAGAGCACCGCCGACACGCTCCATACCCGCCAGCATGTCGGAGATCGTCTTGCTGGACCCTGTCGATGTGTCGCCTCCGGCGTCCGCGCGGCGGAAATCCTCCCCCTTGACCGGACGCGCGCCGGCCGGGCGGAGCGTCGGCAGCGGCACGTCGAGCGGAAAGGCCGGCGCCTCGCCCGGCATCTTCTGGCCGGCGGCGGCGGTAAGGAACTCCAACCTGTTCGCGTCGCCTCCGGCGTCCACGCGGCGGAAATCCTCCCCCTTGAGGGGGAAATATGGTGCCTGCTCCGGGTAGGAGATCGCCGGCAGGTCGAAGCCGCGACGCGGACGGTCCGGCCGCGCAGTGGTCGGGCGGCGCATCGGCAGCGGCACGTCGGGGGGAAAGGCCGGTGCCTCGCCCGGCATCACGGGCATCGGGATCACCTGCTTGTCCATGTTGTAGCCGCCATCGACCGCCAGCGCATTGAGGGTCGATGCGTCGCCATGATTCAGGCGCCACAACTCCTGCTCCCAGAAACCGGTAACGCCCTTCTTCGTGAGCGCCGCCTTGATGGCGTTGTTCTTGTCGGTCCCCTCGTTGATCGACTGGATCGCGCTGTTCGCGACATCGAGAAAGCTGCCATCCTTGGCCGAGGCCTCGAACATGTCGTCCTTCATCTCGGTCAGGCTGTTCTTCAGAAGCTGCAGCTTCGAATTGAACAGGTCGAGCTTCTTCTCCGACAGGCCTGCGATCGATCCCTTATAGAGGTTCTCCTGCTGCGCCAGTTCGAGATTGCGCTTGATCTCGCCGATACCGCCGACCATGCGGGCGACTTCGTCGTCGAAGCCCTCGCCCATCAGGGCGCCGAGCAGGCTCGACCGCTTCTGGCCGGACATGGCGTCCAGCCTCTCGAAGAACGAGAGCAGCCCTTTCGCCGGATCGCTGGCGATCAGCGCCGAGAACTTCTTGACGTCGCCGACGATCTCGTCCAGCGCCGCATAGGGCTTCTTGCCCAGGTTCTCCGGCGCCAGCAGCTTGCCCGACAGCGTGTCCATAGCGCGCGCCGCCACTTCCGGCACCATCTTCAGGTTCAGCATGGCCGCGCCGAAGGCTGCGCTCTGCTCAGGCGTCAACCCGAAATTCTTCAGCGAGGCGCCGACCCGGTCGAGGAAGTCGACGATGCCGCTCTCGTCCGCGATGCCGCTGTCGGCGAGGAAGTTGATCAGGTCGGCGAACTGCTCGAGGTCCTCGCGCTTGATCGCCATGCCGGCGGAGAAGCCGGCAAACGCATTCGCGGTATCTTCCGCCGTCATGTCCCATGAATCGGACACCTGCGCCGTCAGCTTGGCGAACTCGCGCAAATCGTCCAGTGGGATGCCGGCTGCCGCGCCGCGTTCGAAGGCGCCGGCGATCTCCTCGATCGACACCGGCACCTCCTGGGCGAGATCCATGATCTCGCCCTTGATCTTGGCGATCTGTTCCGCCGTCGCGCCCGACTTCTTCTGGATGCCGAACATGGCATCTTCGATCTTGGCGCCGGTGCGCACCATATTCGTCGCCATGTAGCCGAGCGCCGCCGGTCCCAGGAACCGGCCCAGCATCATTCCGGTCGTGGTCAGCCCCTGATTGAGGATGCCCTGCGTCCGCGTGTAGTTCTTCGCCTGCGTGTCGACCGCCTTCAACTGGCCCTGCAGCGTCTTCAGCGCCTGCATCGAGCCGAGCTTGGACGAGATCTTGAGGATCGCCTCGATTTCGCGATTGCTCATGACCTACCCTTTTTCGGCTGCCGGTTGATCCATCCGGCATAACGGCCAAGCCAGGCCATGACCTCGCCGAAGGTCAGTTCGCTCACGCTTGCGATGTCTTGTCCGGCCCGGAAGACGAGTTCGTCGGCCGCGAGCTGCGCGTCCTGGCTGCGATAAAAAAACCGATGATCGCCTGCTTCACCGCGATCGAGTCGACCAGGTCGAGATCCTGCACGCTTTCGAGCCCCGGCCGGTCGGCAACGCAGAGCCGCTCCAGATAGGCGGCTACCCGGTCGACCTGCTCGACGACGAACCGCCCTTCCCCGTCCGGGCCGGCATGCACCTCGACCGGATCGCCGATGGCGAAATGATCCCGCAGCTTCGGCTCGCGCAGCTCGACCTCGTCAAAGGCCTTCCCGTGCGCCTCGTAGCGCCGCGACAGTTTTACGATTGGCATGGATGAGACCCTGGAACATCAGCGGGAAAAGGAACCGGCCGAAAGGCCGAGGCCGCGACGGCGGCCCGCCGGTCGTCCGGCGCGCCCGCGCAGGGCCAGCCGCCGCAGTCGACGATATGGCCCGTGAGCGAAAAAACTAACCCAGCCGCCTGTAATAGTCAGCCTGTATCTGCAGGCCGGTCACCTCGCCGTTGATCCTGTTGATCGACGGCCGTCCGATCCAGAACGCGCCGGTGAACAAATGCGTCGCACCGGTCTGCTCCTCGATGACGGTGATGTTCTCGCGCGGGCCACCGATGCGGCCCTGCCAGTCGCCGCCGTCGTCGCGAAACGTCAGATCTGCCGAGGGCGCGACAGGCGTCATGATCCGGTCGGTCGCCCCGTCCTGGTTGGTGATACCCTCGTTCGATTGCGCCGTCGTCATCACATTGATCGTGCCGCGCAGCGACAGCTTGTATCCGAGCGACGAGGTGACGGTTATCTTCCCGCCGAAGTCTTTGCCGGCCATGGACTGACCCTTTCATGTTTCACAGGGGTTTCATGTGAAGCGCCCTCGCGCGACCTGCGCGATTGGCGTCCGGCCCACAGGGCCGAGGCCGCGACTGCGGCCAGCCGGTCGTCCAGCGCCCCCGCGGAGGGCCAGCGAGCGGCAGCGAGCGGTGCGGCCCGTGAGCGAGCCGCCGACGCCGCCAGCTACTCTCAGTTCTCTACCGGAACTGAGAGTAGATGACGGCGTTGGCGGCAATAATGTCGAGCGGGTTCACCATGTCCAGCGGCGCATAGATGTCGACGCGGTTCGGATTGTCCGCGTTGCGCTTGACCTGCAGCTGCTCCGCCGCCTGCACCGGGTTTTCCAGCACGCCGGTCAGCACCATGTCCTGGTAGGTGTGCATGAAGGTCGCGGCAATGTCGCGCGGCGTCGAGATGGCCCCGACATTGCCCGGGTTGTCGTCGGCGATCGCCTTCTGCCCGTGCTCGATCGTCAGCCGCGTGCGGAAGTTGCGCAGCGCATAGACGATCTGGCCGATCTTCTGGATGTCGCGGAACGTCGTGTCGGTCACGCCGAGCGTGGTGCGCTGCATGGTGATGATCTTGTCGATCAGCACGCGGCCCGACTGGTCGACCTTCCAGGTCGACGCGCCGGAGCGCAGCAGCGTGTCGCGGGAGGCATAGCCATACCATTTCGACCTGTCGCGCGGCGGCGAAATCCCCACCACATCGAGACCGGTCTGGTTGCGCGAGACGTTGCCAAGCGCACCATCCGACAGCCATGGCACGATCCGCGCCACCATTCCGGCCGCCCACTGCCAGTCCGGCTGCGGGATCGAGCCGGACGAAGGGCGCGGGATGGCGCTGACATGCCGGTCGTCCTGCGCCAGCGTGTGCGTCGTCACCTCCGACAGCGTGCCGGTGAACGGATAGAAGACATGGCCGTAGAGCTGGATATTCCAGGCCCAGCGGCCGGAGACATCCGACAGCAGCGTCTTGTAGCGGCCGACATTGGTCGAGTCGGAAAAAGCCGAGACGATCCAGTCGAACGGGTCGTCGCCAAGTGCGGCAAGCGCCGCCGACAGGTCAGGGTTGCCGGCGCCGGCCGTGCCCACGGCCTGCGTCACCTTGCCGGTCAGCGCGTTCGATCCGTCGAGCACCGGCACATGGATGTCGACCCCGGTCGAGTGCGCGCCCGCATGCCGCGCCGTCAGCGTCACCACTTCGGCGAGCACGGTCGCGGTGAACGGCAGTGAGGCCTCGCCGAACGGGTTGTAGTAGGCGTTGATCGCCGCCGCCAGCGCCGCGGCAACAGCGTCCTCGTCGTCGCCTGCGCCGATGGTGATGCCGATGGGTTCGCCGGCGATCTCGATCACGCCATAGCCGCCGGCCGCGGGTGGGGCGGCAATCGTCAGCGTGCGGATTTCCGCCGTGCCGACAGGCGCCGGCGAGACGATCCAGATCTCCTGCGCCGGCGCATTGCGCCGGGCCAGGCGCACCATGTCGTCAAGCATCGAGCCCGCGCCCGCCAGGCGCCGCGCCTCGGCCTCGGACGGGCAGACGGTCGGCACATTGTCGGCCATCAGCGCGCCCGTGTTCTTGAAGCCGATCAGGAGCAGACGGCTCGAATTCTCGAACTGCCCGCCGGAGTTCACCTCGAAGGTGACGATGGGCGCGACCAGATTGCCCGGAATTCGGTTGAAGGAAACCATAGCTCACTTCCCCTTTCGCTTGACCGGCAGAGCCGGCGGAATGTCTTTTACCGGCGTCGCCGGCTGCACTTCGATTAGTTCGCCATCCGCCACGCGAGCGGCCCAGAAGGCGCTGTCCGCGTCCACCGTCTCGCCTTTCGGCGAAAACAGCCGTCCGCCGCGGTCCGGCATGGGCAGTCTCGCCTCCGGATTGGCGAGCACGTAGCGCTTGAGGTTCATGGTCGGAGACTCTCGTGGTTCAGGCGGGCCAGGGCTGTTTCCTTGCTGGCGAGGTAGCCGCCAGGAAGGTGGCGCAGGTCGATGTGGTGCATCGGCCAAGTCCGCCTGACGCCGCGGATGCCCGTCAGCGAGGAACAGAACGGCCCGAACGAACCACGGGAGACTCTAGTCCAGGTTCACCGATGTGATCGGCTCGAATTCGTCGTCGCCTTCCGGCGCTGGCCCGATCGCGACCATCTCGAGCGCCGGCCGCGGATCGGCCGGGAAATACGCCGCCAGGTCATCGAGCTTGGCCTTGGCGTAGGAGCCCACCGGCAGTTGCGCCGCGAGCGAGCGCACCGGTTCGGGCAGGCCGCCGGCGGCGATGTCATAGGTCTCGCCGAGCAGGCCGCAGGTGATGCGGATCGTGTTGCGTTGCCAGCGCAGCCCGAGCTGCGGCAGCGCGTGCGGCTCGACCTCGATGCGCCGGACATTGAGGATAAAGCGGCGGAACAGGTATCCCGCCTCGCTGTGGCAAAGGTGGAAGATCACCTGGCTGGTCAGTGCCGACAGCACCATCCTCGCCTCGGGGTCCTCGCTCGCCATCGCGTCGGAGAATTCACCGTTCTCGTCCTTGGCCGCCACCGCCAGTTCGGCGACGATCTCGAGCACGGCCTCGTTCTCGCTGTCGTCGATCTCGGCCGCGTCGCCGCGCAGCGTCGCTTTCGCCGAGCCCGTGTAGAGCGCCAGCACCGGCGTATAGGCCTTTTCGCCATCGAGTTCGCCGATCGCCGCCGCGCGGCTGTCGAAGACGTTCTTGCCGGCAAGCGTCGGAAAGCCGGTCGCGGCCACCAGCGCCGCATAGGGCGTCAGCACCTCGATCGCGGCAAGCCGCATGGCGTCGGCGGAGAGCATCAGCGCAGCCTGTTGACGTTGAACGCCGCCCGCGCCGATCCGTCGATCTCGCTGGTCATGATCGTCCAGTCCTCGTCCGTCGCGAGATTGCGGATCACGTCGCCCCTGCGCGGCACATGGGGCCAGCCCGCCCGGTGCGCGGTCAGCACGCCCTCATAGGCGACCGCCCGGTCGCGCGCCGCCGGATCGCCGGCATTGCCCCGCCCGGACGGCAGGAAGGGCGGCCCGAGGTCGAGCGTCCCGGCGAAGTCGAATTCCGCCCGGCCCGTATCCGCCACCGGCGTCTGGTTGACGCTGACGCCAGCCTTCTTCGGCAGAACCCGGAACGAGCCGGTATCGAATACCGAGGCGACGCCGCTTTCCAGCGCCGCCTCGGCGTCTGTCCAGTTCATCGGATCAGGTCCGCTTGCCCTTCATCAACACCTTCGGGCGGGTGCAATACTGCAGCGCGTTGGTCTGGACTTCGAGCCCGACGCCCTTGCTGTTGTTCCACTCGACCGTCTTCATGTAGAGCCGCTTGCCCATCGTGTTGACGGTCTCGATGTAATCCGCCGGCCCATAGACCGACTTGAACAGCCCCGGTGCACCCGTCGGGAAGAAGTGTGCCTTGTCGCTCTCGACGAAGGACGTGCTGCCGACGGCGCCGCGATAGTTTTCCCAGATGATGTTGCCGAACTCGAAGGTCCCGAACACACCCGACTGCCCGTTGTCGACATAGCCGCGCCGCAGTTCCGAGGCTTCGGCCTGCGCGAGATAGCTCGCACGAACCTCGGAATGAGCGATCAGATCGTCGAAGAATGCATCGCCGCACTCCGCACGGATGCCGGAGAATGGCACGGCGCCGAGATTGTTGGCGGTCGTGCGGTAGAGTGCCGCGCATTTCTTGCGAAGAATACCCGCCGCCGGACTGGCGTTGTCGAGGTCGAAATCGATCTCCGCTTCCTGGCTCACCCCGAACTCGGTGAACAGGTTCAGCGTGGTGCCATCCGCATAGGTGACGATGCCCTTGATGGCACCGATGCGATGATACTCCTCGGTCGCCGCGAACGACTGGGCATGTTCGCCCATCCGCTCGTCGACCTTGTCCATGACTGTTTCGAGCTGGGTTTCGGTGCCGAAGGCGCGGACACCCTGCACCTCATCGGCGTAGATCGCGTCGTCGATCTGGAAGTGCGGCACGCCAAGCATCTTGAGCGAGCGCTTCTTCTTCTCCACCGTCTGGCCGGGGCCGCCGCGCGGCGACGGCTCGACGAGGACGAGGACGCCGTTGCGGTTCTCGATCCCGACAGACAGCGTGTTGATCGACTGCGGGGAGAACAGGCCGAGCCGGCCGATGTGGCCGGGAACATACGGCGTGTTGTTGATCGCTTCGGTCAGAGAGAAGACCGAGAACGGATCCTCATTGAAAATGTCCAGCATGGAAGGTCTCCTCAGAAGCTGGTTGCGGGACCGGGATGAACCGGCGGTCAGGGTGTCAGCGGACGATCAGCTGCGACTGGGCGAGCGACTGGATCGCGTCCGCCTTCTCGGCGGCTTCGATGTCGGCCGGCCATTCGAGGCACTTGCCGTTGAGTTCGGCCATCCGGGCGATGATGGCGATCTTGCCGGTCGCGTCCGCCGGCGTGGTGATGCCGTAAAGCGCGATCGCGCTGGCGATCTCGGACCCGTCCGTGCCGTCCTGGTTGAAGGCGACGAACTGGAAATCTTCCGAGTTTGCCGCAACGTCGACGTAGAAACGGTCGCCAGCGACGTTCGGCGTGCCGCCCGCCGTGATCGTCAGCCGGATACCGCCCTTGTTGAACAACGCGCCATGCGTCGATACGCCGATGGGCTTTCCCGTCGGGTCTTCCCACTCGACCTTGGTCGCCGCGGTCGCAACACCGATGTAGCGGCCATCCTTCACGGCCGAAGTCACGGCCGTCGCATCCATCGCGATGGTGCCCGACGACGCCGTGTTGCCGGCATCTGCCGATGCTGTCGCGACGACGTCGGCGACGACGGCCTTTTTCGCCAGCACCGTGCCCGGCTTGATCGTCTGCGACACGGCCACCACGGCATTGTCGCGCGAGAGATTGCCCGGCGCTTCGCTGAGCAGGAATTCGCCGGCATGCCGGCCTTCCGTGAACGTGGTCATCCGACCCTCCGTTGATTGCAGGTTTGAACGAGCTTACTTGCCGCGCTTGGCGCGGAAGTCGGACCAGGTGACGCCGGCGCCGGCTGGCTTCTTGTCGCCCTGCGGCTGCGCCTGGCCGGCACCCGCGACGCGGCGGGCGTCATAGGCGTCGGCATCGGCCGCGAGTTTCGACGCCGCGACATTGGCGACGATAAAGGCGGCGACGTCCGCGCCGGACATGCCGGGCGACTTCACCGCGAGGTCGAGCCCGGCGGCCATGCGAACGCCGTCGCCCTTGACGCCGTCGGCGCCGAGCGCGGCCGAGAGCCGCTCCGTTGCCGCCTGCACGCCAGCGGCCTTGCCGCGCGTCTCCGCCGCCGTGACGGCCGCGTCATGATCCGCCTGCGGAACGCCGGCGGGAGTCTGTGATCCAGACATTCCACTCTCCTGTGTGTTCGGCGCACTGGCGCCGGTTGCGCCCGCTTCGGGCAAATCGGGTTCATTGTCCGCGAGCATCGCGCCGCGGATCGTGGCGAGCAGGGTCGACATGTCAGGTGCTCCGGTTGACTTCCTTGACGAAGGCGGCGAACGCCTCCTGTCCGTCGCCGATCGCATCGACGAGGCCGAGCTTCAGCGCATCCTTGGCGTCGAAGGCCTGCGCCTCCGTCTTCAGCGCCGCCGCCTTGGTCGCCCGCTTGCCGCGACCCAGTCCCACCGCCTCAGCGAACCGGTCGCGCATCGCCTCGACCTCGGCCTGCCAGCGGTCGCGCAGGTCCTCGGGCAAGGCCTGGTAGGGATTGCCCTCGACCTTGTGCGCGCCGGCGTGGATGAACGTGACCTTGATCCCGTCCTTCTCCAGCTTGCCGGAGAAATCGGCATGCATCATCACCACGCCGATCGACCCCGCCCCCCCGAACTCCGGCAGGATGATCTGCCGCGCCTGGCTGGCGAGCAGGTAGCCGGCCGAATAGGCATAGTCGGTCAGGATCGCGATCGTCGGCTTGGCCTTCGACAGCGCGCGGATCATCGCCGCCGTCTCGAAGGCGCCGTTCACCTGGCCGCCGAAACTGTCGATCTCGAACACGACGGCCTTGACCTTGGCGCTCTTCGTCGCCCGCGAAATCTGCGTCTGCAATCCCTCGTAGGACGTCTCGCCCGAATTCGAGCCGACCCAAGCGCCCTTCTGCACCAGCGTCCCCTCGACCGGAATCAGCGCCACGCCGTCGATCACCATGAACGGCGAGCGTTCGGCGCCGTCATAGGCGCGGCCCAGCCGGTCGCCGATCAGCCCGGCGCTCGGCCGTCCGTTGGCGAAGGCGATATGATCGATGCCACCCTGACCGTTGACGATCGAGACCGGTTGCCCGGTCAGGCGCGGCCCGAGCTGCCGCACCAGCGTCTCCGCCTTGCGCGGATCGTAGAGATGAGGCTGGTTGAACAGCCGCGCGCTGATCCGTTCGAATGCCAGATCCATGGTCCGGTCCTCAGCAGAAACGCATCGACTTGGCGTAGCGCGACCGCTTGCCCGCGCTCGTCTTGGCGGTGCAGGCGGCCGACAGCGCCATCAGTTCGGCGTCGAGCGCCGCCATATTGAGCGCCGACAGCTTGATCCGGCGCTGCGAGACCGACGAGCGGATCTCGGTTTCCTCGATCCGCTCGCCCGCCAGCATCTTCAGCTTCTGCGCATAGAGCGCGCTGTAGAGCGCGCACGGATCGTCCACGTCGACCGCTGCGCCGCCGATCGTCACCATCGTCGGCATCAGACCTTTTCCTTCGGCCGCGCCGGCTCTGTGTCGGCCGCGTCTTCCTTGCCGCCGCCGGTCGCCCGCACGAAGGGCGAAGGCATGCCGGCGTCGATGTACCGCTTGTGCTGCCGCTGGCGACGCTCGAACATCTC
The DNA here is from genome assembly GCF_024710845.1 of Mesorhizobium sp. GTDB lineage: Bacteria > Pseudomonadota > Alphaproteobacteria > Rhizobiales > Rhizobiaceae > Mesorhizobium_A. The sequence continues at coordinate 73,101 of NZ_JANJTZ010000033.1, forward strand.
CTCGGCGTCGACGCCGATTTCGGCGCATTCGACCTCGAGGTCCGAAGTCCCGTTTGCCAGACGTTCCGTCGCAGCCTTTGCGCTTTTCAGGTCGTCTGCCGAGGGCTTGGCCGGCCCCTGCCATAGCGCCCAGGACACCTTGTCGCGGTTCGCCGCGAAGGCCGCATACCCGCCCTTGAACGGAATGCGGCCGGAGCCGATCGCCTCGTCGAGCGCGTTCTCGTAGATCATCTGCGCCGTCGCCCCGGCAATCCTCTCGCGCCGGCGCAGCACGACCGGCCAGATCGATGAGTTCTCCATCCGGACCGACGAATAGGTCGCGTCCGTATGGTCCATGGTCAGGCCGCCATAGGTGATCCCGATGGCGCGTGCCATGTCGCGCGACAGTTCCGCCGACACCGGCAGGAACTGCGGCCCGGGCGTCTGGGCTGTGTGCAGGTCGAACTGCTCGCCCGGCGCCAGATGCGAGATCCTCGGGTCTCCCGAGACGGTGATCTCGCCTTCCCGCGCCCGTTCCATCGCGGCCGAGAAGTAGCCCATGAACTCGTTCAACATCTCCGTCTTCGCGTCGCCCTGCAGCGTCTCGATCGCCTCGAACGCCTCGGCGCTCGGGCTGGCCGAGGTCAGCGTCGCCGCGAAGATCGTCTGCAGGATCGCCGTCTGGATCGTCGTGTCGACGAGGATCTCGTGCTGGATATGCTTGCGGAACCCCGCCGCCATCCGACTGATCCCCCGCACGTCGGTCGCGTCCATCGGGTCGAAGATGTGGATCACCTGCGGCCGCCCGTCGCGGTCGAACGCCAGATAGTCCTTCGTCGTCACCATCCCGTCCGACTTCTCGCGGAACCGGTAGGCGACCGGCCGGCCGAGCGCGTCGTGGATGACGCCCTGGAACAGGCCTTCGAATTCGCTCGTGTCCTGCACCAGCCGGGGCGGCGGGATCATGCACACCTTCGTGCCGGTCTTGATGCCATACTGCCGGCGTTGCGCCGGCCCCATGTAGGACATCACGCCGGTGACCTCGCCGAAGGCCATGTCCCAGCGCAGCGCCACGTCGATCATCTGTGGCACGGTAAGCTTGCCGCGCAGGTCGCATTCGCGTGGGTTCCACGACCAGCGCTTCCACCAGGCCTTCACCAGCTTGACGAAGGCGACAGTCTCCGGCCCGTCGTAGCCGAGGCCGGACAGGTCCGGCTGCGGATTGAGCACCAGCTCGGAGCCGACCGTGTCGGCAATCACCTGGTCGGCCGCGCCGCGCAGCCGTCCGGAATTCTGGATCAGGTCGATCGCCAGCCCGGCCGAACGCCGCCAGGCAGCTGCGATATCGTCGCGGCTCTCGCGCAGGATCGCCGGCCGCGTGTTGATGACGCCTGACCGCGTATCGCGCAGATAACTCGCCGTCGGGCGTGCTGGCGCCAGCTCGGACGCACGCGGCCGGCCGATCGTCAGTCCGAGGAACTTCATTTCCGCCTTGCCCACGCGCTGCGCTTGGCAGCCAGATCAGTGCTCGCCTGCACCGGCTTAGTATTCTCAAGAGCACGATTGCCTTGATCGGTGAGGCTCAACCGTTCACCAGTCGCCACAATATACTCAGGCATCAGCCTCGCCCGGACAGACGGACCGATCGGCTCGAAGTCATCGTCAAAGCTTGCGATGGTCGCGTTTCCGCCTGCGTTCTTCACATACGCCAAGCATTGACGGTCAGTCGCGGTGAGTTCGATCCTCGCCGTAAAGAGCACCCGCTCTGATGCTGTCGAGAACATGTCAACCTGCCGCCCCGGCGTTCGGCTTGCCCGCAATCTTGCCCAGTCGTCGCGCGTCATTTTCGACAGGCCGAGCAATTCGGCCATCGCCATCGCGTAGATGCGGCAGTCGAGAAAATGGTTGTCGCGCCGCGTCGGCTTCCATTCCTCGACGAGGCGCCCCCGCACCATGTCCTGCCGGAAATATTCGCCGGTGATCTGGAGGAAGTATTCCTCGCCCATCCAGTTGCCGAAATGGCAGTAGCCGGGCGGGTCCGCCGCCTCGCCGCCGGCCAGGCCGAACTTGTGCAGATTGCCGAAGAACTCGCCCTTCAGCCCCCATGTGCCGACCGGCCAGGACAGCGCGCTGCCGTATTTCTGCCGCTTGCCGCTTTTGCGCACCGACTTCTTGGTTGGCACGCTGATCGCCGGGACGCCGCGCCCTTTGACGCCGCGCACGGCGTAGGCCCGGTCCCGCCGACACCATTCGTGCACCTGCGTCGTGCGGTTGCCGTCGCCGGCGTCCACGGCCAATGCCTCGATCTCGCGCTCGACGCCGAATGCGTCCCGAAACCGTGTCGCCCGAAACGCCTCGAGCTTGATCCAGGCACCCGCCTTCGGATCGTCTGTCGAACCTTCGAGGAAGTCGATCGTCACCGACCAGGTCTGCCGGTCCTCGCCGAAGGCAACTGCCTCGACATAGATCCCGTCATGCTGCACGTCGGCTCCCGCGACGAAGATCAGCCCGTCCGCCGGAACGACATGCTGCGGATAGTCCTCGCGGCGCTCCATAAGCCGCTTGTGGTCCGGCGCATTTCCGCGCTCGGCATAGGGCAGGCCGAGCGTGCGGTTGAAGAACCCCTTCATCCCCGCTTCGCCGGCGCCGACCTTCTCCGCCGCGATCAGGTTCTCGGCGATGTCGCCATAGCTCATCATCAGCGAGACGAAGGCGTCGACATGGAAGCCCGGATGCCGGTCCGGCCCCTCCGCCGTGGCGATGAACCGCCCCGCGCGCACCGCTGCGACCCGTTCCATCTCGCTGATCGGATAGTGGCAGTGCGGGCAGCCCATCACCGAATTGTGCGGATGCTCCCGGTCGACGACCAGAAGCTCCACATTCTGCACGAACTCCTCGCCGCATTGCGGACAGCCGATGTGCCAGAACCGCTGGTCGGACCTTCGGAACGACCGGTCGATGCGGCAATGCCCCGGCCCGTCGCCGAGCGGGTCGCCGCTATCGATTTCCGGCGTCGACAGTTCGAGGATCTTGTAGCTGCGCACCCGCCGGAACGCGGTGAAGCGGCCGTAGAACAGTTCCTCCGGGTCGTCGCCCGTCGGCGTGTTCTGCCACTTCGACAACTCGTCCTTGACGCCATACCGGCTGGTCTTGCCGGACAGTTCCATGACCGAGTTGGCATTCGCCAGGTCGATCGCCCCGCCGGCGAAGGCCTTCTTGTAGGTCGTCGATCCGGCGCCCGACCGCGAAACGGTCGGAAAGATGATCCTCTTGCCCGTCCGCCGCTGCCAGGCGTCGATCAGGGGCTGCATCTTCAGCCCGTTCATTTCCTGCAGCGCATCGATCCCCGGCACGCCGTAGAGCACGTTGTCCGGGCAGACCTCGGCGATGTAGAGCGACCAGGCCAGCGCCAGGATCGACACGCCCGTCTGCTGGCTCTTGCGTACCGTCACCAGGTTGCACGGATGCTCCTGGCTCAGGCAGTCGGCGATCTCGCCGAGATAGGGTGCATCCGCCTCGTTCCACAGCTCGCCGCGCTTCGGACCGTCGACCAGTTCAATGTTGCGCGCGATCCAGCGGCGGAACGGTTCCGGCGGCGTCGGGCGGATGGCGGCGGCGAGCGTCCCGGCCGTGATGCCGAGCGCGCCGACATGGATGGTCACGCAGGATCCTCGATCATCTCGTCACCGGCAGGTGCGGCGGCCTCGATCTCGGCCAGCCGGTTGGCGATCTGCTCGGACAGTTCGAAGGCGATCGTCCGCAACAGCGTCCGCGCCCCGTGCTGGCCTTCCTTCGACACGGCGAGCGCGAGATCGTCGGCCCGGTTCGGCAGCCGCGCGATGATCGCCTGGATTTCCCGCCCCGCGATCGTCAGAGAGTCCTGCAGCCGGTCGACCCGCACCAGCTGGCGCAGCTCTTCCTGGTGGCGCAGCCGCTCGCGCGTCACCTTCAGCCATTCGTTCTGGCGCCGCGCCTCCTCGAACGAATCGGCCTGCGGCACCTTGCCCGACGACGGAGCCGGTATTGTCCGCCCGTCCGCCTCGTCGGCATCGGGCCGCGGCGCAGCCTTAGCTGGATTGGTGAAGCGCTCCCGGGCGTGCTCGTAATGCGCCAGCGACACCTTGACGATGCGTCCGCGCCCGTCGCGCTCGACCGGCACGTCGCCGGCCTCGACCAACCGCTTCAGCACTTTCGAGACGGCCTGCTTGGACACGCCATGAAGCGCGGCGATCTCGCCCACCGTCCGGAACACAACCGGTCCGGCATCCATCGTTTCAACCTCTGTCAACCGCCCCGCAGGCGTCGCGTCAACCCTGTCAACCCAACCTTTCGCCCTGCGAGACTGCCAAGAACCCGGGACGCCCCGGCACCGCAGGGGGTGAGGGGCTGGATACGGTCCCTAAACCGGGGGGGTCACTTGGGGAGGATGCGACCCAGCTCGTGGAGCATTCTGGGCAGGACCGTCTTCTCGGCGATGTCGATCAGCAGGTCCTGGTAGACCTGCGGGCTCGTGCGGATGTCATTCGCAGGGTTCGGCCCGTAAAGGGCTTCGACCGGGAAGCGGCTTGAGCCTTCGCGCTTGAAGACGGCCGTGCCGCCGTTCATCGTGGCGATGAAGGCCGATCGATATGATCCCCTCGCCCGCACGGTGACGCCTGTCCGGGTCTGGCGCGCGCCCAATCGATAGAGCGATATCCAGTTGGACTTGACGCGGATGATCGCATCGCCGCTCGACACATAGGTGCTCATCCGCTCGCGGACGATGCCGACAGGCAGCTTGACGCGCTCAGCGATGCGCCGGCCGACCCGGGTCGTGCCCATGTCGCCGACACGCGCCATGGCGCGGGCGGTGACCTTTGTCCTGATCTCAGCCGGCAGGCGGACGAAGGCGTCGGAGAGACGCCAGAAGTCGGACGCGTCGTAGCGGATTTCCGCGCTCACGCCGTGCCTCCCGAAACGCAAAACCCGCCGCGGTTGCCCGGGCGGGTTGCTGACCTGATTTAGCGTGTTCAGGTGTATGTCAACTTTCTGCCGCGCGTCAAGCGCGCTCTCGCAGATTTTTTGCAGGCGCGTCCGAGGCCGCGCCGACGATGGCGACGCCCTGCCCTTCCCGCTCCAGCCACGGCGTCATCGAGCGTTCCTCGGCGACGAGGCGATGGTCGATGAGATGGCCGGCGAGTTCTGTTTCCAGCCTGCGATTGACCGCGACCCAGATCTGGTGATCGAGGCGCGAGAGGATGTCGCCATCGGGCGCGGTCGACAGCTCGTATTTGCGGTAGGCGCCGCGATGCGGGCGCTGCGAGCGCGGATTGTAGCCGTCGACCTCGATCTCATGGCGGTTGCCGAGCACGTCGGTGGTGACGCGCCGGACGAACCATGCCGGCTTGCCGCCGCGCTCGACCAGCTTGACCTTCGACGGCTCGGCCGTCCAGTCCGGCGCGCGCGACAGGATCGCCGTGCCGACGACGAGGCTGACCATTTCCCTGCCGCGCCGCGGCTGCGTCCGATCCTCGATGCGCTTGCGCACGCGGGCGACCGCATCGGCCGCCAGCGCCGTCATGGTCGCGTCGTCGTCCGGCCAGTCGGCAAGCGGGTTCCACACGGCAGGGAGGACGATGTCGCAGGCCGCGAGCTGCGCCACGGCGCGGCCGACGGTCACCGCGTCTTCGTGCGGCTCGCCCTGCTCGATGAAATAGTTGGTGCCGCCCGAGCGGTCGATCAGCGTGCCGAGTTCGGCAAAGCTGGTGATCTTGCCCCAGGACGAGGCTTCCAGCATGCGCCAGGCGGAATTCGCATTGTCCAGCCCGTCGACCCCGCCGCCCTTGGGCAATTCGTTGACGAAGGCCCAGGTCAGCAATTCTTCCATCGTCACGGTTTTCATATCTTCTTTCCTTGCACCAGTTTGCGACAGTTAGCGACAGTTGAGCGATAGTTCGTAGGAGGACTATTCATTCGGTGTTTCAACGGGTTACGGGAAAGACGCGATAGTTGCGGCAGTTTTTGAGGGTCTATGGCGTGAGGATTTGTTTCCCCCGGACCCCTCTCTCACCCTTATAGACCTCGGAAAACTGGTGCAAACTACTGCAAGCCGCTGTTTTCATTGCCTTTTCCGCCGTTTTCAAACTGTCGCTAAGTGTCGCGGACTGGTGCAGACCGTCGCTGATTTAGCCCGCGCGGCAGGTTGCGGACGCAGACGGCACGGCGAAAAGGGGATCCGGGGCGTCATCGCATGTGCCCCTCGAAATCCTGCTGGCCACCGGCCGGGCGCGGCACGTCGGCCAGGCGGACGCCGCGATAGATGACGATGCGTCCGTCGATGCGCTGGAACTTCTTTTTCATGATCAGGCCGAACGCGGTGAGCGAGATCGGCTTTCCGCCCTGGTCGATCGTGAAGTCGCAATAGGCCTGATAAAACTCCTTGGCCGTCACCTCGCTCTCGGCCGAGGCCTGCACGCAGCGGGCGCAGAAGGCCGAGGTGCGGTCCATCTCGTCGCGATATTCCTGCGTTTTGGCCCTGACCGTGTCGGGCACGACGAGGCCTTCGGCGAGGAAGATCATCACGCCTTCGATCAGCCAGTTGAGGATGCCCGGATATTCCGGCTTGAAATCGGCAAGCACGTCCTCGAATTCGCGCTGGTCGGCCTCGGCAATGGTTTTCGGCCAGTGGATGACGACGATGCGCCGCCAGATGCCGTTGTCGGTGCCCGAGATCTTCGGATAGCCGTTGCCCGACATGTGGCCGGTGAAGATCGGCTTGAAGTCGAAATAGCCCTGGAACAGATCGCGGACGGTAAAATCCTCGCCGCCGGTCAGGTCCTTGACCAGGTTCTCGCGCAGATCCTCGCCCTCCGGCAGTTCCTTGACGCGCAGGAATCGCCGGCCGTAGAGGCGGGCCATGTCGGGGTTCGCGGCCCCGCCGCCCTTGCCCTCGCCGATGAACGATTCCGACGGCAGCGTCACCGCGACCTCGCCGAACAGGCGGCACAGTGTCTCCATGTAGACCGACTTGCCGTTGGCGCCGAAGCCGTAGTGGAAGAACAGCTTCTGCACCGTCAGCCCGACGAGGCCGAGGCCCGACGCCACCTGCACCATGCGGCGCACGTCGGCTGCCGGCAGCTTGTCCTCCATGAAGGCCAGCCATTTCGGGCATTTCGCCTTCGGGTCGTAGCCGACCGGCACGACCTGCGTGATCAGGTCCTGGCGGCGATGGCCCTTGACCGCCTTCAGCGCGCCCTTGCGCGCCTCGATCGTGCGCGGCACGTCCTCACGGCTGATGTCGGGATCGGACCAGTCGGGATTGTCGACGCTTTCCACCACGCGCCGGAACACCAGCGTGTGACCGGCCACCGCCACCTTGAACGGATCGGCGTTGAACTCATCCGGCTGGCGTTGGATATGCGGCGCGGCGCAGGCGAGCATCGCCTCGAGCCGGCCCTTGTTCTTCGAAGAGACGGCGTGCGACATGCGCCGCGAGACGCGTTTGGCATAGGCCTCGCGCGCCTTTTCGGCCTTGCCGATCACCGCCTTTTCGAGCGGCGAGAGGTCCGCCGCTTCCTTGGCCGCGGCGGTTTCCGCCCTGTCGACCAGCTTCTGCTCGGCCTCGGTCAGCTTCAGGATACTCGCCTCGAGGGCGATGCGGCCACCGACGTTCTGGGCGATTGCGAGCGCCCGCATGTCGCCGGTCTCGATGTCCCAATGGTCGCCGGCCCAGGCGGCATAGGCCGCCTTGCGCGCCTTGGACTGGGCCAGCACCAAGAGATCGTCGCCGAAATGGGCGAGCAGCCGCTCGGCATTGTCGGTGTCGGAATGGTCGAGCGTCGCGCAGTGGGCGACGACGCCCCAGTCGATCGCCTCGCCGTCCTTCGGCGCCGTGCCCGGCTCGCCGTCAGCGACACCCTGCGCCTCACCTTCCTGGTCGAACGGGGTTCCGGGGCCGGCCGCGTCGAACGCCGCTTCCTGGTCTTCCGCGGCAGCCAGCATGGCCGCGACCTGCGGGGGCAGTTCGCCCTTCTTTTTGCGCGGCATCAGTCGGCGTCCATCGTTCTTGCGAGTTCGGAAAGGTCGAAGCCGGCCTTCGGCCAGACGACGAAGATTTTTCGACCCAGCCGGGCGTGCCGGGCCTTGGCGCGCGCCATGGCGGCAGCGGTCATCACCCGCTCGGAATCGCCGTCGGCGAGCAACACCAGCTCGTCGACGCGATCGGAGACCCATATGCTGTCCGCTTCGCCGGTGAGCAGCGGCACCGGCCCGGCGACCATCACCGGCCGAGTACGTCCGGCCTTGTCGACCTTGGTCAGCGTCGGGTGGGCGAAGCGCGAGGCGGGGTCGGCGGGGCCTGACAGGTTGCCGAGGTCGCCGGCGGCGAAATAGAACGTGTCCGGCCGGAATTCCTCCCAGCCGGCGAAGGCCAGCGTGTTCTCGATCCCCTCGGCGCCGACCCAGCGCCGCGCGTCGGGGTGGCCGGAGAGCGGGATCAGCCCGCCCTTCTTCGAGCCGCGCATCTTCTTGGTCGGCAGCAGCTCGCCGGTGTCCGGATCGGACAGGACGGGCCGGTATTTCGGCGGGCGATCGAGGTCGATCCATGTCTGGTGACAGCCGATGACGGTCATGTCGGAGCCAAGGAACGGCAGGACCATGGCCGGTCCGGAATGGATATCGGCGGGCCGGCCGGCGGCGTCCTGGCCGTGCCAGTAGGTGAGCGCACCGGCCGCGCGCACCCAGCGAGCAATCGCCACGCCGGCCGACAGGTCGACGCCGCGGCGCGCGAGATAGTCCCGCACGGTCCGGCCAGTCGGCGAGCTGAGCCGGGCAGCATGAGCATAGATGCCCCTCGCCTTCTCCCGCTCGCGCTCACGGAAATCGGCCTGGTCGGCCTCGCGCTTCGCCGCCTCGGCCTCGTTCTGGCGCTTGCGCTCGGCGATCCGTGCCTGCCGCGCTGCCCGCTCGGCGTCGCTCTCGCGTTCGCCCTCGTCGGGGATCGGTGCCACAAGCACCGCCGCGCAGGCCTCGAGGAACCCGTCCCGGCGGCTGATGTCGAGGTCGAGGCAGTGCGCCGCCATGCCGATCGCGTCGCGCCCTCCGGCGCCGCCGTGGCGGCAGTTCCAGGCGTTCTTGACCGTGTTGAAGGCGAATGTGTCGGTGCCGCCGCAGTTCGGGCACGGCTGCGCATGTTCCTGCCCGCGCGTCTTGAACTGCAGGCCGAGCTGTCCCGCCGCCGCCTCGATCGACACGCCGCGCGCATCTTCGATGAATTGGTCAAGCAAGCCTGTCATGGGGCGATGGTGCCCCCGGCTTCGCACTCCAAAGCGTCACGCAGGGCGACAGCGACGGCGAGGCGGCGGCGCAGGAAGTGGGCGCGCTTCCAGTAGCTGGAGCCGTCGCCGATCGATCGCGCCGCGACGGCAGCCGCGATCGACGCTTCCTCAGCCTCGAGTTCGGCGGCGAGCCGCGCGATGAGGATGTCGACGGGCAATGTCACTCCGCCGCCTCCCGATATTCCGCCTCGACCGGTGCCTTCACCTTCGGCGCCGCGTCGGCCATGATCGCGCCGACGCAGGCTTTCATCTTGGCGACCGAGACGGCGTTGCCGATCTGCTTGATCTTTTCCGTCTTGGTGCCGGCGAATTCGTAGATCGCCTCGTCGGTGTTGAAGCCCATGGCAGCGGCCAGTTCGTGCGGCTCGAGCATGCGGAACAGGATGTCGTAGGTCTGGCCAGAGACGTCCGGCTCGACGAGGTCGACATGGCCGCTGGCTGCGATCGTCGGCGCGGGATCGCCGATGTCGTGGACGCGCGGCGCCTGGCCGGGCCGCTCGCCATGCTGCGCGGTAATGAAAGCCAGTTCACCGCGGTTGGCGCCGGTGATCGTCGGCAGCGGCTCGGCAGCGTCGCGCATCCGGTCAGACCCGTCATGATGCGTCACCGGCATGACGATCGCGAACTCGCCGCCCTTCGCCGTGGTGAGGGTCGGGATCGGCTCGCCAACGTCGCGGGCGCCGTTGCCGCCCTGGCTGTGAGTGACAGGGACGACCATGCCGAACCGACCCTTCGTCGTGATCGGCGGTAGCGGTTCCTCCGCATTGTGGCATGGTAGTGCCGCGCCAGATTCCTGTTGCCAGCCGTTGCCGTAGTAGGACGTGATCAGCAGATGGCTGTGCTTGGCCACCTGCGTCGGCACCGGCTCGTCGACCGAACGCGGCGCACCTTCCGCATGGCGCGACAGCACGAACGGCTCGACCAGCATCGGCCGGGCGCAGCCGGGACGGCCTTCGACCCCTGCCCCGCCGGTCATGATGGTCGGCAGCGGGTCGGAATCGGTCCGCGCCGCCCCGCTCGAATGCTGCGACAGGATCAGCGGCTCGGCCAGCCAGACGCCGCCCTTGGTGTCGAGCGTCGGCACCGGCGCCTGCGATACGCCAAGCGGCCGGTTGCCCTTGCGGCCGTTCATGATGACCGGCTCGGCGGCTTCCTCGCCCCTTGAGGGAGAGGATGGCAAGGCCCGGCGAGCGGGCGAGCCGTTGGCCGCGCCTGGTGAGGGGTGATCGGCCGAGGCAAGAGACCCCTCACCAGGATCGACCAGCCGTCCGGCTGTGCCGGCCGGGGTCTCTCCATCCTCTCCCTCAAGGGGCGAGGAGAACTGCGCCAGGCCGATGTGGTTGCCGTTGGCGGCGATCGTCGGCAGCGGCTGACTGAGGCTCTGGCCCGCCATGTGCTGGCGCAGGATGACCAGGAACGGCTCCGGCCAGCCGAATTTCACGGCCCCTGCATGGATGCGTGCCAGCGTCTTGTCGGCCAGCGGTTTCTTCCGCCCGAAGATCGAGCGCCCCTTGATCGACCAGTCGATGATCTCGCGCGCGGGCTTCCATGGCAGTTCGGTGGCGAACAGGTCGGCCTTCGCCGCGTCGCGGCGGCGGTGCGTCGGCATCGGCCAGTGGACGCGTTTCCCGTCCGATCGCCCCATCAGGATGAAGCGCTGCCTCGTCGTCGCGTCGCCATAGTCGGCCGCGTTGAGCTTGCGCCATTCGAGCTCGAAGCCGAGCCGGCGCAGCGTGTCGATCCATGCGTTGAAATACTCGCCCTTGCGCGACTTGACGGGTCGCCCCGTTCGCCGGTCGATCGGCCCCCAGCCGATGAACTCCCAGACGTTCTCGATGATGATGCGCTTGACGCGAAGCTCCGTCAGCCAGGTCACGATGTGCCAGGGGTCGGAGCGCTGCTGGTCTGACGTCGGCTTGCCGCCGCGCGCCACCGAATGGTGCGTGCAGGTGGGCGAGGCCATCAGCAGGTCGAGATAACCCTCCGGCACCAGCATGTGCGGGCGCACCGTCGAAATGTCCTGCACGTAGTGGCGGGCTTCGGGATGGTTTCGGCTGTGCGTGTCGATCGCCACCGGCCAGTGGTTGACGCAGACCAGATCCATCTCGAGGCCGAGGTCGGCGAGCGCGCGTGCCGCCCCGGTGGACGAGCCGCCGGCGCCGCAGAGAAGATCGGCGACGAGGATTTTCTTCGCCATCACTGCGCCTCGCCGAAGCCGGGCAGGTCGATCTCGAACAGCGGCCGCTTGCCGTCGAGGATGTGCATGACCTCCATCGGGCCAAGTCCGGAGGCCTGAGCGACCGACAGCGCGTTCCTGCCCATTTCCATCAGCAGCAGCACCGCCTCGCGCTGCAGGTGCGGCGCCATGCGCGGGATGGCGCAGGGGTCGACGCAGCCCGGATGGCCGAAGGGCGGCAGCGGGACCTGCCTTCGATCGCTCGTCGTTCGCAACGTCTTCATCGGGCAAGGTCCTCGTATTGCGGGAAATGGTCGAGCACGGCCCAGATGGCGGCGCGGGCGCCGGCGTCGGTCAGCCGGCCGGCAAAGGCCGTGCGCACCATCGACAGCGGCAGGCCGGTGAGCGTCACCAGCTCGTCGGCGAGTTTTTTCCGCGCCGCCACCTGCTCGACCTCGCCGCGGGCGAACTCCTCCCGCGCGATGGCGCGGGCGTGCAGGAAGGCCTTCAGCATGGCGGGGGAGAAGTCGGGAACGGGTTTCATCAGGATGCCTCACGGCGCGCACCGGCGACTTCGTCGCCTGCGCCTCCGGCGGGGCGGGCGACGACGCCCGACGCCCGGTCGGGCTTGCGGCCTTCGGCCGGGTCGTGTTTCACAGCGGTTTCATGTGTGACTGGCAGCAGCGCCAACGGATCGACCGCGATCGCCCGGCAGATGCGCAGCAGCGTGGCGGCGGAGACGGCGCGGCCGTTTTCGACCTTGCGCCACTCGGTGCGGCTGATGCCGGCGCGGGCCGCCGCCTGGACCTGCGTCAGGCCGCAGGCCGAGCGGAAGCCGGCCGCCTGGTAGGCGAGCTTGATCCAGTCGAGATCCTCGCCGCCGCTCTCGCGCAGGTCGGAGACGCGCGCGGCCATGATGCCGCGACGCCGGGCACCGGCGAGGATGGCGTGGATCGCCGCCGAATGGTCGCCGCGCCCGATCAGCTTCGCCACCTGGCCGAGCGACAGCTGCAGGCATTCGGTCCACAGCAGATAGGCAAGCTCCTGCCGCGCCGCGCCCGCCGGGCCGCGCTGGGCGGAGCCGGTCACCTCCTCGAGCGATACGCCGAGCCGCCGCAGCGTGCGGTCGCGGAGCGCAAGCGCCGCCGTGCCGAAGGCTTCGACCGGGCCGACGCGGCGGGCCGGATGGGCGGCGAGCGCCGTCATGGCTGCACCACCCTTGCGTGCAAGAAGGCCCGTGCTAGCGTGGAGGCTTGAGGAATCAAGAGATGTCGAACGAGCCCGAGGACCCGCGAGAGGATGAGAGGCGCTGGCGGGCCATCGCGACGGCAGCCATTGTCATAACGGCAGCGGTGGCACCCTTTGCTTTGGTCTTCTGGGTGTTTGATGTCGCCGATGAGCAGCACCGATACTATCGCGGGCAGATCCTGGCGGGGGTCGTCGCGTTTTGTCTGGCGCTCGTAACGTTTGCCACCGTGGTCTGGCGCGGAGCGATTTCGTCCCGCCAGGCCGATACGCAGCAGCGGCAGATCGAGAAGCTCAGCGAACAGATCGCTGCCGCGAACGAGAGCAATCTCGCCGATTTGCTCCAGCGCGGAGCGGAACTCGTAGCCGAGACGACAAAGCCTGCCCACGTAGCGGCAGGAATTTCCATTCTTCAGAGTGTCGCGTTGAACGACATCGGGACATTTGCGACCGAAGCGATGGACCTCCTTGCGGATTTCGCGACGCTCGAGTTCAGCACTCACCAGGAGGCAACGGTTTCCTTCGCGTCCGCGGCACAGGCACTTATGCTTGGCGCTCAACGCGGTCGAAGCTCGGGCCGCGTGGTGACCCTTGATCTCGGCAATACGAGTCGTTGGCAGATGCCACTCAAGGGCGTCCGTCGAGTCATCTATGTTGGAGGGATTGCGTCTGGACGTTTCTTCGAGAATTCTGTCTCCGGAGAAACAAACGTAAGGTTTAATTCGACACGTCTTTATGACTGCCGCGTTTTTGTTGATAATAGATTTGATGGATGCGGCTTCGTTTCTTGTGATATTCTTGGCGCTAAGGGTAAGGTGCTTTTTCCCAATACATACTCCAGATGCAATTTCTCGGGCGCTCGCTTCGAGACAGCCGAAGACTTTGATCAGATGCAACTTGAGGAAGGTAACTGGTTCGATCCAGAAAAGCCCCCTACGTGCGCGGTCGGATCCGTCAAATGGGAGGAATTCCTCAGTCCGGAACGACCCGTTGATGAGATTCCCTCTTAGGAAGGTCGGAAAGCTCCTCATTCTGCCGCCTCCGCTATCGCTTCGACATCCAGCAACTCGAACAGGTCGGGTGCCAAGCCGCCTGCGGCCGCCGCGGCGACATGCAGGCAGCCGTCGGCGAAATAGTCGGGGTTGAGTTCGGTCGCGACCGCCCTGCGCCCCAGCCGCAGCGCGCAATAGGGCACGGTCATGATGCCGCCGAACGGGTCGAACACGGTTTCGCCCGGCATCGTGTAGGCGGAGATCGCCGGCTCGACGATGTCGAACTGCAACGGGCAGAGATGCATCTGCCAGCCCTTGCGCGCCTGTTCCATATTGAGCGTGCGCATGCGCGCCACATCGGTGCGGATATGTGGATGCGCCTCGCGCACCGCATGCGACGGCGCGATCATGAAGGTCGGCGGCAGGCGGCCGGCCTCGTCCAGCGCCTCCATGAAGGCGACGTGCAGCTCGCGGTCGTAGACATGGGTGAGCGCCCAGTCCTTCCAGCCGCGATAGATCGCCGAGCCGTCGAGCCGCATCAGCCGCGCCAGCTCGTCCGGCAACAGCAGCCGATTGCCCGACGAGCGCCAGGCGCCGTTAGCGTCGAGCTGCCAGCGGCCGCGCGAATAGCCGGTGCCGGGCACCGGGCGGATGCGCCGCGGGTCGAACTCGTCGTCGCCGGGCGAGACCGGCCTGCCGTCGATGACCGAGACGAAATCGGGCTTGGCCTTCACCACCGGCTTGTCGGCATAGCCCTTGGCGCGGTCGGTCTGCGGCTTGCGGAATTCGAGCAGATATTCCGGCATGCCGTGGCCCATGCGGGTGCCATCCTTGCACTGTTCGGTCCAGCCGAGCCGGTAGGTCTGGTTGTTCTCGCGCACCACGTCGGTGCCGATCGTGACGCGCGACAGGAAGGCAAAGCCGTGGCGGCGGAAGGCGGCCGAGCAATCGTCGGAAAAGGTCGAGACGGTCTGGAAGCCGAGCCCGTTGATGCCGCCCGGCACGATGCGATCCTTGACGTGGATGACCGCCCGCCGACCCGGCTTCAGCACCCGCAGCAGCTGCGGGATCAGAAAGTCCATCTGCGCCCAGAAATGCGCGTCGTCGTCGGAATGGCCGAAATCCTCGACCGCGGGCGTGTATTCGTATTGGGTCGAAAACGGGATCGAGGTGACGATCAAGTCGACGCTGTTTTCCGCCATCTCCCGCGTCTCGCGCACCGTGTCGTTGTAGACGAGGCGATAGGTCCATTCCTTCCCTGTCGCGCCTGCGGCGCTCCCCGCCTCTTGGTCCGACACCTCCCGCCGCTCGACCCCGAGCGAACGCTGCATGGCGTTGTGGATGGCGTTTTCGGCCAGCCCATACTGGCGGATGATGTCGCTCATTTTGCGTGCCTGCTGTTCGAACTGGCGCCAGCGCCGTTCCAGCTCGCGCCGGACCCCGCGCTCGGCCTCGGTGTAGATCATGTCGATCCGCACGGTTCCGTCCTGGCCGAAGCGCTGGGTGCGGAACACCGACTGGATGAAGTCGTGGAACTTGAAGCCGATGCCGAGATAGATGTTGCGGCGGCAGTGGCGCTGGAAATTGCAGCCCGAGCCGTTGATCATCGGCTTGGTGGCCAGCTCGGCGAATTCGCCGCGCGCGAAACCGACGACGCGACGCTCCTTTTCCACGTCGTCGAGCGTGCCCCACACGGCCTTGACCGTGGGGATCGCCTTCTCGATCGCGTGGCGCTCGGCTTCGAGGTCGTGCCAGATCAGCCGGTGTTCGTCGGGCTCCTCGGCGCGGATCTGCAGCATCTTGTCGATGCGCGCGTCGAGCGAGCGCTTTTTCTCCCGCGCCGCGTCGGTCACGCCATGCGCCGCGTCGGCGAACATGCGGGCCTGGCCGTTGCGTTCGGCGCCGGCCGTCGTGTGGTCCGACGCGATCTCGTGCCAGCGGATGTCGAGCGGCGGCAGATCGTAGCCTTCGTCGGAAAAGCCGAGGTCGGACGGGTTCTGCACGAACAGCGCCCAGGACGAGACCCACAGCCAGAACTCCTGCTCCTTGTGCGGATGCAGCGTCAGCTTGTCGGCCTTGGTCGAGTCACGCTTGAAGAACCGCGTCTTCGCCTCGCCGACATCCATGACGCCGAGAAACGCCGCATAGGCGAGCAGTTCGATATATTCGTTCGGGTCCGGAACCGCCGTCGCCACGAAGCGGTAGCGCACGCCGCCATGCTTGGCGCTGCCGTCGCGAGGGTCGCCGGCGAAGGTCGCCATGAACTCGCGAAACGTCTTGGTGCCGCCGAAGCCACGCAAGACGGCCGCCTCGTCGAGCGATGCGGCGGTGAACAGCAGCGGATCGAGCTTGCCGTCGCGGACGGTCTCGTAGTTGGTCAGGTGGATGAGCTTTTTGCAGGCGCCTGCCCGGTTCGCCTCTCCCATCTGGCCCGGTCGGTTGACGAACTTCAGTTCGAGGTTCGGGTGCCGCTCGGCCTGTTCGAGAAAGAATTCGTGCTTGACGCCGAGCGGTACGACCTGCAGTGCGTGCCCGCCCTCGTGCATCATACACTGGCGCAGGATCTCGAGCTGGGTTGAGGTCTTGTGCAGGCCGAACCGCAGGAACAGCGCCCGCCGCCCGCCCTTGCAGGCCCAGGGCACGATCGCCTGCGTCATCGGCTTGAGCAGCGGATTGACATTGGCCGGATCGACCTCGAAGCCCAGCGCCGGCGCCGGCTTGATCTTGGCCGACAGGAACCGTGCATAGGCGTCTTCGAAGGCGGCGTCGTCGGGACGGGCGTTCATCGGGTGGCCTCACGGGCCGCACCGCCCGCTGCGCGGTCTGGCCCTCCGGCGGGGCGGGCGACGACGCCCGACGCCCGGTCGGGCTTGCGGCCTTCAGCCGATCCCTTCATCACCGCGCGCACGGGCTCGGCGGGGTCGATCCGCCAGCCGTCGCCGAAGAGGTTGACGACGCGAATGCCGTGCGCCGCGATCTTCTTGCGCACCCGGCACAGCACGACGGAGGCCGCGCCGTCGGACAGTTCGTCCTTCCAGCGGTTGATGGCGGCCAGCATCTGGCCGCGCGAACAGACGCGCCCGCTGGCCATGAAGGCGAGCAGATGCGCCTGTTGCAGCGTCAGGCCGAAAGCCTCGCACAGGCGCAGGATCTCTTCCTCACTGCCCGCCATCTCCGCCAGCAGGAATTCGAGCCTTTCGATATGGGCGACGAGTTCGGCACGGCTGGCGCTTTCGACGTCTAGATCGAGGAAGGAATGGTGCGTCATGCCGCCTCCCGCCGCAGGTGGTATTCGCAATAAGGCTTGCGCGTGTGCGTCTGGCGCTCGCAGCCGCAGACCGGCATGTCCGGCCCGGCCGGGTCCATCGGTGCGTCGGCGAAGAACAGGCAGCGGCTGGCGGTAATGGCGGCGAGGAATGTCATGGGAGACGTCGGGGACGGTCCGGCAGGCGCGGCGACGGTCACCGGCAGAGCAGCCGGGCTTGCCTGCGGCGCCGATCGCGCCTCTATCTTGGGTTTCGACGGACGCGGCACGCGGCCCCGGCTGGTCGCCACCGACCGGTTCGCCT
This sequence comes from Mesorhizobium sp., assembly GCF_024710845.1. GTDB lineage: Bacteria > Pseudomonadota > Alphaproteobacteria > Rhizobiales > Rhizobiaceae > Mesorhizobium_A. The sequence continues at coordinate 90,376 of NZ_JANJTZ010000033.1, forward strand.
TGCGCTCAAAGCCGATCGCCGCCAGCACCTTGTTGCGCTGGACGATGCCGATGATGGCGTTGCGCGAGACAGGGCGATTGCGCGCCACCGACAGGCGCCCGGCAATGCCGGACGCGGACAGACCCTCGCGCAGCCATCGGCCGATCAGCGCGATCTCCTGCTCGCTGTAACCGGTGAGCGGTCCCCGAGCCATCACGGCACCTGCCGGACGAGATAGGCGGTGCCGTGCACGCCGCGAAAACCGTCACGCACCACCAGGTCGCGCATTTCGAGCGCGTCGATGCAGCGGGCGAGATAGGAGATGGCAATGCAGGCGGCCGTAGCCAGCGGCTCGTGCTTGACCACGGCGCGGCCGTCCTCGCCCATCATCTGGCAGAGCGCGCCGTAGACGCGGGCCGCCGGCAGCGGCACGCCGTGGCGCTGCGCAAACTCGGCCGCGTCGAACGCCCCGCCCGGCGCGGCCGGCCTCGGGACGCTGAGCAGCGTCTCGAAATGGCGCTGCACCAGCGCGGTCACACTCACCTTCTCGCGCCGGGCCATCGCCTCCAGCCGCGCATTGTCGGCGCGTCCGCACTTGACGGTGAAGCGATACCAGTGGTCGGCCCGACCCTCGTCGGATGGCGTCAGGCCACGCATGGCGGGCGCCGGGCGGATGGCAGTGTCGCTCACAGCCCACCCCCGATCTTGGTCACGCCCGTGCGCGCGGCGGCGGTGGCCTTGCGCAGTTCGGACAGCGCCTGTTCGAGCACGCTGGCCGTGCGGTCGATGCCTGCGGCCTCGGCGGGCGTAAGCGTGCCATCGGCAAAGGCCAACGCGCCCTTGGCGATCAGCTCGCCAGCCTGGATCACGGTCTCGGCATAGGTCGACATGATCGAGGCGTTGGCGGCGGCTGCCCCCTCGCCCGGCTCAGCCAGGCGCCGGCCCTCCAGTTCGGCCATGGCCGCGGTGACCAGCGGCACGCCGCATTCGCGCTGCAGCATCAGCACCACAGGCAGCGGCATCAGCTCGGGGTCGCCGTCATTGTTGAAGCGGCCCATCTGGCTCTTCGACACATTGGCGGTCGCCGCCGCTCGCTCGATGCTGCCGGCCCGTTTGATCAGGTCGCGCTGCGCGGCCTTGAGCCGGTAGAACCAGGCCGTCGGCAGCGGATCGGATGTCGGCAGGTCGGACATGGCAAGCTCCGGACAAACGTTTCCCGGTCAGGGAAAAGCGCGGCGCTTTTCCCGTGGCGGGAAGGACGATCGAGTGGTGAATTGCGTGCGGTCAGACGCCTACGGAGGTCCGCGCGATGTCACCCGAGAGTATGCTCTGCGCAGCAGAATCAATGCGCGACGAAGGAGGAACGGATGGGGAGACGACTGCGCCGCATGGCGGCGGACATGGTCCGCAGGGATCAGTTCGACGCCGTTCTGATGAGTCTCATCGCCAAGTCCAATGCGCTCGAAGTGCTGGTCACCCTGTTGCTGGATGGGCGCACCGACCTTGCATCGCTGCGACGGCGCGCCGACCAGGCCCTTGTCGAGCGGGAGAGCGACCTGGTGACCGGGACTGGCGACGAGGCCTTCACCATCAAACTGCACGAGATCGCGCGGCAGCACCTCGAAGCCATCATGATCAATGCCAGCGATCGACGGATGCCGAGGTAGCGCGACATAGGGCTGCACCGCCCGCACCATTACGGCCATGGTCGAGGATGAGCTCACTCCGCCGCCTCCGCGATTGTGGCCGGCGCGATGCCACGAGGAAGCACCGCGCCGGCCTCGTCGCCGCGAACCCTGGAGAGGTCTTCGGCGTCGTTCGAAAGTCTCCCGGCTTGGGGCTTCGAGCCCGGTTCATCGATCGTGCCGGTGGCACGATCGAAGGGCGAGGAGGCCGGGTCGCTGTCGCAGACAGCGGGCACCCGGCTTGGGCCGGCGTTCAAGGGGTGGCCGGTCCCGGCTTGGGGATCAGGACCGGCCGCGACGGACGCCGGGGGCATGGCGTCGTCGGAAGGGAGAGGATCGGGGCGATGCACGCCCTCGGGCCAGACGAGGTCTGCCGGCCAGCGCGTCGAGAACCAGACAAGCGCCTTTTCGAACGTGCCCGTCGTCACGTCGGCGCGCCCCTCGGCGATCGCTTCGAGCGTCGCGCCGCGATTGAGCACGATGGTCGAGACGCGCGAACGGCTGAGCCCGACGGCTCTGGCATAGGCGTCGGCAACGGCGAGGAGCTGATCCTTGAGTGACATGGCGGCCATAAATGCGGAATTCTTTCCACATGTCAAGCGCAATTCATTCCACATGCGTCAATCGAAAGTCGCGGATAGAATTCCGCACATGACCGACGCAGCCAATCCCGCCGGGAGCACCATCCGCGACCGCATCCGCGACCGCATGGATGCGCTCGGCCTCAATCCGAACTCAGCCTCGCTCAATGCCGGCCTGTCGCGCGATTTCCTGACCAAGTTCCTGTCCAATCCCGACCAGTCGATCCGCGCCGACAGCCTGAACAAGCTCGCCGTCGCGCTGGAGACGACGCCGGCCTGGCTTCTGTCGGGCGGCGACCTGGTGGCGCGCAGCGGCGAGGTCCGCTCCGCCGATGTCGACGTGCCGGCCACGGCGACGCTGGCAAAGGACGTTCCGGTGCTGGGCACGGCGGCGGCCAACCATCTGCGCGGCGCCTTCCAGTTCGAGGGCGGCGCGATCGACTATGTGCGCCGTCCGGCCGGTCTCGCCGGCAAGCCCCTCGCCTATGCCATCTATGTCGAGGGCACGTCGATGGAGCCGGCCATCCCCAATGGAGACCTGCGCTTCGTCGACCCGAACCGGGCGGCGCGCGTCGGCGACACCGTGGTCGTGCAGACCCTGCGCGGCGATCGCGACGGCATCGAGGGTTCGATCGGCATCCTGGTGCGGCGCACCGCCAATGCCGTCGTCATCCGCAAGCTCAACCCTGACGCCGAGATCGAGCTGCGCGGCCAGTTCGTCCACGCCATCCACAAGGTGCTGACCTGGAACGAGGCCTTCGGCGTCTGACGGCTAAAGCGCCGCGATGAACATTACCCCGATCAAGGCCACAATGATCCCCACATAGGCCGCAGGCGGCAGAGCCCCGCGCCTTGGCCGCTCCACGGGATCAGCCAGTGTCACCGGCAAGGCATCGGCTCTCGCGAAATGGCTCCGACCGGTCGGTCGCTCCACAGCGAGGCGGCCCGACCGCCGCAGCCTGCCGCTGACGTCGCGATAGATGATGCTCGTGACACTGTCGCCGCGATAGGTGAAACCGTCGCTGCCCTTCACGGCGCCGAACCAACGAAAGCCGCTCTCGCTGCGCTGCGCCTCCCGCGTCAGCGCGGCCGACAGGCTGGCGTCGGCAGCAACCGATCGGCCGATGGCGATGAAAACGGGATCGAGAGGGTCCTCGATCCCCGTGCCCGCCGTCCGGTCGAAACCGTTGCGATAGACCCGGAACGCATACCATGCTGCGAGTTCGGCGACAGGCCTGCCCCGCATTTCCGTCAGGATCGCGGCATAGATCTGTTGCTTCGATGCTTCGCGCGACACATCGACCTTGAGCCTGCGCGCCCGGGCGAACAAATGTGGTTCGGCGCGCGGCCACCCATTCTGTGCCCTACCGATCAAGGCAGACGCGTCACCCTTCGTCAGACCTGCCGGGGCGGTTCCGCCAAGGTCGCGCAGATAAGCGATCTGTCGTTCCGTTGCCGGATCCTCGGGCAATGCCTCGATCGAAATGACTTCGATCCCCTGCGCCGCCAGATCGCGCCGCAGCTCGTCCGCATCAAAGGCCGAGCCGACGCGGCGGTTCGATCGACCGGTGCCGGAATTGACGAAACGATAGGCATACTTCGGCATGTGTCACCAGAACGTGGAATTCTTTCCGCATATCGCTTGACGTGGAATTCTTTCCGCATTATCCATTCGCTTCTCCGCAATCGCGTTGGAGCGTTCGATGTCATCCTTTCACCAGCCAGCCGGACAGGACCGAACCGCCGATGCCGTAGGCAGCTTCGCCCAGGCGGCACACCGCGTCGACTTGCATGGTTCTGAACTTGATCGCGGCGACCGTGCCGTGGGCGACGGCGTCGCGCATCAGGTCGGAGGGGCGGTAGCCCAGCGCATAGGCCGTGAGCGTGATGCGCTTGGCGTCTATGGCGAGCGTCGGACATATGGCGTCGACCGCCATCGCCTCAGCCATCCGGTCGACCAGAAGCGCCCGCTGGTCGTCGCCCGCCCCCGCCTGGGTGGCGCAAAGTCCAAGGCCCAGCACCAAGACAATCCGTTTCATCCGACCCTCCCTGGGACACATCCTCGCTCGCGCCATCTTGGCACGTTCGACAGCCGGCGCAACCGGTGGGCGAAGCGCATTGGCACGGCCCACGACATCCTCGCCTGCGCGCTGGTGTTCGGCGGCATCGCCTATCTGGCGCTGGTGCTGTGATGACGGGACACGTCCACTTCGACGTAGCGGAAGCCGAGCGCCAGCTGCGCGCCGGCAGGGCGCGCGCCTTCGAGGCTGCGATCGATGGTGTTGTCGACCCCGACACCCGCGCCTTCCTGATGCTGCAGCACGACCTGCTTGAGACCGAAATCTCAGCCGCGCTCTGGCTGATCCGTTCCCGCAATGCCGGCGCGGTTCATGTCATGGCGGCCAATGCGCTCGGCGCTGCTCTCGGTCAGATCATGTTCATGGCCGAGATGAACCTGCGCGGCGACAGCATTGCAGACATCGTTGCCACCGTCACGGCACAGACTGTCGAAGACTGCCGGGAACATATGGCGGGCGGCACGCCAGAGGGATGCTCCTTCGGCAAGTCGACGATCGTCTCGAAACCGGGAGGTCGCGCATGAGCGCGGCCTCGCACACCGACACTCCCGATGACGTGCCCGACGACGATCTGCCCGACATCGGCGAGATGGTCGAGGTGATGCGCGAGGTGGTCGATGCCGACACGGCGCTGATGACGAACATCACCGACGAGGCCCGATCGCACGGCGCCTTCATGGAAAATTCGAAGCGCCTCACGGCGGCGCTCAACGCCCAGCGCGCACTTCTCGCCCGCATAGACTCTCTTCTCAGCCCGGAGGTTTCCCCATGAACGCACGCGCGGACATCGACGACGACCTGTCGCAAGCGGTGGCGGATGCCGTCGGCCTCGAGGCCGACATGATCCTGCTCGCCCGCGCCGGTCTGCCGGCCAGGATCGAACATCTCGACGACGCCCACCGCCGCCAGGTGGCGGAGGCCGAACGGCGCATCGCCGAAACGAAGCGGGCGCTGGCGCGTGCGAAGGCCGGCATGCGCGCCGAGATCAAGGCGCTCACCCGCCGCATCGCCGACGCCGAAGAGCTGGCCGCGGCCTCAGTCGCCGCCGACGAAAGTCTCGCCGCCAAGTGCCGCGCCTTCCTCGATGCCACGCAGCCGGAGATCGCCCGATGACCGCCGCCTTCCAGCCCTATGCGCCCCGCGCGTCGGCGCAGCTGCGCCAGGGCCATCCTTATCCGGACGAGGAGATCCACCCCTGCGCGCGCGAAATGGCCGATGCCATGCTCGACATCGCAGCGCGCGGCTGCGGCGGGGCTTCGGTGGCCGACCTGGTGCAGGAGGGCTTCACCGCCGCCCAGATCGTCGAGCATCACGCCCAGGCAAAGATCCTCGCCGACGAACGCTTCGTCACCCAGATGCGCCCGGCGCCCGACCTTGCCGCCGACATCGTGCGCAAGGCGCTGGAGGCGATCGCCAATCGCCCGCCGCTGCCGCGCGGCGCCGTCCAGACGCAGGCCTACCTGGTCGACTGGCGCGCCTATTGCGCCGCGCATGCGGCCCTGATCCTCGACCCGTGGCCGAGCCAGCGCGAGCGCTGCGTCAGGCTGCTCGAAAAAGTGCTCGACCGGACGGACCTGTTCGAGGCCATGCGCCGCGACATCCTGGCTCAGGTCGGCAAGGCGCTGGCGAAGGTGGGGCAATGAGCGACGGCGCCAAGCCAACGGCCGCAGGCCGCAAGGGCGACCGCCCGTCGCGGCTCGTGCCGCGCCCCGCCGGAGCCGCAGGCGGCGAAGCCGCCGGTGCGCGGCGTGAGGCAAAGCCCGGGGCGGGTCCCGCTGCCTCCGGCAGCTCCCGCCCATTCGAGACCTCCGGACGGTCCACCGGACCGTCCGGTCCGCGCAACGCGGACCGGCCTCTCATCCCAATCATCATGTTCGACGGCACGATCGCCGACATGGTCGACGTCCAGCCGCAGGACATCGACTGGCGCCACGTCGCCGAGACGCTGTCGAAGCTGCCGCGCTACACCGGCCGGCATGCCGGCCCCGTCGTGCCGATCGGCCAGCACCTGGTCATGGGCGCCGACGCGATCTTCACCGAGACCGGCGACACGGTGCCGGCCGGCTACTTCCTCGCCCACGACGTGCACGAATATCTGTTCGGCGATCTCACCCGTCCGTCGGCCCTGGCGATCGACCATCACGTCGAGGCGATCCTGATCGAACGCGGCATCTCGTCCGATGCGGCGCGCGGCGCCGGCAAGGCGGCGATCGAGCGCGCCAAGGCGCATATCGACGTCGCCGTGCACCAGGCCGCCGGCCTGCCGCCGCTCGACGGCATGCCGCTCTACCGCCGCATCGTGCGCGAGATGGACGAGCGCATGGGCTACGCCGAGGCGCAGGCGCTCTACGGCAGCAACCGGCCGATACCGCTGGTGCGCTGCGACCTGCCCCCGCCAAAACTCACCGGCGCCATCCGCCCCTGGGGTCCGGTCAAGGCCGAGATCGCCTTCCTCGACCGCCTGGAACGCTATCTCGGCATCGTGGCGAGGGTGAGCTGATGGACGAGACCAAGGAACCCCGCCGCACGCTTTCGGACGGCACGCAGATCTATCCCGGCCACCGCGACATCATCGCTGACGGCCCGCGTGCGGGGCAGCAGCAGGGCTATGTCGTCCTCGCCGAGGAAGAGCGCGCCAAGGGCTTCGTGCGGCCGGTGCGCCGCTCCTATCGGCACCTGACCTGCGGCACCGTCACGACGATGGGCCAGACGCTCGCCGAGACCTATGCCCGCGACCCGCACTTCTACAGCGGCACGTTCTGCTGCGGCTGCGGAGCGCATTTCCCGGTCGGCGCCGACGGGCAGTTCGTCTGGGATGGCACCAGCGAGAAGGTCGGCACATGACGACCCGGCACTCTCCGCTCAACGCACTCAAGGCCCAGGCCGACAAGATAGCGGCCACACTCAAGGCCGCCGAGCGCGGCGAAAAGATCGATGCGCAGATCGCGGGAGGTCTCGCCGAGGCGCGCGCCAAGGACAGTTTCAAGGTCGGCATCGTCATGGACGACAAGATCGTCACCATCACCATGCCGTGGACCACGATCCGCGCCACCAGCGAGGCCGGGCTCTCCGAATACATCGTCAACCAGATGCGAGAGACGCGCCTGCCGTCAACTGACCTCCAGATGTTCCGGGTGCATTTCAGCGATGGGATCGCTGTCGATGTCAAGGCGCAAAGCCCCGGCAATGCCCGCGCGATTGCGACTGATCTCCGGCCTTGGCGCGGCTGCACCGTCACCAAGGTTAAGCGCCTTTCCGCCGAAGGCGGCAAGCCCGACCGGGCGTCGTCCGCTTCAGCGGACGCCCCGCCCGGAGGCCAGCCGCCGGCAGGCGCCGAACAGCCGCGTGAGGCAGAATAATGGCCGGCTCGGTCAACAAGGTCATCCTCATCGGCAATCTCGGCGCCGATCCGGACATCCGCCGCACCAACGCCGGCGATCCGGTCGCCTCGTTCCGCATCGCCACCTCGGAAAGCTGGAGGGACAAGGCGACCGGCGAGCGCAAGGAACGCACCGAGTGGCACCAGGTCGTCGTCTTCAACGACCAGCTCGCCAAGGTCGCCGAGCAATATCTGAAGAAGGGCATGAAGGTCTATGTCGAGGGCCATCTCTCGACCCGCAAGTGGCAGGGCCAGGACGGGCAGGACCGCTACACGACGGAAGTCGTGCTGCAGAAGTTCCGTGGCGAAATCCAGATGCTCGACAAGGCTGCCCGTGCGCCCGGCGCCGACAGCCCAGACGATTACGGCACGCAGTCGAGCTGCGGCAGCGACTTCGGCCAGGGCAAACCATCAACCTCGCGCGGGGTCCAGGACCTCGACGACGACATTCCGTTCTGAGGCCGCGCGCGATGCCCCCCCCTGTAGAGACCATCGAAACCCTGCGCGAGCAGCTCGCCGCCAAGAACAAGCGCATCCTCAACCTCGAGAGCAAGGTCGCGGATCTGCGGGACGAACTCGCCGAGGCGGATCTGTGGGGCGGAGGCCTATCGTCCGGCGCAACCGCCGCCCTCGTCCGCGTCCACCGCTACATCTGCGAGGGCGACGTCGAGGAAGCCGTGCGCGAGATGCAATCCGCCTTTCCCGAACTCGCCCTGCGCGACCGATCCACCGAACGCCGGTTGATCGGCCTGCCCCTCTGAGAGGTTTTCGATGACGCTGCACCAGCCTCCGCCCGGCAAGGGCGAAATGTTCACCCCGGCCGAGACCGGCCAGACCGTCGCCGCCGGCCAACTGAAGGCGTTCATCGAGCGCATCGAGCGGCTGGAGGAAGACAAGCAGGCGATCGCCGACGACATCAAGGATGTCTTCGCCGAGCTGAAGGGCACCGGCTTCGACACGAAAGCGGTACGCACCATCATCCGCCTGCGCAGGAAGGATGCCGCCGAGCGGCAGGAGGAAGAGGCGATCCTCGACCTCTACAAGGCCGCGCTGGGGATGGAGTGACGCCGATGGTCTCCTTTAAGGCTCCCCGCTCCACCCTGCTGCCAGCGCTGGCGCTGGCCAAGAACGCAGCCGCCAAGCGCACGACCATTCCCATCCTGTCGAACCTGCTTGTCGACGTGTCGGCGGGCCGGGCGACGATCGTCGGCACGGACCTCGATGCCGAACTGTCGAGCTCGATCGATGTCGCGAACGAGGGAAGCGGCGCATTCACGGTGCCCGCCGCGATCCTGCATGACGCGGTGAGAAAACTGCCCGACGGCGTCGAGGTCCAGATCTCGGCCACCGACCGGAACGCCACGGTCGTCTCTGGCCGCAGCCGCTTCACCCTGCCGCTCCTGCCGGCCGGCGACTTTCCCCGGCTGTCCGCAGGCTCGCTCGACCACGGCTTCACCCTCGCCGCCGAAATGGTGCGCAAGATCGTCGATCGCATCGGCTTCGCCGTCTCGACCGAGGCGACGCGCGTCTATCTGAACGGTATCTTTTTCGAGGAACATGGCGGCGCGGTCCACGCCGTGGCGACGGACGGGCACCGCCTGGCGCGCCTCACCCTGCCACATGTCTCCGGGGCCGACGGCATGGCCTCCATCATCGTGCCGCGCGAAGCCCTGCCGCTGGTTTCGACGCTGGCAGAGGGCAAGGGCGACGTCCGCATCGACCTGTCGGAAACGAAGATCAGCTTCGAATGCGCCGGCCGCGCGCTGGTGTCGAAGCTGGTCGACGGAACCTTCCCGGATTACCGCCGCGTCATTCCGACCGGCAACGCCAACGTCTTCACCCTCGACCGTGCGGCCTTCGCCGCCGCGCTCGACCGCGTCATGACCATGGGTCCGGCCAAAGGCTCGGCCGTTCGCGCTGCCTTCAACGACGGCGCGCTGAAGATCTCCACCAGGAACCAGGAATCCGGCGAGGCCGAGGACGAGATCGAATGCATCCAGGACGAAGGCGACGCGGTCGAGATCGGTTTCTCCGGCCGCTACGCACTCGACATCCTGTCGGCGGTCGACTGCGAAAACGTCCGCATCAAACTGGGCGACGCCGGCAGCCCGATCCTGGTCGAGCCGGTGGGTGACGACGACACGCTCTTCGTCCTGATGCCGATGCGGGTTTAGGAGCGGTCCGCGCAGCGGACGCGAAGCCCCGGAATGGGCTTCGCGAGCGAACTAAAGCCCGAGGTCTTAGCCGAGGGCAGGGAGAAGCCTACTGGACATGAGACACGACCCCGCCATCCGAGAATCGAACCGCCGCGCGCTTGCCGCGGCACTGGCCAGAACTCGAAAGGACACGGCCATGATCACGACCGACGAGACCGGCAGGGCGATGGTGTCGCTTCCGCCCATGGAAGAAACCTTCCGCACCGCCCAGGGCACGGACGATCCCGGCCTCTACGACGCCGGCGCACCCCGGATCGACTGGCGCAGGGCGCGAAAGGCAGCCGTCCTCGGCTTCCTCACCCTCTGCGCCGCGGCATCCCTTCTCGTCTCTCTTGCCAACCGGTGGTGGCCATGACGCCCGACCGCGAACGCGAGCTGCTCGAAGCCAACAACCGCTATCTGGATGAGGCGCGGATTGCGCGCCGCGCCGCAGCGGGCGGCTTTCAGGCGCGCGTCGCCCCCTGGCTGCTCGCCTGTTTCGGCGAGGCGATTGCGCGCGACCGGCAGGAGCGCTCGCACCGGTTCCTCGAGGAGGCGATCGAGCTCGTCCAGGCCGCCGGCTGCACCGCGTCGGAGGCGCACCAGCTGGTCGACTATGTCTTCGCCCGTCCGGTCGGCGAGATGGATCAGGAGATCGGCGGCGTCATGGTCACGCTCGCCGCCTTCTGCCTGGCGCACGGCCACGACATGGCCGAGGCCGGCGAACGCGAGCTGGCGAGGGTCTGGACCAAGATCGAGAAGATCCGCGCCAAGCAGGCCGCGAAACCCAAGCACTCGCCCCTGCCGGAGCATGTGACCGACGACACGCTCGACGCGATGCGGGACCTATTCGCCGAACGCCAGCGGCAGAAGACGGTCGAGGGCTGGACGCCAGAGCATGACGACGAGCATGATGACGGCGAACTGGCGCGCGCAGCATCCGCTTACGCGCTCAATGCCGGGCTGCCCAAACGGTTCGAAACTCTAGCCCGAGCCTTGCGCAATGAGCATGGCGCCATCTGGCCCTGGCATTCAGACTGGTGGAAGCCGACCGATCCTCGCCGCGATCTGGTCAAGGCAGGCGCATTGATCCTCGCCGAGATCGAACGCCTCGACCGCGCGACAGCTTCGGCCGAAGGCCGCAAGCCCGACCGGGCGTCGTCCGCTTCAGCGGACGCCCCGTCCGGAGGCCAGCCGCCGGCAGGCGGCGAAACGGCCGTGAGGACACCAAGATGACCTCCATCGAGTGGACCCATCGCCCGGGCACGAAGGGCGAGAGCTGGAACCCGATCCGCGCCCGCAACCTCAAGACCGGAAAGGTCGGCTGGCACTGCACGCATGCCTCCGACGGCTGCCGCAACTGCTATGCCGAGCGGCTGAACCTCAACCGGCGCGGCCTCGCCTTCGGCACCGGCCTGCCCTACAAGCCCGGCTACGAGCAAGCGGCGGGGAGCGCCGAAGGCGCGACAGGGGCGCAAAGAGACAGCCTCGAGATATTCCTCGACGACAAGACGCTCGCCCAGCCGCTGCGCTGGCGCCAGCCGCGAACCATCTTCGTCTGCTCGATGACCGACCTGTTCGGCGCCTTCGTGTCAGACGCCCTGATCGACCGCGTCTTCGCCGTCGCCGCGCTCTGCCCGCAGCATACGTTCATCGTGCTGACGAAGCGCTCGGCGCGGATGCGGGAATATCTCACATTGTCCCGGTCGCGCCTCGGCTCTGAGGTGCTTGGCGCCTACGAGAACATCTACAGCGCAATGGGAGCACTCGGCCGCGAAGGGCTGACAGAACCGCATCCCTATCGGCTCGCGTATCCTAACGGGATGCCGTGGCCCCTCCCCAACGTCTGGCTCGGCGTCTCGGCCGAGCGCCAGCAGGAGGCCGACGAGCGCATCCCCGACCTGCTCGCCGCCCCAGCCGCCATCCGCTTCGCCTCGCTCGAGCCGCTGCTGGGGCCGATCGACCTGACGAGTATCTGCACCGGTCACTACTTCATCGACGCTCTACGCGGCTTGAAATATCACGACGCGCCGGAAGGCGTTCACGGCGCCACGGAATCTTGTGCGAAGCTCGACTGGGGCATCGTCGGCGGCGAGAGCGGACCGGACGCCCGGCCGATGCATCCCGACTGGGCGCGATCGCTCCGCGATCAGTGCGCGGCGGCCGGCACGGCGTTCTTCTTCAAGCAATGGGGCGAGTTCGGGCCAGCGTTTCGCCTTGATCTGAGACCGACCGGGCTTCCCTGGAGCGGCGAAGCACAAAGGGCTGTTCATCGCGGAACAGCAACAGTCGAACAGGCGACGCGTCGCTTTGGCAAACGGCGCGCCGGCCGATTCCTCGACGGCGTCGAGCATAACGCCTGGCCTTCCTCGCCCCTTGAGGGAGAGGACGGCAAGGCCCGGCAAGCCGGAGGCGAGCCGTTGGCCGCGCCTGGTGAGGGGTGAACCGATGACCAATGTCGACAGATACGCCCGCGTCACCTGCATCCTGATCGTCGCGACCAAGGATGCCATTTGCGTCGACACGGATCCCGATGGCGACGAGATCGTCCAAGCGTGGATACCGAAATCGCTGATCCACGGCGGGGACCTTCTGCGTCTTGGAAACGATCACTCGACCGATCGAGTCACATTCCGCCTCATGGAATGGAAAGCACGGGAGCTTGGACTATGACCGGCCATTCAGCCCCAAGCCGCGAATGGTGGCCGGACGCACTCGTCGACGAGGTCATGCCGGCCGGCCGGGCGACGCCGCAGGCCTGGCTCGCACCCGGCCGAGACGGCGTCACCCGCGCGAAGGACGAGGACGACACGGAAGGCGGCGTCATCATCACCCTCTCGCCCGGCGAGGTGCTTGCCTTCGTCTACAGCGAAAAGCGGGGATCGGCCGAGATCACCGTGATGCCGGACGGCACCTGGAAAGGCCCGGGCGAGCGCGACCGGTTCACCATCGACATGTTCGACGGTCCGCCGCCGCCCCGGCCCGAGCCTGACGCCTCGGTCGGCGACCGCATCGCCGCCGCCAACGCCTTCTTCGGCGGCGACGAAAACGAGTGGATGGGCGACACGATGGACGAATTCGCCCGCAACTTCGCAGACACGGAAAGGCCCGGGCCGGAAGGCACCCTGACCGAAGTCGACATGTATTTCTGGTCGCCGCCGCACTGGTTCCAGGTCTCCGCCGACGGCGCCAGCCTGTCGCCCTGCGCGGCGCCGGAGAAGGATGCCGGCGCATGACTGTCCCCGTTCGCCTGCAACTCTCCCGCCGCAAGCACTTCGTGCTGCAGCTCGAATCCCTCGCGACCAACGGCCTGCCGGCCGTCAGCGTCGCGCGACCGACCCGGTGGGGCAATCCGTGGCCGGTCGATCACGAGGGGACCGCGATGCATTGCCTGACCCTCGGCCTTGATGGCGATGACCGGAAGGACCGCGCGGCTGCCGCTGTGGATCTGTTCAGAACTTGGATAGACGGGGGCAAGGTCAACGAATTGGTAGCGTCGTTCCTCGCGAGGCCAGGTAGGTCTAGGCCGTTGGTTCGTCACATTCAACGCGATTTGCGCGGCAAGAACCTCGCCTGCTGGTGCAGGCCGGGATCGCCCTGCCACGCCGACGTGCTGCTAGACCTGGCCAACCGGCCGGCGTGCGAGGAGGTGTCCGCGTGAAACTCGCCGCCAACGTCCCGCGCATCGGCCTGTCCCGCGACGAGCTGGCGGCGGCGCTGGGCGTCAGCCCCAATTCGGTCGACAAGATGGTGGCGGAAGGCATGCTGCCGCCGGCACGGCGCTGGCACACCCGCAGGATCTGGCGCGTGGCGGAGATTGACGCCTTCATGTCCGAATGGCCTATTGAGGCCACCGGACAGCCGTCCGGCCCGGACAGCCCTGCCGGTGACGAATGGAGGGCGCAGGCGTGAGCATGGCCACCGTCGACCTGCCCTATATCGAGCGCAACATGTCGCGCCACAAACGCGTGCGGCTCTATTTCCGCTTCGACGGACGGCGGCTGGGCCGCCTCCCCGACGATCCGGACAGCGAGCAATTCTTCCGCGAATACTGGCGCCTGCGGCGCATGGCTGAGGCGGGAGCGGTGCCCGTCGCGCCAGCCGCCGGGCTGGCGGGCGCGCCCCTGCCCGGAAGTTTCAGGTTCCTCTGCGTTGCCTATCTCTCATCCGATCCGTTCCGTCGGCTCGACGCGACGACGCAGGCCAAGCGCCGCGCCATCATCGATTCGATGCTGCTCGATCCGGTCAGGCCGGGCGACGCCCGCATCTTCGCCGACATGCCGATGCAAGCGCTCGACGTTGCGAATATCGAGGTGCTGCGCGATCGCAAGAAGGACACGCCGTTTGCCGCCGACGAGCGGCTGAAGGTGCTGCGCCAGGTGTTCGAGACGACCCGGCCGGGCCGCGACGGCAAGCCGGAGAAGATCGTGCGCGAGAACCGCGCCCTGCTGGTCAAGCCCTTCAGGATCAGGAGCGAAGGCCATCACACGATTCGGCCGGAAGAACTGGCCCAATACATTCGCCACCATGGCGTCAGATCGAAGGCCGTGCTGGCGCTGGCGGTCCTGATGTTCACCGGTCTGAGGGTGTCCGACGCGTCGCTCCTCGGCCCGCAGCATCGCCGCGGCGACGAATTCCGCCTGCGCATCTTCAAGAACCGCAACCGCGCGCCGGTCACGCTCACGATCCCGGTGCACCCGGTGCTCGACATGGTCATCGGCTGGCACAAGCCGCGCGGCATGAACTATCTGATGACCGGTTTCGGACGTCCGTACTCGATCAAGGGCCTCGGCAACAGGATCTCGGAATGGTTCGGCCAGGCCGGCCTCGATCACTGCACGGCCCACACGGTGCGCAAGGGCCTGGCGACACTGCTCTCGGAAAACGAGGCGACAGATTCGATGCTCGACGGCCTGTTCGGCTGGAAGGACGGCAAGACCTCGAAAATCTACACCCGCCAGAAACAGCAGGCAAAGCTGGCGCGGCAGGCGATTCTGAGGATCGATTGGGGGGAAATGGGGAACCTTCTGCCACACCCTGACGAAGGGGTGGAGATTCCGGCCGCCACGTCCGACAAAAAAGCGATCTAATTCAATCGCTTATTTGCCGAAGTGTGGCACCCTGGAGGCCTCGCCCGGAATCGAACCGGGGTGCAAGGATTTGCAGTCCTCTGCGTAACCACTCCGCCACGAGGCCTCATGGTGGGAACCGCGCTCTGTTAACAGAGGGAATCCTGGCCCACAAGCCGTTGGCGATCGCTTGCGTTTCTTTTCCCTTGCCGTCCAGGCGGCGACTTTTCAGTCCTTCTTGTGGAAACTTTTCAGTCCTTCTTCTGGAACTTGCGCCGCAGCCATACGCCCGAGCGCCGGTTGAAGCGGCGGACAGTCGGCGAATCGTGCGCCAGCACGAAGAGACCGAGCGGAATCATCCAGAAGCCGAGCACGGGCAGGAAGCCGACGGAGCCCATCAAGACCAGTCCGAGGCCAAGCGCGATGCGCGGCGCCCGCGATTGCGGCAAGGCGATCTCGCGGCCGAGAAGCTTGATCCTCGGGCTGGGTCGTCCACTGTCGGGCTGTTCGTCCATTCTCTGCGTCCATCACTCGGTCTGATCGTCTCGCACAGGCGCGACAACAGCGCATATCGGGTCCGACGTGCCGGATTTCGATCCGGATGCGGCAAATCGCCGAAAAAATCGCCACCTTGCTGTTGGCAAATCGGAAACGGGTTTGCTATAGGCACCGCACTCTGACGAGCACCAATGTTCCCCGGTAGCTCAGTGGTAGAGCAACCGGCTGTTAACCGGTTGGTCGCTGGTTCGAATCCGGCCCGGGGAGCCATTCCTTTAACAAACTCGCCATTTCCTGCAGCGCCAGCTCCTCGTTGGCCGGCTCCTTATCTTTCTGCGCTTGACGCCGATCAAGGCGCCTAGCTGTGCGGACCCTATCAGAACGATATCCGGGTGGGATGGCGGGGACGTATGAGACATAACGGGCACACGGCACGGGCCTTGAGGCTTGGGCTCAAGACATTGGCGATACTCGTCTTGCTCGGGCTCGCGGCGTGTTCGACCACCAGCCGCGACAAGAACGAGGTCGGCGCCTATCCGCCCTGGCTGATCAAAGTCGCCGAACCCGCCGCGCCGGCGATTGGCATGGCGATCTCACAGGTTCAGTGGCGGCAAGGCTATCTCAGTCCCGACGGCGGCGCGCTGAACCACGTCCGCCCTCGGATACGACCGCTGGACGTGTTCCTTTTCAGCAACAAGGGCCGGCTTTCGGGACATACCGGCGCCGGCCTGTTCGGGCATTCGGCCGTCTATCTGGGATCCGAACGCGAACTGAAATCGATGGGCTTGTGGGACGATCCCGCAATCGTGCCGCACCATGACGCCATCCGGCGCGGGCTATCCATCATCGAATCGGGACAGGCCCATGGCACGACGCTCACGCCGGTATCGCGTCTCGTCGAAACCGACCGTCTCGTTGTCCTGAGGCCGCAGCTCGGCACGGAGCGGAAGGAGGCAGCCATCGTCAGGCTGTTCGCCCTGGTCGGCACCCGCTTCGATCATCATTACCGGCTGGACGAGAGCGAATACGTGTTCTGCACGGAGTTGATCGAACTGGGGATTTCCGACCTGCGGCTGCCGCGCCGACCCAGCTATGGGCGCGAGGTGATCCTGCCCGACGACGTGGCCAGGCAAGCGGTCTCCGGCAAGGGACGTCTGCGCTTCGTCGCCTATCTGCGGGCCGACCGCGAAGGGTGGGAAAGCGCGGGCCCGGCGGCCCTCAACACCGACATCGACCGGGCGGCATCGAAGTGACGCCCCCCGGTCCGGCGGATGCAACGAGACCTTAAGCGGTGCGGTGTATCTTCACGTCAGAGCGCGAAGACATCGCGCCGCGGGGAAACGTTCATGCACGCGCTGCTTCGGCATTCGCCATTGCGCAACCTGCTCGCCGGCTGGCGACGAAGCCCGGCGATGCCGTTGGCCACCGGCCATGTCTGCGCCACCTGCAACGGGCAGCGCCGGACGTTCATCTGTCCGAACTGGCCGACCTGCGGCTGTCCCGAGGGAACCACGCTGCCGGCCTGTCCGGGACGGAGCGTCGCCTGTTCCTGCCCGTCGCACGCGGCCTCCGGCGCCTGCTGACGATCAGTCCTGAAGCACGCCGCCGGCCTCGGCCATCGCGTCCGGCGTGTCGACGTCGAGGCTCGCCGATCGGCCGAGCTCCACGTCCACCACGTCCGCAAGACCCGCCTCGACAACGTGGCGGGCGCCCGTGTCGCCTTCAATATGCGCTATCTCTGCGAACACCGTTCGCGGCAGGATGACGGGATTGCCGCGTTTGCCGTTATGCGTCGCGCGCACGATGGCGCGGCTTCCGGCCCGGCGGAACGCATCGATCAGCCGGTCGAGGTCGTCCGCCTCGATCTGAGGCATGTCGGCGAGAAGGATGAGCGCGCCCGCGGCATCGCCCGGAACCGATGCGATGCCTGCCTTGAGCGAGCTCGCCAACCCGCTCGCGAAATCCGGATTGGCAACGAACGAAACGCCGAGCCCCTCGAGCGCGGCGCGGACCCGCTCGGCCTGATGGCCGGTGACGACCGTTACGCCGGCCGCCTGGCTCGCAAGTGCGCTCTCGGCCACCCGGCGCACGAGCGGTTCGCCGTGGAAGCGGGCGAGAAGCTTGTTCGGTCCGCCCATGCGGCTGGAGCGCCCGGCGGCGAGCACCACGGCATGAACGGCTGCTCGCGCCGCCGTGGCAGGCCTCTCGCGCGGTTCGGGGCGCGTCGGAATCTCCATCAGCAGGCCGCCGACCCCCATCCCGGCGAGGTCCTTTGCGCTGACGTCCAGGCCCGCCATCAGTCGATCGAGCACCCAGTCGAAGCCGTTCTCCTTCGGGCTGCGGGCGCAGCCGGGAGCCCCCAGCACCGGCTTGCCGGAGAGCCGGCCGAGCACCAGGAGATTGCCCGGATCGACCGGCATGCCGGCCGCCAGCACCTCGCCGCCCGCGGCGCGGATCGCGGCGGGGATCACGTCGTTCGGATCGCACATCGCCGATGCGCCGAACACCAGCACCATGTCGGACGTGGCGGCCATGTCCCTGATGGCCGCGACAAGAGCGTCTTCGCGATGCGGCACGCGCAATTCCTTGGCAATCGAACTGCCGGAGCGGGCGAGCCGCGCGGCGGTGACGCGAGCCGTCTTGTCTATCACGCTGGCCTTCAGCGACGGCAGCATCGTCTGGATCAGGCCGATGCGGCGCACGGCGAAGGGATGCACATCGAAGGCGGATCTGCCCTCGGCCAGCCGCTCGACCGCTGCGAGCACGTCTTCCGGCACGGCGAACGGGATGATCTTGACCGTCGCCACCATCTGGCCGGTGGCGACCGTGGCATGGTCGGGCACGGTGGCGATCGTGACTGCCGGATCGACCCGGTTGATCGCGTCAATCAGCGCCCTGTCGACCGTGAAGACGCCGGAGGCCTGCGCATGCAGGTTCACCCGCCCGGTGGCAGGTGGCTTCGGCACTATGCCGGTGAAGGTCAGGGCGGCTGCGACCCGGCCCGCCGCCTCGTCCTCAGCCACATCGCCGGCGTCGAGCACCGCCGCGATCACCTCGCTCATGCCCGCCCCGCGCAGCGCCTCCACGTCGGCGGCAGTCAGCCGGCGGCTCTTCCTGAGCTTCAGATCGCCGGCGCTGGTGGCATGCGCGAGGATCGCGCCTTCGGCCTTGTCGAGGGGGATCGGCCCGAATTTCACGCGCCGCCGCCCTTGCCGGCGAGACCGCGCGACCGGAAGGCGCCGATGATCTGCGCCAGTACGGCGACAGCGATCTCGGCGGGGCTTGAGGCTCCGATGTCGAGCCCGATCGGGGCCGCGATGCGCGCGATCTGAGCCTCGCTCGCACCGAGGACCGTCAGCCGCTCCACGCGCTTGGCATGCGTCTTGCGGCTGCCAAGCGCCCCAACATAGAAACAACCCGCGTCAAGCGCGACCTTCAGCGGGAAATCGTCGATCTTGGGATCGTGAGTCACCGCCACGAGCGCGCAATAGGCGTCGAGCGGCCGCTCCTTCAAGACCGTCTCCGGCCAGTCGGCGAAGAGCGAGATCCCCTCGAAACGCTCGGCCGTCGCAAAGGCAGTGCGCGGGTCGATCACTTCGAGATCGTAGCCGGCGATACGCGCCATCGGCGCCAGTGCCTGGCTGATATGCACTGCGCCGATGACGACGATGCGCGGCGGCGGCAGATGCGCGTTGAGGAACCAGTTCTTTCCGTCCGCCTCGACCGAGCCGGACGCGCCGGACCGGAACGCCCTGGCGATCGCGACGCCGAGTTCCCCGCCGATCTCGTCGCCCTCGTGGACTACCCGGGCGCTGCCATCGGCGAGATCGGTGAGCAGAATCGCCGCCCGCCGCGCGGCGCGGGCCGCGTTGAGTTCGCGAAGCGTCTTCAGGTCCATCGCTCAGCCCAGCCGCTCGACATAGACCTTGATGCGCCCGCCGCAGGAGAGCCCTACCCGCCATGCGGTCTCGTCGGCGACGCCGAATTCGAGCATTTTCGGCGCGCCCGAGCCGATCACGTCGACCGCCTCGGCGACGACCGCACCCTCGACGCAGCCACCCGAAACCGAACCGTGAAAATTGCCGTCGGCGTCGATCACCAGATGGCTGCCGACCGGACGTGGCGCCGAGCCCCAGGTCTCGACAACGGTGGCGAGCGCCACATCGCGCCCGGACGCCTTCCAGCTCTCGGCGACGACAAGCGGATCGAGCGGGCCGTCAGGGCTTGATGCGGTTTCCATTGCGAGATCCTCCCGGTGTCCGTTCATGCGGCCAGACGCCCGGCGGCCGCCAGCCAGCGCTTCGGGTCGGCCTCGCGCGAGCGGACGTCTGACAGCGAGGCGCAGAGATCGGACAGCGCATTGAGCGTATGGACGGCGCGGAACTCGTCGACATGCGGCAGCATGGCTTTCACGCCTCGCGCACGGGCCTCGAACCCGTCGAAGCGCAGCAGTGGGTTCAGCCAGATCAGCCGCCGGCAGCTCTTGTGCAGCCGTTCCATCTCGATTTCCAGCATGGTCACGTCGTCGCGCTCCAGTCCGTCGGTGATCAGCATCACCACAGCGCCCTGCGACAGGACGCGGCGCGACCACAGCCGGTTGAACTCGTGCAGCGTCTCGCCGATGCGGGTGCCGCCCGACCAGTCGCGCACCGTGGCCGCGGCATCCGACAGCGCCTGGTCGGGATCGCGGTTGCGCAATTGCCGGGTCAGGTTCGTCAGCCGCGTGCCGAATGCGAAGGTTTGGACGCGCCGCCGCTTCTCCAGCAGCGCATGAAGAAAATGCAGGAAGATCCTGGAATACTGGCTCATCGAGCCCGAGATGTCGGCCAGCACCACCAGCGGCGGATGGATTTCGCGCGCCTCGCGGAATTTCGGCAGGATCAGGTCGCCGCCGGTCCTGAGCGCCGAGCGCATCATCGCGCGCGGATCAACCCGGCCGCCGCGCGGATCGGGCCGGAAGCGGCGCGTCTTTACCATGTCGAAGGGCAGCCTGAGCTCGGCGATGGCGCGTTTGGCCTCGTCCAGTTCCTTCGCGCTCATCTGGGCGAAATCCTTGGCGCGCAGGATCTCGTTGCCCGACGTCGTCAGGCGGGCGTCGATCTCGATCTCCGGCACCTCTTCCGGCTGCTGCCGTTTCTGGTGACCTTCGAACATCGCCTGGCTGACGCGGTTCTCGGCGGCGCGCGGCTTCTCCTTCTCGCGGGTGTCGGGAGCGACCGGCGAGAACATCGCCAGCAACTTCTCGATCAGCTCGCGCGACTTCCAGAACAGCCGGAACGCCTCGTCGAATATCGGATGGTCCTCGTGGCGCGTGACCAACACGGCATGCAGCGTCCAGTAGAAGTCGTCGCGGGTGCCGATGCCGGTGGTGATGACGGCATCGATCGCGTCGACCACGGACGCCGGCCCGACGCGCATTCCGGCCTTCCGCAACGTCCGGGCGAAATAGACGATGTTGTCGGCGATGCGGCCGTCGGCTATCGCTTCCTTTGGAGTGTTCGACGAGGAGTAGGTTCCCATCGCCATGGCGGGCTACTCCGCCGCGGCCGAGAGCTCCGCCTTGACCTCCTTGAGGATGCGGCGGCCCTCGCCCTGTTCGATGCGGGCTATATCGTCCTGGTATTTGAGCAGCACGCCGATCGTGTCGGACACGGTCTCGGGATCGAGCGCGACCTTGTCGAGTTCGTTCAGCGCACCGGCCCAGTCGATCGTCTCGGCGACACCCGGCGCCTTGAACAAGTCGATCTGGCGCAGCTTCTGGATGAAGAGCACAACCTCTTCCGACAGGCGCTTGTTGGCCTGCGGCACCTTGCGGCGGACGATTTCCAGCTCCCGCTCGGCGTTCGGATAGTCGACCCAGTGATAAAGGCAGCGCCGCTTCAGCGCGTCGTGGATCTCACGCGTGCGGTTGGTGGTGATGATGACGATCGGCGGCTCTTCCGCCTTGATCGTGCCGAGTTCGGGCACAGTCACCTGGAAGTCCGACAGGATTTCGAGCAGGAAGGCTTCGAAGGCTTCGTCGGTGCGGTCGAGCTCGTCGATCAGGAAAACCGGCGCCGCACCCTTGGTGCCGCTGAGCGCATCGAGAATCGGCCGGCGGATCAGGTATTTCTCCGAAAAGACGTTGCGCTCGATCAGGTCGCGGTCGGTCTGGCCCGCGGCCTCGTCCATGCGGATCTCGATCATCTGCGCGGCATAGTTCCACTCGTAGACCGCTGAAGATACGTCGAGCCCTTCATAGCACTGCAGCCGGATCAGCCGCCGGCCGAGCGCGGAGGCGAGCACCTTGGCGATCTCGGTCTTGCCGACGCCGGCCTCGCCTTCGAGGAACAGCGGCCGCTTCATGCGCAGGCTGAGGAACAATACGGTGGCAAGCGCACGGTCGGCGACATAGTCGGCGGCGCGCAGCATCTCCAGCGTCTCGTCGATGGACTGTGGAACCCCCTTGGGGGTGACGTCTGCCATGATGCGAAATGTCCGTCCGGTCCGGCCCGGCGCGTTATCCTAGAGGACGCGGTAGGCGCGATTGAAATAGGTCAGCGGGTCGAGGCTATCGCCGATGCGGACGCCTGTCACCTTGCCAAAAAGCACACGATGGGTCGCCATGTCCGCCGTCTCGATGATCTCGCAGTCGAGACTCATCATCGAATCGGCAAGCACCGGCGCGCCGGTGGACAGTTTCGTCCAGTCCCCATGCGCGAATCGCTCGTCCTGCGTCAGCCCGGTAAGGCCGGAAAACGCGTTCGCCAGATCCTGATGGTGGCCGGAAAGCGTATTGAGGGCGAAGACGCCGTTATCCCAGAACACGGCATTCGAAACGTTCTCGCGATTGATGCATACGAGGATCGTCGGCGGCCGGTCGGAGACGGAACAGGTTGCGATGACCGTGGTGCCGCGCCGGCCGGCCGGCCCGTCGGTCGTGAGCACGTGCACGGCGCCGGCAAAACGCGCCATGGCATCGCGATAGGTCTGTGGATCGATGTCGCTTTTCTTGAGCAAGGCGGGATATCCGGTTTCGTCCTGAATATAGGCTTAGGCCCGCATCCCACAAGCGGGCCTGCGGCGCGCTTGCGATGTTGCCTAGTCCGGGCTGTGAGGCTACGAGATTGCGCACCACCGACAATTGCCCGGCAAGAGCGCCGCGGCCACACTTCCGGGATCGATGCGCCCTGCCCTGATCATCGCCGCAATATTCGCCGCAACGCTCGTCCAGGCGTCGGCCGCGGAAACGGTGGTCGGAGTCGCTGCACCTCTGTCCGGCCCTTCGGCCCTGCTTGGCGAGCAGTTGCGGACGGGCGCGGACGCCGCCGCTCGGGCCAGCGGCATCCGGCTCGAAATCGCCGACGATTCCTGCACTGCTGAAGGCGGCGCGAACGCCGCGCGCACCTTCGCCGCGGCGAGGGTCGCCGTCGTGACCGGGTTCCTTTGCACCGAAGCGATCGAGGCGGCGTTGCCCATCCTGAAGGAGGCCGGTATCGCCGTCATTGCGACCGGCGTGCGGACGAACTCCCTGATCGACCGGCGGGGCAAGACCGGTTGGCCGGTGGTTCGCTTCTCTCCGCGCGCGGACGACGAGGTTGAGGCGGCTTCCGCCATCCTCGGCAAGGCCTGGCGCGACGAACTCTTCGCCATCGTCGACGACGGCACCATCTATTCGCGCGAACTCGCGGAAGGCCTGCGCATCTCGTTTGAACAGTCCGGCCTGAAAGCGGCCTTCATCGACACGCTGCGGCCTCAGCTCGACAACCAGATCGGGCTTGCCGGACGATTGCGCAAATCGGGTGCGACACATGTTTTCGCGGCCGCCGACCGCCCCGATGTTGCGATTCTCACCCGCGACGCCGCCGAGATTGGCTACAAGGTCACCATTGCGGGCGGCGAGGTGCTGCGCGCGCCCTCCGAGGGCGTGGACCTCGCGCCCGGCACGCTGATGGTCGGGCTTCCCGAATGGGCCGACATCGCCGATCCAGCCGTCGTCACCCGCCTGCGCGACCAGAAGATCGAGCCGGAAGGCTACGTTCTTCCTGCCTATGCCAGCGTCGAGATCGCCGCGCAGGCGGCAAAAGCCGCCGCGGCCAACGGGTCGGACGTCCTGTCGGCCCTCGGCAATCAGGAATTCTCGACGATCTTCGGCCCGGTCGGCTTCGACGAAAAAGGCGACCGCACCGACAATCCCTACCGCCTTTACCGCTACGACGGCGGCGCATTCATCGAAGTGGACCAGCAATGACCTTCCGCACCGGGCCGACCAATCTCCTCACCGACGTGGCGGGCCTGCGCGTCGGCAATTCCTCCGATGCGAAGCTGAAATCCGGCGTGACGGCGATCCTCTGCGACGAACCGGCAGTCGCGGCGGTGCAGGTGCTCGGCGGCGCGCCCGGAACCCGCGAGACCGATCTGCTCGAGCCGCACAATTCGGTCGAGACGATCAACGCGCTGGTCTTGTCCGGCGGTTCGGCTTTCGGCCTCGATGCCGCGTCCGGCGTGCAGGCAGCACTGCGCGAACAGGGCATCGGTTTCCAGGTCAGGGAAAACCGCATCCCGATCGTGCCGGCGGCGATCCTGTTCGACCTCGAGAACGGTGGCGACAAGCGCTGGGGCCGCTATCCGCCCTACCGCGAGCTCGGCTACGAAGCGGCGATGTCCGCGGCCACCAGCTTCGAGATCGGCACCGCGGGCGCCGGTGTCGGCGCGTTGTCGGCGGGGTTGAAGGGCGGATTGGGATCGGCGTCCACCGTGCTGCCCAACGGCATCACCGTCGCGGCTCTCGTCGGCGCCAACCCGACCGGTTCGGTGACCGTCGGCGAGACGCGGCATTTCTGGGCCGCCCCCTTCGAGATCGGCGACGAGTTCGGGGGGCTGGGCTTCCCGCACCCGCTTCCGGCCGATTCTTCCGACGTGCGGCTGAAATTTCGCGAGATGGCAAAGGCCGGCGCCAATACCACGATCGCGGTAATCGCGACCGATGCGGTTCTCTCCAAAGCCGCGGCCAAGCGGCTGGCGATCGCAGCGCACGACGGCTTCGCTCGGGCGATCTGGCCGGTGCACACCCCGGTCGACGGCGACCTGATCTTTTCGCTCGCCACCGGGCGCAGCAAGGTGCCGCTTGACCACGACGGGGCGATCGACCTCTTCGCGGCGGCCGGCGCGACCATGGCCCGCGCGGTCGCCCGCGCCATCTATCTCGCGACGCCCGCCGAGAACGATCTCCTGCCGACCTGGCGGAACAAGTTCGCGTGATCCGCTCAGGTCGTTGAGACGGATGAAAGCCGAAGCTCGATAAAGTCCCGCAGTACCGCCGCCGCAGAGGAGAGACAGCCATGTCGACCATACGCCTCGCCCTGATTGCCATGCTTGGAGCGTTCTCTTTCGAGGCGTCCGCCGGTGATACGGCAACACCGCAGGTTCTCGGCTTCTCGGCCGACGGCAAGGTCTTCGCCTTCGAGGAATACGGTATCCAGGACGGCTCCGGCTTCCCCTATGCCAACCGGTTCTACATCGACACCGCGACGGACAGCTTCGTTGCCGGAACGCCGATCCGCATCCGGATCGACGACGAGGCGGCCGACATCGCCGCCGCCCGCGCGCAAGCCAGGCAGAAAGGCGACAAGATCGTCACCGAATCTATCCTCGCGGCAAATCCCGGCGACACAGCCGGCTGGAACGCCGTCACCGAACAATCCGCCGATCCGTTCCGCATGGTGGTCAATCCGCGACCGGTCTTCCCGCCCGTCGACTCGCCTGTCGAGTTCCGGCTCGAGGAAATCCCCTTCGCGCCGCCGGCCGGCTGCGAAAATCTCGGCGATACGATGGGCTTCCGTCTCGTGCGGATCGATCCGACGCCTGGCGGCGAAACGACGCTCGTCCACGAGGATGCCTCGATCCCCGCCAGCCGCAACTGCCCGACGGGCTACGGGCTCGGCGGCGTTCAGACATTCTACCCCCAGAGCGGCGATCCCGTCTTCGCCGTGATGATCGCCGTTCGTTCGATCGGGTTCGAAGGTCCCGATTTCCGATGGATCGCCGTGACGGGCCGGCTCTGAGCATGGCGTCCACGCGCCAGGAGGGCGTCGCGCCGGACCGGACGGGCCCGTTCGGACGGGTCCGCCGCCTGTTGGCTGGCGCCATGCCGGACTGGCGCACGATCTTCGCCGGCAGCCTGCTCTGGGCCGTGGCGATGGGCCTGATGGCGGTCGCCAAGCTCTCGTGGATGCAATGGTACGAGGCGCCACGCGTTGCTCTCATCGCCTCGTTCTACACGGCGGGTGGCTTGGTCGCCTTCCTGCCGGGCATCTATCTCGGGCGGCTCCTGTCGCGCGGCCGGCGTGGCGCCGGATTCGCCGCGACCTTTCTGGCGCTGGGCATCGGCACCATCGCGCTGACCGCGTTCTTCATCGGCCTGCAGTACCGCCAGTACTATGCCGCCTGGCACGACCCGTTCCTGTCGGTGCACTGGATCTTTCAGTTCATCTTCACCGTCGGGGCCGCGGTCTACCAGTTCCTCGTTCTCGGCACGCGCGTCTATTTTCCCGTCGGTCTCGTTCTTCTGGCCGCTGCTTCCTTCTGGAACGTGCGCGGCATGCGTTGAGCATCGCGCCCGCCTCTGGTAGGAGGCGGCGGTTCCAAGACAGCGAAAGCAAGGCACGCCGATGATCCCCCGCTATTCGCGGCCCGAAATGGTCGCCATCTGGTCGCCCGAGACCCGCTTTCGCATCTGGTTCGAGATCGAGGCGCATGCCTGCGACGCACTCGCCGAGATCGGTGTCATCCCGAAGGAAGCTGCCAGGAACATCTGGGAGAAAGGCGGCACGGCCACTTTCGACGTCGCCCGAATCGACGAGATCGAGCGCGTTACCAAGCATGACGTCATCGCCTTCCTGACGCATCTCGGCGAGTTCATCGGGCCGGACTCGCGCTTCGTCCACCAGGGCATGACCTCGTCGGACGTGCTCGACACCTGCCTCAGCGTGCAACTGACCCGCGCCGCCGACATACTGATCGCCGACGTCGACGCTCTGCTCGCCGCGCTCAGGACGCGTGCCTTCGAGCACAAGGACACGGTCACCATCGGCCGCTCGCACGGCATCCATGCCGAGCCGATGACCTTCGGCGTCAAGCTGGCGCAGGCCTATGCCGAGTTCACGCGCTGCCGGGAGCGGTTGGTCGCGGCGCGGGCAGAAATCGCGACCTGCGCCATTTCGGGCGCCGTCGGCACCTTCGCCAACATCGATCCACGCGTCGAGGGACATGTCGCCGAAAAGCTCGGTCTGAAGCCGGAGCCGGTTTCGACCCAGGTCATCCCCCGCGACCGACACGCCATGTTCTTTGCCACGCTGGGCGTCGTCGCCTCCAGCGTCGAGCGGCTGGCGACCGAGATCCGCCATCTGCAGCGCACCGAAGTGCTCGAAGCGGAAGAATATTTCTCGCCGGGTCAGAAAGGCTCGTCGGCGATGCCGCATAAGCGTAACCCTGTGCTTACGGAGAACCTGACGGGCCTCGCCCGCCTCGTGCGCGGCATGGTCACGCCGGCGCTGGAGAACGTTGCGCTCTGGCACGAGCGCGACATCTCGCACTCCTCGGTCGAGCGGATGATCGGCCCCGACGCGACGGTGACGCTCGACTTCGCGCTGGCGCGGCTCACCGGCGTCATCCAAAAACTGGTCGTCTATCCGGCCAACATGCTGAAGAACCTGAACAAGTTCTCCGGTCTCGTGCATTCGCAACGCGTGCTTCTGGCTCTCACCCAGGCGGGTGTTTCCCGCGAGGATGCCTATCGGCTCGTGCAGCGCAACGCGATGAAGGTATGGGAAGAGGGCAAGGACTTCCTCACCGAGCTGCTTGGCGACGCGGAAGTCATGGCGGCGCTCAGCGAGGCGGAACTGCGCGAGAAGTTCGACCTCGGCTACCACACCAAACACGTCGATACGATCTTCCGCCGCGTGTTCGGCACCGCCTGAGGGAACCTTCGCCCGCATCCGCCGTTTCCGCCCCGAACGACGAACAAGGGCATTCGAAATGGCAGATCAAGACTTTATCGTGCGCAATGGCGGCAACTCAATTGGCTGGTTCGCCGCCGGAGCCCTCGCGGTCGCCGTGGCGATCGGCCTTTTCCTCTATGCTGACGGCTACTTCGAACAGGACACTGTTCAGATGAAGATCGAATTGCCGAAGGTGACCATCGAAGGTCAATAAACGGTTCCCCGCTTCCAGTCCGAAAGCCCCGCGACATCCCTGCCGTGGGGCTTTCGTTTGTCAGGCTGCCGCTCGTAGGATGATCTCGGTCCCCCACGGATCCACCAGACTGCGTTCGGCAACCGGCCCCTTGCTCAGCAGTTCGACCCATTGCAGCCCGGTGCGGTCCTTGTCGCGCGGACCCGCACCGCGGCTCTGCCAGCTGTTGGCGCCGATGTGGTGGTGGTAGCCACCGGTCGACAGGAACACCGCCTGGCCGCCATAGTTCAACACGGTGTCGAAGCCGACATCCTTGTTCCAGAACCCCTCGGCCGCCCGCACGTCGCCGACGCGCAGATGTACGTGGCCGATGATGCTGTTGCCGGGTGCGCCGTCCCACGCCGGCGCCCCGGCTGCGGAGGCAAGGATACCGTCCGCGTCCAGCGGGTCGGTGGCCATGCGAACCGAGCGGCCTTCCCAGACCCAGCTGTCGGCGGGACGGTCGGCGTAGATCTCGATGCCGTTGCCCTCCGGGTCGGTGAGATAGAGCGCTTCCGAAACCAGATGGTCGGCGGCGCCGTCCACGCGGATGCGGTTCTCGATCGCATGGCGGATCCAGCGCCCGAGATCGGCCCGCGACGGCAGCAGGAACGCCGTGTGGTAGAGGCCGGCCGCGCGCGGGTCGTCGGGGCGCACGGCATTCGACTGCTCGATCTCCATCAAAGGGCGCTCGCCGGCGCCGAGCGTGATGTGCCCACCCGAATTCGCGAGTTCCTTCAGGCCGACGACCTGCTGGTAGTATTGCGACATCGCCGCGGCATCGCGCGCGACGATGCCGATGCGGCCGATATGTGTCGGCGCGTCGGCGGCAAAGGGAAGGTCTGACATGGTAATCTCCGATCGGGCGGCAAGCGTTCCGCCCACGAGAGCGGCGCCCGCGCCGCCCAGAATTGTTCTGCGGTTGAGGTTCATGGTGCGAAGCTCTCGCGAGGTTTGTTGTCGAATTAAGATCGTTTCGATGATGGTTCACCGCAAGCGACCCAAAGGCGAACACGCTGTTCAACCTGGCGCCCTCATTGCACCGGACGGGTCCCTCGCCTACATGCGCCGCCATGAAAGCCAAAGACGCAGATATCATCATCGTGCCCGGCCTCGGCGGCTCGGGTCCCATGCACTGGCAGACCCGCTGGCAGCAGCGGCTGTCGACGGCGAAGCGCGTGCATCAGCCCGACTGGGATGCTCCCGTGCGTGACGCCTGGGCGCAGAATGTCGCCGACGTCGTCAACGCGGCGGAAAAGCCTGTCGTTCTGGTGGCGCATTCGCTCGGCATCGCCAGCCTGCTCAATGCGTTGGACCTTCTGACGAAGCGCCCGCACGGCGCCTTCATGGTCGCGCCGCCGGATCTGGACGATCCTGACATCGGCCCGCCGCAACTGCTCGGCTTCGGACCCTATCCCCGCCTGCGCCTGCCCTTCCCCTCGCTGGTGGTGGGCAGCAACAACGACCCCTATTGCAAGCCGGAAGTCTCCGAGCAACTCGCAGAAGCGTGGGGGTCGCTCTACATCAACGCGGGCGAAGCCGGACACCTCAATACCGAGGCAGGATACGGCCCCTGGCCGGAAGGCTCGATGGCCTTCGCGCAGTTCCTGTCGAAACTGCCCGAGTGAGCCTAGCCGATCGCCGCCCGTCCGGCGGCGATCATGTTCTCCGCGCCCAGCCGCATGTAGGCCTGCTCGTTGCCCAGCGCGATCATCTGGTAGCCCATCGAGGCGTAGCGTCCGCTGATCTTTGGATCCGTTGCAAAGATAGCCGCGAACTTGCCGGCCTTGCGCGCGCGATTGCCGATGTCGGCGACAGCGCCCATCATGTCTTCGAGATTGGGATTGAGCGCGGCTCCCCCGGTCCAGGCAATCGAGAAATCGGACGGCCCGACGAAAACTCCGTCGATTCCCGGCACGTCGAGGATCTCGTCGACGAGACCATAAGCCGCGCGCGTCTCGATCATCGCGAAGGAGATCGTCGCGGTATTCTGCGTCGCCAGCCATTGGGCGTAGTCCTTCACGCCTGACCTTGGAAAGCCGAAGGTGGGCCCCCAGGAGCGCTCGCCCAGCGGCGGATACTTCATCGCGGCGGCGAATCTGCGGGCATCCTCGACCGAATTGATCATCGGCGCGATCACGGCCTCGGCGCCGAGGTCGAGCGCCCGGCTCGCCATGTCGAAACGGCCGACAGGGATGCGGATCACCGGGTGCTTGCCCGGGCCCGTGATTGAGGGAATGCAGCGCGCCACGCTGTCCTCGTGATGGGCGCCGTGCTGCATGTCGAGGGTGACGACCTCGAACCCAAGCCGTGAGACGATCTCGACGGTCAGCGTATCCGGCACACCCGACCACGCGGTAAAGCTCACGGTTCCTGAATTGAGGCGTTCGGCGAGGGTCATGGCGGCTCCGTCAGCGATTGGCGGCGCAATCTGCCGCGACTTTGACCGACACGCAAAGCAAAACCGCCCGGGAAGCCGGGCGGTCGGTTGGTCCAGTTACATTCCGTCGGCCACTAGCCGTTGGTGATCTGCTTCACCGCAGTGTCGAGCAGATCGGCCATCGCATGGCGAATCTGGTGGTCGGTCACAGCGACACCGGCCTTGTCTAGATCGCCGCGCACCTTGCGGAACACGTCCTCTTCGCCCGCTTCCTCAAAATCAGCCATCACGACCTCCTTCGCGTAAGCCTCGGCGGCGTCGCCCGATTTGCCCATCTTCTCGGCCGCCCACGCGCCCAGGAGCTTGTTGCGGCGCGCGATCGCCTTGAATTTCAGCTCCTCGTCATGGGCGAACTTCTTCTCGAAGCCGTCCTCCCGGTCCTTCATGCTGGTCATCGGAATGCTCCCCGAACTAGGCGTTTCTTGCGCCTCCATATGGGGCATCGGGCTGCAATTCAACAGGTATCGGCGTCGCGGGCGCCATCCGTTCGCCGGCGCAGGCATCAAACCCGCCCATGTTACGGATTGTGATTGAGGAAACCGGTCGAGTAGGCTAGAGCACCCCTGAAATTCAAGGGTGCGGCGCGCCCCGCCGCCGATTCGGACCTGCCGATTCCCTCCGGCCGTCCAGAACAGAGACAAGCGCACATGAATCGTCGCCGACGCATCTACGAAGGCAAGGCCAAGATCCTCTATGAAGGACCCGAGCCCGGCACGCTCATCCAGTTCTTCAAGGACGACGCGACCGCCTTCAACAAGAAGAAGCACGAAGTGGTCGACGGCAAGGGCGTGCTCAACAACCGCATCTCCGAGCACATCTTCACCCATCTCAACCGGATGGGCATCCCGACCCACTTCATCCGCCGCCTCAACATGCGCGAGCAGCTGATCAAGGAAGTCGAGATCATCCCGCTCGAGGTCGTGGTCCGCAACATCGCAGCCGGTTCGCTTGCCAAGCGCCTCGGCATCGAGGAAGGCACCGTGCTGCCGCGCTCGATCATCGAGTTCTACTACAAGGCCGACGCGCTCGACGATCCAATGGTATCCGAAGAGCACATTACCGCCTTCGGCTGGGCCTCGCCGCAGGAGATCGACGACATCATGGCGCTGGCCATCCGCGTCAACGATTTCCTCTCCGGCCTCTTCCTCGGCGTCGGCATCCAGCTCGTCGACTTCAAGATCGAGTGCGGCCGCCTCTACGAGGGCGACATGATGCGCATCGTCGTCGCCGACGAGATTTCGCCAGACTCCTGCCGCCTGTGGGACGTCGTCACGCAGGACAAGCTCGACAAGGACCGTTTCCGCCGCGACATGGGCGGGCTGGTCGAAGCTTATCAGGAAGTGGCACGCCGCCTTGGCATCATGAACGAGAACGAGCCGCCGCGGCCTGCGGGGCCGGTACTGGTCGCCTCGACCGACACGCCGCCCAAGGGCACCAAGCACTGACAGTACGGAGCACCGGCGGCTCGACCGCCGGCAATTGACAGCAGACCGGAGCGACATCGGCGTGATCAAGGCCCGCGTGACCGTGACCCTCAAGACCGGCGTCCTCGACCCGCAAGGCAAGGCGATCGAGGGTGCGCTCGGCACCCTCGGCTTTGCCGGTGTCGGCCATGTCCGTCAGGGCAAGGTGTTCGACATCGAACTGGACGGCTCGGACAAGGCGAAGGCCGAGGCCGACCTGAAGGCCATGTGCGAGAAGCTGTTGGCCAACACGGTGATTGAGAATTATAGTGTGACGCTTATCTGAGGTTGTGCCGGAGGGCATGATGGCCGAAGTCACGAACGATCTGATCTATGAGATCCTGAAGAACATCCAGGGCCGCGTGGACAAGATGGAGCATGGTATCGGCGAAATTCGTCACGAGGTTGTTTCGATCCGCCTGACGCAGATGGGTATCCAGAACGATATCCATAACATGTACGGAATTCTCGCTCGCCACGACGACCGGCTCGAACGCATCGAAAACCGTCTCGAACTGCGCGAACTCGCCGAAGCCCAGAGGCCCTACGACCCGACATGAAATCCGCCGTCGTCCTTCTCCCCGGCCTCAACCGCGACCGCGACATGATCGCGGCGCTGACCAAGATTTCGGGACACGCACCGGCGACGGTGTGGCAGACCGACACGGTAATCCCCGACGTCGACCTGATCGTCATCCCCGGCGGCTTCTCCTACGGCGACTATCTGCGCTGCGGCGCGATTGCGGCCCGCACGCCGGTGATGCGCGCCGTCGCCGAGAAGGCGGCGCAGGGCGTTATGGTCATGGGCGTCTGCAACGGCTTCCAGATCCTGTTGGAAACCGGTCTCCTGCCCGGCGCGCTGATGCGCAACGCCTCGCTGAAATTCGTCTGCCGCGAGGTGAAACTCGAGGTGGCAAACGCCAACACCGCCTTCACCCGCGCCTACGAGCCCGGCCAGATCATCCGCTGCCCGGTGGCGCATCACGACGGCAACTATTTCGCCGATCCGGAGACGCTTGCCCGCATCGAAGGCAATGGCCAGGTCGTCTTCCGTTACGCCGAAGGCACCAATCCGAACGGCTCGATCAATAATATCGCCGGCGTGATGAACGAGGCCGGCAACGTGCTCGGCCTCATGCCGCATCCGGAAAACCTGATCGAGGCAGCACATGGCGGCTCCGACGGCCGCGCCCTGTTCGAGGGCGTGCTCGGGATCGCCGCGTGAGAGCAATGCGCCGTCCCCTCCGCCCTGCCCTCTTCGTCCTAGCGATGGCGCTCGGCGTCGCCGGCTGCCAGTCGAACAAGCCGGAAGCTGTGCTTTCCCCGCCTGGCAAGAGTGCCGCGCTGCGCAAGATGGAGAAGGTGGCGCTCGCCGCTCACACCTGCTGGTTCGGCTCGAAGGATCCTGCCTTCAAGGCCTACCGTATGTCGAACGAGCTCGGCTCCTTTTCCGGCCGGCCGCGGTTCCTCATCGTGCCGGCCAAGAGCATGGAATCGCGCCCGTTGCTGGTCGTCCAGTCGGAAGGCCCCGCCGCGCGTGTCGAGGCTTTCGGCCCCCTGCTCGAAGGCGAGCACGGCAAGCGCATTTCCGCCGATTTGAACCGCTGGGCTTCCGGCGATCCGTCCTGCGTGGCGCGGGCCTGAGCCGCAGCAACCGAACCCCGACCGAGCCGACATGACCATCCCCAACGCCATCCCGATCACTCCGGAGCTCGTGGCCGCCCACGGCCTCAAGCCCGAGGAATACCAGCGTATCCTCGACCTGATCGGCCGTGAGCCCTCCTTCACCGAGCTCGGCATCTTCTCGGCGATGTGGAACGAGCACTGCTCCTACAAGAGCTCGAAGAAATGGTTGCGCACGCTGCCGACCAAGGGCCCGCGCGTGCTGGTCGGTCCCGGCGAAAACGCCGGCGTGGTCGACATCGGCGACGGCGACGTGGTCGTCTTCAAGATGGAGAGCCACAACCACCCGTCCTATATCGAGCCCTATCAGGGCGCGGGCACGGGCGTCGGCGGCATCCTGCGCGACGTCTTCACTATGGGAGCGCGTCCCATCGCGGCGATGAACGCGCTGCGCTTCGGCGCGCCGGACCATCCCAAGACCAAGCATCTCGTCTCCGGCGTCGTTGCCGGCATCGGCGGCTACGGCAATGCCTTCGGAGTGCCCGTCGTCGGCGGCGAGGTCAATTTCGACGAGCGCTACAACGGCAACTGCCTGGTCAACGCCTTTGCGGCCGGTCTCGCCAAGGCAGACGGCATCTTTCTCTCCCAGGCCAAGGGCGTCGGCCTGCCGGTGGTCTATCTCGGCGCCAAGACCGGCCGCGACGGCGTCGGCGGCGCGACGATGGCCTCGGCCGAATTCGACGACAAGATCGAGGAGAAGCGGCCGACCGTGCAGGTCGGCGACCCGTTCACCGAGAAATGCCTGCTCGAGGCCTGCCTCGAGTTGATGGCCTCCGGCGCCGTCATCGCCATCCAGGACATGGGCGCCGCGGGCCTCACCTGCTCCGCCGTCGAGATGGGCGCCAAGGGCGACCTCGGCATCCGGCTCGAACTCGACAAGGTGCCGGTGCGCGAAGAGCGCATGTCGGCCTACGAGATGATGCTCTCCGAAAGCCAGGAGCGCATGCTTATGGTGCTCCGCCCCGAACAGGAGCAGGAAGCCGAGGCCATCTTTCGCAAATGGGGTCTCGACTTCGCCATCGTCGGCTGGACCACCGACGACCTGCGCTTCCGCGTCATCCACCAGGGCGAGGAAGTCGCCAACCTGCCGATCAAGGAGCTCGGCGACGAGGCGCCGGAATACGACCGCCCCTGGGTCGAGACCGCCAGACCCGCTCCGCTCGCCGAAACCGACGTGCCGCAGGCCGACATCGCCGATGCCCTGCTCAAAATGCTCGGCTCGCCCGACCTCTCGTCGCGCCGATGGGTGTGGGAGCAGTACGACACGCTGATCCAGGGCAATTCGCTGCAGATCCCCGGCGGCGACGCCGGCGTCGTGCGCGTCGAGGGCCATCCGACCAAGGCGCTTGCCTTCTCCGCCGACGTGACGCCGCGCTATTGCGAGGCCGACCCGTTCGAGGGCGGCAAGCAGGCGATCGCCG
Organism: Mesorhizobium sp.; assembly: GCF_024710845.1. Lineage (GTDB taxonomy): Bacteria > Pseudomonadota > Alphaproteobacteria > Rhizobiales > Rhizobiaceae > Mesorhizobium_A. The sequence goes on from NZ_JANJTZ010000033.1 coordinate 125,057, forward strand.
AATGCTGGCGCAATCTCTCCGCCGTCGGCGCCCTGCCGCTCGCCGCCACCGACAATCTCAACTTCGGCAATCCCGAACGTCCGGAAATCATGGGCCAGCTCGTCGGCGCCATCAAAGGCATCGGCGAAGCCTGCCGCGCGCTCGACTTCCCGATCGTCTCCGGCAACGTCTCTCTCTACAACGAGACCAACGGCCGCGGCATCCTGCCGACGCCCGCGATCGGCGGCGTCGGCCTGATCGACGACTGGACGAAGATGGCCCGCATCCGCTTCGCCGGCCCCGGCGAGCGCATCCTGCTGGTCGGCGCGCCGGCCACCTGGGGCGGCCATCTCGGCCAGTCGATCTATCTGCGCGACATCCACGGCCGCCGCGACGGCTCCGCCCCGCCGGTCGACCTCGCAAAGGAGAAGCTCGCCGGCGACTTCGTCCGCGCCATGATCCGCGCCGGCGCGCTCACCGCCGTCCACGACGTCTCCGACGGCGGCCTCGCCGTGGCGCTGGCTGAAATGGCGATCGCTTCCGGCATCGGTGCCGAGGTGCAGATGCCGGTCGACATTGATCCGATCCCCGTCTGGTTCGGCGAAGATCAGGGCCGCTACCTCGTCACTGTCTCGCGCGCCGATCCAGGCCTCGTGCGCGACATCCAGGACGAGGCGGCGGAACTCGGCCTCTCGGCCCCCTGGATCGGCGAGACCGGCGGCACCGAACTCAAACTCGCCGGCGCGCGTGCGATTCCGGTTGCGGAGCTGAAGGCAGCGCACGAAGGCTGGTTCCCCCGCTACATGGACGCGTGAGGATTGCGCCCCGCCCGCTTGCCGCTTAGCTTTGCCCAGACGGATGCAGTGGAAGGGAATCGGCCATGGCGATGGACGCACACGAGATCGAACGGCTGATCAAGCAGGGCATTCCGGACGCGAAGGTGTCGATCCGGGACCTCGCCGGCGACGGCGACCACTATGCCGCAGAAGTCGTCTCCGCCAGCTTCAAGGGCAAGACCCGCGTCCAGCAGCACCAGATGGTCTACAAGGCGCTGCAGGGCAACATGGGCGGTGTGCTGCATGCACTCGCCCTGCAGACCAGTGCGCCGGAGTGAAGCCGTGACGATCGGCGATTTCGTCAAGGGCGTGGTGTCGGACGTGCTCAACGACATGCTCAAGAAGGCGACGACCACCAAGCGCCGCCGCCGCAGGCGCCGCGCCGCGACACCCACCGAACGCCTGCGCCAGATCGAGAAGCTGCTCAAGCCGGCGAAACGGCAGACGAGCGCCAAGCGGACGGTAAGGAAGCGGTCGAAAGCGCGGCGGCGGGCATCCTAGGCGCACCGCACCACAGGCGGGCTCCCGTCATCCGATCAGCGCCATCCTCAGTGCGGGAATGTCGTCCAGTACCTGGTCGACGAAGGCGGCGATGCGAGGTGTCCTGCGCAGGTCTGGATGCGACAGCAGGTACCAACTCCGGGTGAGCTCCTGCACCGGAGGCAGGACCTGGATGAGCGTATCCTCCGCGTCGCCGAGCGTGGTGGGGAGCGGCGCGACCCCGATCCCCGCCTTCGCGGCAGACAGCGTGCCCAGCATGCTGTTGTTGCGGTTGACGATGCGCGCATTCGGCACGGCGAGCGGCAGCCATTTTGCCACGCGGTGGTTCTGCATGATGCCGTCGAAGCCGATCAGGGCGTGATCGGCCAGTTCGGCGATGCTGCCGGGCCGGCCATGTTGCTGCACATAGCTCTTGCTGGCGTAGATCGCCCAGACGGAATCGCAGATCTTGCGGCCGACGAGGCTTTCGTCTGCAGGTTCGCCCGAGCGGAATGCGACGTCGGCCTCCCCCTTGGCGATGTCGAGATAACGATCGCTGGTAACGAACTCCACCGTCAGGCCCGGATAGCGCTCGTAGAAACGGTCGAGCAGGCCGGTTGCGACGATTCGCGAGACTGTGGGCTCCGGGCAGGTGAGGCGGATCACGCCCTTCAGATCATGCTTCAGCGCCTGAACCTGGCGCTCCAGCGCCATTACCGCCGTCTCGACTGACAGAACCTGGCCGATGAGTGTCTCGCCAAGTTCCGACAGGCGGTAGCCGGAGGGATGGCGCTTGACCAGCGCAAGACCGACGCGGGTTTCAAGTTCCGCCAGCCGGCGGTGCACCGTTGACTGGTTGACGCCCAGCGCCTTGGCGGCGGCGAGCGTGCTGCCATGGCGCGAGACGGCGATCAGGTAGCGCAGGTCATCCCAGTCAAACATCGGGGAGACTATGCGCTTTTGCGCACGGTGTTTGCAAACTCGCTGCTGCCCCCGCTCACCGTCTCCAGTTAGCGTCTGTCCGGGCTGCACAGGAGGATATCATGCACGAAAAGAGCAATGTCGAGACGATGATCGCGGGGCTCAGCGTCGGAGTGACGCGTAGCGCTCAGGACAGCGGCATGGCAAAGCTGACGCCGCTGCACCGCGAGGTGGTGACGGGCATGCCGGGCCTCGCCGAGCAGGAGGTGCGGGTGCTCTTCGCGACGCTGCTGCCGGGCGACGTCACCCCCTACCATTCGCACCGCTTCCCGGTGACGGTCTACGTCACCGAAGGCACCTTCACCCTCGCTCTGGACGGCCGCGAACCGGTGGCGATCGAAGCCGGGCAGGCTTTCGTGGAACCAGCCGGCGTCAACATGACCGGCTCCAATGTAGGCACCGCACCGGCGCGAATGGCGCTGTTCTACGTCTGCGAGCCGGGCGCGCCTTTCGCCGATGCGGTGGCAAAGGAGGAATAGATTCAAGCCGGGTACTTTTTCCGAGGGCGTTCGGGAGAGGCCGACGGAGTACACCGATGACCGGGCGAACGCCGGCTCGTTGGCAAACACTGCTCACGGAAACAATTGAAATAGTCGCCTCCCCGACACGACATTCCCCCGAAGCACAGGCCGACAATTCTCCGCGCCATCGTCGGCAGGACGAGCCCGGTTCGCCCCGACATGGGGCGCCCTGGCGCGGTCCGCCGACTCAACCAAGGAGATCTGTCATGTCCGGAGAATCCGCCTCCACCGCGTCACGCACCCGACGCTTCGCGCTCGCCTCTCTGGCGGCCGCCTGCCTCGCGGGCCTGACGCTCCCCGCCGATGCCCGCGCGCCCGACGGCGTGAGCCCGGGAAGAAGCTGCAAGACCACCTACATCGCCTCGCACATGCAGAAGGCAAACAAGCTCGACCGGGCGAGGCAGAAGGCGCGCGGCAATTGGGAATATCAGGCCTGGAGGAAGTTCGGCGGCAAATACGACGACTGGAAGAAGGCGCAGCTTGCCCAGTACGGCTGCTCGAAGAAGGGCAAGCACCATTTCTGCATTGCCGAAGCCTATCCCTGCTCGCAGATCGAAGAAGTCGAGGGGTAATGTGGGTCCGATGGTGTGGCCGCGCAGCGGCCCGCTGGAACGAGCCAGTCCCTCACCACGGCGTCGGGTGATTGTCGATCCGCATCTGGAAGATGAAATAGGTCGGCGAGCAGAACCCCTTGCCCTTGACCTTCGCCAGTCCCGGCGTATCGGCCGGGAAAGCCTGGCACATATAGTCCTCGCGGCAGAAATCGTCGGCCGAACAGGTCGGCCGGTTGCCGCGCACCACGGCGCCGCCGAGGCAGGAGTCGAAATCGTTGGTCGCGACGCAGAGGTCGAAGGCCTTGCCGCCGGCCAACCCGCAGATCTCGCGCGGCGCGGGCTTTCCCGGCCTGAAGTCGGCGAAAGCGCGGTCCCGATCGGTGCAGGCGCGGTAGGCGATGCCTGCCGGCACGCCGATCTTCGGCGGGCGGCAGGTATAGGTCTCACGGTTGATCGTCGGAGCTTTTGCCGTGAACGGCGGGGAGATGGTCATCCGGTCGTTGAACGGTCGCGCCTCGTCGGTCGCGATCTCTCCGGTCACGCAGGGATGACCGGAGAACATTCTTGGCGAGTCCGCCGGCAGCAGGCATTGCCCGAGCTTCGGCGCGACCGCACTGGCGCTCGCCAGCGCCGTGCAGGCCAGCCCCGCCTCGCAGCCCCAGCCTGATACAAACCCCGCCGCCTCGTCCGGCAGCAGGCAGGACATGCCGGCCTTGGCCGGCGCATAGGCGACTTGACCTACCGACCAGGCGCCCGGCGGGGCCGACGAGAGCTGGCGGAACCGGTCGGGCTCTCTGCCCTCCGCCATTGCCCCGAGCCAGGCTGCACGTCGCGGCAGTTCGGCCGCGACATGCGGCGAGATGCCGACCTCGATCCGGTTCAGCGGCGAGGAGTCCGCATCGTCCTTGCCGATGACATGGAATCCCGCCGTCGAGCCCGACTGGTGGCAGCCCTGGCACGACCCGTTCTCCAGTCGCGCCAGCAGTGCCGCCGGCGATTTCAGGAGGCGCATGCCGTCGAACGACATGTCCGCGAACGCAGCCGCATCGAAAAGCGGCTGGAACGGCCGGTTGGCGAGCCGCACGCTGCCGAAGGTCGAATAGGACACGACCTTTCGCGCCAGGAATTTTTCGGGGACGTCGTAGACGCCGACGTCGATCGCAGCGCTGTTCTCCCGGACATAAGCCGCCAACTCGGCCTTGAGCGTTTCGTCGGAGGCCAGTGTCTCCGTATCCGGCGTGTTCTCCAGCGGTTTCTCGGTGACGGTGTCGCCCTCAATGCCGAAGATGCGCATCAGGTAAGCCGCCTGACCGCCGAACTCGGTCTCCTGGCCGGAGGGAAAGCGCACCACCTGCGCATTGAGCTCCAGCTGCTTCAGCCGCAGCCCCTCCAGCACACCGCCCGTCAGCCAGCCGGCATCGACCGCCTCGTCGAGACCGGGCGTCCAGCGCGCCGCGACCCCCTCGCAGCCGCCGTCCGGGTCGGGCGCCACCGTATAGACCGCGTTGAGGTTGAACGGCATGCGCGACGCCATCGTGCGGCCCTTGGCCATGAACCGGTAGGCGAGGCGGTAGATCAGCCGAACCTCGCCGCAGCCTTGCTCGCCGCGCAGGTCGGAAAAATCCTTGCGATCCATGCGGTTGACCAGCCCGACGAGCCGCAGCCGCGCCGCGTCGGTCGTCAGCCACCGCATGTCCATGACGCGTCCGACATTGCCGTCGGTCACCTCGTAGAGCGTCCGCCCGCCGGCCTTCATCTCGGCCCGAAGCTCCGCCACGTCTGCGGAGATGATGGAGACGATCGCGCGATACGCCGCCGAGCGGTCATGCAGCTTGCCCAGCCCCTCGCCCGGTGGCGTTCCGAACAGATCTTCGAAGGCAAAACCCTTGCCTTCCAGCTCGGTCAGGAGCGCCCGGTCGTCGAGATAAAGCACCGGCGACGATGCCAACGCTGGCGAGGCCGACAGGAGCGCCGCGAGAAGACACAGGAGACGGATCATCTGGCGCTTCGTCCGAACAGCTCCTTGAGGATCGGCGGCACCAGTCCCGGCAGATCCTCCGCGATCAGCCCCGGTCCGAACCGCGACCCCGCCTCGGCGTGGATCCACACGGCCGCGCAGGTTGCCGCGAGGGGGTCCATGCCCTGCGCGGAAAGCCCGACGACGAGCCCCGCCAGCACGTCGCCGGATCCGGCCGTCGCGAGCCAGGGTGAACCGTTGGAATTGATGACGGCGCGTCCGTCGGGTGCCGCGACCACCGTGTCCGGCCCCTTCAGCACCACCACCGCATGCGCCCGCGCGGCGGCCTGCCGTGCCTTCTCCACCTTGGACAGTGTCGCATCGCGGGCAATACCCCCGAAAAGGCGCGAAAACTCGCCCTCGTGCGGCGTCAGCACCAGATGCGCCTTCGACGCCCCGGCCGAGATGAACAGCGAGGCCGGCGCGTCGGCAAAGGCCGTGAAGGCGTCGGCGTCGAGCACCAGCGTGAACGGCGCGGATGCACTGTCGAGCAGCGCCAGCGCCGTCTCCCTCAGCCGCTCGGCATCGCCGAAGCCCGGCCCCAGCACCGCCGCGCGCACTTTCCGCTCGGCAACGAAAGCGAGTGTATCCGCCGTACCCTCGATCCTGCGCAGCATCACCGAGGTGAGGTGCGCGGCATTGACCTGGAGTGCCGCCGGCGGCGACAGAACGGTCACCGCCCCGGCGCCCGCCCGCGCCGCGGCAAGCGCTGAAAGCCGCGCCGCGCCGGTCGCGCTCGGTGGTCCGGAGAAGACGGCAACATGCCCCCGCGCGTATTTGTGCGTGTCGGTCGATGGGTACGGCAGTTCCGCTTTCCACAGCGCGGGCAGATTTTCGTTGAGCGTTCGCCGCCCGACGACGCTGTCCGCAATGCCGATGTCGGCCACCACGACCTCGCCGCAGAGCGACCGGCCGGGTTCGAGCAGGTGCCCAGGCTTCTTGCGCACGAAGGTAACGGTCACGTCGGCCTTCACGCATGGACCGTCGGCGCGTCCGGTCAGTCCCGACAGGCCCGACGGCAGATCGACCGCGACTACCGGCCCGCCCGCGCTTTCGATCGCATCGAAGACAGGTCCGAACGCGGCATCAAGGGGCCGCGCCAGGCCGGCACCGTAGAGCGCGTCGACGACAATGCTTGCCGGATCGGCGCGATACAGGCCGAAGGGTCTGGCTTCAACCGGACAGTCGCGCGCCGCCAGTTCCGCGTCGCTGCCCGGCCTCGGTTCGCCATGCGCCCAGACGCTCACCGCGCAGCCGGCCTGCGCCAGCAGCCGCGCCACGACATAGCCGTCGCCGCCATTGTTGCCGGGGCCGCAGAGCACGTCGATACGCGCCGCTTCCGGATAGCGGCGCAACACTTCGGCCGCGACGGCTGCGCCGGCGTTCAGCATCAGCCGATAGCCGTCGAAGGGCCCCGCTTCGATCGCGGCGCGGTCGACATCGGCCATCTCGTCCGGAGAGAGGATTTCGTGCGGCATCGTGGCGTGGAGATTCCTCGGCCCAGTCAAGCTAGCCTGCTTGCGCCGGTTCTGGCAAACCGGCAATGTGCTTATGATTTGGGCGTTTTGCCTTGCAAATGCGCAGTCCGGACATCGGGTGTCAGATGTCGCTAGGGCGCGGATGGACGGCAAGAGCGGGGCGTCCATCCCAAACTGCGGCGCCCGCCCCGGTGGGCGTCGTTTTTGATGAGTGGCATCGAGCGGGCCGGGTCTGGCATGCTTCGTGCTTCGAGTGGTCAGGGACGGGCCCTTTCGCCCGTTTTCCCCTATGCGGAGGCTATGTCCAGATGAAGAAGATCGAAGCGATCATAAAACCGTTCAAGCTCGACGAGGTGAAGGAAGCGCTGCAGGAAGTCGGTCTGCAGGGCATCACCGTGACCGAGGCGAAGGGTTTCGGTCGCCAGAAGGGCCACACCGAACTCTACCGCGGCGCCGAATATGTCGTCGACTTCCTGCCGAAAGTGAAGGTCGAGATCGTGCTTGGCGACGATGCGGTCGAGGCGGCCATTGACGCGATCCGAAAGGCGGCGCAAACGGGTCGGATCGGCGATGGAAAGATTTTCGTGTCGAACATCGAGGAAGTCATCCGCATCCGCACGGGCGAAACCGGCCTCGACGCCGTTTGATCGACACAACGTCGACGTAACAACACTCGTCATCCACTAGGGAAAACGACTCATGACGACAGCCAAAGACATCATGAAGCAGATCAAGGACAACGACATCAAGTTCGTCGACCTTCGCTTCACCGACCCCAAGGGCAAGCTTCAGCACGTGACGATGGATGTCGCCGAGGTCGAGGAGGACATGTTCGCCGACGGCGTGATGTTCGACGGCTCGTCGATCGCCGGCTGGAAGGCCATCAACGAGTCCGACATGGTGCTGATGCCGGATCCCGACACCGTCCACATGGACCCCTTCTTCGCGCAGTCGACCATGGTCATCCTGTGCGACATCCTCGATCCGATCTCCGGCGAGGCCTACAATCGCGATCCGCGCGGCACGGCCAAGAAGGCCGAGGCCTACATGAAGTCCGAAGGCATCGGCGACACGGTCTTTGTCGGCCCGGAAGCCGAGTTCTTCGTGTTCGACGACGTCAAGTACAAGGCCGATCCCTACAACACCGGCTTCAAGCTCGACTCGACCGAACTGCCGTCGAACGACGACACCGACTACGAGACCGGCAATCTCGGTCATCGTCCGCGCGTCAAGGGCGGCTATTTCCCCGTTCCGCCGATCGACAGCCTGCAGGACATGCGCTCCGAGATGCTGACGGTGCTCGCCGAGATGGGCGTGCGCGTCGAGAAGCATCACCACGAGGTCGCCGCCGCCCAGCACGAACTCGGCATCAAGTTCGACGCGCTGGTGCGCAACGCCGACAAGATGCTGATCTACAAGTATGTCGTGCATCAGGTCGCCAATGCCTACGGCAAGACGGCCACCTTCATGCCGAAGCCGATCTTCGGCGACAACGGCTCGGGCATGCACGTCCACATGTCGATCTGGAAGAACGGCAAGCCGACCTTCGCCGGCAACGAATATGCCGGCCTGTCGGAGACCTGCCTGTTCTACATCGGCGGCATCATCAAGCACGCCAAGGCGATCAACGCCTTCACCAACCCGCTGACCAACTCGTACAAGCGTCTGGTCCCGGGCTATGAAGCCCCGGTGCTTCTCGCCTATTCGGCGCGCAACCGCTCCGCCTCCTGCCGAATCCCCTTCGGCTCCTCGCCGAAGGCGAAGCGCGTCGAGATCCGCTTCCCCGATCCGGGTGCGAACCCCTATCTCGGCTTCGCAGCGCTCCTGATGGCCGGCCTCGACGGCATCAAGAACAAGATCCACCCCGGCCAGCCGATGGACAAGGATCTCTACGACCTGCCGCCGAAGGAACTGAAGAAGATCCCGACCGTCTGCGGCTCGTTGCGCGAGGCGCTCCAGTCGCTCGACAAGGACCGCGGCTTCCTCAAGGCCGGCGGCGTCTTCGACGACGACCAGATCGACTCCTATATCGAACTCAAGATGGCCGAGGTCATGCGCTTCGAGATGACCCCGCACCCGGTCGAGTTCGACATGTACTATTCGGTGTAAGCTTTAGCCTTCATCCGACCCACACCGACCCCGGCGGAAACGCCGGGGTTCTTCTTTGCGCGGTCGGCCGCCTTGGCGAGCGCCGGTCAGATCAGAACGTCGTGGTAGCCGAGGGCTTCCTCGAGCTCGGTTTCCTCGTAGCGGAAGTGCGACCGCACGAAACGCTCAAGCTCACCGAAGGTCTTTCTGAGGCGGTCATACGCCTCGCGTCCAGGTGACGACAGGATGGCGCTGGCGCCTTGGCCCAGGTCTTCGATCAAGGCGTGGATGACGAGGTGCTCCTCGGCAAGGCGGTCGACGACGCGGCGAAGCCCTTCGCTTCCCTCCCGCCGCAGATGCGGGAAGATTTCCGTGTCCTCGCTGGTGTGATGGAACGAGAGCATCTGGCATTCGCGGCCGCACATCGCACCGAACCTGCGGTAGTTGCGCGCCATCTCGAGTTCCGGCACGGCCTCCACCAGGTCTGCCGCCCTGGCGTAGTCCGCCTCGATGGCGTCTACCATCGCTCGAACCCCGTCGATCTCCTGCAGGTGCAGGCGATGGATCATGGCGAGCCTTTGACCCATGGCCCGGTGAAGACGCGTCGCGTCCTCGATCCTTGGCGCTTTCGGCCGAGTCGTTTCATCGAGCAGATTGATGGTCACCATCGGGATCGGAATGCCTTGCAATACCTGCGCGGGAGAGCTGCGGCGCTCAACTGCCCTTGCCGAGCAGATCGTCGGCCAGTGACTCCAGGTCCGCCACCTTGAGGAAATCCTCGTGCGCGCGCAGAAGGTTCATCCGCAGGTTGTTGCGGATGTAGTCGTAGTCGTGCTCGACGATATCCTTGTGGATCGGCAACGCGGCGTGGATCAGTTTGGCCATCGGCTCGGCCACCTTGCGCACCGGCCGCGGCGCGCTCGCCTGGGTCGCCTCGAGGCGCTCGCGCACGAGCTGGCGCGCCTCCTGCCAGAAATCGGCGGGCGCGCCGGCGGGTAGCGGGTGACGGGCGAACACCGACGCCGCGACCTCCTCGATCGCCGCCGGCAAGCGGCGCTGGCGTAGTCCCGCCGCCGGGCGTATGGCTCCCTCCAGCATCTCCGCAAGCATCGCGGTAGCGGGCGGGAAGCTCTGCCAGCACGCGGCCGTCAGCTTCTCCTGGAATTCCCGCTCCGAAAACAGCTTCTGCCAATAGACGCCCGCCCGCACCCGGCAGAACTCCACCACGCATTTCTGCGCCAGGAATGCCGACCTCGCATCGAGAAAGTCGGCGAGTTCGGCCGCCGAAGCGATCGGCGGAGTCTTGCGGAAAACGGCGGAAACGAGGTTGTCGAGGAGGCCCATGCGGCTCTTGTCCTTGTTGGTTGCCCAGCCTAACCGCCACCGGGCCGTCGCGCCAGCCACTCGCGCCTTGCCCAGGCGGACCGATTCTAAAGTTGTATGCACATCCGCCTCCTACAAGTGTTACCAAATTCCCAACGTCGGATGAGTCCGTATGGGATGGGATTCGTCACGGGGTGTGCGGGGCGCAGGTCTCGCAGGGTGGAGAATGAGACGGCGGCTTCTCTCAATGCCGCGACAAAGGAGGAGGGAATGCGAAATGGCAACGCCTGATCGCGTCAGTTACTGGAACAAGACGAAGAACCTCATGATCATCATGATGGCTCTGTGGGTGTTCTTCGGATACGTCATCCACATGTTCGTGGGATCGCTCAACAACATCGTCATCCTCGGCTTCCCATTCGGCTACTACATGGCCGCGCAGGGCTCGCTGATTGCCTTCGTCATCATGCTGTTCGTCTTCGCCAGACGCCAGAACGCGATCGACGAAGAGCATGGCGTGGCCGAAGATTGATCGGGAGGAGGACCATGGCCAACACAACCGCAAGCGGGGGCGATTTCACCTCCAATCTCGGCCGCATCTACGGTATCTATACCGGCGGCTTCATCGCCTTCATCATCCTGATGGCGATCCTCAGCGCGATGGGCGTGCCCAACCGCATCATCGGCTACATGTTCGTGGGCTTCACGATCCTGATTTATGCCGTCATCGGCATTCTCTCCCGCACCATGCAGGTCGGCGAATACTACGTCGCCGGACGCCGGGTGCCTGCGATCTACAACGGCATGGCGACGGGCGCGGACTGGATGTCCGGTGCCTCCTTCGTCGGCATGGCGGGCACGCTCTACGCGCTCGGCTATGACGGCCTCGCCTTCGTGCTGGGCTGGACCGGCGGCTACGTGCTGGTCGCGGTGCTCGTCGCGCCGTTCCTGCGCAAGTTCGGCGCCTACACGGTTCCGGACTTCCTGTCGGCCCGTTACGGCGGCAATCTCGCCCGCTTCATCGGCGTGATCGTGCTGTTCTCCTGCTCGTTCACCTATGTCGTCGCGCAGATCTATGCGACCGGCATCATCTCGGCCCGCTTCCTCGGCCTCGACTTCAACGTCGCGGTCTATGTGGGTCTTGCCGGCATTCTCGTCTGCTCGATGCTCGGCGGCATGCGCGCCGTCACCTGGACGCAGGTCGCCCAGTACATCGTGCTCATCATCGCCTACCTCATCCCCGCGATCTGGATGTCGACGGTGAAGACCGGCATCCCGATTCCGCAGTTGATGCAGGGCCAGGCCCTGGCGAACATCACCGCGCTCGAGACCGCGCAGGGCATCGCAGTCCACCATGTCACACCGTTTGTGCATGGCGGCTACAACGCACTGAACTACTTCCTGTTGATCCTCTGCCTTATGGTCGGAACGGCATCGCTGCCGCACGTCCTCATGCGCTACTTCACCACTCCGTCGGTGCGTGAGGCGCGTGTTTCGGTCGCCTGGTCGCTGCTGTTCATCTTCATCCTCTACTTCACGGCGCCGGCCTATGCGGCGTTCGCCAAGTGGACGATGCTGGACCTGGTGGCTTCCGGCCTGACGCCGGAGAACATCGGCGAAAAGGCATCGTGGATGTTCCGCTGGGCCGCGGCCGACAACGCGCTGGTCCAGATCTGCGGCAAGGCGGCGGTTGATGCCGCTGCGGTCGCCGCCGCCTGCGCCGAGAAGGGTGTCACCGCACTCGCGTTCGGAGACATCAGCCTGAACGCCGACATGATCGTGTTGGCGACCCCGGAAATGGCGGGCATGCCCTATGTCATCTCCGGTCTCGTCGCCGCCGGCGGTCTCGCAGCCGCGCTGTCCACCGCGGACGGCCTTCTGCTGGCCATCGCCAACGCCCTCAGCCACGACATCTACTACAAGATGATCGACCAGAATGCGCCGACCTCGCGTCGTCTCATCGTGTCGCGCATTCTGCTCGTCGTCGTGGCGATCATGGCGGCCTACGTTGCCTCGACCAAGCCCGGCGACATCCTGGCGATGGTCTCCTGGGCGTTCTCACTTGCCGCTGCGGGTCTCTTCCCGGCGCTGGTGCTCGGTGTGTGGTGGAAGCGCACCAACTCGGCCGGTGCTATCGCCGGCATGATCGCGGGCTTCGGTCTCTGCTTGTATTACCTGCTCGGCACCCGTTATGGCGCCATCGGGTTCTACGAAATGTGGAGCGGGCTTTCGACCGCATCGCCGGAAGCGGTGGCCAAGTATGCTGAGCTGAAGGCGGCGGTTGCCTCCGCGGCTCCGGATGCCCAGGCCGCGGCCATGACTGCGCTCGACAAGCATGCGCAGACGATCGCCAACTGGTGGGGCGTGAAGAACCTCTCGGCAGCCGCCTTCGGTCTGCCGGTCGGCTTCGCGGTCATGATCGCCGTCAGCCTGTTCACGAAGGCGCCGTCGCAGGCGATGCAGGATTTCATCGAAGAAATCCGCGTGCCTCGCGGCAAGACCGTGATGGAAGAAAAGACCGCCTGATCGGGCTGTCTTCAACAAACAAGGCGGGGTCCGGCGACGGACCCCGCTTTCTTTTCACGACCATCGCTGCGATACAGTGCGGCAATTCGGAAAGCGACGCATGAACGAGTTCTGGGCCTACTGGTATATCCACATCCCCAATTTCGCGCTCGCGGCGGTGGCCTACACGCTCATCGGACGCTTTGTGCTCGGGCTGTTCGTGCCGGAGAACTGGGACAACTACATCTGGCGTTTCTTCCGGCTGATCACCGATCCCTTCGTACGCGTCGTCCGGGCGATCACGCCGAGCGCGATCGCTGGGCCGGCAATCGTCGTGCTGACCTATCTCTGGGTGATGGCGATCCGATTCGTTTTCCTGGCGACGATGATCAATCTCGGCCTCGCGCCAACCGTGGGAGCGTGACCATGGACCGAAACGTACTCGTTCCCGTCATGGCGCTCTCGATCCTGAACGGCATCTTCTCGCCCTTCATGCTGATCGTCTACCTCGCCAACTGGTTCTGGTATCCGGGCACGTTTCTTCCCACGTCCCCCGAAATCATCGCGATGCTGAGCTCGATCATTTTCGCGACGCTGACACTAATGGTGTCCGGGGTACCGGCGGCTCTCTACGAGCGCGCGAAGGGTCCCGAAGGCGGGACGATTGCCGGGTTGATCTGGATCGCTACGGCAGCCGTCCTGACGCTCCCCGCCATTCCCAATGCTTTGAAAGCGCTGGGTTTCTAGCCTAGAGCCGCGATCACCTTCGCCGCCGCCAGCATGTCCGCCTTGCGGAAGGCCCGTCGGGCTACCGCTTCGGTATCCGTGCCCCACATCTCGATGTTCCAGTCCTCGTCGACATGCGCGGCGGTCCAGGCCGCATCCACGTCGAGAGCCCCCGCCTCGACCGCCAGCGCCAGAAGCGCCGATCCGGTAAGCGTGGTCATCACATGCGTCGCGGCAAGCCGCAGAGGCTCGCCGCGCGTGGCGACATGGCGGCGCACCGCCTCGATCGACTCCGCCGGCTGCGCCACGTGCATGACGCCCTCGGCGAGGATGAAGCGCGATCCGATCTGCCGGTGGGCCCAGTCGAGCACGGGATCCCACGCCGCCGCCTGCCGCTCGACGAGCGGCTGCGGCGAGCCGGCACGATACAGAAGGAGGTCGGTGCCGGCATAGTTGACGATATCCTCCGCCACCGGCTGCGGATCCCTGGCGACGCCGTCCACGGTCGAGTTGGCGATGCGCGTGACCGGCATTGTGACAGGATCGATATGGCTCTCTTGGGCCGCGAACTCGTCGGCGACGAGGCGTGCCGCCCCTTCGGTTGGCAGGATCAGCAGCGAGCGCCCGGGCGTGCGCACCGGCTTGCCGTCGAGCAGGATCGCATAGCCGCCGTCACGCTCGCCGACCGACACCTCGTTATAGAAGCGTTTCGGCAACGGCATCTTGGACTGGATCTGCGCCCGCCGGATCGGGTCAGGATCCGAGAGATAGAGGCCCGCTTCGAGGTCTTCGAGGATGTCGCGCATAGTCCAGTTCCGTCAGGTGCCCGCGGCCGCGGGCCGGGGCCTGTTCACGATCATGATCCCGGCCGCGATCATGCCAAGCGCCAGCAGCAGCCGGAGGCTCAATGGCTCGTCGAGGACGAGTGCGCCCATCAGAACGCTGAATGCGGGCGTGAGAAAGGCGAAGCTGGAAAGGCCGGACGCGGGATAGTGCCGCACCAGCCAGAACCAGAGGAGATAGGTGAAGGCGGAGATAAACACCGCCTGGAACACGAGCGTGCTTGTCGCCAGCGCCGTTACCTCTCGAAAGGCCGGCCCGCTAATTGCCAGAAGCGGCACTGTAACCAGCGCCGAGACCGCGAGCTGGTAGAGCAGCACCTTCTCTGCCCCCGCCGTCGCCAGCCTACTGCCCTTGATGACTATAATGGTCGCCGCCCACAGGATGCCGGCGCCGAGGCACATCAGGTCACCGATCCAGGCGTCCGGGCCGGGCAGGCTCAGTTCGTCCGAGAAGATGACCGCAACGCCGGCGAAGGCCAGGATCAGGCCCGCGACCTTACCTAGATCCATCCGCTCGCCGAGCACGAAATGCCCGCCCAGAAGCACCCAGAAGGGCATCGTGTTGATCATCAGCGCGCTGCGGGCGACGCTCGTGTAGTCGAGCCCCTTGAAGATCAGCAGGAACTCGAAGCCGAACAGGGCTCCCGCCGCAATCCCCGCCCATAACGTTCCGTCGCGGGCAAACAGCGGAATGCCCCGAATGACGCACCACCCCCAAACGAGCGCTGCGGCGATGGCCGAACGGACGAGCGTCAGGAAGACCGGATCGAAACCGGTGTTCGCGATCTTAGCGGCGACGCCGTTCAGCCCCCACGAGAAGGTGAGGAAGATCATCAGGCCGACGGCGAGCCCGTCCAGGGACTCGCTGCGATGGACACCTGCCGCCGTCATTTCGAGCCGTGGCGCCTCAGCTCTTCGATCAGGACTTTGACGGCCTCTGTATTTGCGCGAACGGCTTCGGTGTTCTCGCGACAAATGTTGGCCATGGAGCCCTGACGACGCGTGGCAATCAGCATCCATATGAACCAGACCGCCATGATGATGATCAGCGGCGACCAACCGAGAAGAGCTGCAAGCAAGCCTGTTTCGCGTTCCATGTCGCTCACTCCGCGCTCGCTTCGTCGAAGCCGAGCAGGTTCCAGGCCTGCACCATGTGTGGCGGCAGCGGCGCGGTGACGTCGATCAGACCCCGGTCGGGATGGGGAATTATGATGCGTCTTGCGTGCAGGTGCAGCCGGTTCTGCAAGCCGCCCGGAAAATCCCAGTTGGTATCCGCCTCGAAATATTTCGGATCGCCGATGATCGGGCAGCCGATCGCGGCCGCGTGCACGCGCAGCTGGTGGGTGCGGCCGGTATAGGGCTCCATCTCGAGCCAGGTCAGCGTCTGCGCTGCCTGCTCGATGATGCGATAGTATGACACTGCATGGTCGGCGCCCTTCTCGCCATGCTTGGCGACGCGCATGCGGTCGCCGTCGGGTGTCGCCTCCTTGACCAGCCAGGACGAGATCTTGTCCTCGCGCTTCGGCGGCACGCCTTTGACCAGCGCCCAGTAGGTCTTCTTCGTTTCCCGCGCGCGAAACGCTTCCGCCAGCTTCATCGCGGCGAGCCGCGTGCGCGCCACGACCAGCACGCCCGACGTGTCGCGGTCGAGCCGATGGACCAGGCGCGGCTTCTCGCCCTTCTTGTTGCGCCATGCCTCCAGCATGTCATCGACATGGCGCACGACGCCCGACCCGCCCTGCACGGCGAGGCCGGCCGGCTTGTTGAAGACGAACACCTTGTCGTCCTCGTAGAGCAGCATCTTGGCGAGAACATCGCCGTCTTCCTGGCCGCGGATGGTCTTGGCGGTCAGCGGCGCGCCGTCCTTGCGGTCGATGTCGAGCGGCGGCACCCGCACCAGCTGGCCGGGCTCGACGCGCGTATCGGCCTTGACGCGGCCGCCGTCGACGCGGATCTGGCCGGAGCGCAGCAGCTTCTGGAGATGTCCGAATCCGAGGCCCGGATAATGCGACTTGAACCAGCGATCGAGCCGCATGCCCGCTTCGCCGGCGTCCACCGCGATCTGTTCGACGCCTGCCATTGATCAAAATTCCGTTAAGCCCGGCGCAATAGCATCAGGCGAGGCTTCTTGCGAGCCACAATCCGGCAAAGATGGCCGCCAGCGTGCCCACGATGGTCGCGCCGACGTAAAGCGCTGCCAGTTGATGCGCACCGCGCTCCCACAGCACGGCCGCGTCGAGCGAGAAGGCGGAGAAGGTGGTGAAGCCGCCGAGGATGCCTGTGGCGAGGAACAGCCGCATCTCCTGGGTCGCGCCGAACTTCCGCGCGATCAGCTCGATCATCACGCCCATGGCGAAACACCCGGCCAGGTTCACGAAGATCGTGCCCCACGGAAAGGACGGGCCGAACCAGCGCAGCGACGCCATGTTGACCAAGTGCCGGAGCGACGAGCCAATCGCGCCGCCGGCGGCGACGAGGAGAAGGTGTTTCATCGCCCAGTACTGTCGCCGGCCGCGTCGCGCGTCAACCGCTTCCCCCCGGCCACTCGCGACTGTGACGGTGCGCCAGATCGACCGATGCCATCGCCATGACGAGCCAGAGGTCGCGCAAGGACCATTCGGTATCGCGCTTGCCGCGGTTTTGCGCGAAATAGGCTGAGGTCAAGAACTCTGCCGCGCTGCGTTTGCCTTTGGCATTGTTGCAAGCAGCACAACTCGGGATCGTAACGCCGCCGCCATGGGACCTCGGAATCACGTGATCCCGGGTCGCGTGATGCTTCTTCCCGGTCCCGTCCTTCTCCCACTCCAGCCTCTTGCCGCAGTAAGCGCACCAGTGACGGCGCTCGTCCTGCCACCAGTCGCCTGTCTTTCGGCGGATCAGCTTTGCCGGCTCGGATTGCATCCGCTGCACCTCGCGTTTCAACGCAAGGTAGCCATGATATATTTCCGCAATTCTAACGTCTTCTATCAGATATGACGAAGTCTAACCGCGCTCGCTTCTCAGCTTTGCCCAGAACTCCAGCCGCTTGCGGATGTCCCGCTCGAAGCCGCGTTCGGGTGGGTCGTAGAATCTCTGCCGGCCCATCTTCTCCGGGAAATAGTCCTGGCCGGAAAACGCGTCGGGCTCGTCGTGGTCGTAGCGGTAGCCCGCGCCGTAGTCCTCTTCCTTCATCAGCTTGGTCGGCGCGTTGAGAATGTGCTTGGGCGGCAGCAGCGATCCGTATTGCTTCGCCGCCGCCGTAGCCGCCTTGAAGGCGGTGTAGACCGCGTTTGATTTCGGCGCGGTGGCGAGATAGACGCAGGCCTGCGCGAAGGCGAGCTCGCCCTCTGGCGAGCCCAGATAGTCGTAGGCGTCCTTGGCGGCGATGGCGATCGTCAGCGCCTGCGGATCGGCCAGCCCGATGTCCTCCACCGCCATGCGCACCAGGCGGCGGCCGAGGTAGAGCGGGTCCTCGCCCGCGTCGAACATCCGGGCGAGATAATACAGCGCTGCATCCGGGTCTGAGCCGCGCACCGACTTGTGCAGCGCCGAGATCAGGTTGTAGTGGCCGTCCTGGCCCTTGTCGTAGATCGGCGCGCGGCGCTGGACGATACGCAGAAGGCCTGCCTGATCAAACACTTCGCCGGGCTTCGCGGCGCGCCAGACCTCTTCGGCCAGCGTCAGCGCCGCACGACCGTCGCCGTCGCTCATGCGCACCATCATCTGGCGCGCGTCGGGATCGAGCGGCAGCGCCCTGCCCTCCTCGGCTTCCGCCTTGGCGAGCAGCTTGCCGATGCTTTCTTCCGAATGCGAGTGGAAGGTCAGCACCCTGGCACGCGAAAGAAGTGCCGCGTTCAGCTCGAACGACGGGTTTTCCGTCGTCGCCCCGACCAGAACGACCGTGCCGTCCTCCATCACCGGCAGGAAGGAATCCTGCTGCGCCCGGTTGAAGCGGTGGATCTCGTCGACAAAGAGCAGCGTCTGCCGGCCGTTGGCGCGCCTCAGCCGCGCCGCGTCGAAGACGCGCTTCAGGTCGGCGACACCGGAAAACACCGCCGAGATCTGCTCGAAGGCGAGGTTCGTCTCGCCGGCCAAAAGGCGCGCCACCGTCGTCTTGCCGGTCCCAGGCGGCCCCCAGAAGATCATCGAGCCGAGCGAGCCGGAGCGGATCATGCGCGTCAGCGCTCCGTCCTCGCCGGTCAGGTGTTCCTGGCCGACGACCTCGTCGAGATGCCTTGGGCGGAGCCGGTCGGCCAGCGGCCGGCCGGGTTCCGGCGGTTTCGAAGACGGGTCGTCGAACAGATCGGCCATCAGTAGCGCAGGACTTGTGTCATCAGACGGCCGTCGCGCTCGACGGTGAAGCGCCACAGCCGCGTCTGCTGCGCGGCCGCGGCGACCATCTGCTCGACCGTGTCGATCTGGCGGCCGTTGACGGCGCGGACGATGTCGCGCGGCTGCAGGCCGACGCGCGCGGCGGTCGAATTGCGCGCCGTCTCCACGATCACGACGCCGCGCAGGTTGGTCGGCAGGCCGAGGCGGTCGGCGCTGCGCGGCGACAGGTCCGTCACCTTGGCGCCGCCGAACGGGCTGTTGCCGTCGATGGTGATCTCGCGATTGGATTTGCCTTCCGGCGCGCGCTCGAGCCGGACCTTGACCTCGGTCTCCTTGCCCTTGCGCAGGATCGTCAGCGCGACCTCGGCATCGATGTTCTGCGTGGCGAGCCGGTAGCCCAGCGCGTCGACATGCTCGATCGCCGAACCGTTCATCGCCAGCACCACGTCGCCAGGCTTCAGTCCCGCGCGCGAGGCCGGACTGTCGTCATCGACCGACGAGATCAACGCGCCCGAGGGCTTCGGTAGGCCGAGCGCCTCGGCGACCTGCGGCGTCACCGCCTCGAAGCCTGC
Source organism: Mesorhizobium sp. (assembly GCF_024710845.1). Lineage (GTDB taxonomy): Bacteria > Pseudomonadota > Alphaproteobacteria > Rhizobiales > Rhizobiaceae > Mesorhizobium_A. The sequence continues at coordinate 144,270 of NZ_JANJTZ010000033.1, forward strand.
GCCGACATAGGGCCGCTCGAACACGTCGCTGCCGTTTTCAGCTGCTGTCACCACTGCCCGCACCATATTCGACGGAATGGCGAAGCCGATGCCGTTCGAGCCGCCGCCGCGCGAATAGATCGCCGTGTTGATGCCGATCAGCCGGCCGGACATGTCGAGCAGCGCGCCCCCGGAATTGCCGGGATTGATCGCCGCGTCCGTCTGGATGAAGAAGCCGAAATCCGAGATGCCGACCCGGTTGCGGGCCAGCGCCGAAACGATGCCGCTAGTCGTGGTCTGGCCGACGCCGAACGGATTGCCCATCGCCAGCACCAGATCGCCGACTTCGAGCGCGTCGCTGTCGCCGATGGGAATGGTCGGGAACGGCTTGTCCGATTCGATCCTCAGCACGGCGAGGTCGACCCGTTCGTCCTTCAGGATCACCTTGCTCTCGAACTCGCGCCCGTCCGACAAGGCGACCTTTACCTCGTCGGCGTCGCGGATGACATGGTAGTTGGTCACCACGATACCCGACTTGTCGACGATCACGCCGGAGCCGAGCGACGACTGCTCGCGCGGTGGCATCGCGCCCCCGCCGCCGAAGAACCGCTCGAAGAACGGGTCCCCCATAAAGGGCGAATTCTGCTGCACCATCTGGGAGGCGTAGACGTTCACGACGGCCGGCGCCGTCTGCTTGACCAGCGGCGCGAAGGAGAGCTGGACCTCCTCGCGCCCGAACGGAACGCGCTTGTCGACCGTGCCGGACTGTGCGCCCTCGGTCCCCCGCAACAGATTGCCGAAGAGGTCGCGGATCGAGCCGTTCTCCTGCGCGAACGACCCGCCCGCGGCGAGAGACGCACACAGCGCAAGCGTCCAGATGAACTGCCGTTTCTTCAACGCGAATCTCCCTCGGCGAAATGGCTTGGAACTGCGCGTCATTGTCACCGCGATTGTGCAAATTGAAAGGCTGACGCGCCACGCAATCCCGCGCCTGTGCTCATTCGACTGCCCTGTTTCCCGCATTCCTCTCGATCAGCCCCGCGATGGCGTCGTAACCCATGCGTTTCGCATGCCCCAGCGGCGTCACACCGTCCCGGTCGGCGACGGTGACGTCCGCTCCGCCGGCGAGCAGGATGGTGACGATCTCCTGGTAGATCGGACCTCCGTCGCCGAGGATCACTGCCTCCAGCAGCGCCGTCCAGCCGAGACTGTTGACGTGGTCGACGTCGAGCCCAGCATCGATCAGAATTCGGACGGTATCGGGATGGCCGTGATGTGCGGCCGGGATCAGCGCGTTGCCGCCATAGCGGTTGGTGTCGTCGAGCTTGGCCTTCCCCGTCGCGAGGATCAGCCGAAGGATGTCGTTGCGGCCCTCCGCGCCGGCATAGAGGAAGGGCGTATCGCGGATGTTGTCCTTTGCGTTCACGTCCGCGCCCGCCTCGATCAGTAGCCGGGCGATCTCGACATGGTCCGCGCGGGTCGCCAGCAGCAGCGGCGTCCGCTTCGCCGCGTCGCGCTGCTCCTGGGGAGACCCTTTGCCAATCTCGGCCGAGACGCGCGTAGCGTCGCCGAAATTGACCGCCTCGATCAGCCCGCCCGCCATCCCGGTCTCCTGCGCCCTCGACATACTCGTGAGGATGTGGCCCGCGGCGACGCCCGTCAACGCGGCAAGGGCCTGGCGTCGCGTCAGGGGCATGGGTTGCCGGTACGCTGATGGATCGCGTCGACCGCCTGCTGCATCTCCTTTGTCCAGGTGACGTCCGCCGACGACAGCGCCATATCGAGCTGAGCAATCGAGGTGGCACCGATAATGTTCGACGTCACGAAGGGCCGGCTGGCCACGAACGCATTGGCAAACAGCGCCGGCTCCATGCCGAAGGAACGGGCGAGTTCATTGTATTCGAGCTGAACCTCCGCGGCATTCGGCGTCTCGTAGCGCTGGCCGCGGTTGAAGAGCTGCGAGCGCGAGCCAAGCGGCCGAGCGCCGTGGTCGTATTTGCCGGTGAGATAGCCTTGCGCCAGCGGCGAATAGGCGAGAAGGCTCACCTCCTCCCGGTCGCAGACCTCGGCGAGGTTCACCTCGAAGGTGCGGTTGACGAGATTGTAGGCGTTCTGCAGCGACGCCGGCCGCGGGCCGGTGCCCTTCTCGCTCTCGAACACGTAGCGCATCACGCTCCACGAGCTTTCGTTGGACAGGCCAAAATGGCGGATCTTGCCGGATCGTACCAGTTCCTCGAACACCGCGATGATCTCCGCGATCGGCGCCTCGTCGACGTCGCGCGGCGCCGGCCAGTTGCCGACGCGCGTCGGGTTTGCGCCCCAGGGCACCCTCCGCTCGGGAAAATGGATCTGGTAGAGGTCGATATGGTCGGTCTGGAGTTTTTTCAGAGAACCCTCGACCGCGTGCATGATGTCGGTGCGAACGAGCCTCGACGGCCGGCCGCCACGAAACCAGTCCATTGGCGTGCGGCCGACCACCTTGCTCGCCAGCACGACCTTGTCGCGGTTGCCCCGCGCCTTCATCCAGTTGCCGATGTAGGTCTCGGTCCGCCCCTGCGTCTCGGCCTTCGGCGGGATCGGATAGAGTTCGGCCGTATCGAGGAAATTCACGCCGCGCTCGAAGGCGTAGTCCATCTGCGCATGGCCTTCGGCCTCCGTGTTCTGCTGACCCCAGGTCATGGTTCCCAGACAGATTCTCGAGACGACGAGATCGGTGCGGCCGATGCGGCGCATGTCCATGAGGAAACTCCGGTATTTGGTTTGGCAGATCGCGGGAGAATGGTCGGATGGCTTATAGCCAAACCATCCGCTGCGTCCAAGGCTGGCGCGGCGATTGACAGAGCGGCCCGTTCCGGTGTCCGCTTGGCGATCTCGAAGCGAGGCGCACATGACGATCATCGCGAAAGACCCAGCCGACCCGTACAACGGGCTGCGCAAGGCCGAGGTGACGCTGCCGGCCGCCTCGTACCACGATCCCGACCGCTTCCGCGCCGAGATAGACACGATCTGGAGCCGCAACTGGATCAATGTCTGCCGCTCGAGCGACCTCGACGGCCCGCGCGCCTTCCGCACCGTGCGCATCGGCACGCAGGAGATCGTGCTCCTGCGCGACGAAAGCGGCGTCTTGCGCGGTTTCCACAACACCTGCCGGCATCGCGGGTCCGCGCTATGCACCGAAAGCGAAGGGCGGCTTAAGGGACGTCTGCTCGTCTGCCCCTATCATTCGTGGTCCTACGCCACGGACGGACGTCTGATCGGCGTGCCGTCGAAGACCCTCCCCGCCGGCTTCGACAAGGCGGAGCATGGGCTTTACGCAGTGGCGACCGAAGAATGGCGCGGCTTCGTCTTCGTCAACCTCGACGAGCAGCCGGCAAGGTCGGTCGCGGAGACCTTCGACAGCGCCTCGGTGAGCTTCGCCAACTGGCCGCTGGAAGAGCTTGCCGTCGGCCACCGCTACGTCAAGCGCATGCAATGCAACTGGAAGATCTTCTGGGAGAACTTCAACGAGTGCCTGCATTGCCCGAACGTGCATCCCGAGCTGTCGAACCTGGTGCCGATCTATGGCCGCGGCCTGATGGCCCGCCACGACGATCCTGAATGGCACGAACACGCCGGCGACACCTCCCCGGAATATTCCGGTGGCCTGCGCCACGGCGCCGAAAGCTGGTCGATCGACGGCAAGACGCACGGCCCGGTCTTCGCCAACCTGACGGAGGCGGAGCGCGAAGCGGGCCAGAACTACGCCACGCATCTGCCGTCGATGTTCGTCGTTGGCCATGTGGATTATGTGCGCAGCGTCCGCCTGATGCCGGTCGGACCCGAGGAGACGGAACTGACTGCCGAATGGCTCTTCCCCGCCGAGCCTCTCGCCAGGGAGGAGATCGACGTCGAGCAGATCGTCGCCTTCGGCAAGCTCGTCCTCGACCAGGACGCCGCGATCTGCGAGATCAACCAGCGCGGCCTGCGTTCGCGTCGTCACCGCGAAGGCGTTCTGATGCCAGAGGAATACGACGTCCACCGTTTCCAGCAGTGGGTACGCAACGAAATGCGGGGCTCCGGCTTTCCAGAAGGATGATCGCCGCGGGCTTTTGCTGCGCTGCGATGGCGTGTTAGGGAAAGTCCATGCTTTACCTCGAATTGCTGCTGGTCTTCGTTCTGACGCTCCTGAACGGGTTGCTGGCGATGTCAGAACTGGCAGTGGTTTCCTCCCGCCCCGCCCGGCTCAAGGGAATGGCCGACCGCGGCGTCAGCGGCGCAAGGCGCGCGCTGGAGCTTGCTGGCGACCCGGGAAAATTCCTCTCGTCGGTGCAGATCGGCATCACGCTCGTCGGCATCCTGTCCGGTGCGATCTCCGGCGCCACGCTGGGCGACCGGCTCAGCGAATGGTTCATCGGCCAGGGCATGCCCCCGCGTTGGGCCTATGTGGCGGGCGTGGGCCTGGTCGTGACCGGCATCACCTACATGTCGCTGATCATCGGCGAACTCGTGCCCAAGCAGCTCGCCCTGAAAAATCCCGAGCGCATCGCCAGCATGGTGGCGCCGCTGATGTGGCTGATCGCAAGGGTCGCAGCACCTGTGGTCTGGGTGCTCGACAGATCCGGCAAGCTGATCCTGATGCTGCTCGGCCAGAATGCGGAGAGCGACCAGCGCGTGACCGACGAGGAGATACGCTCCATCGTCGCCGAAGCCGAGCACGCCGGCGTGCTGGAGCCGGGCGAGCGCGAAATGATCGCGGGCGTCATGCGGCTTGGAGACAGGCCGGTGCGGCAGGTGATGACCCCGCGCTTTGATGTCGACGTCATCGATCTGTCCGACAGCCCGACCCAGATCATCGCCCAGGTGCGCGAAAGCCAGCATTCCCGCTTTCCCGTGCACGAAGGCAATCCGGACGAGGTGATCGGCATCCTGTGGGTGAAGGACATCCTCGATGCCGGCCACAATCCAAAGACGGCCGAACTGCGCGCCATGGTGCGGCAGGCTGCGATTGTTCCCGAGACGATGGATGCGCTCGACGTCGTCGAGATCCTGAAGAAATCGTCCGTCCACATGGGCCTGATCCATGACGAATACGGCCACTTCCAGGGCGTCGTCACTTCGTCGGACATTCTCGAAGCCATCGTCGGCAGTTTCGCCACCGAGGAAGGCGACCCGGAGCCGGCGATCGTCAAGCGCGACGACGGCTCGCTGCTCATCGCCGGCTGGATGCAGGCCGACGAACTTGCCGAGGCACTGGGCCTCGTCATCCCGGAAAACCGCAACTACGACACCGCTGCCGGTTTCCTGATCGAGGCCTTCGGCCACCTGCCCGCGGTCGGCGATCATATCCTGTTGCAGAACTGGCGCTTCGAGGTCGTCGACCTCGATGGCCGCCGCGTCGACAAGGTGCTCGCCTCGCGACCGCTTGTCACGACGCGCGGCAAGAAGGCGGCGCGGATCTAGCCCGGGGGCTATATCCCGGCGAACCAGTCGTAGCCGTTGTCCTCCCAGTAACCGCCTTTGCCCCCGCCGTAGCCGTCGAGGCTGTCGACGAGCTCGATCGTGTGGACATATTTCGCCATCTTGTACCCGAGCTGGCGCTCCACGCGCAGGCGCAGCGGCGCACCGTTCGCCACTGGCAGGGCCTCGCCGTTCAGGCCGTAGGCGAGGATCGTCTGCGGATGGCGCGCGTCGATCAGGTCGATCGATTCGTAGTATTTCACCTCGCCCGACAGGCTTCTCGCGATCGTGTCGAAACACTGGAAAACGGCGAACCGCGCGGCCTCTTTCGGCCTGGTCTGGTCGAGCACATAGGCCAGCGGCACGCCCGTCCATTTGGCGATGCAGCTCCAGCCCTCGACGCAGTCGTGCCGGGTAATCTGCGTGCGCGCTGGCATCGCCTGGAGTTCGGTATGCGTCAGTGTCAGCGGCTTCTCCACCAGCCCCTTCACCGTCAGCCGGTAGTCCGCGAAGCCGCCCCCCGACATCGTGCGATAGAGCGCGTCCGCTGGCTGCGTCACCCCGTTCGGGCGCTGCGGTTGCCTGATCTCACTCTCGGAAAATTCCTGGGCCAGCGCATCGCTCGACAGAAGCATGCGCTGGATGCGGTAGGTCAAGCTGTTGGCCTGTTCGAGCACTGAACGCACGGTGCTGCCGTTGCGCGTCAGGCTGTCGAACGCATCGCAGCCCGAGAGCGCGAGCGACGAACCGGCAGCGGTCGCGCCGGTCAGCAGGCTGCGGCGGGAGAACTGGAAGGCCATGGCTCATTCCTTTCCTGAACGGGCGTGACGGGCGCTGCCGGTGCGGTACCAGCCGGTGATGATCGACCGCATCTCGTTGAGCGGCCCCGCGGCGAGGATCATCAGCATGTGGACGACGAAGAAGCCGACCAGCAGCGCCATGACGACGAAATGAATCGTCCTCGCCGTCTGCCGACCGCCGAGGATCTCGGGCAGCCACGGCATGGCCGCGTTCATGCCGGGTGACATCGCAAGCCCGGTCAGGATCATCAGCGGCAGCATGACGACGAGCACCGAGGCGTAGGCGAGCTTCTGCAACACGCTATAGTCGCGCGTGTGGTGGAAGCGAAGCCGCCCATGATCGGCGATATCCCTGGGCAGATTGCGGATATCCTCCCGGCTGGGCACGATGTCGCGCCGGAAATGGCCGTTGGCAAGGCTGGCCGCGAGCCACACCAGCAGCGTGCCGACCAGCAGCCAGGCGAAGAAGAAATGGATCACCCTCCCCGTCGCGAGATCGGCATAGGAGGGGATCGTCGCCCAGGCCGGAAAACCGCGGCCGACTAGCTGGCCACGGCTCTCGCTGACGCCGAATAAACCGGTCGTCTCGAACCGGTATCCGAGGATCGTCGTGTAGCCCGCCGGCCCCTGCGGCGTAATCTCGCCGCTCATCGAAAACACCGCATTGTCGAACGAGAAGCCCGACTGGTCGCCAAGATAGAGCGTCGGGTGCGCGTTGAAGATCTGCAGGCCGGTCAAAAGCAGAAAGAACAGACTGATCGCCCACAACCAGTGCGTGACGCGCGTCCAGCCGGACTGGCGATAGACCAGGTCACCGACCGTCGGCGGATAGCCATCGTTTTGCTCAATCATATTGCGCTCCTCCACAAGCCCAGCCGATATCGTGCCACAAACTACGGAACCGTTCGCATCAGAGTTTCGAGCGGCCCGACACGGGCCGTTAACCCTCGGAAAAAGCAGGATTTACGAGCCGTCACGTCGATGTTACCGTTCGCGCGACTGCGACGTTTGAGGGGCATCGATGCGCGCGCTGTTGACGATCATCGCCTTCCTGGCGACGGGCGCGGCCTATGGCGCCTGTTTCGAGGATCTCGGCGAGACCGGTTGCACCGACGAAGAGACTTTTCCGCTGAGCGACTTGCGGCATCTGTCCTGCGAGAACCTCTGGCTCGTCCGCAACACGATCTATGACGAGAACGGGCTGTGCTTCCGCACCGCGCGCGGCCAGGACTATTTCGACAATTCCGACTGCTACATTGACGATCCCCGCGCCGTAAGGCTGAACGCCGATGAACAGCGCAACGTCAACCGCATCGTTCAGGTCGAAAGCGAATTGGGCTGCCGCTGAGGCGGTCGCGCCGCGACGCGAGCACTTGCCCTTTTTTCCGGCGCGCCGCAGATGAGTGCATGACCTCTGCCCCTTCCCGCACCCGTATCGAGTGGATCGACCTTGCCCGCGGCATCGCGCTTGTCGCGATGGCGGTCTATCATTTCACCTGGGATCTGGAATTCTTCGGCTATACGGAGCCGGGAATGACCGCCGTCGGCGGCTGGAAGCTGTTTGCGCGCTGCATCGCCTCGAGCTTCCTGGTCCTCGTCGGCGTCAGCCTGTTTCTCGCCCACGCCAAGGGCATCCGCTGGCAAGGCTTCTGGCGCCGCCTCGGCATGATCCTCGCCGCGGCCCTCGCCATCACGGTCGTGACGTATTTCGCCACGCCGGATTTCTTCATCTTCTTCGGCATCCTGCATCAGATCGCCTTCGCCAGTGTCGCAGGCCTGCTGTTCCTGCGGCTGCCCGCTCCCGTAACCCTGCTCGCCGCGGTGCTGGTGATTGCCCTGCCCAACGTCTTCTCGAGCGTGATCTTCGACGGTCCCTGGGGCTGGTGGACCGGCCTTGCCGAAACGCGACCGCGGTCGAGCGACTTCGTCCCCGTCTTTCCCTGGTTCGGCGCAGTGCTGGCCGGCATATCGCTGGCGAAGCTAGCGTCGACCGCCGGCCTGGTCGAGCGCCTCGCCGCTATCTCTGCTGGCAGGTGGTCGCGGCCGCTGCAATTCATCGGGCAGCACAGTCTTGCCTTCTACCTGATCCATCAGCCGGTCCTGATCTCCTGCATCTGGCTGTTTTCGCAGCTCTTTCCGCCGGTCATCGACCACGAGGCGCGCTTCCGCTCAGCCTGCGAGCGGACCTGTGCCCAGGACCGCGACGCGAAATTCTGCGCCGCCTATTGCGGCTGCATGATCGAGGGCCTCGCGGCCGAGAATCTGCTCGCCGACGCATTTTCACGCGCCCCATCGGATGCGTTTCGTGGCAGACTTCGCGATATGGCCGACCTGTGCACAGCCCAGACGGAAGGCACGGTCGGATCGGGAGGCGCACAATGAGCGATGTCAGCGATCGGCCGAACCGCTTTCCCTGGCCGCCGGTGATCTATTGCGTGGCGATCGCGATCGCCCTGCTCCTCGGCTATGCGGTACCCCTGCCCTGGCTGCCGTCGCCGACATCCGATCTCCTGTTCGCATTCGGCTGGCTTCTGGTCGTCGCCGCCATTGCGATCGACATTGGCGCGATGCGCACGATGACGAAGCACCGCACGACGATCCTGCCGCATCGCGGCTCGGCCCATCTGGTCACCGACGGGCCGTTTTCCTTCACCCGCAACCCGATCTATCTCGGCAACACGATGCTGACCTTCGGGGTCGGGCTGATCAGCGGAATTGCCTGGTTCCTGCCGCTGGCGCTGATTGCCGCCTTCGCGACGCAGAAGCTGGCGATCGAACGCGAGGAGCGCCACCTCTACGCGCGCTTCGGCAAGCGCTTCCGCGACTACACGAAGCGCGTGCGACGCTGGATCTGAATCCGTCGACTCGGCGATATCAGGCTTGGATCAAGCCTTTCGCGGCGTTTCCTCGCGTCGTTCCTCAAGCGAGGTCGATGTCGAGGATCGCCATGGAGAAATTGTACGACTGGTCGCCGTCATCATCGTCCTTGTAGACAATGCCGAGGAATTCGTCGCCGAGATAGACCTCGCAGGAATCGTCCTTGCGCGGCCTGGCCTTCACCTGGAGCTCGGGGTTGCGGAACGTCTTCTTGAAATAGGCGTCCAGCTTGCGGATCTCTTCGGGCTTCACGGCTCATCTCCTCGTCGCGGAACGCAGCAGTGCCGCGCATTGGTTCGCGCTTCTGCCATGCCCGCGAAGCGGATGTAAAGGCTGCGGGGCCAGATTGGAACCGACCCCGCGTAAGCCTCAGACGTCAACCGTCTCGGCGTGATCCACCGACTGCGACGGCAGCAACTGGTCCATCTGACGCGAGGGTTGGTCGCAGCCGCTCTCGCCAACGACGCGCGCCGGCACACCCGCCACGGTCTTGTTGTGCGGCACGGAGTTGAGCACGACCGAGCCGGCTGCCACCTTGGCGCAATGGCCGACCTCGATATTGCCGAGGATTTTCGCGCCGGCACCGATCAGCACGCCGTAGCGGATTTTCGGATGCCGGTCACCGCCGGCCTTGCCGGTCCCGCCGAGCGTAACACCGTGCAGCATCGAGACATTGTCCTCGATCACCGCCGTCTCGCCGACGACGAGGCCGGTTGCATGGTCGATGAAAATGCCCTTGCCCATCTTTGCAGCGGGATTGATGTCGGTCTGGAAGACGGCCGACGAGCGGCTTTGCAGATAGAGCGCGAAATCGCGCCGGCCCGCATTCCACAGCCAGTGCGCCAGACGATGCGTCTGGATCGCGTGGAAGCCCTTGAAGTAGAGCACGGGCATGATGAACCGGTCGCAGGCCGGATCGCGATCGTAGTAGGCCTGGATGTCGGTGCGCACGATGTTCGACCAGTCGGGCTGGTCGGCATGCATCGCCTCGAACGTCTGCACGATCAGCGCGGCCGACATATCCGGGTGGTCGAGGCGCGAGGCGATGCGGTGGATCACCGCGTCCTCCAGCGTCGGATGGTTCAGGATCGTCGAATAAAGGAATGCAGCGAGCAGCGGATCGCGCTCAACCGCCGCGGTCGCCTCGTCGCGGACGGCGGACCAGATCGGATCGACCGGCTGGAGGTGCGAACGTGCAACCTTCGTGGACATGTGTTTCCCCTTGTCGGAAGCGGAAGCGCATCCTATGCGATCCAATAGCGCGAAGGAATTCAATTTTCCTTAGCGTAGATTCAATTGGATTTCCCGCATGCTCTTTCAAGCCCTCTCGGGCAGCGAATGCCTGACTGTGACGATCTCTGAGAATGTCGCGCGGATCGTCATCGACAATCCGCAGCGCAAGAACGCGGTCGATCTCGCCGGTTGGCGTGCCATCGCGGCGCTGGTGCCGGAGCTCGCCTCCCGGCCCGGCGTGCGGGCGATCGTGCTCGCCGGCGCCGGCGGCGATTTCTGCGCCGGCGCCGACATCTCGGAATTCGACACGGTGCGCAGGGACGCGGCGACCGCCCGCGTCTATGAAGGCGCCAATTCTGCCGCCTTCGCCGCCATACGAACCAGCGCGGTGCCGGTGATCGCAGCCATCCGCGGCATATGCTTCGGCGGCGGTTTCGGTCTCGCCGCCGCCTGCGATCTCAGGATCGCCACTGAGGACGCGCGCTTCGCCGTTCCGGCCGCGCGGCTCGGCCTCGCCTATCCGCAGGACGCAATGGTCGACATCGTCTCCGCCGCCGGTCCGCAGATGGCGCGATATCTCGCCTTGACCGCACAGCCAATCGACGCGCGCCAGGCCTTTGCCTGCGGCTTCCTGCTGGAGATCGTCGGCGACGACCGCTTCGACGACCGCGTGACCGAGATTGCCGCCTCGATCGCGGCCAGTGCCCCGCTGTCGGTGAAGGCCTCGCGCCTGTCGATCATGGCCGTGGTGACGAAGGACCCGCTCATCGCCCGCATGGCGCAGGAGGCTGGCGACGCCACTTTCGACAGCGCCGACTACGCCGAAGGCCGCGCCGCGTTCAAGGATCGGCGGCGGCCGCACTTCCAGGGAAAATAGCAACTTACAGCGGGTGTTCCCGCAGGAACTCGATCGCCTTCTTCTTGAAGGTCCGGTCGCCGACCGCGAGCATGTGGTCGCGACCCTCGACGTCGAAGGCTTCCGCGTCAGGCATCAGGTCGGCGAGTTCGTGCGGCGAGCCGGCAATGTCGTCCTTCGTGCCGACTGCCACCAGCGTCGGCTGGGTCACGCGCGCCATCTCGGCAGGCGTCAGCAATTCGCGCGAGGTTTCGATGCAGGCAGCAAGCGCCAGCCGGTCGCTCCTCGTCTGGTCGGCGAAAGCGCGGAACATCTTTCCGCGCGGATGCGTAACCGAGGCTGCGTCCTCGACCCTGAGCGCGATCGCGATCGGGTCCCAGTCGCCGACGCCCTCGATCATGCCGATGCCCAGGCCTCCGAGGATCAGCGTCGCCACCCGGTCGGAGTGCTCCAGCGCCAGGAAGGTGGAGACGCGCGCGCCCATCGAATAGCCCATGACATGGGCGCGTTCGATGCCGAGATGGTCGAGGAGTGCCGCCGCGTCGCCCGCCATCTTCGACGGGGTATAGTCGGCCGGGTCGTAGCTCGCCGAGGACTTGCCGTGGCCGCGATGGTCGAAGGCGATCACGCGGTAGCCGGCGCGGCGCAGATCGTGCACCCAGCCGGGATTGATCCAGTTGACCGACATGTTCGAGGCGAAGCCGTGAATGAGGAGGATCGGCTCGCCGCTCCCATCGTCCGGATGCTGGTCGATATAGGCGAGGCGGAAACCCTCGTGCTCGAAATAATGCATTGCACCGCCGAATGTTGACGACCGACGCCTAGTTCGACCCCGCCACCGCGTCAATCACCGGATGGCGCAGCCGGTCGCCGGGCGCGATGCCGTTCTTCGCCGATGTGCCCTGTTTCAGCTCCAGAACGAATCGCACCGGAACGCCGGGCGAAATCGCGGCGCGCGAGAAGGGCTGGCCGGGCAGGATGGCGCGCACGCGGCCGTCTTCGCCGATGAACAACAGGTCGAGCGGCATCGGCGTGTTCTCCATCCAGAACAACGCCTGGCGCGTCCGGCCCAGATCGAACAGCATGCCGCGGTCTTCTGGCATGTCTTCGCGGAACATCAGCCCGCGCTCCTGCTCCGACGATTCGTCCGCAACCTCGATCGAGAAAAACTTCTCGCCCGCTGCCGTGTCGGCGACAAGCTTCGCCGCCTGCACCGGAAGGCGCATCGCGCGCGAATCGGCGTCCGCGGGGGAAAGCGCGCTCACCATCATGATCAAGGCGAACGATAACGTGGCCAGCGCGGCCCGGACGTGACGACACATGTTTCCCTGCCTTTCAGTGCGAAGAGGGCAAGGTTCCGTTGTCCGGGTGAATTTCGGCGGCCATAAGGCCCTTTTCGCCATGGCCATAGCGCACCAGCACGACCTGGCCGGGCCGAAGCTCCGTCACGCCGAAACGGCGCAGCGTCTCCATGTGGATGAAGATGTCCTCGGTCCCCTCGCCGCGGGTCAGGAAGCCGAAACCCTTGGTGCGGTTGAACCACTTCACCAGCGCGCGCTCTATGCCGCTTTCGGCGACGACGTGGACATGGGTCCGGTCGCCTGGCTGCTCAAGCGGATGGACTGCCGTGGACGTGTCCATTGACAGGATACGGAACGTCTGCATGCCGCGGTCGCCGCGCTTCACCAGGCAGACCACGCGCGCCCCTTCCATCGCCGTTTGGAAACCGTCGCGGCGCAGGCAGGTGACGTGGATCAGGATATCGCCCATGCCGGGCTCGTCGGGCAGAATGAAGCCGTAGCCCTTGGCGACGTCGAACCATTTGATGGCGCCCGAAACCTCCAGGAGGTCTTCGTTCTCGCCGATCCCGCCGGTACCGCCCCAGGCGGCCTTCTGGCCTTCCGAAGAGGTCTTATCCCCCATCCGAACGCACCCTTCCTTCGAGACAACGCCACTGATTCTTACTGCAGAATAACATGTCACTTCTTCCTGTCAGCATGAGCGGAGACTGATTTCGCCACATTTCAACCAAATATTAACCAGTCGGCTTTCGCGAGGCTGGAGCCGCATATCCGGTTGCCCGGACGCGCGCCCTGCCCCATATGGACGTCAGCCGTTCCACACAGGACCTCCGCCGATGCGCTATCTCCACACCATGATCCGGATCTCGAACGTCGAGCAGTCGCTCGATTTCTTCTGCAACAAGCTCGGCATGACCGAGTTGCGCCGCCACGAGAGCGAGCAGGGCCGCTTCACGCTGATCTTCCTCGCGGCCAACGAAGACAAGCAGTCCGGCATCGACCGAAAGGCGCCGCTGGTGGAACTGACCTACAACTGGGACCCGGAGGAATACACGGGCGGTCGCAATTTCGGCCACCTCGCCTACGAGGTCGACAATATCTACGAGACCTGCCAGTCGCTGATGGACAAGGGCGTGACGATCAACCGCCCGCCGCGCGACGGCAACATGGCCTTCATCCGCACCCCCGACGGCATCTCGATCGAACTGCTGCAGAAGGGCCCCGCCCTGCCCAAGGCCGAGCCCTGGGCGTCGATGGCGAATACGGGAAGCTGGTAAGCCGCCCGCCACCCGGGGTCGGAACCACTGACCTGGAAACCGCGCGTCTGCCTCGGCAGAGCGGCTTTGTGCGAACGCCGCACTTGCGCCCGCGCGTCGGCATGCTAACAGCGGGACCGTCACCAGCGGAGGGGTCCCCATGAAGGATGTGCTCGTCGAACTCGAACGCCGGCGCGAGACCGCCCGACAGGGCGGCGGCAAGGCGCGCATCGAGGCGCAGCACGCCCGCGGCAAGCTGACGGCGCGCGAGCGGCTCGAGATCTTCCTCGACGAGGGCTCCTTCGAGGAGTTCGACATGTTCGTCGAGCACCGCTCCACCGACTTCGGCATGGAGAAGACCAAGGTGGCGGGCGACGGCGTCGTCACCGGCTGGGGCACGGTTAATGGCCGCACCGTCTTCGTCTTCGCCAAGGATTTCACCGTCTTCGGCGGCTCTCTCTCCGAGGCCCATGCGGAGAAGGTAACCAAGATCCAGGACATGGCGCTCAGGAACCGCGCGCCCATCATCGGCTTCTACGACGCCGGCGGCGCGCGCATCCAGGAGGGCGTGGCGGCCCTCGGCGGCTATGCCGAGATTTTCCAGCGCAACGTGCTCTCCTCCGGCGTCATCCCGCAGATCTCCGTCATCATGGGTCCCTGCGCCGGTGGTGACGTCTATTCGCCGGCCATGACCGACTTCATCTTCATGGTGCGCGATACGTCCTACATGTTCGTCACCGGGCCTGACGTGGTGAAGACGGTGACCAACGAGGTGGTGACGTCCGAGCAGCTCGGCGGCGCCTCGATCCATACGACGAAGTCCTCGATCGCCGACGGCGCCTATGACAACGACGTCGAGGCGCTGCTGCAGATGCGCCGGCTGATCGACTACCTGCCGCAGTCGAACACGTCGGAAATCCCCGAGATCGAGAACCACCAGTCGGTCACCGATGCCGACATGTCACTCGACCGGCTGGTGCCCGACAATTCGAACAAGCCCTACGACATCAAGGAACTGATCCTGAAGACGTCCGACGAGGGCGACTTCTTCGAGATCCAGGCATCCTTCGCCAAGAACATCGTCACCGGCTTCGGCCGCGTCGACGGCCGCACGGTCGGCTTCGTCGCCAACCAGCCGATGGTTCTGGCCGGTGTGCTCGACAGCGACGCCTCCCGCAAGGCGGCGCGCTTCATCCGCTTCTGCGACTGTTTCAACATTCCGATCGTCACCTTCGTCGACGTTCCCGGCTTCCTGCCCGGCACCGCGCAGGAATATGGCGGCCTCATCAAACACGGCGCCAAGCTGCTCTTCGCCTATGCCGAAGCCACCGTGCCGAAGATCACGATCATCACGCGCAAGGCTTATGGCGGCGCCTATGACGTCATGGCGTCGAAACACCTGCGCGGCGACATCAACTACGCCTGGCCCTCGGCCCAGATCGCCGTCATGGGCGCCAAGGGCGCGGTCGAGATCATCTACCGCAAGGACATCGGCGACGCCGACAAGATCGCCGCCCACACCAAGGCCTACGAGGACCGGTTCCTGTCGCCCTTCGTCGCCGCCGAGCGCGGCTATGTCGACGAGGTGATCATGCCGCACTCGACGCGGCGCCGCATCGCGCGCGGCCTCAAGATGCTGCGCAACAAGGACCTCCAGAACCCCTGGAAGAAGCACGACAACATTCCGTTGTAAGGCTAAAACGAAAATGCTCTACTTACCGTATGGATATTAATGAGCTTCTTTCAGGAGTATTTTCGCCAGACGTCCGGGCGATGGAGGCGAGATTTGACGGCGCTTCTCTCTACAAGTTTCTTTATTTTGACTCGGAAGAAGGAACTACTCGATATCTGACAGATCCTACACTTAAGTTTACACAAAAGTCAGGATTGAATGATCCATTTGAACTGACAAGGAGATGGAAAGATTTCGGAAGCGTACCAACATACGACATTTTTCAAAAGATAATTCAGATATCTCTTGAAGAGAAACTAAGTAATACAGATTATATTTATGATGAGCTAGTGAATTCTAAGGAATTTCACCAATCAGGGATGAGTTCCCAACAGCTTCGTGCACGCCTTTCGTCAACAGAAGCACGAGGGTTGCTGATTCAACTGACAGAGCAAATTCGATCTCAACTGCCGTATTTAACGAAATTATTCTTTGGAGTCGTGGCTGATCAATTCGATGAGCAAATCGAAAAGATAGTCTCAAAGATGGGAATACTTTCTCTAACCGAAGCGATCGATAATCGGGCCCTATGGTCTCTCTACGCGAATTCTTGGCGAGGATTTGCAATCGAACTCGATCCCCAGCACGACTTTCTATTTTCTCTGAAGGAAAAAGGTGGTCGCAGATCCATACTGCATAAGGTCTTCTATAGAGATGATCGTATTCCGGATTTCTGGCATAACCCTCACTACCTATTTTCGGTAAAGAATACCGAATACTCATTTGAGCGAGAATGGCGGATAATTAGAAAATTGGATGATTGTACTAAAATTTCTATTGCTGAAAATAGGGAAATCTTTGTTGTTAACACTCCACCCGGACTGATCCGATCGGTGATATTCGGGTATAATTACGATTCTGATATGATGAATCGACAGATCGAATTATTACATAGAGAATTCCCCTCCCTAAAATTCTATAGGGCCATTGCAGATATTAGTACTGGAAGTATAGCTCTAGCAGGTGTCAGTTTATGAGTTTCGGCCTACTGAGATATTCTCAAAAGGCATCTGGGCGGCGGAATCCAATCCTTACGCCACCGGAACGTTCTCGGCGATCTTGTCGCCCATGATCGCCGCCGCCTTGGCCGCGCCTGCGCTGCTCGGATGGATCTCGTCGGTGTTCCAGTCTGCGGCGGAGGTGAAGGCAGGCTTGAGGTTCACGTAGACGACCTTGTAGTCCGCATGCGCTGCGTTCTGCGTGCTGGCAAACGCCTTCAGCCGGACGTTGAACCGGTCGACCATCGCCGCCACGATCCTGCGCGCCAGGCTGCTCGTCGCGTCGAAGCCGAGCGCTTCCAGCTTCGTACCAATGTATTGACCTCCCTGACGCGGCCGCGCATGCGCGTAACCGTGCACATAGAGCGTCGCCTTCGGGTTCGTCACCGTGCGCACATGGCCTGCGAGTGTCCCGTAGTGGCCGATCACCGTGTCGAGCGCGTTGTCGAAGGACGTCTTGATGTAGCTGTTCGCGTCCGCAGGATCAGTGCCCGCGGCCCCGAAGCGCTTCACATGGGTTCCCACCGAGGCGAGCACGTCATTGCCGCCGCCCGAGAACATGAAATGCCGGTAGAGGCCGGAGCCGAGCGGCACCAGGTAATTGTTCTTCTTGGTCGTGACCATCTTGCCGATCTCGTCGCCCCACATGGCGAGCTTCGGGATGTCGTAGGTCTTGCGCAGCACGTCGACCATGTCGTCCGGCCAGCCGATATTCGGCAGCCGGAACCATGAATCGCCCTCGGCGAGTACCTTCATCCTCGCCGCGGCCGCCGCGGTGGTCCGCGCCCGGGCGCGCCCTGACGATGCCGGAACCGGCGCGGAGAGCCTCTCCTCGGCGTCGAAATAGAGCTTCGTGACGGTCCGCGCGCCCGGACGCTTGCCCTCCTTGTCGACGCGTTTCGTCAGCTTCAGCGCCGGCGCGAACGGCTTCGATTTCTTCTCGTCGGGTTCGAAGTAGAGTTTGATCTCTCCCTTCGTCAGCAGGCCTGCGCTGATGCGGCGGCGCAGTTCGGACAGAGTGATGGTTTCCCCACGCGGCGGCATGTCGAACCCTCCCGGTCAACGATCTTCGCCATACTCTGCCATGAACCGCACAAGCGCGCTGTGAAACCGCTCACGCGTCCGACCGTTCGGTCTCTATGTGACGGAGCTTACAGACCCGACGACCGTAACGCGGTTCTCTTTGAAACATATGCGCAGAGGAGGCTTCGATGCCGACGATCATCCACAACCAGATCCAGCAGCCGCAGCCCTTCGACCTCGTCGGTGACCCGATCCGCATCTCCGGCATCGGCCAGGGCTTCGAGGCGGTGCTCAACTGGCGCGTCCACGACGGCCACGACGAGCGCACCGGCTTCTTCAATGTCGGCGGCGGCACCGGCGAGCACGGGCAGTTCCAGGTGGCGGCCGCGATCGGCGCCGCCGCGTTTCAGCTCGACCGGCTGTTCGTCGAAGTCTACGAGGAGAGCGCGGCCGACGGGTCCGAGGTCAACAAGGTCATCGTGCCGGTGATCTACGGCCCGCGCATCGTCGATGGCTATATCGGCTTGCGCCTCCACCGCGTGGTGGCCGGCGACACGCTGTCGAAGATCGCCCAGCAGAACTACGGCGACCCGAACCTGTTCGGCCTCATCCAGCGGGCAAACCCGCACGTCATCACGAATCCGAACCAGATTTTCGTCGGACAGGAACTGAAGGTGCCGATCGGTATCTGAGCGCAACTCGCGTCAGCTGGTCTTTTCCGTCGCCGGGGTCACGGACGCCAGCCTGTGGACGTTGGGTTCGGCGATCTTCCAGGCGAGTCCGACGGAAGACAGCAGGCGCAGCGACAGATAGGTCACGTCGACTTCCCACCACCTGTGGCCGTGGCGGGCCGAGCGCGGGTCGGCGTGATGGTTGTTGTGCCAGCCCTCCCCGTTCGTCACCAGCGCAACGAAGAAATTGTTGCGGCTCTCCTCCCCCGTCTCATAGGTCTGATAGCCGAACATGTGGGCGAGGGAATTGACCGACCAGGTCAGGTGCCAGACGAAGACCGTGCGCACGAACACGCCCCAGACCAGCACGCTCGCGCCGAACTGGAGCGCCTCCGCCCGCGTCCCGCCGGTCGCAAGTTCGAAGGCGAAACCTGCTGCGAAGAAGACCGCCCAGGATGCGATGATCGTGCCGAGGTAGACGGTCTGCTTCTCCATGCTGCGGTAGAACGGATCGCGCAGGATGTCCTTCGCGTAGCGCGGGTAGATCTGCGTGCGTTCCATCTCCGGCGGCCGCACGAACAGCCATCCCATGTGCGCCCAGAGAAACGTCACGATCGGGCTGTGCGGATCGGGCTCCTCGTCGGAATGCTCGTGGTGGCGGCGGTGAACCGCGACCCAGCGCGCGGGCGTGTCCTGGAACGACAGGATCGCCAGCAGCACCAGCGCTCGCTCCACCGCTTTCGGGCATTGATAGCCGCGATGCGTCAAGAGCCGGTGATAGCCGAGATTGATGCCCAGCGTTCCGAAGACATAGGCGCCGAACAGCGTCAGGACGACCCCGGTCCACGAAAACAGCCATGGAACGAAGGCGAGCAGCGCCATCGCGTGGTAGAAGCCGATGCCGACGACGTTCACCCAGTCGATCCTGCGCGGCTCGCGCTCGGACGAGACCCTGAACTCCGTGTCTTTCGGCAGCTGGTTCACGCAAATCTCCTGCATGGCGGAACGAATGCCACGCGGGAAGAATAAGGCAGGTGCGCGGCAAATGCCAGCGCGCTATCCGATGCGGGCGATCTTGGCGCTGCGTTCCTTGGCGTCGTCGATCATCCGGTTGGCGATCTGCATGCGGATGAGGGCGCGGTCGCGCAGATCCTCCGACACGCGGTCGGGATGGTTGGCAAATGCGAACTCGCGGCGGATGTGATCGAGCGCATCGGGTGTTTCGCGGCCCGTCAGGCGCAGCTCCTGCGCGATGTCGAAAGGTTCGATCGACGGCTGCTCCAACAGCTGGGAAAGCTCCGGCTCGATCGAGAAATGATCGGCGGCGGCAAAGAGATATTCCGCCGCGGCTTCCGGGTCGCTCACCGTCGCCGTGCGATCGGCCGCGCGCCGGCCAAGGATGTCGAACGGTATTTTTGGACGCGCCGGCGCCGTCGGCTCCTCCGTGCCGTTGGAGGCAAGCGCCTCGTCAAGCAGTGACGCGAAGTCTCTCGTTGTGAACCCAGCCATGACAGTCTCCTCGCCTACACATGCGAGCCGTCTAACAAGCTGCGATCCTAGCTGCCTGGCGTTAACAAGATTCGCCGGAAATCCGGCGAATCTTCGCGAATTGGGTCAAGTCGGGGCGGCGCGGATGCGACGCATGGCAGCCATGCTTTTGCTGCACTGCAACAAAGCCGTAATCAACGTATCTTAGATGCATCGGGAGGGACAATATGGAGCCGAATCGATGGCGTTCTTCACCGAACTGTTTTCGCGCCCGCGCCCGAAGGAAATGGCGCGGTATCAGGCCGCTCTCGCGGTCCTCAATTCAATGAGCAATACCGACCGGGCCGACATTCGCATCAAGCCGGCGGATTTCCCCCGCATCGCCCGCGAGATGTCGACCCGCTGAGAAACTTCGCCCGCGGCTCAGCCGCGGCCGAAGAAGACGCCCTTGCCGAGCGGCGCGCCTTTGTGCCGCAGGATGTCGTAGGCGGTTACGACATGGAAGTAGAAATTGCCCATCGCGTAGGCCAGCAGGTACTGCTGGCCGGTGAAGGACAGTTCGAGCGAGCCGGCCTTGATCACGATGGGCCGTTCCTCCGAACCGTCGATCTCCTCGGGCTTGTAGCTCTCCAGATGCTTGCGAACCGTGGCGATGCGCGCCTGCAGGTCGGCGAAGCTCGCCTCCGTATCGTCGATCTTCAGGATATCCTTGCCGGCGAGGCGGGCGGGCGCGCCCTTGGCATGATCGGTCGCGATCTGCACCTGCTTCGTCAGCGGCAGCATATCGGGCGCAAGGCGTGCAGCCAGCAGGTCGGCGGGATCGATGCCGTTCTGCGCCGCGAACGCCTCGCCCTTGGACAGCACGTGCGACAGGTTCTTCAGCACCCCGGAAAAGACAGGCACCGACGCCTGGTACATCGAAATGGTCATGTGATCTTCATCCCCTATGCCCGAGCCTCGGGCGGCGCAGGGATAGACCCGCGATCCTTGGCGCGCAAGCGCCGCGAGGGCGCCGCATTCGGTGATATCATCAGCGTTTGGGGGATGGAGGGAGAACCATGCGATTCGCTTCTGCGGCCTTTGCGCTCGCGGCATTCACGGCCTTCACCGGCGCGGCACCGGCTCAGGAACAGCCGTATCTCGACGACCGCTCGACCCCGCAGGCGCTGGTCAGATCGCTCTACAACGCGATCAACCGCAAGGAATATGCACGCGCCTACGCCTACTTCGCCAACCCGCCCGCGCCGACATTGAACGACTATGCCAAGGGCTATGACGAGACCGAGGCTGTGACGCTGGTCGTCGGCACGCCGGCCCAGGAAAGCGCCGCCGGCAGTACCTTCTACACACTGCCCATCGCCATTTCCGCGACCGGCGCCAACGAGCAGGTCTTCGCCGGCTGCTATACGATGCGGCTCGCGAACCCGCAGATCCAGGGCGATCCGTACAAGCCGCTCGCCATCGAGAAAGGCTCGCTTTCGCCGGTGTCCGGCCCGATCGAGACCGCCCTGCCCGCTTCCTGCCCCGACAGCCCGCCTCTGCCCGCCCAGAACGCGGTTCTCGAGCGCGCGAAAGCGAAGTTCATGGGGTCGCGCCTGGATTCCTGCCAGATCGAGGAAGGCAACGAACCGCAGGCCTGGGACATCAGCTACCACTACACGTCCGACACCGCGGACGAGCCGGCGCGGAAGGCCACGCTGGTCCGTTTCTACTGCTCGCGCGGCGCCTACAACGAGGTCCACGTCTATTATCTCGCCGACGATATCGGCGAGATGCGCGAACTTCACTTCGCCGTGCCGGAGCTCGACATCCACTATGAAAACAACGACTCGGACGCGAAGGTCGAGAGCATCAACGTCATCGGCTTCAACACCGAAGACGGACTTGTGAACTCGGAGTTCAATCCGGCCACCAACACGATCGGTTCCTGGTCGAAATGGCGCGGCATCGGCGACGCCTCATCCGTCGGCACATGGATCTTCCGCAACGGCGATTTCGCGCTGGTGAAGTTCGAGGTCGATGCGTCCTACGACGGCGAGATCGAGCACCAGACCGTGGTCGACTACGATACCCCGCCCTGATTACTCGCCGAAACCCGCCCCGCCGGCTTTCGGCGCCGTCCGGATCAGGCGGGAATCCTCGACGGCCGCCTGCCGGTGTATGACCGCCTTCTGGTAGTCAGGATCCTTCACCATCTCGACGAAAGCGGCGGCCGACGGATATTCCGCTATGAAGCAGAGGTCCCAGCGCTCCTCCGCCGGACCGATCAGCATCAGGCGGAAATCGCCGCTCCAGGCGATCCGTCCACCAACGCGTCGGAAGATCGGCCCGCTCTCGCGCCCATAGGCGGCATAGGCTTCCTGGCCGGTCGCCTCCCTGCCGTCCGGATAGGCGGCACGCTCGCGCAGCCGCACGAGGTTCAGCATGTGGATCGGTCCGTCGTCCGGCAACCGCCGGAATTCGCCGAACCTCTCGCGCGTCGGATCGATATGGCCGCTCATGTCCTCTCCTATCTCGACAACATCCAGTTGAGGATGTCGCGCCAGTCCGTCATCCGGATCGGCGTTCCGTGGGTTCCCGTCTCGAAGCGTACCAGCCGCACCGGGTATTCCGCCTTCTTCAGCTTCTCGTACATCGCCTCCTGGGTGTCGACCGGAAACACCGTGTCCTTGCTCCCCTGCCCCAGATAGAGCGGCACCTTGCGCTTATAGGCGGGGCTGCCGGAGAAGTCGTCCGAGGTGAACGAGCCGAGCAGCAGCAGGCCCGAGAGCTTGCCCGAGACGGACGGATCGTCCGCCAGCCCCCAGCAGATCGCCCCGCCCATCGAGCCGCAGGCGGCGAAGATCGGCGCACCGGGCGAGCGCGATTCATAATGGTCGAGAAGTGCGGCGATCTCCGCCACGCCCTTCGGTCCGAACTCTGAGAAGTCGGGCGACAGATACAGGCCGCCATTCTCCCACATCAGGTTCTTGATGCGGTTGAAATTGCCGCCGAAGGTGAAGTCGTCGACACCCTGCCGCCGGCTGCCGCCCTGGCCATGCATGTAGATGACGATCGCCGACGCGCCATCCGCCTTGCCGACGGCGAAATGGCGGATCTCACCTTGCCCGGTCTTCAGCGACAGGTCCTTCTGCGCGCTGCGGACCGACAGACGCACATAGTCGCCCTTCACGCGCCGCTCCGGCACCTCGTCGCGCTGGTTGATGTCGCGCATTTCCTTGTAGTCGACCACCAGCCGGCCGCCACCGTCCTCCTCGGCGAGCAGGCCGGGATAGGCGAACAGATCGTCCTTGAACGGCTTCAGCGTCAGCGCCGAGGCGCTGGAAAGGACCGAAAGGAAGAAGGACACGGCCAGCGCCGCCATCAGTGGAATCCGCATGCGCGGACCATAGTGAAAGACGGCGCAGGAAGGAAAGGCGCTGCCTCTTTTCCTTTGGGGAAGGTTTTCAACGGGAGAAACCGGCCGGTGCCTCGACGGGCCGGCGGCTTTCTGTTTTGCTTCCGACTCCCACTGGAGGGAAATGACATGGGTATCGAAAGTCTTCTCGTCTTCATCATCGTCGGCGCCATTGCCGGCTGGCTCGCCGGACTTATCGTCAAGGGCTACGGCTTCGGTCTTCTGGGTAACATCGTAGTCGGCATCGTCGGCGCACTGGTTGCGGGCTTGATCCTGCCGCGTCTCGGACTGCAGGTCGGCGGCGGCGTCCTCGCCGCGATCATCAACGCCACGATCGGCGCGGTGATCCTCCTCGTTCTCATCAGGCTCGTCAAAAGCGCCTGACGCTGGCGGGAGCCGGCCCCGGCCGGCTCCCCGTCTGGGCCGCCTGCTCGAAAAAGTGCGGGAATTCGTCCGGCGACGAAACATTTATCGGCCGCAGTCGTATCTGCCCCAGCATTCCCGCAGACCAGGCAGGCGACAGCGCTGATGACCATTGAACGACGAACCGATCCGGCGCGACCGGTCATCGTGCTCTTCCGGCACGATTTACGCCTGTCGGACAATCGCGCCCTCACGGAGGCCGTCGCCACCGGCAAGCCGATCGTGGCCGCTTTCGTGCGCGACGATGAGGCGCCGGGCGGACGGCCGATCGGCGGAGCGCGACGCTGGTGGCTTCACCGCTCGCTCGTGGCTCTCGCGCAAGACCTGAAATCGCTGGGCGTCCCCCTCGTCCTGCGGCGCGGCGAGATGCAGGCGATCGTCGCTTCGCTGGTCGAGGAGACCGGCGCCGACATGGTCGTCTGGAACCGGCGCTACGATCCCCACGCCGCTACGGCGGACAGGACGATGAAATCGACCATGTCGGCCGAGGGTGTCCGCTGCCTCAGCTTCGATGGCTTTCTGCTGCACGAGCCCTGGACGCTGAAGACGGGTTCGGGCGGCCCCTACAAGGTCTACACGCCGTTCCGGCGCGCTCTGCTCGCTGCGGGTGAGCCGCGCGCACCGCTTCCCGCGCCGACAAGGCTCGCCGCCTTTTCCGGCAGAGCCAGCTCGGAAGACCTCGCCGATTGGAACCTGTTGCCCGCGCAGCCGAACTGGGCCGGGGGCCTCGGCGCCGAATGGACACCGGGCGAAGTCGGCGCCCTCCGGCGCCTCGACGATTTCCTGTCAGGCGCTATCGACCACTATGCGCAGGGCCGCGACATACCTGGCACGCGCTCGACCTCCCGGCTGTCGCCGCACCTCGCTCATGGTGAAATCTCACCGTTCCAGATCTGGCACGCCGTCCACAACCTCAAATCCCCGTCACCAGACGACGCCGAGAAATTCTTGGCGGAACTCGCCTGGCGCGAGTTCTCATGGCATCTCCTGTTCCACTTCCCCCACCTCCCAACCGGGAACTTCAACCCGCGGTTCGACGCCTTCGAATGGGGTAGCGACGAGACATCCCTACGCCTCTGGCAAAAGGGCCTCACCGGCTATCCGATCGTCGACGCGGGCATGCGCGAGCTCTGGCGGACCGGCTGGATGCACAACCGGGTGCGCATGGTCGCCGCGTCGTTTCTGATCAAGCACCTCCTGATCGACTGGCGCGAGGGCGAGCGCTGGTTCTGGGACACGCTCGTCGACGCCGATCCGGCAAACAACGCCGCCAGCTGGCAGTGGGTGGCTGGATCGGGCGCCGACGCCGCCCCCTATTTCCGTGTCTTCAATCCCGTCCTGCAAGGCGAGAAGTTCGATCCGAAGGGCGTTTATGTTCGCGAATTCGTCCCCGAGCTCGCCGCATTGCCGGATAATCGGCTTCACCGCCCATGGGAGGCGGACGAGGCCACACTTTCTTCCGCCGGCGTGAAACTCGGCGCGACCTATCCCGTAGCTGTTGTCGACCACCAGAAAGCGCGCGAGCGCGCTCTGGCGGCGTACAACGCTACGCGAGGGGACGAATGACAATTGAATTGCTGCGACCGCGAGATGCCGGACACCGCAGACGTATCGCCGTAATCGGATCCGGCATCTCGGGCGCCTCGGCGGCCTGGGCGCTTTCCGGGCATCACGAC
Organism: Mesorhizobium sp.; assembly: GCF_024710845.1. Classification (GTDB taxonomy): domain Bacteria; phylum Pseudomonadota; class Alphaproteobacteria; order Rhizobiales; family Rhizobiaceae; genus Mesorhizobium_A. Next base: position 169,416 of record NZ_JANJTZ010000033.1, read on the forward strand.
GTCACAATCTACGAGGCAGACAAGCGACCCGGCGGCCATACGGCCACTGTCGACGTCGACTATGACGGGACGCATGTCGCCGTCGACACCGGCTTCATCGTCTACAACGAGCTCAACTATCCGGACCTGACCCGCCTCTTCGCTCATCTCGGCGTCGCGACGCACGAAAGCTCGATGGGGTTTTCGCTGTCGCTCGACCGCGGCCGTCTCGAATGGTGCGGCGAGACTTACCGTTCGGTCTTTGCCCAGAAGCGCAATGTGGTTTCGCCAGCCTTCCTCTGGATGCTGCGCGAGATCTTCCGCTTCAACCGCATCTGCACCCAGGATCGCGACTCCGGCGTCCTCGGACGCGCGACCATCGGCGAATATCTCAGGATGCGGAAATTCTCCGACGCCTTCCGCGACGATTATCTCATTCCGATGGCCGCCGCGATCTGGTCGACGCCGCGGGTGAAAATGCTCGATTTTCCCGCCGACACCTTCATCTCCTTCTTCGAGAACCACCGGCTGATCCACAACGAGCGTCCGGCCTGGCGAACGGTCACCGGCGGCGCCCGCACCTATCTGTCGCATCTGCTGCGCCCGCTCGGCCGGCAATTGAAGCTCGGACGAAAAGTCGACGCGATCCTGCGCGATCAGTTCGGCGTGACGGTGTGGTCGTGCGGCGAGGCCGACCGTTTCGATGAGGTGGTGATCGCGAGCCACAGCGACCAGGCGCTGGCCATGCTCGCAGATGCGTCCGACCTCGAGAAGCGGCTGCTCGGCGCCATCCCCTACCGGCCGAATCGCGTCCTGCTCCATCGCGACCCACGCCTGATGCCCCGGCGACGCGCCGCGTGGTCGGCATGGAACTATCTGCGCGAGAGCCGCAGCGGCGGCGAGGCGGAAGTCTGCGTCACCTACTGGATGAACCGTCTGCAGGCCATCCCCAACGAGACGTCGCTGTTCGTTTCGCTGAACCCGGTTGTGGAGCCGCGCCCCGAGCTCGTCTTCGGCGAGTGGAGCTACGATCACCCGCAGTTCGACATGCGTGCGCTGTCCGCCCAGCTGCGGCTCGACGAGATCCAGGGTCAGCGCCGCGCCTGGTTCGCCGGCGCCTGGACAGGCTATGGCTTCCACGAGGACGGGCTGCGTTCGGGCCTCGACGCGGCCATCGCGCTCGGCGCTTCCGTGCCGTGGCGCAAGGCGCCCGCGCTGGCGGCCAGGCCTCTTGCAATGGCTGCGGAGTAAGAGCGATGGACGACCGCATCACCTCAATGGCGGCCAACGGCCCGCCTCCCGGCGCGCCCGGAACGCTCTATCCCGGCCAGGTGATGCACCACCGGCTAAAGCCGTTCGGTCATCGCTTCACCTACACGGTCTTTTCGCTTCTGGTGGATGTCGACCGTCTCGACGAACTGGGCCGCATGACGCCGCTCCTCGGCGTCAACCGTGCCGGCCTCGCATCCTTCCGCGAGAGCGATCATGCCGACAACGGCGAGAGCATCCGCACCTTCGCCAACCGGTTGCTTGCCGAAGCTGGCCTCGCGGAGCCTGCCGCACGGATCCTGCTCCTCGCCTATCCGCGCATCTTCGGCTACGTCTTCAATCCCATCTCGGTCTATTTCGCCTATGACCGCGCCGGCCGGCTCGCCGCGCTGATCTACTCGGTTCGCAACACGTTCGGCGAGCGGCATACATATGTCGCGCCGGTCGCGCCCGGCGAAGTCACCGATTCCGGAGTGCGCCAGACGCGCCGGAAGCTCTTCCATGTATCGCCCTTCATCGGCATGGGCGCGCGCTACCATTTCCGCATTCTGCCGCCGGGCAAGGCGATAAGGCTGCGCATCCACGAAACGGAAGCCGGCGAGCCACTGCTTGCCGCGACTTTCTCCGGCAAGGCCACGGAACTCACGTCGTCTTCGCTTGCCAGATGCCTCTTGAAGATTCCCTTCATGACATGGAAGATTATGCTTGGAATCCATTGGGAGGCGCTGAAGCTCTGGCTGAAGGGCGCGCGCTTCCACAAAGGTCCTCCCGCTCCGGCGCCGGTGAGTCACAAGGACTCGGTCGCGCTGTCCGAACCGGGCATGTGAAGCACGACAGCCGCGGCAGTGCTGCTGCGGAAAGGGCATGACAGATGGTGCAAGGGGGAAGCATCGCGGCGGACGAGCTGTCGGCGGAAACGGCCGTTCGGCTCGAGCCTTCCAATTTTGCCGAGTTCGCGCGAGGCCTTCCCGCCAAGGCGAAAATGGTCCTTCAGGCCGGGATGTCGCTGCCGTTCGGGTCGCTGATCGCGCGCCTGCCCGACGGCCGCACGGTTAAGGTCGGCGGCAACGCGCCGGGCCCCGAGGCCAGGCTGATTCTCAAGAACTGGCGGCTGCCGGCCCGTGCCTTTTCGGGCGGGACGATCGGCGTCGCCGAATCCTACATGGACGGCGACTGGGAGAGCCCTGACGTCACCACCTTCCTCGAGCTCTTCGTGGTCAACCAGGAAGCAGGCGAGAAGGTCGCTGGCGGCGCCAGTTGGCTGATCATGACCATCCAGCGGATCCGCCACTGGTTCAACGACAATACGCGGTCCGGCTCCAAGCGGAACATCTCGGCCCACTACGACCTCGGCAACGAATTCTACCGCCGCTGGCTCGACCCGAGCATGACATACTCTTCCGCCTTGTATCAGACCGGGGCGAACGACCTCGAATCCGCGCAGGCCGCGAAATACCGGGCGCTGGCGCGCGATACCGGCATCGGCCCGAACGACCATGTGCTGGAGATCGGCTGCGGCTGGGGCGGCTTCGCCGAATTCGCCGCGCGCGAGATCGGCTGCAAGGTGACCGGCCTGACCATCAGCCGCGAGCAATTCGACTACGCTAGCGTCCGTATCCAGAAGGCCGGTCTCGCCGACAAGGTCGATTTCAAGTTCCAGGACTATCGCGAGGAGACGGGACGCTACGACCGCATCGCCTCGATCGAAATGTTCGAGGCCGTCGGCGAAAAATACTGGCCTGTCTTCTTCGGCAAGATGAAGGAATGTCTGAAACCCGAAGGCACGGCCGGCCTCCAGATCATCACCATCAACGAGGGCGCCTTCAAGACCTACCGCAAGCGTCCCGATTTCATCCAGCGCTATGTCTTCCCCGGTGGCATGCTGCCCACGCCGGCGATCCTGAAGTCGATGGGCGCGCAGCACGGGCTGTCGTTCCTGCGCGAGCGGGTGTTCCCGCAGGATTACGCGCGCACGCTGGCGGAGTGGCGGGAACGCTTCTGGCAATCGTGGGACCGCATCGTCCCGCTCGGCTTCGACGACCGCTTCAAGAAGCTATGGGAGTTCTACCTCCATTATTGCGAAGCCGGCTTCCGCGCGGAATACATCGACGTCCGCCAGGTGGTCTACAAGTCCTGACGGTTTTCGCGACGAGACCGCATCCGATACTGCGTTAGCCGTCTCACATACACCACCCGCAGTCCGGCCCATCCTCATGTTGCCGTCGGGTCACTCCGTATCCGGGGTGATCGACCGACGGCTTCCTTTGATTGGAAGGACAGGGACAATGGCTACGAGATTTCTGACAGCAACGATCGCGGGTATCGCGGCTTCGCTGGTATTGCTCGGTTCGGCGAGCGAGTCCTCCGCGCAGCTGGCGCGCTCCAATGCGAGCTCCGGCGTCGAACCCCAGTCGCCGGTGGGTACCGTGCTGGGATCGGCAACGCTTTGGGCGGTCATCAATGCCAACGGCACGGTCGCAAGAAGCGACGGCGCGAACACCGCCACAACGCGCAAGATCCCGGGATTCAACGGATCCTATGAGGTCATTTTCTACCGGAACGTGACCGGCTGCGTCTATACGGCGTCGATCGGCAATGCGGGTGCTGGAAATCCGCTGCACGGCTCGATCGTCGTCGCCGCACGCGCGGGCAATGCCCTGGGCGTTTTCGTCGAGACGCGCACTGCGTCCACCGGCGCTCTCGTCGACCGCCCGTTCCACCTGTTCGTCAACTGCTGACCAGAGACGACGATGGGGCGGGGGACCGGAATGATGCCGGCAGTCGGTCGGCCAGCCGCCGAAACCGCGCGATGCGACGGTTCCGGCGGCCGATTGTGAGCTGGTGCGCCCAGCCTTACAGCGCGATCCGGTATTTCCCGAAGCCGCCTTCGCCTTCGCCGGCGTCCTCGATCTTCACGCCCTTCACCTCGGCCAGAAACTGCTTGGCCTTCGGCCCGGTCTCGAACAGCACGGTGGCGCCTTCGACCGGGGCGAAGCTCCAGTTGGCGTCCGCCGACGGGTTGATCGTGCCCTGGTCGATGATGAAGCGCACGATTACGTCGCGGTTGGTATCCGGTGCCTCGAAGATGATCTTCGACGCGTTGATCTCCGGGAAATTGCCGCCGCCGCCGGCGCGGTAATTGTTCGTCGCCACCACGAACTTCGCGGCAGGATCGATCGGCTTGCCGTCGAACATCAGGTCGACGATGCGGCTCGAACTCGCGTTCAGCACCGCCCCCTTCGGATCGTATTTCGGCGGCTGCGACAGGTCGATCTTGTAGGTGACGCCGTCGATCACGTCGAAATTATAGGCGGGGAAATCCGGGTTGATCAGCTTCTGGTCGGCCTTGCCCTTCTCGATCTGGTTGAAGATGCCGGCCGACATCTCCAGCCATTCCTTCACCTGCGCGCCGGAGATTTCCACCGCGCGCACCGTGTTCGGGTAGAGATAGAGGTCGGCGACGTTCTTGATCGCGATATCGCCGGCCGGAACGTCGGTGTAATACTCGGGACCGCCGCGTCCCCCCGACTTGAAGGGAGCCGCCGCCGACAGCACCGGCAGGTCCTTCCACTTCGATGTCTTCAGCAGATCCTTGATGTACCAGGTCTGCGCCTGGCTGACGATCTGCACCGACGGGTCATCCGCCACCAGCGCGAAGTAGGAATAGAGCGGCGCGGACGTCTTGCCCACCGGGCGCCGGACATACGCGAGCGTCGCCTCGTGATCCTGCTTCAGCGCGTCCACGATCTCCTGCACGTCGCCGACAACAGCCTTGTTCTTGTTATCGACGCGCTCGAAGATCGGCCGCGCCTCGGACGTCGCCGCCGCGATCTTCCACTTCGAGCCGTCGCGCTCGAGCATCAGGTCGATCAGGCCCATATGCGAGCCCCAGAAGCCGGCCTGCACCGCCGGCTTGCCCTGCAGGGTGCCCTTCTCCGTGTCGACACCCGCGAGCCCCTGGAAATCCTTCTTGCCCGGGAAGACGAGGTGCTGGTGGCCGGTGAAGACCGCGTCGATGCCTTCTACTCCTGCCACGTGGAACGACGCGTTTTCCATCATGTCGCCGGTGCCGGTATCGATACCGGAGTGAGACAGCGCGATGACGATGTCCGCCCCTTCCTCCTTGATCTGCGGCACCCAGGCTTTGGCCGCCTGGACGATGTCGCGCGTGAGGACGTTGCCTTCGAGGTTCTTCGAATCCCACACCATGATCTGCGGCGGCACGAAGCCGATGACACCGATCTTGATCGGGTGTTCGGCGCCGGCGCCGTCCTTCACCGTCTTCTCGAGGATCACATAGGGCTTGAGGTAGAGCTTGTCCTCGCGCGGATTGGCGGCAAGCTGGCTACCGCGCACCAGGTTGGCGCAGACGAACGGGAAGTTCGCGCCGGCCAGCACCTTGTCCATGAAGGACAGGCCGTAGTTGAACTCGTGGTTGCCCAGCGTCGAGACGGAATAGCCGAGCAGGTTCATGCCCTTCATCATGGGATGGATGTCGCCGTCCTTCATGCCCTTCTCGTAGGCGATGTAGTCGCCCATCGGATTGCCCTGCAGGAAGTCGCCATTGTCGACCAGCATCGCATTGGTCGCCTCGGCGCGAACGGCCGCGATCAGCGAAGCGGTGCGCGACAGGCCCATCGTGTCGTTCGGCTTGTCGCCGTAATAGTCGTACGGCAGCACGTTCACATGGATGTCGGTGGTCTCCATGATGCGCAGGTGCGCCTGGTTCGCTTGGGCGCGAGCGGAAAACGGGTGAAGCATCACCAGCCCGCCGAAGGCGGCGCTGCCGGCCAGGAAGGCGCGGCGCGAAATCGGAAGCAACATCTCGGACATTTCTCTCTCCTGTAAACGTCGAGGAAGGCGCGGGCGAAAGACTGGAGTTTCGCGCCGCTGCGAGCCTCTGTCCAGCATCTACGTGACAAGCCCATGAACATTTGCCGGCATAATTTCGGCCCCATCGGCGCCAGCCGCCCCTGCCTGAGACCTTTTGGCAGAGCCTTTCGAAGCGGCGCGCGATAACCGGACAATCTGACTAAACTTTAGGCAATTGCACATTTCAACCCATTGTTTTTAAACGCTTCTCTGTCTTCTGCCGCTCGCAGATTCACGCAAGCTTAATCAACTTCTGGTGTGATGAGCGTGAGGGGTTAGGGGGCAGCATGGCGCGCATCTCGCGATTGCGCAGCGTTTCGACTTTGGTGGCGGCCGGCTTGGCCATTGCCGTCACGTCGCGGCCCGCGGCAGCCGCCGGCCTGTCGATCGAAGCTCTCAAGCGTGAGCTCGACATGAGCTGGACGCTGCTGGCGGCCGGGCTCGTCCTCTTGATGCAGGTCGGCTTCCTCCTCCTCGAAGCCGGCATGGTCAGGTCGAAGAACTCGATCAATGTCGCGCAGAAGAACCTGCTCGACATGGTGTTCGCCATCGTCGCCTTCGGCGCGGCCGGTTTCATGCTCGCCTTCGCGCCGAGCGGCGGCCTGCCCTTCGGCTTCGACGGCGATTATTTCCTGCTGTCGGGCCTCGATTCCTGGCAGATGGCTTTCTTCGTCTTCCAGGTGATGTTCTGCGGCACCGCCGCCACGATCGTTTCGGGTGCTGTCGCAGAGCGCATGCGCCTGTTCGCCTACGTTCTCGGCTCGATCTTCATCGCGCTGGTCATCTACCCCGTCTTCGTCCATTGGGCCTGGGGCACCGGACTCGGCCCGAACGCCAGCGCCTTCCTGGCGAACATGGGCTTCGTCGATTTCGCCGGCTCGACCGTCGTGCATTCGACGGGTGCCTGGGTGTCGCTGGCCGCATGCTGGATCATGGGCGCGCGCGAAGGACGCTATGATGCCAACGGCCGGCCTGTCCGCATCGCCGGCCACAATCCGGTCCTGACGACCGCGGGTGCGATGATCCTCTTCGTCGGCTGGATCGGCTTCAACGGCGGGTCGACGCTTGCCGCCAGTCCCGACATCGCCCACATCATCGCCAATACGGTGATCGCCGCGGGCACCGGCGGCACGGCCGGCTATCTCCTCGGCTGGTACCAGGACGGGGTCGTCTATCCGGACAAATCGGTATGCGGCATGCTCGGCGGCCTTGTCGCCGTCACGGCCGGCTGCATGGCGCTGGATCCGTTCGGCGCCTTCCTCGTCGGCATCCTCGGCGGCCTCGTCGCCATTTGGGGCAACGACGTCGTCGAGCGCGACCTGAAGATCGACGACGCGGTGGGCGCCATCGGCGTCCATGGTTTCGCGGGCGTGGTCGGCACGCTGGCTGTCGCCTTGCTCGCGCCTGCCGAAAACCTGCCTGTCGGCGGCCGCTTCGACCAGTTGCAAGTCCAGGCGACGGGCGTCGCGATCAATTTCGTCTGGAGCTTCGGCGTCGCGCTAGCGTTCTTCTGGGCGCTCTCGCGCTTCACTCGCTTGCGCGTCACCAGCGAGGAGGAGCAGATCGGCCTGAACGAGGCCGAGCACGGCACTCGCATGGGGATCGGACATGTCGAACAAGCGCTCGAGAAACTGGTGCAGGGCAATGCCGATCTGACCATGCGGATTCCTTCGGTGCCGGGCGACGAGTCGGAAACCCTGACGCGCCTCTTCAATGGGCTCATGGACAGCATCCAGCGCGAGGAGGATGCCCGCGCCGAGACCAAGCAGATCGCGCGCGATGCGGCCGAGGCGGAGCGCCTGTCGGCGCTTGCCAACGCGACCTTCGAGGCGATCGTCATTCTGCAGGACGGCAGGATCGTCGACGGCAACGACAAGCTCGCGGAACTGTTCGGCACCAGCCTGACGAAACTGAAAGGCCGCGACATCCTCGATCTGATCGCCCCCGATGGCGTCGCCGACGTTCGCGCGGCGATCGCGCGCCCGGTCGTCGACCCCTATGAATCCGCGATCATCGACATGTCTGGCAACCGGATCCCGGTCGAGATGCGCGGGCGCGAAGTCACCTACCACGGCGTCAGGTCGCGCGTTGGCTGCATCGTCGATCTGCGCGAACGCAAGGATGCCGAGAACCGCATCCGTCACCTTGCCCAGCACGATGCCTTGACCGGCCTGGCGAACCGCGCCCTGTTCAACGAGAAGCTCGCGGCACTGACCCGCACCGGCGGCGCCGCCGGCGGCAAGACCGCGCTGCTGCTGATCGACCTCGACCGGTTCAAGAACATCAACGACATACACGGCCACCCCGCCGGCGACCGGGTCATTCAGGTCTCTGCCAAGCGCCTTGCCGAGCTTGCCCCCGACAATTGCCTCGCATCGCGTCTGGGCGGCGACGAATTCGCCATCCTGATGCCCGGCCTCGCCTTTGCGGCACAGGCCGCCGACCTTGCCTTCCGCATCGTCTCAACCCTCATCCTGCCGATCACCCTCGACGACGGGACGCAGGTCAGGGTCGGCGCCAGCGTCGGCGTGTCAATGGCGGAAAACCAGGGCGGAGAGCTGGAACGGCTCGTCTCGCGCGCCGACACGGCGCTCTATCACGCCAAGAACATGGGCCGGAACACATACTGCCTCTACGAGCCCGGGATGGATGCGCAGCTTGAGAAGCGCCGCGAGATCGAGACGGATCTGGCGGAAGCCCTGGAGCGTGGCGAATTCGACCTGCATTTCCAGCCGCGCATCTCCATCGCCGCTCGCCGGGTCGTGTCCTATGAGGCGCTGGTCCGCTGGCGGCATCCCAAAAAGGGGCTGATCAGCCCGGCGGATTTCATTCCGATCGCCGAGCAGAACGGCAAGATTATCGCCATCGGCGAGTGGATATTGCGCGAGGCCTGCCTGCGCGTCCGTTCCGAACTCGGCGGCGCCCGCGTCAGCGTCAATGTCAGCCCTGTCCAGTTCCGCCAGCGCAATTTCGTCGAGGCGGTAGAGGCGGCCATCGCCGACACCGGCATCGACCCGTCCATGCTCGAACTGGAGATCACCGAGGGCGTGCTGATCGACGACGACAAGCGCGCGCATCGCATCCTGAGCGAGCTCAAGCGTCTCGGCGTGACGGTCGCGCTGGACGATTTCGGCACGGGCTATTCGTCGCTCGGCTATCTCGGCCGCTTCCCGGTCGACACGATCAAGATCGACAGGTCCTTCGTTCGCGACATGGCGAAATCCGAGACGGCAATGACCATCGTGCGCGCCATCGCCGGTTTGGGCAGCGGCCTCGGCATGACGATCGTCGCCGAAGGCGTCGAGACGATGGAAGAGGCGCGCCTCCTCGCCCATATCGGCTGCCGCGAATTCCAGGGCTATCTCTTCGGCCGCCCGACGCCGGTTGCGGCGATCCCCGACATCGACCACGAGGCAATCGCGTCGACCGTCGAGGAATGCCTCGCACCGGCCCTGGAAGAGGCGGCCTGATATCCGGGGGCTGTGCGGACAGCCGCTACGCCATCTCCGGCTTCAATCCCAGCGCCACACGGTCGATGATCTCCCTCAGCGCGAAGCTCGAATTGATCTTGGTGACATGCGGCAGCGCGGTCAGCCATTCCTTGTGGATGCGCTCGTAGTCGGCGAGATCGCGCGCCGCGATCCGCAGGATGTAGTCGTATTCGCCCGACATCAGGTGGCAGGACAGGATGTTCGGGCACCGTTTCACCGCCGCCTCGAAGTCGGACAGCGTCTTCTCGAACTGTCCCGACAGCGAAATATGCACGATCGCGGTCATCTGGTGACCGAGCGCGGTGTTCGAGATACGCGCATGGTAGCCGCGGATCACGCCCGCCTTTTCGAGCGCGTCCAGCCGCCGCGAACAGGCAGACTGCGACAGGCCGGCCTTTTCGGACAGTCCGGCATTGGAGATGCGCCCGTCCTTCTGGAGCGTGTCCAAAATGGTGATATCAATCCGGTCTAGCTGCATTGGTCGAAGATCCTTCGCAAGATCGGCACCCGAACACAAGAATACGCGAATCCGGCCTGATCCGACAACTGCATTCGCAAGGACGTTCGGCATGAATCGTGTTTATACTTATTAACGCAAGGGAACATGGGCTGAATGCCCTCGAATGGAGAACAGCACGATGCGCGTCGGTTGCCCGCAGGAAATCAAGAATCACGAGTATCGCGTCGGTCTTACCCCCGGGGCGGTCCGTGAATACGTCGCGCATGGTCATGAAGTACTCGTCGAAACCGGCGCCGGCGCGGGCATTGGCGCCGACGATAATGCCTACCGCGCCGCGGGCGCCAGGATCGCCAAAACGGCGGCGGAAGTGTTCGAGCGTTCCGACATGATCGTCAAGGTCAAGGAGCCGCAGCCGGACGAGTGGGTGCAGCTCCGCGAAGGCCAGATTCTCTATACCTATCTGCACCTTGCGCCCGATCCGGAGCAGACCCGCGGTCTGCTTGCCTCCGGCGTCACCGCCGTCGCCTACGAGACCGTGACCGACGACCGCGGCGGCCTGCCGCTGCTCGCGCCCATGTCCGAAGTCGCCGGCCGCCTGTCGATCCAGGCCGGCGCAACCGCGCTGCAGAAGGCCAATGGCGGCCGCGGCGTGCTGCTCGGCGGCGTGCCCGGCGTTCTGCCCGGCAAGGTGGCGGTCATCGGCGGCGGCGTCGTCGGCTTGCATGCCGCCAAGATGGCGGTCGGCCTCGGCGCCGACGTCACCATCATCGACCGTTCGATCCCGCGCCTGCGCCAGCTCGACGACATCTTCAACGGCCGCGTCCACACCCGCTATTCCACCGTCGAGGCGCTCGAAGAGGAGTGCTTCTCCGCCGACGTGATCGTCGGCGCAGTGCTCATCCCCGGTGCCGCCGCCCCCAAGCTCGTCACCCGCGAGATGCTGTCCGGCATGAAGAAGGGCGCGGTGCTGGTCGACGTCGCCATCGATCAAGGCGGCTGCTTCGAGACCTCGCACGCCACCACGCATGCCGACCCGACCTACGAGGTCGACGGTGTCATCCACTATTGCGTCGCCAACATGCCGGGCGCCGTGCCGGTCACCTCGGCGCATGCGCTCAATAACGCCACCCTGCATTACGGCCTGCAGCTTGCCGACAAGGGCCTGAAGGCGCTGACCGACGACCATCACCTGCGCAACGGCCTGAACGTCCACCGCGGCAAGATCACCAATCGCGCCGTGGCCGAAGCGCTCGGCCTGGAACTGGCCGAGCCGAAGCAGGTCCTCGCCGCCTGATCCTCTCCCTGCGACCCACACCTGCAGCGCCCGCCTCCCGGCGGGCGTTGTCGTTTGCACGCCCCGCTGGCTATCGCAGATCGACCTTGATCCTGAACGGGTTCGCCGAGCGCTGGTCGTTGTAGCCATCCGCCACTTCGAGACGATAGGTGCCGGCTTTGGCGATCGGAAATCTCGCGTCGGTAACGCCGCCGAGGCGCGGCGGGCCGACCCACTGGCCGGCATTGCCGTCGGCGTCCCAGAGACGCACGGAGATGTCGAGCGCCGGATCGACCTCGTCGACGACCACCGACAGTTCGCCCGGCGCCGCCGCTTCGATGGCAAACCAGTCCGTGTCCCCGCGCGGCAGAATATAGGCCTTGTGGGTATCGCCGGACGCGAGCGGTCGCGCCGACCCGTAGCTGTCATTGGGCTCGAGCGGATCCTCGGTCGGTGTCAGTCGCGTGCGCAGCACGGCATGGCGGATGGAACGATCGTCGCTGTAGCCGTCCGTGATCTCGATGAAGTAGCTGCCGGCCTTGGGCAGATCGGCGACGCCCTCGGTCAGGCCGCCCTTGCGGTAGGGCGCCACCCAGTCGTGCAGCAATTGCCGGTCGGCGGTCCAGACGCGGTAGTGCAGGTCGAGATTCTCCGGCCCCTCGTCGATCTCGACCCTGAGTTCGCCCGACGTCGGAGCCTCCACCCGGAACCAGTCCAGATCGCCGCGCGGCAGGATGTTGAACAAGATCTCGCCGCCCGGCGTCAGCGGCGCGGCACTCGCCATGCCGTTGTTCGGTTCGTACTGATCCGGCTGCGGCGTGAACACGGTCGCAAGTTCGAAGAGATCGGCGCTTGCCTGGTCGGAATAGCCGTCGGCGACTTCGACGAAGTATCGTCCGGGAGCGGGCAGGTCGGCGAACGTCTCGACGTCACCCCCGGCCCGCAACGGCCCGGTCCAATCCTTCACCAGATCCTTGTTGGCGTTCCAGACGCGCAGCTGGATGTCGAGGTTCTTCGGCGAGCCGCTGGCCAGGAGCTTCAGTTCTCCGGGTTGGTCGACGTCGAGGCTCAGCCAGTCCGTGTCGCCGCGCGGGAAGATCGCAATCCGGTCGCGTCCGGTCGCCGAGCGGTGCGCGGCGAGGCCGAACGCGTTATTCGGTTCGATCGCGTCGCCGACCGGCTTGAAGGCGATCGAGAGGTCGAAGCTTCGCGTGCTCGCCTGATCGTTGTAGGAATCCGCCATCTCGATGGCGTAGATCCCCGGCTCCGGCAGTTCCGCCTCGAGAATTGTCTCGCCGCCGGGACGGGCCGGCACCTGCCAGTCCTTCACGACGGCGCCGTCGAGAGTCCAGAGCCGGATGGAGATGTCGAGATTTTCCGGCACGTTCGCGGCACGCACCGAGAGCAGACCCGGCTCGCCGACCCACAGCTTGAACCAGTCCGCATCGCCACGCGGCCAGATCGCCGGCTGAAACTGCGCCGTCGGCGGCACCGCCGGCGCGCTGCCGATCGTGCCGTTCGGCTCATACGGATCGTTTGCCGGCGTGAATTCGGCTTTGAGGACGAACGCATCCGGCGAGGACGCGTCATTGTAGCTATCGGCGAGCTCGATGAAATAGGTTCCGGGCCGAGGCAGTGCGTAGCGACCGTCCAGCGCGCCGCCCGGACGAGGCGCACTCTGCCAGTCGGCGACGACCTGCCTGTCGGCGTTCCAGACCCGCGCAACGAGGTCGAGCGCGGCGGGCGCCGGGTCGACGGAAAGCCTTAGCTCTCCCGCGATCGGAACCGTGAAGCTGAACCAATCCGCGTCGCCGTTCTGCGAAATCGTCGCGGAAATGTCGGCCATCATTGGTATTGGCTGTGCTTGGCCGAAATTGTCGTTGGCGGCTGCCTCGGCGACCGGCACGGCAGGCGCCGGCTTCCAGTCGGGCGCCGGAGCGACGGCCACTGCGTCCGCCCAGGCGGGTTTGTGCAGCACCCGGTCGCCGAAGAAGTTGCCCGGCCGTGCCGAGCGCTCGGCGCCGGGGACGGACCGCGCCGAAGCGATTTCGACTGTCTCCTCGCTCGGCGCCCGGGCAGCGGCGGCGGCCTGTGCCAGGAGTTCGGATTCAGGCGTCGGCTTCAGATAGACTTCATCGACCAGCCGTACCAGCAGTTCGGGCCGCTGCTTGCCTGCGGTCGACTCGAACACACGTCCGGCTGCGCGCCGGAACATGAGTCCGACCTCGACGCCGGGTTGCGCGATCTCCTGCAGCAGCGCCTGCGTATAGGGCGAGTTGCCGCCCTGCCCGTCGGCGGCGACTTCGCCGGCCGCCGCGGCATAGGCGATGATCGCGCCGCGGCCGGAAAGCCGCATCAGCGACAATCCGCGTATCGGTTCGACGGCCCGGGTCTCGCGAGCCTCCTTCAGGAGAACTTCGAGGAAGGGATTGTCTCGGCATGCGTCAAGCACGACCAGCGCGACGCGGGCGCGGCGTTCCATTTCGCGCACCACCTCGCCGATGTCGATCGCACTGTAGCGCAGCGAGCGCTCGGAACTCACGTCGACGTCGACCGGCAACAGGAAATTCTCGCCACCGATCTGAATGCCGTGGCCGGCATAGAACAGGAACGCGATATCGCTTCCAACAAGGCTGCGGCTGAACTCGTCGATTGTGCTGATGGCCGCCCGGCGGTCGGTATCCGTTGCCAGCGTCACGGCAAAGCCGAGATCCTCGAGCACGGCGGCCATCGCCTTGGCGTCGTTGATCGTATTGGCCAGCGTCCCGGTGCCGGAATAGGCGCCGTTGCCGATCACCAGCGCAACCCGGCGTTCCGCGGCAAAGCCCGCGCCAACGAACAGCAGACTGATGAAGACAAGCGAATAGGCGACCCATGGGCGCATGGCTGCCGGCCCCGTCCCGTTTCCCGCAGCGATGCTACACCTTCTCGCAAAAAGCGGATAGCCAAGTCCCGTCAGTCCAGAATCTGGCGCTCAATCGTGTCGAAATCACGGATTCCGCCGATGGGGCGTTCAGCCGCGCTCGATCCTGCACTGATAGCAATTGTTCCGGGCTGACCGAATGTCGACGAACGCGATCTCGCTCCGTTCGAACAGCTCTTCCGCCCGCGAGCCTATGCGGTCGGTCGAAATGACTGCGCCGGTGCCGTAGACGATCCGCTCGTCGGCGCTATAGCCGCGCACGATGTAGTCCGGGGATGCGAGAATTTCGGGCGCCTCGGTGCCGCCACCCTGCGCGCATTCCCGCGCATGCAGGAAGATCGGTCCGGTTTCGGCGAAGGCCTGGACCGTGGTGAACGGCCGGTGCGCCACCAGAAGCGCGTCCTCGCCTTCTGCGATCATGCGCAGGCAGTGGCGACAGGGGTTTCCGTCGCCGTCCGATACGAAATGCTGCGGCGGGTTGCCATATGCATCCACGCAGCCGCGTTGGTAAGCCCGTGCGGTTTCGGTCGGCATGGCGCGATAGGTCAGTTTCATCTCAATCCCTCCGGCACGTTTGCTGCCGGAGAGATAGTCTTCCAGGGGCGGCGGCCGCCACCCGTTTCATGCCTGCGTCAGATCGGCCGGACGACGTCGGTCACGCGGCGCAGCGTGATATGGCGGTTGCGCCGGTTCTCGTAAGGCGTTGGCACGAGCAGGAACTCCTCGCCGTCTATTCGCGTGCGAGGATCTCGGCCCGCTCCGCGAGCGTCATCGGATGGACCTCCTCCCTGACCTGCGCCACGGGGTTGAACCCGATCTTCTGGTAGAGGGGCAGCGCGGCGGGATGATCGAGCGTGCAGGTCTGGACCACGACCCGCTGCGGCGAACGCGACCAAGCGGCCTCGATCGCGGCGCCGAGGAACCAGCGTCCGATCCCCTGCCCCATGGCGTATTCCATCATCCCGAAATAGACGAGTTCCATCATGTCTTCGTCGAGCGGCGCGACCTCGAACATGCCGGCCGGAACGCCGTCCAGATGCAGCACCCTTATGTCGCGCGCCGGGTCCGCGAGTTTCTTGGCCAATTCCTCGTCGGACAGTCTCAGCGCATTCACCCAGTGCCACTTCCGTCCGATCCGGTCGATCAGGTAGCGATAGAAATGGTTCGGCATGTGCCGCGCCTTCAACAGCGCGATGGGCCTGTTGTAGGGGACCGGCGCATAGTGCGACGGCGGCGACGTCATTTCGAGGAAGGTGACGGTGACCGGGATCGTTTCTGGCTTCTTCTGTGCTTTCATGCCTCGTCCTTCACCACGGGCGTGTCCGTCCGTCCACCCCATTCGGTCCACGAACCGTCATAGAGTTTGACGTCGCGGTGTCCGAGCGTCTCCAGCGCGAGTGCGACGACCGCCGCCGTGATGCCCGAGCCGCAGGACGTCACGATCGGCTTGTCCAGATCGACGCCGGCCTCCGCGAAAGCCTGCTTCAGCTCGTCGGGCGGAAGAAGCTTCCCGTCTTTCGACAGCGCCAGCGCCGGGACATTGTGGGCGCCGGGCATGTGTCCGCCGCGCACGCCGGCCCGCGGTTCGGGGTCCCGGCCGGCGAAGCGGCCCGCCGGCCGCGCGTCGGCGATCTGCCGCCCGCCTCTCTCGACGATCGCGCGCATCTCCTCGAAGGAGGCGACGCGACCGGCATCGAAATCCACCTCAAAGAGACAGGACGCCACCTTGGTCGGCTGCCTCGTCACCAGCCGCCCCTCCTTTTTCCATCCGTCGATGCCGCCTTCGAGGACGTAGACCTTCTTCGCGCCCATCGTGCGGAACATCCACCAGACCCTGGGCGCAGAGAAGAAGCCCGGCCCGTCATAGGCGACGATCGTGTCGTCCCGCGAAATCCCCATCGATCCCGCGAATGTCGCGAAGATCAGAGGCGATGGCATCGTATGCGGCAACGCCGATCCCGGCTCGACGACGATGTCGTGGTCGAAGAAGACGGCGCGGGGAATGTGCCCGGCATCGTATTCCGCCCGAGCATCGCGTCCCTGCGCCGGCAGGTACCACGAGCCGTCGACAACCGAGAGCCCCGGATCGTTCAGATGCTCCGCCAGCCAGGCGGAGGAGACCGTGAAGCCGGTGGGTGATGTTGACATGGTGTCCTCCGGGAACGGCGCCACCTTATCGGCGGCGCGAGCCATCGCAAGCAAATTGAGCAGGGAGATTGCCTGCTCCGCCGCGACGAAATAGTCTCGTCAGGAATTCACGGGAGCAACACCGATGCTTCGATCGCTTGTCCTGGTCATGCTTCTCGCCTGCGCACCCGCCGCGACCGCTGCGGAGGATCAATCTTCCCCGCCGCCTTCGGATGGCGGCACGCATCAGTGCGAACGCGGCAAGGGCGAGGCGCAGACCTCCTGACGCGAAGATTGGTGTCCGTCAGACCGCAGGCATCGGGCCGAACCTGAGCCTGAAGCGCCGGTTCTCGCGGCCCTTCTTCTCGATCTTGCCGACATGGATCTCGCCGATCTCGCCGGTCGAGCGCACGTGGGTGCCGCCGCAGGGCTGGCTGTCGACCGAAGCCTTCTCGCCGATACAGACCAGCCGGATTCGGCCGGTGCCGCTCGGCGGGCGCACGTTCTTCGACTTCACGAGGGTTGGGTTGGCGGCGAGTTCCTCGTCGGTGATCCAGCGGGTGAAGATCGGATGGTTCTCCGCCACAAGTTTCATCAGAGCTTCCGTCACCGCCTCCTTGGTGACGCCTGCGTCCGGCATGTCGAAATCGACGCGGCTGTCGTCTTCCGCGACCGATGCGCCGGTGATCGGGAAGGGACAGGCGACCGTCAGGAGATGGCAGGCGGCGTGCATCCGCATCAGGTTCAACCGGCGCGGCCAGTCGATCGCGAGCTTCACCCGCGCGCCGACTTCCGGCAGTGCCGCGCCTTCGGCCGAAACGTGGATGATCTCGTCCTTGGTCTCGCCGGTCACCGTCGCCGCGACCGGGACAATCGTGCCGTCGGCAAGCGTCATCGTGCCGGTATCGCCCGGCTGGCCGCCGGAGGTTGCGTAGAACACCGTCCGGTCGAGGATGATGCCGCCGCGTTCGGTGATGGCAAGCACCTCGGCGTCGGCCTCCGCGAGATAGGCGTCCTCGCGGAACAGCGGCTCGGTCCTCAGCCCCATCAGTCGACCTTCTCGAACGGCACGTCGATCTGCGGCGTGCGGTCCATCCAGTCCGGAATCGGCAGGTCCTTGGTGCGCAGGAAGGCCGGGTTGAACAGCTTCGACTGGTAGCGCGTGCCGTAGTCGCACAGGATCGTCACGATCGTGTGGCCCGGTCCCAGCTCCTTCGCCAGCCGGATCGCGCCCGCGATGTTGATCCCGGTCGAACCGCCGAGGCACAGCCCCTCCTCCTGCACCAGGTCGAAGATGATCGGCAGCGCTTCCGCGTCCGGGGTCTGGAACGAGAAGTCGGGCGTAAACCCTTCGAGATTGGCGGTGATGCGGCCCTGGCCGATGCCTTCGGTGATCGAACTGCCCTCCGACTTCAGAGCGCCCTCGGTGTAGAAACTGTAGAGCGCCGCCCCGAGCGGATCGGCGAGCGCAATCTTGACGTCCCCGCTCTTCGCTTTCAGGCCCATCGCAACGCCGGCCAGCGTGCCGCCTGTGCCGACCGCCGAGACGAAGCCGTCGACCTTGCCGCCCGTCTGCGCCCAGATTTCTTCAGCGGTGGTTACGACATGGCCATCACGGTTGGCGACATTGTCGAACTGGTTGGCCCAGATGGCACCCGCCGGCTCGCTCTTCGCCAGCTGCTCGGCCAGCCGGCCCGACACCTTCACGTAATTGTTCGGGTTCTTGTAGGGAACCGCCGGCACCTCGATCAGCTCGGCGCCGAGCAGCCGCAGCGCGTCCTTCTTCTCCTGGCTCTGGGTGTCGGGGATGACGATCACGGTCCGGTAGCCCAGCGCCTTGGCGACGACGGTCAGCCCGATGCCGGTATTGCCAGCCGTACCCTCGACGATCACGCCGCCGGGCTTCAGCAGTCCCTTCTTCTCGGCGTCGCGGATGATGAACAGGCCGGCGCGGTCCTTCACCGACTGGCCGGGATTCATGAACTCCGCCTTGCCCAGGATTTCGCAGCCGGTCTCCTCCGACGCCCGCTTGAGACGGATGAGCGGGGTGTTTCCGATGGCGTCGATGACAGACCTGAACATGGGCATTCCTTGCCTGCGCGCCTCTTTGTGCGCCTGGAGGGTAGGTCTTTCCGTTTAGAAAGCCCGACGCCTCGCCGCAAGGGAGCATTTTTCTCCGTCATGGCCAATCCGCGGCGTTTTTGCCCCCGGCAGGCTCGGGTGAGGAATTGAGCGGCGGATGTGGCCTGACCATCCACAGTTTTGTAAACAGGCCAGCTTCCCTCTCGACCCAGCCAAAAAACACTGCCAAGAATGGCACCAATCGGTCTGCGAAAAAAACCGATGGATCCTGGGAGATGACGATTTGATCGACGTATTGCGGGCGCCCCGGCCAACCGGCCAGCGTCTCGCCGGCATCCTCTGAGCCGGCGTAGCCTGATGTCCCTTTACCGCGCACGACCGCAGGACGGCGTTGCCTGGATCACCGGGGCCAGCACCGGCATCGGTCGGCAGTTGGCGCTCGACCTCGCGGCGGCGGGCTACACAGTCGCCGCCACGGCGCGCGACGAGGACAGGCTGGCGACGCTCAGCCTCGACGCGGCCGGCAGCAAGGGCCGAATCATCCCCTTCCCGGCCGACGTCACCGAAAGCGCGGCCATGGTCGCCACCGTCGACGCGATCGAGCGGGAGCTCGGCCCGATCGTGCTCGCGATCTTCAACGCCGGCACCTACTACCCGGTCAGGGGCGCCGAGCCCAATGCCGAGAGATATGTGAGAACCTATCAAATCAACGTCTTCGGTGTCGTCTTCGGACTCGTGCCGGTCGTCGAACGGATGAAGCGGCGCGGCCGCGGCCAGATCGCGATCACCGGGTCGGTGTCGGGCTACGGCGGCTTGCCGATGGCGTCGGCCTATGGCGCGTCGAAGGCGGCGCTGACCAACATGGCCGCGTCGCTGAAGTTCGACCTCGACCTGCTCAATGTCCGAATCCAGATCATCAATCCCGGCTTCATCGAGACGCCGCTCACCGAGAAGAACGAATTCCCGATGCCGGCGCTGATGCCGGTCGACAAGGCGTCGCGTCGCATCATGCAGGGCCTGACGTCGGGCGGCTTCGAGGTGAATTTCCCGCGCCGGCTGAGCTGGGCGCTCAAGGTCGCCAACATGCTGCCCTACTGGCTCTATTTCCCGCTCATGGCCAAGGTTACGGGCTGGGACAGGCGCCGGCGCGGCTAGCTGCGGCGTGCTTCGATACTGCTGCGAAGCACGCGCTGCTCCGCCTCGCCGAGCGGGAAGTTCCACATCAGCATGATCGCGACAACCTTCAACATGACCGGCAGCCAGACGTAGAGCGACACCAGCGCGACCAACGCCGTTTCGCCGTTGTCGCTCCCCGGAACGAAATCGAACCGGTCGAGTAGCGGAAAGACGATGCCGACGCCCAGTGCTAGCGACAGCTTCGTCGCCAGGCTCCAGGCGGCGAAATAGAGGCCGGAGCGTTGCGCGCCGGACGCCGCCGTGTCGACGTCGATCACATCTGCCTGAATGGAGGCCGGCAGCGACAGGTCGAAGCCAAGGCAGATTCCCGTCCCGATGCAGATTACGCCGAACAGGATCAGGGCGCCCTCATCGAGAAGGGGCACGAAGCCGAACAGGATCGAGTTGGCGATCATCGCATAGCACCAGGCTCGGTGTTTCCCGACCCTGTCGGCGAGCCGCACGGCAAGCGGAATGCCGGCAATGCCGGCGAGGAAATAGACGAACAGCAGCGGTCCGCGCATCTCCGGCACCTGCAGCCTGTCGGAAACGAAATAGAGAAACAGCGTCGCCGGGATGCCGTTCGCCAGTCCGTTCATGAAATAGGCCGTGATCAGACGCACGAATGGCCGGTTGCGACTCATGTGTGAAAGGCCCGACAGCAGCGGCACGTCCGCAACCGAATACTCCACCGGCTCCGGCACCATGGCTACGACAAGGCCACCCAGCACAAGCAGCAGACTGCCCATCGTCAGGCCTAGAATGGCAAGCCCGTGCAAGCGGGATGCGTCGGCGAAACCAATGGCGAAGGGCAGCGCGATGGCGATCAGCGTGCCGACCAGCGTCAGGCTCTCGCGAAAAGCTGCGACCCGCGAACGTTCTGCGTAGTTGCCGGCGAGTTCCGCCCCCCAGGCCGTATAGGGGAGGACCGTTGCCGTATAGCCGATGGTCAAAACCGCTCCCCAGACCCCCAGGTAGAACGCCCCTGCCCCCTCCGGCGGCCAGAACAGCATGACCACCGCCACGATCGTCAGCGGCAGCGACAACAGGAAGAGGGAGCGGCGGCGGCCGAAGATCGGGCGCCAGCGGTCGGCCATCCACCCGATCAGCGGGTCGTTCACCGCGTCGAAGATCCTTACGATGAGCAAGGCGGTGCCTACTGCGGCCAGCGGTAGCCCGAGCGTTTCCGAATAGAATGTTGGGACGAGGACATAGAGCGGCAATGTCAGCGCGGCGAGCGGCAGCGCCGGCAGGGCATAGGCAACCAGGGTCGAACGCTGCATGGAGGGCGTCTCTGCGGAACTCTCCCCTCGTATACGCAGGCCGGCCGCATCGGGTTTCGATTCCCAGCATTCCCTTGTGCCCATCCGCCGGCGGCGCTACCGATAACGCACAAGGGCCGGGAGGGTTTTATGGGGCGGATTGTCGTGTTTGTTGTCTTGCTGCTCGCCGCGGGCGCCGGCGCGCTCTATCTCTTCGGTCCGCGCGTGGCGAGCGACACGACCGTCACCTTCCGCGACGACGCGCTCGGAGGCGATCCGCAAGCCTATATCGCGGCGTCCGAAGCCAAGGTCGCCAATATCCGCCCCGGCCTCGCCAAGGAAATCGTCTGGGCCTATCCGGCCTCGCGTGCCAAGACGCCGCTGTCGATCGTCTACATCCACGGCTTCTCCGCATCGAAGGGCGAAATCCGTCCCCTCCCCGACAAGGTCGCCGCCGCGCTCGGCGCGAACCTCTATTTCACGCGCCTCGTCGGTCACGGCCAGGACAACGCCGCGATGGGCGATGCGAGCGTCAACGACTGGATCAACGATACGGCCGAAGCGCTCGCCATCGGCCGCGCCATCGGCGAGAAGGTCATCGTCATAGCCACCTCGACCGGCGGCAGCCTGGCGGCATATGCCGCCGCCCAGCCGTCGCTGTCGAAGGATGTCGCCGCGCTGGTGCTGATTTCGCCCAATTTTGGCGTGCAAGCCTCGGGCGCCGGCCTGCTCACCGGTCTCTGGGGCCTGCAGATCGCCGAGTTGCTCATCGGCAAGGAGCGCGGCTTCGAGCCCGCCAACGACTTGCAGAAGCAATTCTGGACCTACACCTATCCGACCAGGGCGACGCTGCCGATGGCCGCGACCGTGGCGCTGGCCCGCCGCCAGGCCTACGACAAGGTCAATATTCCGGCGCTGTTCGTCGTCAGCGACGGCGATCAGGTGATCAAGCCGGACGAAGCCAAGGCCGTCGCCGCCGCCTGGGGCGGTCCGCACGAACTGATGGCAGTCGACAACCCCGGCGATCCGTCGAGCCATGTGCTTGCCGGCGACGCGCTGTCGCCGAAGATGACCGAGCCGATGGCGACGAAGATTGTCGAATGGATCAAGTCGCTTGGGCTGGCATCCTGACGTTCGGGATTAGTGCAGCGAGACGGGAACAAGCTGTTCTGACCTTCAGCTAGGGTCAGGACTCATTGATCAAAGCCAGAAGATGACGGCGGCTGCGATGCAGATGGCCGAGAAGAAGGTGTGGGCGCATCGGTCGTAGCGGGTTGCGATGCGCCGCCAGTCCTTGAGCTTGGCGAATAGGTTTTCGACCTTGTGGCGCTGGCGGTAGAGCGCGGTGTCGTAGGCGTACGGGACTTTGCGGCTTCGGCTCGACGGGATGCACGGCTCGATGCCTCGTGCTTCGAGTTCCTCGCGGAACCAGGCGCTGTCATAGCCGCGATCGGCGATCAGGTGATCGGCCGGCGGCAAGGCGCCAAGGACGAGACGGGCGCCTTTGTGGTCGCTCATCTGGCCTTCCGACAGGAGCAGGATGATTGGCCGGCCTTCACCGTCGCAAACGGTGTGGAGCTTCGAGTTCAGCCCGCCTTTTGTTCGCCCGATACGACGGGGAACATCCCCTTTTTAAGCAGGCTCGCAGCCGTGCGGTGGGCTTTCAGATGCGTCGCGTCGATCATGATGCGCTCGGGCCTGGGCCCTTCGCCGGCGAGGCCGGCGAAGATGCGGTCAAAGACGCCGAGCCGACTCCAGCGGATGAAGCGGTTGTAGAGCGTCTTGTGCGGCCCGTAGCCAGCCGGCGCGTCCTTCCACTGCAGGCCGTTGCGGATCACGTAGACGATGCCGCTCACCACCCGCCGGTCATCGACACGCGGCACCCCGTGCGACAGCGGGAAGAAGGGCGATATCCGCGCCATCTGGCGCTCGCTCAGCAGAAACAAATCACCCATCACAGGCCTCCTGTCGGAAGCCGTGAATCACATCTCAAACCAAATTAATAGGTCCTGAGCCTAG
>NZ_JANJTZ010000057.1 GCF_024710845.1 Mesorhizobium sp.
GACGAAATAGGGCGAGAGATAGCCGCGGTCGAACTGCATGCCTTCGACGACCTCAAGCTCGGTGTCGGCGGTCTTGGCCTCCTCGACCGTGATGACGCCCTCGTTGCCGACCTTCTGCATGGCTTCGGCAAGGAACCGGCCAATCTCGGCATCGCCGTTCGCCGAAATGGTGCCGACCTGGGCAATCTCGTCGTTCTTCGTCACCTTGCGGGCATTCGCCTTCAGTTCGGCCACAATCGCATCGACCGCCTTGTCGATGCCGCGCTTCAGATCCATCGGGTTCATGCCCGACGCCACGGCCTTCGCACCTTCCTTGACGATAGCCTGGGCGAGCACGGTCGCCGTCGTGGTGCCGTCGCCGGCAAGGTCATTGGTCTTCGAGGCCACTTCGCGCACCATCTGCGCGCCCATGTTCTCGAACTTGTCTTCGAGTTCGATCTCCTTGGCGACGGTCACGCCGTCCTTGGTGATGCGCGGCGCGCCGAACGACTTGTCGATGACGACGTTGCGGCCCTTGGGACCGAGCGTCACCTTCACCGCATTGGCGAGAATGTCGACGCCGCGCAGCATCTTCTCGCGGGCTTCGCTGTGGAATTTCACTTCTTTTGCAGCCATTGGATCACTCCTTCGATAGGCAGCTTTCGTTGACTGATGGATTTGGCGAAGAAGCCGTCAGGCGGCCTTCTTCAGTTCTGCGACGTGTTCGATCACGCCCATCACGTCGCTTTCCTTCATGATGAGCAGGTCCTCGCCGTCGAGCTTGATCTCGGTGCCTGACCATTTGCCGAACAGGATACGGTCGCCGACCTTGACGTCGAGCTCGACCAGCTTGCCATTCTCGTCGCGGGCGCCCGGACCGACGGCGAGGACTTCGCCTTCGCTCGGTTTCTCCTTGGCGGTATCGGGAATGATGATGCCGCCGGCCGTCTTCTCCTCGGCTTCGATGCGACGGACGACGATACGGTCATGGAGGGGTCGGAACTTCATGTCGTTCTCCTTCAAGGACAAACAGATGTTGAAATCCCTCCGCGGCCGCCTGCGTTGTGGCGGACGCGGGGCTCGCGCGGCCCCGTGGGGCACCGCGCGGGCGTTGATTTGGTTTTGGGATTTTGACCTTTCAAGAGGCTCGGACGAATTTTTCGAAATCCATCCAAGCCGCTGTTCCGGCTGGGTATTCCGCAGGCGGAACGCCTACACGACCGCCCGGATGATGCTGCCCGTGGGCAGGTGCGTCGTGAACGACATGTGCATGCCCGACAGGTCGATCGAGCCGACCGTCTCGCCGTCCTCGAAGTGCAGATTGGCGTCGAACTTCTTCGCCAGCGTCTTCATCGCCATGTTGTTCGGGTGCGTGGTGACGCGCAGGCTCTCATAGCCCAGCGCCAGCGCATGGCCGATCAGCCGCTTGAACAGCTGGCTGCCGATGCCCTTGTGTTGCAGGTGACGTTCGACGGAAAAGGCGATCTCGCCGGTCGGCGGGTCGAGGTCGGGCCGCTCGTGCAGTTCGGCAGCGCCGTGCACTTCGCCATTCTCGACATAGCCGATCACGGTCGCGCCCTGCGAGAAGCACCGCGCGGCATAGGACGCGACGAAAACGTCGTCCGTCATGCCGTTGAAGCGGTCGCGCCGGCTTTCGGGGTCCAGTCGCAACAGGTGCTCGCGAAAACTCGCAAGATCGGATGGCCTGAGCTGGCGGATATGTCCCGCGGGCTTTGGCCCTGAATGCTTGCTCTGTCTCATATTCGCGATCCTCGTGGTCCTCCCGCGAGTCGTCGACCTGTCGTCCGCGCTGATATTGTGCAGCGCACAATAAAATTCAAGTGCGTAGATGTACCAGACAACATTTTGCCCAGGATGACGTTTCGTCAACCCCGGCGCCCGCGTGGCGGCTCCACCCGGCCAAATTGACAACTGGCCCGCGTCGCGCGCATCCAGTGCGAATGGACAAGACAGCGCCCTTTCCTCCCCCCGGCCCGATCTGCGGCCTCGCCGCAACCGAATTGGCCGAGCGCATCCGCCGCCGCGACCTCTCCTGCCGCGACGTCGTGAGCGCCTTTCTCGACCGGATCGAGATGGTCAATCCGGCCGTCAACGCCATTGTCTCGCTTCGCCCCCGCGCCGAA
Source organism: Mesorhizobium sp. (assembly GCF_024710845.1). Classification (GTDB taxonomy): domain Bacteria; phylum Pseudomonadota; class Alphaproteobacteria; order Rhizobiales; family Rhizobiaceae; genus Mesorhizobium_A. The sequence continues at coordinate 2,124 of NZ_JANJTZ010000057.1, forward strand.
ATCCTCGCCGAGGCGGACGATGCCGATGCGCAACTCGCCTCCGGCGCGAAGCCGGGCGCGCTCTTCGGCGTCCCCGTCGCCATCAAGGACCTCGCCTGCACCAGGGGCCTTCGCACCACCTGGGGCTCGCGCATCTTCGCCGATTTCATTCCCGACGAAGACGATTTCTTTGTGGCACGCATGCGCGCTGCGGGCGCCATCATCATCGGTAAGACCAACGTGCCCGAGTTCGGCTTCGGCTCGCAGACCTACAACGAGGTGTTCGGCGCGACCCGCAACGCTTTCGACCAAAGCCTCACCTCGGGTGGTTCCAGCGGCGGCGCGGCCGTAGCCACCGCTTTGCACATGCTGCCGCTGGCCGACGGCAGCGACATGGGCGGCTCGCTGCGCAACCCCGCCGCCTGGAACAACATCTACGGCTTCCGCCCCTCGCAAGGGCTCGTTCCCGGCGGCCCGGGCGGCGAGTTGTTCATGAGCCAGATGGGCGTCGAAGGTCCGATGGCGCGCAACGTCGCCGACCTGGCGCTGCTGCTCTCTGTTCAGGCCGGCTATCATCCCGGTGCGCCGCTGTCGCTTGGCGGCGTCGACCTCGATTTCCCGAGACAGTTTGAAACACCCATCGCAGCCGGCCGCATCGCCTGGCTCGGCGATCTCGGCGGACACCTGGCGACGGAGGATGGGGTGCTGGCATTGTGCGAAAGCCCCCTTCGAAGCTTCGAATCGGTCGGCTTTTCGGTCGAGGCACACGTCCCGCAGGTCGATTTCGAGCGCATCTGGCAGGCTTTCGTCACGCTGCGCCACGCCACCAGCGGCTGTGCGCTCAAGGTGCACTATGACGACCCGGCCCGCCGGCCCTTGCTCAAGCCGGAGGCCGTCTGGGAGATCGAGGGTGCGCTCGATCTGCGTGCCCCCGCGATCCACGCCGCGTCGGTCGTCCGCTCCGAATGGTACGAGGCGGTGCTGCGGCTGTTTCAGACCTACGATTTCCTCGCGCTTCCCACGGCCCAGGTCTTTCCCTTCAGCGTCGACATGCACTGGCCATCGGAAATCGCCGGCAGAGCGATGGACAGCTATCATCGCTGGATGGAGGTCACCGCGCTCGCGACAATGGCCGGCTGCCCGGCGGCGAGCCTTCCGGCCGGATTTGACGCCCGGGGACGCCCGATGGGTTTCCAGCTCATCGGCCGGCCGCGCCGCGACGCCGACGTGTTGCGCGCCGCAGCAGCCTATGAGCGGCACACCGGGCGGGGCGGCGGCCTTCAGATAGCCTGACTTAAGTTGAACTTTAATGTCACCTTAAAGCGATCTACTCTGGAACAATTCCAAAAAGCGGCGCATATAACGCCAAACCGGCGGTCAGCCGGAACGTCCAAGGAAAGCAATTCGATGCGCCTTACCCGCCAGACCAATTACGCCGTCCGCATCATGATGTATTGCGCGGCCAACAGCGGCCGGTTGAGCCGAATCCCCGAGATCGCTTCGGCCTACGGCGTGTCGGAACTGTTTCTTTTCAAGATCTTGCAGCCGCTTGTCGAAGCGCGTCTGGTCGAGACGGTGCGCGGCCGCAATGGCGGGGTGAGGCTTGGGCGCGCCGCCTCCGAGATCACGCTGTTCGACGTCGTCCGCGTCACGGAAGAGAACTTCGCCATGGCGGAGTGCTTCGAAAACGACGCCGCCGAATGCCCGCTGATCGAATCCTGCGCGCTGAACGCTGCGCTGCGCAAGGCACTCGGCGCCTTCTTCGACGTGCTCGAGAGCTACACGATCGAGGATCTGGTGAAGGAGCGCACCGACGTTCGTCTGCTGCTCGGCATCAAGGACATGGTCCAGCCGGTCGCCGCGGCGTAGCGATTGTAAGGCATTTCCAACTCACGGACGTCATCCCGGCGACCGGAGGTCAGCCGGGACCCATTCTTCTACGAGGACTGGCGCGGGTCGCAGGCACCGCCGCTGACGTCTCCTTTCGAGCTCAAGGCGAACAAGACCGCGCTCCAGTTGCGTATGCCAATGGATACCGGATGGCCTTCGGCCTCCGGCATGACGAGCGTCTTTCTAAAGCGAGGCCGATTGCGGCAGCACGAACGGCGCTCCCGCCGCGGGCGTGACGCCGACGCGCAGGCCGCATTCGAACACCCGGCTGATCCGCTCGTCCACCAGCACGTCCGCCGGCTTTCCGACCGCCTCCGCCCTGCCCCGGTGCATCATCACGATCCGGTCGGCGAACATCGCCGTCAGGTTGAGGTCGTGCAGGATAGCGATCACGCCGCCGCCGGCATTGGCGAAGTCCCGCGCGATCCCCATGATGATCAGCTGGTGCTTGATGTCGAGGCTCGATACCGGCTCGTCCAGCAGCAGGAACCGCGCCTGCCCGTCCAGCACCGGCTGCCAGACCTGGCACAGCACGCGGGCCAATTGCACGCGCTGCTGTTCGCCGCCCGAAAGCTCCTGGTAGAACCGCCCCGCGAAGCCGGCCAGATCGACGCGCTCCAATGCCTCCTCGGCGAGCAGCTCCAGCGCCGCGCCTTCCACGCCCGACCGCCCGCTCGTCAGGCCGAGACGGACGATTTCGAGCACGGTGAAGGGAAACGACAGCGTAGTCGCCTGCGGCAGCACGGCCCGCAGTCCCGCCGTCTGCCAGGGCTTCATCGTCCGCAACTCCCGGCCTGCGACCGAGATCGATCCGCGATAGGCCCATTCGCCCGAAATCGCCTTCAGGAGCGTCGTCTTGCCGGACCCGTTCGGCCCGACGATCGCCGTCACGTCGCCGGCTTGCGCTGCGAACGTCACGCCCGAGACAATGCGCTTCGGCCCGATGTCGACCGCGACCTCGCTGAGTTCGATCATGGCGGCTCTCACAGGTCGACGACGCCGCGCTTGCGCAGCAGGATCCAGAGGAAGAACGGCGCGCCGACGGCGGCCGTGACAATGCCGATCGGCAGTTCGGCCGGCGCGACGATGGTGCGGCTCACCGAATCCGCCAAAAGCAGCAGGCTCGCGCCCAGAAGGGCCGCGGTTGGCAGCAGGTAGCGATTGTCCGGGCCGATCACCAGCCGCAGCAGGTGCGGCACCACGATGCCGACGAAGCCGATGCCGCCCGACACCGCGACCGACGCGCCGACGGCGCCCGCCACCGTGACGATCGCCACCGATTTCACCCGCTGCACGGGGATGCCGAGATGGTTGGCGGTCGATTCGCCGAGCGACAGCGCATTCAGCCCGCGCGCGAGGAACGGCGCGGCGAGAAGGGCCGCCGCGATGATCGGGCCGGCGGCGGCGATCTTGAGCCATGTCGCGCCGGCGAGCGACCCCAGCCCCCAGAAGGTCAGGTCGCGCAGCTGCCGGTCGTCGGCAATGTAGACCAGCAGTCCCGACAGCGCGCCGGCCATGGCGCCCAGCGCAATGCCGGCGAGCAGCATGGTCGCGACCGAGGTCTGGCCGCGCCGGGTCGCCACGCGGTAGAGCACCAGCGTCGTCAGCAGCCCGCCGAGGAACGCGGCGAGCGGCAGCGAGTAGATGCCGAGCAGTGCGGTCAGGGGCGCCAGTGCGGTGCCGCCCAGCACGATGATCGAGATTGCGCCGAGCCCCGCGCCCGCCGAAACGCCGACCAGGCCCGGATCGGCGAGCGGATTGCGGAACAAGCCCTGCATCACCGCGCCCGACACGGCCAGCGCCGCGCCGATCAGCACACCCAGAACCGCGCGCGGCAGCCTTATGTCCATGACGATGATGCGGTCGCGCGCCGACATCGCACCTTCCGCGCCGTTCCCCAGCAATTCCGCCAGCACCGCCAGCGCGGACGCGTCCGAGGCGCCGGAGGCCAGGCTGAAAGGAAAAGCCGCGCCAAGCGCGACAGCGAGGATGACGATCGCGATCCGGGCCCGCTGGCGCCGGTCGCCCTCGGTTGAGGGCTTCCGGACGACGACGGGCATGTCAGAGACTCTCTGCAGCACCGGCCCTACTCAGTTGACGACGCGGTCGCCGTAGAGCGCCTTGGCGAGATCGCGCGCTGCAGCCGCCGTTCGCGGCCCGAAGCCGAGGAGATAGGCGCCGTCCATGCGCACGATGGCGTCGCTCTGCACCGCCGGCGTCTGCGACAGCGCCGGATGCGCCTTCATGTCGGCATTCGCCGCCGAATGGTCGCTCCCCCTGTCCATCATCAGGATCAGGTCGGGCTTGGCGGTGATGATCGCCTCGTCGGTCAGCGCCTTGTAGCCCGGGAACTCCGAGATCACGTTCACGCCGCCGGCCATCTTGATGATGCCGTCGGCAGCCGTCCCTGTTCCCGACGCCAGCGCCTTGCCGCCCTGTATCGACAGGACAAACATCACCCGCTTGCGTTCGACAATGCCCGCCGTCGCCGCGATCGCCGCGTCAATGTCGGCCTTCACCTCAGCCGACAGCTTCGCCGCCTTGTCCTCGACGCCGAGCGCTGTCCCGACCACGCGAATCTTTTCGAGAATCCCGGCTTCGTCGAACTTTTCCGGCACGGTGGCGAAGGGAACGCTCGCCTTCTTCAGCACCTCGATCGCCTCGGGCGGCCCGCTGCCCTCGATCGTGAGGATCCCGTCCGGATTGATGCCGAGAACGTTCTCGGGCGAGATCGCCCGCATGTAGCCGATGTCCGGCAGGGCAAGCGCCGCCGGCGGATAGAGACCGGTCGAATCGCGCGCGATCAGCCGCCCCTCTTCACCCAGCGCATAGACGATCTCGGTCACCGATCCGCCGATCGCGACGATGCGTTTCGCCTTGGCGACGCCGGCGACGTCCTCGGCCGAATGCGCCCTCGGCGCGGGAGCGGCGAGCGCCGCGAGCGTCAGTGCGACGGCAGCCGCCCACATGGCGGCGCGGCGCGCCCGTGTTCCTGGCAGAAGGTGGGTCATGGCTTGCTCCTCAGGCCGCGGTCGAGCGCGGGCCGCGCGGCAGGTTCTCGACCAGGCCGCGCCAGTCGTCGCGCTCGAACGCGCCTTCCTTGCGCTTGCCGAAGAACTGGATGATCAGCTGGCCGGCAGCGTCATAGACTTCGAGCGACGTCACATGGCCCTCGCTCGCCGGCTTGCGCACCGCCCACACCTCGCGGATGTGGTCGAGGCGCAGATGCAGGTGGAAGGTCTCGTCCAGCACGTTGAGCCACGGCCCCATCGGCCTGATGTCTTTCACCGGCCCGCTGTGGATCTGGATGCAGCCGCGGCTCCCCACGAAACACATGATCGGAATCTGCTCGTTCGCCGAGATGCGCATCATCGCCGCGACCGAGTCGTGATCGACCGGCCACGCAAAATCCTCGCCGACCAGATGCACCGCCTGCTGGCGCGTCAGCTTCAGGTCGCGCAGGATCGACATGAACTGGTGCACGTCGGTCATCGACGACCAGCGCGCCCGCAACTGCTCGACATCCGCCGCCGGCTTGACGACAGGCGCGATCGACGTCACCGGCGCGACCACGCGCAGCGTCTGCTCCTGCTCGGGATGGAGCAGCGCCGCGACGAGTTCCTCATAGGCTGCCACGTTCGAGGCCGGCCGCAGATGCACCTTGTGCACCGCCTCGCCGCTGGCGTCGAAGAACTGGAGACTACGCCGCACCGTGCCGTCCTCGTCGGTCTTCGCCACGGCATAGCCATGCGCCCAGACTTTCGGGAAGATGCGCAGGTCGATCTCGGCGCCCAGCGTCATGGCGGCATGCTCGCCGAGCACCACCTTGTCGTAGACGCCGATCTTTTCATGCACCGCGCTCTCGTTGCGCGTCAGCGCCATCACCTCGCCCAGCGCTTCCATGCCGGTCAGGAAGGCATCGACATCGGGACGGATGCGGCGGACGCCCTCGCCCACCCAGGCGGCGACGAATTCGGCCTCGGAAATGCCGAGCTGGCCGGCGAGGTCGCGCTCGCGTAGTTTGGGATTGTCGGCTCGCGCCTGGCGGATCGCGTTGGGCGTGGGTCGGTCTGCGCTCATCGTGTCGGTCCTGCTTCTCGTGCTGTGAACTGGCTACTTGTTGAGGATCAGCTTGCCCTGCCGGGTGATCTTCAGCCGGTAGAGCGCGCCATGGTGTTCGATGCCGATCTCGTGCTCCCCCCTGAACAGGGTCGCGCTGTCGAGCATGCGCAAAGGCAGCGATGCGGCCGGCCGGACGAGGCTGTCGCGCCGCAGCGCGCGCTCGGCATCGGCAGAATGGTCGACGGAGAATCTCGTGCTCACGGTGGCGGCCCCTTCATCGCGCCTTGCTCGCTTGGCTGGCTTGGCGACATCGTGATATCGAATGTTGACTCTGATTATCAGCTTTAATAGGGAGTGCAATACCGGAGTAAACGAGTCAAGTTTAAATTCGGGATCAATCGTGACGCGAGCCAGCCACGTGCCAGCCAGCAATGACCTCAGGTGTCAGGAGCAGGATTATGGGGCTGGTGGGACGAAACAGGGCGCTGCTATGCGGCACCGCGATCGCGATATTCGCGAACATGGCAATGGTCCGCGCACAGGACGCGGACGATGCGACGACTGAAGAACAGGTAACGGCCGAGAGCCAGAAGAAGGGCCGCGTCACGCAGCTCCAGCGCCTCGTCCTCGGCGCCGGCCAGGAGAAGGTCGCGATCGACACGCCGCAGGCGGTGAGCGTGCTGGAACAGGAAGACATCGACTCGGCCCAGCCGTCGACCGTCGCCGACGTCATCCGCAAGGTGCAAGGCGTCAACGTCACCGGCTCGGACCGCGTGCTCGGCCAGTCCTTCAACATCCGCGGCGTCGGCGCCCCCGAGAATTCGGGCGACCAGGGCCGCATCATCGTCAATGTCGACGGCGTCCAGAAATTCTACGAGCAGTATCGCCTCGGCTCGTTCTTCTCGGATCCGGAACTGTTCAAGCGCGTCGAGGTCCTGCGCGGGCCGGCATCGTCGACCCTCTACGGGTCCGGCGCGCTCGGCGGCGTCGTCAACTTCACCACCAAGGACGCGTCCGACTTCATCGCCGACGGCGAACGCGGCGCGCTGATGCTGAAGACGACGCTCGACTCAAATGGCAAGGGCGTTCTCGGCTCCGGCACGCTTGCCCAGCGCATGGGCGAGAACGCCGAGTTCCTGCTGATGGGCAACTGGCGCCAGGGCGACGTCTACCAGTCGGGCGACGGCACCGACATCGTCGGCACCAATTTCCGTGCCTGGTCCGGCCTCGCCAAGGGCACGTTCAAGGTCGGCGACGAGGGAACGCTGCGCCTCTCCTACCAGCGCTGGGATTCCGACCTCGACGACCAGCAGCTGTCGCAGACCTCGACCGCGACCTTCTTCGGTCTCATCGACCGCCACGTCATCGACCAGACGGCGATCGCCTCCTACGAGAATCCCTTCTCCGACAACGACATGCTCGATCTGAAGGTGGCGCTGTCCTATTCCGACACGTTCAACGAGCAGCGCGACGCCGATCTCAGGATAGCGTGCAGCCCCGGCTCCTTCGCCGTCGTCTGCGATGCCGACTATGCCTACAAGACGGTCCAGTTCAACGCGCAGAACACGATGGAATGGCGCGGCGCGAACTGGGAGAACTACCTCACCTACGGCGCCCAGATCGCCCACCAGTCGCGCGTTGCCAGCGTCTATCAGAACAACGGCGATCCGCTCGACCTGCAGTTCCACCCGGAAGGCACCGACCTGAAGGCCGGGCTGTTCGTCCAGAACGAGTTCATCTGGAACGAGAAGCTGACGCTCATTCCGGGCGTCCGCTTCGACTGGCACGAACTGACACCGGACGACGCGGTTTCGGGCACGGACACGTTCGAGGACACGGCCATCTCGCCGAAACTCGCCGCGCACTACAGGTTCAACGACACCGTCGCCGTCTTCGGCTCCATCGCGCACACCGAACGCTTCCCGACCATCGACGAAGTCTTCTCGACGAGCGGCTCGAGCTACACGTTCCTGCCGAGTCTCGACCTCAAGAAGGAGTTGTCGACCAATTACGAGGCCGGTTTCGCATTGTCCGGCTACGACATGCTGCAGGCAGGTGATTCCGGACAGCTCAAGTTCACCGGCTTCTACAACGACGTCACCGACCTGATCGCGCTGAACCAGGCGCTCGTCCCCGGCCCCAACGCCATCCCCGGCTACGTCAACATCAACAGCGCCGAGATCTACGGCTTCGAGGTCGAGACTGCTTACGATTCCGACTACGTCTTCGCCAATGCCGCCTACACGTTCACGATCGGCAGGAACACCTCGGCGAACGTCACCCCGGCGACGGAATATCTCACGTCTGTCGCCCCCCACGAACTGAAGCTCACCCTCGGCGGCAAGGTTCCCCAGCACGACGTGCGGTTCGGCTGGAATGCGCGCTTCGTCGCCGGTCCGCAGGACAGCCTGCGCAACACCGACGTGCCTCCGGGCACCTCCACCCGCTACTCCACCGCCTTCGACGTCCACGACATCTTCGTCTCCTGGACTCCGAAGGAAGGCGCCATGCGCGGCTGGGAGGTGCATGGCGGCATCGATAACCTGTTCAACCGCCAGTACAAGGAGTTCCTGATGAACGACGACGCCAAGGGTCGTACGTTCAAGCTCTCCCTGTCGAAGCAGATCGGCTGGTGATCATGCGGCGCGCGGCATCGCTCCTCGTTCTGACCTCCCTGGCCGCGGTGCCGCTCGCTCCGGCCTCGGCGCAGACCACCGCGCCGGAGCCGCATGTCTCCCTCGATCTCAACGCCCTGCAGCCGTCGGAAGGCGGCTGCAGGCTGACCTTCGTGGTGGCGAACGACCTCGCCACCCCGATCGACCGCGCCGCCTACGAAATGGCGCTGTTCGACAAGGCGGGCGTCGTCGACCGCCTGACCGTGCTCGACTTCAAATCGTTGCCTTCGGGCAGGACCAAGGTCAGCCGCTTCGACCTCAAGGGCGTCGACTGCGCCAATGTCAGCCGCGTGCTCATCAACGATGCGACCGAATGCAGCGGCGCCGGCACCGCGCCCGATGCCTGCCTTTCGGCTCTGAAGACGCAGTCCACCTCGGGCATCTCCTTCGGGCGATAGGCAAGATGTCGCTCCAGCCCTCGGCGCCCCTCCCCCGACGCATCGTGCCCGCGCGCTCGACCGCGCGGCGCGTCCGTCTCGATCCGCCGAACACGTTCCAAGCGCCGCACCACGTCTTCCTGCGCGAGCCGCCGCGCCCGGCCTGGATCGACAACGAAAGTCCCGATCTCGCGCCGCTGCCGGTTGCCCCGCTGGCTGAAAGAGGCACCAGCTCGCCGCGCACCTCGCGCAAATGGCTGGCCATGCTGCTTGCATCGATCGCGCTTCATGCCGCGGCCGCCGGATTCTTCCTCCTGCGCGGGCCAGACGAGGGCGTGCTGGTCGCCGGCTCGCAGGAGGCCGGCGTCGCGATGTATGGCGATTCCGCCGCCGACATGATGATGGAAGGCGAGGATCAGCCGACCAGCGTCGCTATCGTCACCATGACGACGGCCACGCCGGTCGCGACCGTCGATGCCACGGCGGTCGAGCCTGTCGAGGCGACGCAGCCTGTCACCGAGACGGCGACCGTTGGCGAGGAGGTCGCCGCCACGGAGCCGGCCACCGACATAGCTGAGCCTGCGCCGGCCGTGCCCGCGGACACCGCGACGGCCGAGCCGTCCGCCGTTCAGCAGCAGGTGCTGGCCGTCGATACCGCCGAGGCCGTCGCCCCCGTCGTGCCCCGGGCGACCGCCGCGCTGGCGCCGGACGAGGTGGTCGAGGTTCCGCGAGAGACCGTCGTGGCCGAGATGCCCGACCCCGAGAACGTCGAGCCGCCGCCTTCGCCGAAGGTGGCCGAAGTCAAACCGGAACCCAATCCTGTCGAGAAGCCAAGGCCTGAAAAGCCGGTGAAGAAGGTCGAGGCCAGGCCGGTCGAAAAGAGACCGGCCAAGGCGGACGCTCCAGCCAAAGCGGCCGAGAAGAAGACAAGCGCCGGTTCCGGCGGCACGAACAAGGCCGATGGCCGCAAGGGCGTCGCCGACGGCGAAGCAGGCGGCACGCGCGCCAACAAGGCCGGCAAGGGCAAGGGATCGGCCGCCGGCAACGCCGCGGTCACCAACTATCCCGGCAAGGTGCGCGGCAAGATCAGCCGCGCGGTTGGCCGGATCTCGCGCCGCGACCGCGCCGGCGCCGAGCGCGACGTGACGGTCGCCTTCACCGTCACCGCCAGCGGCGCACTTGGCGGCCTGAGCATCGCACGCAGTTCGGGATCGGCCTCTCTCGACCAGGCGGCACTCGCGGCCGTGCGCCGCGCCGCACCCTTCCCGGCTATTCCGGAAGGCGCCGGCCGCAAGACCTGGCAGTTCACCATCCCGCTCGGCCTGGCGAAGTAGAGCATTTCCGATGGATATTCGGTCACTCAGTCGGAGGGAATTCGGGCCAAGGTCGAGGTCTTCGGCGCGGTCGTGCCGGTGGCACGGCCAAGTCCGAAGGCCGATGGATTTGGCACGAATTCACCCGGCAGAGTGACCGAAAATTCGCCGGAAATGCTCTAAATCGGAGTTCCCGCCATGAACCTGCTTCGGCTTCACGAACTCGCCACCGCCTTTGGCGACGGCCTCCATCCCGACCTCGTCCGCCTGTTCGAGGAGCGCGCCCGTATCGAGGCCGACCCGCAGGTCGTGCGGCTCGCCGGCCACGGCGTGCCTGAACAGGCCGGACCTGTCCCGGCCGGGCGGCCTGGTCTATTTGTCCCCGGAAACGTTCTTCGTGTCGTCGTCCGCGCGACAGCCACAGAGCTGCCGGCCAGCCAGCAAAGCCTGAAAGGAACCCGTTGATGTATATCGCCATGAACCGCTTCAAGGTCGCTCGCGGCTCCGAGGAAGAGTTCGAGAATATCTGGAAGGGGCGTGACTCCAACCTTCACGAGATGAAGGGCTTTGAGCAGTTCCATCTCCTCAAGGGGCCGGTCAACGAGGCCGAGGGCTATACGCTCTACGCGTCCCACACCGTCTGGCAGAGCGTCGAGGACTTTACCGCCTGGACCAAGTCCGAGCAGTTCCGCGCCTCGCATCGCAATGCCGGAACGACGAAACCCACCTATCTCGGCCACCCGGTCTTCGAAGGCTTCTCGGTCGTCGAAGGGGCATAGGGACCTCGGACCGGCAATCTCATTCCGGACCCAGAGCGGCCCCCAACCATGCTGCGCACAGTCCTTGCCGGCCCCCAACTGCCCCCTCCACCGCCTTCGGCGGTCCCCCTCCCCCGTGAACTGGGGAGGATCCGGCGCCAGGAC
>NZ_JANJTZ010000002.1 GCF_024710845.1 Mesorhizobium sp.
CGCGCTCGGCCCCGGCGTGATGGGCTTCGCCGTGGCCGCGCGTTTCGCCACCCGCAACCCCGCGCATGAGATGGCCGCGCGCGAGGCGATCCGCCGCGTGACCGGGCGGGCCGTGACCTGCTCGCACGAACTGTCGGCGCAGCTGAACGGTCCGAAACGCGCGCTGACCGCGGTGCTGAACGCGCGGCTGATCGGCATGATCGACCGCCTCGTCGCCGCCTGCGAGCGGCACCTGGCGGCGGTGGGGATCGCAGCGCCCCTGATGGTGGTGCGCGGCGACGGCGCGCTGGTCTCGGCCGCCTTCGCCCGTGCGCGTCCGATCGAGACGATCCTCTCCGGTCCGGCCGCCAGCCTCGTCGGCGCGCGCCACATGACCGGGCTCGACGACGCGATGGTGTCGGACATCGGCGGTACCACCACCGACGTCGCCGTGCTCGACAAGGGCAAGCCGCGGCTCGACCCGGAAGGCGCCACCGTCGGCGGTTACCGCACGATGGTCGAGGCCGTTGCGATGCGCACCTTCGGCCTTGGCGGCGATTCCGAAATCACCCTTGAGGATGCCGGACTAGCCCCGCGCATCCAGCTCGGCCCGCGACGCCTGGTTCCCCTTGCGCTTGCCGGCGTGAAGCACGAGGCGGTCATCCGCGAGCATCTCGAACGCCAGCTCCGCGCGTCCAATCCCGGCCGGATGGACGGCCGCTTCGCCTTCCGCACCGGCGTGCCCGAACGGCTTGCCGCGGGCCTCACCGCGCCGGAGCAGAAGCTCTACGATGCGCTGACGGACGTTCCGCAGGCGCTCGACCGCGCGCTCGCGAGCACGGCGCAGGCCGCGACGCTCAACCGGCTCGTCGCGCGCGGTCTGGTCCACGTCTCGGGCTTCACCCCGTCGGATGCGGCGCATGCGCTCGGCCTGCAGGACAACTGGAACGCCGCCACCGGAAAGATGGCGGCCGAGCTCTTCGCCCGCCGCCGCGACGGGCGCGGCCAACCGATCGCGGCCTCGCCGGAGGACATCTCGCGCCGCGTCCTCGATGCGCTGACCCGTCGCTCGGCCGAGGTCATCCTAGAGACCGCTTTCGCCGAGGACGGGCTCGACGGCGCGGCGACGGTGGCGCATGCGCTCGTCCAACGCGCGGTTGACGGCAACCACGGCATCGCGCGGCTGTCCGTCGCCCTCGACCGGCCGGTGATCGGCCTCGGCGCTTCGGCGCCGCTGCATTATGCGGGGCTGGCCGATCTCGTCGGCAATGCCTGCGTGGTCCCGCGAGATACCGATGTCGCCAACGCGCTCGGCGCCGTCGTCGGCCAGGTGCGTGTCTCGGTCGAGGCTCGCGTCAGCCAGCCGAGGGAGGGCCTGTTCCGCGTCGCGGCGGGCGACCTGATCCGCGATTTCGCCAACGAGGCCGCGGCGCTCGACCTCGCCGAGGCGGAAATCCGAACCCTTGCGGCAGCCCGCGCGAAGGAGGCAGGCGCGGAAGAGGCCAATATCGAGCTGATCCGCGACGTCCGGGCTGCGACAGTGGAAGGCCAGCGCACCTTTATCGAAGCGATCCTGATCGCCACGGCGGCAGGCAGGCCTCGGATCGCGGAGTGACCTTCAGGCCTTGTAGAGCCTGACTGGCTTCTCCGAGCGCTTGAGCACCCCCTTGGCCTCGAGGTCGAGCTGGACGCACTTGATCCACCATCCAGCCTTCGCGCCGTCGGGGAAGAGCGCGTCGGGCAGGCGCGGCACGACATGCGCCTTGACGTCGGCTACCGACATTCCGGGCGGAACCGATGGCAGCACCGCCAGCATGGCTTCACGCATGGCGCCGTATTTCGCGGCGTCCACACGGTATTTGTGGCCGGGACTGACCACGTTCTCCACTTCAACCATCGGTCCCTTGCTCATCACCGCTCCTCGATTCACATGTCGGGTGCATCGCCGCGGGTGATGCGTGCCGCCCGCCCGATGAATGCCCCGTTGCCGCACGAAGGCGTTTCCGCCGAACCCATAATTGACCCGCCCGCTCTGTCATGCCAATGGCCGTTCACCAAAGTCCGGCAGGTGAGGTGAGCAACGTGACCGAACATATCGAGATTGCAGGCCTGAAGATCGCGCCGGAGCTGCACGACTTCGTAGCTACCGAGGCGCTGCCGGGCACCGGCATCGATCCGGCGAAATTCTGGTCCGACTTCTCGGCGATCGTCCACGATCTCGCCCCGAAGAACCGTGCACTGCTCGCTCGCCGCGACGAGCTCCAGGCGAAGATCGATGCCTGGCATCGCGACAATGGCGCGCCGAGCGACCTCTCCGCCTACAAGGCCTTCCTGTCGGAGATCGGTTACCTGCTCCCTGAAGGTCCAGACTTCTCGGTCTCGACCTCGAATGTCGACCCTGAGATCGCCACGATCGCCGGGCCGCAGCTCGTCGTTCCCGTGATGAACGCGCGCTATGCGCTGAACGCGGCGAACGCGCGCTGGGGTTCGCTCTACGACGCGCTCTACGGGACCGACGCGATCCCAGAGACGGACGGTGCAGATAAGGGCAAGGGCTACAACCCGGTGCGCGGCGCCAAGGTAATTGCCTGGGCCCGCGCATTCCTCGACGAGAGCGCGCCGCTCGACGGCGCGTCCTGGTCGGACGTGAAGTCCTTCGACGTTGCCATGCGCCGGCTGGCGGTGACGCTTGTCGACGGTCGGATGACGGGCCTGAAAGACGGCGCCCAGCTTGCCGGCTATCTTGGCTCGCCCTCGGCACCCTCGCGGTTCCTGCTGCGCAAGAACGGCCTGCTGATCGAGGTGATCATCGACGCCTCATCGGCGATCGGCAAGGACGATCCGGCCAACATTTCCGACGTCTGGCTGGAATCCGCCATCACCACGATCATGGATTGCGAGGATTCCGTCGCGGCCGTCGACGCCGAGGACAAGGTCGTCGTCTACCGCAACTGGCTCGGCCTGATGAAGGGCGACCTCACCGAAGAGGTGGCCAAGGGCGGCAAGACCTTTACGCGAAAGCTCAATCCCGACCTCGACTATATCGCGCCGGACGGATCGACCTTCGAGGTCAAGTGCCGCTCGCTGATGCTGGTGCGCAATGTCGGGCATCTGATGACCAATCCCGCGATCCTGTTGAAGGATGGGTCGGAGGTGCCGGAAGGCATCATGGATGCGATGATGACGGCGGCGATCGCGCTGCACGACGTCGGCCCGAACGGACGCAGGAAAAACTCCCGCGCGGGTTCGATGTATGTCGTGAAGCCGAAGATGCATGGGCCCGACGAGGTCGCCTTCGCCTCCGAGATCTTTGCCCGCGTCGAGGACGCGCTCGGCATGGCGCGCAACACGATCAAGATGGGCATCATGGACGAGGAGCGCCGCACCACGGTGAACCTCAAGGAGGCGATCCGCGCCGCGAAGGACCGCGTAGTCTTCATCAACACCGGCTTCCTCGACCGCACCGGCGACGAGATGCACACGTCGATGGAAGCGGGTCCCATGATCCGCAAGGGCGACATGAAGCAAGCGCCGTGGATCCAGGCCTACGAGAACTGGAACGTCGACATCGGGCTCGCATGCGGCCTGCAGGGCCGCGCGCAGATCGGCAAGGGCATGTGGGCGATGCCAGACCTGATGGCGGCGATGCTGGAGCAGAAGATCGGCCACCCGAAGGCCGGCGCCAACACCGCCTGGGTGCCGTCGCCGACGGCCGCGACGCTGCACGCGACGCATTACCACAAGGTCGACGTCAAGGCCGTTCAGGACCAGTTGAAGAGCCGGCCGCGCGCCAAGCTCGACGACATCCTGTCCGTGCCGGTCGCCACGCGGCCGAACTGGACGGCGGAGGACATCCAGCGCGAGCTCGACAACAATGCTCAAGGGATTCTCGGCTATGTCGTGCGCTGGGTCGACCAGGGCGTCGGCTGTTCCAAGGTGCCCGACATCAACGATGTCGGCCTGATGGAGGACCGCGCGACGCTGCGCATCTCCTCGCAGCACATCGCCAACTGGCTGCACCACAAGGTCTGCACCGAGGACCAGGTGACCGAGACGATGAAGCGCATGGCGGGCGTGGTCGACCGCCAGAACGCCGGCGACCCGCTCTACACGCCGATGGCGCCGCATTTCGAGGACTCCATCGCGTTCCAGGCGGCGAGCGACCTCGTCTTCAAAGGCCGCGCCCAGCCGAACGGCTACACCGAGCCGGTTCTGCACGCGCGGCGCCTCGAGCTCAAGGCGCGGCAGAAGTCGGCTTAACGGCTGGACAATGTCGTCGCGTTAGAGTTCGAGAAGCGATGCTTACTCGAACCGCATGCCGGCAGACGCCATGATCCTCCTCGCCATCGACACAGCCTCGACGCTGTGCGCCGCCTGCGTCTATGACGCGGCGGCGAAGCGCGAGCTCGGCCGGTCGGTCGAAGACATTGGCAAAGGTCATGCCGAGCGGCTGATGGATGTGATTGCGGCGGCACTGTCCGCCTCGGGCAAGACCTATTCCGACCTCGGCGCCATCGCTGTCTCGATCGGTCCCGGCTCCTTCACCGGCATCCGTGTCGGCGTCGCCGCCGCGCGTGGCCTGGCGCTGGCGCTGAAGGTCCCCGCCCATGGCGTCACCACGCTCTCGGCCATCGCCGAGGAGGCGCGCAACACCTGGCCCGGCCGGCGCATCGTCGCCTCTATCGATGCGAAGCGCGACGAGATCTATGTCGAGGAGCATGCGCCTGGCGGGGCAATCGTCCGTGGCCCGGTCATCGTGGCCGTGAACGACGCGCCCGCCCTCCTCGACGGCGAGCGTCCTGTGCTCGTAGGCTCTGGCGCATCCGTCATAGCGGCCGCCGCGGACCCGGCCCGCTTCGACCTCGCCGGCGGCACCGCTACCGCCGACATCGCCGTCTACGCGCGCCTCGCGGCCGCCGGCCACACCTTCAATTCGCCGCCGAAGCCGCTCTACCTGCGCGGACCGGATGCCCGTCCGCAGGACGGCTTCGCCCTGCCGCGAAAGGCGTCCTGATGCGCCTTCCCTTCGTCTCCCGCCGCCGCGAATATATCGTCGAGCGCCTGGTGCGCGACGATGCGGCGGAGGTCGCGAGGCTGCATCGCGAGGATTTCAGCCGGCCCTGGTCGGCGGCCGAATTCGCCGGCCTGATTGACCAGGCAACCGTGTTCGGCTTCGTCGCGCGCGAAGTGGGCCACAGGCAGGCGATCGCCGGCTTCGTCCTGGCGCGGCTCGCAGTCGACGAGGCCGAGATCCTGACCGTCGCCGTTGCCCGCGCGCACCGCCGCGAGGGGCTTGGCCGAGAACTGATGGACGCGGTGCTGCGCCAGCTGCATGCCGACCGCGCCTCGCATCTCATCCTCGAGGTCGACGAGACCAACACGCCGGCGCTGGCGCTCTACCGCAGGCTCGCCTTCCGCGAGATCGCCAGGCGCCGGAACTACTATGAGCATGCGGGCGGACCCTCGACCGGCGCGCTTGTCATGCGCCGCGATCTCCGCTAGCGCGGCTCGGGCAACGGGGAGGGCTCTCGGGCATGATCGGCTGGCTCCGCCTCGCGTTCGGACTCGCCGTCGCGGCCGTCGTCACGCCGCCGCTGATTCTCTGGCAGATGTTCGCCATGCGCTTCGGTTGGAACGAGAAACCCGCGCCGCGCCTTTGGCACCGCATCGTGCTCAGGCTGCTCGGCATCCGCGTTCACGTCCATGGCAGCCTCGCGCGCGAGCGTCCGCTGTTGATCGTGGCGAACCATGTCTCCTGGAGCGACATTGTAGTGCTCAGCTCGATCGCCGACGTGCATTTCATCGCCAAGTCGGAGATGGCGACATGGCCGCTGTTCGGGCTGCTCGCGAGATGCCAGCGCAGCGTCTTCGTCGAGCGCGAGCAGCGTCGCAAGTCGGGTGCCCAGGCGAACGAGATCGGCGTGCGCATCGCCAAGGGCGATCCGATGGTGCTGTTTGCCGAAGGTGCGACCGGCGACGGCAACCAGATCCTGCCGTTCAAGTCGACCCTCTTCGGCGCCGCCAAGGTGGCGCTGTCGAATGGTGGCGGCGAGCGCGTCTTCATCCAGCCGGTCGCCATTGCCTACACCCGGCTGCACGGCATGCCCATGGGCCGCCAGCATCGTGTCCACGCTGCCTGGATCGGCGACAGCGTTCTTGCGCCGCATATCGGCGCCCTGCTGCGGGAAGGGGCGATGGACGTGGAGGTGCATTTCGGGGCGCCGGTGGAGTTCACGTCCGACAGCCGCCGCAAGGCGGTCGCGGCGGCCGCGGAGAACGAGGTACGGCGCATGTTGTCGGCGGCGCTGTCCAATCCTGACCCGTCGCGCCCCAAACGCTGATCGGGCGCCCTGCCCGCCAGGGCATCTGTCGCTCGGCGTCAAAAAGCGCTATGAGCCCGCCCATGAACGAAGAAATGATGACGACCGAGACCCGGCAGAGCGCCAACGCGCCCGCGGCGCCGGCTGCCAAGCGCTATTTCGTGAAGACGTACGGCTGCCAGATGAACGTCTACGATTCACAGCGCATGGCCGACGCGCTCGCCGCCGACGGCTACAGCGCCGCAGAACGCCCGGACGAGGCCGACCTGATCCTGCTCAACACCTGCCATATCCGCGAGAAGGCGGCCGAGAAGGTCTATTCCGAAGTCGGACGGCTGCGCGAGATCAAGGCGCAGCGCAAGGCGGCGGGCCACCAGACCACCATCGCTGTCGCCGGCTGCGTCGCTCAGGCGGAAGGCGCCGAGATCATCCGCCGCGCGCCGCTGGTTGACCTCGTCATCGGCCCGCAGACCTATCATCGCCTGCCCGACGCCGTGCGTCGCGCGCTGTCGGGCGAGAAGGTCATCGAGACCGACTATGCGGTGGAGGACAAGTTCGACCACCTGCCGGCGCCGAAGCCGGCAGCCACCCGAAGCCGCGGCGTCACGGCGTTCCTGACCGTGCAGGAAGGCTGCGACAAGTTCTGCACCTTCTGCGTCGTGCCCTATACGCGTGGATCCGAGGTGTCGCGCCCGGTCGAGCAGATTCTGGCGGAGGCGAACCGGCTCGCCGCGTCCGGCGTGCGCGAGGTGACGCTGCTTGGCCAGAACGTCAACGCCTGGCATGGCGAGGGACCCGACGGTCGCGCCTGGGGGCTGGGCGAACTGTTGCGCAGCCTGGCCGAGATCCCCGGCCTTGCGCGCCTGCGCTACACCACCAGCCATCCGCGCGACCTGGACGACGGCCTGATCGCCGCCCACCGCGACCTGCCGCAGCTCATGCCCTACCTGCACCTGCCGGTTCAGGCAGGTTCGGACCGCATCCTCAAGGCGATGAACCGCAGGCATACGGCGGAGGACTATGTCCGCCTCGTCGAGCGCATCCGCGCCGTGCGCCCCGACATCGCGCTGTCCGGCGATTTCATCGTCGGCTTTCCCGGCGAAACCGACGCGGATTTCGAGGCGACGCTCGATTTGGTGCGCAAGGTCGGCTACGCGACGGCCTATTCCTTCAAGTATTCGCCCCGCGCGGGCACGCCCGGCGCCGACATGGCGGACCAGGTGCCGGAGAAAGTGAAGGACGCCCGGCTTCAGGCGCTGCAGGACCTTCTCGACGAGCAGCAGGCCGATTTCGTCCGCCATCTGAAGGGCAAGCCCGTGGAAATCCTGATCGAGCGCGCCGGAAAGGAACCCGGCCTTGTGGTCGGCCGTTCTCCTTGGCTCCAGCCGGTGATTGTTGATGAAAAGGCCGGCGGAATCGGTGACATTGTCACAGTACGAATCACGGGAACGGGGTACACCCTCTATGCTGAGCCGCTCTGAGAGAGGCCGGCACCCAACAAGGAGAGACGTTTGAACGCCGCTGCAGAACTGAAGACCACCCCTTCGGGGGCGTCCGACATGGCGCACATCGTCCTGACCTTCGACAACAACAAGCACGCCAGCGCCATCTACGGCCAGTTCGACCAGAACCTGGCCCTGATCGAACAGAAGCTCGGCGTCGACCTGCGCTCCAAAGGCAACCAGCTGACGGTGCGCGGTTCGACCGTCGCGGCGGAACAGGCGCGCCGCGCGCTCGACTATCTCTACGACCGGGCGCAGAAAGGCGCGGAAATCGCGCCGTCCGACGTCGAGGGCGCGATCCGCATGGCGGTCGCGGCCGACGACCAGCTCACGCTGCCGACGCTGGAGCGCAAGGGCCGGCTCGCCGCGGCGCAGATTTCGACGCGCAAGCGCACGATCTATGCCCGCACCCCGAACCAGGACGCCTACATGCGGGCGCTGGAGCGGTCGGAACTGGTCTTCGGCATAGGCCCCGCCGGCACCGGCAAGACCTATCTCGCCGTGGCGCACGCCGCGATGATGCTCGAGCGCGGCATGGTCGAGCGCATCATACTGTCGCGCCCGGCGGTCGAGGCGGGCGAACGGCTCGGCTTCCTCCCCGGCGACATGAAGGAGAAGGTGGATCCGTATCTGCGCCCGCTCTACGACGCGCTCTACGACATGATGCCGGCCGACAAGGTCGAGCGGGCGCTGGCGGCGGGCGTGATCGAGATCGCGCCGCTTGCCTTCATGCGCGGTCGCACGCTGGCGCACGCCGCCGTCATCCTCGACGAGGCGCAGAACACGACCCAGATGCAGATGAAGATGTTCCTGACGCGTCTGGGCGACGGCGCGCGCATGATCGTCACCGGCGATCCGACCCAGGTCGATTTGCCGTCAAACACGAAATCCGGCTTGGTCGAAGCGCTGCGCATTCTCGACGGCGTGGCCGGCATCGTCACCGTGCGCTTCAACGACGCCGACGTGGTGCGCCACCCGCTGGTGGCGGAGATCGTCCGCGCCTACGACCGCGACGGCACCGGCAAGGGCGGCATCCAGGTCTGATGCCGCGAAAACCTGCGAAAACGCCCGCGTCGGATATCCCGGCGCTCGACATCGATATTTCGGTCGAGGCCGGCGACTGGCCGCCGGAGGCCGAGCTCGAAGCGCTCGTCGGGCGCGCGGCGACGGCCCTGCTCGCTGAACTGGGCATCGTCGGGAGCCCGTCCGAGCTCAGCGTTCTTTTCACCGACGACGCCCAGATCCGTGCCCTAAACGCACAATGGCGCGACAAGGACAAGGCCACCAACGTCCTGTCCTTCCCGGCTTTTCCGGTCGCGCCGGGCAACGAGTTGCCGCCGATGCTGGGCGACATTGTGCTGGCGGCCGAGACGGTCCGCGCCGAGTCGGTTCTGGAATCGAAGTCCTTCGACCACCATCTGACCCATCTCGTGGTGCATGGCCTTCTGCACCTTCTGGGCTACGACCACGAGACCGACGACGACGCCGAAGAGATGGAAGCGCTGGAACGCCGTATTCTTGCGAGGCTTGCCATTGCCGACCCCTATGCGGTAACGGATGAAGCCTGATCGAAGCCATGACCACGAACGACACATCCGATAGCGCCGCTCCGGCGGCCGGACCCCGCGACCAGGCCGGGCCGGAAACCTCCAGCGACCCGCAAAGTACCTCCGCGCGGACCACGCCGCGCTCCTCGCTGCTCGACGGTCTGATCCAGTTCTTCCGCGCCCGCGGCAATGGCAGCTCGCTGCGCGACGATCTCGCCGACGCACTGGCCGAGGCGGCGCCCGACGCCGCCTCCTTCTCGCCGGCCGAGCGCGCCATGCTCAACAACATCCTGCGGCTGCGCGAGGTGCGCGTCGAGGACGTGATGATCCCGCGCACCGACATCGAGGCGGTCGAGATCGGCACGACGCTGGGCGAGGTGCTCGAACTCTTCGAGGAATCGGGTCATTCGCGCATGCCGGTCTATGCCGAGACGATGGACGACCCGCGTGGCATGATCCACATCCGCGACGTGGTTGGCCATCTCACCCGCACCGCGCGACTGAAGAAGGGCCGCGGCGCGCGCAAGGCCGGCACGCCCGACCTCAACCTGGCGCAGGTGGATCTGAAGAGCCCGATCGGCAGTCTCGGCATCACGCGTCCTGTCCTCTTCGTCCCGGCCTCCATGCTGGCCTCCGACCTGATGGCGCGCATGCAGGCGTCGCGCACGCAGATGGCGCTGGTCATCGACGAGTATGGCGGCACCGACGGCCTCGTCTCGCTCGAGGATATCGTCGAGATGGTCGTCGGCGACATCGAGGACGAGCATGACGACGACGAGGAGCCGCTGATCACCAAGACCGGCGAGGGCGTCTACATCGTCGATGCAAAAGCCGAGATTGACGACGTCGCCCAGGCGATCGGCAGCGACTTCACCGCCGGCGAGCATGGCGAATATGTCGACACGATCGGCGGGCTGATCTTCTCGACGCTGGGCAGGATACCGGCCCGGGGCGAGGTTGTCCGCGCCGTGCCGGGCTATGAGTTCCACGTGCTCGACGCCGACCCGCGCCGGGTCAAGCGCGTGCGCATCGTCCAGACGCGCGCGGCCGAGCAGCGTCGTCGCAGGCCCGCGCGCGAAGAGGCAAAGCCCGAACCCGAGCCCGAAGCCGGCCCGGAGCAGTGATCCGGCTCAACCGGCGTGGCGCAGGCTGACGCCGCTCGCCTGGTCGAAAATCGTCAGCTTGTCGGGGTTCCAGCCGAAGCGCACGTCGTCCTCGATGGCGAGGTGGGTTCGCGCCGAAACCGTGGCGCGTAGCATGTTGTCGCCGACGCGCAGCGTGACGATCTTCTCGACGCCGTGATTTTCGACGTCGTGGACCTTGGCGCCGACGGGCGCGCCGGCTTCGACCTGGACGTCCTCGGGGCGGATGCCGAAGGTCAGCGGACGGTCGGCGACGGCGGAGGCCGCCGCTCCGGCAGGCAACTCGAAGCCTGGTGCCACGATGACGCGACCCGAGGCGATGCGGCCGTTGACAAGGTTCATCGGCGGCGAGCCGACGGAGCGAGCGACGAAGGTGTTCTTCGGGTTCGAATAGACCTCGTGCGGCGTGCCGACCTGGACGAGGCTGCCATTGTTGAGCACGCCGATCTTGTCGCCCATCGACATCGCTTCGATCTGATCGTGGGTGACGAACAGGAAGGTCTGGCCGAGGTTCATCTGGATGTTCTTGAGCTCGGTGCGCAGCGCCTCGCGCAGCTTGGCGTCCAGCGCCGACAGCGGCTCGTCCATCAGGAACACGCGCGGCTTCCTGACGATGGCGCGGCCGATCGAGACGCGCTGCATCTCGCCGCCGGACAGCCGGTCCGTCTTGCGCTCCATCAGATGCTCGATGCGCAGCGTCTTCGCCGCCTTGGCGACGCGCTCGGCGATCTCAGCGTCCGCCACACGGCGCAGTTTCGACTTCAGCGGGAACTCGAGGTTCTGCTTCACCGTATAGCGCGGGTAGAGTGAATACTGCTGCAGCACCAGCGCCACGTCGCGCTCCGCCGCGCCCCAGTCGGCGACGTCGGTGCCGTCGATGAAAACACGGCCTTCCGTCGGCTTTTCGAGGCCGGCGATGATGCGCAGCGTCGTCGTCTTGCCCGCGCCCGTCTCGCCCAGCAGCACGAAAAACTCGCCGTCGGCGATCTCGAGGTTGAGGTTCTTCAGCGCGGTGTGGGCGCCGAAGGACTTGGTGATGTTCTCGAGGCGGATATGGGACATTTTACAACCTCACTCCCAGGCTGCGGCCGCTGTCCGCGTCGAAGAAATGCGCCTGGGCCGGATCGATCCGGACATGCACCGTTTCGCCCGGTTTCGGCACGAAGCCGGCGCGGGTGCGGGCGCGCAGCATCTGCGAGCCGACTTTCAGATCGACGATGTCGTAGGCGCCGAGCGGTTCGATGATATGCGCCTCGACCGGCAGGTAGCCGTCCTTCGCCTGGCGCTCGACCAGCACGCCCTCGGGACGGATGCCGAGCTTGAGCGCGCCGGGCTTGCCCGCGGCGCCGTTGAGCTTGGCCGCCAGTTCCGCCGGAAAGGCGAAGCCCTGCGCCTGGCCCTCGACTGCGACCGCGGCGCCGCCGTTCGCGACCGTTACCGTCGCCGGCGAGACGTTCATCACCGGGCTGCCGACGAACTGGGCGACGAACAGGTTCGCCGGGTGCGCGTAGACCTCCTCCGGCGCGCCGATCTGCTGCAGCACCCCTTCGTGCATGATGACGATGCGGTCGGCGAGGCTCATCGCCTCGACCTGATCGTGGGTGACGTAGATCGTGGTCGAGCCCTGCTGCAGGTGCAGCCGCTTGATCTCGGCCCTCATCTCCTCGCGCAGCTTGGCGTCGAGCGCGCCGATCGGCTCGTCCATCAGCATCGCCTTGGGCTTGCGCACCATCGCCCGCCCGATCGCCACGCGCTGCATGTCGCCGCCCGACAGCGCCGAGGGCTTGCGGCTGAGCAGGTCGGTGATGCGCAGCACGCCCGCGATCTCGCGCACCGAGCGGTCGATGCCGGCCTTGTCCATGCCGGTGGCCCTGAGCGGGAAAGCGATGTTCTCGTAGACGTTCATGTGCGGGTAGAGCGAGAACGATTGGAACACCATGGCGATGTCGCGGTCCGACGCCTTCATGTGCTGCACCGGCTTGCCGTCGATGAGGATGTCGCCCTCGTCGATCGTCTCCAGGCCGGCGATGGCGCGCAGCGTCGTCGTCTTGCCGCAGCCCGACTGGCCGAGCAGCACGATGAATTCGTTGTCGGCGATAGCAAGATTCATGTCGCGGACGACCTGAACGTCGCCGAACCATTTCTGCACGCCGCGAAGCTCGATCTGGGTCATGATTTGCCGTCGTGATGGTCCGAGACGTCGAACACGCCGTCCTGGGCGTCGTCCGGTTTCCCGAACCAGCCGGTGAACATGAAGGTGAGCAGGCCGACGATGATCACCGTCACACCGTAGCGATGCAGGAACTCCACCCACGGCTGGCAGAGGAAGATGATGCCGAGCACCATCACGACTTCGGCGATGCGCTGGAGCTGGGAAGACCGGATCATTTGCGGATCGCCCCGAAGCTCATGCCGCGCAGAAGGTGGTTGCGCAGGAGGAAGGTGAAGATCGCCACCGGCAGCAGGAACAGGAACGTGCCCGACGCGATCACCGTCCAGTCCGGCAGGCCGGAGCCCACCTGGCTTGGAATGAAGGGGGGCGCGGTCTGCGCCCGCCGGTTGGTCATGATCAGCGCAAACGCATACTCGTTCCACGCGGTGATGAAGCAGAACACCGCGGTGGCCGCGATGCCCGTCGCCGCCTCCGGAATGACGATCTTGAAGAACGCCTCCATGCGCGTGTAACCGTCGACGAGCGCCGCCTCCTCGTATTCCTTCGGGATCTCGTCGATGAAGCCCTTCATCAGCCACACCGAGAACGACAGGTTGAAGGCGGTGTAGAGGATGATCAGGCCCCAATGCGTGTCGTTGAGGCCGACGGCGCGGTACATCAGGAACATCGGGATCGCCACCACCACTGGCGGCAGCATGCGCGTCGACAGGATGAAGAACAGGAGGTCCGCCTCGCCCTTCACCTTGAAGCGGGAGAAGCCATACGCCGTGAATGTTCCCATGCCGACCGCCAGCACCGTCGAGGTGATGGCGACGATCAGCGAGTTCAGGAAGCGGCTGGGATAGCCGGACCACTGCACTTCGCCCCGGCCCGAGCGCACCACCTTCTCGCCACCATCGAAGACCAGCCGTTCCCACCAGGGCGCCGCCTCGTATTCCTCGGCCGTCGGCGGCGCGCGCAGCTGCGAGCGCTTGGTGAACAGCTTGACGAAGGGCGAGATCTCCGGCGTGAACATCACCGTCGGCGGGATCGTCGTGGCCAGGTTGCGCGGCTTGAAGGCGGTCGAGGCGATCCAGTAGATCGGCGCCAGGAAAATCATCGTCACCACCAGCACGGCCACGATCGCCAGCCGGTTCAGCCCCTTCTCGGCGGAAGTCTGCACCTGAGCCATCTCAGCGCTCCTTCACCTTGTTGAGGTATTTGACGTAGATGTTGGTGATCGCCAGCACCATGATCAGCATGATGTAGGCGAGCGCGCAGGACCGCCCCGTCTCCCAGGTCTGGAACGCCATCTTGTAGAGCCGGATGGAGATCACCTCGGTCGTCGGCTGGCTGGTCAGGATGTAGGCGAGGTCGAACGTCTTGAACGCTTCCATGGTGCGAAAGATGATCGCGATCATCAGGATCGGCGCCACCAGAGGCAGTGTGATGCGGAAGAACGTGTAGAGCGAGCCGGCACGGTCGATCGCGGCGGCTTCGTAGAGATGTTTAGGCACAGCCGACAGGCCGGCCAGCGACAGGAGCATCACGAAGGGCGACCACATCCAGATGTCGGTCAGCGCCACCGCATAGAGCGCCATGTCCGGATTGGACAGCCACTCAAAATTGCCCAGGCCCAGCGCATAGTTGATGATGCCAAAGGACGGGTCGTAGAGCAGCTTCCAGAACAGGCCGACGACGGCCATGGACAGCATCATCGGCAAGAGCAGCAACGTCGTGATCAGGCCCTTCAGCGGGATGTCGCGGTTGAGCAGCAGCGCCGTACCGAAGCCGACGATCACCTGCCCGACCACCGAGACGATCACGTATTTCGCCGTGATCGAGAAATTGTTCCAGATGAAGGGATCGTTGAGCAGGTCGCGATAGTTCTGCAAGCCGACGAAGTTCGCGGCGGCGCTGCCCGAGGCGCGGAAATCGGTGAACGAGTATCCGAGCGAATAGAGCAGCGGGAAGATATTGAAGACGATCAGGAAGACGATCGTCGGAATGATGAAGAGGTTGCGGATCGTCATGTCGCTCAGGCCGCGGGATGCGGCGCGCGATTTGGGGTCCAGCGTGGTCAGTACTGCCGTGGCCACGGCCACCTCCTCGATGAGCATTACAGACGAAAACGGAGGGGGCGGGTCGCGCCCCCTCCGGCGAAGTCGTGATTACTTGACCCGGTTGTACTTCTTGAACGTGGCGTTCCAGTCGGCCGCAAGCGCGTCGAGGGCTTCCTTGGCGGTGCCCTGGCCGGCCGTGATATACGGATAGATGCGCTGGTTCATCTGGATCAGCAGTTCCGCATATTCCGGCGTCGCCCAGAAGTCCTTCACCTTGAACATGGTCTCGTAGAAGGCCTTGTTGTAGGGCGTGGCGTTCTGGAATTCAGGCGATTCAAGCACCTTGGCGCTGGCCGTGTAGCCGCCGAGTTCGGCCCAGCGCTTCTGGGTCGAGTCCTTGATGAACCATTCCAGGAACTTCATCGACTCTTCCTTGTTCTCCGAATAGGAGACCACGGAAATGCCCTGTCCGCCGAGCGCGGCGAACTGATGTCCGTCCGGTCCTGCCGGGTTGGCGAAGAAGCCGGTGCCCTTGGCGTTCGGGTTCGACGACTCGTTCACCAAAGCCGGGAAGAAGGCGAAATAGTTCATGCTCATCGCCGCCAGGTTCTCGGTGATCGCCTGGTTGTTCTCGACGAAGAAGGTCTTGGCCCAACCCGGAGGGGTGAAGCCGTAGAGCTCGCGGTAGGCCTCGAGCGCCTTGACGTTCTGTTCAGAGTTGATGATGCCGTCGACCTTGTAGGTCGAATAGTCGCCGAGTTCGCCGCCGAACGAGAAGATGGCGTTTTCGACGCCCATCACGAGGCCATCATAGGAGTTGTCGGTGTAGATGGCGACGCCGTAGCGCTTCTGGTCGGGCCGGTGGAAGAACTCGGCGATGTCGCGCAGTTCCTTCCAGGTCTTCGGCGGCGCGAGATCGTAGCCATACTTGGCCTTGAACGCCTCCATCTCCTTCGGATCTTCGAACCAGTCCTTGCGGTAGGACCAGCCCACCGCGTCGCCCTCGGCCGGAATCGACCAGTATTTGCCGGAGGCCGACGGATACTCGGCGTAGTATTTCACGGTGGCCGGAGCCATCACTTCGTTGAGCTTGTTCTTGTTGAAGAAGTCGGTCAGGTCGACATAGTGGCCGGCCTCGGATGCGGCGCCGATCCACTGGGAATCGCCGACGACCATGTCGTAGGCCGAGCCCTTGGCGTTGAACTCGGTGAAGGCCTTGGTCTGGAAGTCCGACCACGGCGTCGTCTCGACCGTGACCTTGACGCCCGTTTCCTTCTCGTATTCGTTGACGAGTTCCTGCAGGTAGTTCGCCGGATCCCATTCCGCCCAGAAGATCGTCAATTCCTGCGCATGCAGCGACGAGACGCTGCCCGCCAGTGCCAGACCCAATCCGGCCAGAAGGCCGGTCACTTTCCTGTGCATGTCCATTCCTCCCTAACGTGCCTCGATTGGCTCCGTGCCTACGGCGTGCCCGTTTGCCGGCTCCTCTGTCGGCGGCATCTCGGCCGCCGCATCCCGCCTGGTCTCCTCCCGAGGCGAGCAGATGTGAAATGACCGGTCAGCCTCCCCCTCGAAGGGGTGCCGCCTGGACCGAGCATCATTCTAAACTGGTATTACCAATGCCTCCGCATGGTCAAGCGCTTTCTTTGGCCCTGCTTCATACCCGTTTTCCCTGGAATTCGATACTTCATGTTTCGCGCAATGCGGCGCTTGCAATCGATTACATCGCTCAGTGCCGCTGCTCGCAGACCCAGCTGGCTCATAGTCTGGTCCTACCAGAGACGCGGTATTCGGTGCAGTTTCGACTTCATGGCCATCGCCCCCTTCCGGCCTTGCGTCACCTGCATTTCCATCAGAATGAGACGATCATGTCAATATGATACGCTCGTCTCACAAGACTGCAGCGCCGTTTTCGATCTGATGGCGGCGCATCCGCGGCGCCGCGGGGGCTTTTCGCAATCCCACCCTATTGTTTCCGCAATCGCGTCGATGAATGCTCTACTGTCACCGTGCTGTAATCCCGCTGGAGTGGGATCGGCGTGACATCTGGCGGGTGGAGATCGACATGCGAATTGCGTTTGCGGCGCGATGGTTTGTCCTCGGGTCAAAGGCGGCGATGTGCGCGGCCGCCCTGGCCTTGTGCCCCGTCCCAGCCCTGGCCCTTGATATGATGCTCGATGTTCGCGTCGCCGAGGCGACGGCAAGCGGGAATATCCCCGGCGCCATCGCGATCGTCGACGCGTCGCTGGCCGGCGAGACCGATCCGGCGATCGTCGAGGACCTGCTGCGCCGCCGGGCCGTCGTCTATGCCGACGCCGGCCGCGCGAAGGAAGCCGGCGAGGCCTGGGCGCGGCTGGCTACCGAAACGGCCAAGCGTGTCGAGGACATGGCGCCCGAGCTGATCCCGATCTGGGAAAAGGCCGGCGCCGAATTCGAGAAGGCGGGCGAGACCGGGCTTGCCGTCGATGCCTATGCGAAGGCGCTGGCGATCGTCGCATCCGCCGGTCTCGACCCGGCCGCCGCCGAGGATACCCACTCCCGGCTCGACAGTCTCGCCGAGCAAGCTCCCGACGGACCGATCGCCGACCAGGCGATCGATGCGCTAGAAGCTTTCGCGAACTATCGCCAGGATTTCGCCGACAGGGCGGCCGGCGGTCTGCGCGACACCACCGATCCCGACAAAGGCTACAAGGAAGTCGAGATCTACTATGCGACGGACCGTGCGCGGTCAGGCAGCGACCTGCCGAGCGAGTTCTACGGCGGCCAGCGCGGCAGCCAACTGGAACTCGGCACCGCCGTCGTCTCGATCCCATTGTCCCACCGTCCCGGCGCAATCGAGGCGCCGTCGATCTGGAGCTTCGAGTTCCGCGAGGATCCGCAGCGCCATGTCGTGCTGGCGAAGGTCACGCCGTCAGCGAACGAAAAGGTCTTCGCGCAGATGCGCGATCAGATGGCCAAGAGCCCCGGCAAGGAAGCCTTCGTCTTCGTCCACGGCTTCAACGTGCCCTTCAACGAAGCGGCGATGCGCACGGCGCAGATGGCCTACGACATGAACTTCGAGGGCCTGCCGATTCTCTATTCGTGGCCTTCGCGCGGCTCGGTACTGAGCTACATCACCGACACGGCGGTGGTGAACCTCTCCGGCCGTCGCCTTACGCTGTTCCTCGAGGACATCGTGGCGAAATCGGGCGCGACGCGCATCCATCTGATCGCGCATTCGATGGGCAACCGGGCACTCACCGACGCGCTCGAACTCTACGCCTTGCGCAACCAGGGCAAGCCGGCGGCCTTCGATCAGGTCCTGTTCACTGCGCCCGACCTCGATGCCGGCCTGTTCGGC
The DNA here is from genome assembly GCF_024710845.1 of Mesorhizobium sp. GTDB lineage: Bacteria > Pseudomonadota > Alphaproteobacteria > Rhizobiales > Rhizobiaceae > Mesorhizobium_A. The sequence goes on from NZ_JANJTZ010000002.1 coordinate 18,046, forward strand.
GAGATGGTCAAGACCATCCGTCCGACAGCGCAGCGCATCACGCTCTATGCGTCCAACCGCGACTGGGCGCTCGCCGTCTCGCGCCAGTTGCACGGCGACTCGCCACGCGCCGGGCAGGGCGGCAACGACATCATGCGCCTGGCGGACGTCGATTCCATCGACATGACCACCATCGGCGAAGACATGCTGGCGCACAGCTACTACGCCAACAATCCGTCGGCCCTGACCGACATCCTGTCTTTATTCTGGCGCGATGCACCGCCTGAGCAGCGCTGCGGCATGACGAAATCGACGAGCGACAAGGGCTCCTACTGGGCCTATTCGCCGGAGCCATGCGACAGCGCGGCACTCCTCTCGACGCTGTCGATCCTCAGGCGCGGCAGCGTCAAGAACGCATCGGAAGCGCGCTCCTTCCTCAACAGCTACATTCTCTCGCCGACGATCGATGCCGGCGAGCGCTCGAGACTCGAACAGGCGCTGGGAAGGTTGTTCGGGAAGTCGTAGACGCAAAACCGATGGAAGGCCGAAGGATTTGGCCCGAATTCCCTCCGGCAGAACGATTCAATCCAGCCTCATCTTGGTCTACCGGGAGCGAGGTCGCAGATAGACGAACCAGTAAACTGCTCCTACCATCAGGCTGCCGCCTATGAGGTTCCCGATGGTCGCGACGGCAATGTTGTGGAGCGCGCCAGGCACCGTCAGGGCGGAGTAGTCCGCTGCGTTTTGTCCGATCGCCGTCCAGAACTCCGGCCCTGCCCACTCCTTGATGGCGAGGCCGTAGGGCAGGAGGTAGAGGTTGGCGATGGAGTGCTCGAATCCGGCTGCGACAAAGGCCGCGATGGGGGGCACAATGACCATCACTTTGCCCGGCACGCTCCGGGCGCCCAGGGCCATCCACACCGCGAGGCATACGAGGACGTTGCAGAGCACCGCCAGAAAGAAGAGCTGGGCCGTCGGCAAAGCTGCCTTGGCTGAAGCGATCGCGAGCGCGGTCTTGCCGACAGCTCCGCCACCGAATTGATAATGAGCGGCAAGGAACACGAGAGCAGCCGTTGCGATCGTGCCGATGATATTACCCACATAGACGAGGGCCCAGGCGCGTAGAAGCGAGCCCAGCGAGATTCGCTGGCTGGCATATGCCATGACCATCAGGGCGTCCCCGGTGAACAATTCCGCACCGCCGACGATCACCAGGATAAGGCCGAGCGAGAAGACAAGACCGCCGAGTAGCCGGGCAGAACCCCATGGCATCCCCTCTGCCCCGGTCATCACCACGGTCAGGAACACCGCGCCGAGCGCTATGAAGGCGCCCGCAAGGATCCCGAGGACGATAAGACCGATCGTGTCCCGATTGGCTTTGACAACTCCTGCGTTCTCACAGGCCAGCGCCATCTCCGGCGGTAACGGATCGGCCAACCCGGATCGCGTCTCCCCGGCGGACCGGTCAATCACATCGTTGTCTATCTCTGACATGAGATGCAGCCTCAGTGTCTACAGCGGTTGGTGCGCCAAGGGGGTTGCCGCAATTCTGCCGATCTCCGGCAATGCGGCCGTTTCTCTCTAGGATCAGCTAGCGGGTTCTTTCCGGGTTCGACTTGACGAAGCTCAAATTGAACCTGCTCGCTAGCCGCATTTACCGGCTGCATCGCGCTGAGGCGGATGGCAGAACCTCAGGGGATCGCCGCCGGCTTTCGCCCCGCTATGGATTGCGCTCAGACTGCACGCACGGCAATGACGGCATTGGTGCCGCCGAAAGCGAATGCGTTGCTGATGGCCGCGCGAACCGGCCTCCGCCGCGCCACATTGGGCGTCACGTCGAGGTCGCAGGCGGGATCGACCTCGCGATAGTTGGCGGTCGGCGGCACGACGCCGTCGCGGATCGCCATGACGCAGGCGATCATCTCCAGCGCCCCCGAGGCTCCGAGGCAATGCGCGTGCATCGATTTCGTCGACGAGACCGACAGACGGTCGGCATGCGCGCCGAAGGCACGGCGGATGGCGGCGGTCTCGATCTCGTCGTTGGCCTTGGTGCCTGTGCCATGCGCGTTGACGTAGTCGATCTCTTCGGGAGCGAGGCCGGCATCGGCGAGGCACGCCCGGATCGCCGCCGTCGGCCCTTCGACAGTCGGCGCCACGATATCCGCGGCGTCGGCCGACAGACCAGCGCCGGCGAATTCGGCGAGGATGGTCGCTCCGCGCGCCACCGCGTGCTCGTAGCTCTCCAGCACAGCCATGCCCGCGCCTTCGCCGAGTACCAGCCCCTGGCGGTCGGCCGAAAACGGCCGGCAGGTGTCGGGCGACAGGATGCGCAGCGCCTCCCACGCCTTGAGGATGCCATAGATCATCGGCGCATCGGTTCCGCCTGCCAGCATCACGTCGGCGCGGCCGAGACGGATCTGGTCGGCCGCCGCCGAGAAGGCGTGGTTGGACGAGGAGCAGGCCGAACTCACGCCGAAGACCGGTCCGTGCAGGCCGTACTGGATGCTGACCTGTCCCGCCGGCGCGCCCGGCATTACGCGCGGAACCGTGAAGATGCCGGCTCGCGTCTTTCCTTCGAGAAAAACGCTGCGATAATTCTCTTCGATCGCCTCCCAGCCGCAGATGCCCGTTCCGACGACGGCGCCGATCCGGTCGGCGCGACCCGGCTCGACATGCAGACCCGCCTGGGCAATTGCCTGGCCCGCCGCCAGCACCGCCAGGAGCGAGAACCGATCCATCGTCACCAGCCGCTTGCGGTCGATGTCGTGCGCCGGCATTTGCTTGATCTCGCCGCCGGACCTGATTTTCAGGTCGTAGAGCGAAACCGTCTCCAGCGGTCCGATGCCGCTTTGGCCGGCCTGCATCGCCTTCCAGATGGCTGCGGTATCGGTGCCGATCGGACAGAGGCCGCCGAGGCCGGTGATGACGATGCGCGGACGGCTCATCTCAGCCCTTCTTGCTGATCAGCAAGCGGACGGCCGTAACGATATCGCCGATCGTCTTTAGATTGTTCCAGGCTTCGACCGTATTCATCTCGATCTCGATTCCGTGCCGCTCTTCGAGGTCGAAGATGATCTCGGTGAGTTCCAGCGAATGGATACCCAGCATATCCAGTTCGGTCGCGGTCGTGATCTCACCGGCATCGGCACCGGTGTGCGCCTTGATCAACTCGATTACTTCCGCGGCAAGTGTGTCGGTCATGCAAGCTTCCCCTCAGAATACACCCGAACGCAACCGTGCACCGCTAGCGCTCCTCCGGCTTCCGCGCCCCCCGACGCGGTTCCCCCTTACCTCTATAGAAAGGTAACGTTCGGCGGGCAACACGTCATGCCTCGACAGCGGCACCTGGCCGCGCCTAGGTTCTCGCGCGATGAAGCATGTTTCGATCCCCTCCGACCAACTGCCGGAGCCGGCTATGCAACGCGTGCAGGCGGTAGGCCGGCTCGCGGTCGCCTCGCGGGACGGGCGGACCCGCGTGCAGCGTCTGTTCCAGCAGGGCGCGGCAAAGATCAGGATGCCGGTGACGTCGGGCGATCCGCTCGAGGCGATCCTGATCAACACCGCCGGCGGCATGACAGGCGGCGACAGGTTGGACTGGGAGTTCGAGGTCGGGCCAGGCGCGGCGGCGGCACTGACCACGCAGGCCTGCGAGAAGGCCTACCGCGCCGAATCCGGCGTGGCCCGGATCCGGACCGTCGCGCGGGTCGCCGAGGGCGGGCATCTGGCCTGGCTGCCACAGGAGACCATCCTATACGACCGCTCGGCGCTGGAGCGCCGGCTGGACGTGGACCTCGCCCCGGGTGCCACGGCGCTTATCGTCGAATCCGTCATCGTCGGCCGCCGCGCCATGGGCGAGACCGTCGCATCGGCGCGCTTCCGCGATGTCTGGCGCATTTGCCTCGGCGGCCGCCTCGTCCATGCCGACACCGTTGCGTTCGAGGGAGACGTGGCCGCCCAGCTTTCCCGCGCGGCGGTAATGGAAGGCGCTACGGCTATCGCCTCCGTCCTCCTGATCGCGCCCGATGCCGAACAGCGGCTGGAGGCAGTGCGCGCGATCGTCGGCCCGCGCGGCGGCGCCAGCTTCTGGACATTGCGTGGCGACAGGGGAGAAACGGGTGGCAAGCTTCTTGCGAGGCTCGTCGCAAACGACGGCTACGACTTGAGGCAGCGGCTGGTACCCTTGCTGGGCCTGCTCAATGGACAGGCAGGGCTGCCCAAAGTCTGGTCAACATAGCATCCGGAGGACGCATGAATCTCACCCCGAGGGAAAAGGACAAGCTTCTGATCGCCATGGCGGCGATCGTCGCGCGCAAGCGGTTGGAACGCGGCGTCAAGCTCAATCACCCCGAGGCGATCGCGCTGATCACCGACTACGTCGTCGAGGGCGCGCGCGACGGCCGCTCAGTCGCCGACCTGATGCAGGCCGGCGCCCATGTCATCACCCGCGACCAGGTCATGGACGGAGTTGCCTCGATGATCCACGACATCCAGGTCGAGGCGACCTTCCCGGACGGCACCAAGCTCGTCACCGTCCACGAGCCGATAAGGTAGCGCCATGCTCGAGCTGCGACCCAACTGCGAATGCTGCGACCGCGACCTGCCGCCTCAGAGCGCGGACGCGATGATCTGCACCTTCGAATGCACCTTCTGCGCCGACTGCGCGACGAACGTGCTCGCCGGCATATGTCCGAACTGCGGCGGCGAACTGGTGCGCCGCCCGGTGCGGCCGGCCGCCCTGCTTGCCAAATACCCGGCCTCGACGCGACGCGTGTTCAAGGCCGAGGGCTGCCCGCAGCGGGCGGCGTAACGAATGACCGACAGGAAGGGGATCGCATGCTGAAACGGATCGGACTGGCTTTGGTGGGGCTCCTGATGGGAGTGGCGCCCGCCTTTGCCCACCTCAGTCCCGCTGAGCACGGCTCCTTCGCAGCCGGGCTGTCCCACCCGCTGTTCGGGGTAGATCACATCCTCGCTATGGTCGCGGTGGGTCTGTGGGCGGCCCTATTGGCCGGCTCCGACCGCCGCGCGCTCTGGCTGGTGCCGTCAGCCTTCGTCAGCACGATGCTCGCCGGTTTCGCCGCCGCGATGGCCGGCGCGCCCTTGCCCTTCGTCGAGCTGGTGATCCTCGCCTCGGTGGTGGCGATCGGCCTCATGGCTGCAGTCGCGCTGAGCGTCCCGACCGCGGCGGCGATGGCGATTGTTGGCGTCTTCGCCCTATTCCACGGCCATGCCCATGGCGGCGAACTGGGCGCGGCGGGCGCCTGGCCCTTCGCGATTGGCTTCGCGCTGACGACGGCGCTGCTCCATGCCGCGGGCATCGCGCTCGGGCTCGGCGTCGGCCGCCTCGCTGGCCGCCACCTCGGCCGCACCGCCACCCGCGCCGCCGGCGCGCTCACGGCGGCAGGCGGGCTCTGGCTCGCCTTCGCCGGCTAGGGAGGAACACATGGTTCTCGGAGGTTTCGTTCCCGGCGAGATCATCACCGCCAAGGGCGACATCGAGCTCAACGCCGGCCAGCCGACGGTGACGCTCAAGGTCGCCAATACCGGCGACCGGCCGATCCAGGTCGGCTCGCACTATCATTTCTTCGAGACCAACGAAGGTCTGTCCTTTGACCGCGACAAGGCGCTCGGCATGCGGCTCGACATCGCTGCCGGCACCGCAGTGCGCTTCGAGCCCGGCCAGGAGCGCGACGTCACGCTGGTGCCTCTGGGCGGCAAACGCGAGGTCTTCGGCTTCCAGCAGAAGGTGATGGGCAAGCTGTGAAGCCTATGGTGCATTGCCGACGATGGAAGTTTTGCACGCCGGTGGCCGTGATCCTTCTCGGCGGAACCGCAGCAGCACAGACGTCGAATTTGGAGGCAATGCGGGGGATCGAAGCGTACACGTTCGTTCTACCCGCGATTGATTGTTATCGGGATACAGAATTCAAATATACGATCGACGATAGTGCGTTGCAGCGTCACCTGGACAAATACGCAGACATGCTAAAGGGCCGAGATGACGTCGACGATCTTGCTCAACTCAAGCAAGCGGCCGTGGATGGTGCCGAGAAGTATGACGAACTTGTCGCCTCCGGTGATAGGACCGCTTACTGCAAATTTGCTGTAGAGCGATACGGCCCGACAGGAGATATCTATCGGGGGCTGGTCGTTGAGAAGAAATAGCACCCTTTCAACGATGTCAGCCCGCCGGCTTCGCCGCCGCGTAGACGACGACGCGCTTGTCGTCGCCGATCTCGATTCCCAGCACGTCGCGCATCAGTACCTGGCGCGAGTCGATGGCGTGGAAGAGAAGGGCGTTTCCCTCGATCTCCTGCCGCAACGACGTGATCTCCGCGTCGCGTTCCTTCAGCTTGGCGTCGATCTCGGACGGAGGACCGCCCTCGGTCACCGCCGCGTCGGGCAGGAAGACGATGTCGACGCTCTTGACGTCGGTGACCTTGCGCACGGCTTCCGCGCTTTCCCCGGCCTTGTCGATGGCCTCGAGGATCTTGCCGTGGTCGGCGCTGGCGGTGCTCTCCTGCTCACGCACCTCGGAGCCGACGATGGCGTCGATCGCGCCTTCCGTCTGGAGACCCTGGGCGTATGCTCCGCCGACCGCGAGAGCCGTCGCGACAAGGGTGACACCGATGGTAGGTCGCAACATCCTTCACCTCGTTCTGTTCGTGACCGGATCATGAAGAACCGCCCGCGTCTCGGATGGTTCCCGCCACGATCCGATATTTTTCAGCATTCGCCCGCTCACTCCGGAGCCTGACCCATGCCCGCCCGCATTCCCCGCGCCCGCTACGCCCAGATGTTCGGCCCGACCACCGGCGACAAGGTGCGGCTCGCCGACACCGACCTGATCATCGAGGTCGAGCGCGACCTCACCACCTACGGCGAGGAGGTGAAGTTCGGCGGTGGGAAGGTGATCCGCGACGGCATGGGGCAATCCCAGGTCACGAGGGCCGGCGGCGCGGTCGACACGGTGATCACCAACGCGCTGATCGTCGACGCCACCGGCATCTACAAGGCGGATGTCGGCCTGCGGGACGGCCGCATCCACGCGATCGGCAAGGCCGGCAATCCGGACACGCAGCCCGGCGTGACGATCATCATCGGCCCCGGCACCGAGGCCATCGCCGGCGAGGGCAAGATCCTGACTGCCGGCGGCATGGACGCGCATATCCACTTCATCTGCCCTCAGCAGATCGACGAGGCGCTGATGTCGGGCATCACCACCATGCTCGGCGGCGGCACTGGCCCGGCGCACGGCACGCTGGCGACGACCTGCACGCCCGGCCCGTGGCATATCTCGCGGATGATCCAGGCGATGGATTCGTTCCCCATCAACATCGGCCTGTCGGGCAAGGGCAACGCCTCGCTGCCCGGCGCGCTGGTCGAGATGGTCCAGGCCGGCGCCTCCTCGCTCAAGCTGCACGAGGACTGGGGCACCACGCCCGCCGCGATCGACAACTGCCTCTCCGTCGCCGACGAATACGACGTCCAGGTGATGATCCACACCGACACGCTGAACGAGTCGGGCTTCGTCGAGAACACGGTGGCCGCCATCAAGGGCCGCACCATCCACGCCTTCCACACCGAAGGCGCCGGCGGCGGCCATGCACCGGACATCATCAAGGTGGCGAGCTTCCCGAATGTGATCCCGTCCTCGACCAATCCGACGCGGCCCTACACGGTCAATACGCTCGAAGAGCATCTCGACATGCTGATGGTCTGCCACCACCTGTCGCCGTCGATCCCCGAGGACATCGCCTTTGCCGAGAGCCGCATCCGCAAGGAGACCATCGCCGCCGAGGACATCCTGCACGACATGGGCGCCTTCTCGATCATCTCGTCCGACAGCCAGGCCATGGGCCGCGTCGGCGAGGTGGCGATCCGCACCTGGCAGACCGCGCACAAGATGAAGCTGCAGCGCGGCCGGCTGGCGCAGGAGACCGGCGACAACGACAATTACCGGGTCAAGCGCTACATCGCCAAATACACGATCAACCCCGCCATCGCGCACGGCCTGTCGAAGCATATCGGCTCGGTCGAGGTCGGCAAGCGAGCCGATCTGGTGATGTGGAGTCCGGCCTTCTTCGGCGTCAAGCCGGACATGGTGCTGGTCGGCGGCATGATCGCGGCGGCCCCCATGGGCGATCCTAATGCCTCGATCCCGACGCCGCAGCCGGTGCACTACCGGCCGATGTTCGGCGCCTTCGGCAAGGCAATGACCGCCTCCTCGGTCACCTTCGTCAGCCAGGCCGCGGTGGACCTTGGCGTGCGCGAAAAGCTCGGGGTCGAGAAGGAACTGGTCGCGGTCGAGAACACGCGCGGCGGCATCGGCAAGGCCTCGATGGTGCTCAACGACGCGATGCCGCATATCGAGGTCGACCCGGAAACCTACGAAGTGCGCGCAGACGGCGAGTTGCTGACCTGCGAACCCGCCAAGGTGCTGCCCATGGCGCAGCGGTATTTCCTGTTCTGACGGCAGTTCACGGCCGGCTGGAAAGCTGCTGCCTATTGAGCGATATTGCGGCCATGAACAAGGTCTCCCGCCTTTTGCACCTGACGTTCTACGAGTCGGATTCAGCAGACGAAACAGGATTAGCCGAAGTGGCCTTCCCCGCCACCTGCCCATTTACGATGGAGCAGATCCTCGACCCGGCCTTCTTTCCCGACGGGGATGCGTAACCTTCTCTTCTGGCTGCTGGTCGCGGCGACCGGCGCGGTCTATGCCACGATGGCGGTCTGGTCGCTGCCGCGCATCTCCGACGCGGCCGGAGGGCTGATGCCTTTCGACTTGCGGCCCTTTGGCTACACCGAAGCGGAAGCGCGGGAGTTTCTGCGTCGCTTGAGCGACGAAGGCCGCTCCTTCTACCTCACCGTCCAGCACCGGCTCGACCTTGCCTTCCCCGCGCTACTGGCCGCGACGCTGGTGTGGACGGCGCTGCGTCTCCCGCCGCCGGGCTGGCGGGCGGTGCGATGGGTGCTGATCGGCGCAGCCGTCGGCGGCATGGTCGCCGACTACCTCGAGAACGCCGCAGTCGCCGCCATGCTCTCCGCCGCGCCCGATGCGGTCGCGGTCGAGCAGATCGCGATCGCGTCCCGCTGGACGGTGCTGAAATCGCTTGGCGCGACACTCGCCATGTCGTTAGGTGTGGTCCTCCCCGTCCGGGCGGTCCTCGTCCGGCTCACCACGCAGAAGTCTATGGATACTCCGTCATGATCTACGTCGTCGCCACGCTCACCACCACGCCTGGAGGGGCCGAGGCGCTGCGCGCGCCCGCCGCCACCTGCATCGCCGAGACCCGCAAGGAGAAGGGCTGCCTCGGCTACGAACTGTTCCAGAGCCTCGAGGACAAAGACAAGCTCGTCTTCGTCGAGAAATGGGAAACGCGCGAGGATCTGACGGCGCATTCCAGGCAGCCGCACCTGAAGGTCTGGCGCGATGCCAGCGGCCCGCACCTCGTTGCGCGCAAGATCGAGATCGTCCATCCGGAGAAGGTGGAAGAGTTCTAGGCGGGGAGAGAGAACATGTATCAGGCTGTCGGTTCCCCGGGCTCGCGCCTCACCCGGGTCGTGTGGATGCTCGAAGAACTGGGCGAGCCCTACGAGATCGTGAGGGCCAAGCAGTATTCGGAGACCATGAAGCGCTTCAATCCGACCGGCAAGATGCCGGCGCTGATCGACCGCGACTTCGTGCTGACCGATTCCGCCGCCATCTGCGCCTATCTCGGCGAGAAGCATGCCGACAAGGGGCTCGGCCCGGAGCCCGGCCTTCGCGGCCGCGCCGAGATGATGTCCTGGATGCTCTACGCGCTGTCGGAGTTCGAGCAGCCGATGTGGAACAAGCTCAAGCACCGCTTCCTCCTGCCGAACGAGTTGCGGGCCGAGGTCGCGCCCTGGGTCGGTCACGAATTCGCCGCCGAGACCAGGGCCCTGGAAGCCAAGCTCGCGGGCCGGCCCTATGCGCTGGGCAACCGCTTTTCGGCAGTCGACGTGATCCTCGGCCATTGCGGCCAGTGGGCGAGGAGCGGCAAGTTCGAGGTGGCGTCCAAGTCCGTGGCGGACTATTTCGAGCGCGTGCTGTCCCGCCCGGCGCTGGCGCGGGCGAAGCAGCGCGAGCAAGAGGTGCAGGCCGCATGAAACTGTCGATGAACACCGACTTCACCAAGATGCCGCGCGCCGGCAGCGTCATCCGCGCCGCCGACCTTGGACCGGATCGGGTCATCCCGTTCGATCTCGCGGTGCTCGACCACGAGGAGCGGCACTTGCGCCGGCGGGTGGTCCAACTCGTGCATGGCGACAAGATCCTGGTCGACTTGCCCGAGCCGGTCCATCTCGACGATCACGACGTGCTGGTTCTCGATGACGGACGGCATGCGGAGATCATCGCGGCGGAGGAAGAGGTCTACGACATCCGCGCGAATGGCCCGGTGCATCTCGCCGAGCTCGCCTGGCATATCGGCAACCGTCACCTCTCCGCCCAGATCGAAGAACACCGCATCCTCATCCTGCGCGACCATGTCATCAAGGCGATGCTGGAGGGGCTGGGCGCCAGCGTGAGCGAGGTCTCCGAGCCGTTCCACCCGGTGCGCGGCGCCTATTCGGGGCACTCGCACGGCCACGGCCCGCAGCCCGACGCTTTCGGCCGCATGCCCGGCGATCCGCACTACGGTCACAACCACGGGCCGGATCACGACCACCATGGTCACGGGCATCATCATGGCCACGAGCATCACGGCGACGCTGACAAGTTCGGCCGGCTTCCGGGTGACCCGCACTACGGCCATAACCATGCCTGACGGCCAGGCGGGCCTCCTGCGCCTGCTTGCGTGGCTGTCGCCGGCCTTCCCGGTCGGCTCCTTCAGCTACAGCCACGGTCTGGAGACGGCGGTGCATCTCGACCTCGTCAGCGACGTCGCGACCCTTCGCGGCTGGCTCTTCGACCTGATCGAGCGAGGCTCCGCCTGGAACGATGCGGTGCTGTTCGCGGAGGCACATCGGCGCATTTCGTCCGTCGGCGACTTGGCTGAAATCGCCGACCTCGCCGAAGCGCTTGCGGGGTCGCGGGAGCGGCATATGGAGACGATGCTGCAGGGAGCGGCCTTTCGGAAGGCCGCCGCGGCCTGGCCACATGGGGCATTGTCGGCCCTGCCGCCCGAGTGCGCCTATCCGGTCGCTGTCGGCGCGCTTGCCGGTGCACATGGAATCGAACTCCGTTCGGCACTCGCCGCCCTCCTGCAGGCTTTCGTGTCAAACCAGATCCAGGCAGCGATCCGCCTCGGCGTCATCGGGCAGACCGATGCGATGGCGACGCTGGCCTCGCTCGAATCGGTGATCGCCGAGACCGCCTCCCGCGCCGCGCAGTCTTCGCTTGACGATCTCGGCTCGGCGACGATGATGGCCGAGATCGCTGCGATGCAGCATGAGACGCATTATTCGAGGCTGTTCAGGACGTGACGATCCTCGCAAGCGCCATTGCAGCCGTCCTGGTCGCGATTGCGGCGCTGCACGCCTATTGGGGCGTCGGCGGCGTCTGGCCGGGCAGCGACGCCAGATCCTGCGCCCGGACCGTCGGCGGCTTTCCCGGCGCGACCGCCACGCTGGGACCGATCCCGTGCTTCGCGGTCGCCGCCGCCATCCTCGTCGTTGCCGTCGTCGCGCTCGCGCAGGGCGGATTGATCCGGCTGCCGTTGCCTGACGTTGCGGTCGCGACCGCCACGTTCGGCGCGGCGCTGGTGTTCGTGGCGCGCGGCGTTGCGGGATACACTTCGGCCTGGCGCCGGCTGACACCGGAACAGCCTTTCGCGACGCTCGACATGCGTTACTATTCGCCGCTGAGCCTCGCCATCGGCGTCGGGCTTCTGGCGCTCCTCGCCAAGGGAACAGGCATATGAGCTCACACAACGGACCCCTTCGCGTCGGCATCGGCGGGCCTGTCGGCTCGGGCAAGACGACGCTGACGGAGAAGCTCTGCAAGGCGCTGCGCGACCGCTATTCGATCGCCGTCGTCACCAACGACATCTACACCAAGGAAGACGCCTTGATGCTGGCCCGTCTCCAGGCGCTGCCCGAGGAGCGGATCATGGGCGTCGAGACGGGCGGCTGCCCGCATACCGCCATCCGCGAGGACGCATCGATCAATCTCCAGGCGATCGCCGAGATGAACCGCAAGTTCCCGGACCTCGACATCGTCTTCATCGAATCCGGCGGCGACAACCTCGCGGCCACCTTCTCGCCCGACCTCGCCGACATCACGCTCTATGTCATCTCGGTCTGCCAGGGCGAGGAGATCCCCCGCAAGGGCGGGCCGGGCATCACCCGTTCCGACTTCCTGGTGATCAACAAGTCCGACCTCGCGCCCTATGTGAACGTCAATCTCGAAATCATGGAACGCGACGCGGGCAAGCAGCGCGGCAAGCGCCCTTTCGGCTTCACCGACCTTTCGCGCGGCAAGGGCCTCGACGAGGTGATCGCCTTCGTCGAGGAACAGGGCGGGCTGGTGCCGCGCGAGGTGCGCGGCGCGGCGTGAGTTGGCGTGCTTCCTTCTCCCCGTTCACGGGGAGAAGGTGCCCGAAGGGCGGATGAGGGGCATGGCGTCAGCTTTCGAAAGTTCGCGCCGCCCCTCACTGTCCTGACGGACATCTCTCCCCGTGGACGGGGAGAGAGACGCAGTGCCGCCGGCCGCGCGAAATCCTCGACCGCAGTGCATCTTTCGGCGGAAGCAAGAGATATCGTTCGGATGATCCGCCCTCCCTCTCATGGGAGGGACGCTTTCTAGGATGTGTCGCGCGGTTCAACCAGTAGCAAGAGCGCCGCGCTGGCCCGGCGCAGGAGAAGGTGATGATGCAGCCGGCCATCGTGGCTCTCCGCGCCGGTTGCCTGACCCTGCTGCCAGACCGAGACGCGGCGGAGATAGGCCGCCATGCATTGCACGACCACTGCAAGAGCGCGCAGCGAGGCGGCAAGGTCCAGCGCATCGGCTGGCTCGGCGCCGTAGCGGACATTTGGCAAGGCGGGCGACCAGAGCCGACCGGCCGGGTTCCATTCTGATCCGCCGACGAACTCCCGGACGATCAGGTCCGCCTGCCGTGCGGCCCAAAGCACGCACCAGCGGACCCAGGGCGAATCGCCTGCGGCCTTTTCGGCGAGAGCGGCGAGGGCAAGCAGCGTCGTGACGATGCTGACCAGCACCTCCTGCTCCCTCCCTGCCTTCGCCTTCCAACTCACCGCCGGCTCCTTTCCGTAGCACCGACCCATGGTCCGTCAGGTCGGAAGGGTTGGGGATAAGTATTTTTGGATGTCGAACGGAAACAAGGGGTTGGCGGAAAGAGGGGCGGAATCGATGCACGATGTGAAGTGCCCGCGAATGCATGCGCCCCTTGCGATTCTGCACACGAACGCCCCCTCCACCGCCTTCGGCGGTCCCCCTCCCCCGCTTCGCAGGGGAGGATAGCCCGCGCCGCCGCACCCTGATCCTCCCCCGTTTACGGGGGAGGGGGACCATGCGCAGCATGGTGGAGGGGGCGCTGGAACCTCTCGGGGGCCGCGGGTGAGACGAGCGACTCTCCCGGTAAGGGGCCATGCGCGAGTCCTCCGGCACACCCGAACGTAGCGCGCTTCGCCACCGGCATGACGAATTCGCCTTTGGCGAATCGGCGTCTCACCCCCCATATTCACATCATGAACGAACCTCTGCGCCTCGACCGCGTGCAGCAGTTGCGCTCCAGCGCGCGCAACACGCTCCATACCTGGCTGCTCGGAACGGCGAGCCTGTTGCTTTTGACGGCCACGGCTTACACGCTCGCCGGTGGGCTGGGCATCGTCTACGCCATCATCTTCGGCGCCGTGACGACCTATCTCGCCCGCCGCATCAGCCCCCGGATGGTGCTGCAGATGTACAAGGCGCAGCCGGTATCGCGCGCCAGTTTTCCGGTCGGCGTCGATATCGTCGAGACGCTGGCGCGCCGTGCCGGGCTCGCCAATCCGCCATCCCTCTACGTCGTTCCGTCCAAGCTGATGAACGCCTTTGCCGTCGGCCGTCGCGAGGACTCGGCGATTGCGATTACCGATGCGCTGGCGCGCGGCCTGACCGTACGCGAGCTTGCCGGCGTGCTCGCTCACGAGATGAGCCACATCGCCAACGAGGACCTGAAGGTGATGGCCTTCGCCGACATGGTCTCGCGCTTCACCTCGCTGTGGTCGACCTTCGGCATCTTCGCGCTGTTCTTCAATGTCTTCGGCATGGCGGGCGGCGGCGAGGCCATGGTACCGTGGCCGGCGGTAGCCCTGCTGGTCTTCGCGCCGACGCTCGGCGGCCTCTTGCAGCTTGCCCTCTCGCGCACCCGCGAATTCGACGCCGACCTGCGCGCCGCGGTCCTGACCGGGGATCCTGACGGGCTCGCCTCCGCGCTGCGCCGACTCGAGAAGGTGCAAGGCATGTATTGGGAGAGCTTGATGCTGCCGGGAAGCCGAACGCCGGTGCCGTCCGTGCTGCGCACGCATCCGGCGACGGAGGAGCGCGTCGCCCGGCTGATGGCGCTGAAGCACGGCGCGGCGGTCGATTTCGGACCCGACGGCCCGGCGATGCCGCCGATCAAGACCCGCCCCAGCATCGTGCCGCATATCAGGGCCCGCCATCCCGACATCGCGGCGTTCGTGCCGCTCGAGGCGATGGAGATGCCCGGAGCTCCCGACGGGTCGGCCTGTCCCGATGGGCTCGTCGAAACCGACGGCAGGCCGCGCATCCGCCCGCTGCGCGGCGGCATCTATTTCTGACGACGCTGCCTGACGCTTTCGTGATCGCCGGTTAACCGGCTGATATCGCTTTTCGGGTATCCTGCTTGGATGCAAGGCTCCGCTTCTTCCGAACGCTCCCGCGTCGCCTGGGTCGATATCGCCAAGGGCATCTGCATCATCATGGTGGTGATGGTGCATGCCACGCTCGGCGTCGAGCTCGCCGCCGGAGAGAAAGGCTGGATGCACTATGCGGTGGCCTTCGCCCGGCCGTTCCGCATGCCCGACTTCTTCCTGATTTCCGGCCTGTTCCTCGGCCTCGTCATCGACCGGCCGTGGCTGCGCTATCTCGACCGCAAGGTCGTCCACTTCGCCTATTTCTACGTGCTGTGGCTGACCATCCAGTTCGCCTTCAAGGCACCGGGCATGGCGATGGAGGTGGGGATTGCGCCAACACTCGGGAACTATCTCTTCGCCTTCGTCCAGCCCTTCGGCACGCTCTGGTTCGTCTACCTGTTGCCGATCTTCTTCGTCTTCACGCGGCTGGTGAGGAACTCGCCCGTCTGGCTGGTGCTGGCCTGGGCGGCCGGGCTCGAGATCCTGCCCGTCAGCACCGGCTCGATCGTCTTCGACGAGTTCTGCGCCCGCTTCGTCTATTTCTACGCGGGCCATGCGCTGGCGGCGAACGTCTTCCGCATCGCCGACTGGGTCGCGGCCAATCCCGGCAGGACGCTGGCGCTGCTGGCGCTTTGGGCGCCGTTGAACGCGCTGCTCGTCTTCACGCCGGTCCCCGAAGCGCTGGCCGCCTTCCTCCAGCCCGACCTCGGCCATACCGGCGCGCAGGGCGGCTATGCCGAACTGCCCTTCGTATCGCTGGTGCTCGGCTCGGTCGGCCTTCTCGCGGTGGTCGCGGTCGCAGTCCTGCTTTCGGGTCGGCGCTGGGCGGACTGGCTCCGCTGGCTGGGGGCGCATTCGATCGTGGTCTACCTCGCCTTCTTCCTGCCGATGGCGACGGCGCGCGTTCTCCTGCTCAAGACCGGCGTCATCGCCGACGTCGGCACGGTCTCGCTGATCGTCACGGCGGTCGCCGTCGCGGGACCGGTCGTGCTCTACGGCCTGGTGAAATGGAGCGGCTACGGGTCGTTCCTGTTCGAGCGGCCGGACTGGGCGCACATCGATACGCCGGCCAGGGTCCGCACCGCCTGAGCTAGCGCTCGCGAAAGGCCGCCTCGATCGCCGCGACGAACCGGTCGACAGCCGTCGCGAGCGCGCCGCCATTGTCGATCCGCACGATGTCGTCGCCGGCGAGGCTGATGCCGGGATCACGCGAGACGCGCGCGGCGATCGCTTCGCCGCTCTCGCGGCCGCGCCCGGCGATGCGCGCGGCGAGGATGTCCGGATCGGCGAAGACATGGACGGGGACGACATGGCGATAGCGTTCGCGCAGCAGCGGCAGGACGGCGCGGGAGACGTTTGCCACCACCACGCGCCCGTCGCAAATCGCCGCGTCCACGCCGGCCGGCAGGCCGTAGTCGAGGCCGTGCGCCTTCCAGCACAGCGCAAAAGCCCCCTCGGCCTGCGCCGCGGCGAACGCCTCGCAGCTCATCGTGTCGTGGTCTTCCGCCGCGCTGTCGGCGGCGCGCGTGACGATGCGGCGCACGAAGAACGTGCGCTGCGGATCGACCCGGCCGCGCGCGTGCGCAATCAGCGTGTCCTTGCCTGAGCCGCTCGGACCCATCACGGCGACGAAGGCGCCCGGACCGATTGGTTGCGGCGGCGCATCGCGTTTCGGCAAGGCGGAAGAGTGCGTCACGCGAACCGCCGCTCGGGACCGGATCCGACCCGATGGGCGGACCAGACGATGAACGGCCCGCCCGAATCCGGTTCGACGAAGACGGCGAGCGTGTCGACCGCCAGCGGTCCACCGATCATGTCGCCGAAATGCGCCTCGATGGCTTCCCTGACGCGCGCCACGTCCGACCCGGCGACCCGGCCGGTCAGCGTCATGTGGAAGCGGAAACAGTCGAATACGTAAGGGTAGCCCCACCGCTGCAGATTGTTCAGCTCGCGCGGCGACAGCGCGTCCGGGTTGCGCCGCGCCAGGTCGGCGTCCGTCAGCGGCGCGCGGAAGCGGTCGAACTGCTGCACGATGTCGGCCGCGAAGGTCTCCAGCTCGGTGCTGCGTTCCGCCGGCACCAGCGCAAAGAAGCCGTCGATCTGCTTCAGCGCCAGGCGCGGGATGACCGGCGGCGTCGCAGATGCGGCGAACGCGTCGATGGCGGCGGCGAAACCCAGTTCGCTCTCGCCCGGAGCAAGCCGGAACGGGGCCTTCAGCGTCGCATGGAAGCCGTAACGGCGCGCCGACGCCGTATGATAGGCGACCTCGCCGGCCGACAGCGGACCGGAGGCGATGGGCGCCGACTTTTCGCCGGTGAACGCGTCGCGGCCGAGCCAGGCGGCGGCCCTCTTCGCCAGCTCGCTCTGTTCGGGCGGAGTGTAGTAGATCGCGTAGCGCATTGCCGTTCCTCGCCTGACCGGCCGAAATAGGTGATTTGCATGACAGTTTGACGAAGCGGAAGCCCGCCGGGAGATAAATCGGCTAAGTGAAAGCCGATGCTCTCGGTGCCTGACGCCACACGGCGAAGTGACTTTTTGCAGCAGCAACGTGCGTTGACGCTTTCCGGCTGCAAGGCGCACAAGCGGGCGTCCTTTCGGGAGGTTGCCTTGAAGTTCCTGCTGTCCGCCGCCGTTTCGCTATTTGCGCTGTCCGGCATCGCATTCGCCGCCGATCCGGACCCTGCGCACTGGGACGATGTGCTGAAGGAGGCGAAGGGCGAGACGGTCTACTGGAACGCCTGGGGCGGGGCCGAGAACATCAACGCCTATATCGAGTGGGCCGGCGGCGAGATCGAGAAGCGCTACGGCGTCAAGCTCGTCCACGTGAAGCTGGACGACGCCGCCAAGGCCGTCGGCACGGTGATCGCCGAGAAGGCCGCCGGCAAGACTGAGGGCGGCGCTGTAGACCTCATCTGGATCAACGGCGAGAACTTCGCCTCGATGAAGCGCCAGGACCTGCTGATGTCGCCCGGCTGGGCCGAGAAGCTGCCCAACCGGCGCTATGTCGACGTCGACAACAAGCCGACGATCCGCACCGATTTCACCATTCCCGTCGACGGCCTCGAAAGCCCATGGGGCATGGCCAAGCTCGTCTTCTTCCACGATTCGGCGGAGACAGATCCGGCCACCATGCCGAAATCCGCCGACGACCTGCTGGAATGGGCAAAGGCCCATCCGGGCCGCTTCACCTATCCGCAGCCGCCGGACTTCATCGGCTCGTCCTTCCTCAAGCAGGTGCTGGCCGAGAAGATCGCCGACCGCGCGCTTCTGCAGAAGCCGGTCGACGAGGCGAGCTTCGCCGAGGTCTCGAAGCCGCTGTTCGACTATCTCGATGCGCTGAACCCCGTGCTGTGGCGCTCGGGCAAGGCGTTTCCGCAGAACTATCCGGCGATGAAGCAGCTGCTCGCTGATTCCGAGGTCGACATCATCTTTGCCTTCAACCCGTCCGAAGCCTCGGGCGCTATCGCGGCCGGAGAACTGCCCGACAGCGTGCGGTCCTTCACCTTCCCGGGCGGGACGCTGGCGAACACGCATTTCGTCGCCATCCCCTTCAACGCCGCCGCCAAGGCCGGCGCGCTGGTGCTGGCCGATTTCCTGATCTCGCCGGAGGCGCAGGCGCGCAAGCAGGATCCGAAGGTCTGGGGCGACCCGACGGTGCTGGCCATCGACAGATTGCCCGAGGACGCGAAGGCGGCCTTCGCCGCGCTCGACCTCGGTGTGGCGACGCTGAAGCCCGACGAGCTTGGCCCCGCGCTCGACGAGCCGCATCCGAGCTGGATGGAGCGCATCGAGACGGAGTGGAAACGGCGGTATGGGGCGGCGAACTGAGCTTGCGAACCGGTCTTTCGTGACGTCGAGCCTCGGCATCCTGCCATGCTGACCCGTCTCGGCCCGGCGCTGGCGATCCTGCTTCTCGCGGGACCGATTTTGGCGGGTCTCGCGGGAACGCTGCTCCCCGCCTTCGGCTACCTGCCGGCGCTCGGCGGCACATCGCTTTCGCTCGACGCCTTCCGGCAGCTTGCCGCGGAACCCGGCATCGGCCGCTCCGTCATGCTCAGCCTCGGCGTGGGGCTGGCCGCGACCGCCGCGTCCGTATCCGTCGTCGCGCTCTTCCTGGCGGGCTGGTCGGGCACGCGCACCTTCACCCGTCTTCAGCACCTGATCTCGCCGCTGCTCTCCGTCCCGCACGCGGCGGCGGCGTTCGGGCTGGCCTTCCTCATAGCGCCGTCGGGCATGATCGCCCGACTGATCTCGCCCGAACTGACGGGATGGGACCAGCCGCCCGACCTTCAGATCGTCAACGATCCGCTCGGCTTGTCGCTGGCCGCCGGGCTGATCGTGAAGGAGATCCCCTTCCTCCTCCTCGTCTCGCTCGCGGCGCTGCAGCAGGCGAGCCCCGCGCCGCGGGCGGCCCTCGTCGCCTCGCTCGGCTACGGTCGGGTCGCCGGCTTCCTCTTCGGCACCTGGCCGGCGATCTATCGCCAGGTCAGGCTCGCGGTCTTCGCCGTGCTCGCCTTCTCGACCTCGGTCGTCGACGTCGCGGCGATCCTCGGGCCGACCAGCCCGGCAACGCTCTCGGTGCGTCTCGTCGGCTGGATGGGCGATCCGGACCTCGCGATGCGCTTCCTAGCGTCGGCCGGCGCTGTGCTGCAGCTCGCCGTGACGGCGCTGGCGCTGGCGCTGTGGATCGGCGTGGAGCGCGCGGCGTCGATGTCTCGCGACATGGTGTGCGAGATGGGAACGCGGTTCAGGCGCGACGGCGCTGCCCGGGTCGGCGGGCTTGGCGCGATGGCGCTTGCGGCGGCCTTGGTGTTTGCCGGGCTGGCGACGCTCGCGCTCTGGTCCGTCGCCGGGCTCTGGCAGTTCCCCGAAACGCTGCCGCGCGAATTCACCCTGCGCACATGGATGGACGTCTTGCCGCGCGTCGGCGGACCGCTCGCCACGACGCTTATCGTCGCCGCGGCCGCGACGACGATCGCGGTCGCCGTCGCGATCCTCCATCTGTCGCGGGCGAGCCGGGGCGGCCGCCTCGGTGGCGGACCCGGCCTCGCGATCGTCTACCTGCCGTTGTTGGTTCCGCAGGCGTCCTTCCTGTTCGGGCTGCAGCTGCTCTTCCTGCTCTCGGGCTTCGAAGCGTCGATGCCGGCGCTGGTGTTCGCCCATCTCGTCTTCGTCCTGCCCTACGTCTTCCTGTCGCTCTCCGACCCCTGGCGGGCCTACGACCGGCGCTATGACGCCATCGCCGCCGGGCTCGGCAAGAGCCGGCTGCGCACGCTTTTCTCCGTCCGACTGCCGATCCTGACGCGGCCGATCCTGGTGGCCGCCGCCGTCGGTTTCGCCGTCTCGATCGGCCAGTATCTGCCGACGCTTCTCATCGCCGGAGGGCGGCTTCCGACGATCACCACGGAGGCGGTGGCGCTCGCCTCCGGCGGCAACAGGCGCGTCATCGGCGTCTACGCCTTTCTCCAGATGCTGCTTCCCGTCATCGGCTTCGCGATTGCCACCCTGGTTCCGGCGCTGCTATGGCGGCGCTTCCGCGCGCTGCGCGTCTGACGACGAAGACAATGACCGAAAAAGGCCTCATGCTGGATCGCGTGATGATCGCGCTGGGCGGTCGACAGCTCCTGTCGATCACGCATGCGATTGCGCCGGGCGAGGTGCTGACTGTCATGGGGCCGTCGGGCTCCGGAAAATCGACGCTGCTCGCCTATGTCGGCGGATTTCTCGATCCGGCCTTCGAAGGTTCCGGCGCGGTCAGGGTCGACGGCCGCGACATCACGCGCCTGCCCGCCGAAGCGCGCCATGCCGGCCTGCTTTTCCAGGACGCGCTCTTGTTTCCGCACATGACGGTGCGCGGCAACGTCGCCTTTGCGCTTCCACCCGGGATTGGCGGGAGGGCGAGCCGCCGTGCGCGCGCGGAGGAGGCGCTGGCCGGCGTCGGGCTGGAAGGTTTCGGCGAACGCGATCCCGACACGCTGTCCGGCGGCCAGAAGGCGCGCGTGGCGCTCGCCCGTACGCTGGTCTCTGCACCCTGTATGCTCCTGCTCGACGAGCCCTTTTCGCGGCTCGACGCGGAGCTTCGCCAGCAGATGCGCGAACTGGTGTTCGCCAAGGCGAAGGCTTCCGGCCTGCCGGTCATCCTGGTCACCCATGACGAGGCGGATGCGCAGGCAGCGGGCGGCGCCGTGGTCCGGATCGGATCATGACCATGCGCGACCTGCCGCGGCTTCCGGTCACCGAGGCCCTGCCGGCGCTTCTCGCCGCCCTGCGCGGGCGCCCCTCCGCCGTGCTGGTCGCGCCGCCCGGCGCCGGCAAGACGACGCTGGTGCCGCTGGTGCTGCTCGACGAAGCGTGGCGCGGCGACGGAAAGATCCTGCTGCTCGAGCCGCGCCGGATCGCCGCCCGAGCGTCGGCCCGCCGCATGGCCGAGCTTCTCGGCGAGGAGCCGGGCGGGACGGTCGGCTATGCGATGCGCATGGAGAGCAAGGTCGGGCCGAAGACGCGCATCCTCGTCGTCACCGAGGGCGTGCTGGCGCGCATGATCCTCGACGATCCGGAATTGACGGGCATTTCGGCGATCCTGTTCGACGAATTCCACGAGCGTTCGCTCGACGGCGATTTCGGCCTGGCGCTGGCGATCGACGTCCAGGGCGCGCTGCGGCCCGACCTGCGGCTGCTGGTCATGTCTGCCACCATCGACGGTGCGCGCGTCGCCCGCCTGCTCGGCGACGCCCCGGTGATCGAGAGCGAGGGCCGCAGCTTTCCGGTCGACATCCGCCACGAGGAGCGCTCGCCTGACGAACCGGTCGAGGACGCGGTTGCGCGGGTCATACGCGGCGCCCTGGCGAAGGAGGAGGGTTCGATCCTTGCCTTCCTGCCCGGCCAGCGCGAGATCGAGCGCACCGCCGAGCGTCTGGAGCGTCGCGTTCCGGCCAATGCCGACATCGTGCCGCTCTTCGGCAATCTCGACGCGCGCACGCAGGACGCCGCGATCCGCCCCGCGCCCGCCGGTCGGCGCAAGATCGTGCTCGCCACCTCGATCGCCGAAACCTCGCTCACCATCGACGGCGTGCGCGTGGTGGTCGACAGTGGCCTGTCGCGCCTGCCGAGATATGAGCCGGCGACCGGTTTGACCCGGCTGGAGACGGTGCGCGTCTCGCGCGCTTCGGCCGACCAGCGCGCCGGCCGCGCCGGCCGCACCCAGCCGGGCGTCGCGATCCGCCTGTGGCGCGCCGAACAGACCGCCGCGCTGCCGGCCTTCACCCCACCCGAAATCCTGGAGGCGGATCTCTCCGGCCTCGTCCTCGACGCGGCCGCCTTCGGCGTCGCGGACGTTTCGACGCTCTCCTTCCTCGATCCGCCGCCGAAGCCGGCGCTGGAGGAGGCCCGCGCCCTGCTGCGCGAACTGGGCGCGATCGACGCCGAAGGCCGGTTGACCGACACCGGCAAGGCGATGCGCGGGCTGGCCCTGCCGGTGCGTCTGGCGCACATGGTGGCGGAGGCGACGAAATCGGGCGCCGCGCAGGCTGCCGCCGAGCTGGCCGTGCTGCTGACGGAGCGCGGCCTCGGCGGGCCGAGCGCTGACCTGGAGCGCCGCCTCGACGGTTTCCGCCGGGATCGGTCTCCGCGCGCCGAGAATGCGCGCGGTCTGGCACGGCGGCTGGCGAAGGCGGCGGGGTCAGCGGACACGACGGGCACGTCCGCCTCCCCTGGCGCGATACTTCTCGCCGCCTGGCCCGACCGCGTCGCCAAGGCGCGTGGTGCTCTCGGCCGGTTCGTGCTCGCCAACGGGCGGGGCGCGACGGTCGACGAGACCGATCCGCTGGCGAAAGCGCCCTTCCTTGTCGTCGCCGACCTGCAGGGCAAGGCGCAGAACGCGCGGATCGTGGCGGCGGCGACAGTCACGGAAGACGAGATACGTTCGGCGCTCGGCGACCGGATCGCGCGCCGTCTCGACACCTCCTACGACCCGGAGAAGCGCGCGGTGCGCGTGCGCGAGACCGTGACCCTCGGCGCAATCCAGCTCGCCGAGCGCCAGCTGCCGCCGCCGACCGGCGCCGACGCCGACCGCGCCGTGGTCGAGGCGGTGCGCGCGAACGGGCTTTCGATCCTCCCCTGGGAGAAATCAGCCGAAATACTGCGCCGGCGTCTTGCGTGGCTGCACAAGGGGCTCGGCGCGCCCTGGCCCGACGTCTCGGACGAGGCGCTGCTCGCCAGCCTAGACGACTGGCTTTTGCCCTATCTCAAGGGCGAAGCGTCGCTTGCCCGCATCGCGCCCTCGGCGCTGACCGAGGGACTGATGGCGCTCGTACCCTACGACCTGCAGCGCAAGGTGGCGGAGCTTGCGCCGACCCACTTCACGGTGCCGACCGGCAACAGCCTGCCGATCCGCTACGAGGAGGAATGGCCGGTACTGGCGGTGCGGGTGCAGGAACTGTTCGGGCTGGACGCGCATCCCTCGATTGCCGGCGGCACGGTGCCGCTGACGCTGGAGCTCTTGTCGCCGGCGCACCGGCCGATCCAGACCACCCGCGACCTACCGGGCTTCTGGCGCGGCTCGTGGGCCGACGTGCGCTCCGACATGCGCGGCCGCTATCCTCGCCATGTCTGGCCGGAGGACCCGCGCCAGGCCTTGCCGACTGCGCGGGCCAAGCCTCGCGGGACGTAGGATTCAAATCGACGGCAACGAGCAGCTATCTGGCCGTGGTGCCGACAAGCAGCTGTGCCGCTCGGTGAGTAAGCACTTCCAAGACGCGGCGGGTTGCCGCCAGATCGTCACCGGGCATCTCGGCGACAAGGCTGGTGGTCAAGTCGCCGACCTTCCCACGCAGGGGTAGAAAGACGTCGAGGCCGCGCTCGGTCATGGAGAATTCAGAGCCGCCTGCAATGAGCCCCTTTTCCTCCAGCTCATCCGCGACCCGCAGCTCTTCACCCGCAGCAACGACTCGGGCAGCGGCTATCGCCTCGGTGAATCTCGTGACGGTGAGCGGGCCGCCTGACAGAACGGTCATCGCGACCCATTGGGCGAAGGTCATTCCGACCTGCTGGAGTTGATGCTGCAGGAGGGCCTGCAATGTTCGCTCCGCTTCGCCGATGAACCGGGTGATGGGTGGGGAAGTTGTCATCACATTCTCCATTGCGTCAGGATTGGTCGAGCAGTTCGCGCAGCATGGCAGCCAGCAAGCGCGTGCGCTCGCCATCGGGGCCGCCGAGTGGCTCGGTCAGGCGGCTGTCGAGCGCCTTGACGATGGCGCGCGCCTCTACAACGACCCTGAGACCGAGGTCGCTCAACGTCAGCGCAACCGCGCGGGAGTCTCTTCGGTGGGGCTCGCGGACAAGATAGCCTGCCGTCTCGAGCGTCCTGACGAGCTTGGAGACGTAGATGGGCTGCAAATCGGTATAGTCCGCCAGTTCCTTTTGCGAGGGAGCTATCCCGCGTGTGGTCAGGCTGTGCAGCGATGCCAGCGTCGAATACTGCGCATGGGTGAGGCCGAGCGAGGTGATGGCGCGGTCGACTTCGTTGCGCCAGCGCATGGCCAGATGCCAGACGAGTGAGCCTGTCGTGGGGCGGTTGGTGTCCATGCAATTAGTCTACATGTACATTATCTACATGGCAATAATCCAATTGCGGCACGATGCGGCTCGTCCAACGAACCGATGCCCTTGGCCCGGCGACCGAGCCGGCGCATAAGAGCGCGATGCTGCTCGATCTTCGCGCCCCCGATCCGCAACTTTCCCGCCGGCTGCGCCTCAACACGCTGATCCGGCTGCGCTGGCTCGCCGTCGGCGGCCAGAGCGCGGCGGTGGTGATGGTCGCCTACTGGTTGGGCTTCCCGCTGCCGGTCGGCTTCTGCTTCGCGCTGATCGCCTGCTCCGCCTGGCTGAACCTTCTGCTCGCCTTCCGCTATCCGGCGACCCACCGGCTGGAGCCCAACGCGGCGATGGGCATCCTGCTCTTCGACACGCTGCAGCTCGCCGGCCTGCTCTACATGACCGGCGGCATGACGAACCCATTCGCCGTACTGATCGCCGTCCCGGTCGTCGTTTCGGCGACGTCGCTGCCCCTGCAGCTCACCACGGGCCTCGGCGTCATCGCCATCCTGGCCTCGACGGTGCTGGCCTTCTTCCATCTGCCGCTGCCATGGTATCCCGGCACCGAGTTCCCGATCCCGTTCATCTATGTCGCCGGCCTGTGGATCGCGGTCGTGTCGACCATCGTCTTCACCGCCGTCTATGCTTGGCGCGTCGCCGAGGAAGCGCGCCAGCTCGCCAACGCGCTGACCGCCACCGAACTCGTGCTCCAGCGCGAGCAGCATCTCTCCGCGCTGGACGGCCTCGCTGCGGCCGCCGCGCATGAACTCGGCACGCCGCTCGCCACCATCGCGCTGGTTTCGCGCGAGATGGAGCGGGCGCTGGGGACCGACCCCCGCTTCGCCGAGGACGTGACGCTTCTGAGGACGCAGACCGAGCGCTGCCGCGATATCCTCAAGCGGCTGACCAGCCTGTCATCCACCTCCGAGGAGCACATGGCGCGGCTGCCCTTATCCTCGCTCATCGAGGAGGTGATTGCCCCGCACCGCGACTTCGGCATCCGCATCCA
This sequence comes from Mesorhizobium sp., assembly GCF_024710845.1. GTDB lineage: Bacteria > Pseudomonadota > Alphaproteobacteria > Rhizobiales > Rhizobiaceae > Mesorhizobium_A. Next base: position 43,469 of record NZ_JANJTZ010000002.1, read on the forward strand.
GCTCGAGGGCGAGGAACAGCTCGGCGCCGAGCCGGTTGGACGGCGCAATCCGGGCGTCATCTACGGCCTCGGCAACCTGGTCGAGAACGCGGTCGACTTTGCCCGTGAGACGGTGACCATCCGCTGGAGCTGGAACCAGGCGAATGTCCGCGTCGCGGTGATCGACGACGGGCCGGGGTTCCAGGCGGAAGTGCTGGACAGAATCGGCGAGCCCTATATGACGACGCGGCCCGGCGGCAACGCGGCGAGCGGTCAGTCCGGCGGCGGCCTCGGCCTCGGCCTTTTCATCGCCAAGACGTTGCTCGAACGCTCCGGCGCGACCGTCTCGTTCCGCAACGCGGCCGAGAGCGGCAAGGGCGCGCTGGTCGAGGTGATCTGGCCGCGCGAGATCTTCCTGCGCGCCGCGCCGGAAGAAGCCGGGCAGATCGTCTCCTGAAGCCGGCGCAACTCTTGAGGCCAGCACAACCCTTGGATTATTCCCCGGGTGTCGCCTATAGTGCGACAAGAAGAAGCAGCATATCGGGACAGGGCGCCATGACGGCAGACACGACACAACCGGCATTGGCTCCGGGCGAAGACGCGAGCCTTCTCATCGTCGACGACGACAAGCCCTTCGTGACCCGCCTGGCGCGCGCCATGGAAAGCCGGGGCTTCGCCGTCGAGACTGCCGAGAGCGTCGAGGAGGCGATCGCCAAGGCCAAGGCGCGGCCGCCGGCCTATGCGGTGGTCGACATGCGGCTCGGCGACGGCAACGGCCTCGACGTGGTCGCCGTCATCCGCGAGAAGCGCGCCGATTCGAAAACCGTGATCCTGACCGGCTACGGCAACATCGCCACCGCCGTCACCGCGGTGAAGCTGGGCGCGATCGACTACCTGTCGAAGCCCGCCGATGCCGACGACGTCGTCGCCGCGCTCACCCGTACCGGCTCCGACCCGATCGCCCCGCCGGAAAACCCGATGTCGGCCGACCGCGTCCGCTGGGAGCACATCCAGCGCGTCTACGAGATGTGCGACCGCAACGTCTCGGAGACCGCGCGGCGGCTGAACATGCACCGCCGCACGCTGCAGCGGATCCTGGCGAAGCGCGCGCCGCGGTAGGCGCGTATCAATGCGGGCGCTCCGACCTTGACCACGAAGGGGCAAAAGCGGGTCGAGGGGGACGTTGTCAACGTCGACCTCGGAGATGGACACCACAGCTACGGCCGTGTTCTGCCTGCGCCGACAGTGGCCTTTTATGCGATCAGGGCTTCCGAGGAGGTCCCGATCCGAGAGGTCCTCGGATCCAAGATCCTTTTCAAATGCTGGGTGATGGATTTCGCCATAAAGAAGGCGGTGTGGCCGGTCGTCGGTCACGCTTCGCTTGAAAGCGAGCTTCGATTGGAAGACAGATTTCTGCATCGGGACCAGTTGAACGGGAACTACTCAATCTACTATCGAGGTCAGATCGAACGACCGGCGACCTCGAATGAGGATTACCAGTTGGAGCCGGCGATGGTTTGGTATCCGAATCACATCGAGGATCGATTGAGGTCGCATTTCAAGGGCGAGCCCTGCGTTTGGCTGCAGTCTTTCTGGCGTCCGATCCCCAGTCGGATATCGTAGCCTTCAGAGCCGGAGACGATCGAGACATGACCGCAGACGACTCGGGACCTTCTCCCCACTGGCTCCGCACGCCCTCCGGTCTCGTCCGCGCCCGCGGACTCGGCCTGCCGCTACCGGGCGAGCCGGGGCGGTTCAACGCCATCACCGACGTTGCCGGCGTCGAGGTCGGCTATTCGACCATCATTCGAGGCGAGGGGCCGCTGGTCGTGGGCAAGGGTCCGGTGCGCACCGGCGTCACCGCCATCCTGCCGCGCGGCAAGACGGGGCTGAACGTGCCCTGTGCCGCCGGTTTCTGGTCGCTCAACGGCAATGGCGAGATGACCGGCACGATCTGGGTCGAGGAGTCGGGCGAACTCGACATGCCGGTGACGATCACCAACACCCATTCCTGCGGCATCGCCCGCGACGCGACGATCCGCTGGCTCTACCCGCGCCTCGACGGCATTTCGGATTCCTGGGGCCTGCCCGTCGCGGCGGAGACCTTCGACGGCGACCTGAACGACATCAACGGCTTCCACGTGGCGAACGAACATGTCTTTGAGGCGCTGGACGGTGCGGCGTCCGGGCCGCTCGAGCAGGGCTCGGTCGGCGGCGGCAACGGCATGATCTGCTACGACTTCAAGGGCGGGTCCGGCACGTCGTCGCGTCGGGTGAATGCGGCGGGCGAGACATTTACGGTCGGCGTCTTCGTGCAGTCGAACTTCGGCCGACGGCATGAATGCACCATCCTCGGCGTGCCCGTCGGGCGGCATATCTCCCACGATCTGCTGCGCGGCAAGCCGGCCGGCTCGATCATCGTCGTCGTGGCGACCGACGCGCCGATCGCCGGGCATCAGGCCAAGAAGCTGGCGCGCCGCGTCGCGCTCGGCATGGCCCGCACCGGCGCGCTCGGCCACGATTCCTCCGGCGACATCTTTCTCGCCTTCTCGACCGCCAATGGAGAGGGCTATTCGGCGCCGAAGGGCACGCTGCGGCGCATGGTCGAGCTATCCAACGCCGACATCGACCCGCTCTATGAAGGCGTCGTCGAGGCGACGGAGGAGGCGATCATCGATTCGATGGTCGCAAACACCACGATGGTTGGGCGAGACGGCGCGACGTCGATCGCGCTGCCGCATGAGGAACTGGTGGAGGTGATGCGGCGGTACGGGAGGATGGAATGAATGACGACCTTCCTCGGGGACTTCATTGGTTCATCGCCTGCGTTTTCGTCGGATTAGGTCTGATATTCGGTTTTGGAGAGCTGGTTACGGGCCGTTACCTGTTCTGTCGCAGGGGCGGCTTTGGATGCATGGGCGAACTCGAAGTCGACGCGTGGTTCGTCGTGGCTGCCTTCATTCATGCCGCGCTGTTCCTCGTGCCCGGTCATGCAATGGCGCGTCACCTGATGCGGACCAGGAAACGTTGACTCGAACTACTCGCTCTCCCCCTCGACCGGTTCGATCGCAATCCCCGCCATCTCCGCCGCCATCAGCCGCGCGGCGCCCGTGCGCGCCATGCGTAGCGTGAGCGCCTTGCGGGTCGGGGCGGCGAGGCGGTGTTCGGGGGCGTCGCGCAAAATCTCGGCGCCGTAGCCGTCGGAGAGGATGAAGCCGCATTCGTCCGGGAAGATCTCGGCCGGCACTTCCGGGTGCGTCGCGAAGAAGAACCGGTCGGAAAACAGCCGGTATTCCGGCCATTTCCTGTCGACGCGGAAATCCTCGATCGAGGATTTCACCTCAATGATCCAGATGTCGCCGTTGCGCATCAGCGCGACGAGGTCCGCCCTCCGGCCCGAGACCAGCGAAAGCTCCGGGATCAGCGTCGCCCCCATCTCCAGGAACAACCGCTGCACGCCGCGCCTGACCAGCATCGCGCGCTCGGACTGGCGGCCGTCGACCAGCGGGTTGGGATGCTTGAAGGGGGAGACGATGGGCATCGGGAAAGACTAGGGGATTTGGAACAAATCGGCAACTCGGGATCGGTTACCAATGCGGCGGCTTGGTGATGGGCGTGTCGGGCGCGGTCGCCTCTTCCAGCCCGGTCATGCGCAGCCCCATCGCCTCGACACGCCGGCTCAGCTCGTCGATCGTCTTCCAGGCCTTCGATATCTCGGCCGAGAGTTCGTGGATCGTCCGCTCCTGCTCGGCGGCGAGCAGTTCGAGGGTGGTGATGCGCTCGTCCGTGTCCATGCTTGTCGCTCCCCGGCGCGGCGTTTCCAAATTGACAATGACAGCGCCTTTTGTCGACACTGCGCCGGAATACAAAGGCCTCGGCGGGTTCTTGGCATCGAAACCCGCCGCATGCTAGGGATTTTGACCAAACGATCAAAGAGCCGGAGGGACCCGGCCGGGAAACGGGACGGCGCATGGCGGACGCGGCGATCGAACTGGTCGGGATCAACAAGAGCTTCGGCGCGGTTCGGGCCAATCGCGATATCCATCTCAAGGTCGAGCCCGGCACCATCCACGGCATCATCGGCGAGAACGGCGCCGGCAAGTCGACGCTGATGTCGATCCTCTACGGCTTCTACCAGGCCGATTCCGGCGAGATCCGCATCGGCGGCAAGCCGGCGGCGATCAAAACGCCCAACGAGGCGATCGCACACGGTATCGGCATGGTGCACCAGCATTTCATGCTGGTCGAGAACTTCACCGTGCTCGAGAACATTATCCTCGGGGCCGAGGGTGCTGCCCTTCTCAACCGCGGCATTGCCAGGGCGAGGGGCGAATTGCACCGGCTCGAACAGGAATACGGGCTCGAGGTCGATCCCGACGCGGTGATCGAGGAACTCGCCGTCGGGCTGCAGCAGCGTGTCGAGATCCTGAAGGCGCTCTACCGCGGCGCGGAAATCCTCATCCTCGACGAGCCGACCGGCGTGCTGACCCCGGCCGAGGCCGACCACCTCTTTCTCATTCTTCGCAGGCTGAAGGACGAGGGCAAGACTGTCATCCTGATCACGCACAAGCTGCGGGAGATCATGGCCGTCACCGACAATGTCTCGGTCATGCGCCAGGGCCAGATGGTGGCGACGCGCAAGACTTCGGAGACGACGGTCGAGGAACTGGCCGAGCTGATGGTCGGCCGCCGCGTGCTGCTGCATGTCGAGAAGGGCGAAGCGAAGCCCGGGGAGATCAAGCTCTCGGTGCGCAACCTCACCGTAAAGGACTCGCGCGGCGTCACCATGGTCAAGGACGTGTCCTTCGACGTGCGCGGCGGCGAGATCGTCGGCATTGCCGGCGTCGCGGGCAACGGCCAGTCGGAACTGATCGAGACCATCGCCGGCATCCGCAAGGCGACCTCGGGCACCGTCATGCTCGACGGGCGTCCGGTCGATGTCACGGGCGCTGCGGATCCGGCGGACCTGCGCCGGCGCGGCCTGGCCCACGTGCCGGAAGACCGCCACCATATGGGACTGATCCTGCCGTTCGAGGAATACGAGAACTCGATCCTCGGCTATCACAACGATCCCGAATACGGGAGCGGCCCGTTCCTCGACCTGAAGGCCGTCGAGGCCGATGCCCGCGACAAGATCGCGAAATACGACATCCGGCCGACCGATCCGCATCTGAAGACCGCAAACTTCTCCGGCGGCAACCAGCAGAAGATCGTGCTCGCCCGCGAGATGGAGCAGGACCCCGGCGTGCTGATCGTCGGCCAGCCGACGCGCGGCGTCGATGTCGGCGCCATCGAGTTCATCCACAAGCGCCTGATCGCCATGCGCGACGCCGGCAAGGCAGTGCTGCTCGTCTCGGTCGAGCTCGACGAGATCCGCTCGCTGTCCGACCGCATCCTCGTCATGTTCGACGGCCGCATCGTCGGCGAGCGCGGGTCCGACGCCACCGAAGGCGAACTCGGCCTGCTCATGGCAGGCGTGGAGCGAAAGGAGGCCGCGGAATGACGACGCCCGCGCTTCTCGTGATCGACGTGCAGAATGCGATCGACGATCCCGTCTGGGGTCGCCGCGGCCAGCCGGAAATGGAAGGCAACATCGCGACCCTGCTCGATGCCTGGCGCGCCCGGAGGCTGCCGATCGTCCATATCCGGCACGATTCGACGGACCTGGCCTCGCCCTACCGTCCCGGCACCCGCGGCAACGACTTCAAGTCCGACGTGGCGCCGCTGCCCGGCGAGCCGGTCGTCGACAAGCGGACCAACAGCGCCTTCATCGGCACCGACCTGATGGACGTGCTGGACGAATTGCAGGTGCAGCGGCTGGTGATGACGGGCGTCCTCCTGGAGAATTCGGTCGAGGCGACAGCGCGCATGGCCGGCAATCTGGGTTTCGAGGTGGTCATCCCCGAAGACGCGGTGGCGAGCGTCCACCGCACAGACCGCAACGGTCGCCACTGGCCCGCCGAGGACGTCCATGCGCTCACGCTCGCGATACTCGAGAATGAGTATGCGCAGATTTCCGACACGCGCAGCCTGATCGAGGCCCTGCCATGAGCACGCCCTACGCGAAACTCCCGGCCTGGGCCGATTACGGCCTGCTTCCGCTGATCAACCTGATCGTCGCCTTCTTCGTCGCGGGACTCGTCGTGCTCCTCGTCGGCGAGAGTCCGCTCGAGGCTGTCAGCCTGATGGTAAAGGGCGCGTTCGGCTCGGGCCGCGGCATCGGCTACACGCTCTACTATGCCACCAACTTCATCTTCACCGGCCTCGCGGTGGCCGTCGCCTTTCACGCCGGCCTGTTCAACATCGGCGGCGAGGGCCAGGCATCCGTCGCAGGCGTCGGCGTGGCGGTCGTCTGCCTCGCCTTCGATTCGATCCTGCCGTGGTGGGTCACCTTCCCGATCGCGGTCGTCGCCGCAGCGATCTTCGGCGCTGCGTGGGCGCTCATTCCGGCCTGGCTTCAGGCCTATCGCGGCAGCCACATCGTCATCACGACGATCATGTTCAACTTCATCGCCGCCAGCCTGATGGTCTATCTCCTGGTCAACGTCTTCAAGGCGCCGGGACAGCAGGCACCGGAAACGCGCACGTTCCTCGAGGGTGCAAACATCCCGAGCCTCGAACCGCTTCTGAACATGCTGGGCATCGCGGCGCGGCGCACGCCGCTCAACATCACCTTCTTCCTGGCGCTTCTCGCTGCCTTCGGCGTCTGGCTGCTGATCTGGCGCTCGAGGCTGGGCTACGAGATCCGCACGATGGGCCACAGCCCCAAGGCCGCGCGCTACGCCGGCATCGGCGAAAAACGCATCATCGTCATCACCATGCTCATCTCGGCGGGCCTGGCCGGCCTGATGGCGCTCAACCCGATCATGGGCGCGCAGGACCGCATGCAGCTCGGTTTCGTCGGCGGTGCGGGCTTCGTCGGTATCGCGGTGGCCCTGATGGGCCGCTCGCATCCGGTCGGCATCATCCTCGCGGCGATCCTGTTCGGCATGCTCTACCAGGGCGGCGCGGAGATCGCCTTCGAGATGCCCAACATCACCCGCGAGATGATCGTCGTCATCATGGGCCTGGTGATCTTCTTCGCCGGCGCGCTGGAGCACATGTTCCGCCCGGCGGTGCAGGCAACCCTGGCCTCGCTCAAGCCGTCAAGCATGGGACTGAAACCGAAGCCGGCGGGAGACGCCTGACATGTTCGCCGACGTCCTCATCTCGCTGCTCGACCTCACCATCCGGCTCTCGGTCCCGCTGCTTCTCGCCTGCCTCGCCGGCCTCTATTCGGAGCGGTCGGGCGTGTTCGACATCGGCCTGGAAGGCAAGATGCTGGCCGGAGCCTTCGCCGGCGCGTCAGCCGCCGCCGTGTCCGGATCGGCCTGGATCGGTGTCGCCGCCGCGATCCTGGCCGCCGTGTTCTTCGCGCTCGTCCATGGCTTTGCCGCCATCACCAACCGCGGCAACCAGATCGTCTCGGGCGTCGCGATCAACTTCGTCGTCGCGGGCGCCACGATCCTGTTCGGCCAGGCCTGGTTCAAGGAAGGCGGCCGTACGCCGCAGCTTACCGGCGATGCGCGCTTCGACCCGATCACGCTGCCTTTCGCCGATGCGCTGCGCGACGTGCCGATCGTCGGCGCCATCTACTCCGAGTTGATCTCCGGCCATTCCGTGCTGGTCTACATCGCCTTCCTGATGGTTCCGCTCACCTGGTGGGTGCTGTTTCGCACCCGCTTCGGCCTGCGGCTTCGGGCCGTGGGCGAAAATCCGGCTGCGGTCGACACGGCTGGCGTATCGGTGACCTGGCTGCGCTACCGCGCCGTTATCGTCTGCGGCCTGCTGACGGGGCTGGCGGGCGCCTATCTGTCGCTTGCCCAGAGCCCGGGCTTCGTCAAGGACATGACCGCCGGCCGCGGCTTCATCGCGCTCGCAGCACTTATCTTCGCCAAATGGAAGCCGGTTCCGGCGATGTTCGCCTGCCTCCTGTTCGGGTTCCTGGAGGCATTCGGCATCCGCTTCCAGGGGACGGCCTTCCCGTTCATCGGCCAGGTGCCGGTGCAGCTGATGCAGGCGCTGCCCTATATCCTGACCGTCATCCTTCTTGCCGGCTTCATCGGCAAGGCGGTGCCTCCGAAGGCGGGCGGCGTGGCTTACGTGAAGGAGCGGTGATGCTGCAGGTGGCCCCTCACCCGTACCCTCTCCCCGCTTGCGGGGAGAGGGGGGCACCAGCGTTGGCGATCCCCTCTCCCCGTCTTTCACGGGGAGAGGGTACGGGCGAGGGGCTGTCAATCGAAAGCCATGCCCATGTCGCATGACCTTTTTCTCGCCGCGCGCGCGGCCATGGCGAAGGCTTACGCGCCCTACTCGCACTTTCCGGTGGGGGCCGCCTTGCGCACGGCGGACGGCCGGACCTATGCCGGCGCCAATATCGAGAATGCCTCCTATCCGGAAGGCTGGTGCGCGGAGACGACGGCGCTCGGCCATTACGTCATGGACGGCGGCGGCGAGATCACCGACATCGCGGTCGTCGCCGAACGGATGGACCGGATCACGCCCTGCGGCGGCTGCCGCCAGCGGCTGGCGGAATTCTCGAAGCCGTCGACGCGCCTGTACCTATGCGACCAGAACGGGGTGGTCGAAACCCTCACGATGGGCGATATACTGCCCCTCGGCTTCTCCGGAGACATCCTGAAATGACGACTGCCGTCGATATCCTCGTCGAGCGCCTCGCGGGGCGCACGCCGAAGGTCGCGCTCGTGCTCGGGTCGGGCCTCGGCGGTCTGGTCGGCGAGGTGCAGAATGCCGTGCGCATTTCCTACGGCGAACTGCCCGGCTTTCCGAAGAGCGGCGTCACCGGCCACGCGGGCGAACTTGTCGCCGGAGACTTCAACGGCACGGCCGTGATCATGATGGCCGGCCGCGCGCACTACTACGAACACGGCAATGCCGGCGCGATGCGCCCGGCGCTCGAAGTGCTGCAGGGCATCGGCGTCGAGACGCTGATGCTGACCAACGCCGCCGGCTCGCTGGTGCCCGAGATGGGACCGGGCTCGGTGATGCTGATCACCGACCACATCAACTTCTCGGGTTCCAACCCGCTCTTCGGCGAGCCGACCGACCGCCGCTTCGTCGGCCTGACGCAAGCCTATGACGCCGACATGCGCGCCGCGCTCGAGGCTGCGGCGCAGAAGACCGGCACGCCGCTGCACAAGGGCGTCTACATGTGGTTCTCCGGTCCGTCCTTCGAGACGCCGGCGGAGATCCGCATGGCCCGCATCGTCGGCGCCAATGCGGTCGGCATGTCGACCGTTCCGGAGGTCATCCTCGCGCGCTTCCTCGGCCTGCGCGTCGCGGCCTGTTCGGTCATCACCAATCTCGCGGCCGGCATGACCGGCGGCGAACTCTCGCACCAGGAAACCAAGGACATGGCGCCGCTCGGAGGAGCACGGCTGGCGGCGATCCTGCGCGAGGCGATCGGAGGATTCTGATGAACGCCAAGACCGAACATGCGGTGGCGTCGGGCGCGGCGCCCCTCCACCTGTCCAATATGCGTCCGCGCAACGACGGCACGCCGCTGAAGGCCGAATGGTTCGAGGCGATGGACGTCAACCTGTCGGCCGCCGAGCGCCGCGCCGCGACGCTGACCACGCGGCGCACGGTGAAGAAGGCCTGGCAGGCGGCGTGGCTGGTGCGCGCCATCGAGGTCATCGACCTGACGACGCTCGCCGGCGACGACACGCCCGGCCGTGTGAAACGGCTCTGCGCCAAGGCAAGGCACCCGCTGCGCGACGACCTGGTCGAGGCGCTGGGGCTAACCGGCCGTCGTCTGACGACGGGTGCGGTCTGCGTCTACCCGACGATGGTGCCGACGGCGGTCAAGGCGCTGGAAGGTTCGGGCATTCCGGTCGCCTCCGTCGCCACCGGCTTTCCGACTGGGCTGACCCCGCTGAAGCAGCGGCTGGAGGAAATCCGCTACGCGGTCGGCGAGGGTGCCGAGGAGATCGACATCGTCATCACCCGCGCGCATGTGCTCAACGCCGACTGGAACGCGCTCTACGACGAGATCAGGCAGATGCGCGAGGCCTGCGGCGCGGCACATCTGAAGGCGATCCTCGCGACCGGCGAACTGAAGACGCTCACCAATGTCTACAAGGCCTCGATGGTGGCGATGCAGGCAGGCTCCGACTTCATCAAGACCTCGACCGGCACTGAGGCCGTCAACGCCACGCTGCCGGTGAGCCTCGTGATGGTGCGGGCCATCCGCGACTATCTGGAATTCACCGGCGGCGTCCATGTCGGCTTCAAGCCGGCCGGCGGCATCCGCGCTGCCAAGGACGCGCTCGCCTGGCTGATCCTGATGAAGGAGGAGCTGGGCGACCCGTGGCTGCAGCCCGACCTGTTCCGCATCGGCGCCTCGGGCCTTCTGAGCGACATCGAGCGTCAGCTCGAGCATTACGTCACCGGGCGTTATTCGTCCGGCGACCGGCACGGCATTGCGTGAGGCGGCCATGAACCAGATCCAGGACATCCTGAAGACGATGGATTACGGACCGGCGCCCGAGGAGGACACGATCGTCCGCGACTGGCTGAAGCGCCACAAAGGCCGTTTCGGCCATTTCATCGGCGGCAAGCTTGCGGCGCCGTCCGGCGACACCTTCGCCGTGCCGAACCCGGCCACCGGCGAGACCCTGGCCGAGGTCGCGATCGCCGGCAGGAAGGAAGTCGACGCCGCGGTGAAGGCGGCGACGGCCGCATTCGCGTCGTGGTCGAAGCTCTCCGGCAATCAGCGCGCCCGCCATCTCTACGCCATCGCCCGCGAGATCCAGAAACATGCGCGCTTCCTCGCCGTGCTCGAGACCCTGGACAACGGCAAGCCGATCCGCGAGACGCGCGACATCGACATCCCGCTCGTCGCCCGCCATTTCTACCACCATGCCGGCTGGGCCGAGCTGCGCGACGAGGCGTTTGCGGGCTACGAGCCGGCCGGCGTCTGCGGCCAGATCATCCCGTGGAACTTCCCGCTCCTGATGCTCGCCTGGAAGATCGCGCCGGCGCTCGCCAGCGGCTGCACGGTGGTGCTGAAGCCGGCCGAGCACACGCCGCTCACCGCGCTTGCGTTTGCCGAGATCTGCAAGGAAGCGGGGCTGCCGGCGGGCGTCGTCAACATCGTCAATGGCGGTGGCGAGACCGGCGCGCTGATCGCCGGCCATGACGGCATCGCCAAGCTCGCCTTCACCGGCTCGACCGAGGTCGGCCGCATCCTGCGCAGGCAGACCGCGGGGTCGGGCAAGAAGCTGTCGCTCGAGCTCGGCGGCAAGTCGCCCTTCATCGTCTATGCCGACGCCGATCTCGACGCCGCGGTCGAAGGCGCCGTCGACGCGATCTGGTTCAACCAGGGCGAGGTCTGCTGCGCCGGCTCACGCGCCATCGTGCAGGAGGGCGTCGCCGACCGGTTCCACGCCAAGCTGCGCGCCCGCATGGAAAAGTTGCGCGTCGGCGACCCGCTCGACAAGTCGACCGATGTCGGCGCAGTCGTGGCAAGAGTGCAGATGGAACAGATCGCGGCCCGCGTGAAGGCCGGCGTCGCCGAGGGCGCCGAGATGTTCCAGCCGAGCTGGGCGTCCACGCTGCCGACCACCGGCTGCTTCTTCGCGCCGACGCTGTTCACCGATGTCATGCCGGCCTCGCAACTGGCGCAGGAGGAGATTTTCGGCCCCGTCCTGATATCGATGACCTTCCGCACGCCGGGCGAGGCGATCCAGCTCGCCAACAACAGCCGTTACGGCCTCGCCGCCTCGATCTGGTCGCAGAACCTCGACACCGCCTTCGACGCGGCGCGGCGGCTGAAGGCCGGCGTGGTGTGGATCAACTCGACCAATCTCTTCGACGCCGCCATCCCCTTCGGCGGCTACAAAGAGAGCGGCTTCGGCCGCGAAGGCGGTCGGGAAGGCATGCACGAGTATCTCGTGCCCGGCTGGCTGAAGAAGGCAAAAGCCGCCGCCGTCGCCAAGCCCCTGCCGGCTGCAGCGCCGCTCGATGCCGACGAGGAACGCGCCGACGGGGCGCCTGCCCTCGACCGCACCGTCAAGCTCTATATCGGCGGCAAGCAGGCGCGACCGGATTCGGGCTATTCCTATCCGGTCCACGACCACGCCGGGAAGTTCGTCACCGAGGCGCCGCTCGGCAACCGCAAGGACATCCGCAATGCGGTGGAAGCCGCGCACAAGGCCGACGGATGGTCGGGCATGACCGGCCACGGCCGCGCGCAGGTGCTCTACTTCCTGGCCGAGAACCTCGAGCTACGCGCCGCCGAGTTCGCGCGGCGACTGGTGCAGGCGACAGGCGCTTCGGCCGCGAAAGCCGCCCGCGAGGTCGAGGCGACCGTCGCCCGCGTCATGTATTACGCCGCCTGGGCCGACAAGTATGACGGCGCGGCGCGCGCGCCGCAGGCCCGCATGCTGTCGGTCATTCTCAACGAGCCGTGGGAGGTGATGGCGATCTCCTGCCCGGACGAGGCGCCGCTGCTCTCCTTCGTCTCGCTGGTCGCGCCTGCCATCGCGATGGGCAACCGCGTCGTGGTCACGCCCTCGCCGCGCCAGCCGCTCGCCGCGCTCGACCTCTACCAGGTGTTCGACACATCCGACCTGCCGGGCGGCACGGTCAACATCGTCACCGGCGACCGCGACCAGCTGGCAAGCGTGCTGGCCAAGCACGACGACGTGGCCGCGCTCTGGTATTTCGGCTCGAAGGAAGGCTCGGCCCTGGTCGAGAAGGAATCCGCCGGCAATCTCAAGGCGGTCTGGGCCAACCAGGGCCTGGCGCGCGACTGGTTCGACCCGGCGCAGGGTCAGGGCGAGGAGTTCCTCTTCCACGCCGTACGCCACAAGGCGATCTGGACGCCGTTCGGGGTGTGATCCGCTGATGCTCCCCCAGGAATTCATCCGCCTCAAACGCGACGGCAAGCCGCTGCCGCGCGAGGCGATTGCCGAATTCGTCAAAGGCATGGTGTCCGGCGCCGTCACCGAAGGCCAGGTCGCCGCCTTCGGCATGGCGGTGTTCCTGAACGGCATGGGTCGCGACGAGGCGGTGGCGCTGACGCTCGCCATGCGCGATTCCGGCGAGGTGCTGACATGGAACTTGCCGGGTCCCGTGGTCGACAAGCACTCGACCGGCGGCGTCGGCGACAACGTCTCGCTGATGCTGGCGCCGATCGTCGCCGCCTGCGGCGCCTATGTGCCGATGATCTCGGGCCGGGGGCTCGGCCACACCGGCGGCACGCTCGACAAGATGGATTCCATCCCCGGCTATGTCAGCCAGCCCGACAACGCCTTGTTCCGCAAGGTCGTGCGCGACGTCGGCTGCGCCATCATCGGCCAGACCGGCGACCTCGCGCCGGCCGACAAGCGCTTCTATTCGATCCGCGACGTCACTGCGACGGTCGAGTCCATTCCGCTGATCACCGCTTCCATCCTGTCGAAGAAGCTCGCCGCGGGCCTCGGTGCGCTCGTGCTCGACGTGAAGTCCGGCAACGGCGCCTTCATGGCGCGCCCGCGCGATGCGCAGGCGCTCGCCAAGAGCCTGGTGGAGGTCGCCAACGGCGCCGGCCTGCCGACGACGGCGCTGGTGACCGACATGAACCAGCCGCTCGCCTCGGCCGCGGGCAACGCGGTGGAGGTCGCCAACGCGGTCGAATTCCTGACCGGCAACGCCCGCGACCGGCGCTTGCTGGACGTGACGCTGGCGCTCGCCGCCGAGATGCTCGTTTCGGCCGGTCTCGTCCGCAGCCGCAAGGACGGCCTGGCAACCGCACGCCAGGCGCTGGAGAGCGGCGCCGCGGCCGAGCGCTTCGGCCGCATGGTGCATGCGCTGGGCGGCCCGGCCGACTTCGTCGAGAAATTCGCCCTTCATCTGCCGAAAGCCCCGGTCGAGCGGATCGTAAAGGCCCCGTCGGCGGGATTCGTTCGCGCCATCGCGACGCGCGACATCGGCCTGGCCGTCGTTGCGCTTGGCGGCGGCCGCACCCGCCCGCAGGACGCGGTCGATCCGGCTGTCGGGCTGACGCATCTGCTGCCCGTTGGCGCGGAGGTGAAGGCGGGCGATCCGCTCTGCCGGATCCACGCGCAGACGGACGATCAGGCCCGCCAGGCGGTGGAAGCGATCATCGCCGCCTACGAGATCGGTGAGGCGAGGCCGCAGCCGGCGCCCGTTGTCCAGCGGCATATCGCGACCTGAGCAAGGCGCCAGACCGAGATGAGGTCTACTGCTCGAGCAGCAGCATTTCGCCCTTCACTTCGAACCGCGCCAGCTGCTTCAGGAGGCTCATCCCGATCAGCGTGTTGTGGAGCGATTTGTCTTCCATGACGACGGCGTCGACTCCGTTGACCCGGATGCGGCCGATCTCGATCGAGTCGATGCGCACGACCGCCGCGCGCGCCTTGCCGTTGGCGGTGTTGACTTCGTATTTGAACTCGTTGCGCGACACCGTAATGCCGATCTTCCGGGCGGTGGTCTCGTTCATGGCGACCAGGGTCGCGCCGGTATCGATCAGCCCCTCGACCTTGCGGCCGTTGAAGCGCAGCTCCGTGCGGAAATGCCCGGTCTTGTCGGCCGGGATTGAAACTTTCTGGTGAGCAGCGGTCGAGGCCGCCGCGGGCTTTGCGGCGGGCGCGGAGACCACGGCCGGCGTTGTGTCGGGAGCGGGCGCGACGAGACCGTGAAAGGTCTCGGGGCTTGCCTGATAGAGGATAGGCACCGAGGCGGAGAGGCCGAGAAAGGCGCCGATCAGGATGACGTTGCGCATCAGGTGAGGTCCCGTTTTCGGGAGATGCTAACCCAGTGCGGTCACCGTAGGCTTAACGAACGGGAGGAAAGTCGTTTGCCGCGGCCTCTACAGGCCGTCATTCTCGGGCTTGTCCCGAGAATCTGCCGACAGTCGGGATCGACCGCATTGTCTTTCGCTTTTCTCGCCACCGACGGTAGATTCTCGGGTCAAGCCCGAGAATGACGGCGCGGGGTTTTTCTTGACGCCGGGACGTCAAATCAACCCGCTCTTACTTCGTCCCGTACATCCTGTCCCCGGCGTCGCCCAGGCCCGGCACGATGTAGCCCTTCTCGTTCAGCTTTTCGTCGATCGCGGCGGTGAACACCGGCACGTCCGGATGCGCCTTGGTGAAGCGCGCGATCCCTTCCGGCGCGGCGAGCAGGCACAGGAAGCGCAGGTTGGTCGCGCCGCGGCTCTTGAGCTTGTCGATCGCCGCGATCGCCGAATTGGCGGTCGCCAGCATCGGGTCGACGACGATCACCAGCCGGTCGCCGAGGTCGCTCGGCGCCTTGAAGAAATATTCGACGGCTTCGAGCGTGTCGTGGTCGCGGTAGAGGCCGACATGGGCGACGCGCGCGGCCGGCACCAAGTCGAGCAGACCTTCGAGCAGGCCGTTGCCGGCGCGCAGCACCGAGGCGAACACCAGCTTCTTGCCCTCCAGCGTCGGCGCGTCCATCGGCTGCAGCGGCGTTTCGATGCGCGTCGTCGTCAGCTCAAGGTCGCGCGTCACCTCGTAGCCGAGCAGAAGCGAGATCTCGCGCAGCAGACGCCGGAAGCCCGCCGTCGACGTCTCCTTGTTGCGCATGATCGTGAGCTTGTGCTGAACGAGCGGATGATTGACGACGGTGACGCTCATTCGGGTAGCTCCTGGCGGATTTCGGCTGGAGCCGACCTTATCCAAGCGGTCCGGCCGGCGAAACAGCCGGCGAATGGTCAGCCACAGTTTTGTCGGGGCGGGATGCGCTCACCGTCCGACGCGCACGGGCTCCTTGAGTTTCGCAAGCAGTGTGGTCTTCGTTTTCCGATCGACGAAGGCGGCCTCGATCGCGGTGCGCGTCACGGCGGTCAGGTCTCTGTCCGTCAGGCCGAAATGCTCCTTCGCCACTGCATATTCCTTGCCGATGCTGGTCCAGAAATAGGGCGGGTCGTCCGAAGACAGCGTCACCTTGCAGCCGGCGGCCCTGAGCTTCGGGAAGGGATGGTCTGCATAGGAGGGAAAAACCTTCAGTTCGACGTTCGACACCGGGCAGACCTCCAGCACCACGCCTTCGTCGGCGATGCGCTTGACCAGGTCGGGGTTTTCGACCGCGCGCACGCCATGGCCGATGCGCGAAGGGCGGATGTGGTCGAGCGCGTCGCGCACGCTCTCCCAGCCGGCGAGTTCGCCGGCATGCACCGTGATTCCCAGCCCGGCTTCGCGCGCGATCTCGAAGGCGCGGATATAGTCTTCCATGTCGCCGAAACGCTCCTCGCCGGCCATGCCGAAGCCGGTGACCAGCGGATGGCCGCATTTGACCGCGAATCGGGCAGCCGCCTCGACCGATTCGACGCCGAAATGGCGCACGCCGGTGACGATCATCCGTCCCTCGATGCCGGTCTTCGCATTCGCGCGTCGAATGCCCTCGCCGAGCGCGTCGGTGTAGGCCGTCGGCGACAGGCCGGATTTCACGGCGTGATCGGGCGAGGTGAAGACTTCGGAATAGATGGCGCCCTCGCGTGCGAGGCTGGTGAGATAGGTTTCCGTCAGCCGCGCATAGTCCTCCTCGTCGCGGAAGAGGCTGGACGCCGCGTCATAGGCGGCGAGAAAGCTGGTGAAGTCGTGCCAGACGAAGGAACCATCCCTGATGAAGCCCGAGACGTCCGCGCCGTATTTCCGCGCCTGCTTCATCACCAGTTCGGGAGACGCCGCGCCCTCGACATGGCAATGGATCTCGGCTTTCAACACCATCGGCAATGCTCCATTCGGCGCGACTCACCCGCGTCGACCATGATTCGGTGCGCGGCGGTTCATCGCGGCCCGGACAATAGCGCCACCGAACCGCATCGGCTATGGTCCGGCCCGAATTCGACAGGACACAATCATGTCAGGACAACGCACCACGGTCGGCGGCGGCATGGAGACCTCTTACGGTTTCCGCGATGTCGCGCCCGGTGAGAAACAGGACCTCGTCAACGACGTGTTCCACAAGGTCGCCAACCGCTACGACCTGATGAACGACCTGATGTCGGCCGGCATGCACCGCGTCTGGAAGGACGCGATGGTGACCTGGCTCAACCCGCCGAAGCGCGGCGACTGGCGCTCGCTCGACGTCGCGGGCGGCACCGGCGACATCGCCTTCCGCATCGTCGACGCGTCGGAGCGCAACGCGCATGTGACTGTACTCGACATCAACGGCTCGATGCTTTCGGTTGGGCGCGAGCGGGCGGAAAAGCGCGGCATCGCCGGCAATGTCGACTTCGTCGAGGCCAATGCCGAGGAACTGCCCTTCGCCGACGACACGTTCGACGCCTATACGATCGCCTTCGGCATCCGCAACGTACCGCGGATAGAGGTGGCCCTGTCGGAAGCGTGCCGCGTGCTGAAGCCCGGCGGCCGGTTCCTCTGCCTCGAATTCTCCGAGGTCGACATGCCTCTGCTCGACCGCGTCTACGACGCCTGGTCGTTCAACGCCATTCCGCGCATCGGCCAGATGGTCACCGGCGACGGCGAACCCTACCGCTACCTCGTCGAGTCGATCCGCAAGTTCCCCAACCAGCGCGATTTCGCGGCGATGATCACGGCCGCCGGTCTGTCGCGGGCGACCTGGCGCGACTTCTCGGGCGGCATCGCTGCGCTCCATTCGGCCTGGAAGATCTGACCCGCGCATGAGCACATTGGGCGCTTACTTCCGACTGGCGCGCGCGGGCTGGATCATGGTTCGCGAGGGTGTCGTCGCGGCCTTGCCGGGCGATCAGCTGTGGGGCTTGCCGAAGGTCGGCTGGCGGCTGGGCAGGCTGTTGTCGCGGCGGCGTTCGACAAAGCTCGACCGCAGCGAGCGGTTCTCCAAGGCCGTGACACGCCTCGGCCCGTCCTATGTCAAGCTCGGCCAGTTCCTCGCGACACGGCCGGACGTGGTCGGCACCGAGATCGCCAACGATCTCGCCAGGCTGCAGGACCAGATGGCGACCTTCCCGAAGGAACAGTCCGTCGCCGCCATCGAGGGGTCGCTCGGCCGCACCATCGGCGACCTCTACGTTTCCCTCGGCGAGCCGGTAGCCGCCGCCTCGATCGCCCAGGTGCATCCGGCCGAGGTGTCGAAGGACGGCGAGGTCCGCAAGGTTGCGGTCAAGGTGATCCGGCCGGGCGTGCGCCGCCGCTTCTTCCAGGATCTCGAGAGCTACTTCCTCGCCGCCCGGCAGATGGAGCGCTTCGTTCCGGCGACGCGCCGGCTGCGTCCGGTCCAGGTGACCCAGATCCTCGAGCAGACCACCAAGATCGAGATGGATCTGCGGCTGGAGGCCGCGGCTCTGTCGGAGATCGGCGAGAACACGGCGGACGATCCGGGCTTCCGCGTGCCGGCTGTCGACTGGGAACGCACCGGCCGCGACGTGCTCACGCTCGAATGGATCGACGGCGTCAAGATGTCCGACATCGAGGGCCTGCGCGCCGCCGGCCACGACCTGAACGCGCTCGCCGCGACGCTGATCCAGTCCTTCCTGCGCCATACGCTGCGCGACGGGTTCTTCCACGCCGACATGCATCCCGGCAATCTCTTCGTCGAAGCCAACGGAACGATCGTCGCGGTCGATTTCGGCATCACCGGGCGGCTCGGCAAGAAGGAGCGGCGTTTCCTCGCCGAGATCCTCTACGGCTTCATCGTGCGCGACTATCGCCGCGTCGCCGACGTGCATTTCGAGGCCGGCTATGTGCCGCGCCGCCACGACCCCGCCTCCTTCGCCCAGGCGATCCGCGCCATCGGCGAGCCGATCCACGGCCAGCCGGCCGAGACGATCTCGATGGCGAAACTACTGACGCTGCTGTTCGAGGTGACCGAACTGTTCGACATGGAGGCGCGGCCGGAACTGGTGATGCTGCAGAAGACAATGGTCGTCGTCGAAGGCGTCGCCCGGACGCTCAATCCCGCCTTCAACATGTGGAAGACGGCAGAGCCGGTCGTCGGCGGCTGGATCCGCGACAATCTCGGGCCCAAGGGGCTGCTGATTGACGCGAAGGACGGTCTGAACGCGCTCGTGGCGCTCGCCCGGCAGGCGCCGGAGCTGGCCGAGCGCACCGAACGCCTGACCCGCGAGATCGACCTGATGGCTGAGCACGGCCTGCGCTTCGACGAGGACACGGCGCGGCAGATCGGCATGGCCGAGGCGCGCGGAACGCGCTGGGGCCGCGTGGCCATGTGGGTCGGCGCGCTGGCGCTGGTGTGGATTGCGTGGCAACTTTGATTCGGCGATGCCTGGACCAAATCGAATGCCTGACGATGATGATCTGACCATAGAGATTGATGATGAGCTGATGGCGCAACTCGTAAGAGAGGCAAAAGACGTCGGCCTTCCACTTGAGGAGTATGCGCGGCAAAAGCTCGTCCGCTCCCTCCAAGACGAGCCGCAAGACCGAGCGTCTGGGCGGTCCAGATGACCCTCACCGACAAGCGCATACTGCTCATCATCGGCGGCGGCATCGCGGCCTACAAGGCGCTCGACCTGATCCGCCGGCTGCGCGAGCGCGGGGCCAAAGTGCGCTGCGTGCTGACCGTGGCGGCGCAGCATTTCGTGACACCGCTCGCCGCCGGCGCGCTGTCGGCCGACCACGTCTTCACCGATCTCTTCGACCGGCAGGACGAGCAGGATGTCGGCCATATCCGCCTCGCGCGCGAATGCGACGCGATCGTGGTCGCGCCCGCCACGGCCGACCTGATGGCCAAGCTTGCCAACGGCCTCGCCAACGATCTTGCGTCGGCCGTGCTTCTGGCAACGGACAAGCCGGTGCTCATGGCACCGGCCATGAACCCGAAAATGTGGTCGCATCCGGCGACGAAGCGCAACCGCGCGACGCTGGCGAAGGACGGCGTGCGCTTCGTCGGGCCGAACCGGGGCGAGATGGCGGAGAGCGGCGAGGCGGGCGAAGGCCGCATGGCGGAGCCGGTCGAGATTGCCGATGCGGTGGAGGCGCTTGTCGCCCCACCTGTCGGCCCGCTTGCCGGCCGGCGCATCGTCGTCACCTCCGGGCCGACGCATGAGCCGCTCGATCCGATCCGCTACATCGCCAACCGTTCGTCCGGAAAGCAGGGCCACGCGATCGCGGCGGCCCTGGCGAAGCTCGGCGCGGACGTGCGCCTCGTCAGCGGTCCGGTCGCGCTGCCCGATCCGGCGGGCGTCACCACAATTCATGTCGAGACCGCGCGCCAGATGCAGGCGGCGGTCGAGGCGCAGCTTCCGGCGGATGCCGGCATATTCGTGGCAGCGGTGGCTGACTGGCGCCCGACGGTCGAGATCGGCGAGAAGATCAAGAAGCGCTCCGGCGAAGCACCGCCCGCTGTCGAGATGATCGAAAACCCCGACATCCTTGCCGGCGTCGGTCATCACCGGCATCGGCCATGGCTGATCGTCGGCTTCGCGGCCGAGACGGAGAACCTGCTCGACAACGCCGCCGCCAAGCTGAAGAAGAAGGGGGCCGATTTCATCGTCGCCAATGACGTCTCCCACGACAGCGGCGTGAATGCGCGCGGCGTCATGGGCGGCGACCGCAACCGCGTGAAGATCGTCTCCCGCGACGGCGTCGAGGAATGGCCCGAGATGACGAAGGACGAAGTGGCCGAGCGGCTTGCCAGGCTCGTCGCCGCGCGCCTCCAGACGATCACGGTCTGACGTGAGCGCGTCCGTTCCCGTCATCGAGACGCCGCGCCTCGTGTTGCGCGGCCACCGCCTCGACGATTTCGACGCCCACGCGGCGCTGTGGGCCGATCCCGTCGTCACCCGCTTCATCGGCGGCGTGCCGCAGACGCGCGAGCAGGCCTGGGTGCGCCTCCTGCGCCACATGGGCATGTGGCAGGCGCTGGGCTTCGGCTTCTGGGCGGTGACGGACAAACAGACCGGCAGGCTTCTCGGCGAGGCCGGATTCCACGATCTGATGCGTGACCTGACGCCCAGCCTCGAAGGCACGCTCGAGACGGGATGGGGCTTCGTGCCGGATGTCCATGGCAAGGGAATCGCGACCGAGACAGTGTCGGCCGTCATCGCCTGGGGCGAGGCGAACCGCCCGGGCATGCGCATGACCTGCCTGATCGATCCGGCAAACACGGCGTCGCTGCGCGTCGCCGATAAGAACGGCTTTCGCGAGTTCGCGCGGGCCACGTATCACGGCGCGCCGACGATCCTGTTCGAGCGACCATAGACGAGACGGTTCGCCGGCAGCGCGATCAGGCGCCGTTTGTCTCGTCCTCCTGACGCAGCAGGCTGTCGAGGATGTCCAGCCGGTCGCCCCAAAAGCGCTCGTAGCGGCGCAGCCATTCGTTGGCTTCCCTCATTCGGGCCGCATCGAGGCTGCAATAATGGGTCCGCCCCGAGATGCGACGCCGCACCAGGCCGGCATTTTCGAGAACCTTCACATGCTTCGACGCGCCGGCGAAGCTCATCGCATAGGGGCGCGCCAGGTCGCTGATCGCCTTTTCGCCGCCCTCGAGCGCCTGCAGCATGCCACGGCGGGTGCCATCCGACAGGGCATGAAACACGGCGTCCAGGCGGGTAGCTTGTTCAACCATGTAGTTTAGTTAATCCTCGGACGTCCGAAAGGCAACCTCCCGTCGGTCCGCACGACATCCGCACGACAGCAAAAGGCCGACACGATGTGCCGGCCTCGCGTTCCTTCGAGCGCTGACGGGACCGGTCAGGCCGCCGGCTGCTTCGTCTTTCGCAGATAGGGCAGGATCGTCTCGTAGGCACCGAAACGCTTGGTCGCATCATCGTTGGACACGGCGGCGGTGATGATGACGTCCTCGCCCTGCTTCCAGTCGGCCGGCGTCGCGACCTGATGCTTGGCAGTGAGCTGGATCGAATCGATGGCCCGCAGGATCTCCGCGAAGTTGCGGCCCGTCGTCATCGGATAGCTCAGCGTTAGCTTGATCTTCTTGTCGGGGCCGATGACGAAGACGGAGCGGACGGTCTGGTTGTCGGCCGGAGTGCGCCCTTCGGAGGTGCCGCCGGCGGAGGCGGGCAACATGTCGTAGAGCTTGGCGACCTCGAGGTTCTTGTCGGCGATCAGCGGATAGTCGACCGAATGGCCGGTCGCAACCTTGATGTCCTCCTTCCACCGGTGGTGGCTTTCGACCGGATCGACGGAGATGCCGATGATCTTGACGTTGCGCTTGGCGAACTCCGGCGCGTAGCCGGCCATGGTGCCGAGCTCGGTGGTGCAGACGGGCGTGAAGTCCTTCGGATGCGAGAACATCACCGCCCAGCCGTCGCCGATCCAGTCGTGGAAGCGGATGGTTCCCTGCGTGGTCTCGGCGGTGAAATCGGGTGCGATGTCGTTGATGCGCAGGCTCATGGGATCCTCCTGTTCTGTCTCGGGTTCTTATAGATAGGCCGGGCCGGCAGCGCCAGCGAGAGCATGACCAGCAAGAAGACGGATCAAGGCCGGAAACCTGAACCACTCACGCGGCCGAAAAGGGAAGAAAATACTTCGGCCGCGCGCAGCGTAAGAGCGACGCGCTCCTGGCTTCCATCTACCCCCGGTCGGCCGCGGATTGCTGTTCAGGCAGCGGCGGGGGGCAGGGCCTTGCCCTGCGCCGCCAGATGCTCGCGCAACAGGCGGACATTGACGTTGTTCGCCTTGAAGAACACGTCGAACACCGTGCCGACGATCGGAATCGATCCTATGG
This sequence comes from Mesorhizobium sp., assembly GCF_024710845.1. GTDB lineage: Bacteria > Pseudomonadota > Alphaproteobacteria > Rhizobiales > Rhizobiaceae > Mesorhizobium_A. The sequence goes on from NZ_JANJTZ010000002.1 coordinate 66,128, forward strand.
CAACGTCGAGAGCGACGTTTCCCGCCATCTGCAGGATGAGCCGGCGCGGCGCGCCGAGCCGATGGGCCTTTTGGACGATGTGGGCGGAGATCAAACCTGTTGCAACATCTCCGACGACGGGGACCAGGCTCGCAACCGCGTCGACGCCGAAGCGGTAGCCGATGATCGGAATCCGCCAGCGCGAATCGAGCAGGAAGGCGAGATCGGCGAGTTCGGGGAAATCATCGCCCACCCGGGATGCCGCGCGCTCCGCGGCTGCCTTGCTGCTGATCTTCGGCGTCATTTCCGCGTGTCGGCTCCGGCTGACTAGATATGGGCACCGAGATCGCGGGAGCCCGGCATATAGGCGATGTCGAAGTTCGGCCGCGCCTTGATGCGTTCGTACCAACCTGCGACGCGGGGAAGATGATCCCACAGATCGGTGCGTCCGCAATCCTCGAGCCGCACCACGGTAGGCGTCAACGCCACGTCCGCCAGGGTGTACTGGTTGCCGATGATGTAGTCCCCATCCTCAAGCGCCGATTCCATCCGATGCAGCGTCTGTGTCAGCCGGTCGAGGGATTCGTCGATATCGGCCTTCGAGAAGCCGCCGCGGCCCATCTTGCGGTAGAAATGCTTCCGCAGTGGCAGGCGTTCCGTATAGTCCCAGAAGTCCTCCTCCGTCATTTTCGACCAGATCGGAACGAAGAAGGTGTTGAACGAGATCGGGCGGATCGAGGGCGTCGGAACCTCGTCGATATACTGGCGCCAGGCTCGCATGTGAGCCAGCGTCTTCAGGTCTTTCGGCCGGACGCTGTTCTCCGGAAACGCCTCGTCCAGATATTCCGTGATGACGCTGCTCTCTATGATCGGGTCTCCGTCGTGGAGAAGCGTTGGCACGACGCCGTTCGGGTTGAGTTTCAGGTATTCGGGTGTCAGGTGCTCGCCCTTGCCGAAATTGATCGCCTTGCCGTCCCACTCCAGCTCCTTCTCGGCCAGGACGAGACGGACCTTCTGGCTGCAGGTCGAAATCGGTGCGTGATAGAGATACAGCATGGACGGCTCCCTCCCGAAGATCCGCCACTATCGCAGACGCCGGCAGAGGGCCGCAAACGCTTTTAGCCCAAGGCACAGCGGGGTGATCGATGGCGGGATCGGCAGGGTGCGCCGCGGTCAAGCGCTCCGGCCGGTCTCGCGGCGGTAGAGTTCGGGCAGGAAGTTCTCGAACATCCCCACCTCTTCGATGTTGTGGCGCAGCCACGCCTTGCCCTGCGCCTGCGTGAAGGCAAAGGTCGACACGAGCGGGCGCACGAGCGGATACCAGAAGGCGTCGCTGCCGATGATCAGGCAGTTCTCGTAGAGCGTTCCGCCCTCGACGCGCTCGAACGTATATTCCATGCGCGCGAGCCCGGTGCGGCCGTGAAGCTCCGGATTGTGGATGTAGCCGCCCTCGTCGAGCCGCTCGATATGGGTGATCGTGTCGACGAGGAACTTCGCATTGCGGCCGAGGACTTCGATCAGCCGGATCGATGCGCCCGCACCGATGCTGCCGTCGGGAAGGCGCCGGTGGTAGCTGGCATGGACATGATCGCACGGATGCCAGAAGCGGTAGCGGTTGTAGCGCCGGCCGCCGAACTCGATCGTGCCTTCGAGGTTACGGAACCACCAGTCGAGCATGCGGGGCGTCACGCCGCGCACGATGTCGTGCCGGATCCAGAACCTGGTGCGGCCGTCCTCCATGCGCTCGACCCCGGTGTCGGCTGAAGAGACCGGCTTCAGCGGGAACGGCAAGGGCAGCGGCGTCGGCAGGCGATCGAAGCGAGGCGGATAGGCGAGCTCAAGGTCGTCGGGCGCGATTTCCAAGGCGAAGGACATGGCGGATCTCCCGTTAGGATAGCGCGTGCTATACATTAATAGAACGTGCTTTACCCGGGGTGCGATTATTTGTAAAGCGGTTACGATACAAAAAGGATTCAGATGAGCGACGAACCGCCGAAACGGGGCCGCAAGCCCTCGCCCGAATTGAGACGGACGATCCTGAACGCGGCAATCGGGGTCTTCGCCGCGCGCGGCATCGACGCCGCGACCACGCGCGAAATCGCCTCCGCCGCGACGACCACGGAACGAACCCTGTTCAAGCATTTCGGGTCGAAAGCCGGGCTGGTGCAGGCGGCGCTGGAGGCGGTGTCAATCGACTTCCTCAGCGACACGGCCTTCGGGCGCGTCCACGATCCGGCTCCGTTCACGGCGCGGGAATTCGCAGCCTGGCACCGGACTTTCCTGGAGGATCGGGTCGCGAATGCCCGGCGCTCTCCCGAGAACTACCGCATCCTGTTCGCCGAACTGTTGCGCAACGAATCGCTGCGCAGCAGCTACGGTCCGAAATGGAAAGCGATGGTGATGGACCCGCTGGCCGCGCATCTCGCCCGCATGCAGTCGTCGGGCGAGATCGGCCCCGGCCTGCCGCCCGCGGTACTCGCGTCCGGCTTTTTCGGGCTCAACCTGAGCTACCTTCTGACCCGCTTCGCGCTGGCGCCGGGCGAAGCATGGGACGACCGCCGCGACATCGAGGCGATCGTCGTGATGTTCGCGGCGATGTGCCGGTGAACCGGGCTACGCCGCCTCGCGCACCTGGTAGTCCTTGATCGCCGTGAACTTGATCTGCTTCCAGCGCTCGGCCTCGTAGTTCAGGCCGAAGCCGTGCTGGGCGAGGAAGACCGGGTCGCCGTCGAGATCGCGGGCGATGTCGCCGCGATGCGCCTCCATGAAACGGATCAGCTCGGCCTCGCTGTCCGCGTCGATCCAGCGGCAGACCGTGAAGCGGGCGATCTCGAAATCGACCGGCAGGCCGTATTCCGCCGCCAGCCGCTCCTTCAGCACGTCGAGCTGCAGGGCGCCGACCACGCCGACGATGGCCGGCGAGCCGTCCTCGGGCGAGAACAGCTGCACGACGCCCTCCTCGGCCATCTGCTGCAGCGCCTCCTTCAGCTTCTTCGCCTTCATCGGGTCGCCGAGCTTGACGCGGCGCAGGATTTCCGGCGCGAAGTTGGGCACGCCGCGGAACAGGATCTCCTCGCCCTCGGTCAGCGTGTCGCCGATCCTCAGCGTCCCGTGGTTGGGAATGCCGACCACGTCGCCGGCATAGGCCTCGTCGGCGGTGATGCGCGAGCGGGCGAAGAAGAACTGCGGCGCCGACAGCGACATCTGCTTGCCGGTACGCACCAGCTTCGCCTTCATGCCGCGCTTCAATTCGCCCGAGCAGACGCGCACGAAGGCGATGCGGTCCCGGTGGTTCGGGTCCATGTTGGCCTGGATCTTGAACACGAAGGCGCTCATCTCCGGTTCGGTCGCGTGGACCACACGCGTGTCGGCCTCCTGGTCGCGCGGCGGGGGCGCATAGGAGCCCAGCGCTTCGATCAGGTCGCGCACGCCGAAATTCCTGAGCGCCGAGCCGAAATAGACCGGTGTCATGTGGCCTTCGAGGAACGCTTCGCGGTCGAACGGCCGGCAGGCCTCGCGGGCCAGTTCCAACTCCTCGATGAAGGTCTCCTGTTCGTTGAGTGGCAGGAGGCCGGCGACGCGGTTGGAATCCGGTCCGTTGACCGGCGTGCGTTCGACCTCGTCGTCGCCTCGGCGCACCGAATTGCTGGACAGGTGATAGGTGCCGGAGAAGGTGCGGCCCTGGCCGATCGGCCATGTCATCGGCGCGGTGTCGAGCGCGAGCTTCTGCTCGATCTCGTCGAGGATCTCGAACGTGTTGCGCGCCTCGCGGTCCATCTTGTTGACGAAGGTGACGATCGGGATGTCGCGCAGCCGGCAGACCTCGAACAGCTTCAGCGTGCGCGGTTCGATGCCCTTTGCGGCGTCGATCACCATGACGGCCGAATCTACCGCCGAGAGCGTGCGATAGGTGTCGTCGGCGAAGTCCTCGTGCCCGGGCGTATCGAGCAGGTTGAAGACGTTGTCGCCATATTCGAAGGTCATCACCGAGGTGACGACCGAGATGCCGCGCTCGCGCTCGATCTTCATCCAGTCGGAGCGCGTGTTCATCCGGTCCTTCTTGGCCTTCACCTCGCCGGCAAGCTGGATCGCGCCGCCGAACAGCAGCAGCTTTTCCGTCAGCGTCGTCTTGCCCGCGTCCGGGTGCGCGATGATCGCGAAAGTGCGGCGACGCGCGACCGCGTCCTTGATCGTCTCGGTCATGATGGAATTCCGTTCGGGGCGGCTTCTAACAGTGCTGCAGCGAGGTGTCGAGGTTTGCGCCATTCGGAACGTTCGATCGGCCCGCGCCCTGCAACCTGAAGGCAGGCAAAGGCGGGAATTCACTTATTAGTTGCACTCAGGTTGGAATAGCCGTATAGGTAGAAGCCTCATTTCTGGGAGCGCACCATGCGAAAGCTGCTGATAGCCTGTCTGGTTTCCGCGATGTCGGCGATGACGCCCGTTGTGACTCACGCGGTCGCGCAAAGCTGCGTAAACGGCGTGTGCAAGTAAGATCGCCGCAGTCGCGATGGACAGGAGCCTCCTTCTCGGCTGGGCGTTCGGAGGTCTGGTAGTCCTGCTGTTCGGCTGGCGGAAATTCCACGAACAGCATCCGGACATGAAGCCCGTTGACCGGGACAGGGTGCTGGCCGAGGTCTACTACCACAACCTCGCTATCCACCGCACCTTCTCCAAGGCGCTGGCGATCTATCTGTCGACGCTTCTCTTCGGCTACGCCACCCTAGTTGTAGTCGGGAAGCCGCTGATCGGCATCAGCACCGACAAGATCGTCGGCGCGGCGTGGCCGGCCTTCTGCGGGCTTCTGGTCGCAGGTCTCGCGCCGAACGTGCCCTGGCTATCGACCCTGGAACTCTGGGTCCGCGGCATGCTGCACAACCGCGCGATGGTCCTGCGGTATGTGGACGAAATACGAGAAGAGCTGACGATTTCCCAGCCGCGGCTCGACGGGCTTTCAGAAATCGACCGAAAACGCTTGTCCCTGCCGAGCGAGGTTTCGCGGCCGGCGGATCTCGACAAGCTGGATCCCACGATTGCGACCTGGCTGAACGTTGCGCTTCTGTTCAACGCCTTCGAGCAGAATTCGCGGACAGCCCGCATCCGAAACCGGATCGCAAACTCATTCTACCAGCGATTCAAGCTGATCTGGCAGCGGATCAGGCAGGAGTTTCACAATCTGCAGCCCCAGATACCGGCGAGCAGAACGAGACGGAGGACCAGTATCTGGCGCGTCTCCAGGAGCTCTCGCCACTCGTCACCCGGCTTGGGGACGATGTTTACAGCTTCGTTGGCTGCGCGGTTGCGAACCGGTCGAGCCAGATGTCGATGCGACAGGCGTTTGCCAATCTGAGGCTCGATTTCTCGAGCACGCAACAGGCCGAGTATCAGGTGGAGCGCGAATCGCAGCAGCAGGCGGATATGCTCGTGTTCGCCTATTTCGCGGCACTGGCATCGATCGGCGGTCTGTACGTTCTGTTCTCCCTGGCCAATGACATGTTCGGATTGTCCGCGCGGATGGGGTGGAGGGGGTTTCCGGAGCTCTATGCGATCGGGCGCAATCTCTTCGCGGTATTTTGCGAATACATATCGGTCGGGCTCGGCATGTTCATTGTATTCTCGTATCGGCGCAACCGAATCGAGGACAACGAGTGGTTCCAGACGTCCGACGCGGATAACGATCCGAAGAAGGTGGCCGCGGGCAGCTATGTGAGCGCGGGCGCCATCCTGGCCGGCTTTTTCATCGCGAGCTTCCTCCTCCTCGACATAGTGGTGCCTCTCGGCAGCGGAAATGCCTGCTCTGTAGGTTGGACCCCGGCATGTTCCAACCTCGTATTCGAAAAGATCACCACCTTTCCCGAGCGGAACTGGATGAGGGTCGTTTACGGAGTAGCCGTCTGCCTCCTGATCGTCGGATTCCTTGATAGGGTCGGTCGGTCCGAAGGCAGGGCCCGACAGTCGCGCCGCTTGGCCGTCGTAGTAACTGTCGCTGCTACTCTCGAGTTCCTCGGTAAACTCAATCTGGAGATCGCTTCCTTGCGGCAGCCCTTGGTCGGGCCGATGAGCATTCTCAGCAACATCGACAAGGGTTACCTCGTGCTGGTTGGATGTAGCGCGATCGTCTTCTGGGGCGTGTTTGGCGCCAGGGCTTACCATCGGTTGAGGTGGTCTGCCGTCCGGGATCTGGACGCCAAGACCAAATCTCATCGGATTGAGGAAACCCCCGGACTCGTTCACGACAAAGGATGATCCGTCCCAACGCCGATGTGTCGCTTCCGGCTCGGACGAAAGTTGCCAGGCTCCGGACTTCTCGCCGCAGCTTGTGAAAGCCTGGCCTCGCGAACCTGCCCGTCTGGCGGGTCGACAGCGCGGGCGCGGCGGCTGTAGTTTGACGGCTCGCACCGCATCCGGCGGATCGCCGGATGGACGACACGTCCGGCAGACCTGCCAGGCAAGACCGGAAAGCCGTTCCAGATGACCGCACGCGGCGCGGCTTACGCGCTTCTCTCCGGAAACTTCCTTATCGGCATGTCGGTCATCGCGCCGGCAGGCATGGTCGGCCCACTGTCCACCGATCTCGGCGTCTCGGTCACGAGCGCGGCGCTGCTCTTGACCTTCGGCGCCGTCGTGTTGTGCATCGGCTCGCCGCTGGTCGCCTGGGGCACCGCGGCGACGGACCGCCGGTTTTTGCTGACGATCGCGCTCGCCGGGCTTTCGGCGAGCCATGTCGCCTCGGCGCTCGCCCCGAACCTCGGCGTCCTCATGGCCGTGCGCATCGTGGCGATGGCGTTTGCGGCCATCTACACGCCGCAGGCGGCGAGTGCGATCGCCATGATGGTGCCGGAGAAGGAGCGGCCCGGCGCGATCTCGTTCATCTTCCTCGGCTGGTCGCTGGCCGCGGCCGCCGGCCTTCCGATTGCCGCATGGTTCGCGTCCGAACACGGCTGGCGCGGCGTGCATTGGGGTCTGGCCGTGGTCGGCTTTGCCGCGACCGCGGCGGTCGCGATGTCGGTACCTTCTGGTTTGAAGGGTGCCGTCATGTCGCTCAGGAACTGGGGCAGCCTCTTCTCCGACCGTCTCGTCCTTGCCCTGCTCGCGGTAACGGTCATGTCGGCGACCGGGCAATTTATAGTCTTTCCGTTCTTCGGTCCGCTGCTCGCGGGAGTGGCCGGCGCAACGTCGTCCGAGATCGCCATCGCCTTTGCCGTATTCGGCATTGCGGGCTTCCTCGGCAACATCGTCGCGTCCCGGATCGTCGGCTCGCTCGGAACGCTGCGCACGTCGATCGTCTTCTTCGGCACGATGATGGCCGGTGCCGCGTTGTGGAGCCTCGTCATCGACTCGGTCGAACTCGTCTTCGTCGGCTCGGCTCTGTGGGGGCTTGGCTTCGCCGCCTCGAACTCGATGCAGCAGGCGCGCCTTGCGGGTGCTGCGCCCGCGCTTGCCGGCGCCGCCATCGCGCTCAACTCCTCGGCGATCTATGTCGGCCAGGCGGCAGGCTCCGCGCTGGGCGGCGTGATGTTCGACGCAGCCCTCTACCGGTCGATGGGGTGGATGGCCACCGCGGCGCTGATCCTTGCGCTCGCAACCGTCTGGTGGAGCGGGCGTCTCGGTCGATGAGCCTTTGCGGTCAGGCCGCGACCGTCCGCAATCCTTCCGCATCCAGCGCTGCCCGGACGGCGGGCCGTGCCTCGATCCGCCGCACGTAGGGCGCGAAACGGTCGGAGACCTCCACCTTCGACATCTTCGCCCAGCGCAGCATCACGTAGAGAAAGGCGTCGGCGACCGAGAAATGGTCGCCGAGGAGATAGTCTCCCGCGAGACGCCCCGCGATATGGGCGAAGCGACCGGCGATCATGCCGCCGACCGCCGGCTTTTCTGGCTCGCCAACGAAGAAGAACAGGAACAGGAACGGCCGGTGCAACTCGGTCGAGATGAAGGTCAGCGCTTCGATCTGCCGGGTCCTCGGTATCCCATCTTCCGGCCGCAGCGCGTCGGACTGTTGCGCCACCCAGTCGAGCAGCGCGACGTTTTCCGTGAGCATCGAGCCATCGTCGAAGACAAGGGCGGGCACGTAACCCTTGGCATTGATTTCGGGGAACGGCCGGCCGCTCTCGGTGAGGCGCGTCTGGACGTCGACTTCCTCGATCTCGAAATCCATCCCGGCTTCGCGCATGGCGATGTGGGTGGCGAGCGAGCAGCCGTCGGCGAAATAATAGAGCCTCACGCCACCGACCCCAGGTACTCGGCAAGCTTGTCGAGCGATTCCGTCCAGCCGGCTTCGTGGCCGTCACGCACCGCCGCGTTGCGGAAGTTGCCCTGGTGCAGCGTCAGCTTCGTCTTGCCGTCCGGTGTGTCCTCGAAGGTGACCGTGACGGTCGTCCGCGGGCTGAGCCCGCCATTGTCCTGCCAGCCGTCCTCCTCCCACTGGTGGGTGAAGGAGATTAGATCGATGGGCGACACCTCGAGATAGGTGCCGCGCATGATGTGGCGCGTGCCGTCCGCCTGTTGCATCACCACCCGGAACGATCCGCCGGTTGCGGCCCTGCCGCCCGTTGCCTCCGGGATGGTCATGCCGCGCGGGCAGCTCCACACCCGCATATGGTCCGGCTCCGCCCACATCCGGAACACCAGCGCGCGCGGCGCGTCGTAGATGCGGGTGATTTTCAGTTCGTAGCCGGCGGCGGGCACGGCTCTCTGGGCAAGCGACATGGCTTTGTCCTCCACGGTTGACGTCAGCCGGCAATCACGCAGCCGGCGCGTCGACGCCGATCATCCACGGAATGCCGAAACGGTCGACGCAGGCGCCGAAGCGCTCGGCCCAAAAGGTCTTTTCCAGCGGCATCTGGACTTCGCCGCCCTCGGACAGGGCCGAGAACAGCCGTTCCGCTTCCGCCACGTCCGGCACGGGGAGGTAGATATTGTAGCCCTGCGGCTTCTTGTACCAGCCCTCGGGCATGTCCGACGCCATCACGGTCGATTCGCCGATCTTCAACGTCGCGTGCATGACGTTGTCGGCGCGCGCCGGATCGTATTGCGCGCCGGGAGGGGCATCCTTGTTGGTCATCATGTCCTGGATCTTGCCGATGCCGAGCTTCTCGTAGAAGGCGAACGCTTCGCGGCAGTTGCTGTCGAAGAAGATATAAATGTCGGCTTTCATCTCGTTTCTCCCTGTTCGGCTGAGAATGGCAGTCGCGTCACGTGCCGGTTGCGGCGCTCAGATCGCCTTGAGAATTGCGCCCAGCCGTTCGAGGCTCTGGCTCCAGCCTTCCTCCATGCCCCCGACATGGGGAAGCATGGACGGCGCGGCGTAGAGCATCTGCGAATGCAGCATCATTTCGGTCCGCGCGCCGCGGTCGACGAGCGTCACTGCGTGGGTGTTCTCGATGATGATCGAGCCGTCCTCGCCGGAGAGCGTCGTCACGAAGACGATCCGGTTCGGCGCCTCGATCTCATCGAAATGCCCGCCCATCGGCTGGATCGTTCCGTCCGGGGCCTGCATGTGCACGTGGAAGCGTCCGCCCGAATATGGCTCGATCGCGGCGAACGGATTGGAGAAGCCGTGCGGGCCCCACCACGCGGCGACATGCAGCGGGTCGGTCCAGGCCTTGAAGACGAGCGCGATCGGGGCGTCGAAGACGCGCTTGAAGGTGAGGTTTGGCAAACGCGTGGGCAGGGGCGATGCGCCTCCCGCGCCGGTGACATCAATGTTTGCTTCCATCGGGGTCTCCTGCCTGCAGCTTGGTGAGATAGGCATCCAGACGGTCGAGGCTTTCCTCCCAGAACCGCCTGTAATGGTCGATCCACCCCGCGGCTTCCTGCAGCGGGGCCGGATCCAGCTTGACCGGCCGCCACTGCGCCGAGCGCCCCCGGCTCACCAGCCCGGCGCGCTCCAGCACCTTCAGGTGTTTCGACACCGCCGGAAGGCTCATCGCGAACGGTTCGGCGATCTCCGTCACCGACGCTTCGCCGTGGACGAGGCGCGCGAGAATGGCGCGCCGCGTGGGGTCCGCGAGCGCGGCGAAGGTGGCTGAGAGGTGGTCGGTTTCGGGCACGTATTTAGCCGATCAGTTAATTAGCTGATGGGTTAAATAAAAGAGAGCCGACGTCGAGTCAACCCCCGCCGGAAGAACCGATCTGGAATGTTCAGTGCGTCGTCCGGCGATGGGTCCGCTCGGCGAGCTCGCGCACGATCCGGCTCGCGGTCGTCTCGAACAGGAAGGGCAGCAGCGCATGGACCAAGGCCGCGCCGCCGGCCAGGAACAACCGTGACGAGAACCAAGCCGCGAACCTCAGATGGCCGAAATAGCTCTCGCCGACCGTACCGGGGTGGCGGGTGAAGAGTCCGACGATCCGTGCGGCCATGTGTGTCTCCCGAGGGCTTGAGAGACCGATGGATAGACTGGGTTCCGCGGGAGAACGTCCCGAATGTGATTGCGATTTTGCAATTATTGGGACAAATATCCCATGATGAGCGCCGAAATCGATACGATCGACCGCAGGATCCTCGCCGAACTCCAGCGCGATGGGTCGCTTTCGGTCGACCAGTTGTCCGAGCGGGTCGGCCTTTCCCGCAATGCCTGCTGGCGGCGGATGAGGCGTCTCGAGGACGATCATGTGATCGCGGGCCGCGTCGCGCTGGTCGACGCGGAGAAGGTTGGTCTGGGCCTGTCGGTCTTCATCCTCGTGCGGACGTCGCGCCATGACCCGGACTGGCTGAAGCTGTTCCGCGACGCCGTCACGTCCCTGCCGGAGATCACCGGCGTCTATCGCATGTCGGGCAACCTGGACTACATCCTGCGTGCCCGGGTCGCCGACGTGAAGGCCTACGACCGGCTCTACCAGCGGCTGATCTCACGTGTTCCGCTGACCGACGTGTCGGCCTCCTTCGTCATGGAGGAGATACGGGATACCACCGTTCTGCCGATGGAGGTCAGGTGAGCGGCTTCGCCCGGCGCATGCGGGCGCGCCTCGGCGTTGTCGCACAGTTGCCAGAACTTCTATAGATAAGTCGGGAAGCACACAGGGAGTGGCTGATGTATCTCCATGACGATGCCGACATCGCAACGGTCGTTACCGCGACGGCCAAGGCAATCCTTGAAGGCGCGCGCCACATAGGCAAGGCCGACCGATCCCTCACCACCGAGCAGATCGGTCAACTGGAAACCGCGGTCAAGGAATTGCAGCGCGCCATCGAAATGAAGAAGCGCTGACACCGGCGAACCGCGACGCTCCCGGCCTTCATAACTGCCCTGCGAACTGTGAAGTGCGGGAGCGGGACGATTGACGTCTGAAGTCCGGTGCCCGATAGACGGCGCATGTCCTCGACCACCGTCCTCCCCATCGTCCGCCTTCCGCACTCCGCCGGCCTCGAGCTGCCGGCCTACGAGACCGATGGCGCTGCCGGCATGGATCTGCGCGCCGCGGTGCCAGCCGACCGGCCGATGATCATTCTGCCCGGCCGCCGCGCGCTGGTGCCGACCGGCCTCGTCTTCGAGCTTCCGGCGGGCTTCGAGGGCCAGGTGCGCCCGCGCTCGGGCCTTGCCTTCAAGCACGGCATCACCTGCCTCAACACGCCCGGCACGATCGACAGCGACTATCGCGGCGAGGTGAAGGTTTTGCTGGTCAATCTCGGCGACGAGGAGTTCGAGGTGACACGCGGCATGCGCATCGCACAGTTGGTCGTCGCGCCCGTCACGCGCGTATCGGTCGAGGAGCACAGCCTCGCCGGCTCGACGGCGCGCGGTGAGGGCGGTTTCGGGTCGACCGGAACCGCATGAAGGCTGAGCCGCGATGAGACCAGGCCTGGTCATCTTCGATTGTGACGGCGTGCTGGTCGACACGGAGCGGCTCGGCAACCAGCGTCTCGCCGCCGTTCTCAGCGAAGCAGGCTTCCCGATCTCCTACGAAGACTGCCGTCGCACCTTCGTCGGCAAGCCGATGGCCGCGATCCAGGCGCATGTCGAGGCGGCCGGCGTGATGCTGGGCGCCGATTTCGTGCAACTCTGGAACGACGGCTTGCCTGAGCTCTTCAAGGATGGGCTCGATCCGATCCCGCATGTCGAAGGGGCGGTCCGAGCGCTCGCCGCGGCCGGCCTTCCCTTCTGCGTCGCCTCGTCGGGCCAGTTGCCCAAGATGCGGCTGACGCTTGGGCTGACCGGTCTCCTGCCGTTCTTCGAGCATGCGATGTTCAGCGTCAGCATGGTCTCGCGCGGCAAGCCTTTTCCTGACCTCTTCCTGCACGCGGCCGCGACGATGGGTCAAGCGCCCGAGACCTGCGTCGTCGTCGAGGATTCTATCGCCGGCGTTACCGCGGCGCGGGCGGCCGGCATGCGGGCGCTGGCTTATGCAGGCGATCCAGAAGCCGAGCGCGAAGGCCTGGCGAAAGCGGGCGGCGAACTGTTCGACGACATGCGCGAGCTTCCCGGCCTGATCGGGATCGGCTGACCTCTCGGCGGCTTCCGCTGCGACAGCTATTTGCGCGAAACCAATCCGCGCCTGCGGCGTTCCTGCTCGACCAGCCACGAGCTTCGGCCGCCGAGTTGCGGATCAGTCTCGCGGCCGGAGGGGCGGCGCAGGCGCCTTTGATGGCTGCCGCGTCGCCCTTGCCCTGCCTGTCTCCCCAACCTATCTCGAATGGCGAAGGCCGCCGCCCGGCCGCGCAGGGAGAATCCCGTGATCTTCGACGCCGCCCGTGCCGCCGCGAGCCGCATGTTCTCCGCACCGTTCCGCTCGGTCCTCTTCAAATCGATCGGATTGACCCTGCTCATTCTCGTCGGCGCCTGGTTCGGCCTGCGCGAGATCTTCGACGCGCTTGCCATGCCGTGGATCGATGCGCTGCTGCCCGGCCTTCCCGCCTGGGCGGGGTGGCTCGGCCTGCTCGCGGCTATCGCGGCGGGGATCGGCATCGCGGTCGCCCTGTCGTTGCTCGTCGCCCCGGTGACGGCGCTGGTGGCGGGCCTGTTCCTCGACGACATCGCCGAGGTCGTGGAGCGCGACAGCTTTCCCGCCGATGCGCCCGGCGTGGCGGTGCCGCCGCTGCGCTCGCTGGTGCTGTCTCTGAAATTCGTCGGCATCGTCATCCTGGGCAACATCGTCGCGCTGCTGCTGCTGCTCGTTCCGGGCGTGAACATCGCCGCCTTCTTCATCGTCAACGGCTATCTGCTCGGCCGCGAATATTTCGAGTTCGCCGCGATGCGCTTCCGGCCCGAGGCGGAGGCCAGGGCGCTGCGCCGGCGCCATGCTTGGACGATCTTCCTTGCCGGCCTCGTCGTCGCCGGCTTCCTCGCCATCCCGCTGCTCAATCTCGCCACGCCGCTCTTCGCGGCGGCGATGATGGTGCACCTGCACAAGGCGATCTCGGCGCGCGACGCCGGCCGGACCTTCGCGGTCGACAAACGGGCGGCCGTGTGAGACAGTAACTTGACACTGTAAACATTTGGATCGCCGCCATGATGACCGACTTCGTCCTCGCCTCGCTGCACCATGTGCTGATCTTCCTGCTGATGGCAGCACTGGCCGCGGAGCTGGTGCTGGTGCGGCCGGGACTGGCGGGCGCATCGCTCAGCCGCCTGGCGCGCATCGACGGCGCCTACGGTGCGCTGTCGCTCGCGGTCCTCGCCGTCGGCGTGTGCCGCGTGGTCTGGGGCGTCAAGGGCTGGGAGGCCTATTCGGGCAATGTCTGGTTCTGGCACAAGATGGCGGCCTTCCTGATCGTCGGCCTGCTCTCCATCGCGCCGACGATCCGCTTCACGCGCTGGCGCAGGCAGGCCGCGGCGAACCCTTCATTTGCAGTCGGCGATGCGGAGGTGAAAGCGGTCCGCCGCTTCATCCATGCCGAGGCCGGCATCTTCCTGCTGATCCCGATCTTCGCCGCCGCCATGGCGCGCTACGGCGCCTGATCGGGCGACTCGTCGACATCGTCGAGGGGCACGAGAGGCGCCGGAACGTCGGTCGTCTTCTCCGGCGACTTGCAGATGTCGGCGATGACGCAGCGCCAGCAGTCCGGCTTGCGCGCCTTGCAGACATAGCGCCCGTGCAGGATCAGCCAGTGATGCGCGTGGCGCATGTATTCGGGCGGGATGATGCGCACGAGCGTGTCCTCGACCTGCTCGGGCGTGTTCCCGGGCGCGAGCCTGATGCGGTTGCCGATCCGGAAAATGTGGGTGTCAACCGCCATGGTCGGCTGGCCGAAGGCCATGTTGAGCACGACATTGGCCGTCTTGCGGCCGACGCCGGGCAGCGTGGTCAAGGCGTCGCGGTCGCCGGGCACCTCGCCGCCAAAATCGCGGATCAGCGCCTGGGACAGCGCGATGACGTTCTTGGCCTTGTTGCGCCAGAGGCCGATCGTGCGGATGTAGGTGCCCACCTTCTCCTCGCCGAGATCGACCATCTTCCGCGGCGTGTCGGCTACCGCGAACAGCGCGCGCGTCGCCTTGTTCACGCCCGCGTCCGTCGCCTGCGCCGACAGCACGACGGCGACAAGCAGGGTGAAGGCGTTGACGTGTTCGAGTTCGCCCCTCGGCTCCGGCCGCTGGATCGAGAAGCGCCGGAAGATCTCGGCGATCTCGTCGCGCGAATAGGCGGTGCGGGCCGGCGGCCTGCGCTTCGGCTTCGCTCTCGCGGACGTGACCTTCGGCGAGGCCACTGCGGCAATTTTCGTCTTCAGTTTCGCCATGGTCCTCCTATAGTTGGAGCCGATGGACGAGACAAACGCCCGTGATCCCGACGAGCCCTTCTTCCGTGCGCTGCTGACGCCGCATCGCTCGCTTGGAAAGACCGGCTTCAGGCTGATCATGCTGGCCCTGCTCGCCGGTTGGGCCTTCACCGGCATCGTGTTTTTGTCGCAGGGCGCCTGGCCAGTCTTCGGCTTCTTCGGGCTCGACGTTTTGCTGGTCTACGTCGCCTTCCGGATGAATTACCGCGCCGCCAGGGCCCGTGAGGTCGTCTCGGTGTCGCGCACGGCCCTCGACATCCTCCAGGTCGCGCCATCGGGCAAGACGCGGGAGCACCGCTTCAACCCGTTCTGGGCGCGCTTCTCGGTCGTCCGGCACGACGAGATCGGCATCACCTCGATGACGGTCGAGGGGCAGGGGCAACGGGTGGCGATCGGGTCGTTCCTCAACCCCGACGACCGCGACAGCTTTGCGAAGGCGTTTGGGAACGCGCTAGCGACGGCGAAGGCGGGGTAGTCAGCGGTCGTCGGGAACGTCGTCGCTCGAGTAATCCAAACCGGCCGGAAAGACCCGGACGATGTTGGCGCCCAGGTCATCGACGCGATAAACGATCGTCGCCCTGCCTTCAAATGGCAGAGTCCGGATACCCGGCCCCAGGTCTTCCCGAGGCTGGCCGCGACGGGCCATGAAATCCAGCTTCTCGCAGGCGACCCGGATGCGGCGCACATAGGCGAAGGCGACAGCGTCGCTCGCCTGATCCGCGATGTAGAGATAGAGTCTGCGCAGATCGGCCCGTGCGGCGGGACGAAAGCGAACTCGGCGGCTCATCTGCCGGCTTTCACT
The DNA here is from genome assembly GCF_024710845.1 of Mesorhizobium sp. Classification (GTDB taxonomy): domain Bacteria; phylum Pseudomonadota; class Alphaproteobacteria; order Rhizobiales; family Rhizobiaceae; genus Mesorhizobium_A. The sequence continues at coordinate 81,622 of NZ_JANJTZ010000002.1, forward strand.
CGTTCATCGTGCAGCGCTTCCAGTTCGGCGAAAACCTCCTCGCCCGGAATATCCGGCCTCGGGTCTTCGAGCGACTCCTGGATCAATCGACGCCAGACTTCGTTTCGTGCCTTTTCTTCACGCTCGAGCGCACGCAGGCCGGCGCGCACGACCTCGCTGGCGGACTCATATTCGCCGGATGCTAGCCGGTCGTCGACAACGGCCTGCTGCTTGCCAAGCGTGACGGTGATTGGCTTGCTGGTGCGCATAGGGAGACTCCTTCTATGACAGTGTCATACATCTTTGCGCGCAGATCGAGAAGGCTGTCTCGCAAGTTTCGGGTGGGAAACCCGCTTGAGAGAGGCGATATTCGCGTCCAAGGAGACTTCGCCATGAACGCGCAGACAGCCATTCTCACGAAAGACATCACTCCGCTCGCCACGTCCGCCGAGGGAGGAGACTACGACAAGGTCCGCCGGGTGATCGAGAAGATCAGCCTCGATTATCGCGACCAGCCCTCGCTGGAAACGCTGGCCGAGGAGGTCGGCGAGACGCCCACCAGTCTGCAGAAACTCTTCACCCGCTGGGCGGGTCTCAGCCCCAAGGGCTTCCTGCAGGCGGTCACGCTCGACCATGCCCGCCGGCTTCTGGCAGAAGGCATGCCGCTGCTCGAAGCCTCGTTTGAAGTCGGCATGTCAGGCCCCGGCCGCCTGCACGATCTGTTCGTCACCCACGAGGCGATGTCGCCGGGCGAGCACAAGTCGCGCGGCGAGGGGCTGGTCATCCGCTACGGCTGGCACATCTCGCCCTTCGGCCGCGCTCTGGTGATGGTTACCGACCGCGGGCTCGCGGGCCTGTCCTTCAACGATCCGGGCGAGGATCGCGCAGCCTTTGCCGATATGTCGGGCCGCTGGCCGAACGCGACCTATGTCGAGGACATGAGCGCGACGGCTCCCTATGCCGGGCGGATCTTCGATCCGGCGCGGTGGAACCGGGACGAGCCGCTGCGGGTCGTCATGATCGGCACCGACTTCCAGGTCCGCGTCTGGGAGGCGCTGCTGAAGATCCCGATGGGCTGCGCCCGCACCTATTCCTCGATTGCCTCGGAAATCGGCCAGCCGAGCGCCAGCCGCGCGGTCGGCGCGGCGGTGGGCGCCAACCCTATTTCCTTCGTGGTGCCGTGCCATCGTGCGCTTGGCAAGTCCGGCGCGCTGACAGGCTACCACTGGGGCCTGACGCGCAAGCGGGCGATCCTTGGCTGGGAGGCCGGCCAGACGGCCTGAACTGGACCTAGCCTGAACTCAGGCCGGGCGCACGGTTCCGTTCGCGACTGTCAGGAACTGGGCCTGCTCGGCGATGCTCGAAAACAGCGCCGCGTCGGTGCCGGTCATCAATGTCTGGCCGCCGCTTTCGACCAGGATCGAGAACAGCGCCGCACGGCGGCCCTCGTCCAGATGCGCCGCGATCTCGTCGAGCAGCAGGATCGGCGTCATGCCGGACACTTCCGCGGTCAGCCGCGCGTGCGCCAGCGTCATGCCGACCAGCAGCGCTTTCTGTTCGCCGGTCGAGCAGAACTCGGCCGCCATGTCCTTAGGCCGGTGACGCACGAGGAGGTCGGAGCGGTGCGGCCCGGCGAGCGTGCGCCCCGCCGCGCGGTCGCGTCCGCGATCCTCCGCGAGCTGGCGGATCAAGCCCTCCTCGATCTCCACGGCCGGCCGGTCCGCGATCTGCCGCTCCAGGTCGCCGTCGATGGCGATTTCGGCCTTCGGGAACGGCCCCTCATCCGGCAGCTTCTCGATCATCGCGCGCATCAGATGCAGCAGTTCCATCCGCGCCGCGGCAATCGCAACGCCGGTCTCAGCCATCTGCGCCTCGATCGCCTCGAACCAGCGGCCGTCGCGCGAATCCTCCGCCAGCAGGCGGTTGCGCCCCCGCATCGCCTTCTCGTAGTCGAGCGCCCGCCTGCCATGCGCGGGATCGATCGCCAGCACCAGCCGGTCGAGATAGCGCCGCCGGTCGCCCGCTGGGCCGGTGAAGAGCGCATCCATTGCGGGCGTCAGCCAGGCGACGCGCAATCGCTCCATCAACTCGTCCGCCGAGGCGTTGGCGCCGTTGATGCGCACCTTTCGCCCGTTCTCGCCCTCTCCACCGCCGGTTCCGGACGTGCCCGTCCCGATCTCTGTCTCGCCGTCCGGGTTCTCGACCGTGGCATGGATGGCGAAGCCGCCCGTTCCCGCCTTGCCCTGCATGTCGGAATAGGCGGCGCGGCGCAGGCCGCGGCCGGGCGTCAAAAGCGAGACGGCTTCGAGCAGGTTCGTCTTGCCCGCGCCGTTCTCGCCGGCGAGCACGACGAGGCCCGGCTCGAGCGCGATGTCGGCCGAGGCGTAGTTGCGGAAATTGCTGAGCTTCAGCCGCGAGATCGCGACCGGGTCCGGCTCGGCGCCCTGGCTAGACACGCATCGGCATCAGCACGTAGAGCGCATGCTCGTCGCTGGTGTCCTGGATGAGGGTCGGCGAGCCGGCATCGGCGAGAAGGAAGCGCGCGTCGCTGCCGTTGAGCTGAGCGGTGACGTCGAGCAGATAACGCGCATTGAAGCCGATCTCCATCGGATCGGCGTCGTAGTCGGCGGCGATCTCCTCCGTCGCGCTGCCGGAATCCGGATTGTTGACGGTCAGCGTCACCTGCCCGTCGGCGATCGCCATCTTCACCGCGCGGCCACGTTCGGACGAGATCGTCGAGACGCGGTCGACCGCCTGCGCGAAGCTCTGCCGGTCGATGGTGAGCTTCTTGTCGTTGCCCGACGGAATGACGCGCTGGTAGTCCGGGAAGGTGCCGTCGATCAGCTTCGACGTCAGCACCACGCTGCCGATGGTGAAGCGGATCTTGGTGTCGGAGAGCTCGACGGTGACGGCAACATCGGGATTGTCGACGAGCTTCTGCAGCTCCGACACCGTCTTGCGCGGAACGATGATGCCGGGCATCCCTTCCGAACCAGCAGGCGCCTCGGTATCGGCGCGCGCGAGGCGATGGCCGTCGGTCGCCACCGAGCGCAGGCTGAGCTGCCCGCCGGACTCGATCGTGTGGAGGTAGATGCCGTTGAGATAGTAGCGCGTCTCTTCGGTCGAGATCGCGAATTGGGTCTTGTCGATCAGATGCTTCAGCACCGAGGAATCGATGCGGAAGATGTGCGAGAACGAGCCGGCCGACAGTTCCGGGAAATCCGACTGCGGCAGGCACTGCAGCCGGAAGCTCGCCCGGCCCGAGATCACCGTCATCGAGTTGCCGTCGTCGGCGGTCTTCAGCATCACTTCCGCGCCATCGGGCAGCTTGCGCACGATGTCGTAGAGCAGGTGCGCCGGAACGGTCGTCGCGCCGGTGCGCTCGATCTGGGCCGGCGTCGCCTCCGTCATCTCAAGGTCGAGGTCGGTCGCCTTCATCTCGAGGCTGGCGCCGGTCGCCTTCAGGAGCACGTTCGACAGGATCGGGATCGTGTTGCGCCGCTCGACGACCCGGTGGACGTGGTTCAGCGACTTCAGGAGGTTCGAACGCTCGAGTGTAACACGCATGACGACCGGGTCTCGCTCAAGTGAAACTGACATACGCGGGCGGGAACCACCCACGCAGGCACGCCCGGAATGGGCAGGATTCGAGCGCAAAATGACAGGAAATGGCCTCCAAAAGCAAGCCCGCCGCGCGGTCGAGGCTCCTTATGGCAGGCTAATCGGGGGATAAAGGGCGGGGGCCCTCCGAACGCGTCCGGAAGGCCGGGCAGGGGCGCCTCAAGCCTGATCGTTGATCAGGCGCCGCAAAAGTTCCAGTTCCTGCGCCAGCGTGGTGTCGCTGGTGGACAGGCCCTCGATCTTGCGCACCGCATGCAGCACGGTCGTGTGGTCGCGCCCGCCGAAACGACGGCCGATCTCGGGCAGCGAGCGCGGCGTCAGCACTTTGGACAGATACATCGCCACCTGACGCGGCTTGACAATCGTCCGCGTGCGACGATTGGAGAGCAGCTCCGTCTTCGAGACGTTGTAGTGGCGCGCCACGATGCGCTGGATGTCCTCGATGCGCACCCGCTTCGGCTCACCGGAGCGGTAGATATGCCCGAGCAGCTCGTCGATCCGGTCGAGCGTGATTTGCGGCTCGAAGGACTGGCGGAAGATCAGCTGGTTGAAGGCGCCTTCGAGCTCGCGGCCGCTGCCGGTGACCGTGCGGGCGACGTGGTCGATGATCTCGTCGGGAATGGACAGCGACTGGTCCTCTGCGCGCGCGACCGTCAGCTTCTGGCGCAGCATCTCCAGGCGCATCTGGTAGTCGGGTGCCGACATTTCGAGCGAAACGCCGCCATTGAGACGCGAGCGGACGCGCGGCTCGAGCGATTCCAGCTCCGCCGGAGGCCTGTCCGCTGCCACTACCACCTGCTTGGCGCTGTCGAGCAGCATGTTGATCAGGTGGCAGAATTCGTTCTGGATCGACTTGCCCTGCAGGAACTGCATGTCGTCGATGATGAGCAGGTCGATGTCGCGCAGCTGCTCTTTCAGTGTCAGCGCGTTGTTGTCGCGGATCGCGGTCGCGAACCGCCACATGAAGTATTCGGCCGTCAGGTAGACCACGCGCGATTTCGGATCCTGGCGCAGCGCCTCCGCGGCGATCGCCTGGAGAAGGTGCGTCTTGCCGAGCCCGACCGACGCGTGGATGAAGAGCGGATTGAACCTCACCGATCCCGGACCGGCCTCCGCGACCGTCTTCGCCGCCGCGTAGGCGACGCGGTTGGAAGGGCCGTCGATGAACGACTGGAACGTGTAGCGGGGGTCGAGCGGCGAACCGAGCGAGCCGGGCTTCGATTCATGTTCGACGAAGCCTGCGCGCGGCGCCGCCGGACGCTCGGTCTTTGTCGGCGAGAGCATGCCAGACCCCAGCGCCGTCTCCGACTGGCGCGCCGCCTTGCGCGCGACCGGCTGCTCCGCCGCCTCCGGCTGACCGCCGTGGCGCACCGGGCTGCGCACGATCACCTCGACCTTGAGCAGCGACGGATCGATCTCGCGCCAGATTTCGCTGATCATGTCGAGATAGTGGCCGTTGATCCAGGAGCGCAGGAAGGCCGTCGGGACGGAAAGACGAACCAGGCTCTTCGACGCCTCGGTCACCTTCATGCGGCCGAACCAGCTCGAATAGACGTCATGGCCAAGTCGTGCCTTGAGCTGCGCCTTGACGCGCTCGAAATCCGCCGTCGTGCCGTCGGTGCCGCGCCCCGGCAGCGACGCCGAGGCAAGCACTCCCCTCGCGCTCTCCGAGAAGATTGGCAGTCCCGCTTCGATTTCCGGACCGATCCCGCTGTCCATGCTGGTTTTCCTTGCCTTGTCGACCATGTTGTCCGCCTTCTTCGATGCGCCCGTCGGGCACGCATCGAGCTCCGCATGTTCTTTCGTCGCGCTGGTCTTGCGCCAGCTTTCCAACCACGCCCGGCACCGTCCTCGACCGGCGTCGAACCCGTTTTGGGCATAGACGAGCCGGTCCCGGCTTTTGGCCAGACTCGGCACGCATACCCCGTATCGCAAACGACGACGCAAATCCGCCGTCTTGAGAGAACAAACCTCTCCTGCCGCGGGTTTGCTCCCGCGGTCGAATACTGTTGCTGCTGTCTTGGTAAACGGGTTTTTGCCCGCCCTCTCGATGCCTGAACATTACAGAACCGACGGGCGGCTGGGCAAGTCCGTCAGTCACGGTTTCTTAACCTGTTGCAGCCTCGGGATGGGTCAAATCCGGCTCGCGGCGATCACCGATTGTGGCAAAACTGTTATGAATCAATCTGTTTGGATGGGACTGTTTTTTTACGGCGCCGGCCAAAAAGATTCTTAAAAAATTCGCTTGACACCCTTCTGTCCGGTTCAACCCACAGGTTGCGTGGACAACGTGTGGAAAACCTTCTGGAAGTAGTTGATGTTATTCGCAAAAATTTGCCAGACGCGAGTCCGTGGCGATGGCGCGGAGAAGGCGAAATTCGCGGGTTTCCGCAACCCTGCCGGCAAACGATATCCGGTTCTCCAAGCAGAGCAAGAGCTTAGCCGTGGTTCGCCTATCCGGCAAACAAAAAAGCCGGCGCGAGGCGCCGGCTTCGGAATGTCGATGGGGTCGTATCAGACGGTCAGCGCCTTTACCCGCTGGGCCAGGCGCGAGACCTTACGAGAGGCGGTATTGGCGTGAACCACGCCCTTCGAGGCGGCACGCATCAATTCCGGCTGGGCCGCGGCGAAAGCGGCCTGCGCGGCGGTCTTGTCGCCGGCAGCAAGTGCTTCCTCGACCTTGCGCACGAAGCTGCGGACGCGCGAACGGCGGTTCTTGTTGACCGCGGTGCGGCGGGCGATCTTGCGCGTGGCCTTCTTGGCCGAAGACGTATTGGCCATACTCGTCTCTCTTTCCGGTTCTGCGTTGCCGTGATCTGCGTCACGGCCGCGCCAAAAACATCGGGCGGCCGATGGGCCGCCTCAGGTGGGCGGGCTTATAGTCGAGCTTTCCGGACCCGTCAACGACCACGCGGCGTCAAACCGCCTCTCGGCGCGAAAAAACCGGGACTCTAACGGTTGCGGAAGTTCGGCGACCGCTTCTCGACGAAAGCGGCCATGCCTTCCTTCTGGTCCTCGAGCGCAAACATCGAATGGAACACGCGCCGCTCGAAGCGCAGACCTTCGCTCAGCGTCGTCTCGTAGACCCGGTTGACCGCCTCCTTGGTCATCATCACTGCCGGCAACGAGAAGGAGGCGATCTTGGCCGCCGCCTTGAGTGCTTCCTCGACGAGGTCGGCGGCTGGCACGACACGCGACACCAGGCCCGAACGCTCGGCTTCGGCCGCGTCCATCATCCGGCCGGTCAGGCACATGTCCATCGCCTTGGACTTGCCGACGAAGCGTGTGAGGCGCTGCGATCCGCCCATGCCGGGCATGACGCCGAGCGTGATCTCCGGCTGGCCGAACCTGGCGGTATCCGAGGCGATGATGAAGTCGCACATCATGGCGAGTTCGCAGCCGCCGCCGAGCGCATAGCCGGAGACGGCGGCGATGATCGGCTTGCGCACCCGCCCCATCGCGTCCCATCCGGCGAAGAAGTCCTCCAGATACATGTCGACATAGGTCTTCGGCTGCATCTCGCGAATGTCGGCGCCCGCGGCAAAGGCCTTCTCGGAACCGGTCAGTACGATCGCGCCCACGGCCGCGTCTGCCTCGAAGGCCTGCAGCGCGTCGACCACCTCATGCAACACCGTCGAGTTGAGCGCGTTGAGCGCCTTCGGACGGTTCAGCGTCACCAGGCCGACGCGGCCCCTGGTTTCGACGAGAATGGTTTCGTAGGCCATAGGATCCTCCAGATGAATGGGACTGCGGCCTGCCTAGCGCTGGCAGGACGCGCAGAAGAAAGTGGACCGGCCGGACTGGACGATACGTTCGACCGTTCCGCCGCACCCTGGCCGGAGGCAGGGCTCTCCCTCACGGTCATACACCGAGAAGGAATGCTGGAAATAGCCGAGCGAGCCATCGGCATGCATATAGTCCCTCAGGCTCGATCCGCCGGCGGCGATGGCGTCCGCGATCACTTCGCGGATCGCGGTCGCGAGCCGTTCGGCGCGGACACCGGGACGGCCGGGCGGTCCGGCGATGGAACCCGCAGCGCGTCGCGGCGACAGCCCGGCCCGCCAGAGAGCTTCGCAGACATAGATGTTGCCGAGGCCCGCGATCAGTCGCTGGTCGAGAAGGGCGGCCTTCAGCGGCGTCTTCTTTCCTCGCAAGAGAGTAGAAAGCAGTTCGCCATCGAGGCTGTTGCCGGTCGGGTCGACGCCGAGGCCAGCAAGAGACGGATGCTCGTTGAGCCGGTTTTCGTCGGAGAGCAGCATGAAGCCGAAGCGGCGCGGGTCGTTGAAGACGATGCAGCCCCGTTCCCCGGAATGGGTGAGGAGATGCAGCACCACGTGGTCGTGCGCCGCCGCCTTGGAGCGCTCATAGTGGAATTCGCCCGGGACGACGGCTGCGCCGCCCATCTCCACCCGCCACGACCCCGACATTCCGAGATGCGAGATGACGACCGCTCCGTCGTCCAGATGGATCGTCAGGTATTTGGCGCGCCGGCCGATCGCGGTGACCCGCCTGCCCGAAAGGCGCTCGGGAAAATGCTCGGGGAACGGATACCGGAGATCCGGGCGCCTTTGTTCGACGCGCTCGATCAGCGCGCCCTCGAGATGCGGCTGCAGGCCGCGACGGACGGTCTCGACTTCGGGCAGTTCAGGCATCGGCGCGCAGCAGGCCGTAGAAGGACGTGCCGTGGCGGCCGGGGGCAATTCCCAGATGCTCCGCCACCGTCTCGCCGATGTCCGCGAAGGTGGGCCGCAACCCGACATCGGCGGGCTTCAGGCCGGGGCCAGTGCCGACGATCGGCACGCGCTCGCGCGTATGGTCGGTGCCGCGCCAGGACGGATCGTTGCCATGGTCGGCGGTGAGGATCAGGATGTCGCCCGGCCTCAGCTTGCCGAGAGCCTCGGGCAGGCGCCGGTCGAACGCCTCCAGTGCGGCCGCATAGCCTGGAATGTCGCGGCGATGGCCGAACTCCGTGTCGAAATCGACGAAGTTCGCGAAGACGAAGTCGCCGTCCCTCGCATCGTCCATGGCGCCGAGCGCGGCGTCGAACATGGCCATGTTGCCGGGGGCCTTGCGGACTTCGGAAATGCCGCGATGGGCGAAGATATCGCCGATCTTGCCTACCCCGATCACGCGCTTGCCGTTGGCCACGACGCGGTCGGCCAGCGTCGGCTCCGGCGGCGGCACGGCAAGGTCCTTGCGGTTATGGGTGCGCTTGAAGGTTTCGGCGGTTTCGCCGACGAACGGGCGCGCGATGACCCGGCCGATGTTGAGCGGGTCGACGAGCTTGCGCACGATCTTGCAGAGGTCGTAGAGGCGCTGCAGGCCGAAATGCTCCTCGTGCGCGGCGATCTGGAGCACCGAGTCGACGGAGGTGTAGCAGATCGGCTTGCCGGTCCGGATGTGTTCTTCGCCCAGGCGCTCGATGATCCCGGTGCCCGATGCGTGGCAATTGCCGAGGATGCCGGGAAGCCCGCCTTCGCGGATGATCGCTTCGGTCAGGTCGGCGGGAAAGGTCGGAACCGTGTCAGGAAAGTAGCCCCATTTGAACGGCACCGGAACGCCGGCGATCTCCCAATGGCCGGACGGCGTGTCCTTCCCGTCGGACACTTCCTGCGCGGCGCCATGAAATCCGGCCGGCGCGGCGATGGGGTCCATCCCGGCAGGGTGATGTCCGGTGGATGCACGCAATGCCTCGCCGAGACCGAGCCGCATCATCTGCGGCAGCCGCAGCGGTCCTTGCCGCAGCCCGGCCTGATCGCCCTTGCCCACCGCGCAAGCCGCGGCGATATGGCCGAACGTGTTCGAACCCTCGTCACCGAACTTTGCGGCGTCGGCCGAGCCGCCGATGCCGAAGGAGTCGAGTACGAAGATGAAGGCGCGGGGCATCGGTGTCCGTTGGGGCCGCATGGGGTCCGGCAAGACATAGGGGCGAACGGAAGCGATGGCAATCCGGAGGCTACAGGGTCAAGCAGCGCCTGCCGGGCGATAACGCCGATGCGGCCGAGGAGGAACGCCGTCGGCGGTCACAGGCGTCCGCAAAATCGCTCTGTCGGCACGACAAAGACCGCTTGCCGGTCTCAGCAGGTCGGGCAGTCGATCGAGTTGCTCATGCGCGGACGCAGGTAGTACGTCTCTTTCATGTTGATGTTGTCGAAGGCGGCAAGCAGCCCCGTCGTCGACTTCTGGCTGGCCGTCCAGGTGATGATGGGTCTGTAGTCGAGCCAGGTCTCGACGCGGATCAGGAATGACCCCCTGACCTTCAGCGCTGCCGGCACGGTCGTGACCGTGTCCTTTGCGGCATCCTGCGAGAATGCGCCGTTGACCATCTTGCGCGACCAGGCGACGAGGACCTTGGGGGTTTCCTCGTCGGTGACAGTAATAGCGGTGATGACGACTTTGAGCTGCGACCGGTTGTAGGGGTTCAGCGTGGCTTCGCCGATCGACATGATCGCCTCGACCTCGCTCTTGCTGATGGTCTGCTGCTGGGTCACGAGGTCGGCGATCATCGAAGCCGACCGGCCAACCTTCTTGTTGGCGTCGATCGCCGGAGCGATCTCCATCGTCACGAAATACATGGTCAGCAGCAACGGCGCGATGAACGCGAACTCGATCGCCGCCACACCCTTGCGGTCGGCACCGGCGCGTCGCAGCAATCGTGTCGCTCTGCTGATCCAGTCGAAACTCGACATGGTTCTGGTTTCCTTGGTCAAACGGGGTCGCCTAGTCGTCGAAAGGTTCGTTCTGCCAGGTCATCGAGGCGAAGTGCAGCGTCTTGCTGCCCTTCAGATTTGACATCGCCTTGCGCATGAAGTCGGTCATCACCGGCCATTCGTAGAAGACGCGCAGCATGTTCTTCGTCATCGACTTGCCGGGGTCGAACTGGAAATTCGAGGAAGCCAGTTCCTTGGTGCTGCCGGAGCCGACATAGACGATCTTCATGGCGGCGGCGTCCTTGAAGGTCGAATACTGCCGCAGGTCGATCTTCAGGCCCGGGCAGCCGGACGCGACGAGGATATCGATCTGATCGCAGATCAGCTGCTTGACCGTGGCCTCCGTCAATCCTGCAGCCTTGACCTGGCCCGTGCGAAGCTGGCGGGCGACGTTGTCCGTCGCGTTGGCGAGCAGTTGCGATCCGGCGAAGGAAATGCAGCTCTCGAGGATGGCGAACACCAGGAGCGAGAAGGGAATTGCCAAGAGGCTGAACTCGATCGCGACATTGCCGTTGCGATCGCGCAGGAAACGCCGCGTCCGGCGATCGGCCTGGCGCGTTTCAGTGGTCGGGACGACCGAATTGCCCGCAGTATCCATCTGCCCCTGTCTCACCTTGGAGTTCACGGGCAGCAGGTTAGCCGAGAATGGTTGCGATCCGGTTGTCGCGCAAAGTAAAGATTTCCGCGCAATTTTAGCCAATCGTAACCCGTGTCGGAGCGCCGGCCGGGCTTACTGGCTGGCGTTCATCTCGGATTCCGACTGGCGCTCGGCATCGGTCTTGTAGGCGCTCTCGCACAGAGGCGTGCAGGAGAGCGTCTGCACCTCGGACCGGCGGTAGATCCGCACCGAGCGGGCATCCTGTCGAGTCACGTAGACCTGTTCGTCGACGATCGGAGCGCCCTGCGCGTCCATGACGACGAGATTGGTCACGCCGAAACCCTTGCCGGTCAGGACGATGGTGTTCGCGTCCTGCACGGCCGCATCCGCGATAGCGGGATTGCCCACGACGATGGTGTCCGCCGGCCGGGCAAGCTTCACGATCTTCGCCTGGTTCATCACGACCTGGATGCCGGTATCCGCCGGAACGGCGGTCGTCGCAAGCGCTACGGCGGCGGCCGACAGGGCAGCGGCTATCAGCAGACGGGCAGCGGAATGAGCCACGAAGGCCTCCTTGAATGGAAAGTTCCAACCGAAGATGAATGAGATTGGTGAATCTTCGGTTAAGTCCGCCGCTGCCGGGACCGCGCCGGCAAGCGGAAGACATCGCTGAAGGAATCGCGCGCGCGAGAAGATCGCGGGATCCTGACGATTACAATTCGGGGTGCCAGGTTATCTTCGGATTAACCAACGTCGGCTCTCGAGGAGCGTAACGTTTTGGTAATCCTGTTCGTTAAGCCGATTTCAAGAGCTTCCCGATAGTGTCGCAATCATCCGATCGACACAGAAGAACCGCCGACGGAATTGCTGTGTAACACGTGGAGTTAGGAGCTCTCAAATGACCAAGCTTTTCGCACGCTTTGTGAAGAACGAGTCCGGCGCGACCGCCATCGAATACGGCCTGATCGCCGCTCTGATCGCGCTTGCCATCATGATGGGCGCTGGCCAGCTCGGCAACTCGCTCGACGCCAAGTTCAAGGAACTGGCCACGACGCTCGACGGCGCCGGCTGATCCGCCTGACCGGCCTATCGCCGGAACTCATCGGGGCCGCGTCGAAAGGCGCGGCCCCTTTGCTTTCAGGCGCGCCCGCGGCTTCATCAAGGATTAAGTCCGCGCGTCTAACATTCCGGCTTCTGCGAGGTTTCCGATGCTTGTAGCCGCCATCTTCATCGTGTTTCCGTTCTGCATGGCCTATGCGGCCATTTCCGACATGCTGTCGATGACCATCGCAAACCGGGTCTCGCTGCTGCTTGTGGCCACCTTCCTGATCCTCGCGCCGCTTACCGGCATGACCTGGAGCGACTATGGCTGGCATCTTGCCGCCGGGGTCGTCGTGCTGTCCGTCACGTTCACCCTGTTTGCGATCGGCGGCATGGGCGGCGGCGACGCCAAGCTCCTCGCCGCCACCGCCCTGTGGATGGGATTTGGCCAGGAACTGATGCAGTATCTCGTCTACTCGGCCGCATTCGGCGGGCTGCTGACGATGCTGATCCTGGTGTACCGGCGCTCGCCGCTGTCGGTCTATACCGGCCACAACATCTTCCTGCGCAATCTCGCCGACAGGGATGTCGGAATACCTTACGGTATCGCACTCGGCCTGGGCGGCATCGCCACCTATCCGAACACCGCTCTCGTCCAGTGGGCGCTCGACCGCGCCGCCGGAATCTGACGGCCCGGACAGTTTATTTAAACTAAGAATTAATCACGATCGTAAGCATAACATTAACCTTGTTTTGACGATTGCCATCCCATTGTCGGTCCCGGTGAATTGGCTTGCCGTGCGTGAGGACCGACCATGGTTGCATCCCGAATACTCATCGCTGGCGTCGCCGTCGTGGCGGCGGGCGGCGCGGGATACATTGCGAAGAACATGTCGGCGCCGCCGGCACCCCAGGTTATCGTCAACTCGGCGCCCAATACGCCGGCCATCCAGACGACCGATGTTCTGGTTCTGGGAAGCGACCTTCCCATGGGCGCGGCGATCGACAGCCAGCTCGAATGGCAGGCCTGGCCGAGCGATGCGGTCAGCGAGCATTTCGTTACCCGCGATAAGGAACCCGACGCGCTGGAACAGCTGAAGGGCAGTGTCGCCCGGCTGGCGATGTACGAGGGAGAGCCTCTGCGCAAGGCAAAGCTGATCGGGCAGGGCCAGAGCTTCATGTCGGCGATCCTGCCGGCCGGCAAGAGAGCTGTCGCGACACGCATATCGGCCGACACGTCGGCGGGCGGCTTCATCCTGCCTAACGACTATGTCGACGTGATCATGACCCGCCGCTCCGATGCCCAGGGGCAGAGCACCGCACAGGGCTATGTGACGGAAACGATCCTCAGGAACATCCGCGTTCTCGCGATCGATCAGGCGATCCAGGAGGACGAGGAGGGCCGCAAGGTAAAGGTCGGCGACACAGCCACGCTGGAACTGACTGCACAGCAGGCGGAAATCATCACCGTGGCGCTGCAGATGGCCGATCGGCTCACTCTCGCGCTCCGTTCGGTCGCGGATGCACAGGAAACCAATCTCGAGGAAGCCGACTACCTCGTCACGGGCAATGGACGCCGCGGAACGGTGCGGCTGATCAAGAACGGCGTCGTGTCGGAAGAGGGGGCTCGCAAGTGAAGATGAACTCGACTGTCTCGACCGCCATGACCAAGACGCTCCTTCGCCTCCACGCCTCGGGCGTCGCGCTGGCGCTGATCGCGGCGGGAACCCTCTCGTTGGCGCTGCTGGCACCGTCGACCGTGCCGACTGCGCAAGCCAAGGACGGGGCGATCAACATACGTTCTACGGCGAACGGCGGCCAGAGCATCAAGCTCGGCCTGAACAAATCCGTGGTGATCGACCTTCCGAGCGACGCCTACGACATCCTCGTGGCCAATCCATCCGTTGCCGACGCAGTCACCCGCACCGCGCGCCGGATCTATCTGTTCGGCAAGACGGTCGGCCAGACCAACATCTTCGTCTTCGGTCCCAATGGCGAACAGATCGTCAGCCTCGACCTGGCCGTCGAACGCGACGTGGCCGGCCTTGAGGAATATCTGAGGCGTTTCATCCCCAATTCGGACATCACGGTCGAACTTCTCAACGACAACGTGGTGCTGACCGGCACGGTCGAGACGCCGCTGGACGCCTCGCGCGCAGCGCGCCTTGCCCAGATCTTCGTCACGGGTGGTGAAGCGACGACGGGTCAGTATTCGCAGACGGCGGCGGGCGGCGACGCCGCGGGCGGCGTCGACATCAACAATCCCGACCAGGAGCGCCGCGTCAGCCAGATCGTCAACCTGCTCAAGATCATCGGCGAAGACCAGGTGACGCTCAAGGTCACGGTCGCCGAGGTCAGCCGCACGGTCATGAAGCAACTCGGCGTCAACATGATCGCCAATGGCAGCACCAATGGTATCTCGTGGGGCGCGATCACGGACAATATAAGCGGCCTGGGCATTCCGATCTCGAACACCGGCTTCAACATCGGCGGCTCGCTGATAGACGCCTACATCAACGCCATGGAGCAATCCGGCGTGATGAAGACGCTAGCCGAGCCGACCTTGACCGCAGTCTCCGGCGAGCAGGCGACCTTCCGCGTCGGTGGCGAGTTCAATCTCGTCACCGGCCAGTCGGTCGACGACGAAACCGGCAACATCACTTACGATATCGAAAAGCTCGAATACGGCATCGGCCTCGAATTCAAGCCGGTCGTCCTTTCTCCGGGCCGCATCAGCCTCAAGGTCCGCACGTCGGTCTCCGAGCCGACGACGGAAGGATCAGTCTCGCTCTCCGCGGGTGTAAGAACACCGGGCACGAACCTGCTTTCCATCCGCAAGCGCCTGGCCGATACCACTGTCGAGTTGCCTTCGGGCGGGTCGATGATGATCGCCGGCCTTGTCCGCGACGATGTCCGACAGGCCGCCAGCGGCTTGCCGGGTCTGTCCAAGATCCCCGTTCTCGGAACCCTGTTCCGCAGCCGCGACTTTGTCCGCAACGAAACCGAACTCGTCATCATCGTGACGCCGTACCTCTCGCGCCCCGTCTCGCGCACCGCGCTGGCGAAACCGGACGACAACTTCAATCCGGCGAGCGACGGCGCCGCGAACTTCCTTGGCCGCGTGAACCGCGTCTACGGCACCATGAAGACCGACAAGCCCAACGGCCGCTATCACGGCGTCGTCGGCTATATCTACAAGTGAGCTGGGAACCGGCACCATGACACTCATTGTTTCCACGTCCGTTTCGAGATCTCCCGTGCGCCGCCTTTCCCTCCCGGTCCTCCTCGTTCTCACGGCATCCCTGGCGTCGGGGTGTGCAATGGTGAAACGCGACCATATCGAGGTGGGATCTATCCCGGACGACTACCGCACCAATCATCCGATCGTGGTCGGCGAGGTACCGGAATCGATCGACATCGCGGTGGCCTCCAGTGATTTCAGCATGACCCGCGGGCAAAGGGACGCGGTTGACGGCTTCATGTATCGCTACGATCGTTCCGCGGCCCCGCCGGTGCTGGTGATGGCACCGTCGGGATCCGCGAACGCCGCCGCGGCGACCAATGTCGCCTCCGACATCGCCCGCTTCCTGCACAAGAGCGGTATCCGCAGCGTCGAGGTCGTCCACTACGCGGCAAATGCACCGGATGTATCCGCTCCGATCCGCGTCACCTACAACGCGGTGAAGGCGACGACCGGCAAATGCGGGCGCTGGCCCGACGACATGCTCCAGACCTCCGAGAACAAGCACTGGGCGAATTTCGGTTGCTCCTATCAGAACAACCTCGCTGCGCAGGTCGCCAATCCGAATGATCTGGTGGGGCCGCGCCGGCCCACCGAGATCGACGCCGAGAACCGCTCGGTGGCGATCGAGGAATACCAGACCAAGGATATCCTCTTCAGGCCGGTCACCAACTACTAGGCAGTGGACGAGATACGACCATGACAAACCTTGCCTACGAGACCCAGGCACTTCCGGATCGAAGCGAAACCGATCCGGGGGTGGTGGATTCTGTTCGTCCGCTCCCCCGCATCTCGATCCAGGCCTTCTGCGAAACCGAAGGCGTGGCGCGGCCGATCGAGCGTGCCGGCGAGGATCGCCGCATGGCGAAGACGCATCTCAAGGTGCACATGGGCGGCATCGAGACGGCGGTCGAGTTCTACAAAACCGCGCCGACGCCGAACCTGATACTGCTCGAATCCCGCTGCGAGCCGCGCGAGATGCTCGACAGTCTGCGCAGCCTCGCGGAAGTGTGCGATCCGACCACGAAGGTCGTCATCATCGGCCACTACAACGACATCTGGCTCTATCGCGAACTGATCCGGTCCGGCATTTCCGAGTATGTCGTCGCGCCAATCTCGATGGCCGACATCCTGACGGTCATCTCCGGCATCTTCGTCAATCCCGAGTCGGAACCTCTCGGCCGCACGATCGCCTTCGTTGGCGCCAAAGGCGGCGTCGGCTCCTCGACGATCGCGCACAACGTCGCCTGGAGCATGTCTACGCTGTTCAAGTCCGAAGTCGTCGTCGCCGACATGGACCTGGCGTTCGGCACGGCCAACATCAATTTCGACCAGGATCCGGCCCAGGGCATCGCCGAGGCGGTATTCTCGCCGGAACGGATCGACGAGACCTATCTCGACCGCCTTCTCGCGCAGTGCGCGGAGAACCTGTCGCTGCTGGCCGCGCCGTCGACCCTCGACAGGATCTACGATTTCGACCCCGATGCTTTCGCGCAGATCATCGACGTCGCCCAGCGCAGCGCGCCGATCGTGGTGCTGGACGTTCCGCACCTCTGGTCGGGATGGGCGAAGACCACGCTGATGCAGGCAGACGAGATCGTCATCACGGCGACCCCGGAACTGGCCAACCTGCGCAATGCCAAGAACCTGGTCGACATGCTCAAGAAGCTGCGCCCCAACGACGCATTGCCGAAGCTCGTCATCAATCAGGCCGGCGTGCCGAAACGTCCGGAGATCACACCCGCGGACTTCTCGGAGCCGCTCGGCATCACGCCGATGGCGGTCATTCCATTCGACCCACTCCTGTTTGGCAATGCATCGAACAACGGCCGCATGCTGGGGGAGATGGACGCCAAGAACCCGATCGTGGGCATGATCAACGAGGTGGCGCACGTCGTGACGGGGCGCGCCGAGATCAAGTCGAAGAAGAAGCCCGGTATCGAGCAACTGCTCGGTCGCCTGAAGCTGGGCGTGAAGAAGTAAGTCCTCGAGCAGAACGGATTTCGTCACATGTTTGGGAAAAGGGGCAGTGACGGCGGCTTTGGCGGCGTGGACACACGTTCTCCTGCGCCTGCGCCCGTGACCTTCAAGAGCGAGGCCGCCCCGGCACCCCGGGCGGTGCCACCTCCGGCTGCGCCTGCCGCGGCGGTTGCGACCGCCGCGCCGAAACGGTTCGAATCCGCCCCGCCGCCACAGCTTCCGGTGCGCAGCGCGGCCACGCGCGAACGCAGCGAGGCCTATTACGACACGAAGAGCCAGGTCTTCTCGGCGCTGATCGACACGATCGACCTGTCGCAGCTTGCCAAGCTCGCGCCGGACGCCGCGCGTGAAGAGATCCGCGACATCGTCAACGACATCATCGCGATCAAGAACTTCGCGATGTCGATCGCCGAGCAGGAAGACCTGCTCGAGGACATCTGCAACGACGTCCTGGGATATGGCCCGCTCGAGCCGCTGCTCGCGCGCGACGACATCGCCGACATCATGGTCAACGGCGCCAAGCAGGTCTACATCGAAGTGAACGGCAAGGTCGAGCAGACCACGATCCGCTTCCGCGACAACCAGCAGCTCCTGAACGTCTGCCAGCGTATCGTCAGCCAGGTCGGCCGGCGCGTCGACGAATCGTCGCCGATCTGCGACGCGCGCCTGCCCGACGGCTCCCGCGTCAACGTGATCGCGCCGCCGCTCTCGATCGACGGGGCCACGCTCACCATCCGCAAGTTCAAGAAGGACAAGCTGACGCTCGATCAGCTTGTCAAGTTCGGCGCGATCTCGCCGGAAGGCGCCGAGGTCCTCAAGATCATCGGGCGCGTGCGCTGCAACATCATCATCTCGGGCGGCACCGGTTCGGGCAAGACAACGCTGTTGAACTGCCTCACGCACTACGTCGACCGGGAAGAGCGCATCATCACCTGCGAGGACTCGGCGGAGCTCCAGCTGCAGCAGCCGCACGTGGTGCGCCTGGAGACGCGACCGCCGAACCTCGAAGGCGAAGGCGAGGTCACCATGCGCGACCTCGTCAAGAACTGCCTGCGCATGCGTCCGGAACGCATCATCGTCGGCGAAGTGCGCGGCCCGGAAGTGTTCGATCTCCTCCAGGCGATGAACACCGGCCATGACGGGTCGATGGGCACGATCCACTCCAACTCGCCGCGCGAGTGCCTGAACCGTATCGAATCGATGATTGCCATGGGCGGCTTCCTGCTGCCGCAGAAGACGGTGCGCGAGATCATCGTCGGTTCAGTCGACGTCATCATCCAGGCCGCCCGTCTTCGCGACGGCTCTCGCCGCATCACCCACATCACCGAGGTGATCGGCATGGAAGGCGACGTGATCATCACCCAGGACATCGTCCTCTACAAGCTGAAGGGCGAGGACCAGAGCGGGCGGCTGATCGGCGAGCACGTCTCGACCGGCGTCGGCCGTCCCAAGTTCTGGGAACGGGCGCGCTACTACAATGAGGAACAGCGTCTCGCCAATGCCCTGGAATCGATGGAAAAGCAGGTTGACTGAACCCAGTCCCTGCGCGGGAGCGGCATGAAATGTTCGGCATAGACACCACAATCCTCGCCTTCATCGCGCTTGCCGGCGTGAGCGCGGGCGCGGTCGCCTATGCTCTGATGTACAACCGCATCCAGAATGAAGCGAACACCGGCAAGCGGCTCGACACGATCAAGAGGGCTGAGACGGATCGCGGCGCCAAAGCGGCCGCGCGCGACCGTACCGCCGAGGTCGCCAAGCGCCGCAAGACGATCCAGGACTCGCTGAAGGATATCGAGAACAAGCAGAAGTCTCGCGACCAGATCGTCAAGAAGCCGCCGATCAAGGTCCAGATCCGCCAGGCTGGGATGACCGTTTCGATGGAGCGATTCTACCTGTATTCCGCCGTCACGGGCCTGGTCCTCGCCGCATTGGCTTATGTCGGAGGCGCCCCGCTCTGGGCCGTTCCGGGCGCATTGCTCGCCGGCGCCCTCGGTCTCCCCCGCTGGTTCGTCTCTTTCCGGCGCGCGCGCCGCGTCAAGGCCTTCCTCAACGAGTTCCCGAACGCGCTCGATGTCATCGTCCGCGCGGTGAAATCGGGACTTCCCCTCAATGACGGCATCAGGCTCATCGCCAACGAGGCGCAGGAACCCGTGAAGACGGAGTTCAGGCGTATCGTCGAAGCGCAGCAGATCGGTCTTTCGATCCCCGAAGCCGCGATGCGAATGACCGAGACGATGCCCTGCACGGAGGCCGGCTTCTTCGGCATCGTCATCCAGATCCAGCAGCAGGCGGGCGGCAATCTGTCCGAAGCGCTCGGCAATCTGTCGCGGGTGCTGCGCGACCGCAAGAAGATGAAGGCCAAGGTGCAGGCCCTGTCGATGGAGGCCAAGGCGTCGGCCGTCATCATCGGCGCGCTGCCCTTCATCGTGGCGTTCCTCGTCTACCTCTCCTCGCCCAACTACATCATGCCGCTCTTCACGACTCCGCAGGGACATATGATCCTCGGCTTCTCCGCCGTCTGGATGTCCATCGGCATTTTCGTGATGCGGAAGATGATGAACTTCGAGGTCTAGATCGGCATGTTCACCCAGCTATCCAAATCGATCTCGGACCCCGCCTTCCTCATCGCCCTGTTCGTCGGCATCGCGGTCTTCGCGACCCTCTTCACACTGATCCCGTCGTTTGCGGGCAATACGTTGAAGACGCGCATGAAGAGTGTCGCGATCGAGCGCGATGAACTGCGCGCCAAGCAGCGCGCACGCCTGGCGGCCGAGACCGACAAACGTCGTCGCGGCCTGCGCGAGGAACAGTCCACCGGCATGAAGCATATCGTCGAGCGGCTCGACCTGCGCCGCGCGCTCGCCGACGAATCGACCATGACGAAGCTCAGACTCGCCGGGTTCCGCGGCCAGAATCCGTTGACCAGGTTCCTTTTCTTCCGGCTCGTACTGCCCTTCGTCGGATTCTCCCTCGCCGCGGTCTATGTATTCCTGCTGGGTGGCCTCCCCGAGCAGCCGACCTTCGTCAAGATTTTCGTCTCAATCCTCGTCGCCTATGCAGGCTTCTATGCACCGGTGCTCTACGTCTCGAACCGCGCCACGAAGCGCAAGTTCTCGATCCAGCGCGCCTGGCCCGACGCGCTGGACCTGATGCTGATCTGCGTCGAGTCAGGCATGGCAATCGAAGCCGCCATGCGCAAGGTGGCTGACGAAATCGGCGCCCAGTCCGTCGAACTTGCCGAGGAATTCGTGCTCACCACTGCCGAGCTCTCGTTCCTCCAGGAGCGCCGCCAGGCATATGAGAACCTTGCCAACCGCACCGGGCTCGAAAGCGTCAAGAGCGTCGCCCAGGCGCTCATCCAGGCCGAGCGCTACGGCACGCCGATCGCCACGGCGCTGCGCGTGCTTGCCAACGAAAGCCGTGAGATGCGGATGAACGAGGCCGAGAAGAAGGCCGCCGCCCTGCCGCCGAAGCTGACCGTACCGATGATCCTGTTCTTCCTGCCGGTGCTCTTCTGCGTGATCCTCGGCCCCGCCGGCATCCAGATCTCCGAGCGCGGTATCTTCGGCGACAAGAACCAGTCGAGCAGCGAATAGGCTGCAGACGGGAAAGCCGTCAGGAGCATACCCCGCTCCGCCCGATACGAAGACCGCCGCGACGCTGATGGCTTCGCGGCGGTTTTGCATTCGATCGTGTGTTCAAGACGGCGGGAAGATGCGACCGCGGGCGAGGGCCGCGACGGTCAGTTGGTGTTCTTCGCTTCCTTCTTGTCCTTCAGGTCGTTCCAGGCGTTCTGCTGGGCGAGCATCGAGCGGAGATAGGCGACGTTGGCCTGCGCCTGCTCGGGCGAAAGCTCCTGGCGGGCGATCTGTTCGGCTTCTTCGAAGCGACCCTGGAGGCCGACGACGAGCGCGAGGTTCTGGCGCACGCGGCTGTCCGCGCCGGCCTTCTGCGAGGCCGAGCGCATGTGTATCTCCGCGGTCTTGAGATCTCCCTCAAGCACGTAGGACATGCCGAGATTGGACAGGATGGTGGGCTCGTCCGGGCGCAGCTCCAGGGCCTTGCGATAGAGCTGGCGCGCGCTTGCCGCCTGACCGAGCTGGTCGAGGATCGCGGCTTCCGCCGAGAGGAGCTTCCAATCCGGATATTCCGGGGTCTGCGCGCGGCGCACGGCGTCGAGAGCCTGTTCGAATTGCCCGACGGCGGCGAGCGACTTGCCATAGGCGGCGAGCACCTCGCGGTCTGTCGGCAAGGCGATCGCCAGCTTGCGCATCACCGCAAGCGACTGGTCGGCGCGGCCGTTCATCTGCAATACGGTCGAGTAGGCGAGTGCCGCCGCCTTGTCCTTGGGGTTCCTGGCGTAGTCGCGGCCGAGCCGGTCGGCAGCACCCTCGAGTTCGCCGCTGGACATCTGGTCGACCGGTTTGCCGTAGGACTTGTTGACCGAACCGGTGGTCATGCTGCTCTTCGAGGCACAGCCGCCGAGTGCGGCCGCCATCATCACGATGGTGCCCGCCGTCGCGAGCTTGCGTCCGAAACGGGTCGCGGAACGGGCAGCTGACATGGGGCCTCCGGCAGGATTCTTCGCGGCCGACGAAACGGCCTCCCTGATCCGGAGAAATATTCCGTTAACCCTAACGGATCGTTAATATGGCGACTCGCCCCCGTTAAGAACTCCCCGATCGGATCCCTTCATATGCCCGTCAAGCTTACTTCCGAGCTCTCCGCGAACTCGCGTCCGGTCCATCTGATCGCGAAGGGCGGCCTCGACAGATCCGGCCTCCCGGCACCGGTTCTTTCCTGGGCTAAGGCCAATTCCTTCACCGGCGAGGAGGGGCGCACGCTTCTGCTGGCGGATGCGCAGGGAAGCGTGTCGGGAGCGTTGTTCGGCCTTGGTGATCAGACCGGCGGCCATCTGCCGTTGCTGGCCGGCGCCCTTGCCCGCACCTTGCCCGAAGGCGACTGGCATTTCGCGACGCGGCCTGCCGATGCCGAAAACGCCGCGCTTGGACTTCTCCTCGGCGGTTATGCCTTCACCGCCTATGGCCGCAAGCCGCATCGCGACATTCGCTTCACGCTGCCGGAAGGGGCAGACAAGACGCGCGCGGAGCGGCTGGCGGAGGGGGTATTCCTCGTGCGCGACCTGATCAACACGCCGACCAACGATATGGGGCCGGACGATGTCGAGACGGCTGCGCGAAAACTCGCCGATTCGCACGGCGCCGAGGTGTCGGTGATCTCGGGCGACGAACTGCTGGCGCGCAATTTCCCGATGATCCACGCGGTGGGCCGCGCCGCCGCGCAGGCACCGCGGCTGATCGATATCCGCTGGGGCAGCACGGATGCACCGAAGGTGACGCTGGTGGGAAAGGGCGTCTGCTTCGACACCGGCGGCCTCGACATCAAGCCGGCCTCCAGCATGCTCCTGATGAAGAAGGACATGGGCGGCGCCGCCAATGTGATGGGCCTTGCACACATGGTCATGTCGGCGAAGCTCCCGGTTCGGCTTCGGGTAATCCTGCCCGTCGTCGAGAACTCGATCGCCGGCAATGCCTTCCGGCCTAGCGACATCCTGCGCAGCCGCAAGGGCCTAACCGTCGAGGTGGGCAATACCGACGCGGAAGGCCGCCTTATCCTTGCGGATGCGCTTGCCTATGGCGACGAGGAAGAGCCGCATCTGATGATCGACATGGCAACGCTGACGGGAGCCGCCCGCGTTGCGCTCGGCCCGGACCTGCCGCCCTTCTTCACCGACGTCGAGACGCTGGCCGCCGAGCTCGCGCAGGCCGCCGCCGCCACCGCTGATCCCCTCTGGCGCATGCCGCTGTGGATGCCCTACGACGGCAAGTATTCGTCGAAGGTAGCCGACATCAACAACGTCAACACGGACGGCTTTGCCGGGTCGATCATCGCAGCACTCTTCCTCAAGCGCTTCGTCGGCAAGGCGAAAGCCTGGGCGCATTTCGACGTTTTCGGCTGGAACCCCTCCGACCGGCCGCACGGGATCACCGGCGGCGAGGCACAGGCCATCCGCGCGATCGAGCGCGTGATTTCCGCCCGTTATCCGGCATAGCACCTTGCGTTTCCGTCCGTTCCGGCATTGAATGGAACGGGTCCGAAACAATACGGAATGGTACCAGCTGATGGCGGTCAACCTGCGACCCAGCCAGGCCTTGCGGCTGTGGCAGGGCGTCTGCCTCTCGGAGGTGAATGCGGGGATGCCCGACCTGTCGCACAGGCAATTGGCGATCCTGCTCACGGTCTATCTCGACCCCCCGCCGCATACCGTGCGGGGTCTCGCCGCCGCGCTCAACGTCACCAAGCCGGTGGTGACGCGGGCACTCGATACGATGGGCGCCCTCAAGCTCGTGTCGCGGCATCGCGACGAGGAGGACCGGCGAAACGTGCTTGTGAAACGCACGATCGAAGGGGCGCTCTATCTCGAACGCTTCGGTGACGTTATCATTGCCAAGGCGAAGGAGTTGCCGATTTGACCGTGCTCGACCGACGGCTGAACGCGTTTCGCGAGGATCTCGCGGACAAGCGACTGGAAGGCCAGGTGGAAGCGCCTTCCTTCGTCGCGGGTCGTCCGGCTCATGTCCGCGTGCCGGTGCTCGACATACGCCGCACTGCGAGCCTCGAGGCCGGTATCGACACGCAGCTCCTGTTCGGCCAGGACGTGCTCGTCTTCGACGAGAACGAGGGTTTTGCCTGGGTGCAGTCGGTTTCGGACGGATATGTCGGCTATGTCGGTTCGAACGGGCTCGCCGACGGCGCGTCGAAAGCGGCTCATCTGGTTACCGCGGCCCGCACCTTCGTCTACCCGGCGCCCGATCTGAAAAGCGTCCCCACGTCCGCTCTGTCGATGGGATCGCTGGTGCAGGTGGTGGGCTTCGAGGAGCGGCGGGGAACGAACTACGCCGTGCTGCCGTCGGGCGAGGCGGTGGTTGCCAGCCATGTTCGGGATGCCGCGGAAAAGGATCCGGACTATGTCGCCGTTGCCGAAAGGCTGATCCATACCCCCTATCTGTGGGGCGGCGCGACCGCCTTCGGCATCGACTGCTCGGGCCTCGTGCAATTGTCGATGCGCATGGCGGGCAAGACGGTTCTCCGCGATTCCGACATGCAGGCCGCGACCATCGGCGGCCCGGTCGGGCCGGAAGACCTGATGCGAGGCGATCTCGTGTTCTGGAAAGGCCATGTGGCGATCGTGACCGACCCCGAGACAATCATCCACGCCAATGGGCACACGATGACGGTCGCGCTCGAACCGCTTGCGGAAGCCGTGTCGCGGATCGGCTATCTCTACGGCCAGCCGACGGGCTGCCGTCGGCCCTGACCGTCAGTATCCGGCGTCGCGGTCGACGAGATTCCTGAGCGGCTCGCCACGGTCGCAGGCGTCCATCTGGTCGAGCATCGGCCCGGCGAGATGCGCCGGATCGGAGGTCGCCGCCGCGTGCGGGGTGACGAAGACCCTTGGGTGATTCCACAGCGGGCTGGTCTTCGGCAGCGGCTCCTGCTCGAACACGTCGAGGCTCGCCTCCTTCAGCGTGCCGTCCTCCAGCGCGCGCAGGATGTCCGCCTCCTTCTGCAGCCTGCCGCGCCCCGCATTGATCAGGAAGGCGCCGCCGAGCCCGTTGTCCCGCCGCAATCTGCGCAGCACCGAATAGTCGACGATGCCATGCGTCGCCGGCGTGTAGGGCAGGAGCACGACGAGGATGTCGGTGGCATTGAGAAACGGCGTCAGCCCCGCCTCGCCGTTGAAGCAGGAGACTCCCTCCACGGTCTGCGGCATACGCGACCAGCCGTTGACGGCGAAGCCCAGCGCCAGCAGTGCCTTCGCGCTGGCGCGACCCAGGTTGCCGAGACCCATGATGCCGACGGAAACCTCGTTGGCGGGGGGCTGGAACGGCTCGCGCCACATCTTCTTCGCCTGCTGCGCGCGATAAAGCCGACCCTGCCTGTGGTGATCGAGCACCCGCCAGCTGACGTACTCGGTCATGTATTGGGTCAGGTTGTCCGCGACGACGCGAACGATAGGCACCTGCGGCAGGCCGGGATCGGTGAACAGATGATCGACGCCCGCGCCGATCGAGAAGATCGCCTTGAGATTGGGCAGCTTTTCGAGGATGCGCGGACGCTGTTTCCAGACGACGGCGTATTCGATGCCGGGATCGTCGGGTCTCTCGGGTTCGAGGACGACGCTTCGCCGCGACGACAGCAGTTCCATCCATTGATGCGGGCTGAAGCCGGTAACGGCGAGCAGGACCTTTCCGCCCGGTTTTTTGGCTGTCATCGGCAAGGTCCTATTCGTTCACTGCATGCTGCTTGGCGGTCTCGATGTTGAAAGCCGCAGCGATCAACGCCTTCGTGTAGTCGGTCTCGGGCGCGGCGAAAATGCGCTCCGACGGCCCCTTCTCCACCACGACTCCATTGCGCATCACGATCACGTCGTTGGCCAGCGCCCGCACGACCCTGAGATCGTGGCTGATGAAGAGATAGGCGAGGCCGTGCTTCTGCTGCAGCGCGCGCAACAGGTCGACCACCTGCGCCTGCACGCTCATGTCGAGCGCGGAGGTGGGCTCGTCGAGCATCACGAATTTCGGCTTCAGGACAATGGCGCGGGCGATCGCGATGCGCTGCCGCTGTCCTCCAGAGAACTCATGCGGGTAGCGGAAGCGGGTGTCGGGATCGAGCCCGACTTCGTTGAGCACATCGACCACCGCCGTGTCGCGCTGGGCGGGCGTCTGCTCGGGCTCGTGGATTTTCAGCCCTTCCTCGATAATCTCGGAGACCGACATTCGCGGGCTGAGCGACCCGAACGGGTCCTGGAAGACGATCTGCAACTCGCGCCTGAGCGGCCGCATCTGCTTGAAGGAATAGGTGTTGATGTCGCGTCCGCCAAAATCGATCCGCCCTTTAGACGAGATCATGCGGGCGAGCGCGAGGCCCAGCGTCGTCTTGCCGGAGCCGGATTCGCCGACGATGCCGATTGTCTGGCCGGCCCGCACCGAGATGTCGATACCGTCCACGGCCTTCACATTGTCGACCGTCCTACGGAAGAAACCCTTCTTGATCGGGAACCAGACCCGGATCTGTTCGCCGCGCATCACTTCGGGCTTCGTGGCGTCGGCGGCCGGCGGCTTGCCGCGCGGTTCCGCCGCCAGCAGGTGGCGGGTGTAGTCGTGCTGCGGATGGGCGAAGACCTCCGCAGTCGGGCCGGTTTCCACGATGCGGCCGTGGGTCATCACGCAGATTCGGTCGGCGATCTTGCGCACGATACCGAGGTCGTGGGTAATGAACAGCATCGACATGCCGCGCTCGGCCTTCAGCTTGGCGAGCAGTTCGAGGATCTGAGCCTGGACCGTCACGTCGAGGGCGGTGGTCGGCTCGTCCGCGATCAGCAGCTGCGGCTGGTTGGCGAGCGCCATCGCGATCATGACGCGCTGGCGCTGCCCGCCGGACAATTGGTGCGGATAGGCGCCGAGACGTTTCTCGGGGTCGCGGATGCCGACCTCGTGCAGCAGCTCCAGCGTGCGCGCGCGGGCCTGCTTGTCGCTCATCCCCTGGTGAACCTTCAGCACCTCGCCGACCTGCCGCTCGATCGTGTGCAGCGGGTTGAGCGAGGTCATCGGCTCCTGGAAGATCATGGTAATGTCGCGGCCGCGCACCTTGCGCAACTCGTTCTCGCCCTTGGCCAGAAGGTCGACGCCGTTGAAAAGGATCTGACCGGACGGGTGACTGGCGGACGGATAGGCGAGGAGCTTCAGCACCGACAGCGCGGTGACCGACTTGCCCGAGCCGGATTCGCCGACCAGCGCGACGGTCTCGCCCTTGCCGATGTCGAACGAGACGTGGTCGACCGCGAGCGTCTCCCTGCCGCCTTGCGCGAACGCAACCGAAAGGTCCCGGATGGAGACGAGGGGAGCGGTCAAATCACGGCCTCGACATCGGTCAGGCGAAAGTCGTCGCCTTTGAACAGCAGCGGCTCGCCGCGCGCCTTGGACAGAGCGTAGGCGAAACAGTCGCCGAGATTGAGCTGGGCCGGGTGATTGCCTTTGCCGTAGGTCTTGTAGGCTTCGCGGGCCATCTTTGCCTGAGCCTCGTCGATCTCCGCGATGGTGACACCGAAATCAAGCAGCAGATTATCGAGTTCCTCACCCTTTCTGCTGTCCTTAAGCCGGTCGAGTCTCACGGCGGCTTCGAGGTAGTTCATCGGCGACATGAGATGAGGACCACTCCGTGATTTCAGCAGGACGTCCTCCATCGCGTCGCCTTCCGCTTCTTCGAGCATGATCGCGAGGATAGCTGACGCATCGACGATCATTTGAACAATCCGAGTTCGTCGTAGAATTCGGAATGATCACTCGTTGCACCGGGGGGAGTGGGGCCGGAGCGACGGATGATTTCCCTGATCCGCGCCTTGCGCGTCGCGTAGTCGTCCTGGATCTCAAGACGACGCAATTCTCCGTTCAGCGCCTGCTCGATCGCCCCGGTAATGCTCTGGTTGGTTTGCATCGCCAATCTGCGCGCCAGTTCCTCGACTCGCTCGTTCTTGATGTTGATGCCCATCACTCATCTCCGATGGTAGAAATATGATCTGTTTCTACCATATTCTCAAACTCACCGGAACGTCTTGCGCGGATCGAAGGCGTCGCGGACCGCCTCGCCAATGAAGATCAGCAGCGACAGCATCAGCGCGATGGTGAAGAAGCCCGTCAGGCCGAGCCAGGGGGCGGAGAGGTTGCGCTGGCCCTGTTTCAGGAGTTCGCCGAGCGAGGCCGAGCCAGGCGGCAGGCCGAGACCCAGGAAGTCGAGCGAGGTGAGCGTCGAGATCGCGCCGTTGAGGATGAAGGGCAGGAAGGTCAGCGTCGCCACCATCGCGTTGGGCAAGAGGTGGCGGTACATGATCGTGCGATCCGGCACACCGAGCGCGCGCGCGGCGTTGACGTATTCGAAGTTGCGGGCGCGGAGGAACTCGGCCCGCACAACGCCGACGAAGCCGACCCAGGTGAACAGCAGCATGATGCCGAGCAGGATGAAGAAGCCCGGCGGCAGCACGGCCGACATGATCAGGATCAGGTAGAGAACCGGAATCGACGACCAGATCTCGATCACGCGCTGGAGCACGAGGTCGGTCCAGCCGCCGAAATAGCCCTGCACCGCGCCCGCGGTCACGCCAATGACGGCGGAGGCGCCCGTGAGGATCAGCCCGAACAGAACCGACACCCGGAACCCGTAGATGACGCGGGCGAGCACGTCGCGGGTCTGGTCGTCCGTGCCGAGCCAATTCCAGTTTCCCATCGTGCAGTTGGGGTCGTTCGCGCCCAGCGGATAGCGCTGGCAGCGGAACTCCTTGTCGTAGAGCCAGGACGGCTTGGCGGGCGCGGCTTCGGGAATGTCGTTGTTGACCGTTCGGTAGGAATAGCGGACCGGCGGCCAGATCATCCAGCCATTGGCCTCGATCTCGTCCGAGATCACCGGGTCGCGGTAGTCCGTCACGGCGTAGAACCCGCCGAACTTCTCTTCCGGATAGTCCACCAGCACCGGGACCAGCACTTCGCCCTTGTAGTAGGCGAGGACCGGCTTGTCGTTGGCGATGAACTCGGAAAACAGCGACAGCACGAAGAGCACCATGAAGATCCAGAACGACCAGTAGCCGCGCCGGTTGGCCTTGAAGTTCTGCCAGCGCCGCTGGTTGAGCGGCGACAGCCGGGGGCGGCGCGCTGCGCGTTCGGTCTCGACGGCGGACTTGTGGACGATGTCGGACATCAGACGTCGCGCCTCTCGAAGTCGATGCGCGGGTCGATCCAGGTGTAGGTGAGGTCGGAGATCAGTCCCGTGATCAAGCCGATCAGCCCGAAGATATAGAGACTGGCGAACACGACGGGATAGTCCCGGTCGAGGATCGACTGGAATGACAGGAGGCCGAGCCCGTCGAGCGAGAAGATGTTCTCGATCAAAAGCGAGCCGGTGAAGAACACCGAGATAAAGGCGGCCGGAAAGCCGGCGATGACGATGAGCATCGCGTTGCGGAAGACGTGGCGGTAGAGAACCTGGCGCTCGGTCAGGCCCTTGGCGCGCGCGGTGACGACATATTGCTTGCGGATCTCCTCGAGGAACGAGTTCTTGGTGAGCAGGGTCGTCGTGGCGAAGGCGGACAGGACCATCGCCGTCAGCGGCAGCGTCAGGTGCCAGAAATAGTCGACGATCTTGTCCCAAAGGCCGAGCTGGTCCCAGTTCTCCGAGGTCAGGCCCCTGAGCGGGAAGCAGTCGCAGCCGAGCCGCACGCCGTAGAAGGTGTCGCCCGAGGTGAAGCCGATCGGGAAGGAATTGCCGCCCGCGAACAGGATCATCAGCAGGATCGCGAACAGGAAGCCGGGAATGGCGTAGCCGATGATGACCACGCCGCTCGTCCAGACGTCGAAGGCGGATCCGTCGCTGACCGCCTTGCGGATGCCGAGCGGGATCGAGATCAGGTAGGAGATCAGCGTGATCCACAGCCCGAGCGAGATCGACACCGGCATCTTTTCCAGGATCAGGTCGATGACGCGGATATCGCGGAAGAAGCTCTCGCCGAAGTCGAAGCGCGCGTAGTCCCAGATCATCTTGCCGAACCGCTCGAGCGGCGGCTTGTCGAAGCCGAACTGTTTCTCGAGCTCCTTGATGAATTCGGGGTCGAGCCCCTGCGCGCCACGGTACTTTGACGAGGATTCCGAGCCGAAATTCTCGACGTTCTGAGCGCCCGCGTCGGCGCCGCCACCGGAGAGGCGATCCGACCCGTCGCTGGTGCCGCTGATCCGCGCGATGACCTGCTCGACCGGCCCGCCGGGAGCGAACTGGATGAGGATGAAAGAAATGGCCAGGATCCCGAGCAGCGTCGGGATCATCAGCAACAGGCGGCGTGCGATATAGGCGCCCATCAGGCGCCTTTCGTCCGGATATAGCCGGCTATCCGGTCAGAGTTTGCCAATTGCCCTCGCTTTGTCCGCATCGAACCACCACAGCGACTCGACCGGGAAGCCGTAATCCGGCTTCGGCTCGCTGAAGCCGTAGATGTTCCAGTAGGCCGCCCGGTGATTCGCCGCGTGCCAATTTGGAATCCAGTCTCGCCGCGCGCGCAAGACCCGGTCGAGCGCGCGGATCGCCGCGACGAGGGAGGGTCGGTCCGCCGCCCTGGCGACCGCTCCGAGCAGCAAGTCGACGGCGGGATCGGCCGTGCCGGGCAGGTTGCGGCTGCCGGACACCCGCGCCGAGCTGGAATGGAAGAACTGCTCCAGGTCGTCGAAGGTGGGCGTGGCGGAGAGAGTGGCGGCGATCGAGATCATGTCGAAGTCGAAATCGGACTGCCGCACGGTGTATTGCGCCGCATCGACCAGCCGGATCGAGGCATCAATGCCGATCGCCTTCATGTTCTCGACGAAGGGTGAGTCTATGCGGATGAAGACTTCGTCGTTTACCAGAATCTCAAGCGCAAGCCGCTCACCCTTGTCGTTGGCGACGATGACCGAGCCTTGCGGCTTTTGCCACCCCGCTTGCGCGAGCAGTTCTATGCCGCGGCGCAGTAGTTTGCGATCGCGGCCCGAGCCGTCGCTGATCGGCTGCATCACCGGCTCGCCATAGACCTCTTCGGAGATCTGGCCGCGCAGCGGATCGAGCAGCGCCATCTCCGGTTCGGTCGGCATTCCCTGCGCGACGAACTCCGAGTTCTCGAACAGGGAATGTGAGCGTTCGTAGGCGTCGTAGAACAGGTTGCGCTTCGTCCATTCGAAGTCGAAGCAGAGCGCGATCGCCTCGCGCACCCGCACATCCCTGAAGCGCTCGCGCCGCTGGTTGATCGCCCAGGCCTGCAGCGAGGGCTGCAGTTCGCGCGGGAACTCGCGTTTCACGACCTTGCCTTCCGTGATCGCGGGGAAATCGTAGCCGGTCGCCCAGGTGCGGGAGGTGAACTCCTGACGGTAGAGCACGTTGCCCTTCTTGAAGGCCTCGAACGAGGCCTGTCGGTCGCGGTAGAACTCGACGCGGATGCGGTCGAAATGGTTGAGTCCGCGGTTGACGCCGAGATCCTTGCCCCAGTAGTCGGGCACGCGATCGTATTCGATGAACTGGCCGGGGCGGAATGTCCCGACCTTGTAGGCGCCGGCGCCGAGCGGGGCGTTCAGCTGAGATCCGTCGAACGGATTGGCCTCGAAGAAGGCCTTCGAGACGATCGGATAGCCGACCACCGACAGGATCGTGCGGTCGGACTGCTCGCCGGAGAAGGTCAGCCGGAAGGTCCTCTCGTCGACCGCCACGGCCTCCGTCATCCGTCCCAGCGGCAGGCGTAGGTTGGGATGCCCCTTCTGCTTGAACAGGGTGTAGGTGGAGGCGACGTCCTCGGCGGTGAGCGGCGAGCCATCGTGGAAGCGAGCTTCCGGACGCAGCTTGAACTCGAACGTATTGCGATCCGCCGAGATCGTCACCGTTTCCGCGATCAGTCCGTAGACCGCGTCCGGCTCGTCCAGCGCCCGCGTCATCAACGAATCGAAGCAGAGCTCCATGCGCGGCGGCGCGTCGCCGTTCGGCACGAGGCAGTTCAGCGTGTTGAAGGTGTCGGGATTCTGGTTCCATTGCCAGTTCGGCGGGGAGAAGTTGAACGTGCCGCCGGCCGGAGCATCCGGGTTGGCATAGCCGAAATGGCTGAACCCCTCGGCATATTTCAGGTCGCCGAAGGCGGAGAGCCCGTGCAGGGCCACGCCCGTGGGTGTTGCGGCGAACAGCGAGGAGGGTAGCGCGGGAAGGATCGCCGCCGCGCCGGCGGCCCGGAGAAAGCGGCGTCGGGAGAGCGCCGTCATCAGCGGCCCACCTGATATTTTGCGGCGAACGCCTTGTCCTTCTCGGCATCGATCCACCACGAATCGAGATCGAGACCGACATAGGCCGGCTGCTTGTCCGGCTTTCCGAGCCGGTTCCAGTAGGCGACCCACAGGTTGGGGTTGTGCCACTGCGGCACCATGTAGAAGTTCCAGAGCAGAACCCGGTCGAGGGCCCGGGTCGCCGCCACGAGGTCCGCCCGGTCGGTGGTGAAGATCACGCGCTCGACCAGCGCGTCGACGACGGGATTCCTGACGCCGGCGGTATTGTCCGATCCCTGAGCGTCGGCGGCCTTCGAACTCCAGTAGTTGCGCTGCTCGTTTCCCGGAGAGGACGACTGGGCAAACACGTCCAGGATCATCTCATAGTTGAAGCTGCGCTTCCGGTTCTCGTATTGCCCTGCATCGACGATGCGCAGACTGGCCTGGATGCCGAGATTCTTGAGACTGTCGACATAGGGTAATACGACGCGGTCGTCCGACGGGTCGTCACCCAGGAATTCGATCGTGAAAGGCTCTCCGGTCTTGGCGTCGACCAGTCTGCCGCCCCGTCGTTCCCAACCCGCCTCCTGCAGCAGGCGCGCGGCTTCGCGCAGATGGGTGCGTGGCGCCTCGCGTGTATCGTAGACGGGAAGCTTGAATTCCTGCGTAAAGACTTCCGGCGGGAGATCCTTCTCGTACTGCTTGAGGATCTCGAGTTCCTTGCCCTCCGGCAGGCCGGAGGAGGCGAGTTCGGTGCCTTCGAAATAGCTGTCGGTTCGCCGGTACAGCCCTTCGAAGGTCGTCCGGTTGAGACTCTCGAAGTCGAAGGCGAGAGTCAGCGCCTGCCGGACCCGCCGGTCCGAAAACTTCGGCAGCCGCGCGTTGAAGACGTAACCCTGCATGGGACGTGCCGTCTCGACCGGCAGTTCCGCCTTGATCACGTCGCCCGCGGTAAAGGCGGGAAAAGTGTAATCGTTGGCCCATCGCCTCGCGCGGTTCTCGATGCGCACATCGCTGATGCCGCCCTTCGTGAAAGCCTGCCAAACGGCCGCTTCGTCGAGGAAATAGGAGAAGTGCTGCCGTTCGAAATTGTGGCGGCCGACATTCACGGGCAGGTCCTTCGCCCAGTAATCCTCGACGCGCAGCCACGTTACGTCCTTGGTGGAGTTGAAGCTCTCGATCCGGTATGCACCGGAGCCGAGCGGCGGCTCCAGGGTCGGCTCGGCGATGTTGCGCTGCTTGCCGTTCGCATCCTTGCCTTCCCACCAGTGCTTCGGCAGAACCGCGAGATCGCCGATGATGGCGGGCAGTTCGCGGTTGCCCTTCTGGTTGAAGGTGAATTCGATCTCGCGGTCGTTGAGCGCCTTCGCACCTGTGACGTTGGCGTAGTAGCGCACGTAGAGCGGGCTAAGCTCCTTCAGCTTCTCGAACGACCAGACGACGTCCTCGGCCGTAATTGGCGTGCCGTCGTGCCATCTGGCATTCGCATTGAGCCGGTAGGTCACCGAGGAAAAGTCGTCCGGATATTTCAGTGCTTCAGCAATCAGTGGATGCGCCACGCCCGGTTCGTCGGGAGACTGCGCCATGAGCGTGTCGTAGAGCATCCCGCCGGACTGACTGAGCCCGGCGGCGGCGGCACCACGTATGATGAAGGGGTTGAAGCTGTTGAAAGTACCGATTGCAGCCCGGTTGATCGTCCCGGTCCTGGGCGCTTCAGGGTTCACGTAGTCGTAGTGCTTGAAGTCGCCGCCGTATTTCGAGGGGTTCACGAGCGCGGAGCCAGTCCGCCACTCCTGCGCCTGGCTTGGAATGGCCCAGACGATGGCGGCGGCAAGCGCTGCGGCTTTCAGCAGGTTCATTCGGGTGCGACCTCCCTTGCGGCGACAGACGGACGTTAACAAAAAAGCCGGGCGGAACCCGGCTTTTTCGTGATGTCGATGTGAAAATGTCGTTACTGCGCGGGGGCAGCAGGCGCCGCCGGCGCGGCGGGAGCGGTTGGTTCGGCGGCCGGAGCGGCGGGAGCAGCCGGAGCGGCCGTTTCGGTCGCAGGCTCGGTCGTCGCACCTGCGGCGGGCGCCGGGACCGCATCGGCCGCGGGCAGCGGGGCGGGCGTGTCGGCCAGCGTGCGCAGATAGGCGATGATGTTGGCACGGTCGCCGATCGCCTTCAGGCCGGGGAAGTTCATCGCGGTGCCCTTCACGACCGCCTTCGGATTGGTCAGGAAGTCGCTCAGGTGTTCGTAATCCCAGGCCGGACGCTGTGAGGCATGTTCCTTCATGCCGGCCGAATAGGCATAGCCTTCATGCGAGGCCACGGGGCGGTCGACGATGCCCCAGAGGTTCGGGCCGATCTTGTTGGCGCCGCCCTTTTCGGGCGTGTGGCAGGCCGCGCAACGCTTGAAGAGCGTCTCGCCGGCGGCCGGATCGGCACTGGCGAGAAGCGGACCGACTGGTTCCGGAGCGGCCGGTTTGGCGTCTTCGCCGCCGGCTCCTGCCTCGGTCTCGAGGGCAGCGATCTCGTAGCCGGCCTTCTCGGGCACATGCGTCGCGAACAGCGAATCCGAGATCAGGCTGAGCGAAAAGACGACGAAAACGGTGCCGAGAATCGCCCCGATGATCTTGTTGAATTCGAACGAGTTCATGCCTCTCCGTGCTCCCGTCGCGGTTCGGGCTGAAGCGACCCGCAGTTCGCCCTCGTCCCAATAAGAAATTGCCGGCTGGGGAGCCGGTTAAAATCGGGCGGAAACTAGGTCTTTTGCGAACAGATCGCAACACCTATAAGAGCCTTCCCCCGTGAGACGTTTTGCCACCTCCGCCATCGAAAACCCAAGCCCGATGAATGCGCTGATCCTCATTCCCGCCCGCCTGGCGGCGACGCGCCTGCCCGGCAAGCCGCTCGCCGACATCAATGGCTTGCCGATGATCGTCCATGTTGCCCGCCGCGCGGCGGAAGCCGGGCTCGGGCGCGTCGTGGTCGCGACAGATTCGGCCGAGGTGGCGAAGGCGGTCGCAGTCGCCGGTTTCGAGGTCGCGATGACCCGGGCGGACCACCAATCGGGTTCCGATCGCATCTTCGAGGCGCTGACGGCGCTCGACCCAGACGGGAAAGTCGAGACGATCGTGAACCTGCAGGGCGATCTGCCGACGATCGATCCGGCTTCCATTCGCGCCGCGCTCTCGCCGCTGGCCGACTCCTCCGTGGACATCGCGACGCTGGGGGTCGAGATCTCGCGGGAGGAAGAGAAGACCAACCCCAACGTCGTCAAGATCGTCGGCTCGCCGCTGTCGGCGACCCGATTGCGGGCGCTCTATTTCACCCGGGCGACCGCGCCGTGGGGCGAGGGACCTCTCTATCACCACGTCGGCATCTACGCCTACCGGCGTGCCGCGCTGGCGCGATTCGTCTCCCTGCCGCAATCGGCGCTTGAACGGCGCGAAAAACTGGAGCAGTTGCGGGCTCTCGAAGCCGGGATGCGCATCGACGCGGTCATCGTGGACGCGGTGCCGCTCGGCGTCGACACGCCGGAAGACCTCGAGCGCGCCCGCGCGATGCTCGCATAAGCAGGACGAACCACATGCCGCCCAAGACCAACCGCATCTCCTTCCAGGGGGAACCAGGCGCGAACTCCGACACGGCGTGCCGCGACATGTTCCCGTCGATGGAGCCGATGCCCTGCGCCACCTTCGAGGACGCCTTCAACGCGGTAGAGTCAGGCAAGGCGGATCTGGCGATGATTCCGATCGAGAACACGATTGCCGGCCGCGTCGCCGACATCCACCATCTCCTGCCGGAATCGAAGCTGCATATCGTCGGCGAGTATTTCCTGCCGATCCATTTCCAGCTGATGGTGCTGCCGGGCGTCGCGCGCTCGGAGATCAAGACCGTGCACAGCCACATCCACGCGCTCGGCCAGTGCCGGAAATACATCCGCAAGAACGGCTGGAAGGGCGTGATCGCCGGCGACACGGCGGGGGCTGCGCGCCTCGTCGCCGACATGAAGGACCGGTCGATGGCGGCGCTCGCGCCGCGCCTGGCCGCCAAGCTCTACGGGCTCGACATCCTGGAGGAGGATGTCGAGGATTCCGCCAGCAACGTCACGCGTTTCGTGGTGCTGACCAAGAGCAGGGAATGGGTGGAGCGTCCGACGCCAGATACGCCGATGATGACCACCTTCATGTTCCGTGTGCGCAACGTGCCGGCCGCGCTTTACAAAGCGATGGGCGGCTTCGCGACCAACGGCGTCAACATGACGAAGCTGGAGAGCTATCAGCTCGGCGCGTTCACCGCGACGCTGTTCTACGCCGACATCGAGGGCCATCCGGAAGACCCGCATGTCAAGCTGGCGTTGGAGGAACTCAAGTTCTTCTCACGCGAGATGCGGATTCTGGGTGTCTACCCGCGCAGCCCATCGCGCGAGGAGTGGAAGCTGGCGGACTGAGAATCTTTGCCACGCAAGAAGATCCGTGCGTGGCAACGACGGTTCATGAGCCGCGGCTACGCGGCGCTTTCCGCCCACGCCCGGATGAGCAGGTTCGCGATCGCGGCACGGGGCGGGGTCTTGATCCCTTCCGGCGATCGGCCCGCGATGATCTCGTGGACCTCCGCGCGGGTGAACCAGCGAACGTCCTCGAGTTCCGTCTTGTCGGCGACGATATCCTCGTTCAGCGCCTCGCCGAAGCAGCCGATCATCAGCGAATAGGGGAAGGGCCAGGGCTGGCTGGCGTGATAAGCGACGCGGCCGAGCCGGATGCCCGCCTCCTCGAAGGTCTCGCGCCTGACCGCGTCCTCGATCGTCTCGCCCGGTTCGATGAAGCCGGCGAGGCAGGAATACATGCCCGGCGGGAAATGCGGGCTGCGGCCCATCAGGCAGCGTTCCTGCGTCACCGCCAGCATGATCGCGACCGGGTCGGTGCGCGGGAAATGCTCCGCCTTGCAGTTGCGGCAGATGCGCTTGTAGCCACCGGCACGGATGTCCGTCTCGTGGCCGCAGCGGCCGCAGAAGCGGTGCGTGCCGTGCCAGGCGAGCAGCGCGCCGGCTTGCGCCACCGCGCCGAGATCCGGCTCGCTCAGCAGGCCCTGCACGTTGACAGACCGGAAATCGATCGCCTTCACGCCGTCGGGAAGCTCCTCCGGGTCAAGTCCCGCCGGCGCGGCGAGAGCCGGTCCGCGCTCGTCCCAGCCGAGCAGGATCGCCTGATCGAGAACTGCGCCCAGCGACGCCGCGGCGAACGGCCGGTACCAGGGATCGAAGCCGTCCCGTCCGTCCTTCAGATAGACGCGCCCGGCCTTTATGAGCATCAGCCTCGCGGCGGGGTCCTCAAGCGCGCGGGCGGTCGAATCGTCGCTTCGCTGCTCCGAGCGCCTGTCGATGAGATTGCCGGAATAGCCGACCATCTTGCTGGGCTCGCGCGCCGGCGCGTCGAAAAGGCTGAAAGTCATGGGGCTCCATGGTCAGGTCTGTGAGCCGAGCGCGGCGTTCATGCGGTCGGCGAAGGCATGTCTGTCTTCCGGTCGATAGGGTTCGCGGACGCCGTGGCCCCAGACGGGTCCCGGCCAGCCGGGATCGCCGATGTTCCGGGCGATGACGTGCACGTGCAACTGCCGCACGACATTGCCCAGCGCACCCGTATTGATCTTGGCACAGCCGGTCTCGGTCTTTAGGGCCTGCGCCACCAGATTGGTCTCGAAGGTGAGCATCGCCTGATCCAGCGGCGTCAGGTCGTGCACCTCGACGATCCCCGGCCGCCGCGGCACGAGGATCAGCCAGGGCCAGCGCCGGTCGTCCATGAGCCTCAGTTGGCACAGGCCGAGCCACATCAGCGGGACGCTGTCAGCATCCAGCCGGCGGTCAAGCTCGAATCCCGGCCGGGAGCCAGGCATCATGGACATCCTCCCCTATTCGACGAAAGGCTATGATGCCCCCTAGCTGGCCGCAACTGCCTCATGGTCGAATTCGTCAAGGCCGAGGCATCGATTCCCGTGCTGACGCCTGTTGCCATCTGCGACCAAGCCCGGTCTTGCATTTCGTGCGCCGATTGCCGATATGCAGTGTGGGAGGTTGGTGGTGGACGAGCCACTCGCCAACCGGGTCAGGTCCGGAAGGAAGCAGCCCTAACGAGCCAGGAACGGGTCATTGTTCCAGCCTCCCGCCTTTCCCTCCGCTTCGGCATGCGCGCGCCCCGCGACAGGGTCGTTGACGGCGCACGGCGGGTGGGTTGAACTGGACAGGCAGGGACCGGAACGGAGCGGACGAGGCGGATGAACCCAGCCGGAACCGACGCAAAACGCGGCGCCTACCGTGTCCTGGCACGGAAGTATCGACCGCGTGATTTCTCCGGCCTCATCGGCCAGGAGCCGATGGTTCGAACGCTCACCAATGCCTTTGCTTCGGGACGTATCGCGCAAGCCTGGATGCTGACCGGCGTCCGCGGCGTGGGCAAGACGACGACTGCCCGTATCCTCGCTCGGGCCTTGAACTACAGAACCCCCGAAATCGACCAGCCGACCATCCTGATGGATGCCATCGGCGAACACTGCCAGGCGATCCTCGAAGGCCGGCATGTCGACGTGATCGAGATGGACGCCGCCTCCCACACCGGCATCGACGATATCCGCGAGATCATCGAGCAGGTGCGCTACGCGCCTGTTTCGGCGCGCTACAAGGTCTACATCATCGACGAGGTGCACATGCTCTCGACGCAGGCCTTCAACGGCCTGCTGAAGACGCTGGAAGAACCGCCGCCGCATGTGAAGTTCATCTTCGCCACGACCGAAATCCGCAAGGTTCCGATCACGGTCCTGTCGCGCTGCCAGCGCTTCGATCTGCGCCGGATCGATGCCGCCCTGATCAAATCGCACCTGTCCCACATTGGCGGACTGGAAGGTGTCGAGGCGGAGGACGATGCGCTGGCCATGATCGCGCGCGCGGCCGAGGGCTCGATGCGCGACGCGCAGTCGATCTTCGACCAGGCGATCGCGCATGGCGGCGAGAATGTCACCGCCGAAGCCGTCCGCTCGATGCTTGGCCTGTCAGACCGCAACCGCGTCATCGACCTGTTCGAGCATCTGATGAAGGGCGACATCGCCGCGGCGCTCGCCGAATACCGGTCGCAGTACGACACGGGCGCAGACCCGGCCGTGGTTCTGACCGATCTCGCGGAGTTCAACCATTTGGTGACGCGCCTGCGCTTCGTCCCCGAAGCGGCTTCCGACGCGTCGCTGACCGAGGACGAGCGGCGACGCGGCGGCGATTTCGCTGAGAAGCTTTCGGTCAAAGTGCTCTCGCGCACCTGGCAGATGCTGCTCAAGGGGATTCCCGAGGTCCAGTCGGCATCCCGCCCGGTCTCGGCCGGCGAGATGGTGCTGATCCGCATCGCGCATGCCGCCAGCCTGCCGACGCTGGACGAGGCGTTGAAGATGCTCGACGGCGACACGCTGCCCTCGAACGGGTCGCAGCCGAATTCGCCGCGTCCTTCGGGCGGCCAAAACGGCGGCAGTGTGAGCGCGGTCGGACAGGCCCGCATGCCCAGCGGGCCGGGCGGGGCACAGACGATGCGATTGGTGCAGCGCGAGGATGCGCCGCCGGCGATGCAACCCGCTCCTGCCCCGGTGGTGGAAGACGA
Source organism: Mesorhizobium sp. (assembly GCF_024710845.1). Classification (GTDB taxonomy): domain Bacteria; phylum Pseudomonadota; class Alphaproteobacteria; order Rhizobiales; family Rhizobiaceae; genus Mesorhizobium_A. The sequence goes on from NZ_JANJTZ010000002.1 coordinate 121,251, forward strand.
CACCGTGCCGGTGCGGTCGCTGGCCGACATCGCGGCGCTTGCGACCTCCAACCGCGATGTTGCCTTCAAGGCGCTCCTCAAACGCTGCGTGCGTCTCGTCCGGATCGAGCCCGGCAATCTGCAGATCGGCCTGACCGACGATGCGCCGCGCGATCTCGCCGGGCAGATCGGCGCCAAGCTGCAGGCCTGGACCGGCCGGCGCTGGATCGTATCGGTCGCGCGCGAGGGCGGCGGACCGACGCTCGGCGAGGAAGAGGCAAACAAGCGCGAGACGGCGTTCACCGACGCCCGCTCCGATCCGGCCGTCGCCGCGATCCTCGCGAAGTTTCCCGGCGCGAAGATCATCGACGTGCGCATTCCTGACGCGCCCGACGAGGTCGATAGCCCCTCGCAAGCGGCGCCCGATCCCGGCATCGAGCCTGCGCTCGACAGCGATGACGACGAGTTCTGAGAGAAAGGACCCCTGCGATGAAAGACCTGCTCGGACTGATGGGCAAAGCCAAGGAGATGCAGGCCAAGTTTCAGGCCATGCAGGAGGAACTGACCCAGGTCGAGGCCTCCGGCCAGTCCGGCGGCGGGCTGGTCACAGTCACCTTGACCGGCAAGGGCGAGATGAAGTCGCTGCGCATCGATCCGTCGCTGGCAAAGCCCGAGGAGACCGAGATCCTCGAGGATCTGATCGTCGCCGCGCACAACGACGCCAAGGCCAAGGTCGAGGCGATCATGCAGGAAAAGACCCGCGAACTGACCGCTGGCCTGCCGATCCCGCCGGGGATGAAGCTGCCGTTCTAGGCAGGGCGAATATCAGAAGCGCGTCACGACGCTGATCCCATGGCCGTCAAACCGGTCCATCCGCGTCAGCGCGGAGGCCGCCTCGTCCAGGCTGATCCTGCTGCTGATCAGCTGCTGCGGCCGCAGCTTGCCGGCCTCGATCATCTCCAGCATCGCCGGGTAGCGGAACGACTGCATCCCGTGGCTTCCCTTGATCTCGAGCTCGTGGGCGATGACCCTGTCCATCGGGATCGCCGGCCGCGCGTGATCGCCGAGCATCAGCCCGACCTGCACGTGCCGCCCGCGACGCCGCAGATTGGCGATGGAGTTGAAGCAGGTCGTGGGATTGCCCAGCGCATCCATGGAGATATGTGCGCCGCCTTTCGTGATCTCCCTCACAGCGCCGACCACGTCGGGAACATTCGACGCATTGACGGTCGCGGCCGCTCCCATCTCGCGCGCGAACGCCAGTTTCTCGTCCGAAATGTCGACGGCGACGACGTTTGCGCCGATGGCGCTCGCGATCATGATCGCAGACAGACCGACTCCGCCGCAGCCATGGATCGCCACCCATTCTCCGGGCAGGGTGCGTCCCTGATCGACGATACCGCGGAACGAGGTGACAAAGCGGCAGCCGAGGCTGGCCGCCGTTGCGAAATCCAGCGATTCGGGCAGTCGCACCAGATTGGTGTCGGCGAACTCGATCGCGACATACTCGGCGAAAGAGCCCCAGGCCGTGAACCCGGGCTGGAACTGGTTCTCGCAGACCTGGTGGTTGCCCGAACTGCATTCGCTGCAATGGCCGCAGCCGCACACGAACGGCACGGTGACGCGATCGCCAATGCGCCAGCGCGTGACCTGCTTGCCGACAGCCTTCAGCGTGCCTGCGAATTCGTGGCCCGGAACATGCGGGAGGGCAATGTCGGGATCGTGTCCCATCCAGCCGTGCCAGTCGCTTCGGCAAAGGCCGGTGGCCTCCACCTTGATGACCACGCCATGCGGCGTCGGATCGGGATCAGGCACGTTCCGGACCGTTGGAAGCTGCTGGAACTGCTCGTAATATATCGCTCTCATCGGTGCCTCCTTGGCGCATGCCGCCGGTCGGCGGTCGCTGCGGCCGGTTCGACACATGCCATGTCCGGCCTGCCGCGACTCTTCCTAGCCCACTTCAATCAAGGCGCAATTCCATTTCGACCGCCGGCAACATGACGCCCGGCCCCATCGCGACTTCGATGTCGCGGACCTTGGAAAATCCGGCCGACGCGTAGAATTTTTGCGCAGGCAGCGTGGACTGGCTTCTCATCAGCTTTACGCCCGCGGCGAGCGCCTCGTCGAGGCAGCGGCGCAGCAGCGCCTGCGCGACCCCCTTGCGCAGATGATCGGGATGCGTGGCGAAATGGCGGATATGTCCAACGCCGGGCTCTACCGTGCCCGTTCCGGGGGTTTCAGGAGTCCAGCCTCCGCATCCGGCAGGTTCTCCGGCCGACATGGCGATGAAGTAGCTGCCGCTCGCGAGCAGCCTCGGATTTGCCTTCGACATCATCGGTAGGGCTTCGGACAGGCGACCGCGGTCATACGATCCGTCGTCCAGTTTCGGATAAGCGGCGGCGAGGATGGCTGTGACGAGGTCGTTGTCGTCCGGAACGGCAGGGCGGATCGCGATCGCCGGGTTGTCCATGTTTCCTCCGTGCCACCCACTGCCGACTATAGCGGCCCGCTTTCGTCGCGCTACCCATTTGCCCGCGCAGGCCTTACATCTTCGCCCATGTCCTCCAAGCGAATCGCCGGCCCCGAAATCGAGCGCCTGATCCAGCTCCTGGCCAAGGTGCCGGGGCTCGGACCGCGTTCGGCCCGCCGCGCGGCCCTTCATCTGATTAAGAAGAAGGAGCAACTGCTCGCGCCGCTCGCTCACGCGATGAGCGATGCGGTCGACAAGGTGTGCGTCTGCTCGACCTGCGGCAATGTCGACACGACCGATCCATGCATGATCTGTTCGGACCCGCGCCGCGACGATTCCACCATCGTCGTGGTCGAGGACGTCTCCGACCTCTGGGCGCTGGAGCGGGCGGGGGTGCAGAACGCGCGCTTCCACGTGTTGGGCGGCACGCTGTCGCCGCTGGACGGGATCGGTCCGGACGACCTGACCATCGCCAAGCTTGTCTCGCGGGTGGCGGCGGGCGGTGTGAGCGAGGTCATCGTCGCGGTCAACGCCACGATCGAGGGCCAGACGACCGCGCACTACATCACCGATCAGTTGGCGGGCCTCGGCGTGAAGGTGACGCGGCTGGCGCATGGCGTTCCGGTCGGCGGCGAGCTCGACTATCTCGACGAAGGCACGCTGACGGCGGCGCTCAAGTCGCGGACGGCGTTTTGACATGATTTGCCAGCAGAAGAAGAGGATGAACGGCCTCCTCTCGATTCTGCCTCGGTTCGCGGCTGTCGCACTTTGCTGCGCGGTGTCTGCGGTTCCTTCTCACGCTGCCTCCGTCTCCGACCAGTTTCGCGCCTGGCTCGACTCCGATCTGTGGCCGGAAGCCAAGTCGCAGGGCATCTCGCGCAAGACCTTCGATGCCGCCTTCGCCGGCGTCTCGCCCAACCTCAAGCTGCCCGACCTCGTGATGCCCGGCGAGAAGCCGAAACCGCCGAAGAAGCAGCATCAGGCGGAGTTCGGTTCGCCCGGCGCCTATTTCGCCGAGAAGACGATCGGCGCGGTCACCGCGGGTGGGCGATCGCGTGCCGGACGCGTCGAACAGACGCTTGCCGCGGTCGAGAAGCGCTACGGCGTGCCCGGCGAAGTCGTGCTCGCGATCTGGGGTCGCGAGTCCGGCTTCGGTGCGGCCAAGATCCCCTATGATGCCTTCGAGGTGCTCGGCACCAAGGCCTTCATGGCCACCCGCAAGGACATGTTCCGCAAGGAGGTGCTGGCCGCGCTGACGATCCTCGAGAAGGGCTTTGCCACGCGGGCCATGATGAAGACCTCATGGGCGGGTGCGATGGGCCAGCCGCAGTTCCTGCCGACCTCTTTCCTCGACCATGCGGTCGATGCCGACGGCGACGGGATCCGCGACATCTGGACCTCGACGCCGGACACGCTGGCTTCGATCGCGAACTACCTGAAACACTACGGCTGGGTGAGCGGCCGCGACTGGGGCTTCGAGGTCAACGTGCCGGAAAGCGTGTCCTGCGCGCTCGAAGGCCCCGACAGGGGTAAGCGCATCTCGGAATGGGCCTCGATGGGCATCACGCGCGTCAGCGGCAAGCCGTTCCCCGCGCACGAGGCGAAGGCCGAGGGATATCTGCTGATGCCGGCCGGCCGCTCGGGTCCCGCCTTCATCGTCACGCCGAACTTCTATGTGCTCAAGGAATACAACGAGAGCGATCTCTATGCGCTCTTCGTCGGCCATGCCGCTGACCGGATAGCTAGCGGCGACCGCGGCTTTGCCGGTTCATGGGGGAAGGTCGGCGGCCTGATGCGCTCCGACATCGCACAGATGCAAGAGCGGCTGGAGGCCAAGGGCTACGATGTCGGCGGCGCTGACGGACTGCCGGGCTACAAGACCCGCCGCTCGATCGGCGACTGGCAGGCCAAGAACGGCGGGAAGCCGACCTGCTTTCCGAGCGAGGCCCTGATCAGCTCGATTCCATGACGGGTTCGGTCGGTTCGACCGCCTGATGCGCCGCCAGGAAATTGCCGATCGAGCGCAGTTCGTCGAAATGGTCGCAGAATACCTTGACGACGACCAGGATCGGCACGGCGATCAGCGCGCCGGCAAAACCCCACAGCCACGACCAGAATGCCACCGCGATGAACACTGCAACCGCGTTGAGTTCGAGACGTCGCCCCACCGTGATCGGCGTAACGACCTGACCCTCTATGATGTTGCAGAGCAGTACGAAGGAAGGCGGGATCATCGCCATGGCGATGACGTCGAAAGTGACGAGCGATACCGCCGCGACGCCGATGATGGTCACCGCGGCGCCGATATAGGGCAGGAAGTTGAGCAGGCCTGCCGCGGCGCCCCAGACGAAGGGCATCGGCATGCCGATCACCCAGAGACCCAACCCGACGACAATGCCAAGGCAGGTGTTGATGATGGCGACCGTCAGAAGATAGCGCGATATTTCCTTCTCGACGTCATAGACGATCCGGAGCGCCCGCTTCTTGTCGCTGAGCGTGCTGAACGACTGGACGAGCTTCTCGTAGAACAGCGTTCCCGAGGCAAGCAGGAACACCGTCAGGACTAGCGTGATCGCGACCGTCGTTCCCGCGCTGAGCAGGTTTCCGGCGGCGCGCGACACGATCCCGGGCTGCTGGACGACGACCCGCTGTGTGTCCGCAGCGGTCACATTGTCCGTCGCCGCGTCGATGTCGCGCGAAATGCGCAGGAGCCGGTCGATCGGTCCGCGCAACTCGGTCAGTTTTTCCCTGATCTCAAACCCGATTCTCGGCGCCTCGTTGACGAGGTCGGTGACAGGCCCGCTCAGCGTGTAGCCGGTGATACCGATGCCGCTGGCGGTGATGAAAACCAGGAGCGTCGCGGAGATCGGCGAGGGGATGCCGCGTTTGCGCAGGAAGCGCACGATCGGCGTCAGCGTCAGCGCGAAGAGGAAGGCGAGGATGACGGGCATGAAGAACTCGCGCGCGAAGTAAAGCGACGCGAAGAACAGGATGATGAAGATGCCAAGCACGAGACCGCGAAGGCTCGGCCATGTTTGGTCGTCGGCCTTCGTGGCGACGACGAGTTCGATCGGATTCCCGGCATTCATCTTCCCGTTTCCCCCAAGGCCGGACGACTCTCCAGCTGAATGCGGTCGAGCGACGGCATCGGTATGAATTCGGGAAGGGCGAGAAGGTTCCCGGCGATGCGGGAGGCGCGGCCTCAGGCGGCGCGCGCGACACCGGCGTGGACCCCGGCGAGTATCTCGTAGGACTTCTTCCGAGCCGCATGATCGTAGATCTGGGCGGTGACCATCAATTCGTCCGCGCCCGTGCGCTGCACGAAGGCATCTACTCCGCGCCGCACCGTGTCGGGCGAGCCGACGACGGCCTGGGACAACATCTGGTCGAGAAGGGCGCGCGACATCGGGTCGAGGCTTTCATAATAGCCTTCCACCGGCGGCTTGAGTTTACCCCGCTTATTGGTGCGGATCGCGACGAAGGCCTGCTGCATCGAGGAGAACAAAAGCCGCGCCTCGGCGTCGGTGTCGGCGGCGGTGATGTTGATGCCCAGCATGACGTAGGGCTTGTCGAGGAACTGCGACGGCTCGAAGCGCGAACGGTAGACATCGAGCGCGTGGTCGAGTTCCGCCGGCGCGAAATGCGAGGCGAAGGCGTATGGCAGGCCGAGCATCGCCGCGAGCTGCGCCCCATAGGTGGACGAGCCGAGGATCCACACCGGCACCTGCTGCCCCTCGCCGGGATAGGCGTGGACGCGCTGGTCTGGTGCGGCCGGCGCGAAATAGTTGATCAGCTCGACCACATCCTGCGGAAAATTGTCGGCGCCCGCCTCGAGATTGCGGCGCAGCGCCCGGGCCGTCAGCAGGTCCGTGCCCGGCGCGCGGCCGAGCCCGAGGTCGATTCGGCCGGGATGAAGTGCTGCCAGCGTGCCGAATTGTTCGGCGATCACCAGCGGCGAGTGGTTCGGCAGCATCACGCCGCCGGCGCCGACGCGGATCGTCGATGTCCCGCCGGCGATGTGAGCGATCACGACGGAAGTCGCCGCGCTGGCGATGCCTGGCATGTTGTGGTGCTCGGCGAGCCAGTATCGCTTGTAGCCAAGCGCTTCTGCGTGGCGCGCGAGATCGAGGCTGTTCGCCAGCGATTGCGAGACAGTGCTGCCTTCGGTGACGGGGGCGAGGTCGAGAACGGAGAGGAGAGCCATTACCGGCATATAGGGATCCGCAGCCGCGACCGGCAACCCCTTCGCCGCCGCCGCTCTTTTATGCAGACGAATCGGGCGGGGACGAATAGGCTTAGCGTCGGAAATAGCCTGGAGGAGCCGGCAGATGCACGTTGCGGCGATCATTCGATATCTTGCGATCATGACGCTTGCCGTGTTGGCCGGCTGCGTGGTGGTGGAGGGGCCGGTCGAGCCGGATCCGCAGTACTGCACGCGTGAATACGCGCCTGTCTGCGCCCGCCGCGGCGACGACCGCCGCACTTTCCCCAACGATTGCGAGGCCGAGCGGGCTGGATACTACGTCATTCGCGACGGTGAATGCCGGCGCGACCGCCCGGAATACCCCGACGAGCCTCGCCCGCCGCGTCCTGGCCGGCCGCAGGCATGTCCCATGATCTACGCGCCCGTCTGCGCTCGTCGCGGCAACGACCGCCAGACCTTCGACAGCGCCTGCCATGCCGACGCGGCGGGCTACGACGTCATTCGCAGCGGCGAATGCGGCGGCGGGCAGATGCAGCCGCCGGGCCAGCCGGGAACTATCCCGGGCGGCCCGGGTGCGGTCCCAGGCGGCCCAGGCGCGTCTTCTCCCGGCGGACAGCCGGGAGCGAGCGGGCCGGGAGACGGCGGCCAGACTGTCTGCACCCAGGAATACGCGCCAGTCTGTGGCGTCGTCGGCGGATCCCGGCAAACCTTCTCGAACGAATGCGTGGCGCGTGCGCAAGGCGCGCGCCGCATCCGCCCCGGGGAGTGTTGACGGAAGGGGTGGTTTCCGACGTTCCCTTGGGCTTGCGCGGCGCGCTGAAACGCCGCGCTGGCATAAAATCTGTCGAATCCGTTGTGCAGCGGGTTGAACTTCGGCCGTTCCTGCGTATGTAAGCGGCGCACGCGTATGAGTATCGACGCAGACGCAAGAGAGACGGACTCAGTGGCAATTTACAGAGAGAAAGACTTCGCGGAGCGGCGCAATGCCGCCCTTGAAGCGAAGAAGGCGTTGCTTGACCGGTTCAAGTCGCGGCCTTCGGAAGACGACCCCGAGGTGATCGCGCGCAGACAGGAGCGAGAGGCCATTCTGGCCGCCCGTGCCATTCGCGACCAGGAACGGGAGAAGGCCCGGCAGGAGAAACTCGCCCGCGAGGCAGCCGAGAAGGCCGAACGCGAGCGTCTTGCGGAAATCGCCCGCAGGGAAGCCGAGGAACTCGCCCGCCTCGAAGCCGAGGCTCGCATCGCCGAAGAGCGGGAGCGCCTCGCGCGCGAACTCGCCGACGAAGCGGAGCAGAAGGCTCGTCGCGACGCGCGCTACGCAGCGCGCAAATCGCGCGTCGGCACCCGCCGCACGGCCTGACCTCGACCGGGTTCGCCCGGCGAAGCCAACCGATCCGAAATCAGCGGACCCGAGAAGATCGGGTCCGCTATTCGGCGTTAGCCCGCCTACTTGTCCTTCTTCGGCTTGGCGACGCGGGCCGGTTCCACCTTTGCAAAAGGCACCGGTGCGGCGGCCGGCTTTTTCGCGTCTTTCTTCGGCTTTCGGGCTTCCTTGCCCGGCTTCATCGAACCCTTTGCCATCGTATCCTCCCCGTTCGGTGGTGCCATATTGAATCGTAGTACGCTTTCCCGATCAAGGCCACGTGGTATTCTGATCTTTGTCTGGACCAGGATCAGGCAAAGCCACCGGCACCGGTTCGATGGGGAGGGGAGGATACGATGGGAAGCTCTGCCGACAGCAGCGGCCTGACGATCGGATCATGCAGGGTGAGGGTCGTCGACGTGCCCCTGAATTTTCCGCTCGGCACCAGCGCCGCAACCGTCAGCAAGGTGCCGCTCGTCCTGCTTGACCTTGACTTGGAAGAAGGCGTTACCGGCCGGGCTTACGTCTTCGGCTACACGCCGGCCGGCGCAGCGTCGATCGCCGGCACGACAACCGAGGCGGTCGAACTGGCAAAGGGCTCTCCGGCATCGCCCCTCCAGCTGCAACTTCGCCTCGGCCGGCGCTATGCCCTTCTCGGCGTGACCGGGACTGTCCGAATGGCGTTGTCCCTGCTCGATATGGCCATGTGGGACGCGCAGGGCAGAGCTGCCGGCTTGCCCGTCGCGCGGCTGCTCGGCAGCACTCCCGGGTCGGTGGCCGCCTATGACAGCCGCGGGCTTGGCTTGGCGTCGCCTTTGGAACTGGGCAGGCAGGCCGAGCGGCTGCTGGAGTTGAACCTCGGGGCGATCAAGCTCCGTTTGGGGTACCCCACCCTCGCCGAGGACCTGGCTGCCATCGACGTTGTCCGCTCGCTTACCGACCGACCCTTGATGGTCGACTACAATCAGGCGCTGTCGTTGGTCGAAGCCCGGGCTCGCGGACGCGCGCTGGAGGAGAAAGCGGTGCACTGGCTCGAGGAACCGATCCGGCACGACGACTATTCGGGCGCGGCAGCACTTGCCCGCGAACTCGATCTACCGATCCAGATCGGCGAAAATTTCAATGGCAGCGAGGCTATGCTGCAGGCGGTGCTGGCGAATGCGTGCGACCTCGCGATGCCCGACATCTCGCGGATAGGCGGCGTGACTGGCTGGTTGCAGGCGGCCGGGGTCGCGGCGGCTGCCGGGAAACCCGTCTCGACGCACCTGATGCCCGAGATGAGCGCCCATGCCCTTGCTGCCTCCGCCACCGCGCACTGGCTTGAATATGTCGATTGGGCGGATGCGATCCTGCGCGAGCCGATGGAGATACGGGACGGCAAGGCGATTGTCCCCGACCGCCCAGGCTTCGGCCTTGAATGGGACGAAAAGCGGATTTCGGCCCTGTCGGAGACGTGAAGCCGCTCGACGGCCTCACTCGTCGCCGTCGACCACCCGGAGCTTGAGTTGCCCGGTCCGCGAAATGACCGATGGTTCCGTGGCGGCCGGGTCGCCCGCACCGCCCCCTGCTTCCCCGCCGAACTCCAGCGCCTCGATCTTCTGGCCACGCTTGGCGAGTTTGTCGGCTGACGTGACGATCTGGTCGATGTCCTTCACCGTCAGCGCGAAATGCCCCTGCAGCTTGCGCACCCGGTCGTCGAGGCGCGACAGGTCCTCCATCAGACGGATCACCTCGCCCTGGATCAGATGCGCCTGCTCGCGCATTCGCGCATCCTTGAGCACCGACTGGATCACCTGGATCGACAGCATCAGCAGCGACGGGGAGACGATCACGATCCGGGCGCGATGCGCACGCTGGACCAGCGCCTCGAAATTCTCGTGGATCTCGGCGAAGATCGATTCCGAGGGGACGAACATGAACGCCGTATCCTGAGTCTCCCCTGTCAGCAGGTATTTCTCCGAAATTGCGCGGATGTGGACCTCGACGTCGCGCCGGAAGGCCTGGGCGGCGGCCTTCGGGGCGTCGCCCGGGTTTTCCACGGCCTCGGCGGCACGGATCGCATTCCACGCTTCGAGAGGAAACTTCGCGTCGATGACCAGCGGCGGCGTGTCGTTGGGCATCCGGATCAGGCAGTCCGGCCGGCTGCCGTTCGACAGCGTAGCCTGGAACTCGTATGCGCCGATCGGAAGTCCGTCGGCAACGATCGCCTCCATGCGCGACTGGCCGAAGGCGCCGCGCGTCTGCTTGTTGGAGAGAATCGCCTGCAACTGGACCACCTGGCCGGCGAGCGACTGGATGTTGCCCTGCGCGGTGTCGATCACCGCCAGGCGCTCCTGCAGCTTGGCGAGGCTTTCGTGCGTCGAACGGGTCTGCTCGGTCATCGTCTGGCCGATGCGTCCGGTCATGGCGTCCAGCCGCTGGCCGAGCGACTGGTTGAGCTCGGCCTGGCGCGCGCTCAGCGCCTCGTTCATCTGCCCCATCCGGCCCTGCATCTCGACCTGCTGGCGCATGATCTCGGCCATGCGCATCTCGGCGTCGCGGGCAAGCTGCGCGGCTTCCATCGCTGCGCCTGCGCGGGCAGTCGCCGAACGCCAGAGCGCGACGGCAAGCAGAATGACGAACAGAACGACGACGCCGCCGGCGGCGGTAAGCGCCTGACCCAGCGTGACAATCGATGCCCCGAGTTGAAGGACTGGCTGTTCGAGCAGAGCGAAGAGATCGTTCATCATGTCAGTCTATGCGATTCGGGGGGCGGCGTCAGATCAAAACGTGAACGGCCGTTTTGCCGATGTTGACGCTGCCGGGCCGACGTCTTAGGTGAGCCGGATGTCGATCAAGCCGCTCATCATCCTGCCCGATCCGCTGCTCCGCCAAGTGTCCAAGCCGGTGGAACGTGTCGATTCGCACCTGCTCAAGTTTGCCGGCGACATGCTGGATACGATGTACGATGCGCCGGGAATAGGCCTTGCGGCGATTCAGGTCGGCGAGCCGCTACGGCTCGTCGTCATCGACATCGCCAAGGAAGGCGAACCGCCCGCGCCGCAGATCTTCTTCAATCCGGAGATCGTTGCGACCGGCGACGGCACCAATGTGCATGAGGAAGGCTGCCTCTCGATCCCCGACTACTACGCCGAAGTCGAGCGGCCTGACACGGTGACGGTGCGCTATGTCGACAAGGACGGCAAGCGGCAGGAAATGGCCGCCGACGGACTGATGGCGACCTGCCTGCAGCACGAGATCGACCACTTGAACGGCGTGCTGTTCATCGATCACATCTCCAAGCTCAAGCGCGACATGGTCGTGCGCAAGTTCAAGAAGCTGGCCCGCACCGCCTGACGGCAAAGGCAACCCGGGCCTCCCGGAGAGGTCCGGAAAGCCCGGGCTCGGCCGCCGGTTCGTGAACGCCGACCCGCCCAGGCGGCCGTCATCCAGATACGTGTAGGGTAGCGGGAAAGTTCCGCGATCGGGCGTCCGGACACAGAAAAGCCCGCCGAAGCGGGCTTTGCCGTTGGTTTCGGGACATCCGGCTACTCGGCCGGTGTCGGTTTCTTCTTGAACAGGCCGACGAGATTGTCCCACAGCTCGATCTTGGCGCCTTGGCGCTTCATGATGATACCCTGCTGCAGGATCGACAGCGAGTTGTTCCAGGCCCAGTAGATCACGAGGCCTGCGGGGAACGACGCCAGCATGAAGGTGAAGATCACCGGCATCCAAGTGAAGATCATCGCCTGCGTCGGGTCCGGCGGCGTCGGGTTCATGCGCATCTGCAGGAACATCGTGATGCCCATGATGAGCGGCCATACGCCGACCAGCAGGAAGGCGGGCACCGCGTAAGGCAGCAGGCCGAACAGGTTGAAGATCGAGGTCGGGTCCGGAGCCGCGAGGTCCTGGATCCAGCCGAAGAACGGCGCATGCCGCATCTCGATCGTCACGTAGAGCACCTTGTAGAGCGCGAAGAAGACCGGGATCTGGATGAGGATGGGCCAGCAGCCGGCCAGAGGATTGATCTTCTCCGTTTTGTAGAGCTCCATCATCGCCTGCTGCTGCTTCATCTTGTCGTCCGCGTATTTCTCGCGGATCTCGAGCATCTTGGGCTGTACCTTCTTCATGTTCGCCATCGAGGCGTAGCTCTTGTTGGCGAGCGGGAAGAAGACGGCCTTGACGATGACGGTGGTCGCCAGGATCGCCAGGCCGAAATTGCCGAGCAGCTTGTAGAGATTGTCGATCAGCCAGAACATCGGCTTGGTGATGAAGTAGAACCAGCCCCAGTCGATCATCAGGTCGAACTGGCGGATCTGGCGATCGGTCTCGTAGGCCTGGATCTTGTTGACCTCCTTGGCGCCGGCGAAGACGAGTGTCTCGACATTGGCGGAGGCGCCGGGCGCAACCTGGATCGGGTCGGTCAGATAGTCGGCCTGGAACCGGGGGCGTCCGTCGTCGAACCAGGAGAAATTCGGCTGGAAAGCCTGGGCGCCCGACGGCACCAGCGCGACGGCCCAGTATTTGTCGGTGATGCCGAGCCATCCATCGGTCGATTTGCCGGGTGTGACGCGCTTGTCTTCCTCCAGGGTGGCATATTTGATTTCCTGTAGGCCTTCCTCGCCGGTCACGCCGATCAGGCCCTCGTGGATCACGTAGACGCTGGCGTGCGCGGGCTTGTCGAAGCGCGTGACGCGTCCGTAGTTCTGGATCGAGACGGCGGCCGTTCCAGTGTTGTCCACCTTGTCGCTGACCGTGAACATGTAGTTGGCGTCCACCGCGATAGTGCGCGTGAACGTCACGCCCTTGTCGTTGGTGAAGGTAAGGCTCACCGGCGTGGACGGCGTGAGCGTCGCGTTCGCCGGGGCGGTCCAGACCGTCTCCGGCCCCGGCATCGCGCCGGCATCGGCATTCCCCACATAGCCGATCTCGGCATACTGGCCGTTCGGCAGGGAAGCCGGGTTGAGCAACTCGATGTTGGGCGAGGTCTTGTCGACCTCCGTGTGATAGGCCTTCAGCTTCACGTCGTCGATGCGCGCGCCCGTCAGGTTGATCGATCCGGAAAGGGCAGGCGTGTCGATCTTGACTCGGCTGCCGGCGGCGACGGTCGCGGCGCGATCGGCCTGGACCGGCGCGGTCGGCTGGCCGGGCACGCTGGCCTGCGGCGCTCCGGGCACCGAAGTTTCGGCAGGCTGGCCGGGCGCCGGGGTCGCAGGCTGGGATTGCGAGGCGGCCTGCTCCTGTTCGATCCGCGCGGCTTCGCGCTGGGCCTCGATCCGCGGCTGCATGAAGAACACCTGCCACACGGTCAGGATGACGACCGACAGCACGATCGTGATGAGCAGGTTGCGATTATTGTCGGTCATCGGTCGGTTCCGCGGATACGCCGGGCAAGCTCGGCCTTCAATGTGCTGAACGGTGCGGCGAGCACGTCGCGCCGCGCGACGATCACATAGTCGCTCCCCGCCGCCATGTCATCAGCGGCATGGACGCGCATCGCTTCCTTGAGGCGGCGCCGGATACGGTTGCGCACCGCGGCATTGCCGACCTTCTTGGTCACGGTCACGCCGAAACGCGGCGCGCCTTCGTCGCCGCGATCGAGAGCTTCCACGAGGAAAAGTCGCCCGCGGCGCTTTTCGCCAGCCCGGACGGCAAGGAATTCCGCGCGTTTGCGCAGCCTGTTCGGCGGCCGGTTCACCACCGGCTCGTGACCCCGGATCAGGCCGACAGCCGCTTGCGGCCGCGGTTGCGACGGGCTGCGACGACGGCACGGCCGCTCTTGGTCGCCATGCGCGCACGGAATCCGTGGCGACGCTTGCGAACGAGCTTCGAAGGTTGATAGGTGCGCTTCATTTATTTGATACCGCGGTGTGCGGCCCTTCTTGGTTCTGTCTTTTGAACAGGAGCGTTTGCCAGGCAGGCGTCGGCGCAACAACAATTGCGCCGGACCGACGGCCCGAGCGTGCGCGGGCTTTTAAGTCAAGAAACGCGCCCGAGTCAATCTCGGGAAATCCCCGGTCGTGTCTCAGTTTGAAATCTGACGCCGCGGGCGCGCTTGTCGCATCCCAGCCCGAACTCCGATATGCTTGGCAGGAGGCAGGGAGGCGATATGACTAGACGAATTCGAACGTCCATACCCTTGGTCTGTGATTATGGCGCTCGCGGGTCGGCTATCCTGGAAGAAGACAATACGCCCGATCGCATGGAAGGCAGTGCCAACCCCGAATGGGTAGAGGTAACTGGTCTGTTTGCGCTCCGTAGCGATCAGATTGTCTGTGTTAGGTGCGGGAGAAACTGCGCCACCGGGACCTAAACGCCAGAAGCGCGTCGCCGATGTGATCGGCAACGCCGTCCGCGTCATCAGATTTCAAACTGAGACACTATCAAATCCCTGCGTCCGTTTGGCAGCGCCCCGGCCGCCTGATACACCGAGCGCTCGATTCGAGGGGACGGGAAGCGCGTATGGAGCGGCTGGCCGGAAAGGTCATTCTGCTGTGGGGATGGAAGCGCGCGCTCGTGGCGTTCGCCGCCGGCGCATTGGCAACTCTCGCCCAGGCGCCGTTCGATTTCTTCGCGGTCTGCCTGGTGTCCTTTCCGGTCCTCGTCTGGCTGATGGACGGGGCCGTGGTGGAAGGCCGTGCGCGCCTCCTTGGCCGTCTCAAGCCGGCTTTCTTCGTCGGCTGGTGGTTCGGCTTCGGCTATTTCCTCACCGGCCTCTGGTGGGTGGGCAACGCCCTTCTCGTCGAGGCCGAGAGCTTCGCCTGGGCGCTGCCGCTTGCGATCGTCGTGCTGCCGGCGGGCCTTGCGATCTTCTACGGCCTGGCGGCGTCGCTCGCGCGCCTGTTCTGGTCGAACGGGATCGGCCGCATCTTCGCGCTCGCGTTCGGATTCGGCGTAGCGGAATGGCTGCGCGCGGTCGTGCTGACGGGCTTTCCGTGGAACGCGATCGGCTATGCGGCGACGCCGACCCCTCTACTCATGCAGCCGGTGTCGGTCGCCGGCCTCTACGGCATGAACGCGCTGGCCGTCTTCGTCTTTGCCATGCCGGCGCTGCTTGCGTCCCGCCTTCATGTCCGGATCGGTGCGCTCCTCGTGGCGGTGCTGGTTGCAGCCGATATTGCCTTCGGCATGTTCCGCCCGGCGCCGGCGCCGGTGGCGGACGGCAGGACGATGGCTGTGCGGATCGTCCAGCCGTCGATCGACCAGTCGGAGAAATGGGATACGTCCGTCCGCGACCGGATCTTCAAGACCTATCTCGACATGACCGTCGCGCCACCGGCGGAAGGAAAGCGACGCCCGACCGTGATCGTCTGGCCCGAGACTGCCGTGCCGTTTCTCTTCACCGATCGGCCGGACGCGCTCGCGGCCCTCGGGGCCGCGCTCGAAGACGGACAGATCCTGCTGGCAGGCGCGGTGCGCTCGGAAGGCGGCGCGGGCGAGAGCGGCGAGCCCCGCTACTACAACTCGATCGTGGCGATCAACGATCGCGGCGAGATCGTCGGCGCTTCCGACAAGATGCATCTCGTCCCGTTCGGAGAGTATCTGCCGTTTGAGGAATTGCTGACGCGTCTTGGGATGAAGAAGATCGTCTCGACGCCGCTGAGTTTCTCGGAAGGGACGGAACGCCGGCTGCTCGACCTGCCCGGCGGGGTGCGGGCGCTGCCTCTCATCTGCTACGAGGCGATCTTCCCCGGCGAGGTTGGTCCCGCAGTTGCCGGGGCCGATGTCATCCTCAACGTGACCAACGACGCCTGGTACGGCGACACGCCAGGGCCCTACCAGCATTTCCGCCAGGCGCAGCTGCGCGCCGTGGAATATGGACGCCCGCTGATCCGCGCCGCCAACAACGGCATTTCCGCCGTCGTCGGGCCGGACGGGCGGATACTCGACGGCTTCGCGTTGAACGGCATCGGCAATCTGGACATCGAATTGACGATTTCGAGGCGACCTCCTCCGCTCGGTTCGCCGGATATTAACGGTTTGCTCATCGTCGGCTTTTTCGCAATCTGCGCGTGTGCTACGTATTTGTTCGGGCGAACGCGCATGAATTGACAAGTCTTGAACGGTGTTCACATTGTCGATTGCCAGTCGTGGATTGGCTCTTTCGGGCATGAATATTGGGGCCTTGTGCCGAAAGAGCAGGGAGGTTGGCGGGAAAATCACCTAACGGCCGTGTAAAGCGGCGAGGAAAAAATGGCAGAGAACAAGAAGAAACCAAACCCGATCGATATCCACGTCGGAAGCAGGATACGACTGCGCCGCAACATGCTCGGAATGAGCCAGGAGAAGCTTGGCGAGAGCCTTGGAATAACCTTTCAGCAGATTCAGAAATATGAGAAAGGCACGAATCGTGTCGGCGCCAGCCGGCTTCAGGCGATTGCGTCGATCCTCAGCGTGCCGGTCTCCTTCTTCTTCGAAGATGCGCCGGGGCAGGATGGCGCACCGGCCGGGGGCTTCGCCGAGGACTCATCCACCAGTTTCGTCGTGGACTTTCTGAACAGCGCCGAAGGCATCCAGCTCAATCGGGCATTCGCGAGAATCACGGACGTGCGGGTTCGCCGCAAGATCATCGATCTCGTGAAAGTGCTGGCTTCCGACGAAGACTGATCGTCGGGCGGGTGCGTGATCTAGAAGGATACCGTCCGCAGTTTTGACGCCGCCGCCGGATTCACGTCGATTCCGGGGTCAATGAAACTTGTTGCCCGGCTTGACGATTCCCTGCCGCTTTTCTAACAGAGGCGCCGACCGTGCGGGCGATCGTGTCGAGCCGGCTTTTCCAGAGGGGACACCCCGTGGCGCGTCTGAATTACCTCTTCACCAGCGAATCCGTTTCCGAAGGCCATCCCGACAAGGTCTGCGACCGCATCTCCGACGAGATCGTGGATCTGGTCTACCGCGAGGCGAAGAAGTCCGGGATGAATCCGTGGGACGTCCGTGTCGCCTGCGAGACGCTGGCAACGACCAATCGCGTCGTCATCGCCGGCGAGGTCCGCGTGCCCAATTCGCTGCTGAAGAAGAACAAGGACGGCTCGATCATGCACGATGCCGCCGATTTCCCGGTCATCAATCCGGCGAAGTTCAAGTCTGCCGCGCGCAAGGCGATCCGCGACATCGGCTATGAGCAGAATGGTTTCCACTGGAAGACCGCCAAGATCGACGTGCTGCTGCACGGCCAGTCGGCCGATATCGCGCAAGGCGTCGACAATGCCGCCGACAAGCAGGGCGAGGAAGGCGCGGGCGATCAGGGCATCATGTTCGGCTATGCCTGCACAGAGACGCCCGACCTCATGCCGGCGCCGATCTACTACAGCCACAAGATCCTCGAACTGCTGGCTGCCGCGCGTCACAAGGGCGAGGGCGATGCCGGCAAGCTCGGTCCCGACGCCAAGAGCCAGGTGACGGTACGCTACGAGAACGGCAAGGCGGCCGAGGTGACCTCGATCGTGCTGTCGACCCAGCATCTGGACGAGAGCTGGGATTCCAAGAAGGTCCGCAAAGTCGTCGAGCCCTTCATCCGCGAGGCGCTCGGCGACCTGAAGATCGCCGACGACTGCAACTGGTACATCAATCCGACCGGCAAGTTCGTCATCGGCGGACCTGACGGAGACGCTGGCCTGACCGGCCGCAAGATCATCGTCGACACCTACGGCGGCGCGGCTCCTCACGGCGGCGGCGCGTTTTCCGGCAAGGACACGACCAAGGTCGACCGCTCGGCCGCCTACGCAGCTCGCTATCTGGCGAAGAACGTGGTTGCCGCCAAGCTTGCCGACCGCTGCACGATCCAGCTCTCCTACGCGATCGGCGTGGCCCAGCCGCTGTCGATCTACGTCGACCTGCATGGCACCGCCAAGCCGGGCGTCGACGAGGACAAGGTCGAGGCGGCGATCCGCAAGCTGATGGACCTGTCGCCCACCGGAATCCGCAAGCACCTCGATCTCAACAAGCCGATCTATGCGCGGACCTCGTCCTACGGCCATTTCGGCCGCAAGCCGGGCCGTGACGGTTCCTTCTCCTGGGAGAAGACCGATCTCGTGAAGGCGCTCAAGGAGGCGGTCGCGGCCTGAATCCCGTAGTGACCGAGGAACGCCGCACGCGCACGGCCGAGGCGTTCTTCGGCCGTCGGCACGGCAAGACCATCCGCCCGATGCAGGCGGCGGCCCTGGCAGATATATTGCCCCGCCTGCGGCTCGATCTCTCGACCCAGCCACCCGGCGACCTGAAGACGATCTTCCCGGTGGTGGTGGACCGCATCGTGCTGGAAATCGGCTTCGGTGGCGGCGAACACCTTCATCATGCCGCCGGCGCGGAGCCGGGCGCGGGCTTCATAGGCGTCGAGCCCTTCGTGAACGGCATGGCGAGCCTGCTGCGCATGCTCGAACGCGAGCCTCGCGGGAACATCCGTCTCTACGACGACGACGCGACGGCTCTGCTCGACTGGCTGCCCGCAGGTTCGCTCGATCGGATCGATCTTTTCTATCCGGATCCCTGGCCGAAGAAGAAACACTGGAAACGCAGGTTCGTGAACCGGGCGAACCTCGACCGCTTTGCCCGGGCATTGAAGCGCGGCGGGACGTTCCGTTTTGCCTCTGATATCGAGCACTACGTCAACTGGACGCTGCTCGAGGCCGCGAGACAGGGGGACTTCGTCTGGCAGGCAGGGACGCCCGACGACTGGCGCAAGCCTTATGCAGGCTGGCCGGGAACGCGCTACGAAGCCAAGGCGCTCCGCGAGGGCCGCGTGCCGGCCTATCTCACGTTCGAAAAGCGCTGAGGCAGCTCAGGATCGCCTGATCTGGCGGAAGCGCTCCGGGTCGATGCCGAGCCGGCGCAGCGCGCGTGCGTCAGGCTGCTTGCCGCTCTCGACAGCAGCGGACGCGGAGATCGCGCAGGCGGCAACTTCGATAAAGCCGCGCAGGGAATTGGCGAAAGTACGGGGGGTCATTGTCGCACCTGTCCGTTGAAGACAGCTGAGACTAGCCCTGATGCTGCGCGTGCGAAATGCATTCTTGTGCAGCGCAGCAATGTGCTGGACGCATGGGCGACGCGAGGACGGAATAAGGAGGTGCGACGCGCGAAGCCCCGCGGCTCGGGCCACGGGGTTCAAACACGGAAAACCGGCGAGATCAGAATCTGTTGATCTCGCGGAAGCGTTCCGGGTCGATGCCGAGACGCTGAAGATCGCGGGGGTCGGGCGTACGATGATTGCGGGTCGCGGCCGCAGCCGAAACGACACTGCCGAAAACGTCGAGAAGGCCGAGCAGCCTTCCGGAGAAGATGCCACGGGTCATGGGAATACCTATTTCTTCTGTTGATGCGCCACTCATATAGGCGTTTGCTGCTTCATCGAGCAGGTCGTGCCGCGCATTTCAGCCATGCGCGCCACGCATTGATGCGCGCCATCGCTCATGTCCCGGCTTTCCCTTGCATTGAACACGGAAATCGCCTATCTCATCCGTAAATTCTTGGTCGGTATGACGAAGAGTGGGTCCACCCGGTCCCGCTCTTTTTTGTTACCTGCGCCGGGAATCCGCCTGGAGCAACGATGGACGACAGCACAGCAACGACCGGAGGCGACGACCGCATCATCCGCGAGAGCGGCATCGATGCGCGGATTGCACTCATCGTCGAGCCGGTGCTTTCCGCAATCGGCTACCGCCTGGTTCGCGTGCGGCTGACCGGCCAGAATGGCCTGACGCTGCAGATCATGGCCGAGCGTGCCGATGGCACGATGACCGTCGAGGATTGCGAGACGGTGAGCAGGGCAGTGTCGCCGGCGCTTGATGTCGACGATCCGATCGACAAGGCGTATCACCTCGAAGTCTCTTCTCCCGGTATCGACCGCCCGCTGGTGCGCAAGTCCGACTTCGCGAACTGGCAGGGTCATCTGGTGAAGCTCGAGACGTCGGTGATGGTCGCCGAGCGCAAGCGCTTCCGTGGCCGGATCGCTGCCGCCGACGATACCGGCATCACGATCGATCGCGATGCGCCGGGCTATGGCGAGGAGCCGACCGTGCGCGTTCCGTTCGAGGCGATCTCGGAAGCGCGGCTGATCCTGACGGACGACCTGATCCGCGACGCGCTCTCGAAAGACAACCAGGCGAAGAAACAGGCCCGCAAGAAGCGGGGCGATGACGACTCCGAAACCGGCGGGCACGAGCCAGCCAACGACAATTGATTCAGTAACCGCGGCCCGTTTGGCCGCGAGGGAGATCACAATGGCAGTCAGCGCCAACAGACTCGAACTTCTGCAGATCGCCGATGCGGTTGCGCGCGAGAAGTCGATCGACAAGTCGATCGTCATCGACGCGATGGCCGATGCCATCCAGAAGGCCGCGCGTTCCCGGTATGGCCAGGAGACCAACATCCGCGCCGACATCAACCACACCACCGGCGAGATGAAGCTGCAGCGGCTGATGGAGGTCGTGGAGCAGGTCGACGACTTCGCCAAGGAGATTTCGCTGAAAGACGCCCGCCTGCGCAATCCCGACGCACAGGTCGGCGATTTCATCGCGGAGCAGCTCCCGCCGATGGATTTCGGCCGTATCGCGGCGCAGTCGGCCAAGCAGGTCATCGTGCAGAAGGTGCGCGAGGCCGAGCGCGACCGCCAGTTCGACGAATACAAGGACCGCATCGGCGAGATCGTCAACGGCACGGTCAAGCGTGTCGAATACGGCAACGTCATCGTCGATCTCGGCCGCGGCGAGGCGATCATCCGCCGCGACGAGCTGATCCCGCGCGAGAACTTCAAGTATGGCGACCGCGTCCGCGCCTACGTCTACGACGTGCGTCGCGAGCAGCGCGGCCCGCAGATCTTCCTGTCGCGCACGCACCCGCAGTTCATGGCCAAGCTGTTCACGATGGAAGTGCCGGAGATCTATGACGGCATCATCGAGATCAAGTCGGTCGCCCGCGATCCCGGCTCCCGCGCCAAGATCGCCGTGATCAGCCGCGATTCGTCGATCGATCCGGTCGGCGCCTGCGTCGGCATGCGCGGCTCGCGCGTCCAGGCGGTGGTCGGCGAGCTGCAGGGCGAGAAGATCGACATCATTCCGTGGTCGCAGGACGCGGCGTCGTTCATCGTCAACGCGCTGCAGCCGGCGGAAGTCGCCAAGGTCGTGCTCGACGAGGATGCGGAGCGCATCGAGGTCGTGGTTCCCGACGACCAGCTGTCGCTGGCCATCGGCCGCCGCGGCCAGAACGTTCGCCTCGCTTCGCAGCTGACCGGCTGGGACATCGACATCCTGACCGAGCAGGAGGAGAGCGAGCGCCGCCAGAAGGAGTTCGTCGAGCGTTCCAAGCTGTTCATGGAAGCCCTCGATGTCGACGAGATGGTTGGCCAGGTGCTGGCCTCCGAAGGCTTCACCTCTGTCGAGGAAGTGGCCTATGTCGACGCCGACGAGATTTCCTCGATCGATGGCTTCGACGAGGACACCGCCTCCGAGATCCAGACGCGTGCCCGCGAATACCTCGAGCGGATCGAGGCCGAACACGACGCGGAGCGCGTCAAGCTCGGCGTTGCCGACGAACTGCGCGACGTGCCGGGCATGACCACGGCCATGATGGTCGCCGTCGGCAAGGACGGCGTGAAGACGGTCGAGGATTTCGCCGGCTATGCGGTCGACGATCTCGTCGGCTGGAAAGAGCGCAAGGACGGCGAGACCAAGACCTTTGCCGGCATTCTCGGCGAGTTCGGCCTGAGCCGCGCCGAGGCCGAGCAGATGGTGCTGGCGGCGCGCCTGAAGGCCGGCTGGATCACCGAAGACGACCTCGCCGGCGAGGAAGTCGAAGAAGACGCCGAAGCAACGGCCTGACGGTCATGTCGAGGCCTGGAGCAACACTTGGACGAGATGAACGACCGCACCTGCATCGTGACGCGTCAAGCGGGAGAGCCTGAAGGGCTCATCCGTTTCGTCGTGGGTCCCGACGCGTCCGTCGTTCCCGACATTAAGAGAAAGCTACCGGGCCGCGGCTGCTGGGTGACCGCAGATCGCCGTCACGTCGAGGAGGCGGCGCGCAAGAACCTGTTCAAGCGCGCGTTCAAGGCGGACGTGACAGTGTCGCCGGATCTCGGCGCAATGGTCGAGAACATCCTCGTCCAGAACGCTCTTGGCGCCATCGGCCTGGCCCGAAAGGCCGGAGTTCTCGCCCTCGGCGCCGCCAAGGTCGAGGCCTCGGTACGCAGCGGGGAGGCGGCGGCGGTGCTGCATGCGCATGAGGCTCAGGCCGACGGCGTGCGCAAGATCACCCAGGCGCGGCGAGCGACGGTCCATCTCGGCGGGCCCGATATCCCAGCGTACAAACTCTTTTCGGAGGCCGAATTGGGTTTGGCATTGGGGGGGGCAAATGTGATACATGCAGCCGTGCTCGCCGGGGACGCGGGCAAGGCGGCGCTGAAGCGCGTGGTAGCGCTTGACCGGTACCGGGGCGGTTCCCCGGAAGACGGCCTCGGTTCGGCGACCATCGAATCCGTCGATGGCGCATCTAAGGATATGGAATGAGCGATACGAAATCTGGTGACGACAAGACGCTGAGCGTCAATGTGAAGAAGACCTTGAGCCTGAAGCCGGCCGGCGTGACGCAGGGCACGGTTCGTCAGAACTTCTCGCATGGCCGCACGAAGCAGGTCGTCGTCGAAACGAAGAAGCGGAAGTTCCCGCTTCCCGGCGAGAAACCCGCACCGGCTGCGCCCGTGCTCGTGCCGAAGCCGGTGGCCGCTCCGGTCGTCGCCAAGCCCGTTGTGGTCGAAACGCCCCGACCGAGGCCTGCCCCCGCGCCGGAACGCTCGAGCGTGGTTCTGAACGAGCTGTCGCGCGAGGAAATGGAGGCACGCCGCCGCGCGCTCGAGGGTTCGAAAGCCCGCGAGGCCGACGACCGCCTGCGCGCGGTCGAGGAAGCGCGCCGTCGGGCCGAGGAAGAGGAACGCCGTAAGAAGGAGCGCGAGGAATCCGCCCGCCGCCAGGCCGAGGAGGAAGCTCGCCTGAAGCGGGAGGCCGAGGCCCGCAAGCGTGCCGAGGAAGAGGCGCGCCGCCGCGCGCCCGTCGCCACCGCCGATGCGATGGTGCCGGACGACGACGAGCCCGCGCGTCCGCGCGGCAAGGTCGGCGGAGCCCCGGCCAGCCTGCCGCCGCGCCGCATCGCGACACCCGAAGTGGCCCGTCCGGCCAAGGGCAAGACAGACGAGGAGCGCCGCCGCGGCAAGCTGACGGTCACCGCAGCGCTGACCGATGGCGACGCTCGCGGGCGTTCGCTGTCGGCGATGCGTCGCCGCCAGGAGAAGTTCAAGCGCGGCATGTCGAACGAGCCGCGCGAGAAGGTCATGCGCGAAGTGGTGCTGCCTGAGACGATCACCGTCCAGGATCTGGCCCAGCGCATGTCGGAACGCGCTGTCGACGTCATCAAGTATTTCATGAAGCAGGGCCAGATGCTGAAGCCCGGCGACCTGATCGACGCCGATACGGCTGAGCTGGTCGCGGTCGATTTCGGCCACACGGTCAAGCGCGTTGCCGAGTCCGACATCGAGGGTGGCATCTTCAGCGTCGAGGACAAGGCGGAGAACATGCGCCCGCGTCCGCCCGTGGTCACCATCATGGGTCACGTCGACCACGGCAAGACGTCGCTGCTCGATGCCATCCGCAATGCCAAGGTCGCAGCCGGCGAGGCCGGTGGCATCACCCAGCATATCGGCGCCTACCAGATCGAGAAGAATGGCCACCTGATCACCTTCCTCGACACGCCTGGCCACGAGGCGTTCACCGCCATGCGTGCCCGCGGTGCCCAGGCGACGGACATCGCCGTTCTCGTGGTTGCCGCCGACGACAGCGTGATGCCGCAGACGATCGAGTCCATCAATCACGCCAAGGCAGCGGGCGTGCCGATCATCGTGGCGATCAACAAGATCGACAAGCCGTCCGCCAATCCCCAGAAGGTGCGCACCGAACTGCTCCGGCACGAGGTGTTCGTCGAATCGATGGGCGGCGAAGTGCTGGATGTCGAGGTGTCGGCGACCAAGGGTACCAATCTCGACAAGCTGCTCGAGGCGATCCTCCTTCAGTCCGAAGTGCTCGACCTCAAGGCGGATCCTGATCGCACGGCCGAAGGCGTGGTCATCGAGGCGCGCCTCGACAGGGGTCGCGGCCCGGTCGCGAGCGTGCTCGTCCAGGCCGGCACCCTCATTCCCGGCGACATCATCGTCGTTGGCAACGAGTGGGGCCGTGTTCGCGCCCTCATCAACGATCGCGGCGAAGCGGTCGAGGAAGCTGGTCCGTCCATGCCGGTCGAGGTCCTCGGCCTGCAGGGCGTTCCGCGCGCGGGCGACCATTTCGGCACCGCCGAGAACGAGGCCAAGGCACGCGAGATCAGCGAATATCGCCAGCGGCTCGCCCGCGACAAGGCGGTGGCCAAGCATGCCGGCCAGCGCGGTTCGCTGGAACAGATGATGACGCAGCTCCAGGCGGTCGGCGTGAAGGAATTCCCGCTGATCATCAAGGGCGACGTGCAGGGCTCGATCGAGGCGATCGCGTCGGCGCTGGACAAGCTCGGCACAGACGAGGTGCGTGCGCGCATCGTCCATTCGGGCGCAGGCGCCATCACGGAGAGCGACATTTCGCTCGCCGAGACGTCGGGCGCCGCGATCATCGGGTTCAACGTGCGTGCGAACCCGCAGGCCCGCCAGGCGGCCGAACAGGCCGGCATCGAGATCCGCTACTACAACATCATCTACAACCTCGTGGATGACGTGAAGCAGGCGATGTCGGGCCTCCTGTCGCCGGAGCGTCGCGAGACGTTCCTGGGCAATGCGGAGATCCTCGAAGTCTTCGACATCACGAAGGTCGGCAAGATCGCCGGCTGCCGTGTCACCGAAGGCCGTGTCGAGCGCGGTGCGGGCGTGCGCCTGATCCGCGACAACATCGTCATCCACGAAGGCACGTTGAAGACGCTGAAGCGTTTCAAGGACGAGGTCTCCGAAGTTCCCGTCGGCCAGGAATGCGGTATGGCGTTCCAGAACTACGAGAACATCCAGGTCGGCGACATCATCGAGTGCTTCCGCGTGGAGATGGTGACGCGGACGCTGTGACCTGTCGGCAAGGGAGCCGATGAGCGCGGAAGCGCAGATTCCGATCCGCACGCTTGGCTATACGGTCACGCGTGCGGATGCCTTGGCCTTCACGATGCTTCGGCACGAGTTGACCGGGTGGGACAAGCTGAGGCTCCTTGTGCTGATCGGCGTGGCAGGCCTTCTCGCCGGGATGGTCCCACACGAGATCGGCCGGCTGTTCTGGTGGATTGCGATCGCGGCGATCCTCGGCGTTGCCGCAATCGCGGCCATCGTCTGGACCAATCTGGACGTTCGGCGAAAGGCGGCATCTTTGCCGGTGCCGGCCGGGCAGGTGATGCTCCGGCAATGGGACGACCACCTCTCCGAGCACCATGCAGCCGGCGTTCGCAGGGTGGACTACGACAGGATCTCCCACGTGGTCTGCACGCAAAGCCACGTGTTCATTCGCGCCGACGCGGTTCCGGTCATCGTGCCGCTGGCTGCGTTCAAGGATATGGAAGACATGCGGGCCTTCGCGGCAGACATCGACGAGCGGTCGAGCCAGTCGGCGCTTTAGGCCCCAGGAAGACGAGTAGAACCATGAGTGGAACCCGCGGCCCATCCCAGCGCATGCTCCGAGTAGGAGAGCAGGTGCGCCACGCCCTTGCCGATGTGCTGGCGCGCGGCGAGGTTCGCGACGAAGTCATCGAGGCGACGGTGATTTCGGTCTCCGAGGTGCGCATGTCGCCTGACCTCAAGATCGCGACGGCCTTCGTCGCGCCGCTTGCCGCTAAGGACGGTGAGGCGGTGATCAAGGCGCTGGCCCACAACGCGAAGTTCATCCGCGGCCGGGTCTCAGGCGCGCTACGCCAGATGAAATACATGCCGGAGTTCCGCTTCCGGCTGGATACCAGCTTCGACAACATGGCGAAGATCGACCAGTTGCTCCGGTCACCGGAAGTGGCGCGCGACCTCGGCAAGGAAGACGACGAGTGAGCAAGCCCCGCAAGAAGAAGGGCCGTCCGGTCTCCGGTTGGGTCGTGCTGGACAAGCCGGCCGGCATGGGCTCGACCGAGGCCGTGTCGAAGGTGAAATGGCTCTACCGCGCCGACAAGGCCGGCCACGCCGGCACCCTCGATCCGCTCGCCTCGGGCATGCTGCCGATCGCGCTCGGCGAAGCGACCAAGACCGTTCCCTACGTGATGGACGGCGCCAAGATCTATCGTTTCACCGTCGCCTGGGGCGAGGAGCGATCGACCGACGATCTGGAAGGCGGCGCGACGCAGTCGTCGCCGGACCGCCCGACCGAAGCGCAGATCCGCGCACTCCTGCCGAAATACACCGGCGTGATCATGCAGGTTCCGCCGCAGTTCTCCGCGATCAAGATCGACGGCGAACGCGCCTATGATCTTGCGCGGTCGGGGGAGACGGTCGAGATCGCCGCGCGCGAGATCGAGATCGGCCGACTCGACATCGTGTCGATGCCCGATGACGGCCACACATTGTTCGAGGTCGAATGCGGCAAGGGAACCTATGTCCGCTCGCTTGCGCGCGACATGGGGCGCGACCTCGGCTGCTACGGCCATGTCAGCGATCTGCGGCGCGAGCTGGTGGAGCCCTTCGAGGTCGAGGATCTCGTCACCGTCGCTGAACTCGAACAGGCCGCAGGCATTGTCCGCACACCCGAGGGCGGGGAATCTCGGCCTGACCCCGACGAAGTGCCCGACGCATTCGCGGCGCTCGACGATCTTCTCGTCGACACGATCGTAGCGCTCGACGCGCTTCCGTCGGTGCCGCTTGGCGACGACGCGGCGCAGAAGGTGCGGCTGGGAAATCCGGTGATCGTGCGCGGCCGCGACGCCCCGGCGGAAGCCGCCGACGCCTATGCAACCCAACGCGGAAAGCTCGTCGCCATCGGCTCCGTGGAAGCAGGCATGTTCAAGCCACGGCGCGTCTTCACCGCCTGATCGTCTGTCGCTTTGTCCTCGAACTTGCTATCCGGAAGGGGAGCAGGACTGGGACCATGGCGGCAACCAACTCTACGACATCTTCGGCGAAGCGCGTCCGGCACAAGCGGTCACCGATTGGCGCGCCACCCGGCACCCTGGTCGCCGATCCGTCAGCACCGCAGCCGGCTCTCACTCTCACCGGCATTTCGCAGGACAGCTCCATGCTGTTCGAGAACGCCAGCATCGAGGCAATCCGCAATTGCCGGACCGAATGGCCGCTCGTCTGGATCGATTGCGTCGGTCTCGGCAATGTCGACCTGATCCGCGAACTCGGCACGATCTTCGGACTGCATCCGCTTGCGCTGGAAGACACCATCAACACCAGCCAGCGTCCGAAGGCCGATTTCTATGACGACCATGCCTATGTCGTCGTCCGCATGATCGACGATACCGCCTCACAGCGCTGGGAACAGATCTCGGTCTTTTTCGGCGACAATTTCGTCCTGACCTTCCAGGAGCGCGCGGGCGATCCCTTCGCGCCGGTGCACAAGCGCATCCAGGCCCCGCTGCCGAACCGGCTGCGGACACGCAAGGCCGACTATCTCGCCTATGCGCTCATCGACGCCATCGTCGACAGCTACTTCGTGCCGATCGAGACGATAGGTGACGCGATCGACCGGATCGAGGACGAGATGCTGGCCGCCCCGCGCAAGACCCATCTTCGTGACCTCCACCGCCTGCGCCGCGAGGTCGTCGCCTTGAAGCGCGCGCTATGGCCGTTGCGTGATGCGCTGGCCGCTCTCACCCGCGCGGACACGCCTTATGTCCACCGCGAGACGGCGGTCTACTTCAACGACACGCTCGACCATTCCGTCAGGCTGATCGATACGGTGGATACGGACCGGGAGTTGCTGACCGAGCTTCTCGACACCTACAACTCGCTGTCTCAGGCGCGGGTCAGCGAGGTCATCTCGATCCTCACCATCGTCTCCGCGATCTTCATTCCGCTGACCTTCCTCGTCGGCGTCTGGGGCATGAACTTCGACACCGAGGTCTCTCCGTGGAACATGCCGGAGCTCGAATGGCGCTACGGCTATCCGGCCGCTCTCGGCTTCATGCTCTTCGTCGCGCTTTCGCTGCTCGGCTACTTCAAGTGGCGAAAGTGGCTGTGACGCGTGCCGTCTCAAGCGCGATACGGCGGATACACTCGCCGTCCAGAGTCGTCCCGTAACAGGAGACATCGCATGCGCCGGATCGCCCTTGCCCTCGCCATCAATCTCGTCGGTCTCTCGGCGATCGCCTGCGACGGGCCTCCGGTCTGCACCGTGGTCGACCCGACCGGTACACCCCTCAACGTCCGCGCCGGGCCGAACGGCGCGATCCTGTCGACGCTCAAGCGCGGCGCGAAGGTCGAGGTGGTCGAGCACAAGGATCACGACGGCAAGCGCTGGGCGCTCGTCGGCAAGTATTCCGAAGCCTGGGGCTATGTCTTCGGCGCCTACCTGAAATGCGAGGGCGAGGACGAGATGGGCAGGATCTGCACCGTCGCCGATCCGACCGGCACGCCGCTCAACATCCGCGAGGAGCCGAACGGCAAGACCTGGTATGCCGTCGAGCGTCTCGCAGACGACAATGCGATCGGCTGGGTGTTCGACCCGTATCTGAAGTGCGAAGAGGATGAGGGACATTGAGCGGCGCGGAAGACATGATCCATCGGCCGCTGCTCATCCTGGTCGCCGGCCCCTACAGGTCCGGCACCAATGACGACCCGGCGCTGATCGCGCGCAACATGCATCTGATGACACGAGTGTCGCTCGACCTGTTCCGCATGGGGCACATGCCGATCACGGGCGAAGCCCTGGCGCTGGCGATGATCGAGGCGGCGGGCTCGACCCGCATCGGCGATGCCGCTTTCGACGAGATATTCCATCCTCTGGCACGCCGGCTGTTCCACAAGCTCGACGCCGTGCTGCGGGTCGGCGGCGCATCCGCCGGCGCCGACGAAATGGTTGCGCTGGCGCGCGCAGGCGGCCTGCCGGTCTATTTCAGCGTCGCCGACGTGCCGCCGGTGTAGGCGATTCGGCCGCGGGACATCAGGGCTGGCTTTTCCCTGCAACATCGACTATACGCGCCGCAACGAAGCCCTTTGTGGCTTTGTTTTCATGGCCCCTGCTGGACGACATCCCGGCTGTGGGCATCCCGTTTCCTGAAAATCAGAAAGGAAAAGTACGATGTCGATTACTGCTGAGCGCAAGTCGGAAGTGATGAAGGAATTCGCGACCAAGCCGGGCGACACGGGTTCTCCCGAAGTCCAGGTCGCCATCTACTCCGAGCGCATCAAGAACCTGACCGAACACTTCAAGGACCACAAGAAGGACAACCACTCCCGTCGTGGCCTTCTCGCCCTTGTCTCCCAGCGCCGCCGCCTGCTCGACTATCTGAAGGGCAAGGACGAGGCGCGCTACAACGTGCTGATCGAGAAGCTCGGTCTGCGCCGCTAATATTTCGCCGCCGGATCCGGAAACGGGTCCGGCGGTCTTCTATCCGGGTCCTGCGTTGAGCGGATCCGGCCGGTTCCGGAACCCGAACCTTTACATGCATGATACCGGAACCGCCCATGGACAGGTCATGGGGCAGGATTGCCGGATGCTCGCGCGGAAAACGCGTCTCCTCTTCGAGCCTCCCGTTGTCTTGCCCATGGCTCGTCCAAGAACGAAGCCAGGAACCCTGACGCGCCCCGGATAGGCCGGGGCGGCCGGTTCCGCATATTAAGGACAAGACATGTTCAATCACCACAAGGTGGAAATCGAGTGGGGCGGTCGTCCGCTCATTCTGGAAACCGGCAAGATCGCACGCCAGGCTGATGGCGCGGTGCTCGCGACCTACGGCGAGACGGTCGTTCTCGCCACCGTCGTCTCGATGAAGGAGCCGAAGCCCGGCCAGGACTTCTTCCCCCTCACCGTCAACTACCAGGAAAAGACCTATGCGGCCGGCAAGATCCCCGGCGGCTATTTCAAGCGCGAAGGCCGCCCGAGCGAGAAGGAGACGCTGGTCTCCCGCCTGATCGACCGCCCGATCCGCCCGCTCTTCCCGGCCGGCTACAAGAACGACACGCAGGTCGTCGTCACCGTCATGCAGCATGACCTCGAGAACGATCCGGACATCCTGTCGATGGTCGCGGCCTCCGCCGCGCTGACGCTGTCCGGCGTACCGTTCATGGGTCCGGTGGGCGGCGCCCGCGTCGGCTTCATCGGCGGCCAGTACGTCCTCAACCCGCATGTCGACGAGATGCCAGAATCCAAGCTCGACCTCGTCGTCGCCGGCACCTCCGACGCCGTGCTGATGGTCGAGTCGGAAGCCCAGGAGCTCGACGAGCAGACCATGCTCGGCGCCGTGATGTTTGGCCACAAGGGCTTCCAGCCGGTGATCGACGCGATCATCAAGCTCGCCGAGGTCGCCGCCAAGGAGCCGCGCGACTTCACGCCGGACGATCTGTCGGGCCTCGAGGCCGAGATGCTCTCGATCGTCGGCGATGAACTGCGCGACGCCTACAAGAACATCGACAAGCAGAAGCGCTACGCCGCCGTCGATGCAGTCAAGGCCAAGGTGAAGGCAGCCTTCGCCCCGGTCGGCGACGCGCCCGCCAAATACGCGGCCGACAAGGTCGGTTCCGTTTTCAAGGAGCTCCAGGCCAAGGTGGTCCGCTGGAACATCCTCGACACCAAGAGCCGTATCGACGGCCGCGACCTCTCGACGGTCCGCAAGATCGTCTCCGAGGTCGGCGTCCTGCCGCGCACCCACGGTTCGGCGCTGTTCACCCGCGGCGAGACGCAGGCGATCGTCGTCGCCACGCTCGGCACCGGCGAGGACGAGCAGTATGTCGACTCGCTGACGGGCATGTACAAGGAGAAGTTCCTCCTTCACTACAACTTCCCTCCCTACTCCGTCGGTGAGACCGGCCGCATGGGCTCGCCGGGCCGCCGCGAGATCGGCCACGGCAAGCTCGCCTGGCGCGCCATCCGTCCGATGCTTCCGTCTCCCGACACGTTCCCCTACACGTTGCGCGTCGTCTCCGAGATCACCGAGTCGAACGGCTCGTCCTCGATGGCCACGGTGTGCGGCACGTCGCTTGCCCTGATGGACGCGGGCGTTCCGCTGGCCAAGCCGGTCGCGGGCATCGCGATGGGCCTGATCAAGGAAGGCGAGCGCTTTGCGGTTCTCTCCGACATCCTCGGCGACGAGGATCACCTCGGCGACATGGACTTCAAGGTTGCGGGCACCGCCTACGGCATCACCTCGCTCCAGATGGACATCAAGATCGAGGGCATCACCGAGGAGATCATGAAGATCGCCCTCGACCAGGCCAAGGACGGCCGCATCCACATCCTCGGCGAGATGTCGAAGGCCCTCTCCGGCGCCCGCGCCGAGCTCGGCGAGTTCGCGCCGCGCATCGAGGTGATGCACGTTCCGACCGACAAGATCCGCGACGTGATCGGTTCGGGCGGCAAGGTCATCCGCGAGATCGTCGAGAAGACCGGCGCCAAGATCAACATCGAGGACGACGGCACGGTCAAGATCGCGTCGTCGAACGCCAAAGAGATCGAGGCGGCCAAGAAGTGGATCCACTCGATCGTGGCGGAGCCGGAAGTCGGCGAGATCTACGAGGGCACGGTCGTCAAGACCGCCGACTTCGGCGCTTTCGTCAACTTCTTCGGCCCGAAGGACGGCCTGGTGCACATCTCGCAGCTCGCCAGCGACCGCGTCCAGAAGACGACCGACGTCGTCAAGGAAGGCCAGAAGGTCTTCGTCAAGCTCATGGGCTTCGACGAGCGCGGCAAGGTGCGCCTGTCCATGAAGGTCGTCGACCAGACGACCGGCAAGGAAATCGTCCGCGAGAAGAAGGCTGAAGGCACGGAAGACGCGGCCTGAGCCGACGCTTTCCGCTGAAATCCGAAGGGCGCGGAGCAATCCGCGCCCTTTTGCTTTAAGGCGTCTTTCCTTCTCCCCGTAGAACGGGGAGAGAGACGCAGTTCCTCGGGCCGCGCGAGATCGTCGACCGCGGTGCTCTTTTTTGCGGACGGAAGCAGGATCGTTCTGGGGCATTCACCTTCTCTGCAAGAGTGCAGGACAGGTGCTTTTCAGGACGTGTCGAGCAGTTCGACCGGCGAGAGGACGTCTTTCCGAAGTCTCTCGATGAATGCGACGAGGCTGTCGATCAGGTCGCCCTCGTTGCCGGCCTCGTCGGAGGCCTGACCCTTCTGCAGGAACGAGATACGGCTGATGTAGGCCGCCATGGCGCTCACGATCAGCGCAAGTGCCCTGAGCGAGGCGGCGAGATCCTGCGCATCAGCTGGATCGGTGCCGAAGCCGGCCGGCAGCGGGACCGGCGACCAGTGCCTGCCCGCAGGGTTTCGTGCGGAGCCCTCGATGTAGTCCCTCAGAAGTGCGTTTGCCTGCCAGGCGGCCCACAACATGCACCAGCGGACCCACGGGGAGCGCAGGGCGGCATCTTCGGCAAGGTCGGCGAACGAGAGCAGGCGCGCGACGATGCTCGCCCGTACCTTCTGCTCCCTCCCTGCCTTCGCCCTCCAAGCCATCGCCGGCTCCCGTTTGACCGCGGACAGTGTGATGCAGGCTTGGAAAGGGGTGGATCGAAAAAGTTCCGGTGCGAACAACAACAAGGGGTTGGCGGGAAGAGGGGCGAAATCGATCCACAGGGCAGGCGGAATTCAGCCGCCTTGCACCCCCCTGCGCGGCCGTCTTCCCGGCGGCGGGAGGCCAGCCGGAAACCATTGATCGCCGGGAGAAAGGCGCCGTCTGTCATGCCGCGGAGGCGTTTTCGACGTGTAATCGGAGAGAAGAATGGATTTCGCATGGCCTCCGGCTTGCGGGATGACGACGCGGGGGCGCGGGACGGACGAGAGCGGGAGGACTGATCCATGCTTCGCGCGACCTATGCCTCGTAGGCCCCCTCCACCGCCTTCGGCGGTCCCCCTCCCCCGCTTCGCAGGGGAGGATATGCCGGCCGCGCGGTCGCGCCTGATCCTCCCCCGTTTACGGGGGAGGGGGACCATGCGCAGCATGGTGGAGGGGGCGTTGAGGGATAGGAGTAGCGTGAAGGCGATGCGCGGCATGTGGAGGGCGCGCCTGGTCCGTCATGCGAAGGATCGTCGTCGTCCCGCGCAAGTTCACATGTCGCTCAAGTCCGACAGAGTTGATGACGGCGCGGGTGCGGGGACCTATGTATGTGGATGTGCCGGTCTCCGGCGGTGTGAGCACCTGATGAACAAGGCAACGATATTGGCGGCATTGAGCGAAGCACCGGCCATCGGCCGCTTCGACAATTCCTATGCGCGGCTGCCCGCCGGTTTCCATGCGGCGGCGGAACCTGCGCGGGCGGCAAGTCCACGCCTTGTGAAGTTCAACCGACCACTGGCGGGCGAACTCGGTCTCAACGTCGAGGGCGTGGATGACGCGACCCTGGCCGCGATCTTCTCCGGCAATCTGATCCTGCAGGGCGCGGAGCCTGTCGCGCTCGCCTATGCCGGGCATCAGTTCGGCAACTTCGTGCCGCAGCTGGGCGACGGCCGGGCGATCCTGCTGGGCGAGGTGGTCGGTGAAAAGGGTCGCCGCGACATCCAGCTCAAGGGCGCCGGCCCGACCCGCTTCTCGCGCCGCGGCGACGGGCTGGCCGCGATTGGCCCGGTCCTGCGCGAATATCTGGTCAGCGAGGCGATGGCGGCGCTGGGTGTCCCGACGACTCGTTCCCTTGCCGCAGTGACGACCGGCAACCCGGTCTACCGCGAGACCCGCCTGCCGGGCGCGGTGGTGACGCGTGTGGCGTCGAGCCATATCCGCGTCGGCACCTTCCAGTATTTCGCCGGCCGCAGCGATGTCGACGCGATCCGCACGCTCGCCGACTACGTCATCGAGCGGCACTACCCCGAGGCTGCGACCGCTTCCAACCGCTATCTCGCACTCTATCGGGCGGTGGTTTCGCGGCAGGCAGCGCTGATTGCCAAGTGGATGCAGCTTGGCTTCATCCACGGCGTGATGAACACCGACAACATGGCAATCTCGGGCGAGACGATCGACTACGGCCCCTGCGCCTTCATGGACGGGTACCATCCCGCCAAGGTGTTCTCCTCGATCGACATGCACGGCCGCTACGCCTTCTCCAACCAGCCGCACATCGCCCAATGGAATCTGGCGCGGCTGGCCGAATGCCTGCTGCCGCTGCTGCATGACGACCCGGAACAGGCCGTTCCGCTCGCTCAAGCTGCGCTTGGCGCCTTCCTGCCAGCGTTCGAGCGAAACTTCATCGACGGCATGCGCGCCAAGCTCGGCCTGAGCATGGCTCGCGACGAGGACAAGGCGCTGGTGAAGGGCCTGCTCGAGACCATGGCGGACTCGGGTGCAGATTTCACCCTGACGTTCCGCACACTGGCGCAGGACACCGCCCTCTCGCCTGACGAGGTCGCGCAGTCGGCGACGCGCAAGCTGTTCGCCGAGCCGGCTGCCTTCGACGCCTGGGCGCGGCTGTGGCTGGAGAGGCTCGCGCTGGAGGATGTCTCGGCCGAGATGCGGACCGCACTGATGAACCGGGCCAATCCGAAGTTCATCCCGCGCAATCATCTGGTCGAGGAACTGATTTCCGCCGCCATCGAACGCGACGACTTCGGCCCGTTCCACGAAATGCTCGGAGTCGTCACGCAGCCCTACGACGAGCAGCCCGGCATGGAACGCTACGCCGCGCCGCCGGAGCCCGAGGAACGTGTCCTGCAGACATTTTGCGGGACTTAGAGGACAAGTATGGCAGCCGGTGACGACGCCCAACGCACACTCTTTCATCCCTTCGAGACCGGCGACCTCGACCCGCCGGGCAAGGGCGCGCGCGTCTTGTTCCTGGGCGCCGCGCCGGGGTTCCGGCTGCCGGACGGCTTCGACGCCGACCTGACGCTTGTGCAGGGGTTCAGGCCGGATTTCCTCAAGCTGAAGGCCGGCAGGCACAGGGTCGTGCCGGAGCCGGAGGGCGAGGGGTATGACCTCGCGCTTGTCCTCGTTGGCAAGCATGCCGGACTGAACGAGCGGCGGCTCGCGGAGGCGATCCTTCGAGTCAAGCCCGATGGTGTCGTGCTTGCTGGCGGCAGCAAGAACGACGGGGCAGGGAGTCTGAGGGCCACTCTCGGTCGCGGTGGCGACACGATTGCGGATGTCCTGTCCCGGAAGGCTGTTGCCGCGGTTCATGTCCAAGGATTGCCGGGCATAAAGCACCGCGATTACCATCCCTGGCGGGGCGCAGTTCCCATCGATGGCTCACTTTCGAAGTATCACGGAGTGGCCTTCTGGCTTTCCAGATCGCCGGAAGCAGAGCGCTTTGCTCGCACAATCGCCGACTGGCAGACCGGTTGGCCGCCGATCGGCGGCCGCTTCCGCACGGCGCCAGGCATGTTCTCGCATGACCGAGTCGATGCCGGCTCGCGGCTGCTCGCACAGCATATCCCGACCGATCTCACCGGCGCGGTGGCGGATTTCTGTGCCGGCTGGGGCTATCTCGCGTCGGTCGTGCTCGACAATTGTGCGAAACTGACCGCTCTCGATCTCTTCGAGGCTGACTATGCATCGCTTGAGGCCGCTAGGGCTAACCTCGCAGAGGCTCGCGTCCCCGTGGGCTTCCATTGGGCAGATCTCGCCGCCGAACCCGTGCCGCGCACATTCGACGCGATCGTGATGAACCCGCCCTTCCATCAGGGCCGGGCGGCGGAGCCCGGCATCGGCCACGCGATGATCCGCGCCGCGAGCGCGGCGCTCAAGCCGGGTGGCCGCCTCTTCATGGTCGCCAATCGCGGCCTGCCCTACGAGGCGGCCTTGTCGGCCGGCTTCCGGCAGTCGGGCGAACTCGTCCGCGACCAGACCTACAAGGTGCTCTGGGCGAAGCGATAGACCTCTCTCGGTCTTGTCAGTCCCGCCCGAAGCGGGAGTGCTCGAAGACGAAGATCACCACGATCGCGATGACGAAAGGCACGATCAGGTAGAGCAGCCGGAACACGACCAGCGCCGCGATCACGTCGGCCGGGTCCATTTCCGACAGCGCGTGCACGAACACCAGTTCGAGCACGCCGAGCCCGCCCGGCGCGTGGGAAAGCAGCGCGACGGAGAACGAGATCAGGAAAATGCCGAGGATGATGAGGTAGCCGGGGTTCCCCGCCTCCGGCAGCGCGAAATAGACGATGCCCGCCGCGCCGATGATCTCGATCGGACCGATGACCAGCTGCCGCGCCACGATCGGCAGCGAAGGATAGCGCAGCTCAAAGCCCCGAATGGTCAGCGGCCGCAGCTTGAACAGGCTGCCGGCAACGTAGAGCCCGATCACCGCGAGCAGCAGGTAACCCGTTCCGCGCGAGTAATCCGTGGGGAGGATGTCGACGAAACGGTCGGTGACCTGCGGCTCGATCACCAAGACCAGTCCGGTAAGGAAGATGACGCCGATGACGAAGGTGAAGGAGCAGAAGGCGACGAGCACGCCGATCTCGGCGGCGCTGAGGCCCTTGGAGCCGTAGGCCCGGTAGCGCACGACTGCGCCGGACAGGACCGAAGCGCCGACATTGTGCGAGATCGCGTAGGTCGTGAACGAGCCGATGGCGATGAACAGCCACGGAACCTTGCGGTTGAGATAGTTCAGCGCGATCCGGTCGTAACCCGCCAGGGCGCCATAGGCGACGAGGGTCGAGAGGATCGCCAGCGCCCAGTTCCCCAGCGGGATGCGGACGAAGCTGGCCTTCATCTCCTCCAGCGAAACGCCGCGCAGCTCGTGATAGAGCAGCCAGATCGAGAAGATGACGGCCGCGCTGCCGACGATCGGCCAAAAGAACTTCCTGAGCTTCATCCCGCCCGGCGCCACCCCACCGAATTCCTCTGGAGTCCGCGATCCCCCCGCGAACGCTGAGTGTCAGGTGATGGACGTTCGCGAAACCGGGGTCAAGGCGAAATGCCTTTGAGCGGGGTTTCCCTAGTGTACGGTCGCCATCGCCGCCGATGGCGCAGTGGTCAGTCCGACAACTTCCAGCGGACCCGGCTTTCCATAAAGGTAGCCCTGCACCACGTCGCAGCCCGCGGCGCGCAGGAGCGTCGCCTGGGCCTCGGTCTCGACGCCTTCCGCGATCGTGTGGACACCGAGGGCGCGCGAAAGGCCCACGATGGTGGAGACGACCGCGCCGCCATTGTCCTTGTCGATGCGGTCGACGAAGGAGCGGTCGATCTTCAGCTTCTGGAACGTAAAGTCGATCAGGTAGCTGAGGTTCGAATAGCCGGTGCCGAAATCGTCGACGGCGACCGAGATACCCATTTCCGTCAGCTGGCGCATGACCTGGGCCGCGCGTTCGCGATCCTGCATCATGGCGGTCTCCGTCACTTCCAGCTCGAGACGCGACGGGTTCACGCCGCTCTCGGTGACCACTGCGCGGACGCGCTGGATGAAGTCCCTCGTCATCATCTGGACGGGGGAGATGTTGACGGCGATGGACAGGTCTTCGGGCAGCGTCTTGAGGTCGGCGCATGCCTTGCGCAGCACCCACTCGCCGATCGGAACGACCATACCTGTCTCCTCCGCCACCGGCACGAACTCCGACGGCGGGATCATGCCGCGCTTGGGATGCCGCCAGCGCAGCAGCGCCTCGTATCCGACGATCTTGCCCGTCGCGAGATCGTGCTGCGGCTGGTAGTGCAGGTGGAAGTCGCCGCGCTGGAACGCCGCGTGCAGCTCCGCCTCGATCCACTGGCGGTATTCCGCGAGGTGGCCCATGTCGGGATGGAAGACCGACCAGTTTCCGATGCCGCTCGCCCGTGCGTTCTGCAGCGCGAGGTTGGAGCGCCGCAAGAGGACGATCGGGTCGCGGCCGTCCTTGGGCATCGCGACCATGCCGACCGACAGGTTCACCGATTGCAGATGCGTCGTCAGGCGATAGGGCTCGATCATCTTTTCGATGAGCTTCTCGACCATCCGGTCGATCGATGTGGCTTTGCCATCGGGAACCAGGACTGCGAATTCGCCGGCGCCGATGCGGCCGATCTCGGAGCCCGGCGGCACATGGTCGCGCAGGCGCGTGGCGAACGCGCGGATCAACTCGTCGCCCTGCGTATAGCCGATCGCGTCGTTGATCTGCTTGAAACGGTCGATGTCGATGTCGATCAGGAAGACCGGTTTTCCGTCCTGCACGGTGGCGGCGGCGGCAGAGGCGATCCGGCCGATCATGGCCTGGCGCGAGTGCAGGCCGGTCAGCTTGTCGATCTGCGTCTCGTTGTGGACGAAGGTCGCGGATTCATCGACGCCGGCGAAGAAGGACAACGAAGCCAGAGACGCGGCGAGCGCACACAGCGACGCGATGATCCCGCCCAGCACATGCGCCGACATTCCGCCGAGCTGTTCGCCGAAGCCGAACCGGATGCCCCAGAGGCCGATGACAAAGCTGGACATGCCCGCGGCGGCGATGGTGATCAGCCGGAAAACCGGAGTGCGTCTCGGATTGGTGTCGGCCTGCATACGCAAAACATCCCTAAGTGGATCGATGCGTACAGGAAATCTCCTTAAAATCAGTTTCGCACCATCGTTCGAATTGTTCGATTGTGCGAAAAACGAAGGTCACGCCCCTTCGTCCATCCGCTTCAGCTCGTCCAGGGTCGGCATCGACACGATGTGGTAGCCGGAATCGACATAGTGGATCTCTCCGGTCACCCCGCCCGAGAGCGTCGAGAGAAGATAGAGGGCCGACCCACCGACTTCCTCGAGCGTGATCGACCGCCTGAGCGGGGAATTGCGGGCCTGGTAGGAGAACATGTGCCGGGCATCCGAAATGCCGGCTCCCGCGAGCGTGCGCACGGGTCCGGCGGAAATGCCGTTGACGCGGATGTTGCGCGGGCCGAAATCGTTGGCGAGGTAGCGGACGCTGGCTTCCAGGCCGGCCTTGGCCACACCCATGACGTTGTAGTTCGGCATTACCCTCACCGAGCCGGCATAGGTCAGCGTGATCATCGATCCGCCCTCGTTCATCATCGCCGCCGCCTT
This sequence comes from Mesorhizobium sp., assembly GCF_024710845.1. Classification (GTDB taxonomy): domain Bacteria; phylum Pseudomonadota; class Alphaproteobacteria; order Rhizobiales; family Rhizobiaceae; genus Mesorhizobium_A. The sequence goes on from NZ_JANJTZ010000002.1 coordinate 160,291, forward strand.
TCGCGCGACCTCGGTGAACGAGTAGCAGGAGATCACCATCGTGCGGACGAAGTTCTCCTTCGTCGTGTCCGCGTAGAGGCCCTTGAGTTCGTTCTTGTCGGAGAAGCCGATGGCGTGGACGATGAAGTCGATCGTCCCCCACTCGGCCTTCATCGCGTCGAAGACCGAGTCGATCGAAGCGCTGTCCTCGACGTCGCAGGGCAGGACGAGCTTCGCCCCGACCTTCTCGGCGAGCGGCCTGACGCGCCGGCCGAATGCTTCGCCCTGGTAGGTGAATGCCATTTCCGCGCCATGCGCGTGCAGCGCCTGGGCGATGCCCCAGGCAATGGAGTGATCGTTCGCGACACCCATGATCAGGCCGCGCTTGCCCTTCATCAGTCCGTCCATGCGGGAATTGCCCTCAGTCTGCCAGGCGCTGGAAGACCAGCGTCGCGTTGGTGCCGCCGAAACCGAACGAGTTCGAAAGCACCGTATCGATCTTGGCGTTGTCGATCCGCTTGCGCAGCACCGGCATGCCTTCGAACTCCGGGTCGAGAGTCTCGATATGCGCGCTTTCGCCGAGGAAGCCCGCCTGCATCATCAGGATCGAGTAGATCGATTCCTGCACCCCGGCCGCGCCCAGCGAATGGCCGGTGAGCGACTTGGTCGACGAGATATGGGGGATCCTGTCCCCGAAGACCTCGCGTATCGCGCCCATCTCCTTGGAATCGCCGACGGGCGTCGACGTGCCATGCGTGTTGATGTAGTCGACCGGCCCTTTGACGGTGGCCAGCGCCTGGCGCATGCAGCGCACCGCGCCCTCACCGGAGGGGGCGACCATGTCGTAGCCGTCCGACGTCGCGCCGTAGCCGACCAGTTCGCAATAGATCTTCGCGCCGCGCGCCTTTGCCCGCTCCAACTCCTCGAGCACCACCACTCCGGCACCGCCGGCGATGACGAATCCGTCGCGATCGACGTCATAGGCACGCGAGGCGACCGTCGGGCGGTCGTTGAACTTGGACGACATGGCGCCCATCGCGTCGAACAGGTTCGACATCGTCCAGTCGAGGTCTTCGTGACCGCCGGCGAACATCACGTCCTGCTTACCCCACTGGATCATTTCCGCGGCATTGCCGATGCAGTGGGCAGAGGTCGAGCAGGCCGACGAGATCGAATAGTTCACGCCGTGGATCTTGAACCAGGTTGCGAGCGTCGCGGACGCCGTCGACGACATCGCCTTCGGCACCGCGAACGGCCCGATCCGCTTCGGGCTGTGGTTCTTGATGGTGATCTCCGCCGCCTCGACGACAGTTCGCGTCGATGGGCCGCCCGAGCCCATGATGATGCCGGTGCGCTCGTTGGTGATGTCGCTTTCCTCGAGGCCCGCATCCGCGATCGCCTGCTGCATGGCGACATGATTCCAAGCCCCGCCCTTGTGCAGGAAACGCATCGCGCGACGGTCGACGAGGCTGGTCGGGTCGAGCGTCGGTGCGCCCCACACCTGGCAGCGGAAACCGTGCTCGGCGAAATCCGGCGAGAAGCTGATGCCCGACTTCGCTTCGCGCAGCGATTCGCGCACTTCGTCCGCATTGTTGCCGATGGACGATACTATGCCGAGACCGGTGACGACGACTCGTCTCATGGAATGCTCCTTGTGCCGTGTGACGCCGCGCTAGGCCGCTGCTTCCTGTTTGGCGAGGCCGACCTTCAGGTCGGTTGCCGTATAGATGGTCTCTCCGTCCGCCTTCAGCCAGCCGTCGGCGATGCCGAGCACAAGTCGACCGCGCATTACGCGCTTGAAGTCGACACCGTATTCCACGAGCTTGGTCTTTGGCGTGACCATGCCCTTGAACTTAACCTCTCCGGTCGAGAGCGCCATGCCCTTGCCAGGTTCGCCCAGCCAGCCGAGGTAGAATCCCGTCAGCTGCCACAGTGCATCGAGGCCGAGGCACCCTGGCATGATCGGATTGCCGATAAAATGGCATGGGAAGAACCAGAGATCGCGATGGATCGCGAATTCGGCACGGATGAAGCCCTTGTCGAACGCCCCGCCTGTCTCGCTTATCTCGGTGATGCGATCGAACATCAGCATCGGCGGATAGGGAAGCTGGGCATTGCCGGGGCCGAACAGATCGCCCTTTGCGCACGCAAGGAGGTCTTCGTAGCCGTAGCTGGTTTTCTTTTCGGCCATGTCTGCTCCCGTCGAGGCTCCCTAACGAAGCGCATTCTTTTGTGTGCAGGCGTATCTTCGCCAGGCTCTGCGACGAAGCAAGCTGCCGGCTTCGATTAGCTTGCCGGGTCGGAGCGGTCAATGTGCCGCTATTGATCGGCGACTTCCGCCGGAATATATGCTGGATATCGCAATGACTGGAGATGTCTTTCGCGATCAGCCATGGCCGGCTCGTCCGGCACGTCGGGACGAGATGGAACAAGCGACTTACAGCGGCGGACGGGATGTGGAGACGCGTGTGCGCGACGCGGGCCTTCGCCCCACGCGCCAGCGGATTTCGCTGGCGTCCCTGCTATTCGCCAAGGGCGATCGCCATCTGACGGCCGAGGAATTGCACGAGGAAGCGCAAGGCGCCGGGGTCGCGGTCTCGCTTGCGACCGTCTACAATACGTTACACCAGTTCACCGACGCGGGAATGTTGCGCATCCTCGCCGTCGAAGGGTCGAAAACCTACTTCGACACCAATACGTCGGACCATCACCATTTCTATGTCGAGGGCGAGAACAAGGTGCTCGACATCGATGCGGGTCCGGTGACGGTGAGCAACGTGCCGGAACCGCCGCCCGGCATGGAAATCGCCAATATCGATATCGTCATCCGCCTTCGCCCGAAGCGCGGCTGACATATACCGTCAATTACCGTCAATCGTCGATCGTCTCGTCCGGATATGCGCCCCAGATCAGGTTCTGGGGCACCCACCCCTTGTAGCTCTCGAAGCGCATCTGGCACCATGTGCCGTTGCAGGCTTCGATCTGCCCCATGGCGCCGGGTTCGATCGATGCCACCAGCCGCGCATCCTCCGCCGGCTGCGCGCGCATGGGGATCATGGCTTCCTTGCCCTTGAACCAGGGCGCGGCGATGCCGCTGCGCTTGCCCGACAGCAGCGACTGGTTGATCCAGCCCTCTGTGCCTTCGGAATCGCGGATGCGCCGCCAGTTGTCGAATTCCTGGATGACTTCGACCGGCAGGCCTGATTTCAGGTACATCCAGTCGACCGGGTAGTCGCGGCCGGGTCCGATGCGCAGGTTCACCCGCCCCGACTTCAGCGTGACGAACCGGGGGATCGGCAGACCGCTCTTGTTCGGTCCGACGGCCTGGGCGAACGCTTCGCCGACCGACGGGGCGAGCACTGAGGCGGAGTTGAGCGCAAAGCCCGCCAGCCCCGCGCACAAAGCCAGTCGAAGCGACAGAATACGCGACACGATCCACTCCTGGCACCGAAGGCAGCCGCGTCCCCGGGCGACGCCTTTTTCTTTGTCATCACCCGCGCGGCTTGTTAGAGAGGGGCCGGGCGGACGCTGGCTGCAAATGTCGCCGGTCTTGGTTAAAGAGGTCTCAACAGGACCCGGGATGCCGCCCGCAAAGAGGAAATAATGCCGGGGAAGAAGAAGCCTCTCGTCGTCATCACCCGCAAGCTGCCTGATCCGGTCGAAACCCGGATGCGGGAACTGTTCGACGCGCGGCTCAACCTCGACGACCATCCGATGAGCCAGCCCGAACTGGTGGCTGCGATCCGCGAGGCGGACGTGCTGGTTCCGACCGTCACGGACCGCATCGACGCGGCCCTGATCGCGCAGGCCGGTCCGAACCTGAAACTCATCGCCAATTTCGGCAACGGCGTCGATAACATCGACATCACCGCGGCGCAGAAGCAGGGCATCACCGTCACCAATACGCCGAACGTCCTCAACGAGGACACGGCCGACATGACCATGGCGCTTATGCTTGCGGTGCCGCGCCGTCTTGTCGAAGGCGCGAACATCCTGCAGGGCGAGGCCGGAACCTGGCAGGGCTGGTCGCCGACATGGATGCTCGGCCGCCGCATCTGGGGCAAACGCCTCGGCATCGTCGGCATGGGCCGCATCGGCACCGCGGTTGCCCGCCGGGCGAAAGCCTTCGGCCTGTCGATCCATTACCACAACCGCAAGCGGGTATCTCCCGCCGTCGAGGAGGAGCTCGAGGCGACCTATTGGGAAAGCCTCGACCAGATGCTGGCGCGCATGGACATCGTCTCGGTCAACTGCCCGTCGACGCCCGCGACCTATCATCTGCTGTCTGCCCGCCGCCTCGCGCTGATGCAGCCCACCGCCTATGTCGTCAACATCGCCCGCGGCGAGATCGTCGACGAGGATGCGCTGGTCAAGATGATCGAGCAGGGCAAGCTCGCAGGCGCCGGCCTCGACGTCTTCGCGCACGAGCCGGCGGTCAGCCCCAAGCTCGTCAAGCTCGCCAAGAAAGGCAAGGTCGTAATCCTGCCCCACATGGGCTCGGCCACCCTCGAAGGCCGCATCGACATGGGCGAGAAGGTGATCATCAACATCCGGACGTTCTTCGACGGCCACCGGCCGCCGGATCGCGTGCTGCCGGTCAGGGGCTGAACGGTCCCTGCCCGTGCAGATCGGCTAAGGCGCTATCTCGACCAGCGGCATGAAGCGGCGCATGGCCGCCTTCTCGACCTCCAGCACGACCATCAGCAGAACGCCGATCCCGATGATCGGCAGTCCGTCCTTCAACGCTATGGGCGCGGTCCCGAACAGAGCCTGCATGAACGGCGCGTAGGTGAACGCCAACTGGGCGGCAACGACCGCGGCGATCGCCAGCAGCACGGCGCGTGTGCCCATGGCGCCGATCAGGCTGAACGAGGTCATGTGCATGTAGCGCACGTTGAAGAGATAGAAGATCTCCATCACCACGATCGTGTTGACCACCATCGTCCGGGCGACGTCCTCGCCGAGGCCCTGGCGCATGGCATATTCGAAGACGAAGAAGACGCCGGCGGTGAAAAGCAGTGAAACGAGCACGACCCGCCATGCCAGGAACCTGGACAGGATGGGTTCGTCCCGCCTTCGCGGCGGCCGGCGCATGGTGTCGGGCTCCGAGGGCTCGAAAGCGAGAACGAGGCCGAGCGTGACCTCGAGGACCATGTTGATCCACAGGATCTGGATGGCCGTCATCGGCAGCGCGAGGCCGAACGCGATGGCGATGATGACGCACAGCATCTCGCCGCCATTGGTCGGAAGCGTCCAGGCGATGACCTTGCGAATGTTGTCGTAGACCGTCCGGCCTTCCTGCACGGCGGCGACGATCGAGGCGAAATTGTCGTCGACCAGCACCATTTCGGCCGCTTCCTTGGCGGCCTCCGTGCCCTTCCGCCCCATGGCGACGCCGACATCCGCCTGCTTGAGGGCAGGCGCATCGTTGACGCCGTCGCCGGTCATGGCGACGATGTGACCGTTGGCCTGCAGCGCGCGCACGATCCTCAGCTTGTGCTCGGGCGTGGTGCGGGCGAACACGCTGACGCGCGCGACGACTTCCTGCAAGTCCTCGCTGGAGATAGCATCGATTTCCCGCCCCTCGATGGCGACAGGTTCGTTGGCGATGGCGAGCTGGCGGGCGATCGTCGCCGCGGTGCCGACGTGGTCGCCGGTGATCATCTTGATGGCGATGCCGGCCGAACGGCAGGCGGCGACGGCTTCCATCGCTTCGTCGCGCGGCGGATCGATCAGCCCGACGATGCCCAGGAGGACGAGGTTTCCGGCCTGGATGGCATCGAACGACAGCCTGTCCGTATCCGGCCCGGCCTCCATCGCCGCGAAGGCGAGGACGCGTTCGCCGCGACTCGCAGCGTCGGCGATCCGGCCGATCCAGTATTCCAGGTCGAGCGGTGTCTCCACACCTTCGGATGCCTGCGCGCCGCACATGCCGATCACTCGCTCGGGAGCGCCCTTGACGAAGATCTGTCGCAGGCCCGACGGGTTCTCGTTGAGCGTTGCCATGAAGCGATGCTGCGCATCGAACGGAATCTCGTCGACACGCTTCCACAACTCGCGCGCGGTCTCGATATGGAACCCGGCCTTGACGGCCAATGTCACGAGCGCACCTTCCATCGGGTCGCCGACGACGCCCCATCGCCCGTCCTTCTCGACGATCTCGGCATCGTTGCAGAGCAGCGCCGCGAGCAGGAGACCGTCGCGGGCTTCATCCGTCGGAGCTTCTGCACCGTGGGTCTTGAGCGTGCCGTCCGGGGCGTAGCCCGATCCGGAGACGACCGTCTCGCCCGAGACGGTCGCGATGCGGCGCGCGGTCATCTCGTTTCTCGTCAGTGTGCCGGTCTTGTCGGAACAGATGACCGAGGTCGCACCGAGCGTCTCGACCGCCGGCAGCCGGCGCACCACCGCGTTGCGGGCGGCCATGCGCTGGACGCCGATCGCCAGCGTGATGGTGATGACGGCCGGCAGGCCTTCCGGCACGACGCCGACCGCGAGCGCCACGACCACCATGAGGGCGTCGACCCACGGGTAGGCGCGAACCAGCGTGGCGAACGCGAAGACCGCCGCGGCGGTGATGATGGCGAACCATGTCAGCAGCCGGCCGAAATCGTCGATCTGCTGCAGGAGCGGCGTGGTGAGCGACTTGACGCGCCCGATCATCCTCGAGATGCTGCCGATCTCGGTATCGGCTCCGGTTGCGACGACAACGCCGAGCGCCTGGCCCGTCGCCACGAGCGTGCCGGAATAGAGCATGGAGAAACGGTCGCCGAGCTGAGCGTCCGCCGCGACCGGATCCTCCTGTTTCTCGGCGGGAACGGATTCCCCGGTCAGGATCGCCTCGTCGGCGAGCAGCCGGCGCGCGCGCACGATACGCAGATCGGCCGGCACCTTGTCGCCCGCCTCGACCGCGACGATGTCGCCCGGAACGATCTCGCGCGCATCGACGACATGCCGCTCGCCATCTCTCAGGACTGTGGCGTGCGGCGCGATCATGTCGCGGATCGCGTCGAGCGCGCGTTCCGCGCGCCCCTCCTGGACGAAGCCGACGACGGCGTTGACCACGACGACGAGGATGATGACCGCCGCGTCGACCATGTGGTCCAGGACGGCTGCCGCGACGCCCGCCGCAAGCAGGAAGTAGATCAGCGAATTGTTGAACTGGCCAAGGAAGCGCAGCACCGGATGGACGCGCGGCGGCGCCGGAAGCTCGTTCGGCCCGTAGCGCGCGAGGCGGCTCGATGCTTCCGCGGCATCGAGACCGTCCAGATCGGTGCCGAAAGCCACGATGACCGCCTGGTGCGGATCGGCATGCCATGTGGGCCTGGCGGGCGGGGTCGAATTGCTACTGTCCGCCACGGCGATGCTCATCCGGTCAGATTCCCTCGGCCGAAGCGTTACTGCGCCGTGTAGCCGCCGTCGACCAGATGATAGCTGCCGGTGATGAAACTTGCGGCATCCGACAGCAGGAAGCAGGTGAGGGCGGACACTTCCTCCGAACGGCCGATGCGTCCCACGGGATGGAGGCCGGCAAGCATGCCGAGTGTCGCTGCATCGAGATTGTTCGACAGAAGGGGAGTGTCGATATAGCCGGGACCGACGGCGACGACGCGGATGCCCTGCTGCGCATATTCGAGCGCCGTCGCCTTCGTCAGCCCGAGCAGGCCGTGCTTGGCGGTCACATAGGCGCTCGAGCCAGGCGTGCCGACGGAACCCAGGATCGAGGCCATGTTGACGATCGCGCCGCCACCGGACTTCAGCATCGCCGCGATCTCGTATTTGACGCAGAAGAAGACGCCGTTCAGGTTGATGTCGATCACCGATTTCCAGCCATCCAGCGGATAGTCGGCGACGGGGGCGATCGGACCGCCGATACCGGCATTGTTGACCGCCAGGTGAAGCGCCCCATAGGTCTTGACGGCGAAGGCGACCATCCGCTCGACCTCTTCGGCATGGGCGACGTTCACCGCAAATCCCTCGGCCGCTCCGCCCGCCGCTCGTATCTCGTCAACCACCTTGTCGGCATGCGCCTTATCCAGGTCGGCCACGATGACCTTCGCGCCGCCCTTGGCCAAATCCCGTGCGATTGCCGCGCCGATGCCCGACGCGCCGCCTGTCACGATCGCAACCTTGCCGTTGAAGTCGTTCATTTCTGTGTTTCCTTCTCTTGCCGCTTCTTCGCAGACGCAACTGCTCGGCACCTAAGATGGCGGCCAAACTACCTAGCTGGGCGCTGCCAGCCTTGATGGACATCAAGTTCGCGGAAGACCGATGCCGGAGAAAGCAATGCTCGGCCGCGAACCTAGCGGGTACGCACGCGCGAGTGCCGAAAGCCGTCTTCGTAGATCGAGGAGAACTCTCCGTCCAACTCGAGCGCCCCGGCTCTCACCAGGTGAAGAAGTCGGGAAAAGATCAGCAGGTCGCCAGGTGGATTGAGGGGATCCGCATGGCCCATGGTATCTCCGACGACGTGAATGACCCTACCCCACTCCCTCGAGCAGTAGCCGAGGATCGCGTCATCAAAGAATGAAAGGTCATGATAGGTCAGCCGGCCGTCTGGTGTCGCCATTCTCAACATGTGCGGATTGGCAGCCATCGCGTCGAACTCATCCGCGTATCTTTTGATGGATCCCGAATCGATCATCTTTGCGGAAGGGAGAAAGGACAACAGGGTCTCGCCCGGCAGTGATCCCACAGCGCAGAAGTGATCTCCGGTCTTCACATGAACTTGCCAGAGCGGCGCGCTGCAGTCGGCGAGGAAGTGCGACGCCATACGAAGGAATACGTGATCCGCCCCGCTGTCGGAGGTCCAGATCAGAACACGATCAGCAGCCATCTCGGTGATCGCGTCCTTGATGGTCGCCCATTCGGAGAAAGCGTTTGTCGGGAGATCCTCCTCGCCCAGCTCGCCTGTATCCATTCCCACTGACTGATAGAGTTCCCTGAAGAACGTTCCTCGCTGCCGGCCATCGTTCAGGGGGCCGAGGTCTGGTGCGTTGTCCGCACGCATGACGTTCGTCCTCTGTCGCAAGGCCCCGCACAAGCTCCCTCGGGCACTCCATGACCAGACGAGGTGCAAATCGGTCATGGTGCTCAGGCCCCCGTGGAAAGCACCCGGCCGTCACTTGAGATGCTCAAGACGGCATCGACGTCGACCCTGGGGAATGTGTCTCGATCCATCCGCACCGCCACCGGCGTTTCCCAGCCCATTTCCCTTGCCACGATCAGGCCGAGCAGCAGGATCGCGTCGGGCTCGTGCAGCACCAGCGCGGCCGGCGCGTGGCCGTTGTGGACCAGTTCCAGCAGGACGGCGGAGGCGGACGACGAGCCGATCGTGCCCGGCAGGAACAGCACCTTGCCGGCGATGCTCTCGCCGTGCTGCGGATGACGGACATCGGCGATGCGGCCGGTCTTCGGATCGACGCCGCCCCAGAAGCTGATCGGCGCGTCGAGCACGAGCGCCTCGCCGTGCCCGGCGCGTCCCTCGACAAGGATCTCGCCCTGGATCGCATTCATGGAGCAGTTTCCGCAAGCGCAGGCCATCCGGATACGGCGCTTTCGACGCAGTCGGCGAGCGAGCCGTAGATCACGCCATAGCCGGTGTTTCCGGGCGCATAGTGGGCGAACTTGCCGGAATTGGTCATCAGAACGCCATCGGGATGCGGCGCCATGATCGGCGTGACGACGACGCAGGTGTCCGCGACGATCGTCACGCCCGCCGCCTCGAGTCCTCTGCGCAGGCCGCATTTGTCGAGGTGGGCGAGCGCATGCCGGCCGGTGCAGGCATAGAACGGCACGGCGAGCCGCCGGCCGCCGATCAGCCTCGCCAACTCCTCGAATTCGCGCGGCGACAGATGAGGGCTGCCGATCGCCACCGCGTCGATCCGGTCGACTTCGCCCGCGGTCGACAGCCGCAATTGGGCCGTGCGCGCCATCTCGGCCGTCACCACGATCGTCCGTTCCGGTTTTTCGCCCCCCAAGGCCACCGCAAGGTCGGGCGCCTCCGGCGTCACGCCCGCGACATGGAACAGGCCGACGGCGCCCGATGAGGCCGCCGCGGCACCGAACGCCTTCAGCGCGTCCTCGCCGGGATGCCGTGCGACGCCGGTCACGACACCGACATCGTTTCCCGCCTCGCGCCCGTAAAGGCTGCCGAGCACGGGCCAGGCGATTTCCGAGGCGAGGAAGGAGGGCGCGAGGGCCGAGACATCGAAAACGAAGCGCGCCCGCCGGTTTTCCGGCCGGTGAAGGCCGTAGTCGGGCGCATATCCGGCGATCGCGCAGGCGATGTCGAGGAAATCGCCATAGCGGTTGGTCCGCGCGCCGAGCACCGAGTTGCAGAAGACCACCGCGTTGGATTCGCCCCAGGCGACGTCCGTCCCCTGCGCCGGCCTATGCCCGGCCTGATAGGGCGCGCAGGTCCAGCTCGGCTCGCAGCCGAGCGTGCGGTAGGCCTCCATCATGCGTCGCGCCATGCCGCGCTCGTGCTCGGGCAGCCGGTCGCGCGAGCAGCCGGTGAGGTCGAGCGCGCCGACATTCAGCGTGGCGCGCACGGATACCTTCGCGCCGCCCTCGACCAGCTTTTCGGCGAACAGCGTGCCGGAATCGCCATGATAGAGCGCGCCGTCGATATGCGCCGACGCGATCGGGATCAGCCGCGGCGCGCCGAGAAGCTCAGCCGTCCGCGCGACGATCCGCATCGCCATGGCGGTGCCTTCGCCCCTTTCGCCGGACGCCATGGCGCGTTGGTCGTCGGTGAGGGCGAGTGCCAAACTATGCCCCGTCCTTTGGCGCCGAATAGCGGATCGTATCGAACCGGGCGCCCAGCGAATCGTAGAGCAGCAGCCGGCCGACGAGCGGTTCGCCCGCGCCGGTGATGAGCTTGATCGCCTCCATTGCCTGCAGCGTGCCGATGACACCCGTCAGCGCGCCGACAACGCCGGCCACCGCGCAGCTCGGCACCATCCCGGGCGGCGGCGCTTCCGGATAGAGGTCGCGATAGGTCGGGTTCTTCCGCCCCTTTTCGTCGTGCTCCCAGGGGATGAGGACGGTCAAGGACCCGTCGAACCGGCCTACCGCGCCCGAGACGAGCGGCTTTTGCGCCGCCTCACAGGCATCGGCCAGCACATAGCGGGTATCGAAGTTGTCCGATCCGTCGACGACGATGTCATAGGCCGAAACGATGCCGTCCGCGTTGGAGGCGTCGAGCCGGAGCACGTGCGGCTCTATCGTCACATGCGGATTGACCCGCCCGATCGCCGCGCCGGCGCTGTCCACCTTCGTCCGGCCGACCGCCGCCGTGTCATGGATCACCTGCCGCTGCAGGTTGGACAGCGACACCGTGTCGTCATCGACGATGCCGAGCGTGCCGACGCCTGCCGCCGCCATATAGAGCAGCACCGGCGCGCCGAGCCCGCCGGCGCCGACCACCAGCACCCGCGCCCGCTTCAACTTCTGCTGGCCCGGCCCGCCGACCTCCGCCAGCACGATGTGGCGGGCATAGCGTTCGAGCTCGAGATCGGAGAGACGCGTGTCAGCCATTTGCGGCCCTTAGCATGAAATCTGCCACCGCCTTCGCCGCGATGTCGAGATTGGCGTCGAAGGTCGCGCCGGACGCCTTGCGCGGCTTGAGGTCATGGTCGCCGTCGGTCAGCCATTCGATCGTGATCTTCGGCGACAGCGGATAGGCCACCACCTCCTCCCGCGTGCCGAACGGATCTCGCTCGCCCTGGCAGATCAATGTCGGGCAGGAGAGCTTTTCCAGATGGTCGGTCCTCAGCTTCGCGGGCTGGCCGGGCGGATGGAAGGGATAGCCGAGGCAGACAAGGCCGGCGATGGCGCCGTCCTTGAACTGCTTGTCTGCGATCATGCTGGCCATGCGCCCGCCGAGCGATTTTCCGCCGATGAAGAGCCGGCTGCTTGGTTCGACGCTGCCGATTGCCCCGATATACTCGCCGATCAGCTTGTTGGCCGGCGAGGGCGGCGGCCGATTGCCGATGCGCCGTGCCGCCATGTAGCCGAACTCGAAGCGCGCGACCCGGATGCCGTGGCCGGCGATCCTAGCCGAGACATTGTTCATCCAGTCCGAATCCATCGGCGCGCCCGCGCCGTGCGCGAGCAGCAGCGTAGCCTTCGCTGCGGCTGGGCCGTCATAGATGAAATCGGTCATGCCATGTCCTCGTTGCCCGGAAGCTATCGCCGGCTGGGGATCATCGCAATGCACGCCGGGTGGGACGGCCTGTCCTCTTGCAATCAACTGCCATGGGAGGCATGAGCGGGCCTCGCAGAAAGGTTCGCCATGGCCGTCGTCTCCAAGAACATCCCCGCGCCCGATCTCGTCGCCGTCAGCCGGGCATTGATCTCGGTGTCGGACAAGACCGGCCTGATCGACTTCGTCCGGGCATTGACGAAACATGGCGTCGAAATCGTCTCCACCGGCGGCACCCGCAAGGCCATCGCCGAAGCCGGGATCGCGGTGACCGACGTCTCCGAAGTCACCGGCTTTCCCGAGATCATGGACGGCCGCGTCAAGACCCTGCATCCGCTGGTGCATGGCGGGCTGTTGGCCGTTCGAGGCGATCCCGAGCATCAGCAGGCGATGCACGACCACGGTATCAAGCCGTTCGATCTGGTGGTGATCAACCTCTATCCGTTCGAGGAAGTCCGCCGCGCCGGAGGCGATTACGCGGCTACCGTCGAGAACATCGACATCGGCGGCCCGGCGATGGTGCGCGCCTCGGCGAAGAACCACGCCTATGTCGGCATCGTCACCGATCCGGCCGACTATCCGCTGGTGCTGGAGGCGCTGGAGGAGAACACCGGCAGCCTGTCCTATCAGTTCCGCCAGAAGCTGGCCGCCAAGGCCTTCGCCCGCACCGCCGCCTATGATGCCGCGATCTCCGGCTGGTTCACGGAAACGCTCGCCATCGAGCATCCGGTGTGGCGTGCCTTCGGCGGCAGGCTGGAGCAGGTGATGCGCTATGGCGAGAACCCGCACCAGGATGCGGCCTTCTACGTCAACGGCGACCCGCGCCCCGGTGTCGCCACCGCCCGCCAGGTGCAGGGCAAGCAGCTCTCCTACAACAACATCAACGACACGGATGCCGCCTACGAGCTCGTCTCCGAGTTCGACCCGGCTCGCACCGCCGCCGTCGCCATCATCAAGCACGCCAACCCGTGTGGCGTAGCCGAAGGCGCTACATTGAAGGACGCCTATCTCAAGGCGCTCGCCTGCGACCCGGTCTCGGCCTTCGGCGGCATCGTCGCGCTGAACCGCACGCTCGATGCGGAAGCGGCGGAGGAGATCGTCAAGATATTCACCGAAGTGATTATCGCGCCGGATGCGACGGATGAGGCAATCGCCATCGTCGCCGCCAAGAAGAACCTGCGTCTGCTCATCGCCGGCGCACTGCCCGATCCGCGCGCATCCGGCCTGACCGTGAAATCCGTTGCCGGCGGCCTGCTCGTCCAGTCGCGCGACTCCGGCGTGGTGGACGATCTGGAGCTCAAGGTCGTGACCCGTCGTGCGCCGAGCGAGGGCGAACTGTCGGATCTCAAATTCGCCTTCCGTGTCGCCAAGCACGTCAAGTCGAATGCGATCGTCTATGTCCGCGACGGGGCAACCGTCGGCATCGGCGCCGGGCAGATGAGCCGGGTCGACTCATCCCGCATCGCCGCGCGCAAGGCTGCCGACGCGGCTGAAGCCGCCGGCGCGAAGGAACCGATGACCATCGGCTCGGTCGTGGCCTCCGATGCCTTCTTCCCCTTCGCCGACGGTCTGCTGTCGGCCGTCGAGGCCGGCGCGACGGCGGTCATCCAGCCCGGCGGATCGGTCAACGACAAGGCGGTCATCGACGCCGCCGACGAAGCCGGCATCGCGATGGTCTTCACCGGGATGCGGCATTTCAGGCACTGAAGGCTCGGGGAGCGTCTCATACCGACGGCGGCGATCTTAAACCGTCGGCGCTGCCCCTCGCCCTTACCCTCTCCCCGCCGGCGGGGAGAGGGAGACGCCGGCGTTTGAGCTGCCTCCTTCTCCCCGTTCTTACAAGGAGAAGTGTCCGGCAGGGCGATGAGGGGCGTCGCTGCCGTCAATCATTATCGCCGTTGATTCAGGCCGCTTCCGCATTCACCCCGAGCTGGACGCCCGTCGCCCGCTGTAGGGCAGAAATCACCGCGAAAATGCTGGCGGCAGTCGGATTTCCCTTCGGGCCGAACATCCGCATCAGGCTCTTCGCCGGAATACCAGAGCGCGTGGCAAGTTCCTCGAAGCCGACGGTCGCGTTGATGAAGCTGCGCAGTATAGCTTTCCCCGTGTCGAGATCGCCGGAAAGCAGCAGTTCCACCGCATCGGACAACAGCGCGGCGCGAAAAGCGGGATCGGCGTCCGCCCTGGCCTTCATTGTTTCCTTGAAATCTCGCGTCAGTGCCATGGCATTCACCTCTTGCGCCGGCGGTAGTCGGCCCACCGCTCGATTGCGTCGCGGATGTCCCGCTGCTGCCTCTGCTTGGTTCCGCCTGCGACGAGGACGATGATCCGCTCGCCGTCGCGTCCGAAATAGATGCGGTAGCCCGGCCCCCAATCTATGCGGAACTCGAATACGCCGGATCCGACGGACTTGGCATTCGACAGGTTGCCGCCTTCCATGCGCGTGAGCGCGACCGTCACTTTCGAGGCAGCGGCAGCGTCCAGCCGTTCGAACCATATGCCGAACGGGCTCCTGTTCTCGGTGTCGAGATATTCAACAATCCGCACTGCAGAATGGTAACGTAGATAATACCATCCTGCAAGGCTGCGCCGTCATGCTGCAGCCAGCTTGTAGTCCCTGCTCTTCACCCAGGGCAGCAGCACCAGCCCGATCACGAACAGCGCCACGATCGGCGTGACGCCGAGGCGTTGTGCGTCCTCCGTCGTCAGGCCGAACGCCTCGGAGGCGAACCAGGCGGTGGCGAAGGCGATCGCGAAGGGCGCGATGAACGAGGTCGCGCGGCCCGACAGCGCGTAGAGGCCGAAGGCCTCCGTGACCTTGTCGCCCTCGACCTGGTCGACCAGCAGCGTGCGCGAGGCGGCCTGGATCGAGCCGCCCGCCGCGCCGATGAAGGCGCCGGCGATGTAGAAGACGATGTCCGGCAGGCTCGACTGGGTGCCTTCCGGCGCAATGGTCGTGAACAGGATCTGCGTCTTGGTGGTCGAGATGATGACCACGCAGCACAGGATGAGCACGAGGATCGAGACGCTGATGACCGGCTTCGGCCCGAAGCGCTGATCGGCGCGTCCGCCGATCCAAGCGCCGACGGCGCCCGTCAGGTTAGCCAGGATGCCGAAGATGCCGATCTTGATGATCGGCCAGCCGAGCACTCCGGCCGCGTAGATGCCGCCGAACGAATAGAGCGCGTTGAGCGCGTCGCGGTAGAACATCGATGACAGCAGGAACGAAAAGTAGCTCCGCTGCGCCGGCAGCGTGCGCACCGTTTCCCAGAGTTCCGAAAGCCCACGCTGGATCGCTCCGACGGCGGATTCGCGGCGCTTCACGTCCGGCGTCCACAGGAACATCGGCAGCACGAAGATCAGATACCAGAGCGAAGTGAGCGGACCGGAGGCCCGGTCGCCAGCATGCGTGGCGGGATCGAGCCCGAACAGCGGCGCAATACCGATCAGCGTCTTGCCGGTCTCGGGACTGGCCGAGAGGAAGCCGAGCACGATGACCAGCGAGATCAGCCCGCCGACATAGCCGAGACCCCAGGCGGAACCGGACAGCCGGCCGAGTTCGGCCCGCGGCACCAGCGTCGGCATCATCGCGTTGTTGAAGAGGGCGGCGAATTCCATGCCGACCAGCGCCAGCACGATCGCCAGCATGGCGAAGCCGAGATTGCCCATGCCCGGCATCGCATACCAGAGCATCCAGCAGCCGATGAAGCCGAGGATGGAGAACAGCAGAATCCACGGCTTGCGCGGCCCCGTCGCATCCGCGATGGCGCCGAGGATCGGCGAGGTGAGCGCGATGATCGCGCCGCCGATGCCGGCGGCATAGCCCCAGTATTCCTGTCCCTGCGCCGGGTTGGACGCGACCTGGGCCGCGAAATAGGGCGCGAAAACGAAGGTGATGATCAGCGTATGGAACGGCTGCTGCGCGAAATCGAACAGCATCCATCCCCAGATGCCGCGCTTCGGCGCCCGCGTTACGACCGGTTCGCTCATGTCCCCACTCCTTCCGGTCACATGCCGGCCAGATCGTTCATCAGTCCGGCCGCGACGGCGAGCCGCGACAGCGTGATTTCGCCGCTTTCGGTAAGACCCTGCAGCCTTTCCCGCGCGCGTTCGATGCGCTGGCCGCCCGCCTGCACCCACGCCGCGACCGGGTCGTCGGCCGTGCCATGCGTGCGCAGCGCCGCCACGGCCATCCCCCGCCGTGCGGCCGCGATCATGTCATGCGCCCGCGAAAGAGCAAGGCCGTCATAATAGTCGCTCGGCATGATCGAACGCGCCGCATCCTCTATCCGGCCGATCCGGAACAGGGCGTTGAGTGCGAGGATCGCCCGGGCGGAGGCATCGGCGGAGGCTTCGGCCAGCCGCGCGACGAGCGCCATTTCCGGCACGAGTTCCGAAAGCGACAGGCCCGCCAGCCGCTCGGCCAGCTTCGTGGGCGCGCCCGACTGGGTCATCGCGTCGACGCGGGCGATATGCCGCGCTTTCATGTCGGCCGGCAGCCACGACGTCAGCCTCGGCTCGATCGCCTTGCGGGCGGCCTGCAACGCGGCGACCCGCTCGCCGAGCCCCGCGGTATCGGGATTGCGGGCAAACCAGGTGGTCTGGCCGTGCACGAGGCGGCCAACCGCCTGGTAGAGCTGCAGCTGGGCGTGGCCGTCGATCTTTGCGTCGAGCGCGTCGATCTCGGCATAGAGGCCTTCCAGGCCGAACCCGTCGCGCACCAGCACATAGGCCCCGACAATCTCGTTCGCCGGCGCGCCGGTGGCGTCCTGAAGACGGCTGACGAAGGTCGGTCCGCCGCGATTGATCGCGTCGTTGGCCAGTTGCGTCGCGATGATCTCGCGCCGCAGCCGGTGGCTGCCGATCTCGGCCCCGTATTTCTTCGCCATCCTGTCGGGGAAATAGGCGAGAAGGTCGCGCTCCAGATAGGGGTCGTCCGGAAGCGGGCTCGCGACGAGATCGTCCAGCAACACCATCTTGGCATAGGCGAGCAGCACGCCGATCTCGGCCCGAGTCAGCGGTTCGTTGCGCGCAGCGCGTTCGGCGAGGGCGGCGTCGGACGGCAGCAGTTCCACCTTGCGGTCAAGCAGCCTGCGCGCCTCAAGCCCGGCCATGAAGCGCTGCTGGTGCGCGATCTCGGCCGTGCCGCGCAACTGTGCCAGCGAGATTGCCAGCGTCTGGTGGTAGTTGTTGGCCAGCACCAGTCCGGCGACCTCGTCGGTCATCGAGGCAAGCAGCTTGTTGCGCGCCGGCCGCGTCAGGCTGCCGGAGCGCATCGCCGTCGCCAGCGCGATCTTGATGTTCACCTCGACGTCGGACGAGTTCACGCCCCCCGAATTGTCGATCGCGTCCGAATTGCAGCGCCCGCCCGCAAGCCCGTATTCGATGCGCCCGCGCTGGGTGACGCCGAGATTGGCGCCCTCGCCGATCACCTTGGCGCGCACCTCCGCGCCGGTGACGCGGATCGCGTCGTTGGCGCGGTCGCCGACTTCCGGGTTGGTCTCGGTCGACCCCCGCACATAGGTGCCGATGCCGCCGAACCAGAGAAGGTCCGCCGGCGCCTTCAGGATGGCGTTCATGATCTCGGCCGGCGAGGCGACCGTCTTGTCGAGCCCGATCGCATTCGCCGCCGCCGGGCTCAGCGTGATCGACTTCATCGACCGCGGGAAAATGCCGCCGCCCGCCGAGAGCTTGCTCTTGTCGTAGTCCTGCCAGGACGAGCGGGGCAGGGCGAAGAGACGTTCACGCTCGGCCAAGGAGACTGCGGCGTCCGGACCCGGGTCGATGAAGATGTCGCGGTGGTCGAAGGCCGCGATCAGCCGGATTTCGGGTGAGAGCAGCATGCCGTTGCCGAACACGTCGCCCGACATGTCGCCGACGCCAACGACGGTGAACGGCTCCGACTGGATGTCGCGGTTCATCTCGCGGAAGTGCCGCTTCACCGCTTCCCACGCGCCGCGCGCGGTGATGCCCATCTTCTTGTGATCGTAGCCGGCCGAGCCGCCCGAGGCGAAGGCGTCGTCCAGCCAGAAGTCATGCGCCTGGCTGATCGCGTTGGCGGTGTCGGAGAACGTCGCCGTGCCCTTGTCGGCCGCCACGACGAAATAGGGGTCGTCCGTGTCGTGCCGAACGACGTCTTTCGGCGGCACGATGCCCTTGGTGTCCAGATTGTCCGTGATCGACAGGAGCGAGGAGACGAAGTTGACATAGGCGCTGGTGCCGGCCGCGAAGACGGCGTCGCGGCTGCCTCCTGTTGGCAGCAGCTTGGGGAAGAAGCCGCCCTTGGCGCCGACCGGCACGATCACGGCGTTCTTGACCTGCTGCGCCTTGACCAGGCCCAGCACCTCGGTGCGGTAGTCCTGCGCCCGGTCTGACCATCTGAGCCCGCCGCGCGCCACCGGCCCGAAGCGCAGGTGCACGCCTTCCACCTCCGGCCCGTAGACGAATATCTCCCGCCACGGTTTCGGATCGGGCAGCCCGGCCACGTTCTTCGAGTCGAGTTTGATCGCCAGCGACACGCCGGGCTTCGCCGGCGCGAAATGGTTGGTCCTGAGCGAGGAGTCGATGAGGTTCAAATAGCGGCGGATGATCGTGTCGTCGTCGAGGCTCGGCACCTCGGCCAGCGCGTCCCGGATCGCCGATTTCAGATGCTTGCTCTCGACCTCCCGGTCGTGTGCCCGCGCCGGATCGAACCGGGCGACGAACAGGCTGTGCAAGGCGCGCGCAATCTGCGGGTAGCGGTTAAGGACGCCGGCGATGAACTCCTGGCTCTGCGGAATGCCCGCCTGCTGCAGATAGCGGCCATAGGCGCGCAGGATCAGGATCGCACCGGGGTCGAGCCCCGCGGTCTGGGCGAGCGCGTTGTAGCCGTCATTGTCGGCCTCGCCACGCCACACCGACAAGAACACGCTTTCGAACAGGGCCCCGCCGTCCTTCAGGTTGATCGGCTTGCCGAAGGCGTTTTCGATTTCCATGTCGTGCAGGAAGATCGTGTCGCCCTCGCCGTCGGACACTTCGAACGTGCGTTCGCTGATGACGCGAAAGCCCATGTTCTCCAGGAGCGGTACCCGCCGCGACAGCGACACGGGCTGGCCGAAATGGTGGATCTTCAGCGCCGCTTTTTGCGGCGACTGATCCTTCTGACGGTAATAGTCGATGGCGATGGGCCTGTCCGCGCTGACCGCGGCCACGCGGCGGGCGTCATGCAGCGCTTCCGCCGCGCTGAAACTGCCGCGATAGCTTTCGGGGAAGCGCAGGGCGATCGCCGCGAACGCGCCATCGATGGCCAGCGTTTCCGCGGTATCGGCAATGGCATCGTCCCAGGTGCGCACGATGTCGCGCACGCCGGCTTCGAGCTCCGCCGGATCGACCTTCGGCGTCTTGCCGCCGGAGCGGCCGATGATGAAGTGCACCCGGGCCAGCCCGCTGTCCGGGAAGGCCGGGTAATAGGCCGACAGGCGACCCTCGAACATCGTCTTCAGATAGGCGCCGATCCGTTCCCGCGCGCGGCTGTCGTAGCGGTCGCGCGGCACGAAGACGATAATCGAAGCGAAACGGTCGAACCGGTCGACGCGCACAAGCACCCGGATGCGCGGCCGCTCGCCAAGCGCCAGGATCGTCGCCGCGTGCTTGCGCAAAAGCGGCACGTCGATCTGGAACAGCTCGTCACGCGGATAGGATTCCAGCACGTTGGTCAGCGCCTTGCCGGAATGGTCCGTCGCCTCGAATCCGGATTTCGCAATCACCTGCTGCGCTTTCGATCGCAGATAGGGAATGGTCAGGACCGAGCGCGTGTAGGCGGTCGAAGTGAACAGGCCGACGATGCGCAGTTCCCCGAGCAGCTTGCCCTTGGCGTCGAAGGTCTTCACGCCGATGTAATCGAGATAGATGCGCCGGTGGACGAGCGACTTGGTGTTCGCCTTGGTGACGATCAGCGGATCCGGACCGTTCAGGAAAGCACGAATTTCAGGCGTGGTCGTCACCGCCTCGGTGCCGCTGCGCAGCACGAGCGTGTTCGGGTCGGACAGCAGGCCGAGACCGGCCTGGCCACTGCGCTCCAGCGTCCCGGTCTTCTCGTTGCCCTTGTAGAGGTAGTCGCGCATGCCGAGGAACGTGAAATTGTCGTCCCTCAGCCATTCGAGGAATGCCACGGCTTCGTCGACGGCGTCCTTCTTCAGCGGCACATCCGCATAGCGGAAACTGGAGATCGCCTGCTCCAGCCGTGCAAGCATGGGCTTCCAGCCGACCACGGACGAGCGGACCGCATCCAGAACGCGCTGCAGCCCGGTTTCGAGGGATTTCGCCCGGGCTTCGGTCATCAGGGGCAGGTGAACGTGGATCAGGCTCACCCGGTCGAGGCCGGGGTCTTGCCGTCCCGGCCCCGCCTCGCCGACGATGCCGGTAACGCCGGACTTGCCGTGCGTGACCTGCAGTACCGGGTGCATGACGAGGAGGGGTTCGGCCGCGCCGTCGGTGATCTCGCCGATCACGGAATCGAACAGGAACGGCATGTTGTCATTCACCAGCGTGACGACCGAGACCTTGCGGCCCTGCCGCGTGATGCCTGGATCGCGATCGATGGCGATGACGCTGCTGCCCTTGCGGTGGCGCTTCAGCGCCGAATGAGCGAGCTGGATCGAGCGCCGGATGGCGTCGTCGTCATAGGCTGCGACGTCTTCGCCGGGCGCGCGGGCGAGAAGGTGCTCGGCGAGTTCCGATGCGCTACCCTTGTGGTCGGCCGCTGTTGCGGCGGCCGGAAGTTTTTTCCCCGTCGGCATGCCGAATCCCCTCCCGTTTCTGCTTTTTCGGCTATCGTATCAGAGAAAAATACACTGCGACCGCTCAAATCGCGGGCAATCTGCGAAAAGCATGTGAATGGAGGATGACGTGACGGGCGAGAGAATCACTGCACTGGACCTGCGGCAGGCCGATCTGAGCGAACCGACGAAGGCCTATTTCGCCAAGGCGAAGGACAAACTGGGAATGGTCCCCAACGTGCTCCTCGCCTACGCCTTCGACGAGAAGAAGCTGCGCGCCTTCACCGATATGTACAACGATCTGATGCTCGGCGAGTCCGGACTGACGAAGCTCGAGCGCGAGATGGTCGCGGTCGTCGTCTCCTCCGTGAACCATTGCTATTATTGCCTCACCGCCCACGGCGCCGCGGTGCGGCAGCTCTCGGGCGATCCGGCGCTCGGCGAGATGATGGTGATGAACTACCGCGCCGCCGATCTGACGCCGAAGCAGAAGGCGATGCTGGATTTCGCAGTCAAGCTGACCGAGACGCCCGCCAAGATCGAAGAGGCGGACCGGGCGGCCCTGCGCGCCGCGGGCTTCTCCGACCGCGACATCTGGGACATCGCCTCGACGGTCGGCTTCTTCAACATGTCCAACCGCGTCGCCGCCGCCACCGACATGCGGCCGAACCCGGAATATCACGGGATGGCGAGGTAGGCGCGGGCGCCTTCCATCACTCGATCTTGATGCGATTATCGCACGCCGCACTTCCCCACCCGAGAGGGTTGTGTTGATATCAACGTAACCGGTCCAGCGAAACAGTTTATGGGGAGGACGACCATGCCGAAATATCTGCTTGTCTATCACGGCGGCTCGATGCCGGAGAGTGAGGAAGAGGGACAGAAGATCATGCAGGCCTGGATGGCATGGTTTGGGGAGATCGGCGCTTCGGTGGTCGATGGCGGAAACCCGGTTGGCATGTCGAAGACGGTAATGTCCGACAAGTCGGTTGCCGACAATGGCGGTGCCAACCCGGTCTCGGGCTATTCCGTCCTGTCGGCCGATTCGCTCGACGGCGCGCTGATGCTTGCGAAGGGTTGCCCGCATCTCATTGATGGCGGCACCATTGAAGTCGCCGAAATAATCGAAATGGGCTGAGGCGCCCTTCCTCTGCTATCCCCGCGTCGCGATCGCAGCCGCTGCACCGGCCATGGTGCCGGCGCTGATGCGGTTGGCGATCCTGACTGCGCGAGGGCTCTTGAGCAGCTTGCGCGCCTGGGCCGCGGCAAAGGCCCAGCCGCAGTCGACGGCCATCAGCACGGCGAACATGGTGAGCGTCAGCTCTGCCCAACCTGTGACCGTGACGGTCGCGAGGTCGACGATCGTCGGCAAAAGCGCCAGGTAGAACATCATGATCTTCGGGTTGCCCAGCGTCACCGCCATCCCGGCCAGAAACAGGCGCAGCGGCGCGTCGGCCTTCGGCAGATCTCCCTCGCCGACCTGCGCCGGCGCCGTCCACATCTTCCAGGAGAGGAAGGCGAGATAGGCGACGCCGGCCCATTTCAGAACCACGAAGGCGAAATGGAAGGTCTGCGCCACATAGGCGAGGCCGAACACGGCGAGCGACAGCCAGATCGCCTCGCCGATCCACATCGCCAGCAGGAACGGCAGGACGCCAGAGATGCCGCGGGTGATGACGCGCGAGACGAGCGCCGCGATCGAGGGGCCTGGCGAACCGGACGCAACCAGCAGGGCTCCGGCGAAGATCAGCAGCGACGTGAAATCCATGATGGTCCTCCGCATGCCGGTATAGCGCACGCATCGCAACGCCGGAAGGCGGCCGCCGAGCCGCTGCCGTCAAACGGTCGCTTCGATCGGCTCTGCGAGTCTCGGATCGGCACGCGCGGCGACGAGGCAGCCGGCGATGATCAGCATGGCGCCGCCGAGTGTCGTCCATGAGACGACCTCGCCGAAGAAGAACCAGCCGAGCGCGATGGCCCAGACGAAGGCGGTGTATTCCGTCGGGATAAGCGACTGTGCCTCGGCGCGGCCATAGGCCCAGCTCATCAGCAATTGTCCGGAGAGCGACAGGGCGGTGATGCCGGCGATCGGCAGCCACAGGTCCCGCGGCAGCGCTACCGCCAGCCAGGGGGCGGCGAGGCACATCAGGAACGCGAGCGACAGGTTCTGGAAGAAGGAGACCTCGATCGGCCGGGCGACAAGCGCCTGCCGGCGCATCAGCACGAGGTTGTAGGCGTAGAACACCGTCGAGAACAGCACCGCCCCCGTCCCCGCCAGCGCGGCCTCTGTATAGGCCGACCGGCCGAACTGTCCCGCCATGATGATCACGACTCCCGCGGTCCCGGCAACCGAGCCCGAGATTGCCTGCCGCCGGATCCGCTCGCCCAGCATCAGCGCCGCCAGGAACAGCGCGATCAGCGGCGCGACGAAACTGAGCGCGATCGCCTCGGCCAGCGGAAGCCGCGCGAGGCCCCAGAAAAAGGAGATCAGCACGATGGCGATCACCGCCGCGCGCAGGGCATGCAGCCGGAGCACGGCAGGGCTCGGCCGCGTCCGCGCACCGGCAGCCCAGGCACTGCCTGCGATCACGGTCGCGAACAGGCTGCGCCACAGCACGGTATTGTAGACCCCGATCGCGATCACGAGGCCCTTCATAACCGCGTCCATGGCCGACAGCAGGAAGATCGCGAAGGTGCAGACCAGCACCGGGATCAGCGCGGAGACGACGGCGGGCGGTTTGGGAGAGGTCACGGGCTGCGCTCACGAAACGGGTCGAGGCGGCAGTAGCCCGGTTCGGCGGCCTTCGCCAGATGGCAGCGCCATCGAGCGGGCAGGCCAGCCGAGGATCGGCCCGGGCCTGTCGCGAAGCGGCACCGGCCTTTCGACCCGCGCCCGCAAGGCGGACGCGGCGGGATGCGTGCCGGCGGCTTACGCCGCGCCAGCGACCTTGGCCGACTTCTCGAAGCGCTTGCGCTCGTTCGGATCGAGATAGAGCTTGCGCAGGCGGATCGACTTCGGCGTCACCTCGACCAGTTCGTCGTCCTGGATCCAGGCCAGCGCGCGTTCCAACGTCATGCGGATCGGCGGGGTAAGGCGCACCGCCTCGTCCTTGCCGGCGGCGCGGATGTTGGTCAGCTTCTTGCCCTTGAGCACGTTGACCTCGAGGTCGTTGTCGCGGGAGTGGATGCCGACGATCATGCCTTGGTAGACCTTCACGCCGGCGTCGATGACCATCGGGCCGCGGTCTTCCAGATTCCACATCGCAAAGGCGACGGATTCGCCCGCGTCGTTCGAGATCAGCACGCCGTTGGTGCGGCCCGCCAGTTCGCCCTTGTAGGGCTGGTAGGAGTGGAACAGGCGGTTCATGACCGCCGTGCCGCGCGTATCCGTCAGCAGTTCCGACTGATAGCCGATCAGGCCGCGCGTCGGCGCGTGGAAGACGAGGCGCTGGCGATTGCCGCCCGAGGGGCGCAGCTCGATCATCTCGGCCTTGCGCTCGCTCATCTTCTGCACGACCACGCCGGCATGTTCCTCGTCGACGTCGATCACGACCTCCTCGACGGGCTCCAGCATCTCGCCGTTCTCGCCCTTCTGCATGACGACGCGCGGACGCGATACGGCAAGCTCGAAACCCTCGCGGCGCATCGTCTCGATCAGCACCGCGAGCTGCAACTCGCCGCGGCCCGAGACGTAGAACGAGTCCTTGTCGGCCGATTCCTCGATCTTCAGAGCGACATTGCCTTCCGCTTCGCGCAGCAGGCGGTCGCGGATGACGCGGCTGGTGACCTTGTCGCCTTCGGTGCCGGCGAGCGGGCTGTCGTTGACCAGGAACGACATGGTCACGGTCGGCGGATCGATCGGCTGCGCGTGCAGCGGCTCGGTCACGGACGGGTCGCAGAACGTGTCGGCGACGGTGCCCTTGGACAGCCCGGCGATGGCGACGATGTCGCCTGCCTGCGCTTCTTCGATCGGCTGACGCTCCAGGCCGCGGAAGGCGAGGATCTTCGAGATGCGGCCGGTCTCGACCAGCGAGCCGTCATTGGCGAGCACCTTGACCGGCTGGTTCGACTTCAGCGTGCCGGACTCGATGCGGCCGGTGATGATGCGGCCGAGGAAGGGGTTGGCCTCCAGCAGCGTGCCGATCATCCGGAACGGACCGGGATGCACCGTCGGCGCCGGCACGTGCTTGATGATCAGGTCGAACAGAGGCCCGAGGCGCTGGTCTTTCGGACCTTCGGGATTCTCGGACACCCAGCCGTCGCGGCCCGAACCGTAGAGGATCGGGAAATCGAGCTGCTCGTCGGTTGCGTCGAGCGCGGCGAAGAGATCGAACACCTCGTTGACCACCTCGACATGGCGCGCGTCCGGCCGGTCGATCTTGTTGATCACGACGATCGGCTTGAGGCCGACCTTCAGTGCCTTGCCGACGACGAACTTGGTCTGCGGCATCGGGCCTTCGGCGGCGTCGACCAGCACGATCGCCGAATCGACCATCGACAGGATGCGCTCCACCTCGCCGCCGAAATCGGCGTGGCCAGGGGTGTCGACGATGTTGATGCGGTAATCCTTCCAGTCGACCGAGGTGGCCTTGGCGAGAATCGTGATGCCGCGTTCCTTTTCGAGGTCGTTCGAATCCATCGCGCGCTCGGCGACGCGCTGGTTCTCGCGGAACGAGCCGGCCTGCTTGAGAAGCTCGTCGACCAGCGTGGTCTTGCCATGGTCGACGTGCGCGATGATCGCGATATTGCGAAGGTTCATGATGCTTCCAGGGAATCGAGGGCGGGCCGACGCTCAGGCCGGCCGATGTTGGCCGCGCTCATACAGGTTTTTTCGCAGGTGCGAAAGGGGGACGCCTTTGTCGCGTCATCGATGAACAGTCCGTGCTGTGATACCGCTATCAGGCATTTGCCCACCTGACCTATACTTGCTGCAACGAGAGCGCGCTATCGCGCCGCAAAAAAGGGGAAACGGCCATGCAGAAATTGCAGTCGCAGGGCGTTCATCACATCACGCTGACCGGCGCCGGCCGGCAGACATCGATCGATTTCTGGGAAGGCGTGCTCGGCATGCCTTTCGTGTTCGAGCAGCCCAATCTCGATCGGGCGAGCGAGAGCCATCTCTATTTCGATCCGGGAGACGGCCGGCTGATCACGATCTTCACGGACGAGGGCCGCAAGCCCGACCCGCGCCGCACGCCCACAGAACCCGGCTGTGTGCACCACATCGCCTTCTCGGTCTCGCGGGTGACATTCCTGCAGGCCATCGCGCGGCTCGACGCCCGCGGCATCCGCCACAGCGGGGTCAAGGATCGCGGCTTCATGGATTCCATCTACTTCACCGATCCGCTCGGCCTGCTGATCGAACTGGCCTCCTACCGTTTCGAACCGCCTGCCGGTTTCACCCATGCCGACGTCCTGTTCGAGGCGCACCATATCCGGGTGGCGAAGGGAGACTACAACATCGCCGAGCCGCATCTTGCCGATGCGATCGAGAAGCTGATGGAGCGCTCGCGCGCGTCGCTGTCGGCCGACCGTTCGCCGAAGAACCCCTACTGAACAGCCAAGAACACCATCCAAGAGGGAGGGAATCCATGACCATCAAGCTGAAAGTCCTGAAGCCCAGCGTCAACAACATGTCGGTGCGCGTCTTCGTGCGCGCCGCCGGCCTCGACTTCGAGGAGAGCGACGTCTACGGCGCCACCCGCACGCCGGAATTCCTGGCGAAGAACCCGGCCCACATGACGCCGATGATCGAGGAGGCCGGCCTGCCCAAGGGCGTGATGTGGGAGAGCTGCGCCATCATGCAGTATCTCTCCAACAAGCACGGCCTGGAGAAGTTCTATCCGACCGATCCGGCCAAGCGCGCGATGGTGGACAGCGCGATGTTCTATCTCATCGGCACGCTCTATCCCTATGTGGCGCGCGCGACCTACCCGACGCTGAAGTTCCCGCAATATCCGGGCGAAGTCGGCGCCTCCTCCGCCGACGACGAGGCCAAGAAGGCTGCCGCCAAGGCCGCGACGGACGCGCTTGCTGAACCGCTCGAGGTCTTCCGCTCGTTCTACATCGACGACAAGCCGTTCATCGGCGGCGACCATGCCTCGATCGCCGACATCCGCCTTGCCGCCACGCTCGAGTTCCTCGCCGCGATCGACTACCCGCTGCCCGCCTGGGCAAAAGCCTATATCGCCCGCATGGAGAAGGATCTCGGCGCAGCCTATACCGAGCCGGCGGCCGACGTGCGCGGCTATATCGGGTGGGTCAGGTCGCAGTAGGCAAATCCGCCGCGGCCTTCTGCGCCTTCTCGCTCTCCGGCGGGAAGGCGGCGTCAGGCCGGAAATGGCTGGGCGGCATCGGTCAGCCGCCGCCCACCTCTATGCCGTGCCGCTCCACCACCTCCGGCTGGATCATGCGGGCATGGTGGGCGAGCAGCACGATGTCGGCATCGAGCCCCGATCCATGCGCCAGCGCGGCGTCCACGCGGCGCATCGCATCGTCGACGGCCGTGTCGCCGTTGGCCTGCGCGAAGGCGCCTGCCCCCAGCGCACAGTAGGCAAACAGCGCAGCCACGGGCGCATAGGCGCTTTCGGCCGGCTCCGTATCGCCATGGCGATCCTTGAGCAGGTTCACGAGCGCCAGCTTCACGCCCTCGGGCACCAGCGCCGGATGCAGGTCGCAGGCGCGCAGCGCGCCGTCGAGACTGCGCAGATCCTCCGACCGCCCGAACCGGCCCATGAATCCGAACGACGAACCGCGTCTTGCCATCGATCCTCCCGGCGCCTGCCGCCCTTTCGTCACGGATATGGGTAGTCTAACCTCCGCCGCCAAATCAGCGGGGGAGGCATTTGTTGATTACCGTCATCGGCTCCATCAATCTCGACTTGATCGCGACGGTCGGTCGGCTCCCTTCTCCGGGTGAGACTGTCCCCGGCACCGGTTTCCGCTCGGCGCCGGGCGGCAAGGGTGCGAACCAGGCGCTGGCGGCGCGGCGCGCCGGCTCGGCGGTGAGGATGGTCGGCGCTGTCGGCAGGGACGCGTTTGCCGCCGAAGCGCTGGCGCTGCTGAAGGAGGGCGGCGTCGACCTGTCGCTCGTCGCCGAGACCGATGCGCCCACCGGCACGGCGCTGATTCTGGTCGGCGCCGACGGCGAAAACATGATCGCGGTCGTACCGGGCGCCAATGGCGAGGTCGGGATCGCGGCGCTGGCAGGCTTTTCCTTCGCTCCAGGCGAACATGTCCTCCTGCAGCATGAAATCCCGCTCGAGACCGTCGCTGCGGCACTGAAAGCCGCGCGCGCTGCCGGCGCGGTCTCGATCCTGAACACCGCGCCGTTCCGCCAAGAGGCGGCGGGCCTTGTCGCCGACGCCGACTATCTCGTCGCCAACGAGACCGAGTTCGACCTCTATGCCGGGGAACTGGCCCTCTCCGGCGTCTCTCGGGAGGAAAAGATGGAGGCCTATGTCGGCAGGACCGGCCGCACGGTGATCGTCACGCTCGGGGCCGACGGCGTCGTCGCAGCCAGCCCGGCCGGCTCGCTCTCCATTCCGGCGATGAAGATCACCCCGGTCGACACGGTCGGCGCCGGCGACACGTTCTGCGGCTATCTCGGCGACGGCCTGGCGCGCGGGCGGCCGCTCGAAGCGGCGATCCGCCGCGCTTCGGTCGCCGGTTCGCTCGCCTGCCTCAAGCCCGGCGCCCAGCCGTCGATCCCGGCCGATGCGGAGGTCGCCGCGTGTCTGTGACGCCCGCCGCCCGCTTCGTCAGGCGTTTCTCCGGACTGTTGCCGCTGGTCATCGTCGCCGCGCTCTTCGCCGCGCCCGTCATCATCTGGATCGTCAAGGACGACGGACCGGCCATCGTCACCGAACGGCTGAAGGGCCGGATCCTGACGGTCGGCCCTGCCGAGAAGGAACGCCGCATCGTGGTCAGCCTGGAAGACGGGATGACTGTCGTGATCCGCACCGACAAGGTGCCGCCCGAAGCGAAGCCTGGCGACGACATCGAAGTGCTTCGATCGAAGCAGCCGACGGGCGTGATCGACTACGATCTGGATGTGTAGCGCCTACAGCCGACCCAGCCGCTCCACCAGCAGATCGAAGAAGCCATCATGGTCGATATCGTGCATGACCAGCGCGTTTTTCGGCCGTTTGGTGACACCCCACCAGTCGATGACGGTCATGCCCATCGTCAGTTCCGAGCCGGTCTCGATGGCCACGTTGCATTCCCGGCCGGAGAATAGCTCGGGCTTCAGGAGGTAGGCGATCACGCAGGGGTCGTGCAGCGGGCCCCCGTCCGAGCCGTATTTGCGCTCGTCGAATAGCTCGAAGAACTCCAGCATGTCCGCCGTCGCGTTGCCGACGCGGGTGCCGAGCTTGCGGAACTTCTCCACCCGGCTCGCCTTGGTCAACGCCTTGTGGGTGACGTCGAGCGGCATCATCACGATCGGGATGCCGGAGCGGAAAACCAAGTCGGCCGCCTGAGGATCGACAAAGATGTTGAATTCGGCGGCGGGCGTGACGTTGCCGCCCTCGAAGAAGCCACCGCCCATCAGCACGATCTGCCTGATCCGCTTGGCGATCTTCGGTTCGCGGATCAGCGCCAGCGCGATGTTGGTCAGCGGCCCCAGCGGGCAGAGCGTCACGGTGCCGAATTTTTCCGACATGATCGTCTCGACGATGAAGTCGACGGCATACTGCTCCTGCAGCTTCATCGTCGGTTCGGGCAGATCGGGCCCGTCCAGTCCGGTCTTGCCGTGAACTTCCTCGGCGCTGACGGGATCGCGCACCAGCGGCCGGATCGCGCCGGCAAAAACCTTCGTTTCCGGCTTGCCGGCCAGTTCGCAGATCTTGCGGGCGTTCTTTTCCGTCAGCTTCAGCGGCACGTTTCCCGCCACGGCGGTAATGCCGAGGATCTCGAGCTCCGGGCTGCCGAAGGCGAGCAGCATTGCGACGGCATCGTCCTGACCGGGGTCCGTGTCGATGATGATCTTCTGCCGGTCTGCCATGCTATGCCTTCTCATGTCCCTGGAGGTCTTTGTGGCGCCTTGAAGTGCGGCGCGGCGCGGACCATATCAGAGGCACGCGCCGGAATGCCATCCGGGTTCAGGCGCTTTTCACGTCGCTCACAAGAGGACATGACATGTCGCGTATGACGCCCTTCTCGAACCCGCTGATGCTGGGCTTCGAGGCCATGGAAAAGACGCTGGAGCGTGTCGCCAAATCCGGCGACGGCTATCCGCCCTACAATATCGAGCGGATCAGGACCGGCGAAGGCGGCTCCGAACGGCTGCGTATAACGCTCGCGGTCGCAGGCTTCGCCGAAGCCGACCTCGACGTCTCGATCGAGGAAAACCAGCTCTGGGTCAGGGGCAGGCAGCAGGACGAGGAGCCGCGCGAGTTCCTTCACCGGGGAATCGCGGCGCGGCAGTTCCAGCGCACCTTCCTTCTTGCGGACGGAATGCGTGTGGTGGGCGCGGAGCTCAAGAACGGGCTTCTCGCCATCGACCTCGACCGGCCGGAACCCGAGCGGCTGGTACGAAAAATCAACATCTCGGTGAAAGACTGACCGGGTCGAACCGCATTGTGCGGAACCGGAAGCTCTAACGCGGGTTGGTCCGACGAAGGACGCCCGCCTTTAGGAGGCTGACATGACGAACGAAAAGATCAACATCACCCAGGCCGAGCTCGCCCATGTGGGCGAGGGCGCTGTGGCATATCTGCGCGAAATTGGCAGCGATGAGCTGACGGCGCGTTTCCCGGGCATGCCCGAACTGGAGTCCGGACTGAAGCTGTGGGCGCTGTTTGCCGCCAACGGCCAGCCGATCCTTTTGAGCGACGCCCGCGACACCGCTCTCGCCGGCGCGTTTCAGAACGACCTGACCCCGGTCAGCCTGCACTGAGCGGGGAAGCGGCTTCTCACGCGGCGTGAGAAGCCGGGGTCTCCGACAGGAAGGAGTGGATGGCGGCCGGATCCGCGGTGGCGCGGATCTTGGCGACCGTGTCGCCATCCCTGAGCACTCTGGCGATGCGCGACAGCGCCTTCAGATGATCCGCTCCCGCGCCCTCCGGCGCGAGCAGGAGGAAGACCAGATCGACCGGCTGGTCGTCGAGCGCCTCGAACTCCACGGGCTGCTCAAGACGGGCAAAAAGCCCGGTGATCTTCTTCACCCCGGCCAGCTTGCCGTGCGGAATCGCAATGCCGTTGCCGACGCCGGTCGAGCCGAGACGCTCCCGCTGCAGGATCGTGTCGAACACTTCCCGCTCGGGCAGGCCGGTCATTTCGGCGGCTCGCTCGGCCAGCAACTGCAACAGCTGCTTCTTCGAATTCGCTCGCAGCGATGGCATGATCGCCTTCTGGTCGATCAGGTCGCTCAGGTCCATTGTTCTTCCCCTGCTTCCGCTTCGGGCTGCCGCGAAAATCGCACCTTCGGCCCGGGAGAGCGCGTGGATTAGGTGCCGCGGGTCTGCAGCGACGGGTCGATCCAGCCGATGTTTCCATCCGGCCGGCGGTAGACGATATTCAACTGGTCGCTTCCGGAATTGCGGAAAACGAAGACCGGACTGTCCTTGGCGTCGAGTTCGATCACTGCCGAGGCGACGGACATGGCACGCAGGGAAAGCACGCTTTCGGCGACGATGGCGGGAGCGTAGTCGGCGGGGATTTCCTCGTCCTCGTCGGGCAGCGCTTCCATGACGCGATACGACATGTCGATCGTTTCGCCGTTGGTGCTGCCGGCACTATGGGACTTGAGCCGGCGATTGTAGCGGCGCAGGCGCTTCTCGATCCGCTCCGCCGCCGCATCGAAGGCAGGAAGCGGATCCTGCCCCTGGCCGGTCGCCTGGAGGGTAAGACCGGTGTCGAGATGGATCACGCAGTCCGCGTCAAACCGCGATCCCTGCTTTTCGACCGTCACATGTCCGGAGAACCCGCCGTCGAAATATTTGGCAACCGCGTCCCTGATCCGTTCCTGGATGCGCCCGCGGAACGCATCGCCGATTTCCATCTGTTTGCCCGAAATTCGCAGGTTCATTGAGAACTGACCTCTTCTGACCGGTTTCGAACTGGAGGAATCTTATACCTGTGGCAGCGGCGCACAAGGTTTGTATCGGCTCTTTCAGCCGGAGTTCGACATTAGGTCCCGCATTGGGCCGGATCGCTTCCTGCTTGGCGCAGTGCCCGGAACCGGCCACCCGTTCCATGCGGCCGGGCTTCTAGAGACTCCCTTTCCGGATGTCAACGAAGGCCAGGGCGTCCGGTTGCCTTCGCGGCGGCGCGGAAGCCGTCAGGCGCTCGCGTGCGCCATCGCACGCTTTTCCCGCCGGCGTTGGACGGAGGACGGAATGTTCATGCCCTCCCGGTATTTGGCGACCGTCCGGCGCGCGATGTCGATACCGGTTTTCCTCAGGATATCCACAATCGCGTCGTCGGAGAGGACGTCGGCCGATTTCTCCTGGTCGATCAGGCTGCGGATGCGGTGCCGCACCGCTTCAGAGGAGTGCGCATCGCCGCCCTCTGCCGAAGCGATGGACGCTGTGAAGAAATAGCGCAGTTCGAACACGCCGCGCGGCGTCAGCATGTATTTGTTCGAAGTCACCCGCGAAACGGTCGATTCGTGCATGCCGATCGCATCCGCCACGGTCTTCAGGTTCAGCGGCCGCAGATGGCTGACGCCATGCAGCAGGAAGCCATCCTGCTGCCGCACGATCTCGGCCGTGACCTTGAGGATCGTCTTGGCGCGCTGGTCGAGGCTGCGGGTCAGCCAATTGGCGCTTTGCAGGCACTCGGCGAGGAAGTCCTTGTCGCCGGCACTCTTCGCGACGGCATTCACCCTCATGTAATAGGCCTGGTCGACGAGAACGCGCGGAAGCGTCTCCGGATTGAGCTCGATCGCCCAGCTGCCGTCGGGGGCCGCCTTGACGATCACGTCGGCCACGATGCTGGTCGTCGGTCCGGTGGCGAAGGCAAGTCCGGGCTTTGGATCGAGCGCCCGGATCTCCGCCAGCATGTCGATCAGATCCTCCTCGTCGACGCCGCAGATGCGGCGCAGCGTCTGGAAGTCGCGCCGTGCGAGAAGCTCCAGATGTCCGACGAGCTTCTCCATCGCCGGATCGAGGCGATCCTTGGCGCGAAATTGCAGCGACAGGCATTCCGCGAGGTCGCGCGCAAAAATGCCGACCGGATCGAACGTCTGGCAGGTTTTCAGGGCGCGCTCGACCGCGGCGGCCGAAGTGCCGAGCCGCTCGGCCGTCTCGGTGATCTCTCCGCGGAAATAGCCTGCTTCGTCCAGGGAATCCGCGAGGTCGGCAGCGATCAACCGCTCGGCGGGATCGGCGAAGGCAAAGGAAATCTGCTCGGCAATATGGTCGCGCAGCGTAACCGGATGGGCGGCGACCGAGTCGAGGTCGAAACTCTCGCCGGGCGGGAGCTTGCCGCCGGCATTGGATTTCCACTGCGCCGCGAGGTCCGGACCGAGGCGGTCCGTCATTCCCGGCTCGTCCGGGAAGACGTTTTCCAGCGAGCTGTCGAGCTTGTCGGAGATGCTCTCGGCACTCCACTCGAGCTCTGGCTCGAGCCAATCCGACGAAGCCTCTTCCGAAACGGCCGGGGTTTCAGGCGCGTCCTCGCCTCCGGAACTCTCGTCCGAACTGCGTTCGAGCAGCGGGTTGCGCTCGATCTCCTCGTCGATGAAGCGTTCCAGTTCGGTGTGCGTATATTGCAGCAGGCGAATCGACTGCATCAGCTGCGGCGTCATCACGAGCGCCTGCGACTGCCGCATCTGAAGCTTGGCTGCTAACGCCATCTACCGGACTCGACCCCACCCGTCCCGAGCCCGACACTTTACCCGGCTCGGGCTTGCCGGGCAATGAAACTGGCCCGGCTCTTGCTTGTCAAGGCTAGCAGGCTGGCCTTCCTAAAGGGTAAAGCCTTCGCCGAGGTAGAGCCGGCGCACATCGGGGTTGTTGACGATGTCCGAAGCGCGCCCGTGGGTCAGCACTTCGCCGGCATGCAGGATGTAGGCGCGGTCGATCAGCCCCAGCGTCTCGCGGACATTGTGGTCGGTGATCAGCACGCCGATGCCGCGGCTGGTGAGGTGCCGCACGAGCTGCTGGATGTCGGCGACGGCGATCGGGTCGATGCCTGCGAACGGCTCATCGAGCAGCATGAAGTTCGGGCGGCTGGCGAGCGCGCGTGCGATTTCCAGGCGCCTGCGCTCGCCGCCGGACAGCGCGATCGACGGCGCCTTGCGCAGGTGCGATATGTGAAATTCCTCGAGCAGGGCGTCGAGCGACCGTTCGCGCTCGGTCTTGTCCTTCTCGACGACTTCCAGCACGGCGCGGATGTTGTTCTCGACCGAAAGGCCGCGGAAGATCGATGCCTCCTGCGGCAGGTAGCCGATGCCGAGCCGCGCGCGGCGGTACATCGGCATGTTCGTGACGTCGAAACCGTCGAGCTCGATCGTGCCCTTGTCGACCGGAACGAGGCCCGTGACCATGTAGAAACAGGTGGTCTTGCCGGCGCCGTTGGGGCCCAGGAGACCGACGGCTTCGCCCGCGCGCACGCCGATCGACACGCCGCGCACGACGTCGCGGCCCTTGTAGCTTTTTGTCAGTCCGCGGGCGATGAGCGTGCCCTTGGCGCGAGCCTTGTCGGCGGGCGCCGCCGGGCGCGGCTCGGCGGCGGCCTTCATGCCCTTTCTGGGGTCCGGCATCGAATTCAAGCGCTACTGACCCTGCTTCTGGGGCGTGAGCAGCATCTTCACCCGTCCGGTCCCCTTGCCGCAGCCGTCAAGCTTCGCGGCGCCCGTCTTCATCTCGACGGTGAGCTTGCAGCCGACGATGACGTTCTGGCCTTCGGTCAGTACGACCTCTTCGCCTGTGAGCGTCATGATCTCGGTCCCCATGTCGAACGTTCCGCGATCACCGGTGGCGACCTGGGTCTTCGATTTCACGTAGACCTTTCCGTCCACTTCCATTCGCTCGATATTGCCGCCGCCAGGCATCGTGGCCGACGCGGTGTCCGCGCCTTCCTTCTTCTCTTTCTTGTAGTGGACGGTCATCTTGCCGGACTTCAGCAACGTGTCTCCCTGCACGACGCTGACGTTCCCGGTGAAGATGGCGATACTGTCTGCGTCGCGCACCTCGAGCTTGTCGCTCTCGATCTGGATCGGCTTGTCGCCCTGGAGCTGAAGGCCTGTGAAGCTGCTGCTCCGCTCCTGCGCCGTCGCTGCCGTCGCCGCGAGGGCAAGGCCGATGCAGAGGCCGGCGGAAATCCTAGTTGACCGCATTGCTGCCCCCACCCGCCGCCTTGTCCGGAGATTTGCTGGGTTCGATGTCGACGCGGACGCGATTCTCGAACACGATCACGCGGCCGTTGTCGGCCATGTTCATCGACAACGCGGTGATCTTCGAACCTTTGAAAAGAATCTCGACGGGGTCGCCCGTCGACATCGACCCGGCATTCATGTCGAGGCTGGCCGAGTTCAGCTTGGCCGTCATGCCGTCGGTGGTCGTCACGGTCATCGGGCTGTCGAACACAAGCGTGTTCTTGGCGTTGTCGTAGATGCCGCTCTTGGCGGCCACCTTGGCGGTATTCTTCGGATCGACCGGAAGCTTGGCGTTGATGTCCTCAAGCCGGACCAGGTTCGTATCCGTAAGATCCTGCACGGCGCGCAGCGCCGTCATGGTGTAGGGCAGCTTGTCCTTGGTAAAGCCGTCGAGCTTGGGATTTGCCATCACCAGCTTGCCGTCGCTTATGCCGGCACCTTCGATGCTTATCCCTGCGACGGTCGGTATCGAGACATAGGACCAGCCGACAAAGCCGATCACGCCGGCAACGGCAAGGCCCGGCAACCAGACCTTGAGCCACCGCACACGGCGCGAATGACGCTGCGCGCGGGCGAACACATCGTCCGTGCGCGAGCCCCGTTCAAGGGCCTGCGCCTGGGCACTGTCGATGCCTGTCGTCCTCGCTGCCGTCATGCTGTGGCTGATACTCCGGGTCTGCCTGATTGTGCGTCGCAACAACGCACATGGAAATAGGTCCGCTTTCCGGCGGCGGAGCTCCAACTGCCGGTTACATCCCAATATGGTTATTTTTGGATAAAAGGACAGGGGCTGGCCGGTCGAAAGACTGGCGTCCGGGCAATATTGTGCAGCGCGGCAAGACGTTACAGCCAGATGTTCAGGGTGGCGGTGCGTTTCGCCATGCTCTAGAAACGGTGAGCCGACGACACTGCAAATCGCCAGGAGCGAGACCAGACATGGCGCTGAGAGCCGACGAGATGATTGACCGCCGCCGCCTGCGGCGCAAGCTGACGTTCTGGCGTGTCGCCGCGATCCTCGTGGCGGCCGTCGCGATCGCCGCAACGACCGGCTGGGCCATGCGCGACAGCCTTGGCGGCGTGGCCGCTGCCCACATCGCCAAGGTGAGGATCGAGGGGACGATCACCGAGGACGAGGAACTGCTCAAGCGGCTGAAGGACGTCGCCGAGTCCGGTTCGGTCAAGGGGGTGATCCTGTCGATCGATTCGCCGGGAGGCACGACCGCCGGCGGCGAGGCGATCTTCGAGGCCGTGCGCAAGCTCGCCGCGGCCAAGCCGACCGTCGCCCAGGTCGGCACGCTCGCCGCATCGGCCGGCTACATGATCGCGAGCGCCTCCGATCACATCGTGGCGCGCCAGTCCTCCATCGTCGGATCGATCGGCGTCCTGATCCAGTTCCCGAACTTCAGCGGGCTCATGGACAAGATCGGCATCACGCTCGACGAGGTGAAATCCTCGCCCCTGAAGGCCGAGCCTTCGCCGTTCAACGTCACGACCGACGAGGAGAAGGCGATGCTGCGGTCGATGATCATGGATTCCTATGAATGGTTCGTCGGCCTGGTCGACGACCGGCGGCCGCTGACGCGCGCCGAAGTGCTGGCGCTCGCCGACGGGTCGATCTTCACCGGTCGCCAGGCGCTTGCAAGGAAACTGGTCGACGAACTCGGTGGCGAGGAAAAGGCCAAGGACTGGCTCGTCACCAAGGGGGTCGACGCCAAGCTCGACATCGTCGAATGGAAGCCGCGCAAGTCGACGGCCGACTTCTTCCTGTCGAGCGCGATGGGCCAGCGCGTGGCCGCTTTCCTGGGCTTTCCGGGCCTCGACGCGGACCTCCTGAAGAAGATCGGCGCCGACCGCATCTTTCTTGACGGTATGCTGTCTCTCTGGCACCCTGATATGGCGACCGTCTCGGACTAAGTGACGGATTTTCAAGCATCGTTCCTTTGCAGTCATGAGTTTTTCGAAGGGGGAAGCAGTCGCATGATCAAGTCCGAACTGGTTCAGCTTATCGCCAATCGCAACCCGCATCTCTTCCTGCGCGACGTCGAGAACATCGTGAATGCGATCTTCGAGGAGATCACCGATTCGCTCGCCGCCGGGAACCGCGTGGAACTGCGCGGTTTCGGCGCGTTTTCGGTCAAGAACCGGCCTGCCCGCACCGGCCGCAACCCGCGCACCGGCGAATCCGTCGAGGTCGAGGAAAAATGGGTCCCCTTCTTCAAGACGGGGAAGGAGTTGCGCGAGCGCCTCAACATCGAGGATTGACGCCGGCAGCCCCGCTGTTATGTCAGGCAAACCATGCTGAACCGCGTCCTCATCGTCGTCGTCCTGGTGCCGCTCGCGGTCATCCTCATTGCGCTTGCGGTGGCCAACCGCATGCCGGTGGCCTTCACCCTCGACCCGTTCAATCCGGGCAATCCGGGTCTGACCCTTCAGCTTCCGCTGTTCGTGATGCTCTTCCTCGCGCTCGGCCTCGGCCTGATTCTCGGCAGTTTCGCGACATGGTGGAAGCAGGGCCGCTACCGCAAGGAGGCGCGCAACAAATCCCGGGAAGTGCAGACGCTGATCCAGGAAATCGGCCAGCGCAAGCCGGCACCCCCCGCGCCGGCTGTTCCGGCATCCGGCAGCACGCTTCCCGCGCCACGCCATTGAGCCTCGCGCCAAGAGTCGCCCCATGCGCATGATTTCGGCCGCCGACGTCGACCGCGTGCTCGACTTCGCCGCGCTGGTCGAGACGCTTCGCGCGGCGTTTCGCGACGGCGCGGTGCAGCCGGTTCGCCACCATCATACGATCGAACGGCCGGACGGGGCGGCGTCGACCCTGCTGCTGATGCCAGCCTGGAGCGACCTGGTGCGCGCCGGCACGTCGGACGGTGGCCACATCGGCGTAAAGATCGTCACGGTCTCTCCCGACAACAATGCGATCGGCAAGCCGGCGGTGATGGGGCTTTACCTGCTGCTCGACGCCCGAACCGGCGAGCCGCAGGCCCTGATCGACGGCCCGCGACTCACCCAGTGGCGCACTGCCTGCGCCTCCGCCCTGGCCGCTAGCTATCTGGCGCGGGAGGACGCATCTAAACTGCTCATCATCGGCGCCGGCGCGCTGTCCCGGTTCCTCGCCAGTGCGCATTCCGCCGTCCGCCCGGTATCCGAGGTCCGGATCTGGAACCGCACCGCCGCCAATGCGGAAGCCGCCGCCGCCGACCTGCGCCGGTCGGGGCTGAACGCGTCGGTCGCCGCCGACCTCGACGAAGCGCTCGGCTGGGCCGACATCGTCTCGGCGGCGACTATCTCCAGCGCACCCCTGGTGAAGGGCGCGCTCCTGTCGCCGGGCGCGCATGTCGATCTCGTCGGCGGCTTCACGCCGACGATGCGCGAGGCGGACGA
The DNA here is from genome assembly GCF_024710845.1 of Mesorhizobium sp. Classification (GTDB taxonomy): domain Bacteria; phylum Pseudomonadota; class Alphaproteobacteria; order Rhizobiales; family Rhizobiaceae; genus Mesorhizobium_A. The sequence continues at coordinate 198,938 of NZ_JANJTZ010000002.1, forward strand.
CGAGGCGATCCGCCGCGCCCGGGTCTATGTCGACACCCGTGCCGGCGCGACGAAGGAAGCCGGCGACATCGTCCAGCCGCTCGCGTCGGGCGTGCTGACCCAGGACGGCATCGTCGCCGACCTGCATGAACTCGCCCGCGGCGAGAAGGCGGGCCGCGGATCGCCGGACGAGATCACGCTGTTCAAGTCCGTGGGCGCGGCGCTGGAAGACCTCGCTGCGGGAATTGCGGTCTACGAGAACATCGCCCGGACGTAACAACCACGCCGCCTTTCCGGGGTCGCCGGTTGCGGCTCCACCTTCGCTGTGGCAGAAGCCGCGAACGTTCAAGGGTGATGGAACAGGCTTGAAACCGCCGCGCGACAAACGTCGGCCTTCGAAGGCAAGACCGGGGCAGCCGGCGCAGGCGGCGTTCCGCCCGCTGCCGGGTGGCGCCGCACCGCGCGCCCGATCGGCCCCGGCCGAGGCCGCCGCGCCGAAGCAGGCGCCTGCCCACGCTCCAGCCTCGCCACGTCAGCCGGTGCCTCGCCGGACAGGCGCCCTGCCGGCGGAGAACCTGCCGCTCATCCTCGAAGTTCTGCCGAACGCCGACTATGCGCTTCTCGATTCGGGCGACGGCGAGAAGCTGGAGCAATACGGGCCGTACAGGATCGTCCGCCCGGAAGGCCAGGCGATCTGGCGTCGCGCCCTTCCAGAGCGCGACTGGGCGAATGTCGATGCCGTCTTCACTGGCGACACCGACGAAGAGGGCATCGGCCGCTGGCGTTTTCCCAAGCAGCCCCTCGGCGAGACCTGGCCGATGACCTATGACGGCCTGTCCTATCTCGGCCGCTTTACGTCCTTCCGCCATGTCGGAGTGTTTCCAGAGCAGGCGCCCCACTGGAGCCACATGGAAGGACTGATCCGCGGCGCCAACCGGCCGGTGAAGGTGCTGAACCTGTTCGGCTATACCGGCCTCGCCTCGCTGGTGGCTGCCCGCGCGGGCGCCGAAGTGACCCATGTCGACGCGTCGAAGAAGGCGATCGGCTGGGCAAGGGAAAACCAGGAACTGGCGCGCCTGTCGGATCGGCCGATTCGCTGGATCTGCGACGACGCGATGAAATTCGTCGAGCGCGAAGCCCGCCGCGACAGCCGCTACGACCTGATCCTGTTCGATCCGCCGGCCTATGGCCGCGGCCCGAAGGGTGAAGTCTGGCAATTGTTCGAGGACCTGCCGGCGATGGCAGACCTCTGCCGCCGGATCCTCACACCGAAGCCGCTGGCCGTGGTGCTCACCGCCTATTCGATCCGCGCCTCGTTCTTTGCCATCCACGCACTGATGCGCGACACCTTCGCCGGCATGGGCGGCAGGGTCGAATCCGGCGAGTTGATCATCCGGGAAAAATCGGCCGGCCGCGCGCTCTCCACATCCCTCTTCTCCCGATGGGTAGCCAGATGACCGAACGGCGCGCAGTCGGGCAGGTGAAGGAGGTCACGAGCCTCGCCAACCCGATCGTCAAGGACATCAAGTCGCTGGCGATGAAGAAATTCCGCGATCAGCGCAACGCCTTCATGGCCGAGGGGCTGAAGCTCGTCATCGACGCGCTCGACCTCGGCTGGACCATCGATACGCTGGTCTTTGCGAAAACCGCCAAGGGCAATCCGGCTGTCGAGAAGGTCGCCGCGCGCACGGTCGCGTCGGGCGGTCTCGTGCTGGAAGTGACGGAAAAGGTCCTGGCCGCCATCACACGGCGGGACAATCCGCAGATGGTGGTCGGCGTATTCCGGCAGCGCTGGAAGCCGCTGGCGGAGGTTCGCCCGGCCGCCGGCGACGTCTGGGTCGCGCTCGACCGGGTGCGCGATCCGGGCAATCTCGGCACGGTAATCCGCACCGCCGATGCGGTCGGCGCCAAAGGCGTCATCCTCGTCGGCGATACGACCGATCCGTTCGCGGTGGAGACGGTGCGTGCGACGATGGGCTCGGTCTTCGCGGTCCCTGTCGCAAAGGCGAGCGAGCAGGAGTTCCTGGCCTGGCGAAAGGGCTTCGGCGGCCTGCTCGTCGGCACCCATCTCAAGGGCGCGGTCGACTATCGCAGCGTTGCCTATGCCGGAAAGCCGGTGGTGCTCCTGATGGGCAACGAGCAGCAGGGTCTGCCCGACAGTCTAGCCGCAGCCTGCGACAAGCTGGTGCTGATCCCGCAGGCGGGCAGGGCGGATTCGCTCAACCTCGCGGTCGCGACAGGCGTCATGCTGTTCGAGATCCGCCGCGACACATTGAAGGTCGCCGCCCGCTGATGACGAAACGCAGCCTCGCGATCTATGTGCTTCTCGCGCTCGCCGCCGCCGGGCTGGACCAGTGGATCAAACGACTGGTCGTCGCCAACATGGAATTGCACGAGAGCATCGAACTCGCGCCGATGCTGTCGCTCTACCACACCCGCAACACCGGCATCGCTTTCTCCTTCCTCTCCGGGTTCAGCGATACCGCGATGGTCGTGCTGACGGGCGCCGTCATGCTGTTCATCGGCTGGCTGGCGGTTCGCGCCGAGCATCACCAGCACCTGGCGCGGGCGGGCTTCGCGTTGATCCTCGGCGGCGCGCTCGGCAACATCATCGACCGGTCGACGTTGGGCTACGTCGTCGACTACATCCTGTTCCACTCCGCGACCTGGTCCTTCGCCGTCTTCAACCTGGCGGACGCGTTCATCTCGATCGGGGCGGCGATGGTGGTGTTGCAGGAGATACTGGACTGGCGCGGCCGAGACGACCCTGGCGGACAGAACCCGCCGCCGGACGCTTGAATGTCCTACCCCGAAGCCGCAAGAATGTGACGATATCCGGAGGAATTGCCGAATGACCGATCGTTTCAAAGCCATTCTCATCTCGCGGGACGAGGAGAAGCGGCAGTCCGTCGCTGTCACCGAGCTGACCGAGGCCGATCTGATGGAGGGCGACGTGACCGTCGCCGTCGAAGCCTCGACGATGAATTACAAGGATGGCCTCGCGATCACCGGCAAGGCCCCGGTGGTACGGCGCTTCCCGCTCGTTCCCGGCATCGACTTCGCCGGAACTGTCATCACCTCCTCGCACCCAGACTGGAAGGCAGGCGACAAGGTCATCCTCAACGGCTGGGGCACCGGCGAGACGCATCACGGTGCGTTTGCCGGCCGTTCCCGGATCAAGGGCGAGTGGCTGGTGCCGCTGCCGGCGGGCATGAGCGTCTTCGACGCGATGGCGATCGGAACCGCCGGCTACACGGCGATGCTTGCCGTGATGGCGCTGGAACGTCACGGGATAACGCCCGCGCGGGGGCCTGTCGTCGTCACGGGCGCTGCCGGCGGCGTCGGGTCGGTCGCGATCGCGCTCCTCTCGAAGCTCGGCTACCATGTGATCGCCTCGACCGGCCGGGTTTCCGAGGAGGCCTATCTGAAGGATCTCGGTGCCGCCGAGATCATCTCGCGTGAGGAGCTTTCCGGAACGGCAAAGCCGCTCGCCAAGGAGCGCTGGGCCGGTGGCGTGGATGCCGTCGGCAGCCATACGCTCGCCAACGTCCTGTCGATGACGTCCTACGGCGGCGCGGTCGCGGCCTGCGGCCTGGCGCAGGGGATGGACCTGCCGACGAGCGTCGCCCCCTTCATCCTGCGCGGCGTTTCGCTGCTGGGCATCGATTCGGTCATGGCGCCAAAGGCGATGCGCCTGGAAGCGTGGCGGCGCCTGGGGACCGACCTCGATCATGCCAAGCTTTCCGCCATATCCACGAAGATCGGATTCGACGGCATCATCGACGCCGCGAAGGCGATCGTCGACGGGCGCATCCGTGGTCGGGTCGTGATCGACATGGCCGGAGCCAAGTAGCTTTGGACACAGGCGTTTTCGGCCGCTCGCTAAAGTTTTAGCGTTCGGCCCAAAGCTTTTTCCATCGCTGCCGGATTACGGTCCGGCCCATGACGGGTGACAAGCACAAGCAGTCTGTCGAGCTTTCGCCGGGACCAAACCCGCCGAAGGGCACGAATGGGCGCCTCGCATTCAGGCTGCTCGTCACGATCAGTGTCTGCGTGACGCTGCTCGGCTTTCTCTCGCGGCTGACGGGTGCGCCGCTTTTCCTAGCGGTCGCGCTCGTCTGCACCGGTCTCGTCGGATTGGTCGCAGCGCGCTGGGCGGAGGTGCAGCTGGCGCGGGCGAAAGCGAGGGAGCTCGACGCAGCCGCCCGCACCCACGCCGAAATCGAAACGCTCTCCGACCGCATGTGGGAGATGCAGGAAAGCGAAGAGCGTTTCCACGGCCTGATCGACGCTCTTGGCGACCTCGTCGTGCACCGCGACCGCGCCGGCCGTATCGTCTACGTCAACTCGGTGTTCGCATCGCTCTTCGGAACCAGTCCGCGCGAACTCGCGGGCCGAACGCTGGCCGAACTCGGCATCGAGGTGGGTCTCGTCCCGGACGCGGCCTTTGCCGAGGGCGAATGCCTGAGCTCCACGGACGTGCCGATTCATACAGGCGGCGGCACCCGATGGTTTTCCTGGATCGAGCTGTCGGTGCGCGACAAGTCGACCGGCACGGTCTCGCATCGCGCGATCGCCCGCGACATCACCGCCCGCAAGCGGGCAGAGAAATCGATGTCGGCCGCCAAGGCGCGTGCCGAGGAGGCGAGCCGCGCCAAGTCGCAGTTCCTCGCCACGGTGAGCCATGAAGTCCGCACACCGATGAACGGCATCATGGGCATGGCCAAGCTGCTCGCAGACACGGAACTTACCGCGGAACAGCGGACCTATGTCGGCGCGGTCTCGACCTCGGCCGCCGCTTTGCTGGCGCTCATCGACGACCTGCTTGATTTCTCCAAGATCGAGGCCGGCCGTTTCGAGCTCGAACCCCAGCCGATCTCGGTCCGCGAGCTCGTCGAGAACGTGGTCGAGCTCCTTGCCGCCCGCGCCTACGGCAAGAATATCGGCCTGGGCTGCCATGTCTCGCCGGACGTGCCGGCGATGATTCTCGCCGATCCGGGCCGTCTGCGGCAGGTTCTGCTCAATCTCGTCGGCAATGCGATCAAGTTCACGGACGACGGCGGCGTGCTGGTTTCGGTGACGGTCGCGGGAACCGGCGCCGCACAGCGTATCGCCATTTCGGTGGCAGACACCGGACCGGGCCTCAAGCGCGAGGATTTCGAGCGCATCTTCCGCGAGTTCGAGCAGGCGGACGGCACATCGACGCGCCGGCACGGCGGAGCCGGGCTCGGTCTTGCCATCTCCAGGCGTATCGCCGAGGCGATGGGAGGACGGATCGCCGTCGACAGCACGGAGGGCGAGGGATCCGCCTTTACGCTGGAAGTGCCTGCTCCAGCCGCGACCGACGCGGCGCCACCGCAGTCGCGCTCGCTCGCCGGCTTCGGCGCGGTGATCGTGTCGCACAACATCATCGAGGCCGAGGCGATCGCCCTGACGGTTCGGTCCCATGGCGGCTGGGCGGCGATCGCGCGCACGCCGGAGGAAGCGATCGAGCGCCTGCGCGACGGCGACGCCCGCGCCGTGCTCGTCGATGCCGCCCTCGAGGGCGGCGACGGCCGGGTGCTGGCCAGAATCCGCGCCGGCGTCGAACGCGGGCTTGCGGCACTGACGCTGATTGCGCCGACCGACCGCGGCCGCCTCGCCGAGTTTCGTTCCAATGGCTACGAGACCTTCCTGGCGCGGCCTGTCCGTGGTGAGACGCTGGTGCGGTTGCTCCTGCAGCGCGAGACCGCCGTCTCCAACGCACCCGGAGGCGCAACCGGGACCGTCGCTCGCCGCCGGGTGAGGGGCGGCCGGCTGAATGTGCTGCTCGCCGAGGACAACGAGATCAACGCGCTGCTCGCCCGCGTCGCGCTGGAGAAGGCCGGCCATCGCGTCGACGTCGTCACCAACGGCAAGGCCGCGGTCGACGCGATCATCGAGAGCGCCAACACGCACCGCTACGATGCAGTCCTCATGGACCTTCACATGCCGGTGATGGACGGCCTCGACGCGATCGCGATGATCCGGAAGTTCGAGGAGGAGAAGGGGTTGCCGGCGATGCCGATCATGGTGCTCACCGCCGACAGCCAGGAAGCCACCCGCCATGGCGTGCTCGCCCATGGCGCCTCCGGCTTCCTCACCAAGCCGCTCGATCCGGCACAACTCGTCGACGCGATCGAGGAGAAGGCGGCGGCCGCCTGAACCATCGCTCCCGTGCCTGGCCATCTTGCCGACACGGTCCCGTCATGCTCCTGTTGCACGACGCAACTATGCCGCTGGCGATGGTGGCATTCGGAGGTCAAGCGATGCACACGACGCTGGAGCGCGCGCGCACCACTTTTCCACTCTCCCGGGCGGCCAGCCAGGCCGTCATCCCCGCGGGAGCTCTTCTCGGCCGTATCGGCCAGCTCGAGGTGCGGCTCGCCCGCAATTCCTCCGAGATCGCCGCGGCCCAGGAGGTGCGCTTCCGCGTCTTCTACGACGAACTGGGCGCCAAGCGCGATTTCGTCCATGAGCTCGAGGCGCGCGACGCCGACCGTTTCGACCCGATCTGCGACCATCTGGTCGTCTTCGACACGTCGATCGGCGGGCCCGACCACAGGCAGATCGTCGGCACCTACCGTCTCCTGCGCCAGGAGGTGGCGGTGGACGGCGGCGGCTTCTACTCGTCGGGCGAATTCGAAATGGACGTACTCGTCGCCCGCCATCCCGGACGCAAGTTCCTGGAGCTCGGCCGCTCCTGCGTGCTGCCGGAATACCGCTCCAAGCGCACGGTGGAACTGCTCTGGCAGGGCGTATGGGCCTATGCGCGGCGCCATCGGGTCGATGTCATGACCGGCTGTGCCTCCTTCCACGGGGTCATCCCCGCAGCTCATGCCGAGGCGCTCTCGTTCCTCGCGCACCACTGCCAGGCGGACGCCGAATGGCGCACGCGGGCGATCCCCGCGCGCTTTCATACGATGGACCTGATGCCGGTCGAGGCGGTGGATCCGAAGGCGGCGCTGCTTGCCATGCCGCCGCTGATTAAGGGCTATCTGCGGCTCGGCGCCCGTTTCGGCGAAGGTTGCGTCATCGACCGCGACTTCGCCACCACCGACGTGTTCGTGATCCTGCCGGTCGAGCGGATTGCCGAACGCTACATCAACTACTACGGCGCCGACGCCACCCGCTTCGCCGCCTGAGGGCCGATCCTTCGGGGGCAGTTGATCTGTGTCAAGGCGCCGGGGTTCGCCGGGGATAGGCATCTTCCATCCAACAGATGGAGGAAGCTGGATGCCTACCGAATCCGTGATCGTCGTCGCCGGCGTGCTTGCCGCCTTTGCCTTCTTCACCTTCGTCCTGCTGTTCGTCGACATGACCTCGGCGGAGAAGTGATTCTCATCGAAGCGCGGCGTTCCCCTCCCTTATTCTCCCCGCGCTTCAGGCCGGCCATCCGCGCTCACCCCCGCGGGTGGCCGGTTGGCTTGTACGGAAGCATGCTTACGCGGTTGCGACGCCGCTACAACACCCGCCGCCCGTGCCGGTCGATGACAACCTCGCCATCGTCCTTGGTGAAGGGACCGATGTCGGGATTGGGCAGAATGTCGAGCACGGCTTCCGACGGCCGGCAGAGTTTCGTCCCGAGCGGCGTTACCACGATCGGCCGGTTGATGAGGATCGGATGCGCCAGCATCTGGTCGATCAGCTGGTCGTCGTTCCATGTCGGATCGGCAAGGCCGAGTTCCGCGTAGGGCGTGCCCTTCTCGCGCAGCAGCCCGCGCACTCCGATGCCCATCGCCGCGATCAGCTCGACCAGCTTCTCGCGCGTCGGCGGGGTCTTGAGATACTCGATGACGACCGGCTCCTCGCCCGACTGGCGGATCATCGCCAACGTGTTGCGCGAGGTGCCGCAGTCGGGGTTGTGGTAGATGGTGATGGTCATTCGGGCGGGTCTCAGGCTTTCGGGAACCAGTGCTGGGTGCGGTTGGCGAAGGCTACCAGCGACAGCATCACCGGCACTTCGACGAGGACGCCGACCACCGTGGCGAGCGCGGCGCCGGAGTTGAGGCCGAACAGGCTGATTGCGACCGCCACGGCCAGTTCGAAGAAATTCGACGTGCCGATGAGGGCGCAGGGCGCGGCGACGTCGAACGGCACCTTCCAGGCTCTGGCGGTGGCATAGGTCAGCGCGAAGATGCCGTAGGATTGCAGCACGAGCGGCACCGCGATCAGCACGATCAGCAACGGGTTGGCGAGGATGACATTGCCTTGGAATCCGAACAGCAGCACGACGGTGGCCAGCAGACCTATCACCGAGACGGGCTTCAGCCGCGCCGTGAACTCCGACACCGCCCGCTCGGCATCGACGCCGCGGCCGGCGCGCCCGACGAGCCAGTGCCGGGTCAGCGCTCCGGCCGCGAGCGGGATCAGCACGTAGAGCAAGGTCGACAGCAGGAGCGTTTCCCACGGAACCGCGATGTCGGTGACGCCGAGCAGGAAGGCCACGATCGGCGCGAAGGCAAAGATCATGACGACGTCGTTCACGGAAACCTGCACCAGCGTGTAGGTCGCGTCGCCGCGCGTCATCTGGCTCCACACGAACACCATCGCAGTGCAGGGCGCGGCTCCAAGCAGGATCAGGCCGGCGATGTACTGCTGCGCTTCGGCCGGCGCGATCCAGGGCGCGAAGACATAGTTGAAGAACAGCACGCCGAGCGCCGCCATCGTGAACGGCTTGACCAGCCAGTTGACCACCAGCGTCAGCACCAGCCCCTTCGGGCGGTCGCCGATGTGGCGCAGGCTGGCGAAGTCGACATTGACCATCATCGGGAACACCATGGCCCAGATGAGGACGGCGACGACGAGGTTGACGGAGGCGTATTCCATCCCCGCGAGGAAGCCGAACAGCCCCGGCAGCATGTAGCCGAGCGCGATGCCGGCGACGATGCACAGCGCCACCCAGATCGTCAGATATTTCTCGAAGAAGCCGATGCCGGCCGCGGCCGGTTCGCCGATGGTCAGGGCACGGTCCGTCATTTCAGATCCTCGGTCTCATCCGGCCTTCGGCAGGTCGCGGCCGATCTCGCGCAACTGGCCCTGCAGGGTCAGCCGGTCGAGCGATTTCAGCGGCAGCGAGACGAAGATCGAGATGCGGTTGTTGAGCATGCGGTAGGCGTCGGCGAAGGCGAGGCGCTTCTCGGCCTCGGTGCCTTCCACCGCCGCCGGATCTGGTACGCCCCAATGCGCCGTCATCGGCTGGCCGGGCCATACCGGGCAGGTTTCGGCGGCGGCGTTGTCGCAGACGGTGAAGACGAAATCCATCACCGGCGCGCCGGGGGCGGCGAACTCGTCCCAGTTCTTCGAGCGCGCGAAGGCGGTGTCGTGGTTGAGGTGTTTCAGCAGGTCGAGCGCGTAGGGGTGCACCTCGCCCTTCGGCTGCGAGCCGGCCGAGAAGGCGCGGAAGCGGCCCTGGCCGGCCCGGGCGAGGATCGCCTCGGCCAGGATCGAACGGGCGGAATTGCCCGTGCACAGGAAAAGCACGTTGTAGATCTGGTCGCTCATCGCATTCCCCTTCATCGCCCGGACCCGGCCGGGCCCGATCGTCAGCAACGGCAGGTGACGGCGTCGATCACCGGGCGGCAAAGCTCCGGGCGGCCGTCGCAGCAATCTTCCATCAGATAGGCGAGCAGGTCGCGAAAGCCGGTCATGTCGGCGGCGTAGCGGACGACCCGCCCGTCTCGCTCAGGCCGCACCAGCCCGGCCTGCGCCAGGACTTTCAGGTGCGCCGAGACCGTATTCTGCACGGCGCCGAGCCGGACCGCGATCTCGCCGGCGGGCACGCCCCCGTCACCGGCGCGGACGAGCAGCCGGAAGATGTCGAGCCGTGTTTCCTGGCCAAGTGCGGCCAGCGCGTCGAGGGATGATCTCTTGTCCATGCATCCGCCTATCTGGATATGTCAGGCGATACAAGCCGGACATGACAGGCGTGTGACGCCTTAGCGGGCGAAGCGTCGCGCGCCGGCGACGCAGGCGATGACGGCGACGGTGACGATAAGCATCGCCGGCGACACGGCCTCGCCCAGAAGCGTGGCGGCGAGCGCCAGGCCGAAGAAGGGCTGCAAGAGCTGCAGCTGCCCGACCGCCGCGATGCCGCCCTGCGCGAGGCCGCGATACCAGAAGACGAAGCCGATCAGCATCGAGAACAGCGAGACATAGGCGAGCCCGAGCCAGGCCGGCGCGCCGATGCCGGCGAAGCTTTCGGGCAAGGTGAGCGCCATCAGCACGGCCATGACCGGCAGCGAGAGCACCAGCGCCCAGGAGATGACCTGCCAGCCGCCGAGCCTGCGCGACAGGCGCGCGCCCTCGGCATAGCCCAGCCCGCAGACTGTTATGGCGGCGAGCATCAGCCCGTCGCCGGCAAGCGACGCCTCGGCGCCTTGGGTGAGCGCGAAGCCGGCGACCAGCGCGCTGCCGGCAAGCGAAAAGGCCCAGAAGGCGGGCTTCGGCCGCTCGCCGCCGCGCAGCACGCCGAAGATCGCGGTGGCGAGCGGCAACAGGCCGATGAAGACGATCGACCGCGCCGAGGTGATGTGCTGCAGGGCGAGCGCCGTCAGAAGCGGGAAGCCGACGACGACGCCGAAGGCGACGATGGCGAGCGAGGCGAGGTCGCGCCGCGCCGGCCGGCTCTCGCGGAAGAGGAGCAGCAGCGCCAGCGCCAGCACGCCGGCGATCGCCGCGCGGGCCACCGTGAGGAAGATCGGGTCGAACTGCATTACCGCGACGCGCGTCGCCGGCAGCGAGGCGGAGAAGATCACTACCCCGATCAGCCCGTTGATCCATGCCATCGTCGTCCGGTCCATCCGCCTGTCCTCTCCATGCCCGCGCGTCCGCCCGCCAAGGCGGCGCGGACCATGCGTCAACGCTGGCCCAAGATATTGGGCCAGAGCAGAGGGGGATGGAGGGGCAGGAGGGGGCGCCGGCTCAGGACGTGTCAGGCCGCTCGAGCGCCTCGACGGCGAAATAGTGCAGGTCGGCAAGAATCTCGTGCACCTCGCCGCGCCGGGGATTTTTGGGGGATTTCTGCCCCGGCGGGCGGCCGGGGCGGAACGGAGAGCTGCGCCGGAAGCGGGCTGGCCGGCCGCCCCCGTGTCGCGTGCCGGCGGCGGGGCTTTGCGCGGCGGCGGCCTGTCTCTCCCGCGCATACGCGGCGGCTCGCGCCTGCCAGCGGGCGAAGCGCCTTGCCTGGCCCGGCAGGTCGTCGAGCGCGGCGGACAGCGCTGCGAGGCGGAGCACAAGGCGGCGCGCGTCGAGCAGATCGCCCGGCAGGCAGGGCGGGCGCAGCCGCGCCGGCGGCCGCGCGCCGGGGCCGAAGAAGACGATGCGCGGCGTGTCGCGGGCTGTTCTCAGCCGCGGCGGGCCGGGACGGGTCAGCGGATCGAGGAGCGGGAAGGCGTATGTGCGGGCGCGCGGCGTCTCCCCGCGCAGCGAGGCGACGCTCACGCCGCGCGGCAGGATGATGCCGGTGCCGACGCCCTTGCGCAGGAACGCCGACGTGCCCGTCTGCACCGGCCGTGCCGCCGGCCGGGGCGCAAGCTCGACGGTCAGCCCCCGCGCGGCGACGATCACCAGCCGCCGCGCGGCGGATTCGGCCGGGCGCAGCAGCCTCAGGACGGCGCGGTGGGCCAGGCGGGGGAGGGTGGGCGAGCCGCGCTCGCCGACGTCGAAGCCGGCCATGGCCATCAGCATCGCCAGGATCCGCCTCAGCGCCTCCCTGTTCCTCTGAATGACCAAGTCCCACTCCACCGCAGCACCTCCTGTCGAATCGGCGGGGAGAGTGTGGGGCGGGTGGGGAGGGGGGTGGATAAGAAGGCGAATGGGGCGTGGCGAATGGCGAATGGGGAGAATGGGTTGGATGTGGCGGGTGGCGGTGATCGATCCACGGGGCGGGCACTACGCCCTTCCCGGCGGGCGTGCGATCTGCTCCAATGCAACCGGTGGGGGGGACGCATGGATAACCGCTTCGATACCTATCTGAAGGCACTTGCGGGCAACTACCGCGACGGCGGCACGGAACATACCGGGCGGACCGCACTCGAAAACCTCCTGAACAGATTTGCGGGCGACGCCATGGCGCCGGGCACGACGGTCCAGCACGAGCCTCAGCGCGAGACCGACAAGGGCGCGCCGGATTTCAAGGTAAAGCGGCAGGGCATGATCCTCGGCTATGTCGAGGTCAAGGAAATCGGCGCCAATCTCGACAAGGTGCTGAAGTCGCCGCAGATCGAAAAATACCGGACGCTCTCGGACAACATCGTCGTCACCGACTACCTGCAATTCATCCGCATCGACGGCGCGGGCAAGGTGGCTGATCGCCAGTCGCTGGCATTTCCGAGCGATCTCGAAGGCCGCGCGATCCATGTCAATGCGGACAAGGCCGAAGCAGTCGCCAAGCTTTTGTCGGCGTTTTTCTCCTCGCCGCCGCAAGGGCTGGCGAAGGCCGAGCGGCTGGCCGTGTCGCTGGCGACGCGCTCGAAACTGCTGCGGGACTATCTGACGGAGGAACTGACGCGCCAGACTAAGGTGCACAAGGAAGGCCGGCTGCACGGGCTCTATGACGTGTTTCGCGAGCAGGTCTTTCACGAGCTGACTGTAACGGAGTTTGCCGACGCCTTCGCGCAGATGCTGGCCTATGGCCTGTTCCTGGCCAAGCTGAACGCCAAGGACGATGATATCGTCACGCTCGACAATGTGCGCCGGTTCATTCCCGGCTCGTTCCGTCTGATCCGCGAACTGGTCCGTTTCCTGGAGGAGATGCAGGAGGCGGAGTACGACGAGGCGAAATGGGTGATCGACGAGATCCTGTCGATCGTCAACGGTCTCGCCATCGCGAGCATCCGCGAGGATCTGTCGTTCCGCCAGCGCAAGGCGGTCAGCCGCAACGTGCGCGCCGGAGAAGAGGAAGAGCACCGGCTCTTCGAACGCGACCCGTTCATCTATTTCTACGAGGATTTCCTGAAAGCCTACGATAAGGAAACCCGCAAGGCGCGCGGCGTCTACTACACGCCGCCGCCGGTAGTAAACTTCATCGTCCGCGCGGTGGACGATATCCTGAAAGACACGTTCAAGATTGCCGACGGGCTGGCCGACCACAGGAAGGTAACAGTGCTCGATTTCGCGGCGGGCACCGGCACGTTCCTGCTGGAAGTCATGCAGCGCATCTTCGACAATATCGGCGGGCCGGAGGCCGGCAAGGCCGATTCAGTGGTGCGCGAGCACATGCTGAAGAACCTCTACGGCTTCGAGTATCTGATCGCCCCCTACACGATCGCCCATCTGAAGCTGTCACAATATCTCAAGGACAAGGGCCACCCGCTCGCCGACGACGAGCGGCTGCAGGTGTTTCTGACCAACACGCTGGAACCTGTCGCCCCGCAGAAGAACGCTTTTCTGCCCGGGCTTTCGGCTGAGGTGGCGGAGGCGCAGAAGGTCAAGGAGAAGCCGATCCTCGTCATTCTCGGCAATCCGCCCTATTCGGGACACTCGAAGAACAAGGGGAAATGGATCACGTCTTCTATCGCTGAATATCGAAAGGGATTTCCGGAACTATCGAAGCCCGCACAAGGCAAGTGGCTTCAGGACGACTATGTCAAATTCATCCGCTTCGCGCAGATGAAGATGGATGGAGGCACCTATGAGGTGACAGACGAGAATGGTCAGTTGCAGACCGCAGTCCTGGAGGGTGTAGACCAGGGCGTCGTCGGTATTATCAGCAACCATTCATGGCTGGACAACCCGACATTCAAGGGCATGCGCAAGTCGTTGATGGGAACATTTGACCAAATTCACATCCTAGACCTGCATGGTAATGCAAAGAAGAACGAACACGCGTCTGACGGCGGCAAAGACGAAAACGTCTTTGATATTGAGCAGGGCGTTGCCATCGCCCTGTTTGTTAAAAGACCTGGCCTGGAGAGAGGCGTTTGGCACGGCGATCTCTGGGGAAAACGGTTGGAGAAATATCAAGCCCTCGCCAACGCGGTCGATCTTTCCAGCATGCCGCACCAATTAGAGCCACACGCACCTGACTGGTTGCTGAGGCCACAGGACAACAACGCAGCAGTGGCGTACCGCGATCTTTGGTCTATTCCAACAATGTTCTCACCGATAGGTGACCCGGCACCAGGCATTGTCACCACACACGATGAGTTTGCGATTTCATTCACCGCTGAGGAAGCACACGCGAAAGTGCAAGCGCTGTTGGCCACCAGCGATGAAAGCGAAGCGCGGCGTCTCTTCAGTCTTTGCTCTACAGATCAGTGGCGCTATCACCGCGCGATGACTGACTTAGTGAATGTCAACCTTGCCCCGCTGCTAACGAAAGTTCTCTATCGCCCTTTTGATATCCGTTGGACTGTTTGGGACCGAAATGTCGCGGTCCACCGACGAGAGCGTGTGATGAAGCACATGCTAAGCAGAGGTCTCGGCCTTATTTTTGTAAGACAAGTTTCCCATTCGTCGGAAGCTATATCTGTGTACGCTCATGCCACAGATGCCGTCATAGACAATCGGGTCTTCTTAAGCAGCAGGGGCATCGCGTTTGTAGCGCCCCTTTACTTAATCGTCGACGACGGTGCGAGCCGTGAAAACCTTTCCCCCGATTTTCGCGCCTTCCTCGACACCCGCTACGACCACCACTACTCGCCCGAGGAAATTCTCGGATACATCTATGCCGTGCTCCACGCCCCAACCTATCGCTCGCGCTATGCCGATTTCCTCCGTATCGACTTCCCACGCATTCCATTCGTGGGCGAAGCAGAAGTCTTCGAGCGCTTGTCTGTGCTTGGCTGGGCGCTGGTGCAGGCGCATCTGATGCGTGACCTGCCGAAACGCGGACTGGCCGACTATCACGGCAAGGGAACGAACGAGGTCGAGCATGTCCGCTGGTCGGCGGAGGACAGCCGCATCTCGATCAACGCCACGCAAAGCTTCGCGCCCGTGCCGGAGGCGGTCTGGACTTTCCACATCGGCGGCTATCAGGTGATCGACAAATACCTGAAGTCGCGCAAGGGCCGAACCCTGTCGCTCGATGAGATCAACCATGTCGGCCGCATCGCCGACGCGCTCGCCTTCACCATCGACCAGATGGCCAAAATCGACGCGGCTTATGCACAGGCCTTTCCGGACAGGGGATAAGCCCGGCCCGGCCACTCGCTTCGGCCATTGTGCTTTGCCATCATTGCGTTGATTCGAGGCGAGAATGGCCAGGCACGACGAACCCGATCTTTTCGGTAACACCGACCCGCAGGGCGACCTGTTCGGGGCGGCGGAGCCGTCGCAGCCGGCGTGGCAGCCGGACCCCGACAAGGTCCGCCGCCGTCTGGAGCGCATCCTGGCCGAGGCGCGGGCGGCCGACACCATGCCGTGGGACTGGTCGCAGCAGAGCCTCTACAAGACCATCTTCCCGCAGATGGCCGGCCTTTTGCCCGACGACGAGGCGGCGCAATACTGCTTCCAGTTCGAGACTGAGTGGGAACGGCTGAAGGCGGCGTAGGCTGGGACTTCCCGCCCAACTACCGCCAGCCTTCGGCTATGGCCTCGGGCGTTCGAACGCTTCGAAAGTCCACTGGACATTGACGCCGCGGGTCCGGGAGAGGGAGTGGCGCCTTCCCATCCGCGCGCGATCAGTCCGGCAGCCTGTGCAGCAGGCGAGGGATCGGTTCCGAGGGGGGCCAGCCGTCGACGAAAAGCTGCCAGACGGCGAAGGCCGCGACATGCGATATCAACAGGACGAACAGGATCGAGGCTGACAGCCGTTTCATTGTGGTGATGCCCGAGGTGCTGAGGTAGCTTGCCGTGGCAGGGCGGGAGCCGCTGCACGCTTTTCCCCGCCAGTTCGAAGCTTTTCGCTAGGCCACCGGCACGGCGCAAGCCAGCTTCCTGCCCTCGACCATGGGCTCGGGCGTTCGAACAGCCTGCGGGCCACCGTCCCCAGGGCGGGGCCCGCTGCCTGCGGCAGCTCGTTCGGCCCTTCGAAAGGTCCACCGGACCTTTCGATCGCCCTTTGGGCGACTGAGCCTCACCGTTCGAAGCCTTTCGTCATGCCACCGGCATGACGAATTTGCCTTCGGCAAACCATCTTCTCACTGCCCCGCGTTATACGCCGCGATCGCGGCCATGTTGACGATGTCGCTGTCCTTGGCGGAGAGTCCCACGATCTGCACCGGCTTGTTCAAGCCCACCAGCATCGGGCCGATGACGGTGCAGCCGCCGAGTTCCTGCAGCATCTTGGTCGAGATCGAGGCGGAGTGGAAGGCGGGCATGACCAGAACGTTGGCGGCGCCGGAGAGGCGGCAGAACGGGTAGCGCTGCTGCATCAGGCGGTGGTCGAGCGCGACGTCGGCGGCCATTTCGCCGTCATATTCGAAATCGACTCGGCGCTTGTCGAGGATCTTGACCGCCTCCTGGACGCGCTCGGAGCGCTCGCCGGCCGGGTGGCCGAAGGTGGAGTAGGCGAGCATCGCCACGCGCGGCTCGTAGCCCATGCGCCGCGCGAAGCCCGCGGTCTCCTCGGCGATGTCGGCAAGCTCCTCGGCATTGGGCATGTCGTGCACGGCGGTGTCGGCGACGATGACCGTGCGGCCGCGGCAGAGCGCGAGCGACACGCCGACGACGCAGTGGCCGGGTTTGGCGTCGATGACGCGGCGCACGTCTTCGAGCGCGGTCGAGTAGTTGCGGGTGACGCCGGTGACCATCGCGTCGGCGTCGCCGAGCGACACCATGCAGGCGGCGAAATGGTTGCGGTCGTTGTTGATCAGCCGCTGGCAGTCGCGCAGCAGGAAGCCCTGGCGCTGCATCTTCTCGTACAAATGGTCGGCATAGATGGCGTTGCGGCGCGACAGGCGGGCATTGATGATCTCGATGCCCTGCTTGTTGAGGTCGATGCCGGATTGCCGGGCGTTCTCCTTGATGACGTCGTCGCGGCCGACGAGGATGGCGGTGCCGAGCTTCTGGTTCACGTAGGAGACGGCGGCGCGCATCACCTGCTCCTCCTCGCCCTCGGCGAAGACGGTGCGCTTGGGCTGGCGGCGCACGCGGTCGTAGATGCGCTGGAGGGTGGAGGCGATCGGGTCGCGGCGGGCGGAGAGCTCCTGCGCATAGCGCTCGAGATCGAGGATCGGCTTGCCGGCGACGCCCGAATCCATCGCCGCCTTGGCCACCGCGACGGGGATGGCGGAGATGAGGCGCGGGTCGAAGGGGACGGGGATGATATATTGCGGGCCGAATTTCGGCCGGTTGCCCTGGTAGGCGGCGGCGACGTCGTCGGGCACGTCCTGGCGGGCAAGTGCGGCGATGGCATGGGCGGCGGCGATCTTCATCGGCTCGTTGATGGTGGTGGCGCGGACATCGAGCGCGCCGCGGAAGATGTAGGGGAAGCCGAGCACGTTGTTGACCTGGTTCGGATAGTCCGAGCGGCCGGTCGCCATGATCGCGTCGGTGCGGATCTCGGCGACTTCCTCGGGCGTGATCTCGGGGTCCGGGTTGGCCATGGCGAAGATGATCGGGTTCTTGGCCATCGACTTGATCATCGCCGGCGTCAGTGCGCCCTTGGCGGAAAGACCGAGCACGATGTCGGCGCCGTCCATCGCGTCGGCCAGCGTGCGCGCCTCGGTCTTGGCGGCATGCGCCGACTTCCACTGGTTCATGCCCTCCGTGCGGCCCTGGTACACGACGCCCTTGGTGTCGCAGAGGATGACGTTGTCCGGGGTGAAGCCCATCGACTTGATCAGCTCGATGCAGGCGATGCCGGCCGAGCCCGCGCCGTTGCAGACGAGCTTCGCCGTCTTCATGTCGCGGCCGGTGACTTCGAGCGCGTTGATCAGGCCGGCCGCCGCGATGATGGCGGTGCCGTGCTGATCGTCGTGGAAGACGGGGATGTTCATCAGCTCGCGCAGGCGCTGCTCGATGATGAAGCACTCCGGCGCCTTGATGTCCTCGAGATTGATGCCGCCGAAGGAGGGGCCGAGCAGCTTGACGCAGTTGATGAACTCGTCGGCGTCCTCGGTGTCGACCTCGAGATCGATGCTGTCGACGTCGGCGAAGCGCTTGAACAGCACCGCCTTGCCTTCCATCACCGGCTTGGCGGCGAGCGCGCCGAGATTGCCGAGGCCGAGGATCGCGGTGCCGTTGGTGATGACGGCCACCATGTTGCCGCGCGTCGTGTAGTCGTAGGCGCGCGACGGATCCTCGGCGATGGCCTTCACCGGCACTGCGACGCCGGGCGAATAGGCGAGCGACAGGTCGCGCTGCGTCGCCATCGGCTTGGTGGGCGAAATCTCCAGCTTGCCGGGCCGGCCCATGGAGTGGAAGTCGAGCGCTTCCTGCGCGGACACCTGCGGTCCGTTCTCGTTCCTGTCCCTCGGTGCCATGCGTGTTCCTGCCCTGAAGTCGTTTCTTTTTGTGGAGCGTTCGGGATTAAGGCTACACTTCGCCTTCGTAAAGCGACAAGCAGGGGCGCAGAGAGAATTTCGCCAGGCCGATGAACCAGCCCTACGCGCCGCCGTCCGACACGACGCCCGTCCCGGGAGACGGCGCGATGCTGTCGGCCGCGGGCGCGACCCCAATGATCGAGCAGTTCATCGAGATCAAGGCGGCGAACCCGGACTCGATCCTGTTCTACCGCATGGGCGACTTCTACGAGATGTTCTTCGCCGACGCGGAGGTGGCGTCCCGCGCGCTCGGCATCACGCTGACCAAGCGCGGCAAGCATGGCGGCGAGGACATCCCGATGTGCGGCGTGCCGGTGCACGCGGCCGACGACTACCTGCAGAAGCTGATCGGCCTCGGCCACCGGGTCGCGGTGTGCGAACAGGTGGAGGACCCGGCCGAGGCGAAGAAGCGCGGCTCGAAGTCGGTGGTGAAGCGCGACGTGGTGCGGCTGGTGACGCCCGGCACGATCACCGAGGAAAAGCTGCTCGACCCGGGCGAGGCGAGCTACCTGATGGCGCTGGGGCGCGTGAGGGGCGACGAGGCGCGGCTCGCGCTCGCCTGGATCGACATATCGACCGGCGACTTTCGCGTGGCGGAGACGGCGCCCGACCGGTTGCTCGCCGACATATTGCGCGTCGACCCGCGCGAGCTGATCATGGCCGACCCGGTGTTCCACGATCCGGCGCTGAGACCGGTGCTCGACGTCGTCGGGCGGCGCGCGAACCCGCAGCCGCCGAGCCTGTTCGACACCTCAACGGCGGAGACGCGCGTGGCGCGCTATTTCGGCGTGGCGACGCTGGACGGATTCGGCAGGTTCTCGCGCCCAGAACTGTCGGCGATCGCGGGCGCAATCGCCTATGTCGAGAAGACGCAGAAGGCCGAGCGGCCGCCGCTGTCGCGACCCGCGCGCGAGGAGGCTGGCTCGGCGCTGTTCATCGACGCGGCGACGCGGGCCAATCTCGAACTGCTGCGCACCCTGTCTGGGAGCCGCGACGGCAGCCTGGTGAAGGCGGTCGACCGCACTGTGACCGGCGGCGGCGCGCGGCTCCTGGCCGAGCGGATCATGTCGCCGCTGACCGACCCGGACCAGATCAACGCGCGGCTGGACTCGGTCTCGTTCTTCCGTGCCGAGCCGCGGGTCTGCGAAGCGGTGCGGGCCGCGCTGAAACGCGCGCCCGACATGCCGCGCGCGCTGTCGCGGCTGGCGCTGAACCGCGGCGGACCGCGCGACATGGGCGCGCTGGCGGCGGGGCTGACGGCGGCGCGCGAGATCGCGGCGCTGTTCGAGGGCAAGCCGCTGCCGCACGAAATCGCGGCCGCGGTCGAGGCGACCAAGGCCCTGCCGGCGTTCCTCGGCGACCATCTCGACCGCGCGCTGCAGGATGAACTGCCGCTGCTCAAGCGCGACGGCAGCTTCGTGCGGGCGGGCTATGACGGCGAGCTGGACGAGATGCGGGCGCTGCGCGACCAGTCGCGGCGGGTGATCGCCGGCATGGAGCGCGACCTGATCGAGGAGACGGGCATCCGCTCGCTGAAGATCCGGCACAACAACGTGCTCGGCTACTACATCGAGGTGACGGCGAACCATTCCGAGATCATGGCGGGATCGGACGCGGCCAAGGCCCGCTTCATCCACCGCCAGACCATGGCGAGCGCCATGCGCTTCACCACGACGGAACTGGCGGGACTAGAGACGAAGATCGCCAACGCCGCCGACCGGGCGCTGACGATCGAACTCGGCGTGTTCGACCGGCTGCTGGCCGAGATCGTCAGTCACGCGGACGCGATCCGCGCCGGGGCCGAGGCGCTGGCGGTGCTGGACGTCTCGCATTCGCTCGCAGCACTAGCCGAAAGCGAGGACTATTGCCGGCCGCTGGTCGACGGCACGCTCGCCTTCCGCATCGAGGGGGGCCGCCACCCGGTGGTCGAGCAGGCGCTGCGGCGCCAGGCGGGCGATCCGTTCGTGGCGAATGACGCCGACCTCTCGCCGCAGGGCAACGACCGCCACGGCGCGATCTGGCTTTTGACCGGGCCGAACATGGGCGGCAAGTCGACGTTTTTGCGCCAGAACGCGCTGATCGCGATCCTGGCGCAGGCGGGCTCCTTCGTGCCGGCGAAGAGCGCCCATATCGGCGTGGTCGACCGGCTGTTCTCGCGCGTCGGCGCCTCCGACGACCTGGCGCGCGGCCGCTCGACCTTCATGGTCGAGATGGTGGAGACGTCCGCCATCCTCAACCAGGCCGGTGAGCGCGCGCTGGTGATCCTCGACGAGATCGGCCGCGGGACGGCGACCTATGACGGGTTGTCGATCGCGTGGGCGGCAGTGGAATATCTGCACGAGAAGAACCGCTGCCGGGCGATCTTCGCCACCCATTTCCACGAGCTGACCGTGCTTGCCGGCAAGCTGCCGCGCCTGCACAACGTGACGATGCGGGTGAAGGAGTGGGAGGGCGACGTGGTCTTCCTGCACGAGGTGGGCAAGGGTGCGGCCGACCGTTCCTACGGCGTCCAGGTTGCCCGTCTGGCGGGGCTGCCCGACGCGGTGGTCGAGCGCGCGCGCGAAGTGCTCTCCGAACTCGAAGCCGGCGAAACGTCCGGCAAGGCCTCTAGGCTGGCGGATGACCTGCCGCTGTTCAGCGCCGCGGTCCGGCGCGAGCCGGCGCCGAGAGCGTCGAGACAGGACGACGCGGCACGCCCTCTGGTCGACGCGCTCGCCGCGCTGCATCCGGACGAGATGACGCCGAAGGAGGCCCTCGAAGCGGTCTATCGGCTCAAGGGATTAATCCCGTAACAGCATCATCCTGGTCCAGGCGCTGACCTGCAATCTGCACACGAAAGGCGTTTCCGCAGTGGACATTCCCCGGATCTTCAACATCAGCGAAAGCGCGCATCGCATCCATAACCCGTTCACATCCGAAAAGCTTGCCGCGCTCGGCGCGGCGTTACGCCTGGAACCGGAGACCCGTGTGCTGGACCTTGGCAGCGGGTCAGGCGAGATGCTGTGCACGTGGGCGCGCGATTACCGGATCAGCGGCACTGGTATCGACATGAGCCAGCTGTTCACCGAGCAGGCGAGGCTGCGCGCCGAGGATCTCGGAGTCGCCGATCGTGTCGAGTTCATCCACGGCGACGCCGCCGGCTTTGTCACCGACGAAAAGGTCGGTCTGGCGGCCTGTGTCGGTGCAACGTGGATCGGTGGGGGAATCGCCGGCACCATTGAGCTTCTGGCACAGAGCCTCCGCGCCGGAGGAATCATCCTCATCGGCGAGCCGTACTGGCTGAAGTTGCCGCCGACGGAAGATGTTGCCAAGGGATGCCTTGCCGGTTCGATCTCCGACTTCCTCATCCTCCCAGAGCTTCTCGCGTCCTTCGGCCACCTCGGCTACGACGTCGTGGAGATGGTGCTGGCGGACCCGGACAGCTGGGACAGGTACGAGGCGGCCAAGTGGCTCACGATGCGCCGGTGGCTCGATGCGAATCCCAACGACGATTTCGCGAAAGACGTTCGAGCCCAACTCACCTCGGAACCCGAACGCTACGCTGCGTATACGCGCCAATATCTGGGCTGGGGCGTGTTCGCACTAATGGCGCGGTGAAGGCAGGGCTGGTACTGCCGCGCAACAGGTGTTCCCGAACCTGCAGGAAACCAACCTTTCGAGCGCCGCCTGTCCGACTTCGAAATACACTTTGTCAACAAGACCTAGCATTTCCTTAAGTTTCGACTGTCATGCTTCGAGGCCGGCATGCATGAGGCGATCGCGGGGCTTCGGCGGGATCAGTCCGCCGCCAACGACACCCGACGACTTGTGAGAGAAAGGCGCGACGCCTTCGGGGATCGCGTCGAGGCGGCGCTCGAGAGGATCGCGGGTGGATTTCGAACGCGACACGGAAAAGGCGCGATACACGCCGGGAAGGCTGGCAGCGGTCGTCTGGCCGTTCGTCGCCGTCGTAATCGCTCAGGCGCTCGTCGCCTCGCTCAGCATCTATACGCTTTCCGCGGTTCGCAGCTATGTCGGCGGCGAGAGCTACTGGTCGAAAGGCTACAAGCAGGCCGTCCATTCGCTCGAGCATTACGTCAGGACCGGCGAGGTCGACGAGTTCCGCCACTTCGAGACGTCCATTGGCGTTCCCTTGGGCGACCGCCGGGCGCGCCTTGCGCTCGAGGCCTCGCCGCCCGATTTCGATCGCGCGCGCCAGGGTTTGCTGGCCGGACGAAATCACCCCCGCGATATCCCCGGCATGATCTGGCTATTCCATTACTTCGGCGGCATGCCCTATCTCGCGGAAGCGATCGAGAAGTGGTCACTGGCGGACCCAAAGATCGTCGAACTCGTTGAGGTCGCGCACGCGATCAAGCGCGAACGGGAGCAGATGGCGGAGGTGGGCAAGGCGCAGATGGATGCCTGGATCGCGCGCATCGACAAGCTCGATCAGGAGATCACGCCACTCACGTTTGCCTACTCGGAATCGCTCGGACGCGGCTCCCGGGCGATCACCTACATCCTGTTCGGTGTGAACGTCGTATCCGCCTTGCTGCTGATTCTGCTCGCCATCCTGCGCACGCGCGTCCTGCTCATCCAAAGGGCCGGTTTCGAGATCGCACTGATCGCCGAACGCAAGCGCGCCAGTATCACCCTCGCATCAATCGGGCAGGCGGTACTGACGACTGACCATGACGGGCGCCTGGATTACCTCAACCGCGTAGCGGAAAAACTCCTGCGTGTAGAACAGGAAGAGGCCAGGCATGCCCGCATCGGCGACCTATTCTCCTTCAACGACAAGGTTAAGCCACGTTCCGTAGAGGCAACGCTCGATAAGCTGTTCGACGGCGGTACGGTGGACTCGACTCTGACGCCCAGGATGCTCGTCCGGCGCGACGGGAGCCGCGTTCCCGTGTCGATGGTCGCCGCCCCGCTCCGGATGGACGGCAAGGTATCCGGTGCGGTCATCGTGCTGCACGACATGACGCGCGAGAACGAATTTATCGGCCGCCTATCCTATCAGGCGACACACGACGCGCTGACCGAAACCGCCAATCGGCGGGCTTTCGAGACCAGGCTGGAGCAGCTCATTGCCGGTCTTGCCGAAAGCCCGGGGTCGCACGCGATGATGTTCATCGACCTCGACCAGTTCAAGATCGTCAACGACACATGCGGCCACGTCGCCGGCGACGAACTGCTGCGCCAGGTGGCGAGGGCCCTGAGCTTGGGTCTCGGGCCGGCGGACATGGTTGCCCGCATCGGTGGCGACGAGTTCGGGATCATCCTGCCCGACTGTTCGTTGGAGCGAGCCGCCGAAATCGCCGAGCGAGTGCGGGTATCACTCCAGGATCTCGGCTTCCGGTGGAAATCGCGCGCCTTCGCGGTCAGTGCGAGTATCGGCCTGATCGAGGTGTCCGACCCCAACATGTCGCGCGAAGAAGCCCTCCAGGCCGTCGACGTGGCCTGCTATCTCGCCAAGGAGAAGGGACGCAACCGGATCCAGATTCATATCTCCGGCGATGCCGAACTCGAGGCGCGGATCGGAGAGATGGCCTGGGTCCAGCGGATCCGCCGGGCGATGGACGAGGACAGGTTCGTGCTCTTCGCGCAGGAGATCATGCCGCTGTCGAGCCAGACTTCCGGACGCCATATCGAACTGCTGCTGCGCCTCGCCGACGCGGGCAGCGAACTGGTGTCGCCGGCCGCCTTCCTGCCGGCGGCCGAGCGCTTCGGGCTGATGCCGCAGCTCGACCGCTGGGTCGTTTCGCGCGCCTTCGCCGCGATCGGCGCGCACCTTTCCGACGAGGACGCTCCCGAGATCTCGACATGGGCGATCAACCTGTCGGGCCATACGATCGGGCATCCCGACTTCTACGAATTCGCGCGTGGCGAATTCCGCCGCCACGGCGTTCCTCACGATCTTGTCTGCTTCGAGATCACCGAGACCAGCGCCATCTCGAATCTTGCCACGGCGCGGACCTTCATCGAGTCGATGAAGGCGCTGGGATGCCGCTTCGCGCTTGACGATTTCGGCGCCGGCATGTCCTCGTTCGGTTACCTCAAGAACCTGCCCGTCGACTATCTCAAGATCGACGGCAGCTTCGTCAAGGACATCGTCGAGGACAGCGTCGACCGCGCCATGGTCGAGACAATCCATCGCATCGGCCACATCACCGGCAAGAAGACGATCGCCGAATTCGTCGAGAACGATGCGATCCTGGCAGCCCTGAAGGAGATCGGGGTGGACTACGCGCAGGGCTATGGCGTCGCCCCGCCGCGTCCTCTCGCCGATCTCCGCAAGGCTGTCCGGCGCGGCCATACGACCGGAGTCTCGCCGCTCAAGCGGGCGGTGTAAGGCCTGCCGCGGCTGGCACAAGGCGGGATCGCCTCATGGCGGTTGGGTCCGGGTCTTCGATCTGTTATCGCGCCGAAGCCATGACCCACACTTCGAGAGCCACGAACGCGGCGGGCGCCGCCGGCGGCGCCGACAAGGCGACCCGCCTCGGCATCGCCTTCATGCTGCTCGCCATCCTGATGTTCGCGCTGAACGACACGCTCGGCAAATGGCTGCTCGGCACCTATGCGGTCGGCCAGTTGCTGTTCGTCCGGACCTTTTCCGCTCTCGCGGTGATGACGCCGATTATCATGCGCGTCGGCTGGCGGACGCTGTTCCCAGTCCATCAGAGGGGGCTGCTCGCCGCTCGCGCCGTCATCGCCACCGCCGAGATCGGCGCCTTCTATGTGGCAGTCTCCTATCTGCCGCTCGCCGACACGATCACTTACTGGATGGCGGCGCCGATCTATGTCGCGGCGCTGTCGCCGCTGCTGCTCAAGGAACATGTCGGCTGGCGGCGCTGGACGGCGATCGTCGTCGGCTTCATCGGCGTGGTCATCGCGCTCAATCCTTCGGCCGAGACGCTGACCCTTCCGGCGCTCGTGTCGATCGCCGGCGGCCTGCTGTTCACGCTTCTGATGATCACCGGACGGGCGCTGCGCGGAGCGTCGGACGTCGCCATGGTGTTCTGGCCGCTTGTGACGTCGGGCATCGCCGGCGCGCTGACCATTCCCTTCGCCTGGACGACACCGACGCTCGACGACCTGGCACTGCTCGCCCTGCTCGGCGTCGTGGCCCTGGCGGCGCATCACTTTACCAACCGCTCCTTGGCGCTGGCCGACGCGTCGACCGTGACGCCCTATCAATACACGCTGCTGGTCTGGGCCATGCTCTTCGGCTGGCTGTTTTTCGGCGAGGTGCCGAAGGCCAACGTGCTGGCGGGAGCGGCGGTGATCGTTGCGGCGGGCCTCTACATCTTCCTCCGCGAGCAGCGGCTCGGACGGGCGCCTACGGCCGAGCCGTCCGGAAGCTCGGTTGCGTGAGACGACGGCGCTCCTGACATCGACCTGTCAGGAGGTGGCGCGATATTGGCGGGAGCGGCTGGCACCACCCGGCGCTTGCCGCTAGAAGGCGCCTCCCTCAGGACCAGGACCATGCAGCAGCGCACCACCGTCCGCCGATCCGCGATCGGTTTCATCCTCGTCGTCGCGATCCTCGACATCGTCGCGATGGGCATCGTCATTCCGGTCCTGCCGCCGCTGATCGAGGAGTTCGCCGGCTCGACCTCCGATGCCGGGTGGATCAACGGCGTGTTCGTGGCGCTGTGGGCGCTGATGCAGTTCGTCGCCTCGCCGGTGATCGGCTCGCTCTCCGACCGCTACGGCCGGCGGCCGGTGATCCTGATCTCGGCGGCCGGGCTCTCCGCCGACTACGTGCTGATGGCGGTGGCGCCGAACCTGTGGTGGCTGGCACTCGGCCGCATCGTCGCCGGCATCACCACGTCTTCGTTCACCACGGTCTATGCCTACATGGCCGACGTGACGCCGCCGGAGGGCAGGGCCAAGGCCTACGGGCTGATCGGCGCGGCCTTTGGCGGCGGCTTCGTGCTCGGCCCGCTGATCGGCGGCGTGCTGGGCGAGATCTCGCCGCGCGCGCCGTTCTGGTTCGCGGCCGCGTTGAGCGGCCTCGTCTTCGTCTACGGCGTCTTCGTGATGCCGGAATCGCTGGCGCCGGAAAAGCGCATGGCGTTCTCGTGGCGACGGGCCAATCCGTTCGGCGCGCTGATGCTCCTGAAATCGCACCGCGAACTGTCGGGCCTGGCGAGTGTGAACTTTCTGCTGCATTTCTCCCATCACGTCTTCTCGGCCGTCTGGGTGCTCTATGCGGGCAGCCAGTTCGGTCTGACCACGTCCCAGGTCGGCATGCTGCTCGCGGCCGCGGGCGGGCTCGACATGGTCGTGCAGGGCCTGTTCGTCGGGCCGGTGACGAAACGACTGGGAGAGCGCGCGACGATGATCCTCGGCCTGTCGGGCGGCGCGGTCGGCCTCGCGGCGATGGGACTGGCGCCGGACACGCTGTGGTTTGCGCTGGCGCTGCTGCCCAACGCGTTGTGGGGTCTCGCCATGCCGACGCTGCAATCGCTGATGACCAAGCTCGTCTCGGAAAGCGAGCAGGGGCAGTTGCAGGGTGCCAACATGAGCGTCGCCTCGATCGCCGGCGTCGCCTCGCCGCTGTTCTTCGGCTGGGTCTATTCGGCGACGGTCGCCGACGACACCACGCTGCCTTTCCCGGGTGCCTCGTTCGTGATCGCGGCGGCGATCCTGGCCCTAGGGGCGTGTCTCGGCTGGGCTGTTGCCCGCCGGGCGATGCGGGCGGTATAGAGCGCCGCATCTTCGGGAGAGTCGCCTTGACCGACATCGCCGCACCTGCCTCGCGCACGACCGCCAACGCCACCGTCTTCGGCGTGCTCTTCGCGGTGAGCGGCTGCCATCTGCTCAACGACATGATGCAGTCGTTGCTGGCGGCGCTCTATCCGATGCTGAAGGCAGACTACGGTCTCGCTTTCTGGCAGGTCGGACTGCTGACCTTCGCTTTCCAGGTGACGGCCTCGCTGCTGCAGCCGGTGATCGGGCTCTACACCGACAAGCGACCGATGCCCTATTCGCTGCCCTTCGGCAGCGCCTCGACGATGCTCGGCCTGCTTTTGCTGGCGACCTCGTCGACCTATCCGCTGCTGGTGCTGGGCGCCTCCTTCATCGGCATCGGCTCGGCGATCTTCCACCCGGAATCCTCGCGCATCGCCCGCCTTGCCTCGGGCGGCCGCTACGGCCTGGCGCAATCGGTGTTCCAGGTCGGCGGCAATTTCGGCACCGCCGTCGGCCCGCTGCTGGCGGCCTTCATCGTCGTGCCGCGCGGACAGGGCAGCGTCGCGTGGTTCACGGTGGCCGCGCTTCTGTCGATGGTCATCCTCTATCAGGTCGGCGCCTGGTACAGCCGCTACCGCGCCAATGCGGCCAAGCGCCCGGCGGGCGCCGAACCGATGCGCCTGCCGCGCAACACGGTGACGGTGGCGCTGGTGGTGCTGGCGCTGCTCACCTTCTCCAAGAACATCTACATGGTCAGCCTGTCGAGCTACTACACGTTCTACGTCATCGAGCGGTTCGGCGTAACGGTGCAGGATTCGCAGGTGATGCTGTTCATCTTCCTCGGCGCCGCCGCCGTGGGCACCATTCTCGGTGGACCGATCGGCGACCGCTTCGGCGCGCGCACCGTGATCTGGTTCTCGATCCTCGGTTCTCTGCCCTTCACGCTTCTCATGCCCTATGCCGACCTGTTCTGGACGCAGATCCTGTCGGCGGTCATTGGCCTCGTTCTCGCCTCGGCCTTCCCGGCGATCGTCGTCTTCGCGCAGGAACTGGTGCCCGGCCGCGTCGGCCTGATCGCCGGCATCTTCTTCGGCTTCGCCTTCGGCATCGCGGGAATAGCGGCGGCGGTGCTTGGCGTCGTCGCCGACGCCAAGGGCATCGAATTCGTCTACGCCGTCTGCTCCTACCTGCCGCTGCTCGGCCTGCTGACGATCTTCCTGCCCAACATGCGCCGGTTGCGCGCAACGGCGCACTGAGCGACCCATTCCAAAGCGGGGTCAAATCAGGCTATAGACCCCGCCGATGGCGAAAATTCCCCTGAAGCTCGAGAAGATGGTCGATGGCGAGGCGCTGCGCCGCGAATTGACGGCGCTGACCGCGTCGACAGGTGGCGACGGATCGAGCCGGGCCGTCCGGCAGCAGGCGGTGGACCTTTTCAAGCATACCATTCTGGAAGGCCGCAAGGCCGCCGAGACGATGCTGCTGCAGGACGGCAGCGGCTCGGCCTGCGCCGAACGCCTGTCGCATCTGATGGACGAGGTGATCCGCGCGCTCTACGACTTCGCCACCGTCCACGTCTACCGCTCCAAGAACCGCTCGGCGGCCGAGCGGATGGCGGTGATCGCGGTGGGCGGCTACGGCCGCGGCACGCTGGCGCCCGGCTCCGACATCGATCTCCTGTTCCTCTTGCCCTACAAGCAGACGCCGTGGGGCGAGCAGGTCGCCGAATACATGCTCTACGTGCTGTGGGATCTCGGCCTGAAGGTCGGGCACGCCACGCGCAACATCGACGAGTGCATTCGGCTCTCGCGCGGCGACATCACCATCCGCACCTCGATCCTCGAAGCCCGTTTCCTGTGGGGTGACGAGAAGCTGTTTTCCGATCTCGTCGCGCGCTTCGACGACGAGGTAGTGAAGGATACGGGCGCGGAATATGTCCAGGCCAAGCTCGCCGAGCGCGACGAGCGCCACCGCAAGGCCGGCGAGAGCCGCTATCTGGTCGAGCCCAACATCAAGGACGGCAAGGGCGGCTTGCGGGACCTCAACACGCTGTTCTGGATCGGCAAGTATTTCTACCGCGTGCGCACCGCCGAGGAACTGGTGGAGAAGGGCGTCTTCACTACCGCCGAGCACCGGCTGTTCCTGAAGGCCGAGGATTTTCTCTGGGCGGTGCGCTGCCACATGCACTTCGCCACCGGCAAGGCCGAGGAGCGGCTGCATTTCGACATTCAGCGCGAGATCGCCGGGCGTTTGGGCTACACGAGCCATCCGGGCCTGTCGGCGGTCGAGCGTTTCATGAAGCACTACTTCCTAGTGGCCAAGGACGTCGGCGACCTGACCCGCATCTTCTGCGCGGCGTTGGAGGAGGAACAGGCCAAGCACGTTCCGGGCTTCAATCGGCTGTTCCTCAGCTTCTCGCGACGCAAGAAGAAGCTGGCCGGAACCAGCGATTTCCTGGTCGACAACAGCCGCATCAACATCGCGGCCGAAGACATCTTCGAGAAGGACCCGGTCAACCTGCTCAGGCTGTTCTGGCTGGCCGACAGGCACGGGCTCGAGTACCACCCGGACGCGCTGAAGCTGGTCACTCGCTCGCTAGGCCTCATCGACCGCAACCTGCGCCGGAACCAGGAGGCCAACCGCCTGTTCATGGACATCCTGACGTCCGACCGGAACCCGGAACTCAACATGCGCCGGATGAACGAGGCCGGCGTGCTGGGGCGCCTGATCCCGGACTTCGGCAAGATCGTCGCGATGATGCAGTTCAACATGTATCATCACTACACCGTCGACGAGCACCTGATCCGCTGCATCGGCGTGCTTTCCGAACTCGAGCACGGCGACGGCGAGAAGCTGCATCCGCTGTCGCACAAACTGATGCCGAGCCTGAAGACGCAGCGGGAGATGCTCTATACCGCGGTGCTGTTGCACGACATCGCCAAGGGCAAGCCGGAGGACCACTCGGAAGCCGGCGGCCGGATCGCGCGCCGGCTCTGCCCGCACATGGGCTTCAATCCCGCCGAGACCGACACCATCGCCTGGCTGGTCGAGCATCATCTGGTGATGTCGATGACGGCGCAGACGCGCGACCTGAACGACCGCAAGACCATCGAGGACTTCGCCGCGATCGTGCAGTCGGTCGAGCGGCTGAAGATGCTTCTGGTCCTCACCGTCTGCGACATCCGCGGAGTGGGACCGGGCGTGTGGAACGGTTGGAAGGGCCAGCTTCTGCGCACCCTCTACTACGAGACGGAACTGCTCCTGACCGGCGGCTTCTCCGAGGTCGCCCGCGAGACAAGGGCGACCGCGGCCAAGGCGCGGTTGCAGGAAGCACTGGACGGCTGGAGCGAGCGCGACGCCAAACGCCTCGTCAAGCTGCACTACGATAATTACCTGCTGACCGTCGATCTCAAGGATCAACTGCGCCATGCCGATTTCATCCGCCAGGCGGACGCCACCGGCAAGAGCCTTGCGACGATGGTCAGGACACTCGAGTTCGAGGGCGTGACGGAGATCACCGTGCTGGCGCCCGACCATCCGCGCCTACTCTCCGTCATCGCCGGCGCCTGCGCGGCGGCCGGCGGCAATATCGTCGACGCGCAGATCTTCACCACGACCGACGGGCGGGCACTGGACACGATCCTGATCGGCCGCGAGTTCGACCTCGACGAGGACGAACGGCGCCGGGGCGAGCGTGTCGGCAGGTTGATCGAGGACGTGCTGTCGGGCCGCACATGGCTGCCGGAGATGATCGAGAAGCGCACCAAGCCGAAGCGCGGCTCGAAGGCGTTCACCATCGAGCCGTTCGCGGAAATCCGAAATGCACTGTCGAACCGCTTCTCCGTCATCGAGGTCGAGGGGCTCGACCGGCCCGGCCTGCTTTCGGAAATCACTGGCGCGATCTCGGATCTGTCGCTCGACATCGCCTCTGCCCACATCACCACCTTCGGCGAGAAGGTGATCGACACGTTCTACGTGACCGATCTCACCGGCCAGAAGATCGAGAACCCGACGCGCCAGGCGGCGATCCGCGAGCGGCTGATCGCGACGCTGGCGGGCGCCGCCGACGGCAAGCCGCAGCGTGCGAAAGCGGCCGAAGTGGTGGCGGCGAAGTGAACGGGCGGCGCGAGACAAGATGAGCCTCGTCAGGAAATTCGCGACCGTCGGATCGGGAACGATGGCAAGCCGCATCCTCGGCTTCGCCCGCGAGATGCTGATGGCCGCGGCGGTCGGCACCGGTCCCGTCGCCGAGGCGTTCTACGCCGCCTTCCAGTTTCCCAATACGTTCCGCCGCCTGTTTGCGGAAGGCGCGTTCAACGCCGCCTTCGTGCCGCTGTTCGCCCGCGAGATCGAGGCAAACGGCGTGGAAGGGGCGAAGAAATTCTCCGAGGAAGTCTTCGGGGTGCTCTTTACCATCCTGACCGTGCTGACGATCGCCATGGAACTGGCGATGCCCTTCGTCATCCGCTACGCGATCGCGCCCGGCTTCGCCGACGATCCTGCGAAGCTGGACATGACGGTGACGCTGGCGATGATCATGTTTCCGTACCTGATCTGCATGTCGCTCGGCGCGATGATGGCCGGCATGCTCAACTCGCTGCATAAATACTTCGCCGCTGCAATTGCGCCCGTGTTCCTGAACGTGATCCTGGTCGGCATCCTGGCGGTGGTCTGGTATCGCGGCGCAGAGGGACAAGTGGTCGGCGAAGCGCTGGCCTGGGGCGTGCTGGCGGCAGGGATCGTCCAACTCGCCATCGTCTGGTTCGCCGTCAGAAGGGCGGGCGTGCACGTCGGCCTGCGCCGGCCACGCCTCACGCCGAACGTCAGGCGGCTGCTCTGGCTGGCGCTGCCGGCCGCGATCACTGGCGGCATCACCCAGATCAACACGCTGATCGGGACGGCGATCGCCTCGGGCCGCGCCGGCGCGGTGCCCTCGCTCAATCTCGCCGACCGGGTCTACCAGCTGCCGCTCGGCGTGGTCGGCGTCGCCGTCGGCGTCGTGCTCCTGCCCGAACTCGCACGCGCCTTGCGCGCCGGGCACCTGAAGGACGCGGCCAACCTGCAGAACCGTTCGGTCGAATTCACGCTCTTCCTGACGCTTCCCGCAGCCGCCGCGCTGATGGTCATCGCCGAGCCGATCGTGCGCGTGCTCTACGAGCGCGGGGCCTTCACGCCGCAGGACACCGCCGTCGTCGCCTCCGTGCTCGCGATCTTCGGCATCGGGCTTCCCGCCTTCGTGCTGATCAAGGCCTTCACCCCCGGCTTCTTCGCGCGCGAGGACACGCGCACGCCGATGGTCTTCGCGGCGATCTCGGTCGCCTTGAACATCGCTGTCGCGCTGACCCTGTTTCCGTCGATGGGCGCGCCCGGCATCGCGACCGCGTCCGCCGTCTCGGGCTGGACGAACGCTGCGCTGCTGTTCGGCACTCTCATGTGGAGGGGACACTGGGGCAGCGACCGCCCGCTTCTGCTGCGGCTGCCGCGCATCGTGCTCAGCGCCGCAGCGATGGCCGGCTTCCTCTGGTTTTCCGCTGACTGGCTCTCGGCCTGGCTCACGCACGATGCGCTTTTCACGACCCAGGCAATGGCGCTCGGCATGCTTGTTCTTGGCGCGATGGCGATCTATTTCGGCCTGGCCTTCGCCTCAGGCGGGGCCGATATCGGCATGCTGCGGCGGAACGTGAGGAGAGGTTAGCGCCCTCCGCAGGCGCCGATCGAATAGGGCTTTCCAACGGCCGCAGACGACTTGATTGTAGCCCCGCCATCCGCCATAAGCCCGGCTCGTTTCGCCTGCCCGCAAGGGCTTGGGCCCTCCACCAGCCACGGAACCTGACATGTCGTTCAAGAAACTCGTCTTCTCCGGCGTCCAGCCGACCGGAAACCTCCACCTCGGCAATTATCTCGGCGCGATCCGCAAGTTCGTCGCGCTGCAGGAGCATTCCGACTGCATCTACTGCGTCGTCGACATGCATGCGATCACCATGTGGCAGGAGCCGGCCGAGCTCGAGAAGTCGACGCGCGAGGTGACGGCGGCATTCCTCGCCTCCGGCATCGATCCCAAGGCGCACATCGTCTTCAACCAGTCGCGCGTCATGCAGCATGCGGAACTCGCCTGGGTGTTCAACTGCGTCGCCCGCATGGGCTGGCTGAACAAGATGACCCAGTTCAAGGACAAGGCCGGCAAGGACCGCGAGAACGCGTCGGTCGGCCTGTTCGCCTACCCGAACCTGATGGCGGCCGACATTCTCGTCTATCGCGCCACGCATGTGCCGGTTGGCGACGACCAGAAGCAGCACCTGGAGTTGACCCGCGAGATCGCGCAGAAGTTCAACCACGACTATTCCGACCGCATCCGCGATCTCGGCGCCGGCGTCGAGATGAAGTCGGGCGAGGAGACGGTGCACGGCTTCTTCCCGATCACCGAGCCGGTGATCGAAGGCGAGGCGACGCGGGTGATGAGCCTGCGCGACGGCACCAAGAAGATGTCGAAGTCGGACCCGTCCGACCTGTCGCGCATCAACCTGACCGACGACGCCGACACGATCGCCAAGAAGATCCGCAAGGCCAAGACCGACCCGCAGCCGCTGCCTTCCGAGGCCGAGGGGCTGAAGGAGCGGCCGGACGCCGACAATCTCGTCGGCATCTATGCCGCTCTTGCCGACACGACGCGCGACGACGTCCTGAGCCAGTTCGGCGGCCAGCAGTTTTCGGTGTTCAAGCCGGCGCTCGCCGACCTCGCGGTCGACAAGCTCGCGCCGATCGCTTCGGAAATGCGCCGTATCTCGGCCGACCAGGCCTATGTCGACCAGGTGCTGCGTGACGGCGGCGAACGCGCCAGCGCGCTGGCCGAGGCGACGATGAAGGATGTGCGCAGGATCATCGGCTGGCTGGGCGGCTGATCCTGTCCATTTGGCCTCCTTGCCGCCGGGCGCGCCCGGTGGCAGATTGCCGCCGACCAACCGGGAAATGTGAATGGTTTCGAAGCGCCTGATCCGCGAAGCCGGCCACCGCCGGAAATTCCTCGCGGTGATCGACGAAACTCCGGAGTGCGAGCGCGCGGTGGCATATGCTTCGCGCCGCGCCAAGAGCACGGGCGGCGCGCTGGTGCTGCTGTTCGTTATCGAATCGAGCGATTTCCAGCATTTTCTCGGCGTCGAGGCGGTGATGCGCCAGGAGGCGACGGCGGTCGCGCAGGCCGCCCTCGACCAGGCCGCGACGGCGGTGCGCAACCGCCATGGCATCGAGCCGGAACTGGTGATCCGCGAAGGCAACAAGACGAGCGAAATCCACAAGCTGATCGAGGAGGACCAGGACATCGCGATCCTGGTTCTGGCGGCCGGCGCGGCGAAGGAGGGCCCCGGCCCGCTGGTGGCCTCGATCGCCGGCAAGGCCGCGGCCTTTCCCATCCCGGTGACGATCGTGCCCTACAACCTCACCGACGAGGACATCGACAGCCTCGCATGAGGCGCGATTGTCGCTTGAACTGGGCTCGATAGGGGCCTATTTTAGAACAATTCCAAATTCGACCCTTGAAGTCGACCAAGTGGAGACGCGGCCATGTTCATCCAGACCGAAGCGACACCCAATCCGGCGACGCTCAAATTCCTGCCAGGCGTCGTCGTGCTCGCCGACGGCACGGCCGATTTCCGCGACCGTGCGGGCGCGGCGGACGCCTCGCCGCTGGCCGGTGCGCTGTTTTCCGTGCCCGGCGTCACCGGCGTCTTCTTCGGCTACGACTTCGTCACGGTGACCAAGGACGGTCCGGACTGGCAGCACCTGAAGCCCGCGATCCTGGGCGCCATCATGGAGCATTTCATGGCCGGCCGGCCGGTGATGAACTCCGGCTCGCAGGCAGCCGCCGACACGGCGGAAGCCGACGGCGAGTTCTACGACAAGGCCGACGAGGAAATCGTCGTGACGATCAAGGAACTGCTCGATACGCGCGTACGCCCGGCCGTCGCGCAGGACGGCGGCGACATCACCTTCCGCGGCTACGAGAACGGCACCGTGTTCCTCAACATGAAGGGCGCCTGCGCCGGCTGCCCGTCCTCGACCGCGACGCTGAAGCACGGCATCCAGAACCTGCTGAAGCACTTCGTGCCGGAAGTGCAGCAGGTCGAACAGGTGGCGTGATGGACTAGGCAGTAGGGGCTTCCCCGCCGCGACCGTCATCCCGGACGCCGAAGGCGATCCGGGACCCATTCTTCTCTGCGATTGGCTCCTCGCGCCAAGCCCTCGAACAGCAATGGATCCCGGTTGGCCTCTGGCCGCCGGGATGACGGACGCGCTGGGAGGGGATCGGACACGGTCGGCGACGCGCCACACGCACAAACGAAAAAAGCCGGGTCCCCCGACCCGGCTTTTCCTTAGGCGCCCCCGCCCATGAAACTGAAGCGTCGCTCCGCGGAACGTCCTATTTGACGATCACCTTCGCGCCGACTTCGACGCGGTTGTAGAGATCGATGACGTCCTGGTTGATCAGGCGGATGCAGCCCGACGACATCGCCTTGCCGATCGACCACCATTCGGGCGTGCCGTGCAGCCGGTAGCCGGTGTCGCCGCCCTTGTTGAAGAGATACATCGCACGCGCGCCCAGCGCATTGTCGAGGCCGGGATTCATGCCGCCGCGATACTTGGCGAGGTCGGGACGGCGCTTGATCATCGCCGGCGGCGGCGTCCACACCGGCCATTCCTTCTTCATCGCGACGCGCGAAGTGCCCTTCCACTCGAAGCCCTCGCGGCCGACGCCGATGCCGTAGCGCATCGCCTTGCCACCGCCCATGACGAAGTAGAGGTGCTTGGCTTTGGTGTCGACGACCACCGTGCCGGCCTTCTCCTTCGTGTCGTAGCTGACCACCTGGCGACGGTATTGCTGGGGAACCTTGGCAACCGGGATCGCCGGCAGCTGGTAGCCCGCATCCCGCTTCCCGCCATAGGAATTGCTGAAGATCGAAGCGCCGTCGGTGGCGCAGCCCGAGATCGCAGTGACAGCGGCCAGCAGGCCGGCAACGAGCAGTGACCTGAATTTCATGTCTAATCCCGTAGACGAGTCAGTAACAATCCAGCCCGATTCGAGCCGCATTTTCGTCAACATTACTAAGCGGCATGTCGTGCGCTTGCCAAGCGAATGCGCCGCACTTTGGCGCAACCATGCGTCGTGACGCGGTGTCTATGGCATTTCTGCAACAGGACACCCATCTGTCCGGCTAGACGAAGTGCATGAACGGGAAGGAAGATTCGGAATGAACATCGGGCGCGCATCTGAGCTCTCCGGCCTGCCGGCGAAGACCATCCGGTATTACGAGGACATCGGCCTGATCAGCGCCGACCGCGCCACCAACGGCTATCGCGACTATTCGCAGTCCGACATTCACCGGCTGTCGTTTCTCCACCGGGCGCGCACGCTTGGCTTCTCGATCGAGGATTGCCGGCAACTGCTCGACCTCTATCGCGACCGCAACAGGGCCAGCCACGACGTGCGCGAGATCGCCAAATCGCACGTTGCCGCGATCGACGAGAAGCTGAAGGAACTGCAGCAGATGCGCGCGACGCTGGACCGGTTGATCCACGCCTGCCACGGCGATCACCGGCCGGACTGCCCCATTCTCGAGGATATCGCGGGGGAGGTCAGGCAGTAGGGTTGGACGTTCTTCGTCGCTTCTTCCTCTATTGCCTTACTGCCCTATTCCCCTACTCCCCTCTCCCAAACGAAAACCGCCGGCCAAGGGCCGGCGGTTCGTTATGCGTGACGGCTCAGCCGATCAGTAGGGGCACTTGTTGTCGGTGCGGTAGTCGTGCACCTGGATCGTGCCGGCGATGATGTCGGCCTTGGCCTTCTCGACCGCGGTCTTCATCTCAGGCGTGATCAGAGGCGCATTGTGCTCGTCCATCGCGTAGTCGATGCCGCCGTCGGCGACGCCGAGGACGTTGATGCCACCGGTGAACTTGCCCTCCTTGGCGTCGTTGAACGAGTTGTAGACCGCGACGTCGACGCGCTTGAGCATCGAGGTCAGGACCTTGCCCGGGAACAGGTAGTTCTGGTTGGAGTCGACGCCGATGGCGAGCTTGCCGGCGTCCGCCGCCGCTTCCAGTGCGCCGAGGCCAGCGCCGCCGGCCGCCGCGTAGACGACGTCCGCGCCCTGGTCGATCTGCGTCTTGGCGATCTCGGTCGCCTTGGGCTTGTTGCCCCAGGCTTCCGGCGTGTCGCCGATCATGTTCTCGAACACGTCGGTCGCGCCCGCGGCCTTCGCGCCGCCGACATAGCCGCAGCCGAAGGCGGAAATCAGCGGGATGTTCATGCCGCCGACGAAGCCGACCTTCTTGGTGGTCGACGCCATGCCGGCGAGCACGCCGACGAGGTAGGAACCTTCCTGCTCCTTGAACACGACCGAGCGGACGTTCGGCGCGTCGGCGACGCCATCGATGATGGTGAAGGAGATGTCCGGGTATTCCTTGGCGATCGCGGCGAGCGGGGTGGCCCAGGAGAAGCCGGCCATCACGATCGGGTTGTTGCCGTCGTCGGCGAAGCGGCGCAGCGCCTGTTCACGCTCCTCCTCGCCCTTGATCTCGTATTCGCGGTATTCGATGCCCGTGTCCTTCTTGAACTTCTCCGCGCCGTTAAACGACGATTCGTTGAAGGACTTGTCGAATTTGCCGCCGAGATCGAACAGCAGCGCAGGCTTGACGTCGGCCGCATAGGCCGAGAAGGACATTGCGGTGGCGGCCATCAGGCCAAGAATGATACGCTTCATGTGATCCACACCCTGTTGGTTTTTCTCTTCCGGTTGCCGTCCTACGGAGCGTTCCCCTGCCCGTGGCGTCTCCCACGCAGGCGCGAAGACGCCCGCTCGGATTTCAATCTTGCATGGCGTTGCGGAAATTTCACGCGGAATCTTTGACCATCTGGAAAAGACCTGGACTCGCGAAAAAGCCCGGGAAACGGTGCCGTTCGCCGGGCCTTTGGTCCGAAAACCGTCGATCACAATCCGGTCAGGCGGTGACGGCCGCCGGCACCGCGCATTCGACGCCGGTGCCCTTGAGCCCGCAATAGCCGTAGGGGTTCTTGGCCAGATACTGCTGGTGATCCTCCTCGGCGTAGTAGAACTCCGGCGCCGGGCGGATCTCGGTGGTGATCTTCTCCCGTCCGGCCTTCGTCAGCGCCGAGGCATAGGCGTCGCGCGAGGCGATCGCCGCGTCGAGCTGGTCAGCCGTCGTGGTGTAGATCGTCGAGCGGTAGGTCGTGCCCATGTCATTGCCCTGGCGCATGCCCTGCGTCGGGTCGTGGCTTTCCCAGAACAGCTTGAGCAGCGCCGACAGGCTGACCTGCACCGGATCGTATATCACCTTCACCACCTCGGCGTGTCCGGTCATGCCGGTGCAGGTTTCCTGGTAGGTCGGGTTGGGCGTCTCGCCGCCGGCATAGCCGACCGCGGTCATCCATACGCCCGGCGTCTGCCAGAACAGGCGCTCGGCGCCCCAGAAGCAGCCCATGCCGAAATAGATGGTCTCGAAGCCCTCGGGTGCGGCGTCCTTGAGCGGGCGCTTGAAGACGTGGTGGCGCGCGGCGGTCGGGATCGGCCGGTCGCGACCCGGCAGCGCTTCGCCGGGCTTCGGCAACTGGATCTTCTTGTTCATGATGTCACTCAGGAAGAACATGCTTGCTTTCCTTTCGAAAGAGGTCAGCGACCGACGGCGAAGGTGCGGGCGGACGGCTGCGGCTTGTGCCCGATCGCATAGAGCAGGAGGGAGAGTGCCGCGAAGAAGATGAAGGCTGGAACCTTCAGCAGCGTCAGCATCGCCGGATCCCACAGGAAACCGGCCACGCCGGTCAGCAGTCCCTGCAGCGCCGTCAGTGACGACGGCGCGTGCTCGAACCACAGCGCGCCCAGCGGAGTCGGATCGAACTTCGACAGCGCGATCGAGCGCGTCGCATCCATCACCCCCAGGATCACCGAGAGCGCGAGGGAAACGGCCGCCAGAAGCCTGAAGAGGAACCTCACCATCCGATTCGTTCGCCATGTCGCTTGGAATGACGCATATGTATGGTCTCAAGTCCCGATCATCAATCCGGGCACGGGAATTTGACGCCGCGTGAAGGTCAGGCCGGTCTTCGCCGTTTGCGCGTGCGCCAGACGGCGAAGACCGGGCCGGCGATCGCGCCGATGATCAGGCCGAGCAGGCCGATCGCGGCGGCCGCATAGCCGCAGCCGCCCTCGAAGCAGGAGACGTCAAGCCAGTCGACGATCGCCGAGCCGGCAAGCAGGCCGATGCCCAGTCCGGCGGCGCCGCCGAGAACGAGGCCGAGGACGGCGTTGAGGATGATGACCCCGACCGGCGCGGGACCCGCCGGCTGCGCTGTCTGCGTCGCTGCCATTGCCGGCTGTGGCTGCCGCACGAGCCAGATCGTCCATACCGAGATGGCGACCGACACGACGGCGATCAGCCAGGGCATCCAGGTCAGCACGAAATCGCCGATGAACAGGCTCGCGACCGGGAAGCCGATGTCAGTGACGATCGCCAGTACCGCCCAAGCCGTGAACCAGAAGGCGAATCGCGGCGATTTCCGCCAGGCGAGTCCCAGCACGTAGAGGCCGAAAAGGATCTGAACGACGCCCGCAGCCATGCCGGCATAGACATAGGTCATGACGGCGCTCGGGAGGTCGTACGCGAATATCGTCGGCCAGCCCTGCCACAGGCCGCGCAGCGACAGGAGCAGGTTCGCGCTGAGCCAGATGACGGGCGCGGCCTGGGCGAGGTCGCGGCTGAAATCGTTGCCGCCCCGCGCGGGCTCCTGGCCTGTCGTCATTGTCTGCCCCCATCCTGCGTCGCGCCGCGCTTGGCGGCGTTGTCGGTGTAGCGACGCACTACCGCCATCATGTAACCGGCGGGTGCTGGGCGAAAGCCGGCTTGTAATTATGCTCCCCCGCCCACCCAAAAGGCTTGGCATTCGCGGACCGATCGACTAGATGAGCCGCATCCTGCCGGCCTGTCGCCACGTGTGACGCCGTCGGGATTGCGGAGAGGTGGCCGAGTGGTTGAAGGCGCACGCCTGGAAAGTGTGTTTACGGGAGACCGTAACGCGGGTTCGAATCCCGCTCTCTCCGCCATTTCGGAACAGAAATGAGCACTGATTTCATTGAGGTTTTAACCTCACTCGTGCCCGTCAATGTCCTCAGCAGCTCATATGTCGATCCGCCGATGTGAACTTCGCGCTCCGCGACGTCGACGCGCTGTGCCAGCGCGCGCAGATGCTCACGCCGGTATCCGCCGCCTTCCAGACGGATTCGTTCGCGCGCCGCGAGGGCGAATCTGCGGATCATTGCCGGTGTGATCGCTCTATCGCCCGACCTCTGAAGCATCGCCTCGATGCGCGAGGCATCGGCCTGCGCCTGGTCGTGAATGCCGCGCAGGCCGGTCATCCGCTCCGCCAACGCAGGTTCGCGTGGGTCGAATACGCCGGCCTCAACGCCGTCGTAGAGCCGCTGCAGTCGCATCTTGGTGTCCTCGATGCGCTTGTGCAGTTCGGCGAGCTGCTCTCGCCTCCGGTCGGATTGCTCCTGCCTGTGGTCGAGAATGCTCGCCAAGACCTCCTCGAGCCGTTCAGGTTGCAACAGGCGCTCCTCAATATGGTCGATGACGATACCGTCCAGCTTGTCCATCGGGATCGAGCGGCCGGCACATCCTGCCTCTCCCTGCCGTGCCTTGATCGAGCAGGCATAATAGCGATACTGCCCGCTCTTGCCGGTGCGGATTGTCATCGCACCGCCGCACTTGGCGCAGAAGCAGATGCCGGTCAGCAGGGTCGGCCCACTGGTAACGCGCGCGGGCGTGACTTTCGGGTTGCGGCGGCGCATCAGCTTCTGCACCGTTTCGAAGGTGTCGCGATCGATGATCGGCGGAACTTCGACGGCGACAACCTCGACCGCTGGCTTTAATTCTCCGGCCTTCGAGCGCTTGTTGAACTCGTGCTCGCCGATATAGGTGCGCCGCGTCAGCACGCGGTGAAGCTGGCCGATGCCCCAGCGTCCGCCGTGGCGTGTATAGATCCGGCTCTTGTTGAGGTGGTTCACGATCGCCTTCACCCCCATGGGGCCAGAGCCGCCTTCGCCCTGAAGCGCAAGGCGATAGATCAGCCGGATCGTGTCGGCGTGCAGCGGGTCGATCTCCAGCTTCTTCTTGGTCTTTGCCCCCCGCTGCTCGGCCGCGACCACGCGATAGCCGATCGGCGGCGCCGCACCATTCCAGAAG
>NZ_JANJTZ010000017.1 GCF_024710845.1 Mesorhizobium sp.
TCCTGCGCAAGGCCGCCGAGCGCACCGTCGAGGGCCTCTGGAGGGCTATCGGCCGCCTCGTCGACCTCATCA
Organism: Mesorhizobium sp.; assembly: GCF_024710845.1. GTDB lineage: Bacteria > Pseudomonadota > Alphaproteobacteria > Rhizobiales > Rhizobiaceae > Mesorhizobium_A. The sequence continues at coordinate 73 of NZ_JANJTZ010000017.1, forward strand.
CACCCGCCGAGGCCCAAAACTACTTCGAAAGCTGCGGATATGATGCAGACTGATCGGATTCCGCTCTAGCGCACGGATCACTGCCGCCACCGTCCTGGCGTCGGCGCCACGGCCGACCCGCATCGCAACACCGTCGATCTCCAGCTCGATCACGCCGGCTTCTCGTGCGGCCTTCCGCTTCCGCGTCGATCTCGCGCGCTTCCTCGACGGTTCGGGCTCCGGCGCCGCAATCACCGCAGGAACAAACGATGGCTCCCGCGCCGGCGTCTCTTCCAACGGCACACGCGCGGCCCGACGCCGGGCGAAAAGCTGCTGCGGGGACAAGGCGTATCGCCGGGCCACCGCGCTCGCGGTCTCGCCGGCATCGTAGCTTTCCGACACGATCCGCGCCTTCTCCTCCGGCAACCATTCGGGGCCGCCGGCCGGAACCCGTGAACACCTCGAATCGCCGCGCGGGCTCAGAATCTCTGGATTTAAGCGTAAGCTCTGAAATCGTCATGTGTCGAAGCCCTCAAAGGCTCCGAACATCGTGGCTCACGACCACGCACGAACGGTGGCACCAGAATAGCGCTTACCAGGCAAGCAGGATATGAGGCGGATCAATCGCGATCGGCTTTAGCGTTAAGAGGGCTCCGCTATGCTTTATGGGCAGTCAGCGGAATCTAGCGACGCCAGTTGGTTCGATTCGCGGGTCCATCGGGCTCTAACGCCGGCGATATAGGAACAGGCGTATTTCACCTTCACCGTCCTTGTCGGCTTCGCTCGACCGTCGCAAATAGCTCCATAAGTGGAATAATAGCCTCCCTCCTGTCCAAGTTTTTCAAGTCGATAGTTGTTAGCAGCTGTTATCATGGCGGATGAGTTTGTGGTGCCCGCCCTTTTCGCAGCTTCACTGAAAATCATCTTGGCGCTCGAGAAACTATGCTGGGTCTTGACGGAAAAGGCTGCTTCCCGCAGTCCGCAACTGGCCTTGGCTAGATCGATGTTCAAGGATCGGAAGAACGTCGCCATAGGTACCCAAGAAACAAGTGCCTGATAGCTCTCCTGAGCTTGCTGCATGCGTCGATCGTTTTGAGAGAGATCGGTCCAGGCCGAAACGAAAGCGGTCGTGTGACCTACCGCTCCCTGAACTCCGCCCGCCGCCGACAAACGGTCTGCAACGGGGCGAAAACCATCTGGAAGGCATAAGTTTGCTCCCTCGCATTCGAGAGCATCAAGGAAGCTCCGAATGCCACCGACTTCGGCTGCCAGTTGATACTTGCCATATGTCCATCCCCCCGCGCCGTGATGGTGACGTCCCTGGACGTGGTGTAGCTGGGTAGCGCGGTGGTCATCGGCGCGTTCCGGTAGGGTCTGGTTGCGACACCAACCTTTCTGGAGAAACCACCGATGACCGACGACATGATGAACCTGCGCACGCTCGTGGAGAAGACACCTGACGCTGATCTTCTGCGCGAGATGATCGGCTTCGCCGCCGAGAAGCTGATGGAGATGGAGGTCGGCGCCGCAACCGGCGCCGCTTATGGCGAGAAGAGCCCGCTGCGGACGGCCCAACGCAACGGCTACCGGGACAGGGACTGGGAGACGCGGGCCGGCACGGTGGAGCTGCGCATCCCGAAGCTGAGGAAGGGGTCCTACTTCCCGGGCTTCCTGGAGCCCCGCCGGATGGCCGAGAAGGCGCTGACGGCGGTGATCCAGGAAGCCTATGTCCAAGGCATCTCGACGCGCTCGGTCGACGACCTGGTCAAGGCGATGGGTATGAGCGGCATCTCCAGGAGCCAGGTGTCTCGGCTGTGCGAGGAGATCGACGGCAAGGTGAAAGCCTTCCTTGAGCGGCCGATCGAAGGCGACTGGCCATACCTGTGGATCGACGCGACCTATCTGAAGGTCCGTCGCGGCGGGCGGATCGTCTCCGTCGCCGTCATCATCGCGGTGGGCGTCAACAGCGACGGCCGGCGCGAGGTGCTCGGAATGGAGATCGGCACCTCGGAGGCCGAGCCGATCTGGACGGAGTTCTTGCGCAAGCTCACCCGTCGCGGCCTGTGTGGGGTGAAGCTCGTCGTCTCGGATGCCCATGAGGGCTTGAAGACGGCCGTCACCAAGGTGCTGTCGGCCACCTGGCAACGCTGCCGCGTCCACTTCATGAGGAACGTGCTGGCGCATGCCGGCAAGAGCGGCCGCCGCGTCGTCTCGGCCTTCATCGCCACCGCCTTCGCCCAGGAGACGCCAGAGGCCGCAAGCGCCCAGTGGCGCGCCGTCGCCGACCAGATCCGGCCGAAGGTGCCGAAGCTCGCCGCCATCCTCGACCATGCCGAGCCAGACGTGCTCGCCCACATGACCTTCCCGAAGGAGCACCGGGCCAAGCTTCACAGCACGAATCCGATCGAGCGCCTCAACGGCGAGATCAAGCGGCGCACCGATGTCGTCGGCATCTTCCCCAACGACGACGCCATCGTCCGCCTGGTCGGCGCACTGCTGCTCGAACAGAACGACGAGTGGGCCGTCCAGCGCGCCCGCTACATGACGCTGGAAAGCGTCGGCCAGTTGAGCGATGATCCCCTCATCAGCCTGCCAGCCGTGGCGCGCTGATCAACCCGGCAATGCCGGACAGCGCGGCCACCAATGCCGCCAGCTACACCACTCAGTGGGACATCATCTTCAGCCCGCGCATTCACGACGGTCCAAGGTGCTCCGTAGCGTCCGATAGTGACCCAACGCTGTCGCCCTCCGATCGCGGTCTTGATGAAGAACACGCGCGATCGGGCCTGGCATCGGACACCGAAGCCCTGCACAGATCCCCCCCTCGTCCCAAATTTTGGACTTCGGCTGCAACGCATCGACGTCGCGCTTCGTGATCGGCATTTGTGCCCTCTCCCGAAATAGCTACAATTCAGCTACAAGGATAGCGAGAAAACAAGGGTAACTCAAAGGCAAAGAGCGGACTTCACTCCTTACAATTTCAATGACTTAAAGTGCATAAGGGTATGCAAGGGCAATTCGACAACTACGTTGACATCGTAGGGGTCACAGGTTCAATCCCTGTCACGCCCACCATCCGAACTCCATGACCTTCGATCCATGCGTTCGCGACCGCTTGTCCGCGGCGCGTGAGTGCGGTCGGCCGCCGACGCCGCCGGCAGCGTCCTGCTATGCGCGTTATGTCAGCCCACCATCCGCCAGGATCGTCCGGCCGGTGATCCAGCGGGAATCGTCTGAGACCAGGAACGCCACGATCCCGGCGATGTCGTCAGGCTGGCCGATCCGGCCGAGCGGCGTTGTCGCGCGAATCTGGTCGCCGCGTTCGGCGATGATCGCCGTCGCCATGTCGGTCTCGATCACGCCGGGCGCGACGGCGTTGATCGTGATCCCCTTCGGGCCCAGCTCCTTGCCGTAGCCATGCACCATGGCCGAGACGGCGGCCTTCGACGCGGCGTAGACGGTGCTCGTCGGGATCGGGCTGAAGGCGAGGCGCGACGAGACGTGGACGATCCGTCCGCCCGCCGTCATCGCGGCCGCCGCCGCCTTGGTCAGCATGATCGCGCCGAGCACGTTGGTGTCGAACATCTGGCGCACATAGGCCTCGTCGACGGCGGCCAGCGGCCGGTAGGGACCGATGCCGGCGGTGTTGACGAGGATGTCCAACTGGCCGAAACGGTCGCGGGTTTCCTGCACCATCCGCGCCGAATCGCCATCGAGGCCGATGTCTCCCTTCACGGCGATGGCGCGCCCGCCGGCGGCCTCGATCTCGCCGACGAGCGCGTCGGCCTCGGCGGTCGCCGCCCGGTAGCCGATCGCCACCGCCGCGCCGTCGCGGGCGAGGCGCCGCACGACGGCAGCCCCGATTCCCCGCGATCCGCCTGCGACCAGCGCCACCTTGCCTGTCAGTCCCAGTTGGCTCATTGCAGTCTTCCTATCTTTGTTGCTTCCAAGCGCCGTCCGGAACGAGGTCGAGCGGTTTGGCGATCCAGAGGTTGCGGTCGACCGGCTTTGCCGCTGCCACGAGAACTCGCTTTTCCAATTCGTCGAGATAGGCAGCGCGTCCGGCGTCGTCCGTGCGCGGCGCCGCATAGGCGACGAACGGCGGCTCCAGCTCGTACCCCATGTATTCGAGGCCGAGATGCTGGATCTGCCACAGCACCTGCCGTTCCAGCTCGCCATAGACGGCGTCGACGCCGAAACGGGCGGTCGTTCCGCCGGACGTCATCGACACCATGGCTCGCCGCCCGCGGAAGACGCCGGTCTGGAATCGCAGCCCGTCGGCATAGCCGAACCCGTAGGCGAACACCCGCTCGCCCCAGCCCTTGAGGATCGCCGGTACGCCGCCCCACCAGAGCGGAAACTGCAAAATGACGAGGTCGGCATCGGCGACGCGTCGCTGCTCGCGCGCGATGTCCGGCGCGTATGTCCCGTGGCGGGCCGCGTGCGCCTGTTCGGTTTGGTAGTGGAAGACGTGTGGATCCGCGACCGAGACGAAGTCGTGCCTGCCGGCCACCGGATTGAAGCCCTCGGCGTAGAGATCGGAAACGACCACCTCATGCCCTGCCTGCGTCAGTGCATCCCGTGCGCGGGCGCACATGGCCGCGTTGAACGAGGCGGGTTCCGGATGAGCATAGACGATCAGAACGTTCATGCGCGCTCCCGCCCTCCTCAGAACGCGACCTTGTCGGCGCCCTTGAGCTTGAGGATGTCGCGGGCTTCCGCGGGGGTGGCGATCTCGAGGCCGAGGCTCTCGACCATCTGGCGCGCGATCGTCACCTGTTCCGCATTGCTTACCGCCAGTCGTCCCTTGCCGGCCCAGATCGAGTCTTCCAGGCCGACCCGCAGGTTGCCGCCCATCAGCACCGACTGCATCGCGACCGGCATCTGGTTGCGCCCCGCGCCAAGGACTGACCACTGATACGCGTCGCCGAACAGCCTGTCGGCCGTGCGCTTCATGTGCATCACGTCCTCCGGATGCGCGCCGATGCCGCCCAGGATGCCGAACACCGACTGGACGAAGAAGGGCGGCTTGACCAGTCCGCGCTCGACGAAATGCGCAAGCGTATAGAGATGGCCGATGTCGTAGCACTCGATCTCGAA
>NZ_JANJTZ010000067.1 GCF_024710845.1 Mesorhizobium sp.
CAGAGGATCCTGGAAAACCATCTGGAGAAGCCGCCTCTTCGGCGATTTGCCGAACCTGGCGCCGCTCGTTCCAGTGATGTCGGCTCCGTCGAAGATCACTCGTCCGTCGCGCGGAATACCTCGTCGAGCTGCGAGCGCGACGGGGCATCGAAATAGTGCGCCGGACTGGTCGCACATTCCTTCAGCATCGTTCCGGTCGCTACGTCGGGCTCCTCGAGCCGGATCGTATAGATCGTCGTGCCGTCCGCCTTCGCTTCCTCGCAAGCCGCGAGCGTCTTCTTGTTCATCAGCTTGTTCGTGTCGCTCGAACCGCCAGCCGCGATGCCGAGGCGGCCGTCGACCAGGTAGCCGTGGCTCGCATAGGACGAGCCCAGCGGCACCGGGCGATTGCCGAACACGTTGGCGCCGTCGGTAAGCACGATCATGATCTTCTCGACGCCCGACTTGGCCTTGTCCGTTCCTTCGCTGAACGGTTCGGCCGGCGACAGCACGCGCTGTCCCCAGGCGACGCCTTCCATGATGTTGGTTGTGCCGTTGGCTTCGAGGCTGCCGACCTTGTCGAGGATCGCCTTGTAGTCCGAATTGAGCGGCATTAGCGGCTGCGTCACGCAGCCATTGTTCGGGCCGCGCGAGCCGGCGGCGTTGATCACGGGGGCAGTCCATCCCGACGTATCGCCCTCCGCAACCGGCGCGCCACTTACAAGCCCGCCCGCGAGCGCCGGCGGCACGCCGTATTTCAGCAGCTTCTTCGTCTTGCCGGACACGGACATGTCGAGCGTATCGACGGGAGATGCAATGTAGCTGTTCGTGTAGCCCCAGCTGTCCGGCTCGTCGATGCTGAACGCCGGCACGAAGTAGCTGGACTTGTCGGACTGCGCCGCCGGGGTGTCGGCGACATCGTGGGTGCCTTTCTTGCTCGGCACCCGCGTCTCTACGCACCCGGCCCAATCATAGCCGAGATGCTCGAACAACTGGAAGCGGCTGAGGCCGGCCTGCAGTTCGTGCTGAGGCACGGGGCTCTTGCCGTCGAGATCGAGCCATTCGGCACCCGTCCCCTTGATGCGTCTGCCCTTCTCGTCGAATTTCGGCGCATACTGCGGCCCGACATTGACGAAATTGGCGAAGGGAACGACGGCGAATTTCAGATAGGCGGGATCGCTCACCTGCGACGACATGGATTCGACCATGCCGGTCACCGCCTCCTTCATTGCCGCGAGCTTGCCGCCCTTCATCGAGCCGGTCGTGTCGAGCACGAGCGCGAGCTCGTATTTCACGGTGGCGATATCGGCGCTCGACTTCGCGACGATCGGCCATGTCTCGTAGCCGAACAGGCTGCCGAATGCGAGCGGGGTCATCGAGACGGCATCGACCGTCACGCGCGTTCCCTCGCGCTTGATCTTGAGGTCGGAATAGGTGATCCCGAAATTGCCGGTCAAAAGGTCGATCGCGATCTGCGTCGCCCGAGCGTCGCTGATCTCGGTTCCCTCCCGCGCGACTGCCAGCGAAGCCGTGTCCAGCGCCTGCTGAAGCTGCGATCTGGTCTTGGACAGGGAGGTGAAGTCGACGGCGATGCCGCCCGCCATCAACAGCGGCAGCATCCCGATTGCCGCGAACATCGCGAAGTTTCCTGATGTGTCCGTCGCGAAGGACGTCTTGTGCAGCAGCATCTTTGCCCCCTCAGACAAGTTAGAGGGCCTTTATACCGCAAGCATTTGAATCGCCGCTTAAGTCGGCCCGCGCAGTTTGTCCGCCCGGCCTAACCTTGCGTTAACCGGCCTGATTTTCAGATCTGGCTGTTGAACGTGTCGCAATCCGACAGCTTGCCCGACTTGAAGCCGCGCGCGAACCAGGTCTTGCGCTGCGCCGACGTGCCGTGGTTGAAGCTCTCCGGCACGACATAGCCCTGTGTCTTGCGCTGCAGCGTATCGTCACCGATCTGCTGGGCCGCGTTGAGAGCCTCTTCGATGTCGCCCTCTTCCAGCAGTCCCTTCCGCGCCGTGAAGTGCCCCCAGATCCCGGCGAAACAGTCTGCCTGCAGTTCGACACGCATCGACATCTGGTTCTGCTCGGCCTGGCTCATCCCCTGCCGCATGTCGTTGAACTGCTTCATCACGCCGATCAGGTTCTGGACGTGATGACCGACCTCGTGCGCGAGCACGTAGGCCTGGGCGAAGTCGCCGGCGGCGCCGAACTGGCGGGCGAGCTGATCGTAGAAGGCGAGGTCGATATAGACCTTGCGGTCGCCAGGGCAGTAGAACGGTCCCGACGCCGCCGAGGCGAAGCCGCAGGCGGAGCGCACCTGGTCCGAGAACATCACCAATGTGGGCTTCTGGTAGGTCTGGCCCTCGGCCTGGAAGATACCGCTCCAGACATCTTCCGTTTCGGCGAGCACCGTTGCCACGAACTGGCCCATCTCGTCGCTTGGCTGCGCGGTCTGCGTTCCGCCGGGTTGCGACGGCTGGACCTGTGTCTGGCCCGGAACTCCGCCCTCCTCCAGCATCGCCAGCGGATCGATGCCGCAGGCGCGCAATGCAAAGAACAGTACGACGAGGATGACGATCGTCGACAGGCTGAACCCGCCGGTGCGCGTTCCGCCGACAGGTATGCGGAAGCCGCCGCGACCCAAACCGCCGCCAAGGCTTTCGCCGGCCCCGCGCTGGTCCTCGATGTTGCTACTCTGACGACGGCCTCTCCAGCGCATATGCTTCCCCGGACGTTTCTTCGACCCGACGCGGTGCGCGGCAGGTGCGGGACAACCCACAATTAGCCTAAGGGTTGCAGCTAGTCATTGGGGATTTTCAAGGCCCGGATGCTGCGGCCGGCGTCACGACGCCTTGCGGGATCTGTGGGACAGGACGAACCGCTCGATATCCTGCGCGCTCATCGGCTTGGCGAAGGCGAACCCCTGCAGGTAGTCGCAGCCGATCTCCCTGAGGATCTCGGCATGCTTCATCGTCTCCACTCCCTCGGCGACGATCTCGATGTCGAGCGACTTGCCAATCTCGATGATCGATTCGACCAGCCGCCTCTGCTTCACCGAAGCCACGATCGGCATGATGAGTTGACGGTCGATCTTGAGCCGGCGCGGTTTGAGCTTCTGCAGACTGACGATCGAGGCGTAGCCCGTCCCGAAATCGTCGATCTCGACGTCGATCCCCAGTTCCTTGACCTGGTTGACGTTCCAGATCATCAGGTCGTCGTTGTCGTCGAGGAAGATCGATTCCACCAGCTCGAACGCCAGCCGGTTGCGCGGAATGTCGAGGTCCCGCAGCGACGCGATCAGTTCCCCGTCCTGCAGCCGGCGTGCCGAAACGTTGACCGAGATCCGCGGCACGTGGATGCCCTTCGCCTCCCATCCGCGGAAGTCCGCCAGCGCCTGCTCGAGGATGAGGCGATCGATATTCGCGACGACGTTGAGTTCCTCCGCCGTATTCAGGAAGTAGCCCGGTGAGAGCATGCCGCGGCGCGGGTGGTTCCAGCGCACCAGCGCTTCGACGCCCGCGATCTCGAACGTGCTGCCGTAGACCTGCGGCTGGTAGTAGGAGATGAATTCCTGCCGTTCGAGGCCGCTCAGTATCTCGTCGGCCATCCGCTTGGTGCCGACGATCTCGGCCTGCAGCGCTTCGGTAAAGAACTCGTGACGGCTGCGGCCGCGGCTCTTGGCGCGATAGAGCGCGATATCCGCGTTGACGAGCAGCCGTTTGGGATCGGCGTTCTTGCCGCTCTCGACTGCGATGCCGATGCTCACGCCGAACCGGCATTGGTGCCCCATGTAAGGCACGGGCTTGCGCATTTCGGCGATGATCCTCTCCGCCAGATCCGAGAGGCCCGCTGCATCATCGGGCGAGAGGCACAGGACGACGAATTCGTCGCCGCCGATGCGGGCGACGAAGTCGGCCCTGCGCACATTCGATTTCAACACGCCTGCCGCGTGGACCAGCATCGCGTCGCCCGCGGCATGGCCGAGCGTATCGTTGATTTGTTTGAAGCGGTCGAGGTCGATGTGCAGCAGGGCTGTATCTCCGCTCTCGCCCGACGTCGAGATATTGTCGAGGATCTGGTCCAGGTAGCGCCGATTGGGCAGGCCGGTCAGCGGATCGTGCAGCGAATTGTGTTCGATGCGGGCTTTTGCCGCCTCGAGTTCGGCATTGCGCATTTCCGCCAGGAAGCGGGCCCGCTCGAGATCCTCGCGCAGGCGCACGTCCTCGGTGACATCCCATTCGGCGCCGATCAGCCGCGACTCATCGCCATTGCCTTCGAGGAATTTCGCCTTGGTGCGTATGTGGCGCAGGGTTCCGTCCGGCGCCAGCAGCCGGTATTCCGACGCGTAGTCGCCGTGGCTTTCGACCGCGAGCTGGAAATCCCGCTGGGCGCGGTCCAGATCGTCGGGATGGATCGCGCCCACCCAATCCTCATAGCCGCGCGGTTTTCCATCCTGCGGAAGTCCGTACAGCTCGTTGACGCGGTCGTCCCAGACCATTTCATTGGTCTCGACATTGTGCTCCCACACGCCGATCCTCGACGCGTCGAGCGCGAGGCTCAGGCGCTGCGACAGGCCGGCCAGTTCGTGTTCGCGCTGCGCCAGCTTCCTGAAGCTCTTGTGCCGCTGGCCATACAGCCGCCCGGCGTAGAAGATCGGAACGACCACCGCCAGCAGCGCGAGCACGAGTATGCTCCTGAGAAACAGCGCATTGTCCGGCGTATACACCCATCCGCCGGCCGGAATCGCGGCGATCTGCCAGGAACCCGACGGTAGGATCACATCGGCCGTAACCGGATGTTCTCCGCGAAGATCCCGCTCGCCCATGAAGCGCGCGCCCGTGGTGCCCTTGGCGTCCTTGCCGGTCAGCGTGATCTCGAGGCCAAGCTCCGGATCGAGAAGTCCGCTGTCGCGATAGAGTTCGTCCACGTCGATGACTGCGGAAAGGATGCCCCAGAACCTCTCGGATCCATCGCCATTGCGGATGAAGATCGGGAAGCGTCCGATGATGCCCACGCCGCCCTGCCTGAGCTGCACCGGACCGGCGAGAACGAGATGCCCGGTATCGCGTGCGCGCAGGGCGGCCTCGCGCTGGTCGGGCGTGGCGCGGTAGTCAAGGCCGATCGCCTTCTCGTTCCCTGCCATCGGATACATCAGCGAAACGACGAGATCGGGTGCGCCCGCAATGTTGCGCAGCTGTGTCTGCTCGCGAAACAGGTTGTCGGCCAGCGCGGCGAAGCGCGCCTGGTTCATGTCCGGCTCGGTCTCGATCGTGGCGGCCAGGCCGCGAACCAGCTGGATGTTGGCGTTGACATGGCCTTCGAGCTTGGCGCGGATCAGGTTGATCTTGGTCTGCACCTCGGCGCGCATCGATTGCTCATGCAGGGTGCGGTTGAGATAGCCCGCGTAGACGCCGGCGCACACGACGACGATGAACGCGAGTCCGGCCGGGACATAGGCCACGGCGAAGGCTCGGCACAGCATGCGGAGGATCGTCGATCCTATTGCGGTCAAGCGTCCGGACCTTTCGCGGTTTGGACGATACTAGCCAGCTTCATACCGCGTAGAGCTTAAGGCATGCTTTCTCCTGCGCGCAAAAGCCGTGAAAGCACGGCGAACGCACCTTAATACCTCAGAATTGACGGTCGCGCACCGTTGGGCGATCGCAGTCGGCCGCGGGTCTGCTACTTCTGCTTCGCGCCGGCGCTCTTGCCGTCTGAGCTCTTCGAACGTTCCTCGAACCGCTTCTCGCCCTTCTTCAGGTCGCGCCCGGTCTTTGCCTCGACCTTTTTCTCTTCCTTTTTCGCTGCCTGCTTGAGTCCCTTCGCGGCTTCCTTGCCCTTGGCGGTGGGTGCGTTCGCAATTGCCATGGTCGTTCCTCCCTTTAGCCACTGTCTGGCCGTGTTCGAAACGCGCCAGGCTCGAGGGAGTTCCGCGGCTTAGCGGAGGTTCCGCCCTTGTCATCGCGCGCCATCTTGACGCCATATGTCTGTCGACACTCCCGCACGGGTCAGGGCTGCACAAGTGGGCGTTCGAAGGGATTTCATCGCTGGTGTTTTTGCGCGCCTTGCCGGTGCGCTCGTACTCCTGTGCGCCGCGACGCTGGTCCACGCGGCCGAAGGCAAGCCGCTACGCGGCGTCGCCCTGATCATCGGCAACGGAGCCTACGAGCATCTCGCACCGCTCACCAATCCGCCGGACGACGCCCGGGCGGTCGAGGATCTCTTCGATGATCTCGGCTTCGAGACCACCTCGGTCCGCGACGCGGATGCGAGGAAACTGAGACGCGCCGTCGAGCGCTTCGTCGAGGACGCCGAAGGAGCGGATGCCGCCGTCGTCTACTATGCCGGCCACGGCATCGAGGCCGGGGGCGAGAACTGGCTGATACCGGTCGACGCCGACCTCTCCTCGCTGGACGATGCCGGCGAGACGCTGGTGCCCCTGACGACGCTGATGCGGGACCTCGGCAAGGTCGCACCCCTCACCATCGTCCTGCTCGACGCCTGCCGCGACAATCCCTTCCCGCCCGGCACGACGATCCGCACGGCGCCCGACGCGGAACCGCAGGCCGTCGCCGCCGCCGGCCTCGGCGAGACGCGCTCGGTCGCGCGCTTCGGGGCGAAGGCGACCGAGACCGGCCCGGTCGACGGCTTCGGCGCGTTGATCGGCTTCGCCGCCGAACCCGGCAAGGTGGCGCTCGACGGCGATGCCGGCGCCAACAGCCCCTACGCCGCCGCCGTTCTGCGCCATGTTTCGGCGATGACCGGCGAGGAGTTCGGCACCGTCATGCGCATGGTCGCTGAGGAGGTCTATTTGAAGACCGGCGGCCGGCAGCGGCCGTGGGTCAACGAGAGCCTGCGCCGCCTGCTCTATTTCGGCTCGGCCCCGGACCCGGTCGAAGGCGAGGAAGGCAAGATCCTGGCCGAACGCCGCCAGCTCCTGCTCACGATAGCGGCCCTCCCGGGTCAGGACCGGCAGCAGGTCGAGCAGGCCGCCGCCGCCCGCGGCGTGCCGATGGACGCGCTCTACGGCATGCTGCGCGCGCTCGGCCAGGAAATCCCCAAGGATCCCAAAGCTTTGCAGGAGATGCTTCGCAGCCAGGCCGAGACGCTCAAGGAGCTGATGGCCGAGCGCGCCTCGCTGAAGAGTACGGACCCCGAGATCGCGCGGCTCTCCGGCCTCGCCGACCATGCACTCGCCGAAGGCGCGCTGGCCACCGCCATCGCCCTGCACAGCCAGGCCAAGGAGCGAGTCGGCGTGCTGGAGAAGACCGTCGCCTCCGCCGAGGAAGATGCGCTCGCCCGCCGCCGCGAGTTCGCCGGCGTCTTCGCCCGCAGCGCCGAGGCCAACGCACTCGCCTTCGACCATCTCGCCGCCGCGGCCGACTATGCCAAGGCCTTCGAGCAGGTCGAGCGCCGCGACGACCGCCTCGCCTGGACCTACAAGCATGCGCAGATGATGAGCCTGTCGCGCCGCGGCCGGTTCATGGGCGACCGCGCCGCCTATGAGGCGGCGCTTGCCGCGGGCGATGAGGCGCTGCGCATCGCCGACTATCTCGGCGATCTCGATCTGAAGCTGCGCACGCGCAACGATATCGGCCTCACCCTGCGCCGCCTCGGCGAACGCGAGCCCGGCACCGAAAGCCTCGACCGCGCCGTCGCCATGTTGCGCGAGGCGCTCGCCTCGGCCGACCGCGACGCCGATCCGGTTCTGTGGGGCGAAATGCAGCAGACCTTCGGCGAGGCGCTGGTGCGCATCGGCGAACGGCGCAGCGACCCGCAGCCTTTGACCGAGGCGGTCACCGCCTTCGAGAACGCGCTGTCGACCCGCTCGCCCCAAAAATCGGCGGAAGCCTGGGCCGAATCCCAGCATGTGCTCGGCGCCGCGCTTGCCACGCTCGGCTTGCGCGACCGCGATACCGTGCGCCTCGAACGGTCGATCGACGCCTTCAAGGCGGCCCTCACCGTCCGATCGCCGCAACTGTCCGAGATCGACTGGTCGAACACGCTGAGCGCGCTTGGCGCTGCTTATGCCTTTCTGGGCGAGCGCCGCGCCGATCCGCAGATGCTGGCCGACGCGGTTGCCTGCTTCCGTCAGGCGCTGACCGTGATCCGCCGCGACCGCATGCCGCTCGAATGGGCGGACATCCAGTCCAACCTCGGCGCGTCGCTGATCAGGGTCGGCGAACTCGGCGGCGGCAGCGCGCCGATCGAGGAGGCGGTCGGCGCCTTCCACGCATCGCTCTCAGAACTCACCTTCGAGCGCGGGCCGGCCGCCTGGGCCGAGACCCAGAACAATCTCGGCGCAGCCCTTGCCTGGCTCGCCAACGACCGCGAGGACGTCGACCTCTACCGCAAGTCGATCGAAGCCTACCGCACGGCGCAGAAGGTGCAGACCTTCGAGGCGATGCCGGTCGCCTGGGCGCTCAGCCAGTATAATATCGGCACCACGTCGGGCATGCTCGGCCGCGTCACGCGCGATGTGGCGACGCTTGACCGATCCGCAGCCGCCCTTCGCGATACGCTCCAGGTCTACAGCCAGGACAAGATGCCGTTCGAATGGATGCGCACACATTACGAACTCGGCCGCACACTCTTCGCGCTCGGCCGCATCAAGGACGACCGCGAGACGATGCTGGCGGCCGCGCGCGCCTTCGAAACGTCGCTGGAAGGCTCCTCGCCGAAGGAATCGCGCCATCAATGGACGATCGGCTACGGCTATCTCGGCCAGATCTACCTGGAACTGGCGGAAAAGCGTTCGGATGCCGCCGCCGCACGCAAGGCGATCGGCGCCTATGAGGCGGTGTTGCGCGGCGTCGGCATCGAAAAGGACCGCGGTGATCTCGTCGAGGCGCATGGCGGCCTCGCCCAGTCCTGGCTGACCCTCGGCCTGATCGAGAAGGATGCCGACGCGATGCGCACGGCACGCGCCGCTTTCGAAACCGCCGTCAGCTTCACCGATCAGGCCGCCGACCCGGATCGGTGGATCAACACCCGCGACGGTCTCGCCGGCGCCCTCGCCGAACTCGGCATCCTCACCCGCAACCCCGACAATCTTAAGGAGGCGCGAGGCATCGTCGCATCACTGCGCGACTTCGTCCGCTCGTTGGGCGTCGACCGCTACGAGGACTATTTCCGCGACCGCCTCGCCACCATCGACCGTTTCATCGCCGAGGCGAAATAATGCGCGCGGCGGGCGCATCGCGGGGTCTGCCGCTTCGCGCCGCCCTGGTCGCCCTCCTGGCTCTCGTCTGCGCCCTGTTCCTTCCCGTCCCGTCGCCCGCACAGCAGCCCGCGCCGCTGCGCGGCGTGGCGCTGGTCATCGGCCAGTCCGGTTACGAGCACCTGGCGAAGCTGCAGAACACCGCCAACGACGCGGATGCCGTCGACGGCCTCCTCGACGACATGGGCTTCGAGACGACCGGTTCCACCGACCGCGACGCCCCCCGCCTCAGGCGCGACCTCGACTTCTTCGTCGAGGATGCGGAGGGCGCCGACCTCGCCCTCGTCTACTATGCCGGCCATGCGGTCGAGGTCGCCGGCGAGAACTATCTCGTCCCCACCGACGCCGTTGCCGATCCCGAAAAGCTCGCCGACAGCCTCGTGCCGGTCTCCGACTTCATCGCCCGCCTGCAGGCTTCCGCGAAGATCGTCGTCGTCCTGCTCGACGCCTGCCGCGATAACCCATTCCCGCCGGGCACGTCGGTCCGCCTGCCCGGCGCAGCCGCGCCCGAACCGGTCACCGTCTCGGGCGCAGCCGCCCGCGGCGTCCAGCGCTTCGCGCCGACAAGCGCGCCCGACCCGGGCGGCTACGGTATCGTGCTCGCCTTCGCCGCCGAGCCCGGCAAGGTCGCGCTCGACGGCGAGCCCGGCGGCCACAGCCCCTATGCCGCGGCCCTTCTGCGCCACGTCTCCGCCATGGCCGGCGAGGAGTTCGGCACCGTCATGCGCATGGTCGCCGAGGAGGTCTACCTCAAGACCGGCGGCCGCCAGCGCCCCTGGGTCAACGAGAGCCTGCGCCGCCTGCTCTATCTCGGCGCAGCTCCCCCGCCGGTCGAAGGCGAGGAAGGCGCGATCCTGACCGAGCGCCGCCAGCTCCTGCTCACCATCGCCGCCCTCCCCGCCATCGGCCGCCGCCAGGTCGAGCATGTCGCCTCCGACGCCGGCGTGCCGATGGACGCGCTCTACGGCATGCTGCGCGTACTGGGCGCTGACGCTCCCAAGGACCCGTCCCGCCTGGACACGCTGCTGCGCGACCAGAGCCGGCGTCTCTCCGAGATCATGGCCGAGCGGTCGCGGCTGACGCAGCGCGATCCCGAGATAGTCCGGTTGGCCTCGCTCGCCAGCGAGGCGATCGGCGAAGGCGCGCTGACCACAGCCACCTCGATCTACGAGCGCGCCAAGGCCCGCGTCGCCACCCTCTCGCGCGATCTCGACGCCGTCGAATCCGACCTGCGAGAGCGCCGCATCGAATTCGCCCGCGTCTATGCCGAAAGCGGTGCGGCCTACGAACTCGCCTTCGACTTCGCCGCCGCCGCTGCCGACTACGGCCGCGCCTTCGCCGAGGTCGAGCGCTGGGACGACCAGCTCGCCTGGGACTACCGCCGCCGCGCCATCGTCGCCGACTACCGACACGGCGAATACAAGGGCGACGCCGCCCCCCTCCAGCGCATCATCGCCGACCGCGACGAGATCCTCCGCCTCGCCGCCCGCCTGCCCTCAGACCTGCCGCGCGCCGAAGCGCTGCTCCAGGTCGGCAACGCCCTCAACGTATTGGGCAAGCAACGCGCCGACGCCGCGACGCTGCTTGAGGCCGTAGCGTCCTACGAGCAGGCGATCCCGGTGTTTGAGGCCGGCGGCGACCGCTTCGGCCTCACCCGCGCCCGCAACAATCTGGCGAGTGCGCTGGCTTCGCTCGGCGCCAACGATCCGGACACGACCCGGCTCGACCAGGCCATCGCCATCCACCGCCAGCTCGTCGCCGACGCCCCCTTCGAATCGGGCACGGTCGAGTGGATGACCGCCCGCCTCAACCTCGCCGCCGCGCTCTCGCGCCTCGGCGAACGCTCAGGCTCCACCGCCATCGTGCGCGAGGCGATGGCCATTCTCTCAGACATCGTCGCCCGCGTCGGCCCCGACGCCGACCCGATCCCCTGGGCGCTGGCGCAGTTCAACCTCGCCGGGACGATGCTCTTCGTCGGCGAGCGCGAGGGCAATCCGAAGATGCTGGCCGACTCGACCAAGGCCGGCGAGGAGGTGCTGAAGATCTGGACCCGCGACGCCTTCCCGCTCTATTGGGCCTCGGTCCGCAACAATATCGGCAACGCCTACCAGGCGCTCGGCTTCGGCATGGGCGACGACACCTTCTACCGCGCCGCCGAATACGAATACCGCGACGCGCTGGAGGAATGGCGCCGCGACCGCGTCCCCGACGACTGGGCGAAAGTCACCAACAACCTCGCCAACGTCCTGAAGAAGCTCGGCGCGAATACCGGCGACGAGGCGAAGCTGGAGGAGGCGATCTCCGCCTACCGTTCCTGCATGGAGGTCTGGACCCGCCCCGACAAGCCGCTCTCCTGGGCGTCTGCCCAGAACAACATGGGCGAGGCGCTGACGATCCTCGGAACGAAGCGCAAGGACCCCGCGCTGCTGCGCGCCGCCATCGACGCCTTCGACCTCGCTCTCGCCGAATGGACCCGCGCCCGCGTCCCCTACGACTGGGCCGTCGCCACCAACAACCGCGGCGGCGCCCGCGTCGAACTCGGCACCCTCACCGCCGACCCCGCCCCCCTCCGCGCGGGCATCGCCGACATCGAGGCGGCGTGGAACTACGACAGGGAGACCGGCGAGACGGGGTATGACGAGTATTATGCGAAGCGGATCGAGGCCGCGAGGCAAGCACTCGAAACGCTGGGAGCGCGATGAAGCGAATGCACGGATCCTGTCGATCGATTGCCGTCGCTATCGCACGCGCTGCCGTGGCGTTAGCGCTTCTCTGTCTTGCGAACGCCGCACACGCCGCCGACGGCAAGCCGCTGCGCGGCGTCGCCCTGATCGTCGGCAATGGCGACTACGAGCATCTCGCACCGCTGGCGAATCCGACAGGGGATGCCCGAGCGATCGAGGACCTGTTCGAGGATCTCGGCTTCGAGACCACATCGGTACGCGACGCCGATGCCCGCAAGCTGCGCCGCGCCATCGAGCGCTTCGTCGAAGATGCCGACGGCGCAGATGCCGCGATCGTCTACTATGCCGGCCATGGCATCGAGGCGGGCGGCGAGAACTGGCTGGTACCGGTCGATGCGGACCTGTCTTCACTTGACGACGCAGGCGAGGCGTTGGTGCCGCTCTCTCGGGTGATGCAGGACCTCGGGCAAGCCGTTCCGCTGATCATCGCCCTGCTCGATGCATGCCGCGACAACCCGTTCCCACCGGGCTCCACCATCAAGCCTTCGCCGGACGCAGAAGCGGTCGCCGTTTCCATGACCGGCCTTGGCGAAACCCGCTCCGTCGCGCGCTTCGGCGCCCGGACGTCCACGACGGCGCCCCAGGACCAGGTCGGCGCGCTGATCGGCTTCGCGGCAGAGCCCGGCAAGGTCGCGCTCGACGGCGAAGCCGGCGCCAACAGCCCCTATGCCGCCGCCGTCCTCCGCCATGTCTCCGCCATGACCGGCGAGGAGTTCGGCACGGTGATGCGGATGGTAGCCGAGGAAGTCTACCTCAAGACCGGCGGCCACCAGCGACCGTGGTTCAACGAAAGCCTGCGCCGCCTCCTCTATTTCGGCGCAGCACCCGATCCCGTCGAGGGCGAAGAGGGTGACATCCTGACCGAACGCCGCCAGCTTCTCCTCACCATCGCCGCCCTGCCCGACGCCGACCGTCGGCAGGTCGAGCGCGTGGCGAGTGCAGAAGGCATTCCCATGGATGCGCTCTACGGCATGCTCCGCGCACTCGGCCAGGACGTACCGCGCGATCCGGCCCGCCTCGAATCGCTGCTGCGAGGCCAGACCGAGACGGTCCGCGAGATGATGCAGGAGCGCGCCGCGCTGAAGAGCGCCGATCCCGAGATCCTGCGCCTGTCCGCGCTTGCCCGCAGCGCGCTCGGCGACGGCGCACTGGACAGCGCGATCCGCTTCCACGAGCGCGCCAAGGCCCGCGTTGCCGCGCTGCAGGGCACGGCCGATGCCGCCGAGGCGGATCTCGGCCAGCGTCGCATCGAGTTCGCCGCCGTCTATGCCGAGAGCGCGGCTGCGCACGCCCTTGGCTTCGACCACGCGCGCGCCGCAGCCGACTACGGCGAAGCCTACCGCCAGGTCGCCCGCTGGGACCCGCGCCTGGCCTGGCGCTACCGAGACTCCGAGATGCGCGCCCTGACGGCGCAAGGCCAGTTCCGCGGCGACGCCGCAGCACTTGAGGAGGCTGTGGCGATCGGCGAAGACGCGAGCCGCCTCGCGCTCGCAATGGACGACCGCGACGCCTGGGCAACGACGCAGACGGCGATCGGCACCGCACTGGAAGTGCTCGGAGGCCGCGAGACAGGCACGGAGCGCCTGGTGCAATCGGTCGCCGCCCACGAGGCGGCGCTGGGCGCCCGCAGCCGCGATCGCGATCCCGCCGCCTGGGCGCAGGTGCACAACAACCTCGCCAATGCGCTGGCGACGATCGGCGAGCAGACGGGCGATGCCGTTGCGCTCCGGCGCGCCATCGGCTCCTACGACGAGGCCCTGACCATCTGGACGCGCGCCGCAGAGCCGCAGCGCTTCGCCCGCGTCCAGAGCAACCGCGCGACCGTGCTGCGCAGCCTCGCCGGCATCCAGGGCGGTCCGGACCTGCTCGAGAGCGCCGTCACGGCCCTCGACGCCGCCTTGTCCATCACCACAAGGGACGCTTCGCCTTACGAATGGGCGGCCGCGCAGGACAATCTGGGCATCACGCTAACCTCGCTCGGGGAATTGCTGGGTACCGAGGCGCCCCTCGTGCGCGCCGCCGACGCCCATCGTGCCGCGCTCGAAGTCTGGGACCGCACCCGCTTCCCGCTCGACTGGGCGCAGACCCAGAACAATCTCGGCAATGCGATCGCAGCCCGCGCCGACCAGACCGGCGACCTCGCACTGATGACTGAAGCGGCCGGTTTCTATCGCGCAGCACTCGGCGAGTGGACCCGCGACAGGGTGCCACTCGAATGGGCCCGCACCCAGAACAATCTGGGCACGATGTTGCAGGCGGAAGGTGCCGGCCGCGAGGATCCCGCCCTGCTCGACGCCGCAACGGCCGCGTTCCGGTCCGCCCTCGAGGTCAATACCCGCGAGCGCGTGCCGCTCGAATGGGCCGCCAATCAGTTCAACCTCGGAAATGTATCCGCCACGCTTGCGCGGTTCGAGGACGGGACCGCGCGGTTCGCCGACGCCGCCGCCGCCTACCGCCTGGCCCTGGAAATCTGGACCCCGCAGTTTGCGCCCGACGACCATGCGCTTACCCAGTTCAACCTTGCGACGGTCCTGCGCCTGCGGGGCGAGCGCGAGGTCGCCGCGGGCTCTGGGGAGGCGCCAGCCACCCTCTCCGCATCCGCCGACGCGTACCGTGCCCTCCTCCCGCTCTGGACCCATGCCTCGGCACCCGACCGCTTCGCCACCGTCCAAGACGGCATTGGCCGCGCGCTTCTCCTGCTCGGCCGCGCGAAACGCGACGCAGGCACCCTTGCCGATGCCAGGACCGCCTTCACCGCCGCCGCCGACGCCTACGCCGCCCTCGGCGACACCGCCCGCCACGAGGCCGTCACCCAGCGCTTGGCAGACCTCGCCGAGGCCGAAGCCACGCTGCGATGAGGAAGGCTGTTCCCGCGCACGACCCACCGCAGGCGACAGGACGGTGCGCTTCGAATTTCCGGGGTTCCCCCCGCCCCGCTTCTCCCCTATAGAGCCCGCCTAGCCTTACATCGGAATCGAATGGCCGCCGGCGGAAGAACCCGCACCGGCGGCTTGCGCACACCGCCGGACCTGCCATGCCCAAACGCACCGACATCAAGTCCATCCTCATCGTCGGCGCCGGGCCGATCATCATCGGCCAGGCCTGCGAATTCGACTATTCCGGCACCCAGGCCTGCAAGGCGCTGAAGGAGGAGGGCTACCGGGTCATCCTGGTCAATTCCAACCCGGCCACGATCATGACCGACCCGGAACTGGCCGACGCCACCTATGTCGAGCCGATCACGCCCGAGGTGGTGGCAAAGATCATCGCCAAGGAGCGGCCGGACGCGATCCTGCCCACCATGGGGGGCCAGACGGCGCTCAACACGGCGCTGTCGCTGCGCCGCATGGGCGTGCTCGAGCGCTACGGCGTCGAGATGATCGGGGCGAACGCCGAGGCCATCGACATGGCCGAGGACCGCTCGTTGTTCCGCGAGGCGATGAAGCGGATCGGGCTCGAGACTCCGCGCTCCATGCTCGCCAACGCGTCCGACGCCAAGGATGCCGACAAGCGCATGCACGAGGCCCGCCGCGCGGCGCTCAAGGCCTCCGCCCCGGCCGACCTCGACGCCGCGCTCGATGCATTGGAGACCGAGTGGAACCTCGGCGAGGGCGACCGCAAGCAGCGCTACGTGTCGCATGCCATGGGCATCGCCGCCTCCGCGCTCGACCATGTCGGCCTGCCCGCCATCATCCGCCCCTCCTTCACCATGGGCGGCACCGGCGGCGGCATCGCCTACAACCGCGCCGAGTTCTTCGAGATCATCGGCTCCGGCCTCGACGCCTCCCCCACCACCGAGGTTCTGATCGAGGAATCGGTACTCGGCTGGAAGGAATACGAGATGGAGGTCGTGCGCGACCGCGCCGACAATTGCATCATCGTCTGCTCGATCGAGAACATCGACCCGATGGGCGTGCACACCGGCGATTCGATCACGGTCGCGCCCGCGCTGACCTTGACCGACAAGGAATACCAGATCATGCGCAACGCCTCGATCGCGGTGCTGCGCGAGATCGGCGTCGAGACGGGCGGCTCTAACGTGCAGTTCGCCGTCAACCCGAAGGACGGCCGCCTCGTCGTCATCGAGATGAACCCGCGCGTCTCGCGCTCGTCGGCGCTCGCCTCCAAGGCCACCGGCTTCCCCATCGCCAAGATCGCGGCCAAGCTCGCCGTCGGCTACACGATGGACGAGCTCGACAATGACATCACCGGCGGCGCGACGCCTGCCTCCTTCGAACCGTCGATCGACTATGTCGTCACCAAGATCCCGCGCTTTGCCTTCGAAAAGTTCCCCGGCGCCTCGCCGGTGCTCACCACCGCCATGAAGTCGGTCGGCGAGGTCATGGCCATCGGCCGCACCTTCCAGGAATCGCTGCAGAAGGCCTTGCGTGGACTGGAAACCGGCCTCACCGGCCTCGACGAGATCGAGATCCCCGGCTTCTCGCCCACGGGCGACGCGTCCGAGAACCGCAACGCCATCCGCGCCGCGCTTGGCACCCCCACGCCCGACCGGCTGCGCATGGTCGCGCAGGCGCTGCGCATGGGCACCTCGACCGAAGAGGTGCACGCCATGTGCGCCATCGACCCGTGGTTCCTCGAGCAGATCGAGGGCATCGTCGCCATGGAGGCCCGCATCCGCGAGCACGGCCTGCCCGACGACGCCGACAACCTGCGCATGCTCAAGTCCATGGGCTTCTCCGACCAGCGCCTCGCCTCGCTCGTCCGCCGCGAGGCCGACGAGGTCTCGGCGCTGCGCCGCAAATTGGGCGTCCGCCCGGTCTACAAGCGCATCGACACCTGCGCCGCCGAATTCGCCTCGCCGACGCCCTACATGTATTCGACCTACGAGGTCCCCTTCGACGGCGCCCCGCGCTCCGAGGCACAGGTCTCCGACCGCAAGAAGGTCGTCATCCTCGGCGGCGGGCCGAACCGCATCGGCCAGGGCATCGAGTTCGACTATTGCTGCGTCCACGCGGCTTACGCGCTGCGCGAGGCGGGCTATGAATCCATCATGGTCAACTGCAACCCCGAGACCGTCTCCACCGACTACGACACGTCCGATCGGCTCTATTTCGAGCCGCTGACGGCCGAGGACGTGCTGGAGATCTTGCATGCCGAACAGCAGGCCGGCACGCTGCACGGCGTCATCGTCCAGTTCGGCGGCCAGACCCCGCTCAAGCTCGCGGAAGCGCTCGAAAAAGCCGGCATCCCGATCCTCGGCACCTCGCCCGACATGATCGACCTGGCGGAAGACCGCGACCGCTTCCAGAAGCTGCTGCACCGCCTTGACCTGCGCCAGCCGAAGAACGGCATCGCCTGGTCGGTCGAGCAGGCGCGCACCGTCGCCTCCGAGCTTGGCTTCCCGCTGGTCGTGCGCCCGTCCTATGTGCTCGGCGGCCGCGCCATGCAGATCATCCACGACGAGACCATGCTGCAGTCCTACCTGCTCGACACGGTCCCCGGCCTCGTGCCCGAGGACATCAAGCAGAAATATCCCAACGACAAGACCGGCCAGATCAACACGCTCTTGGGCAAGAACCCGCTGCTGTTCGACACCTATCTGCAGGGCGCGATCGAGGTCGACGTCGACTGCCTGTGCGATGCGGCGCTGGGCGGCAGGACCACCTATGTGGCGGGCGTCATGCAGCACATCGAGGAGGCGGGCATCCATTCGGGCGACTCGGCCTGCTCGCTGCCCGCCTACACGCTCGACCGCGCCACCATCGACGAACTCGAGCGCCAGACCGCGGCGATGGCGCTGGCGCTCAAGGTCGGCGGCCTGATGAACGTCCAGTTCGCCATCCAGAACGGCGACATCTACATCCTCGAGGTCAACCCGCGCGCCTCGCGCACCGTGCCCTTCGTGGCCAAGACCATCGGCCGGCCGGTGGCCAAGATCGCCGCCCGCATCATGGCCGGCGAGACCCTCGACGACGCCTTCGCGCACTATGGCAAGAAGATCGACCCCAACGCGCTGACCCACATCGCGGTCAAGGAAGCCGTCTTCCCCTTCGCCCGCTTCCCCGGCGTCGACACGCTGCTCGGCCCGGAGATGAAGTCGACCGGCGAGGTCATGGGCCTCGACACCGATTTCGCGCTGGCCTTCGCCAAGTCCCAGCTCGGCGCCTCGGTCGACCTGCCGCGCTCCGGCACGCTCTTCGTCTCGGTCCGCGACGAGGACAAGGAGGCGGTGCTGCCGGCGGTCAAGCGCCTCGCCGACCTCGGCTTCAAGGTCCTCGCCACCTCCGGCACCGCCCGCTTCCTCGGCCAGAACGGCGTCGAGGCCGTCAAGGTCAACAAGGTGCTCGAAGGCCGCCCCCACATCGAAGACGCCATCCGCAACCGCCAGGTCCAGCTCGTCTTCAACACCACCGACGGCCAGAAGGCGGTCTCGGACTCCAAGTCACTGCGCCGCGCCACGCTGATGAACAAGGTGCCCTACTACACCACCCTCGCCGGCATGGACGCCGCGGCGCAGGCCATCGCGGCGCTGAAGGCGGGGAGTTTGGAAGTGCGGCCGCTGCAGAGCTATTTCCAGTAGGCGCGGCGCCTCTGTCTCCCCCCGGGAGGGGGAGAAAGCGATTTCAGCACTTAGCGAGCCGCCGAAGGCGATAGCTCGCTAAGTGCTAGAAATCGCAAGAGAGGGGGTCGCTGCGGCGCAGGCCATCGCGGCGCTGAAGGCGAGGAGCCTGAGGGGGCCGCTGCAGAGTTACTTCAACTAAGTGTCCTATTATCCCACTTGCGGGGGCGAGGAGCGGTCCGCGCAGTGATCCCAAAGTCCCGAATGGGCTTTGCCGGTTACGAAAAGTCCGAAGTCATTGCCGAGGGCCGCAGCTACCGAACCTCGCGATCGATCTTTCGCCACGCCGACGCATTTCCCTTCTTCTCAGGCACAGGTTCAATCAGGCCCCGATCTCGAAGCCGATAAAACACCTCCTTCATCTGATTCTCTGACCTGATACCGGTCAATTCGCGCGCAATAGAATTCCTGATCTCCACATGATTTGAGAGATAATCGAGAACCGCTTCCTCTGGAGTGGCTAGCGGTTTATGGCCTATGGTCACTTTTAGGTAGTTTCCTATCTCTTCGAATACAGGTGGCTGCAATCGCCACTCCTTCATCTTATCGAATGCGGTATTCAGTCCTTCTCCAAGATCCTGGTTTGGAGCATCTTTATACCGCCGAAGTGCTTTTACAATCTTCGGATTCCTACTGTCTCTAACGTCAAGAATATTCTCAACAGTGACACTCCCAGGAAGTCTCCCAGGGCTTAATATTTCAATTCTGTTCTGAAATATTAGTATCTGAACATCATCTCCTATAGAATAATCTCTATGTATAAGTGCATTTACTACGATCTCCCAAACCGCCTCCGGAGGGTATGAAACCTTCGTAAGACCTTCCGGGGTCAATATGCTAATACCTGACATGATCTGTGAAATTCGATCAATAGCCTTGTGTATTTGCTGATACAGAGGGCCACCAATAGTTTCGTTGATTTTTAGGTGAGCGCGCTCAGGTTTTCCTCTTTTGTATCATAAAAGACCACTCTCGTTTCACATCGAGTGGGAAACACCCCCTGCGGATTGTCAGCATATAAAAGAACCCCAGCAGCCAGTGGCGTCCAATCCTTCTGATCAACAAGACCTTCGTTTACTATGTATGAAACAGGATTTGGAATAACGTTCGCACCGGTGATAAATCTTGACATTTCCTCTGACTCAGCAATCAACTCTGGCAAGGTTCCTTCAATCTTTCTATTTTCATATGATTGGGCACCTTTTGAAAAAGCTAGCTGCGTTATTTTCTGCGCGTCTTTAACCGGAATACACTGCGCGCCAGCCCGGATATAAACCGCTTTGTCTGCCGTCATGCAGACTTCTCGACTCTTATCTACAAATACTCTTAATATGTATCCAGAGTAATCTGTAGATCTAAGAAATTCATAGCGAAATCCGATTGAAGGACTTAGCTCAACTATACTTTGTATCAAATGATTAAAAAACTCTACGTTGTCGGCACCATCCCACCTATCTTGTGCGTTTGGTGATTCTTTGTCATCCTTTATGCCGACTAGAATTTCTCCACCATCGGAATTCGCAAAGGCGACAGCAATTTTTTGCATCCCTTTTCCGGAAACGTTTTTGCCCTTCTTATCAAAAAACTGATCTTCGATAGTATTAATTAGCGCGACAACATCAGCTTTCGTAATATCTGGAATGCTCGACATTAAATGTTTTCCTCTACCACTATTTTGTTTAGATCGGCCACATACTCTGCCGCTCATTGGATGAAAGCACAGGCACCAGCGGCGAGTGTCGACCTACCATCTCCCTCTTTCTCGCCCTCTCCAGCTTTGCCCCCGCCTTCCTGATCCGCGTGGCAGCCTCCTTCGCCTTCGATTGTGTCTTGCTTGACCACCTCCTGCTCGATCAGCGCCTTCAGGTTCTCCGGCGCTACCTTCAGTCCCGGAACAGCCGCCGCAGTTCGCGCCACACCACGGCCACCACCGGCTCCGAGCACTTGGTTCCTGCCGCCCCTATTCGACCGGCAGCTCCAGTTTGCCCTTGAGCCAAAGCGGGCGCAGACGATTGCGGATGTTCATCGCGATCTGGCCGGTATTGAGGGACTCGTACCGCGACCTGGTATCCAGAATTCCATTCAGTCTCGCGATGTCATGCAGCGCCTCGATGTCCACGGTGCCATCCGACCGCTTGTAGTACGGCCCGATCACCGCCTCCCACCGATGGTTTTCCTCCCTCTTGGACCAAGCGTCCACCTGATCGGCCGTGATCTTCATCAAATCCTCCCGGTTGCAAGAGTGAAGTCGATTCCCGCAAATGGCAAGTGCGCGCTACAGAACGGGGCGCCTCTATCTCTCCCCTTGCGGGAGAGAAAGCGATTTCAGCATCTTAGCCAAGCTTTGCGCAGGCTAAGTGCTAGAAATCGCAAGAGAGGGGCAGGTCCAACGGAGAGCGCGGACCGACCGTTCTGCCCCTCGTAAATCATCCCCCTCTCTTGCGTTTTCCAAGCACTTGCTCGGGGCACAGCCCCTCGCAAGTGCAGGAAAACGCTTTCTCCCCCGCGAGGGGGGAGATAGGGCGCCACCGTCCCCCCAAATCTCCATCTTGCCCCCCGCCCCCGCCTCGGCTAATCCCCGTCCCGGGTGGGAGAACATGGAGCATCGATGTCCCTCGCCCGTCCCCTCGCAGCCGCCTGCCTTTTGGCGCTCGCCGCCTGCGCCTCCGCGCCTGCCCCCACGTCCACCGCGCTGCCCCGGTTCGACCCGAAGGCAAGTTCGACCGAATGCCAGCGGATGCGCGCGGCCGCCGCCGCGTGGGAGGCCAACAGGAAACCGCCGATGAACCTCGCCGTCGGCATATTGATGGGCCCCTACGGGCTGGCGCTCGCCGCCGCCTCCCGGGAGCACCAGGCCAAGCAGCGCAAGCTCCATGCCCGCGACATCCACCTCGCCTGTTCCAGCGCGCCCCTGCCGGCGAACCTGCGGATCACCCCGAGCGGCAACACCTGAGGCGCGGGCGCCGAACGGCGGCAGGCGAGCGACCCCTGCTCCCCTAGACCAGCCCCGCCACCGCCATCCACAGCAGCGCCAGCGACACGATCGTCACCTGCATGTCGATCGCGGCGAGCTTTCGCGCGTGGCGTTCGAGAAAGGCGGCAAGGCGCGGGCGGCGCGGCGACAGCGGCACCAGCCCGGCGACGACATAGGAGAGCCCGTTGACCCCGGCGAAGACCAGCGCCATCGACAATTGCGCATAGGCCGCGTCCGCCGCGAGGAAACGCATCGCCGCCCAGAAGCCCAGCGCCAGCGCGACGCCGGCCGCCGCCTGGACGCAGCATTCGCCGAAGCGCACGAGGCCGAGCGCGTCCGACACGCCGGCGATGACCAGGAACACGCCCGCCACCCCCACCGGCACGAAGACGCTCATGATGTCGACCGTCAGCGTCAGCCCGTAGAACTCGGTGAATGTGGTCAGCGCCAGCACCAGCAGGTTGACGGTGCGGAACTGCAGCGTCGAGCAGAGCGCATAGTAGAAGCGGTAGAGCCGCTCGCCCACCACCGCCCGGTCCGGCAGGTAGGTGAGCAGATAGGCCGTGTTGAACAGGTAGCCGAAGGAAATGGCGAACATCACCGTCACGGTGTTGAGGTCGATCGCCGTCACGTCGGCCTCGCCGCGCGTCAGGAAGCCGAGCAGGATGACGATGCCGGTGATCGACACCGCGCCCAGCGTGCCCATGATCGAGGCCTGCATGCGCGCCATGTCGCCGACCGACCAGGGCAGCGGCTCCTCGCTCGCCTCCCCGCGCCTCGCCACCAGCAGCGCCACGGCGAGCCCCAGCGCCAGCGCTACGCCAAATCCGATCCCGAGCCACATCCGGCGCCTCCTCGCGCCCCGCCGCGGCGACTATGGCGTCGGTCCTGCCGCTGCGTAAGGCGCGGTGCCTCTGTCTCCCCCCTGGAGGGGGAGAAAGCAAATTCCTGGGCTTGGCGAAGCCAAGTCCTTGGAATTTGCAAGAGAGGGGGGTGAGAGCCCGGTTCGCCGAAGGCGAATTCATCGTGCCGGTGGCACGATGAAAGGGTTCGAACGGGTGGGAGCTGCGAAGCAGCGGGTCCCACCCGGGGCGGACCGCCGCTACCCCCGGCCGGAGGCACCACGGTGAGACAAGGGCGCGCATCGATTCCCACCAAGGGTGGATCGCCGCCGCCACGATGACCCCCTCACTTGCGATTTCTAAGACTTAGCCTGCGGCTAAGGTCTTGAAATCGCTTTCTCTCCCTCAAGGGGAGAGATTGAGCGCCGCGCCCGCCATCCGCCTTTTCGATCCACGCCCCTTCGCACCGCGCCGACACTGTCCGCGATGAAAGGAGGCACGGGTGAGCAGTTGGGACGCAACGAACGACAGGCAAAGCGTGATCGACTGGGACCTCGTGATCGAGCGCAATGTCCGCCTGCTTGGCCCCATCATCGCCACCCTGTGCATCATGGCCGGGCTTTCCTCGCCCCTTGAGGCGAGGCGAGAAGCGGTGGCCGACGGCCACGAAAAGCCCCGAAATGGGCTTTTCGAGCGACCGAGCGCCCGCAGCCATAGCGGAGGGCCGGGTCCGGCGGGACGCGCCTCTTCCTCGCCCCTTGAGGGAGAGGATGGTCCGGCTCGCCGAGGCAAAGCCGAGGCGTTAGCCGGACCTGGTGAGGGGTCTCTGCCATGCCCGACGCTTCCCCGCCGCGTCCACCGCGCCGTCTACCGCCTGCTGCGCGCGGCGGAAGCTGCGGTACGCAGGCTGATCATCGTCGTCGGCCGCGACATGGTGGCGGCGGAACCCATCCTGCCCCCGCTCAAGCCGAAGCGCGGCCCGCTCGTCACGCACATTCCCGTCCCGGTCCCCGGCCTCGGGCTCGCGATCTCACCCGCCGTGGGGACCGACGCGGCCAACGCATCGCCCGCCGCGCGCAAACTCTCCTTCCCCCTGCTCGACCCGCTGCCCGACCCGAACACGCAGCCGTTCCACATCCGCACCTCCGGCGTGCCGCGCATCTCCATTCCCGGCTGGACGCCGCTCTTCGCGATCGCGCCCAAGCACGACCCTTCGCCCAACGATCCGATCGATGCCGGATACCTTCGCCTGCGTCTCGCAGCGCTGGCCTCGGCGCTCGGCGACCTGCCCCGCCAGGCCATACGGCTCGCCCGCTGGCGCGCCCGCTGCGCGGCTTTGCGCAAGGCCGGCCGTGCCGGCCGCCTCTCGCCGCTGCGCCCCGGCCCCGCCTATGGCCTCCACCGTCCCGGCTCGCCGCGCGCAGAACACGCGGTCGACGACGTTCTGCGCGACCTGCACTATCTCGCCTGGGAGGCGCGGCGGAATACGTCGTGAAGAAGGCGACGATCCATCCCACGCGCGGCGTCATCCTCGGGCTTGACCCGAGGATCTACCTCCGCTCGTCCATATCCGATCCGCCCATCGCATCAACGCCGGCAGATCCTCGGGGTGAGATGGCGGTTCGCCCATCGGGCGAATTGCAAGGTCCAGTGGACCTTGCAAAGCCAATCGAACGCCCGAAGGGCCGGCCCGAGGATGACGGCGAGCGGACTGCGGGGCAACCCTACTGCCCTCCTGCCGTACTCCCCTACTTCCGCCTCAATGCCCGCTCTTCGGCTTTTCGCCATGGCCGCCGGCGGGCTCGCCGCCGCCCGCCTTGACCTCGGCGTGGTCGATCTCGGCCAGTATGCGATCGCACGACGCTTCCGTCACCGTGCCGGCGCGGCGGAGCGCCGCCTGCCACGACATCGACACCAGCATTCCGTCATGCGCCGCCTCGGCGTCGGACGCGGCCTTCAGCGCCACCACCTCGAGGCCGCCGCAGCGCGAGCGGAGCAGTTGCGCCAGCGCGAAATTGTAGGTGGCCGAGGTTTCGGCGTCGGCTTCCGCCTTCAGCGCCGCGACCTTCTGCGGGTCGATCCCGCCATGGCCCTCGGCCTCGGCATGCACTTCCGGCGCGGGCGCCAGGAAATAGGCCCAGGCCCCGTAGCCGCCCCCGCCCAGAACGATCAGCGGCACCAGCGCGAACAGGATCAGCTTCACCTTCGAGCGCTTCTTTGGGCTCTCGCCTGGGGTCGCGGCGGGCGCCGCCTTTGCTTTCGTCTTGGCCATGCCCCCTTGTGCGCACAAAGGCGTTAAATCGGCGTAATCGCGATC
Source organism: Mesorhizobium sp. (assembly GCF_024710845.1). Taxonomy (GTDB): domain Bacteria; phylum Pseudomonadota; class Alphaproteobacteria; order Rhizobiales; family Rhizobiaceae; genus Mesorhizobium_A. The sequence goes on from NZ_JANJTZ010000067.1 coordinate 24,660, forward strand.
GCGCGAATGTTTGCCTTTCGGCGCGGCGGGCGTATGCTTCAGGCAACGGGTGGAGGGCGCCGATGGGCGTCACGCGCAGGTCGGTCCTGGGTCTGGGCATCGCCGCGGCGGCGCTGCCGGGCCTGTCGCGCGCCGCGCCCGCGGCACCCGCCGCCTTCCTCGGCCAGTCGGGCGAGCCGCAGACCGGCCGCCTCGTGCTCGGCCTGCTCGTCGCCGACGACGAGACGGCGCTCCGCCAGGCGGTGTCAGACCTGCGTACAAAACTCTCCTACCGGCGCGTGCTGCGCCAGCGCTCGACCGACCGCTACAAGCTCGCCTTCGCCCGCGCGCTGATCGATGCGCTCGCCGCCCGGTCCGACACGCGCTTTGCCGCCGTCGCCTTCGACCTGCCGCCCTGGCCGAAGCCGGGCGCGGCGCGCGACCGCCTGGTGCGCGCGGCCCTCGCCGAGGCGCTGGCCGCAGCACCTGCGGGCGCCCCGGTCAGCCTCGTCGACAATGGCGACCGCGCCGCCATCGGCACGCTGGTCCATGCCCTGCCCTCGGCTCCGGCGCGCGTGCTGCGCTATGCCCGCATCGGCGACGATGACCTGCTGCAGGTCGCGGCCCTCCTCACCGGGCTCGCCAATCCGTCGCGGGCGCGCAGCCGCTCCACCAAGGGCACGCTCGTGGCGCATCTGAGGCTCTCGCTCGGCGTCGGCGAAATCTCGGCGCGGGCGCTGTCGCGCCATCCGCGGTTTTCGGTGAGGTCGGTGAAAGTGTGAGGCGCGCCGGCGGAAGCCGTCCCAGTCGCAAAGCCACTAACGAGGGCAACCGCCGGCACGGCTCCATCAGGCACCCGGCCGCGGCCCCAGTCAATAGCGCCTCTTGCGCACCCGGTCGCGGCCGAGGCCGGTTTCGTCCAGCAGCCCGGCCCGCTTGGCGTGGTAATAGTAGCCCGACTGGTAGAGCCGGTCGGCCTGGCGCTCGTCGCCGCCCGCTACCAGATACGCCCCGCGCAGATATTTCACCGAGTAGATCAGATTGGTCTCGGCATCGAGCAGGCCCGACGCCGCGCCGCGATAGCCCATGCCGCGCGCCGTTTGGTGCTTGATCTGCATCAGCCCCCAATGGCCGCGGTTATAGGCCTTCGGGTTGAAGTTGCTCTCGCGCCTTACGACCTTGCGCACGAACGCCTCGGGCAGGTCGTAGTGGCGGGCGTATTTGGCGATCAGCGCATCGACCGGCGCGCCCGACGAGCGCGGCGGCGGCGGCGCGAAGGCGGCTACCCTGACCTCGCCGGCGGCAGGCTGTTCGGGCGCTGCCGCCTCGATCGCCGCGGCCGCGCCGGCCGGCGCTGCCATCGCCACCTGCGACAGCCGCTCGGGCGAAGGCTGCATGGCAAGCCGGTCGCCCTTCGGTGCCGCACCCTCGGGGGCCGCAGGGGCAAGCGGCAGTCCGGAGAAGTCTTCCGCCGCGGCGTCGATATCGGCCTCGGCGAGCACGCTCGCCTGCGGCTGGAGCGAAGGTTGCGGCGCGAGCGACGCCAGGTCGCCGGAAACGCAGCCCGACATCAGGCTGCCGGCGGCGGCGAGGAGGAGGAAACGGCGGACGGACAGCGCGGAACTCCGGGTCGGTGGCGTGTGACCCGAATGCAGCCGATTTCTGGCGGGAATGAGACGAAACCCGCGAATCGGCGTCACGACGGGCCAAGACGACGCGCGTAGCGCAATCTCCGGCTTCTTGCCGGGCAAATGTTCACGTATTGTTCGAGAGCGAGACTCGCTGTAAAATAAAAAACTTGTTTCGTGGAGCCCACCGATGGAAGCCTCCCCGCCACTCTTTCACACCGTCCTCGACACCGCGCTTGGGCCGGTGGGACTCGCCTGGCGCGCCGAACCGCGGCGCCTTCCCGTGGTGCGCCTGCAGCTGCCGGCTGGCGACGCGGCCGAGACCGAGAAGGCGTTGACGAAAAGGCTCGCCTCGACGCGCGCGGCGAGGCTCCCGCCGGAGATCGCCATCCTGGCGGAGATGATCCAGGCCTATGCGCGGGGCGAGACGGTCGACTTCTCGGCCGTCCCCGTCGATTTCGGTCCGGTGGAGCCGCTGCGCCGGACGATCTATGCGACCTTGCGGAAACTCCGCCACGGCGAGACGCTGACCTATGGCGAACTCGCCGAACGCGCCGGCTTCCCCGGCCAAGCGCAGGCGGTCGGCCAGGCAATGGGCAGGAATCCCGTGCCGCTGATCGTGCCGTGCCACCGTGTGCTGGCTGCCGGCGGCAAGATTGGCGGCTTCTCCGCACCGGGCGGCGTGACCACCAAGCAGAAGATGCTCCGGCTCGAAGGCGCGATACAGGCGCCGGCGCAGGCGGATCTGTTTGGGTGAGGGAGCAGAGGAGGTAGTCCTGCCTATTGCCCCACTGCCCTACTCATCGAACGGATAATACGTCCTCTGCATGCATTTCAGCACGCGGCACCGGTTGGTGTCCGCGGTCGGCACCACCTCGAGCTTGGCATATTCGCCGCGCTGGCAGTAGCCACCATGCGCGACATAGCGGTCGTAGAGCGGCAGCGAGGGATTGCGCGCGGAACGGTAGCGCAGGATCACCGCCCCCTCCTCCTGGATCCGGCTCTGCGCCTCGTCACACGACATCTGCATTGAATTGTAGCGCGAAATGGCGTGCGCCGGCAGCGCCGTCGCCACCAGGGTGAGCGCGATGAGTGCGGTTCGCATATTAGCCTCCTCGACCTGCGGGAACGTCATTCAAGTCCCTCATCGTGTCGGAGATAGGGCGCCGGCAAGCCCTTGCAACGCCGTTGCCCTGCACCCATATCACGTGCAGCGGCGTTCGTAGGATACTCTCCTTCCTTTCGAGCGCCGGGCGCAGTCGCGGAGGCCGTAATCGGCCGGAGCGGCGCGCCGGTCTGGCGGCCTCTCCCGGCGCGCGGCGGATCACGGTCCGCACGCTTTCTGCAAGTCACGGATGTACTGACGGCGGAGCGCAACGCGCGCCTCCTGCTGCCTCGCGATCGCTCCGGCGGTCCGGCGGCGGGGGGAGACGGCGGCTGGGCAACGCCATGACCGTCGAAGAAGCTTGGCTGCGTCAGGGGTCAGCGCCTTCCGAGGCGACCACCGTTTCGATGGGCGCGACGAGCTTCCACGTCATCCGGTCGGCTTCGCGCTTCATGGCCGCGTGACCGGCAAGGGCCTGCGGCGCCACCCGTTGCAGCACCACCGTGCCGAAGCCCTTGCGCGACGTGTCGAAGCGTCGTTCACCTGCCATCGGCGGAAATCGTTCGTCCCAGGTCAGGTGAAGATCGTTGAGCCCGTCCGGCCGCGCGGCGATCTTCCAGTCGATCTCTAGCCGGCCGGCATCGGATGAGAGCGCGCCATACTTGGCGGAGTTCGTGCCGAGTTCATGCAATGCCATGCCGAGGTGTTGCACGGCGTTGGCGCTCAGCCTTATTGCCGGCCCCTCGATCCTGGTCTGGTTCTCCCTGCCGAAGGGCTTCAAGTGCTCCTCGACCAGTTCGGAGAGCGACGCGCCGACCCAATCCGAATTGACCAGCAGGTCGTGCGAACGCGACAGCGCCATGATGCGATCGCGCACGCGCTGTTCGAATTCCTGCGGATCCGTGGTGCGCCTGCCCGTCTCGCGCACCATGGAGAGGATCACGGCGAACTGGTTCTTCACCCGGTGGTTCACCTCGCGCATCAGCAGGCGAATGCGCCGCTCGCTCTCCTTGGCGGCGGTGATGTCCCGGGCGATCTTCGAAGCGCCGACGATCTGGCCGTTCGATCCGCGTATCGGCGACACGGTCAGCGACACGGGCACCCGCGTGCCGTCCTTGCGGACCCGGATCGTATCGAAGCTCGGCATCGGCTCGCCGCGGCGTATCCGAGCCATGATCTCGACCTCCTCCGCGTGCCGGTCTTCCGGAATAAGCATGAGGACAGAGCATCCGATCGCCTCCTCGGCGGTGTAGCCGAACAATCGCTCCGCCGCACGGTTCCAGCTGGTGATGACGCTGTTCAGGTCCTTGCTGACGATGGCGTCGAACGAGGAATCGACGATCGCGGCGAGATAGGCGTCCGCCGTCGCCGAAGACATGGAAACATCAACGGTTTTCATTGCTGCTGGTTAGACCCAGTCTCGACGCCCGGCAACTAAATATAACAAAGTCGCCGGGCGGCTCAGATCCGCCGGCCGCTGGATGCGTCGAAGAGATGAGCCATGCCGGGCTGAATAGCCAGCGCCAGGCGATCGCCCACATTCACGCGGGTCGACCCCGGCAAGCGCACCACAAGTTCGCCTCCTCCGGGCTTGCCGCCGGCGACATGGCCGTGCGCCAGCGTGTCGGCGCCGAGCGTTTCGATGACCGAGACGTCGAGCAAGAGGTCGGCGTCGTCTTCGGTGACCACGCTCATGTGCTCCGGCCGGACGCCGAGCAGGATGTCGCGCCCCGCCTCGGGCGTCGACATTTCGCGCAGCTTGACCGAACCGCCGCCCGCCAGATCGAGCCCGGCCTGGCCGGTGCTCTTCGCCTTCATCAGGTTCATCGCGGGTGACCCGATGAAGCCCGCGACAAATACGGAAGCCGGGCGCTCGTAGACGCCGATCGGCGTGTCGATCTGTTCAGCCCTGCCTTCGTTCATCACCACGAGCACGTCGGCCAGCGTCATCGCCTCGACCTGGTCGTGAGTGACGTAGACGGACGTCACCCCAAGCGTCTGCTGCAGCTTCTTGATCTCGATGCGCATCTGCCCGCGCAGCTTGGCATCGAGGTTCGACAGCGGCTCGTCGAACAGGAACACCTGCGGCTTGCGCACGATGGCGCGGCCCATCGCAACGCGCTGGCGCTGTCCGCCGGAGAGCTGGCGCGGCTTGCGGTCGAGGAAGCTTTCGATGGCGAGGATGCGCGCGGCCTCCTTTACACGGGAGTCGATCTCCGCCTTCGGCGTGCCGCGGTTCTTCAACCCATATGCCATGTTGTCGTAGACCGACATGTGCGGATAGAGCGCGTAGGACTGGAATACCATCGCGATGTCGCGGTCGGCGGGCTCTACCTGGTTGACCACCTTCGATCCGATCGAAACCGTCCCCGAGGTAATCGATTCCAGCCCGGCGATCATGCGGATCAGGGTGGATTTGCCGCAGCCCGACGGGCCGACCAGCACGCACAGCTTGCCGTCCGGAATGTCGATCGAGATGCCTTTGACCGCCTCGACATTTCCTGGATAGACCTTGCGGACGTCCTTGAGGGTCACCTCGGCCATTTACTTCTCCGACTCCACGAGACCCTTCACGAACCAGCGCTGCATGAGAACGACGACCAGGATCGGCGGCAGGATGGCGAGGACGCAAGTCACCATGACGAGGTGCCATTCCGTGTCCGCGTCAGCAAACGAGATCATCTTCCTGAGCGCGATGACGATCGTGTTCATCTGGTTGTCGTTGGTGACGAGCAGCGGCCACAGATACTGCGTCCAGCCATAGATGAAGAGGATCACGAACAGCGCCGCGATATTGGTGCGCGACAGCGGCAGCAGAATGTCCTTGAAGAACCGCCACGGCCCCGCGCCGTCGACGCGCGCGGCCTCGACCAGTTCGCCCGGGATGGTCAGGAAGAACTGCCGGAACAAAAGCGTCGCCGTCGCCGACGCCATCAGCGGCAAGGTGAGACCGGTATAGGTGTCGATCAGCCCGAGGTCGACCATGACTTTGTAGGTCGGCAGGATGCGCACCTCGACCGGCAGCATCAGGGTGATGAAGATCAGCCAGAAGGCCGTCATCCGGAACGGGAACTTGAAGAAGACGATCGCATAGGCCGACAGGATCGAGATGCAGATCTTGCCGATCGCGACGGCAAGCGCGACGATCGTCGTGTTGAGCAGCAGCCGGTCGACGCCGACGCCGCCGATCCGGCCGATGCCGCCGAACAGCGCCTGCCAGTAGTTGGCGAAGAACTCCTTGCCGGGCAGCAACGGGAGCGGTGGCCGCAGGATCGTCTGCAAGGTGTGGGTCGACGCGACGAACGTGTAGTAGATCGGGAAGGCGACGACCAGGATGCCCAGGATCAGCACCAGATGCGCGATCAGCCGGCGGATGGGGGCGTTCTCGATCATCCGTAGTGCACCCGGCGCTCGACATAGCGGAACTGCACCGCGGTCAGCGCGATGACGATGACCATCAGGATCACCGACTGCGCTGCGGAATCACCGAGAATCAGGTTCACGAACCCGTCGGAATAGACCTTGTAGACGAGCGTCTCCGTCGCCTTGCCCGGTCCGCCGCCGGTGACGGCGTGCACGATGCCGAACGTGTCGAAGAAGGCGTAGACCGTGTTGATGACCAGCAGGAAGAAGGTGGTCGGCGCGAGCAGCGGGAAGACAATCGTCCAGAACCGCTTGTTAGGCCCTGCCCCGTCAATGGCCGCGGCCTCGATCAGGGATTTGGGAATCGCCTGCAAGCCCGCGACGAAGAAGAGGAAATTGTAGCTGATCTGCTTCCAGGCCGCCGCCGAGACCAGCAGCACCATCGCCTGGTTGCCGTTGAGCAGCGGATCCCAGTTGTAGCCGGTCGCGCGCAGCATGTAGGCGAAGCTGCCCATCGTCGGGTTGAACATGAACAGCCACAGCATGCCGGCGATCGCCGGGGCGACCGCATAGGGCCAGATCAGCAATGTCCGGTAGATGCCGCGCCCGCGCACGACCCGGTCGGCCATAACCGCCAGGATCAGCGCCATGCCCATCGCGATGATCGCGGTCGACGCGGAGAACACGACCGTCACCTTGAGCGAATTAAGGTAGTTCGGATCGTTCAGTACCTTGGCGAAGTTCTGGAACCAGACGAATTTCGTCTTCAGGCCAAACGGGTCCTCCCGCAGCATCGACTGGTAGAGCGCCTGGCTGGCGGGCCAGTAGAAGAAGACGAGCGTAATCGCGAGCTGCGGCGCAAGCAGCAGGTAGGGCAGGATCTTGTTCGGGAATGTTACGCGTGGGGACAAGGCGAATCCACCGTGCTGACGGCTGCAAAGAGGCAACGGGCCGCGAGACGCGGCCCGTGCCGAAGCATCATTTCGTCAGTTGCCGATCGCCTGCTGGATCGCCTCGTTGCCGCGCTTGACCGCATTGTCGAGCGCCTGCTGGGCGGTCTGCTCGCCGGCCAGCATCTTCTCGAACTCCTCGTTCTCGATGTCGCGCACCTGCGGCAGGTTGACGAGGCGCACGCCACGCGAGTTCTCGGTCGGCTCCTTGCCCATCATCTGGGTGATCGGGATCTCGCGGCCCGGGTTCTCCTTGTAGAAGCCGGACTCCTTGGTCGCGTTGTAGGCGGCCATGGTCACCGGCAGGTAGCCGGACTTCTGGTGCAGCCGCGACTGGATCTCGGTCTTGGACAGGAAGGCGAAGAAGGCCGCGACGCCCTTGTATTCCTCGTCGGACTTGCCGCCGAAGACCCACAGGCTGGCGCCGCCCGGGATGGTGTTCTGCGGCGCGCCCTGGAGATCCGGGTAATAGGGCAGCTGGCCGAGCCCGTACTTGATGCCCGACTTGATCACGTCACCGAGACCGCCGGAGGATTCGGTCATGATCGCGCATTCCTGGCTGAGGAACAGCTGCTTCGCCTCCGAGGTGCGGCCGCCGTAGCGGAACACGCCTTCCTTGGCGAGATCGGCGAGGTTCTGGAAATGCTTGACGAAGGGTTCGGCGTTGATCTTCAGCTCGACGTCGGTCGAGGCGAGGCCGTTCTCGTGGGTCGCGTACTGCAGATTGTTCCAGGCCGAGAAGTTCTCCAGCCCGATCCAGGTGAGCCAGGTCGACGTCAGGCCGCAGGCGGCGGCACCGCTGGTCTTGATCTTGCGCGCAGCCTCGAACACCTCGGGCCATGTCTTCGGCGGATTCTCGGCGTCGAGGCCGGCCTTCGCGAAGATGTCCTTGTTGTAGTAGAGAATCGGCGAGGACGAGTTGTACGGGAACGACAGCATGGTGCCGTCCGGCTTCGAATAATAGGCGACGATGCCGGGCAGGTACTGGCTCTTGTCGAAGGTCGCGCCGCCCATCGACAGGATTTCGGCGACGGGCTTCACAGCGCCTTCCGCGGCCATCATCACGCCGGTGCCGACGTCGAAGACCTGGATGATGTGGGGCGGCTGCTTGGCGCGGAACGCGGCGATGCCGGCGTTCAGCGTTTCCGGATAGGTGCCCTTGAACACGGGCGTGACTTTGTATTCGGACTGGCTCTCGTTGAACTCCTTGGAGAGCGTTTCGACGACTTCGTTGTTGGCGCCAGTCATCGCGTGCCACCAGGAGATTTCGGTGACCGCAAAGGCAGAGCCGGACATGAGCGGCAGCGCGGTCAGCGCCGTGGCGATCGAAAGCAGTGTGGGGACTCTCATCATTTCTCTCCCGTAAGATAGCCGGTTGAATACCGGTCGTATTTGGTCGTGCTTTGTTACGGGGGGATGACAACATGCGTGGCTACGCATGTCCATATCAAATGTTCGGTCCGGTTTCGCTCCTGCTTCGGCTGAGTTCCAATCAGCCGCCAAACGCCGTGTGATGCGCCGGCTTCCAATCCATTCCGACATAGCCGGGCGCGGCCCGGACGCGATCGAGCCAGGCTGTGACCTGCGGGAACTTCCCCATATCGTAGCCGGCCATATGCGCGTCCTGAGTGTAGACGTAGAGCGCGATGTCGGCGACGCTGATTGAATCGTCCACGAGCCAGGCCGTTCGGGCGAGCTGGGTTTCCATAACGCCCAGCGCCTTGTTCCCGCCCTCCAGAAGGGCCGCCATGCGCTCGGGCGTCGCCTGCGCGGCACGCTCGGGGTAGAGGATCAGCGACCGTCGCACCGCGATGAGCGGCTCGTGGCTGTACTGCTCGAAGAAGAGCCACTGATGGACGAGCGCGCGCTGGTACGGATCGGACGGAACGAAGCGCGTCCCCTCGCCCAGGTAGAGAAGGATGGCATTTGACTCGGCGAGGAAGCGCCCGTCCTCGAGTTCAAGCAACGGCACCTTCCCGTTGGCGTTCTTCGCCAGGTAGGCGGGAGAACGGGTCGTGCCGTCGCGCGAACTCGTCTCGACATGCTCGAACGGCCGGCCGAGCATCGCCATCAGCAGCCGCGGCTTGTAGCAGTTGCCGCTGTCGAGCATCCCGTAGATCCGCATCATCGCACCTTCTCCTGCCTCCGGGTGCAAATGTGCACATGTGCCGGCGAGCCGACCAACGAGAAATGCTGACGCGAGCGATCAGCCGCGCTGATGCATCATCTGCCCGAGCCTGTGTAGAGGCGCACGATCCGCTCGCTCGGACCGGTGAAACGCTCAATCGGCTTGGGCTCGTGGTCGAAGACGGTGCCGGCGAGTGCCGGCCGGCCCAGCAGATATCCCTGCAGGTAGTCGGCCCCGGTCTCGATGGCGGCGACGAACTGGGCCGGCGTCTCGAGCCCCTCGAAGATCACCATCGCGCCGTCGGCCTTGAAGCCGTCCGAAAGCTGGCGGAGCAGCCGCAGTGCGGCCGGTTCCTCGACGACGCGGCGAAAGAAGGCACCGTCGAACTTGACGAATTCGGGCTCGACCGTCCTCACCCGTCCGAGATTGGAATGCCCTGCGCCGAAATCGTCGATGGCAAGGCGCATGCCCAGACGCCGGATCTCCGCGGCCAGGCGGACGAACGCATCGTGGTCGAGCACATCGGTCTCGGTGATCTCGCAGACGAGCAGCCTTATGTCGACGCCGATCTTCTCGAGCCGGTCCGCCATGTAGGCGAGTTGCCGGACCGACTGGTCCAGATTGCCGTTCAACCGCGGATCGTAGTTGAAGAACATCTGGACGCCCGGGACGCCGATATTGTGGTAGTTGTGCATATGCAGTGCCCGGCAGAGGGACTCGACGCGAAAAGCGTCCTCCGGCGGAACCTGCGCGAAGAATTCGAGAGGCGGGATCGCGGCTCCGTCGCGAAAGACCCGCGCCAGGGCCTCAACCGCCTGCGGGAACAGCAGCCCGTCGCGATGGCGCCAGATCTGCTGGTAGGCCGACTTCACGCGGAACTCGCCAAATTTGGCCGTGCGGATCCCGACTTCGTCGACCGTGATATCGTCTGTAAACGTCAGGGGGCGGGACAAGTCCGGCTCCGCATCTGGATTGGTTCGCCTCGGCGATTTCGGTCGCCGCGATTGCTTCTACTGTGAAATATCGAGCGGAATTGTTTGCAACAGGTGAATTCCGGCCGCTCGACGGATTTACTCTGCGTCAGCCCGGCGGCGACGCCCGCCTGCCGAACGTGCGCAGGGGCCGCGAATCCACAGGCCTCGCATCGGCAATCGGCGTGCCGGGGTATTCAGGTCGATCCGGAACGAGCGTCGCGTCCGGCGGAGGCCAGGGAAAGATATTCGGCACCACTTCGGGATGGGCGATAGCAAATCCCTGAACCATCGAGACGCCGCATTTCTCGGCGAGTTCGAGCTGCCAGCTGTGCTCGATGCCCTCGAAGACAGCGCGGATTCCGCGCTGCTTGAAGGTCTCGACCATCTCCGCGAGCAAGGCGAAACCCGGACCCGAATTCATCAACCAGCTGATCCAGTGCGCGTCGAACTTGACGATGTCGGGCCTCAGTCGCTCGATCCGGTGAATATCCGAATCCTCTGCCCCGAAATCGTCCACGGCGATGGTGAACCCGTGGCTGCGCAGCGCCTCGACGAAGTTGAACAGTATCGTCTCGGAGGCCGATCGCTGCTCCGTCACTTCGCAGACGACCCTTTCGGGCTCGACGCCCCCTTCATGCAGGATAAGCCGCATGTCGCGCAGCGCCGCCTCGGTCAGCTCGCGGTCGAAGAAGACCGACGGATCGAAATTGACGAACACCATCGCCGCGGGATTAAGAAAGCGGCCCGCATTGAGCAGATGCAGCGTGCGCGACAGCGTCTCGACATGCATCCGGTCTATGGGCGGGATCATCCCGAAGAAGGCGCCGGGCGATACGGGGACATTGTTCCGCGACGGCCTCAGCAGCCCCTCGAAGGCCACCGGACTGAGCTTGCCGCTGGTGAATGCGAAGATCGGCTGGAACGCGGAGCGCAACAGATAGCCCCCCCACACGCCGGTGAAGGTTTCGTCCGGCTGACGGACGACATGGGCGAGGCCGACGCTGCGCGCCACGGGATGGTTCTCTGCTGCACTTGTCGCATGAACCCTAACAACCAAGTTTTTACCGCTCGTTAACGCGAGCCGCTGTGATCGACCTTGCGCCCGATGCCGTCTTGCGACATGAGAAGCGCGCGCAAAAACGGCGCTGACCCTCAAGGAGACATTCCGTCATGGCTTTCCTGGCCGACGTTCTTTCCCGCGTGAAGCCTTCCGCCACCATCGCGGTGACCCAGAAGGCGCGGGAACTGAAAGCCAAGGGACGCGACGTCATCTCGCTCGGCGCCGGCGAACCCGACTTCGATACGCCGGACAACATCAAGAACGCGGCGATAGAAGCAATCCGCCGCGGCGAGACGAAGTACCCGCCGGTCTCCGGCATCGTCCCGCTGCGTGAGGCGATCGCGGCCAAGTTCAAGCGCGAGAACAATCTCGACTACAAGCCGGAGCAGACGATTGTCGGCACCGGCGGCAAGCAGATCCTGTTCAATGCCTTCATGGCGACGCTCAACCCCGGCGACGAGGTGATCATCCCGACGCCGTACTGGGTGAGCTATCCGGAGATGGTTGCGATCTGCGGCGGCACGCCGGTGTTCGCGCCGACGACGATCGAGACCAGCTTCAAGCTCACCGCCGAAGCATTGGAAAAGGCAATCACGCCGAAGACCAAGTGGCTGGTGATGAACTCGCCGTCCAACCCGTCGGGCGCCGCCTATACCCGCGACGAACTGCGGGCCATCGCCGACGTGCTCCTGAAGCACCCGCATGTCTGGACGCTGACCGACGACATGTACGAACACCTGACCTATGGCGACTTCGTCTTCACCACGATCGCCGAGGTGGAGCCCGGGCTCTACGACCGCACGCTGACCATGAACGGCGTGTCGAAAGCCTATGCCATGACCGGCTGGCGCATCGGTTACGCCGCAGGTCCGATCCAGCTGATCAAGGCGATGGACATGATCCAGGGCCAGCAGACCTCGGGCGCCTGCACGATTGCGCAGTGGGCATCGGTCGAGGCGCTGAACGGCCCGCAGGACTTCGTGCACAGGAACAAGGCGATCTTCCAGGCGCGCCGCGACCTTGTCGTGTCGATGCTGAACCAGGCCCACGGCATCAACTGCCCGGTGCCTGAGGGCGCTTTCTACGTCTATCCGTCCTGCGCGGGCCTGATCGGCAAGAAGGGCCCGTCCGGCAAGGCGATCGAGACCGACGAGGATTTCGTCAGCGAACTGCTGGAAGCCGAAGGCGTCGCGGTGGTGCACGGCTCGGCCTTCGGCCTCGGCCCGAACTTCCGCATCTCCTACGCGGCCTCGGAAAAGACGCTGGAAGAAGCCTGTATCCGCATCCAGCGCTTTACCAACTCGCTCTAGGCCATCTGGCGGGCGGCAGCCCCGGTTCTGCCGCCCGTCTCTTCGCGCCATCGGATTGCCATCAAGCCGCAATCATGTAGCTTCCGCGGCGGCAACGGGATCGGCCTGGAGATGATGGCACGCTGGAACGAAATCCTGGTGCGTTGGGCGATCCTTGCGATCGTGACGCTGCTATCGACGGGCGCGCTTGCACAGGAAAAGGCCCTGAAGGGCGTGGCGCTGGTGATCGGCCAGTCTCAATACACGTCGCTTGCCGCCCTTCCCAACCCCGCCAACGACGCGCGTTCGATCGCCGCCCTCCTCGACAATCTCGGCTTCGACGTCGACACGCTGATGGACGCCGACGCCGCTCGCCTGGCGGGAGCCATTGCGAAATTCGAGGCTGATGCCGCCGGCGCCGATGTCGCGCTGGTCTATTATTCTGGTCACGGTGTGGAGGCAGGCGGCGAGAACTTCCTCGTGCCGGTCGATGCAGCTCCCTCCGAACCCAGAGGTTTCGCTTCCGCCACCAGGCTTCTGGAAAGACTCCAGAAAACTGTTCCCGTCGCGATCATCCTGCTCGATGCCTGCCGCGACAATCCGTTCCCGCCCAATGCAACGCTGGTCGACGACAACGGCAGGCCGCAACCGATCGCGGCGGCCGGCCTCGGCGCTACCCGTGGCGTGACGCGTTTTGCCTCCGACCCCGGCAAGCCGGACTCCGTCGGCGCGATCATCGGCTTCGCCGCGGAGCCCGGCAAGGTGGCGCTGGATGGCGAGCCGGGCGGCAAAAGCCCCTATGCCGCGGCCCTGCTGAAGCATCTCGCCGCCGGCGGATTCCATTTCGCCGACATCATGACCATGGTGACGGAGGAGGTGTACCTCCGTTCCGACGGGCGCCAGATTCCGTGGACGAACGCCAGCCTGCGCCGCCAGCTCTATTTCGGCCGCGCAGCCGAACCGAAGGAGGGCGACGAGACGCGGATCAAATCCGAGCGTCGCGGCCTGCTGCTCACCATCGCATCGCTCAACCTGACCGACCGCGCGCAGGTCGCCGCCGTTGCGCGTGAGGAAGGCGTGCCGATGGACGTTCTCTTCGCCTCGCTGCGGGCGGCAGGCGACCAGGCGCGGCGCGCGCCGGACGAATTCGACCGGATGCTGCGCGAACAGGGGCGGCACGCGAAGGAGCGCCTGCTGGGATCCGGCGCAACGCTCGCCGACCCGGAGCTCGCCCGTCTGGCGGCCCTTGCCGACGAAGCTGTCCGCGAAGGCGCGCTCGACGCGGCGACCGAGTTCCACGGCAAGGCGCGCGCCCGGATGGAGGCGCTGTCGGCCGGATTGACCGCTGTCGAGGCGGGTACGGCTGCGCTGCGCAAGGAGCGCGCGGCGGTCTACGCGGCGAGCGCGGCGACCTGGCTGTTGAAATTCGAGCACGCCAGGGCCGCTGAAGACTATGCCCGCGCCTTTGCAGAGATCGAACGCGTCGACGACGAACTCGCATTCGCCTACAAGCTCGCCCAGGCAAAAGCTCTCGCCGACCAGGGATTTTATCGGGCCGACAACGCGGCCTTGGATGCCGGCATCGAGGCCTTCCGCGACGCGGCCGATCTCGCCCCTCTGCGCCGTAGCCCTCTCGACTGGCTCAAGGCGCAAGCGGGACTCGGCAACGCGCTCGCCACGCGAGGCGACCGGGAGGCTGACGGCGCGCGCCTGACCGAGGCGATCGAGACGCTGCGGGACGCGATCGCGGCGGCGCCAGCCGACACTCCCGTCGACGTGCTGGTCGATCTCAGGTCAGAATACGCCTACGCGCTGCTTCTCTCAGGTATGCGCGAGACGGGTGTAGACCGTCTCGACCAGGCCTCGATGATGCTCGGCGAAGCGGCGACCGCGCTCCCCATGGACAATGAGCCGGCTCGCTGGGGCCGGCTGATGCACCGCTTGGCGGCCGTCCAGTATGAAATCGGCCGCCGCACCGCCGACCTGAACACGCTGGAAGCGGCGCTCGGAGCGGCAGACGCCGCGCTTCAGGTTCGCACCCGCGATGCAACTCCCCTCGACTGGATGAGCACGCAGAACAACCGCGCGATCATCCTGTCCGAACTTGCCGCGCGCGGCGCCGGCAATGAGCGGATCGCGGAAGCGATCAAGGCTTATCGTGACGTCCTCGAAGTCGGCACGCGGGAGCGAGGGCCGTTGCTCTGGGCCGAAACCGTCGCCAATCTCGGCACCTCACAGGCACTTCTTGCGGAACGGACCGGTAGCCAGGGCGACCTCGACGCGGCACTCTCGTCGTTCAGGCTCGCTGCCGAGGAGATGACACGCGAACGCGCACCGCTGCGCTGGGCAGCGCTGCAGGACAATATCGGCATCGCGCTGCGCCGGCAGGGCGAGAAGAAGGCCGATCCGGCCTTGCTGAAAGCGGCGGTCGATGCCTTCGAGCTGGCGTTGCAGGAGCGCCGGAAAGACGTCGTGCCCGCCGACTGGGCGGCGACGAGCGGCCACCTTGCCAGCGCCTACTGGAACCTCGCGCAATTGTCGAAGGATGCCGTGGCGCTCGAACACGCGATCACGGCCGCTCGCGACGCGGTCGAGGAAACGCCGCGCGACAAGCTTCCGCGCGACTGGGCGATGCTGCGCAACAATCTCGGCGGCATGCTGGCCGAGCTCGCGGCGATGAAGGGTGATCCCGCCCTCTACGTGCAGGCCGCTGACGAGTACCGCAAGGCGCTCGACGTGTTCAATCCCGACGACGCCCCCTTCGACTGGGCGCGGGCGACCGGCGCGCTGGGCGAAACGCTGCTCGAGGCCGGCAAGCTCGGCAAGGACTCCGCTCTGCTCCAGCAGGCCAAGGAGACGCTCGACCAGACGGTCGAGATCTGGAAAGTGTTCGGCGACGAGAAGCGCACCCGCGCGGCCGAGCTGCTGGCCGGAGAAGCGCAACTGGCGTTGCTGTCGCTCGACGTCGACAGACGGCTGAAGGAGGCCGGCCGCGCGAAGAACTGATCGGCGCCGCAGCGGCCTTGCCGAGCGTCCATCAGCATGCCACGATCCGTGCGTACATCGACCTGACGTTGCGGGAACATGAGCGGCCGCATGACGACGGCATCGCTCCCAATGTGGCGCATGATCGTCCGGCAGGCGCTTGCTGCGTCTGCTGCATGCCTGATCGTCTTCTCCGGCATGGCTGCCCAGGCGCAGGACAAGGCGCTTAAAGGCATCGCCCTGGTCGTCGGCCAGTCGAACTACTCAGCCCTGCCCGCTCTTGCCAATCCCGTGAACGATGCACGGCTCGTTTCGAGTCTTCTCGGCAATCTCGGTTTCGAGGTGACGACCGTACTGGATGCCGACGGCACGAAGCTCTCCCGCGCGTTGCGCCGCTTCGCCGAGGATGCGGAGGGATCGGATGTCGCCCTGCTCTATTTCGCCGGGCATGGCGTCGAGGCGGGCGGCGAGAACTTCCTCGTGCCGGTCGACGCGCAGCCCAGCGAGCCGAAGGACCTCGCCGCCATTTCACCGCTCCTCGCGGAACTGCAAGCGGCCGTGCCGGTGACGATCCTGCTGCTCGACGCTTGCCGGACCAATCCGTTCCCGGCGGGCGCCAGGATCGCCGTGGATGGATCGGCTCCAGTCGAGGTGTCATCGGCAGGTTTGGGCGCACTGCGGGGAGTGGTGCCGATGAAGGCGGCAGGTGCCGCGAATCCGGAAACGCTCGGCGCCGTGATCGGCTTCGCCGCGGAGCCGGGCAAGGCGGCCCTCGACGGCGCCAGCGGATCGAGCCCCTACGCCGCGGCGCTGGCGAAACACCTTCCCGCATCCGGCTTCGCCTTCGGCGACGTGATGACGATGGTGACCGAAGAAGTCTATCTCGCCACTGCGGCGCGGCAATTGCCGTGGACCAATGCGAGCCTGCGCCGGCAGCTCTATTTCGGCCTTGCGCCGGAAGAAAAGGCCGGAGACGAGGCCCTGATCCGCGGCGAGCGGCGCAAGCTGCTGCTCACCATCGCCTCGACACCGCTTGAGACCCGGCAACTGGTCGAGCAGGTTGCAAACACCAATGGCGTGCCGATGGACGCGCTCTACGGCATGCTGGATGTGCTGGGCGTCGATGTCACCGCGCGCTCAGGCAACCTGGCAGAGCAGCTGAGCCAGGGCGCGGACCGTCTGCGCCAGATCCTCGCGGAGCGCGACGTCCAGACGCGGCAGGATCCCGACATCGTGCGCCTCGCCTCGCTGGCCGACACCGCCGAGAAGGAAGGCGCGATCCGGTTGGCGCTTTCCTTCCGCGAACGCGCCAGCCAGCGCGCCGACCAGATCGATGCCTCGCTCGACGAGGCGGAGGCCAACATAGAGACGCGCAGACGTGAGCTGGCTTCGACGTTCGAAAACCATGCCGAGACCGCGATCCTGAACTTCGACTTCGACACGGCCGCGCGCCGCTATGCCGATGCGTTCGCTCAAGTCGAGCGCTACGACATCGGCAGGTCGTATGGCTTCAAGGTGTCGGAGGCGGACGCTTGGGCCGACCACGGCGACAAGACGGGCGACAACGACGCGCTCAAGGAAAGTCTCGTCGCCTACAAGCGGGCTTATGACATCGGACGCGCGGCGCCCAATTCGCGGCGCGACGCGGCTTTGCGCGGCAACATGGCGATCGTGCTGACCATACTGGGCGAACGCACCGGCGACGAAAGATGGCTGCAGCAGGCGATCGCGGAGTATGACGAAGTGATCAGGCAATCCCCGCGCAACCGGGTGCCGATGGACTGGGCCTACGCTCAGCTCAACGCTGGAAACCTGTACGAGATCCTGGGATCGCGCGGGGGCGGCGCCGAATATCTGCAGCGGGCGTTGAAGTCCTTTCGCGGCGCGGCCGAGGTGATGACGCGCAAGAAGATGCCGTCGCAGTGGGCCGGCCTGCAGATGAATATCGGCAACGTCGAATACGCGATCGGCCAGAGCGGCGGCGACAAGGACAACTACCGCCGGTCGGTCGCCGCCATCCGCACCGCGCTGCAGATCTGGACGCGGGAAGACGAGCCGTCGGAATGGGCGAACGCACAAGCCAATCTCGGCAGTTCGCTCAACGCTCTTGGCCGCGCGACCGGCGACACGAAGCCTATCGTCGAAGGCATCGCCGCCTTCGAAGCCGCCATCCTCGTTGCGACCTTCGAGCGTGAACCCGTCACCTGGGCACGCATCCAGCAAAACCGCGCCTCGGCCCTGATCGAACTTGCCCGCATCGACGGCAACGCGGCCCACTACCGCGCGGCGATCGAAGGTCTCAGGCTCTCGCGTCGGGTCTACACCGCGGAGACCTACCTTCCTGCCTACGCGTCGACTTTTCACGAGGAAGGTCGGGCCCTGCTCTATCTGGGCATCCTCGAGAAGAGCGTGCCGATCCTGCGCGAGGCCAACGCAGCGCTCGTGACCGCGATGTCGCACATGCGCCGCGACGCATCACCCATCGACTGGGCGCGAGCCCGCTCGGTGCAGGGGGAGATCCTCGCTGAGATCGGCACGATCGCTGCGGACAAGCAGGCGCTGCGCGACGCCCGCCAGGCCTATGAAGATGCCCGCACGACCTTCCGCGACAATGGTATGGGCGAGACCGGCCAGGGCTTCTGGGAAAAGCAGATCGCCGCGATCGACGCGCAACTGGCCGCAAAGCCCTGAGGCAGCGCCGCTCAAGCGACACTCACGACAAGTTGTTCCCCTCGCGGCCTTTCCGCCGCGTCCCCGGCGATCAATTTCCGCCTCGTATGCGTTTGTAGTCGCGTCACGGCCACAACGGCAGTGCCGATCACCAACCGAGGAGGACCCCGTGAAACGTCTGCTGATCGTCTCGACCGTGCTGGCCGGAGCCATGCTCGTCCCCGCTCAGGCTCAGGACACGTCCATGAGCTTCTTCATCACCAGCGTCGGCAGCGGCAAGGGCGCCGATCTCGGTGGCCTGGACGGAGCTGACGCGCATTGCGGTCGGCTCGCCGAGGCGGCCGGCGTGACCGGCAAGACCTGGCGCGCCTACCTGTCGACCGACCAGGTCAACGCCAGGGACCGCATCGGCTCCGGCCCGTGGTTCAACGCCAAGGGCGTGAAAATCGCCGACGACGTCGCCTCGCTGCACAGCGACGCTAACGGCATCAACAAGGAGACCGGCCTGACCGAAAAGGGCGAGGTCGTGAAGGGCCGCGGCGACCAACCGAACGAGCACGATATCCTGACCGGCACCAAAGCAGACGGCACGGTGGACGGCACGAACACCTGCTCGAACTGGACGACGAGCGGTGCCGAGGGTGCCGCGATGCTCGGCCATCACGACCGCAAGGGGCCGGAGACGTTGCCGACCGCGTCGTCCTGGAACGCGGCGCACGCCTCGCGCGGCGGCTGCGGCCAGGACGCGCTGAAGGGCACCGGCGGCGCCGGCCTGTTCTACTGCTTCGCGGCGAATTGAGCCGAGGGACGGGCCAACGGCATCGGTCTCTGCTTTGATCCGACTACGCTGCGCGCAAGGCGGATCGCGGCGTCGGCGCGAGGCGAAGAATCTGCGAGGGAGCACGGCCGTCGACCGTTGCCCGGTCTGCCGGTGGTGCGCGGTCGAGTATGGCCACGACAACGCTGGCGTCCTCGCGTACCGGCAGGCGCGGATAGGTGTTCGGCGCCGGGTCGGTGAAGTAGACAGCGCGCGCGTCGGGGAATGCGCGCGCGACTTCCCCGGCGAAGCCGGCAAGGCGGTCGGGCCCAACGTCCCAGACCAGAATCGCGAGCGGCCTGCCTTCCGCCCCCATCCGGCCCGGCGGCGGACGATCGGCGGCATTCACCCCAAGATCGCGCCCCTCCCCGGCCGGCTTCAGCAGAAGGACGTCATGCCATTCGGTCATCATCGGATTGGCGGCGGCGCTGTGCTCGGCCCACACCGGGCCCGAATAGAAGGCGTCGAGCGAGGCTTTCCGCGCCTCCATGTTCGGGAAGCGGCGTATCCAGACGTAGCGGTCAGGCCTGTCGAGGTCAGTGAACTGGGCGACCACCTCGATTCCCAAGGCTTCCTGCGTCTCGACAAATTCGCGGTCGAAGAGATCCACGAAATTCTGCCGGCGGCCCGGCATCATCGTATATTGGCGGAGTTCCAGAACGGTCATTGCGCGCTCCCAGTTGCTTCCAGATAACTCCGCCATGCTGACAACCTTCTGTCAGGAGGTGTTGTAGGTTAGCCCCTGGATTAGCCGCCGCCCTTCCCTTCGCGCGGGACTCCCCCCATATTCACGACATGGCGAAATCCTCCGACCGAAACGCGGCGCGCAAGCGCGGCAGTACCATGACCGATTTTCACGGCGCATCGGAGCCGCTGAATCCGGGCGGGTTCGGCGAAGCGCCGCAGGCCGCGTTCGAGGGCGCGCCGCTATCCGGCAACGTGTCGGACTGGGTGCGCGAACTCGAGAAGGCGGCTGAGGTCGAATCGCGTAGGTCGGAGACCCGCGCCATCCGCTCGGCCGCCGGCACGCACAGGGTGAAGGCCGAGCGTGGCGACGCTGGCGTTCCCCCGAAGCCCGGCAAGAAGATTCCCGAACGCTCTTCCGCGCCCACCCGCTCCGGGCGCGGCACGTCGATGGGCGGTGCCGCGAGCGCCAAGGACCGCGCAGCCGCGGGCCTGAATCCCGTCGCCGGGCTCGATATCAACCTGGAAGACGTCGGCTCGCTGGCCTCGTCCAGCGTCACCGCCACGGTGGCGGCGCTGTCCGCGCTGATCGAGAGCGGCAACCCGCTGCACAAGAACGGCGAGCTGTGGGTGCCGCACCGGCCTGACCGCCCGGATAAGTCCGAAGGCGGCATCGCCATCCAGATGCAATCCGACTTCGAGCCGGCGGGCGACCAGCCGACCGCGATCAAGGACCTCGTCGAGGGCGTCGCCAATGCCGACCGCACCCAGGTCCTGCTCGGCGTCACCGGCTCGGGCAAGACCTTCACCATGGCCAAGGTGATCGAGGAGACGCAGCGTCCCGCCCTGATCCTGGCGCCGAACAAGACGCTGGCGGCGCAGCTCTACGGCGAGTTCAAGAAATTCTTCCCGAACAACGCGGTCGAGTATTTCGTCTCCTACTACGACTACTACCAGCCCGAGGCCTACGTTCCGCGCACCGACACGTTCATCGAGAAGGAATCCTCGATCAACGAGCAGATCGACCGCATGCGCCACTCGGCCACCCGCTCGCTGCTGGAGCGCGACGACGTCATCATCGTCGCGTCCGTCTCCTGCATCTACGGTATCGGCTCGGTCGAGACCTATACGGCGATGACCTTCCAGATGAATGTCGGCGACCGGCTCGACCAGCGGCAGTTGCTGGCCGATCTCGTGGCGCAGCAGTACAAGCGCCAGGAGATCAATTTCACGCGCGGCTCGTTCCGGGTGCGCGGCGACACGATCGAGCTGTTCCCGGCCCACCTCGAGGACCGCGCCTGGCGCATCTCGATGTTCGGCGACGAGATCGATTCCATCACCGAGTTCGATCCCCTGACCGGCCAGAAGACTGGCGACCTGAAGTCGGTGAAGATCTACGCCAACTCGCACTACGTGACGCCGCGCCCGACGTTGAATCAGGCCATCAAGTCTATCAAGGAAGAATTGCAGGGGCGCCTGCAAGAGCTTGAAAAGGCTGGACGACTGCTGGAGGCGCAGCGGCTGGAACAGCGCACGCGCTACGACCTCGAAATGCTCGAGGCGACCGGCTCCTGCGCCGGGATCGAGAACTATTCGCGCTACCTGACCGGCCGCCGGCCGGGCGATCCTCCGCCGACCCTGTTCGAATACATCCCCGACAACGCGCTCGTCTTCGTCGATGAGAGCCACGTCACCGTGCCGCAGATCGGCGGCATGTATCGCGGCGACTTCCGCCGCAAGGCAACGCTGGCCGAATACGGCTTCCGCCTGCCCTCCTGCATGGACAACCGCCCGCTGCGCTTCGAGGAGTGGGACGCGATGCGCCCGACCACGATCGCCGTGTCGGCGACGCCGGGCAACTGGGAGATGGAGCAGGCCGGCGGCGTCTTCGCCGAGCAGGTCATCCGCCCCACCGGCCTGATCGACCCGCCGGTGGAGATCCGCCCGGCCAAGAGCCAGGTCGACGACGTGCTGGGCGAGATCCGCGAGACGGCTGCCAAGGGCTACCGCACGCTCTGCACCGTGCTGACCAAGCGCATGGCCGAGGACCTGACCGAATATCTGCACGAGCAGGGCGTCCGCGTCCGCTACATGCACTCCGACATCGACACGCTGGAGCGCATCGAGATCCTGCGCGACCTGCGGCTCGGCGCGTTCGACTGCCTCGTCGGCATCAATCTTTTGCGCGAGGGCCTCGACATTCCCGAATGCGGCTTCGTCGCGATCCTCGACGCCGACAAGGAAGGGTTCCTGCGCTCGGAGACGTCACTAATCCAAACGATCGGCCGCGCAGCGCGCAATGTCGACGGCAAGGTCATCCTCTACGCCGACCAGATCACCGGCTCGATGGAGCGGGCGATGGCCGAGACCGAACGCCGCCGCGAGAAGCAGCTGGCGTACAATGCCGAGCACGGCATCACGCCGGAATCGGTGAAGTCGCGCATCTCCGACATTCTCGATTCTGTCTACGAGAGGGATCATGTCCTCGCCGAGCTTCCGTCCGGCGGCAGCGGCGGCGTCAACAACCTCGTCGGCAACAACCTCAAGACCCATCTCGAACATCTCGAGAAGGAGATGCGCAACGCCGCAACAGACCTCGACTTCGAACGCGCGGCCCGGCTGCGCGACGAGATCAAGCGGCTGCGCGAGGCCGAACTCGCCATCGCCGACGATCCGCTGGCGCGCGACATCGCTGTCGAGAACACCCAGGCGTCCCGCAAGGACGCCGCGCGCGGGAAGCCGGCGGCCAGGTCCGCCTCGCTCTTCGCCAAGCCGGCACTGGACGACATGGGGACCTCGGGCGACCACGCGACGCCGGCGGGCGCGGCGGGTCGTTCGATGTTCAGGAAACAGACCGCCGACGAAGCGCACGGTTCCGACTATGGGACGCCGGGCGAAGACCGCGGCCTGTTCCGCAAGAACTCGCTCGACGAAATGACGGTGCGCCGCACCGAGAAGCCGGTCGAGGGATCCATGCCGGTCAAGCCGGCAGACGACGCCAAGCCAGTCGTGCGCGGTAAGGTCGGCGCCGGTTCCTATGAAGACCCGGCCGACGCGCGACGCCAGAAGCGTCGCCCGGGCAAGACCGGCCGCCCCGGTCGGTAGGGGGCCGTGGAGATATGGCACCGGTCACGGTCAATCCGGCGAATGTCCGCGAATTCGCGGACGCAGCCGCCTTCTACGCCTGGCTCGGCGAGAACCACGACCGCGTGGACGAAGTGTGCATCCGCATCTTCAAGGTTGCGTCGGGCATTCCATCGATCACGCCGAAGGAGGCCATCGACGTCTGCCTTTGCTGGGGATGGATCGACGCGATCAAGAAGAGCCTGGACGAGAAGAGCTTTCTCCAGCGCTACACGCCCCGTCGCAGCAAGAGCATCTGGAGCAAGATCAATGTCGACAATGTCGCGCGCCTCGTCGCCAGCGGCGAGATGACCGTGCACGGCTTGCGCCAGGTCGAGGCGGCGAAGGCCGACGGCCGCTGGGACCGCGCCTATGGCGGCTCCAAGGACATGACGATCCCGCCGGACCTGCAGGCGGCGATCGAAGCCGTGCCGGAGGCGAAGGCGATGCTGGAAAAACTCTCCGCGCAGAACCGGTTCGCGCTGGCCTTCCGACTGCACAACATCAAGACCGACGCAGCCCGCCAGAAGCGGATTGCCACCTTCGTCGATATGCTGAAGCGCGGCGAAACAATCTATCCGCAGGGGAAGGCATGATACCGGCACTTCGGAATTGCCTTTTCGCCGCCGCGCTTCTCCCCGTCCCGTTCGCGTCCTCCGCGCAGGACTGGCAGGCGAAAGAGGTGGTGAAGACCTATTCTGTCTCCGGCACGACCGGCCCGGAGCTTTATGCCTCGATCGGTGAGAACGGCCCGAAGATAGGCCCGACCCGCACCATCGCCGTGACCAACTACGATCTCAAATGGCGGCGCAACTACGTTCCGGAAGGCGCGGCGTGCCGGCTCGTTTCGGCAATCCCGTTCTTGACGATCACCTACACCTTGCCGAAGCCGTCCTCGAAGCTGCCGGCGTCGACAGAGACGCTGTGGAAGACATTCAGCGACGGCATCCGTGCGCATGAGAAAGTGCATGGCGACTACGTGCGTCAGATGACGCAGGACATCCTGGACACGACCGTCGGCATGGTGGTCGAAGACGATCCCGGCTGTCGCAAGATCAAGGAGCAGGTGAAGACGCCGATCCTCGACGCGGGCCTCGCCTACAAGGCAAAGAACCGCGCCTTCGAGGAGGCCGAGATGGCGAAAGGCGGAAACGTCCACCAGTTGATCCTTGCGCTGGTCAACGGAAGGTGACGGCGGTAGGAGATGCCTCCTCTCGCCCCCCGTCGGAGCCGGCCGCCATGCCACCTGAACCGCACTCGGCTTTCCAATGATCCCCTGGGTGCATCTCGCCAGCGCCGCCGTGCCCGGCGGAGCCGGCGAACTGCGGCTGAAGCGCCGCGGCGCCGAGTTCTCGATCATGTCGGGAACGATCGAACTGATGAATTCGCGGCTCTCCGGCTCCGAGGAAGCGCTTGCCACCCTCGTGGCGCAGCGCCTGGCCGGGCGCAAGTCGCCGTCCGTCCTGATCGGCGGCCTCGGCATGGGCTTCACCTTGCGCGCTGCCCTCGCCGAGTTTGGCTCCGAGGCGCGCATGACCGTCGCGGAACTCGTGCCGGAGGTCGTCGACTGGGCGCGGGGACCGATGGCGGAGCTGTCGGCCGGGTGCCTGGACGATCCCCGCGTGACGGTGGAGATCGCCGACGTCGCCGCCCTGATCCGACCGGAGACCGGCCGCGGTCCGGCGCCTCGATGGGACGCCATCCTGCTCGATGTCGACAACGGTCCCGAAGGGCTGACCCGACGCGTCAACGATAGGCTCTACGATCACGCGGGGCTTGCCGCCGCGCGCGCGGCGCTGAAGCCGGGCGGCGTGTTGGCCGTCTGGTCGCAAGGGCCGGACCGCGCCTTCGCGAAACGCCTGCGCGACGCCGGGTTCGCGGTCGAGGAGGTCACGGTGCGCGCGCATCGCGGAAAGAAGGGTGCGCGCCATATCATCTGGCTGGCGACGAGATAGTTCGAGCCTCGCCGAATCGGGCGTGAACGACTACCGTTCCGCGCAATGACCGCGCACCCGAATCTCTCCTCCGCGATCACCGCCTCCCTGGCGGCGTTTTCGGGTTTCGGCCGCCCGACCGAGATCGTCGAGCGTGACGGCCTCACCTACTTCGTCAACGAGTTCTGGACCGCGCGCCAGCGCCAGGCTTCCAGCCTGCACGAGATCTCCTACCGCGCCTGCTTCAAAGCGGAGCTGCCGCGCTTCTTCATCGAACGGCTGACCGAGCCCGGCGATCTCGTCTACGACCCTTTCATGGGACGCGGCACGACGCCCTTGGAAGCCGCCCTGCTCGGTCGCCGTGCCGCCGGCAACGATGTGAACCCGCTCTCCGCGATGCTCGTCGGGCCGCGCCTCGCCCCGCCAACGCTCGAGGAGGTCGGGGAAGCGCTCGCCACCATCGATCTCGACGCCGAGGCGGCGACCGATCCGGACCTGCTTGCCTTCTATCACCCCGACACGCTGCGCCAGATCGCGGCGCTGCGCGCCTGGCTGCTCGCACGGGCCGACCGGCTGACACTCGCCGAGCGCTGGATTCGCATGGTGGCTCTCAATCGCCTGACGGGGCACTCGTCCGGGTTCTTTTCCGTCTACACCTTGCCGCCCAACCAGGCAGTCTCGGTTAACTCGCAGCGGCGGATCAACGCACGTCGCGGCCAGACCCCGCCCCGGCGCGATGTCGCCGCGATCATCCTGCGCAAATCGGCTCGCCTGCTTGGCGAGACTGTGCCACAACCGACGGAGCCCCCGGTCCTTACGACCGGACGAGCCTCCCGTACGCCCGCCCTTGCCGATGCCTCGGTCGCCCTCTGCGTCACCTCGCCGCCCTTCCTCGACGTCGTCGACTATGCCGGCGACAATTGGCTGCGCTGCTGGTTCGCGGGCATCGATCCCCGGACAGTCGCCATCGATCATCACCGGACCGTGGCGGAATGGACCGCATTCGTGCGCGGGGCACTCGTCGAACTGGCGCGCGTGGTGCGCCCAGGCGGAAATATCGCCTTCGAGGTCGGGGAGGTGCGCGGCGGCAAGGTCCTGCTCGAGAGACACGTCGCCGAGGCCGCTCTGGGCCTGCCGCTGGACCTCGTCGGCGTCATCGTCAACGACCAGGCCTTCACCAAGACGGCGAACTGCTGGGGGGTCGGCAACAACTCCCGCGGCACGAATACCAACCGCATCTGCCTGTTCCGTCGGCATGGCGCGTGACCGATTCGCAATGAGCCGCGACATCTTGTCAATCTGCCAGCCTTCTGCCATATCTTGAGATGTTCGGGCACTGACTGACCCGGAGACTGGATGAGTTTTGGACCACCTTTCCCCGACATCGTGACGATCCGACGCCGCGACCCTGTGCACACCGCGCAGACGCTTATTACCCCACGGGAAAAGGAGATTCCCATTGTCCCAGACCGGCACCGTTAAATTCTTCAATGCAACCAAGGGCTTCGGCTTCATCACGCCGGATGGCGGCGCGAAGGACGTCTTCGTGCATATCTCGGCGATCGAGAAGTCGGGCATGCGCACCCTGGTCGACGGCCAGAAGGTGTCGTTCGACATCGAGCCGGACCGCATGGGCAAGGGCCCGAAGGCGGTCAACCTCCGCTCGTCCTGATCCGCAATCGTCGGATTGATTTCGGGAAACCATGGCGCGGCGTCTATGACGCCGCGCTTTTGGCATTTGCCGTTGCTTAACCCTCCCCGGGCATCGGCTTTGCTGCGATCCGCTTTCATGCGATGATCCGCCATCCGGTATCGACCGGCAGACTGGAGGGTCATCATGCGCATTCCCAGGTTCCTAGCCGCGCTCGCGCTATCAGCCGCGTCGGCTTTGTCATTGCCGGCGAGCGCCGGCCAGCTCTCGCAGTCCCCTGCCCTATCCGACGGCCTGATCGTCAATGTCGGCGGCTGCCATCGCGACGTCGAGCGGCACTATGTTCCCGAATACGGCCATCGCGCCTGGCACTATCATCGCGGCAGCAGCTGCCGGCCGAGGCGCGTCGAAGGCCCCGGCTTCATGCCCGACCCTCCGCGTCCGGTGGATTGCCACCGCGACGCGCGCCGGCACTATCTGCCTGAGTATGGCGAAAGGATCGTCCATCGCCATGTCGGAGACAGCTGCCGCGTGCGCATCCTGAGACGCGCGGAGACATTCCGTCCCGGCGCCTGCGTGACCGTCGGTCCGATCACCTTCTGCGACTGACGGTTTCGGCCTCCCGGGAGCCAGAACCGGGAGGCTGGGCCACCACAAAAGTTTCGCTTGCTCCAGCGCTGATTTTGTTGACTATTCGGGCTTCGGGTAATTGCCGGCCCGGAGACTGTATCTGCTTGCCTGAGGAAAGCTGGCGCTTCCACAGGCGAATCGCCGAAAGAGTGAGCTGCAGGGGCGGCTCCGATGCGATTGCGTGAACTGCATCTCCTCCAGTGACCAACCGAGCGCGCTCGCGTCCTCGACCGGCGCGGCAAGACAGGCGACTGAAAAGGGAGCATGCAATGGGCCAGATGAGCGGCACCGTCAAATTCTTCAATCATGCCAAGGGTTTCGGATTCATCACACCCGATGGCGGGGCCAAGGACATCTTCGTGCACATATCGGCTGTGCAGGCATCGGGCCTGGACGGACTGCAGGACGGCCAGAAGGTTTCCTTCGACACCGAGCCGGACAAGCGCGGCAAGGGGCCGAAGGCGGTCAACCTCACCGTCGGCTGACCGGCAGTGGAATGCCGTGCTGAACCGGCCATTCAGCCCCGGTTCAGGCGGGCGATGCGATATCAAGGACGCGTGCAGCGATATCGCCTGCATCGCGCGGAGGCTGATATGACCTTGACGTGTCGCGTGTTGCTTAGCGCCGCCCTGGCGCTTGGACTGGGCATATCCGTCGCCGGCGCCGCGGGCAACGGCGCGATCGAGCGGCCCGCGCCTCAGCGCCCCACTCTCTCCGCGAAACCGATCCAAATGAGACCGAACCACGATCTCGCGGCGACGCTGAACGCCATCGTCGCGGCCCAGATCGCGGCGCAAAACCACCCCCAGGCGGGGCAGTCGAACCCCTATCGCCTGCCGCGGCCGCGGCCGGACCGCGAGTATCTCCTTGAGATCGCCAAGGGCGAATAGCGTCCGCCGGCTTCAGACGAGGAACGGGTTCGAACGGCGTTCGTCGCCGAACCTGCTTCCGGGTCCGTGCCCGCAGATGAAGCCGACATCGTCGCCGAGCGGCAGCAGCTTTTCCTTGATCGAGCGGATCAGCGCGGCGTGGTCGCCGCCCGGCAGGTCGGTCCGTCCGACTGAACCGTTGAACAGCACGTCGCCGACATGCGCGAAGCGCGCCTTGCGGTCGAAGTAGACCACGTGCCCGGGGGCGTGGCCCGGGCAGTGGAACACTTCGAATACATGATCGCCGAAGGAAACTGTGTCGCCCTCGGCGAGGTAGCGGTCGGGCGTGCAGTTGCGCAGGCCGCCGACGCCGAAATTCGCCGCCTGCTTTTCGATATTGGCGAGAAGCGGCGCATCGGCGATGTGTGGTCCGATGATCTCCGCCCCAAGCCGCTCCTTCAATTCCATCGCGCCGCCGGCATGATCGAGATGCCCGTGGGTCAGCCAGATCTGGTCGATGGCAAAACCGTTGTCCTCGATCGCCTTGACCAGCACATCGACATCACCCCCCGGATCGACAACCACGCCGACCTTCGTATCATCGTCAAAAAGGATGGTGCAGTTCTGCTGGAACGGCGTGACCTGGATGATCCCAGCATTCAGTCGACCCATCGTCGGCCTTCCCCATCTCTGCAAAGCTGTGAGCGGATTAGCGGCGGGTTAGCCGAACGTCCACCCAAAAGAAACGGGCGGCCAGCGGGCCGCCCGTCGGGAGCGGGGCGTAGAGCCTCCGCCTTACTTCTTCATCGCGTTCATGATGACGCCGACGATGGCGGTCAGGATCGCACCGCCGCCCGCGCCACCGACGATGTTCTCGATGTTGAGCGAGCTTGCGAGACCGCCGACCGCGGCCGGATCGACGGTACCGCCGAGGAGGCTGCCCAGGATCGCCGCGCCGCCGACACCTCCGACCGCTCCGCTGATGATTTTGGGGAGTTGACCCATCGCGGCCTGCTTGATGGCTGCGCCGACCGCCTGGCCGCCAATGATCCCCGTGATGATCTGTATGATGATCGGAAGAAGTGCATCCATGTGTCTGTCCTTTCCCCTCGAAACGCAGACGCGACCGCCGATCGGCAGCGTCGCCTTCAGTGAGAGCGCGTATTAGACGAAAGTCAAATAACGCTGGGGAAAACAGGCCGGGCGGCCGATGGCCGCCCGTCGCCGAAGGCTTGAAGGTAGAAGGAGCGATTCCGCAGCGATCGCGTGCCTGGGCTGCACTTCGGCCGAGTAATCGTTCATCAGGTTGCGCGAGATCTCGCCGGGCGTGAACCGGTAGGGACCGATCTCGGAGACGGGGGTGACCTCGGCCGCCGTGCCGGACAGGAAGCACTCGGAGAAGCCCGTGAGTTCCTCGGGCTTGATCGCGCGCTCGACGACGCTGTAGCCGCGGCGTTTCGCGAGGTCGATCACGGTGCGGCGGGTGATGCCGTCGAGGAAGCAGTCGGGCGTCGGGGTGTGAAGGGTGCCGTCCTTGACGAAGAAGATGTTCGCACCTGTCGCCTCCGCCACCTGGCCGCGCCAATCGAGCATCATCGCATCGGCATAGCCCTTGGCCTCCGCCGCATGCTTGGAGATGGTGCAGATCATGTAGAGACCCGCGGCCTTCGACTTCGACGGCGCGGTGCGCGGGTCGGGCCGGCAATACTCGGCGATATCGAGCTTGATGCCCTTCAGCTTCTGCTCCGGATCGAAATAGCTCGGCCACTGCCAGATGGCGACGGCGCAATTGATGCGGTTGTGCTGCGCCGACACGCCCATCATCTCCGAGCCGCGCCAGGCGATCGGGCGGACATAGGCGTCGGAAAAGCCTTGCTTGCGCAGCAATTGGCGGCAGGCATCGTCAATCTCGGCGACCGAATAGGGGATGGTGAAGCCGAGGATCCGCCCGGATTCATGCAGACGCGTCGTATGTTCGGTCAGCTTGAAGATCTCGCCGCCATAGGCGCGCTCGCCCTCGAAGACAGCGCTCGCATAGTGAAGACCGTGGGTCAGCACATGGATCTTGGCATCCGCCCATTTGACGAACTCGCCGTTCATCCAGATGTAGCCATCGAGTTTGTCGAATGGAACCGATGCCATGTCACTTTCCTCGGCCGTGTCGGCCTCTTTGTTCGCCGTCTTCCAAACTAGTCCCGGCGGTGGATATCCGCCACCGTCGCCCGTCAGGTCCCGGTCGTAGGGCATCCGCAGGACGGAAGTTACGGGAAAAGCGGTCATCCCATGGCTTTTCGGTCGCCAAGCGCCGAAAAGCTTGCCAAAAATTACCAGCAGCCCTAATTTATGTCAACAAGGCTGACATAAATTGTCCGAGCGGTACGGGAACCGATGCAGGCACGCGCCAAAACGACACCAGATCCGATCCGATCGGCGCTCAGCAGCGAGAACGGAATCGACTTCGCGATCATCGAGCTTTTCTTCTTCGCTTATCGTGACTTCACGTCCGATCCGGACCAGATCCTCGAGCAATACGGCTTCGGCCGGGCGCATCACCGCGTCGTCCATTTCGTCAACAGGCGACCTGGACTGACGGTCGCCGAACTGCTCGACGTCCTGCAGATCACCAAGCAGAGCCTCGCGCGCGTGTTGAAACAGCTCATCGACACGGGCTACATTGTCCAGGTTCAAGGGCTCAAAGACCGTCGTCAGCGCGAGCTCTATCCGACCGCCAAGGGACGGGAACTGGCCCTTGCGCTCGCCACGCCACAGTCCCGCCGCATCGCCGAGGCAATCCGGAACTACGGCCCGGTCGAGCGGGAAGCGATCGAGGGATTCCTGCGCGGAATGGTCAAGCCCGAGCTCAGGGTCCAGGTCGACGAACTTCCGGGCTCGAAGTCCGGCGAGGGGATGAGGAGATGACCGAGGAACAACGAACGCTACCGGGAGACGACGCGCCGCATCTGCTCGTGGTCGACGACGACACGCGCATACGCAATCTCCTGAAGCAGTTCCTCACCGGCAACGGCTTCCGCGTGACGGTGGCCGGCACGGCAGCCGAGGCGCGCCGGCACCTCGAAGGCCTGGATTTCGACCTTCTCGTGCTCGACGTCATGATGCCCGGCGAGTCCGGCGTGGAACTCACCAGGTCCCTTCGCGCCGACAAGAACACGCCGATCCTGATGCTGACCGCACTGTCCGAAACCGACAGCCGTATCGCGGGGCTCGAAGCGGGCGCGGACGACTATCTTCCCAAGCCCTTCGATCCGCGTGAACTGATCCTGCGCGTCAACAATATCCTGCGCCGCGGCGGCCCGCCCGCGACGCCCAAGGTCGAGCAGATCGTCTTCGGCCCCTACACGTTCCAGATCGCACGTCGCGAGTTGAAGAAGGGCGGCGAGACGATAAGGCTGACCGACCGCGAGCAGGACATCCTCTCCGTCTTCGCCGGCCGCGTCGGCGAGACAATTCCGCGGCATGAACTGGTCGGTGGGGAGGCCGAAGTCGGCGAGCGCACCATCGACGTGCAGATCAACCGGTTGCGCCGCAAGATCGAGCGCGATCCGGCCAACCCCGTATGGCTGCAGACCGTGCGCGGGGTCGGCTACCGGCTGAGCGTCGAATAGGCCCGGCCGAGGGAGGGATATGGCCGCGACAGACCCCACCGACCTCCGACACGGCGGCATCGATGCGTTCGTACGCCGTTGGCGGCCGCGCGGGCCGCTGATCTGGCGCAGGACCTGGCGGCGGATCTCTCACTACATGCCCAAGGGCCTCTACGCCCGCTCGCTCATCATCGTCATTGCCCCGATGATCCTGCTTCAGGGCGTGGTCGCCTTCGTCTTCATGGAGCGCCACTGGCAGCTCGTCACACAGCGCCTGTCGACCGCGGTGGTGCGCGACATTGCCGCGATCATCGACATGATCGAGACATATCCGCCGGGCGACAACTATGCGGACGTGATCCGCATCTCGCAGGAGCGGCTCGCGCTCAAGATCGATCTCCTGCCGCCGGATCCCCTCCCCGCTCCGGGGCCTAAACCCTTCTTCTCGATCCTCGACGGCATTCTCTCGACCGAGATCACGCGACAGATCAACCGGCCATTCTGGATCGACACGGTCGGCAATTCGAGCATCGTCGAGATCCGCATCCAGCTCGAAGACAAGGTCCTGCGGGTCTTTGCCAGACGCAGCCAGGCCTACGCCTCCAACAGCCATATCTTCGTGGTCTGGATGGTCGTCACCTCGCTGGTTTTGCTGACTATCGCGATCCTGTTCCTGCGCAACCAGATCCGGCCGATCCAGAAGCTTGCCGAAGCAGCGGATCTGTTCGGCAAAGGCCGCTCACCCCCGGCCGATTTCCAGCCGCGCGGCGCCGAGGAGGTTCGGCGCGCCGGCCTTGCCTTCATCCAGATGCGCGAGCGCATCGAGCGCCAGATCGAGCAACGCACGGCGATGCTGACCGGCGTCAGCCACGACCTGCGCACCATCCTGACCCGCTTCCGCCTGCAGCTCGCGCTGAGCGGCTCGAAGGCCGACGTCAGCGCGCTGGAACAGGACATCGACGACATGCAGTCGATGCTCGAGGGCTATCTCGCGTTCGCGCGAGGCGAGGCTTCCGAGGACACCGGCTCTCTCGACCTCGGCACGCTCTTCGAGCGGCTGAAGGAAGAAGCGAGCCTGCGCAAGAGAACCTTGAAGATCGCGATGGTCGGAGAGCCGCAGGTGCATGTGCGGCCCCATGCCTTCACACGGCTTGCCAGCAACCTCGTCGGCAATGCCTTCCGCTACGCAAAGAACGTGAGCGTGACGGTCACTCACCGGCGGGGATCGCTCACGATGATTGTCGACGACGACGGACCCGGCATTCCGACCGATCGCCGCGAAGACGTCTTCAAACCGTTCGTGCGGCTGGACGAGGCGCGCAATCAGGACGCCAGCGGCACCGGGCTCGGCCTGTCGATCGCCCGCGACATCGCCCGCAGCCATGGCGGCGACATTTCGCTCGACGACAGTCCGATGGGTGGCCTGCGCGCGGTGGTGCGGGTTCCCGCCTAGGCCGGCCGCCTCACCCGCCACCGCGCATGGATTGCCCCGTTGGCGAGCGGTTTCGCGAAGTCGAGGTCGAGCCAGCGGTCGGGCTGCGCGCCGCCGAATGCCGGGATGCCCGCGCCAAGCACGATCGGAATGATGCCGGTCTCGATTGTGTCCAACAGTCCGGCGTCGAGAAACTGGCGCACAAGGTCGCCGCCGCCGAGGATCCAGATGCGCCCGTCGGCGCCACGCTCGCGCAGGCGGGCAACAAGCTCCGCCGGCGTGCCCGCCAGCACCTCGGCATTGTCCGGCAGATCCTCCACAGGGCGGCTTGTAGCAACCACGCAGGGCCATTTCGCATAGTCCCAGCGCCCGTCGCGGCGAGTGACATCATAGGTGCCGCGGCCCATGACGATGCCGCTGACGGAAGCGAGGAAGCTGTCGAAGTCGAAATCGGCATCGGCGGGGTAGTCGTCGAGCCAGTCGAAGCTGCCATCCTGCCGGGCGATGAACCCGTCGAGCGACATGGCGAACATGTAGATGATGTCGGGCTGCATGGCGGTCCTCCGTAGGGACGCCGCCGATACCACCGCGTGTGCGCGGCATGAAGCGTAGCGCCGAAAGCTCCTGACGAGCTTTGTCAGGAGCCGGTCAAGATTTGTCGCCGAACAGCTTCTTCAGCATCGCAGCCATGGGGCCGGTCTCAGGCAGCTTGACCTGGGGCTGCTGCGGGCGAGCCTGACGGATGTGGCTGACGCCCTTCGCCTTCGGTAATCCGTCGCCGCCGCTTAGGCTCGTGGACGGCGTTCCACCGCCCGGGGCGCCGCCACTGCCCTTGGCTCCGCCCGGAACTGCGAGCGTCATCTTGTTCATGAAAGAGTTGTCGTCGCCCTTGGCGAGCAGCGGCGCATGCTCGCCGATCGCGTCGATCAGCGGCTCCACCCATTCGCGGTCGGCTTTGGCGAAGTCGCCGAGCACGTAGGAATGGACCAGTTCCTTGACGCCCGGGTGGCCGATGCCGATGCGCACGCGCTTGTAGGGGCTGCCGATGTGCTGGTCGAGCGAGCGGATGCCGTTGTGTCCGCCCGCGCCGCCGCCGACCTTCACCCGCACCTTGCCCGGCGCGAGATCGAGTTCGTCGTAGAGCACGACCACGTCGGCGGGGGTGAGCTTGTAGAAGCGCATGGCTTCGCCGACCGCCTGGCCGGACAGGTTCATGAAGGTCTGCGGCTTGATGAGCAGGATCTTCTCGCCGCCGAGCGTGCCCTCGGCGACGAGGCCATGGAACTTCTTCGTCCAGGGCGAAAACGAATGGCGGCGGGCAATCGCGTCCGCCGCCATGAAGCCGACATTGTGCCGGTTGTTCTGGTACTGCGCGCCGGGGTTTCCGAGACCTGCGAAGATGAGCATGGCTTCGGCCACTCCGGCGCGAGTGGATTACTTTTCCTTGGCAGGCGCCGCCGGTGCGGCGGCCGCGGGAGCTTCGGCTTCCTCGTCCGCATCCGAACGGCTGGCCGACGAGCCGGCGATCGTGGCGATCGTGAAGTCGCGGTCCGAGATGACGGGCTTGACGCCGGCCGGCAGCTTCACCGCCGAGATATGGATCGAATCGCCGATCTCCGTGCCTTCGAGGTCGACGGTGATGGAGTCCGGGATCGCATTCGCAGGCACCGTGAACTCGACCTCGTGACGCACGACGTTGAGCACGCCGCCGCGCTTGATGCCGGGCGACTTCTCTTCGTTGATGAAGTGGACCGGCACGTCGACGGTCACGACCGTGTCCTTGCCGACGCGCAGGAAGTCGACATGCATCGGAAAATCGCGGACCGGATCGAGCTGGTAATCCTTCGGCAGGACCTGGATCTTCTTGCCGTCCACATCGATCGTGGCGATCGTGGTCATGAACCCGCCGCCATGGATCTTGTAGTACAGCTCTTTGTACGGGAGGGCGATCGCCAGGGGAGGCTGCTTGTCGCCATAGATGACTGCTGGCACTTTACCGTTGCGGCGAGTTTCGCGGGCGGACCCCTTACCGACCTTCTCGCGCGCATCGGCCTTGAGCTCGTACGTATCGTGGCTCATGGCTGTTCCTTTCGCGTTGTATGGAGCGCTCCCGCACCGGCAAGCCGGCTGTTGGCGGAAACGTCGAAAGCCGCCTTGTGGGCGGCCCTCATCCGCGTTGCCTCCAAGGGTGTCTACGCGGGTGGCGGCTCTATAGCGGATGGCTCCCGATGGCGCAACCCGGCGGAACTGGCCCGAGGCCCGCCTAGGCGGCGATTCGCAACAGTTGCGCCCGGGTATTGGTGATCATCAGCGCCGCGCGTGCTGCTTCCCTGCCTTTTTCGACGAAATGGCTGCTGTAGATCTGCCTGTGATGATCGGTCTCCTGGTAGTGGTGGGGAGTGAGCGACACGGACAAGACCGGTACACCGGTATCGAGCCCGGCGCGCATCAGCCCGTCGACGACCGCCTGGGCGACGAAATCGTGGCGGTAGATGCCGCCGTCGACGACGAAGGCAGCCGCCGCCACCGCCGCATATCTGCCGCTGGCGGCGAGGTCGCGGGCAAGCAGCGGCAGTTCGAAGGCGCCGGGTACGTCGTAGACGTCGACCGTGTCGGCTGGGATGAGTTCGAGAAAACCATCGAGCGCCCTGTCGACGATCTCGGAATGCCAGTTTGCCTTGACGAAGGCGTAGCGGGTGGGTGTCATCGTGATCTCCTTCGGTTGTGACACGTCACCCAAGGCGATCACGCGCAGCCGGTCCCCGGAGGAGGCCAGCCGCCCGTTCTCTTTCATCCGGACTCTAACCGTCGGCTCAGGCATCGCACCTGATCTGCTGACCCTTCTTTTGGAAGGCGCTCGCGGGCTCGCGACTGACGCCGCATACCGCCGGTGGGGAATTTCGCCCCGCCCTGAGAACGGCGCAACGATAGGCGAGCAGCCCGGTGGTGGCAACGGCTGCCGTTCGTCAGCCGCGCTAGTCAAAAAAGGACCCGCCGTCATTGGCGACGGCGGGCGAGTGAGGCTCGGACGAGGGCGGTGTCCGCCGCCCCCGAATTGTTATGCCTACAGGTTCCAGGTATCGCGCATGCGCCGCCATTCGGCACGGAATGTTTCCTCTGGCCCGAGAATCTCTTCCCGCGTCAGGCCGATGTCGCGCAGCAGCCGGTCGTCCTTCCTGGCAAGAAGGTTTCGCAGTTCGCGGCTGAGATGGGTCCGGGGGGAAGTGGGCCTGTTGCGTTCGACCGGAACGTCGGTAGCGTCGAAAAATGCGGTGGTCATTGTCGTCGTGCTCTGTGTTGAAACATGCAGATAGGCTTTGCGTTGACATTCGACAAACGAATTGCTGTGATGGCAGCCATGATTTTTCGGAATGTCTCGTCATGAACCTGCATCTCGACGGCGACCTGCTCAGGACGTTCCTCGCGGTCGCCGACAGCGGCAATTTCACCCATGCCGCCGTGCGGGTGGGGCGCACCCAATCGGCGGTGTCGATGCAGATCAAGCGCCTGGAGGAAGCGGTCGACGCCGTGCTCTTCGAGCGCGGCGCGCGCGGCGTGACACTGACCGACAAGGGAAGCCAGCTTCTCGGCAATGCGCGGCGCATCGTGGCGCTCTTCGAAGAAACCGCGGCACTTCTCGATCCCAGGGCCCTCGACGGCCGGGTGCGGATCGGCATTCCCGAGGAATACGGCCAATCGGTGATCTCGGCGGCGCTGAACGCGTTTTCACGCAAGCATCCGAACGTCGAGATAACGGTCCGCTTTGGATGTTCGGCCGACAATCTGTCCCGCGTGCAATCCGGCGATCTCGACATCGCTGTTATCTTTGAGTGGCAGGACTTCTCGGAAGGCGAAATGCTGATGCTCGACCCGACGGTATGGGTCACGTCCGAGCAGCATTTCCAGCACGAACGCAAGCCGCTGCCGATCGCGCTTTATGGCAGTTCCGGCTGGTGCCGCGACTTCGCGCTGAAATCGCTCGAGACACGCGGCATCGACTATCGCGTCGCCTATGCCAGCGACACCAATGGCGGGCTGAAGCTCGCCGTTACCTCGGGGCTCGCCATCGCGCCGATCTCGCGCAGCAATATCCCGCCCGGCTGTCGCGAACTCACGGCCGCCGACGGTTTCGGCGATATCGACACGTCGCATGTCGTGCTGCACGTCAATGCGAAAGCGAAGGGGCCGGCGGTCGCGGGCATGGCCGAGGCGATCCGCGAGGCATTCTCTGCAATGAGACCGCTGCTTTCCTCCGCCGCCTGAACCCGATCCTTTCGCTTGACGCCGGTTCGCCGCAGGGTATCTTGCCTCCATCGGGGGCATGGGTGGACTCCCCGGCAAGGCTTCGGCCCAAGTTCCGCCTTCGCATTCTTGCGGAGGAAACCATGCCTCGAACCATCACGCCCGCAGCGCTCGCCCACCTCATCGGCTCGCCCGATTGTCCCGTCATTGTCGATGTCCGACGGGAAAGCGTGTTTGAGCAAGCCGTAACCCGGATTCCGACAGCCGTCTGGCGATCGCATCTCGCGCCGGAAACCTGGCTCGCTCAGTTCGAGCCTGGACGCCCTTTCGTCGTTTACTGCGTACACGGACACAATGTCAGCCAGATCGCCGCGGCGAAGCTGCGAGCGCTCGGCGCGGAGGTGGCGGTCCTGGAAGGAGGCATCGAGGCATATGCGGAACTCGGCGAGCCTTTGATCTCGAACGCGCCCGGCATCGCAAAAGGGCTCGCCTCGCCGAGCGTCTGGGTGACGCGCGAACGGCCGAAGGTCGATCGTGTCGCCTGCCCGTGGCTCATCCGCCGCTTCGTCGACGCGTCTGCGATCTTCCACTACGTCGCGCCGGAATGGGTCCGCGACGTTGCCGATGAAACAGGGGCGATACCGTTCGACATCGACGGCGTGATCTATTCGCACCGCGGCGAAATGTGCAGTTTCGACACGATGCTGGACGAATTCGGGCTCGACACGCCTCCCCTGCGGCGGATGGCGCGGATCGTGCGCGGAGCCGACACGGCACGGCCCGATCTCGAGCCGCAGGCGGCAGGGCTGCTTGCCATCCTGCTCGGACTGTCGGCAATGGAATCCGACGATCTCAGTCAACTGGAAAAGGCAATTCCCGTGTTCGACGCGCTCTATTCCTGGCTGCGATACGCAGCCGCGGAAACCCACAACTGGCCGGCGCGGACAAGCCTCTCATGAGCGTTCTGCCAGGCACCGGCACGAGGCCGTCATTTGCCGAAGCCTTCAATGTCTTCGCCCGTATAGGCCTGCTTTCGTTCGGCGGCCCTGCCGGTCAGATCGCGCTGATGCACCGCATCCTCGTCGACGAAAGGAAATGGCTCGACGAGGCGCGCTTCCTGCACGCCCTGAACTACTGCATGCTCCTGCCCGGACCGGAGGCGATGCAGCTAGCCACCTATGCCGGCTGGCTGCTGCATGGGGTCAAAGGCGGGCTGATGGCCGGCCTCCTCTTCGTGCTTCCCGGCGCGCTGGTGCTCACCCTGCTCTCCAGCCTCTACCTGCTCCTCGGCGATGTCGACATCGTCCAGGGACTGCTGTTCGGCCTCAAGGCGGCTGTCCTCGCGGTCGTGCTGGAAGCCCTGGTCAAGGTCTCGAAGCGGGCACTCAAGAGCCGGCAGATGGTCGTCATAGCGCTGCTCGCCTTCGTCGCGATCGCATTTCTGCGGCTGCCGTTCCCTCTCATCATCGCGCTGGCAGCGCTTGCCGGTGCAGGGCTTCATCTGGCGGGTCACGGCAACCGCCAGTCATCGGCCAGTGCGAAGGTGGCGCCGGCCGACATGCCCGAATGGACGCGGCCCAAACTTGGCCGTTTCGTCTGGACGCTCGCAGTCTGGCTCGCGCTCTGGTTCGGACCGCTGCTGCTGTTGCACGCCACGCTCGGATCGCAGCATGTCTACGCCAAGGAGGCGTCCTTTTTCTCGGTCATGGCGGCCGTCACGTTCGGCGGCGCCTATGCGGTCCTCGCCTGGGTGGCTCAGCAGGCGGTGGAGGTCTATTCCTGGCTGAGGCCGGACGAGATGCTGACCGGCCTCGGGCTCGCCGAGACCACACCGGGTCCGCTCATCCTCGTCCTCGTCTTCGTCGGTTTTTTAGGAGGCGCGCGCCAGTCCGGGCTGGAGCCGCTCGTCGGCGGTCTCGCGGGCGCCGCGGTGACGCTGTGGTTCACCTTCGTGCCCTGCTTCCTCTGGATCTTCGTCGGCGCACCCTATGTCGAGACGGTGCGCAACATCGCGTGGCTGTCGACTGCGCTGGCGGCCGTCACCGCCGCGGTCGTCGGCATCATCGCCAATCTCGCGCTCTGGTTTGGACTGCATGTGCTGTTCGCGACGGTCGGCGAATTCACTGCCGGACCGTTTTCCCTGCCGCTGCCGGACCTCGCGAGCTTCGATCCGTGGGCGGCGCTGATCGCCGTCGCCGCCGACATGGCGCTGCTGCGCTATCACGTCAACATGATCGCGGTACTGGCCGCGGCAGCCGCAGCGGGAATGGTCCTACGATTGACGGTCGGCTAGTCGAACAGGCTCGACACCGATTCCTCGGTCGCCGTACGCGAGATCGCCTCGCCGATCAGGTCCGCGATCGAGACCACGCGGATGTTGTGCGCGGCATCGACGCTCGCCGTTGGCTGGATGGAATCGGTGATCACCAGTTCCTTGAGCTTCGACGAGGTGATGCGTGCAACCGCGCCGCCGGACAGAACGCCGTGGGTGATGTAGGCGGTGACGCTGGTCGCGCCATTGGCGAGAAGCGCGTCGGCGGCGTTGCACAGCGTGCCGCCCGAATCGACGATGTCGTCCAGCAGAAGGCAGTCCTTGCCCTCGACATCGCCGATGATGTTCATCACTTCCGACTCGCCCGGCCGCTCGCGGCGTTTGTCGACGATTGACAGCTGCGCGTCGATGCGCTTGGCGAGCGCCCGCGCACGCACGACGCCGCCGACGTCCGGCGAGACGACCATGACGTTGGAGAGGTTGTAATGGGCCTTCACGTCGCGGGCCATGACCGGCACCGCGAAGAGGTTGTCCGTCGGAATGTCGAAGAAGCCCTGGATCTGTCCGGCATGCAGGTCGAGCGTCAGAACGCGGTCGACGCCGGCGCGGGTGATCAGGTTGGCGACGAGCTTCGCCGAGATCGGCGTGCGGCCCGAGGCGCGGCGATCCTGCCGCGCATAGCCGAAATAGGGGATCACCGCCGTGATGCGCCGCGCCGAGGACCGGCGGAAGGCGTCGATCATGATCAGCAGTTCCATCAGGTGGTCATTGGCCGGAAACGAGGTCGACTGCAGCACGAAGACGTCCTGGCCGCGCACGTTCTCCTGGATTTCGACGAAGATCTCCTGGTCGGCGAACCGCCTTACACTCGCTTTGCCCAGCGAAATGTTCAGGTACCGGGCGACCGCTTCGGCCAGCACCCGGTTGGAGTTGCCCGCGAACAATTTCATGCAGAATCCTCGGCGCTCGCCTGATCGGATAATGCGCGCCTTTAAGCGGCAAGCCAGCGCATTTCAAGCCAATAAGGACATGTGCACATGAGAGGTGCGAAAAAAGTCGCAGGCCGGCGTCAGCCGGCGCGCGTCGCGAGCCAGGTGTCGAATTCGTCCGCCGTGCGGTCGGCGATCGCGCGCATGTTGGATTCGGTCACGTCGATCCAGCCCTGGTTCCGGCCCTTGACCCGCTCCTGGCCGGAGAAGCGATGTACGCGATTGCCGGCGGCGTCCATGACGTCCCAGACATAGAAGACGATCGTCTCCCCATCTTCCGGCGAGGTCGAGAAGAACCCCTTGAGCGTATAGTTGGCAGCCGGATCGGCGGAAGCGAGCAGCGAAAAACGCTTCGAGGCGGCGCGGGCCGCGAGCCGGGCGGACAGTTGTTCGGCGGCCTGGGCCGGCGCGCCGATCACCGGGGCGAGGACCACGCGCGCCGGTTCGTTGGTCAGCGCGGCGACCTGCGGCGGGGTTGCCGCGGTTTGGGTCGGTTCGACGACGGGAAGCGGTTGCGGCGCCGAACTCGACGGCGGGATTCCCATCGTCGGATCCACGCTGGTGCACGCCGCGCCGGAAAGCGCCGCGATCAAGAGAACGATTGCTGGCACACAGCGACTCATCGCCCGGATCTTACCCTCGTTCGGGGCCGCCCCACCCAGTTCCCGAAGTCTAGACCTCATCGCACGATCAAGTCGAGATCATGGCGCGACAACGGCCGCGGCTCTCCCTCGGTGGTGAGATAGGTGCGGCCCAGCGTCATCGCGGTCTCGGTGTCGGAATCCATGATGATCATATGCGCGAACAGCGTCATATTAGGTGTGATCGGCTCCGGATTGCCGGTGTAGAACATCGGCATGTCCATCCAGGACGGCGTGAAGCGAGCGCCCTGCGAATAGCCGCAGGCGTTGAGGCGATGCCGCGTCATCCCGTGCGCCTCCATCACCTTGGCGTGCGCGTCGAAGACGTCGCCGAAGGTCTTGCCCGGAACCATGGCCTTCTCGACGGCCAGTAGCGCATCGCGGCAGGCGTCATACAATTCCTGATGGCGCTTCGAGACCTTGCCGACGATGGCGGTGCGCATCATCGCCGCGTGATAGTGATGGAAGACCCCTGCCCATTCGAGCGTCAGCTGGTCGTTCTTGGTGAGCTTGCGACGCCCTGCCTTGTAGCGGCACAGAAGAGCGTCCACGCCCGAGCCGATGATGAACTCGTTGGCCGGATAGTCGCCGCCGCCCGAAAAGATGGCGCCCTGCATGGCGGCCAGGATCGCGCCTTCGTCGCCGCCCTGCTTGATCAGGGGAAGCGCCGCATCGAGCGCATCGTCGGAGAGCGACGCCGCCTTCTCGATCTTCCTGATCTCGGCTGGGCTCTTGACCACCCGCAGGCGCGAAACGATGCCGGACGCGTCGGAGATCTTGCCGAAGGTCTGCATCTGTTCGTCGAGCCGCTTTCCGTTGAAGGCGGTCAGGCCGTGCGTGTCATATTCGATGCCGATGTTGCAGCCGAGCAGATCCATGTCGTTCAGGAGATTCCGCAGATCGACGGCCGGATTGGCGTTGTCGCGATCGGTCCACAGCACGATGTTGTCGATGGTCGAGGTGTGCTTGGCCTGCCGCAAATCGGCGGAGCGCGTCATCAGCACCATCGAGCCGTCCGACTTCACCACGAGGCATTGGAAGAAGCAGAAGCCGAACGTGTCGTATCCGGTCAGCCAGTACATGCTCTCCTGGGCAAAGAGCAGGATCGCGTCGAGCTTGCGATCGGTCATTTCGAGGATCAGGCGGTCGCGCCTGGCGTCGAATTCGGTGCGTTCGAAATGCAACGCCATCAGTCGTCTCCCATGACAATCGACGAGATCAGCCGGCCGTAGTCCGGTTCGCCGCGGTGAGTTGTCCGGCGGTAGGAGAAGAACAGATCCTCCTCCGCATAAGTGCAGCGGTTGAGCGCGTGGGCCTGCACGCCCGCCGCCCTGAGGCGATCCACCGTGTATCCGTTCAGGTCGAACATTGCATGCCCGGATTTCTGCGACGGAGTGAAATAGCGTCCATTCTCCGGAGTGCTTGCGATGAACCGGTCGACGAATTCCGGCCCGACCTCGTAGTTTGCCGGGCTGATCGACGGGCCGAGCACGGCGACGATTCGGTCGCGCCTCGCGCCGAGCGCCTCCATGGCTGCAACGGTATTCTCGAGGACGCCGGTGAAGGCGCCTTTCCAGCCGGCATGCGCCGCACCGATGACCGCCGCCTCTGGATCTGCGAAGAGAATCGGGCCGCAATCGGCCGAGGATGCACTGACTGCGATGCCACGTCGGTCGGTGACCATCGCGTCGGCCTTGGGCCG
Source organism: Mesorhizobium sp. (assembly GCF_024710845.1). Classification (GTDB taxonomy): domain Bacteria; phylum Pseudomonadota; class Alphaproteobacteria; order Rhizobiales; family Rhizobiaceae; genus Mesorhizobium_A. The sequence continues at coordinate 67,379 of NZ_JANJTZ010000067.1, forward strand.
CTCGCCCGCGAACGGCTCGCGCACCGTCACCACGTCGGGCGAGTGCACCTGCCATACGCTCAAGAGTTTTTGCGGCGCCACGCCCAGCCATTCGGCGACGCGACGGCGGTTCTCCGCCACATGCGACCTGTCGTCGTTCGAGCCGGTGCCGGTGTTCAATCCCGAATAGATTCCGCCGGAGATGCCCCCGCTACGCGTGAAGAAGCCGTGCCGGATGAACGGCTTGTCGGCAAACTCCAGATGTTCCGACCGAAGCGGGTCGGGGCGCGAACTGTTATGCATCTACCGCTTTCTGGTGGCTCGGGAGCCGCGGGTCAAGTCGGCGAGGCTGGACCCGGCGAGCGGGAAAGTGGGGCAGACGGTCCGCCGATGTCAATCTTCCGTATCGGCCGCCGACTGTTGGCCCGAAGGTCTCGTTCCCTCGTCACGCTTCGAACGGAGCCAGTTCGATCGGCTCGCGGCTGATCGCCAGCACCTTGAACAGACCGCCCATCTGGTCCGGCGCCGCCAGCCGCTCGACCTCGTTGCGGATCTCCTCGCGCCTCGCCTCGTCGGCATTCGCCCCTAGACGGCCGGCGCGTTCCAAAAGACCCATCGCGAGCAGGAATTCGCCCTGCGGCATCGATGCCGCCGTCAATCCGTGGCGCGCGGCTTCCCGCGCCAGCGCCTCGAAATCCACATGCGAAGTAAGGTCCGCCTCGCCCGGATGCGCGAAGACCGGATCGTAGCCATGACGGCGCACCGCCTGCAACGTGTCGCCGAGGCCCGATGCCAGATGCCCGTAGTCGAAGAACAGCCCGGCGCCTCCGGCTTTTGCGATATGCGCGGCGATGCCCGTCATGACCGCGCTGCGAGCCGGTGCGATCTCGAAGACCGAACCTTCGGGGGCATCGGCCGAATCGGCCGGCAGGAGAGTGTCGTCCAGCGACGCCATCCCCGCGAAGAAAGCGAGGTCCCCCGCCTCGTCCAGGCCGACCATCCGCTCGCGCCAGCCACCCGGCGTCTTGACGAACTGCCTGACCGGGATCGCGTCGAACAGCTCGTTGCCGACAATGAACAGCGGATTGGCAGGCGAATCATCGACGGACGTCAGCCATCGCGCGCGGTCCGACCATTCTCCCAGGGTTCGTCGCTGCACCTCGACCAGCCGCGGGCTCGCCTCGATCAAAACGATCTGCGATCCCGATCCAAATTCCGGCGCCAAGCGCCTGATCGTGCGCAGCAAATCCTTCATCAGCGTGCCGCGGCCGGGGCCGATCTCCGCGATCGTCGCGGGTAGCGGGCGGCCGAGCGCCTGCCAGGCGGCTGTCAACCACACGCCGACGATCTCGCCGAACATCTGGCTGATCTCGGGCGCAGTGGTGAAGTCGCCCTCGACGCCGAAAGGCTCGCGGGTAGTGTAGTAGCCGTGCTCCGGATCGAACAGGCACATGGCCATATACTCGGAGACCGAAATCGGACCGTTCGCGGCGATCAGGTCCTTGATGCGGCTGGCGAGGCGCGTCATCGCGCCGTGGCGGGCTTTGCGGTCGCCATCGCCCAGATGCCGGCAATTACCATCGGCAGCGACAGTACCATGCCCATCGTGAGCCAGCCGCCAAGCAGGTAGCCGAGCTGGGGATCGGGCACGCGGAAGAACTCGACGACGATGCGCGACAAGCCATAGCCGCAGATAAATGCGCCGCCGATTAATCCCGGCGTCTTCAGTTTCTTCAACCCCCAGACGAGCCACACAAGAACGAGGAAGAGAACAATTCCCTCCAGCCCCGCCTCGTAGAGCTGGCTCGGATGGCGCGGCTCCGGTCCGCCGTTCGGGAAGACGAAGGCCCACGGAACGTCGGTCGGACGTCCCCACAATTCGGAATTGATGAAGTTCGTGACCCGCACCAGGCCGAGTCCGACCGGAACGCCCGCCGCGACGACATCGAACAGGCTCCATGTCGGTATGCCGCGCCGACGCGCGAACAGGATCATGGCGAGGGTGACACCGAGCAGACCGCCATGGAACGACATGCCGCCCTGCCATATCGCCACCATATCGAGCGGGTTGGCGATGTAGCGGGCGAAATCGTAGAAGAGAATGTAGCCGACGCGGCCGCCGGCCACGACGCCGACTGCGGCCCAGACGACGAAATCGTCGAGGTCCTCGGGCTTCATTGGAGCAGCTTCGTTTGCCCACAGGCGTGGCGTCGAGGCGAGCTTGCGGGAATACCACCAGGCAAACAGGATGCCGACGACATAGCCGAGGCCGTACCAGTGGATGCCGAGCGGCCCGATCGAGATCAGCACCGGGTCGATATCGGGAAAGGGCAGCGCCGAAAGCGGCAGGAGGAGTTCGGTCACGGGCGGCCTGTCGAACCGGTTGCGGGCGCGGCGGACCTTGGCGGAGCGCTCCGGCGAGGTCAAGGCGGCGCTGCGCCACCTTGCATTCGTCGATTTCGCCTCCTAAGTGCTCATGCGACAGAGAGGTTTTCCCATGACCACCGGCCCCAACCGCATTCTCGACGAATTCGCCAAGCTGATGACCGATGCCGCCGGTGCGGCGCAGGGTGTTCGCCGTGAGGTGGAAACCGCGTTCCGCTCACAGGCCGAGAAATGGCTGAACTCGCTGGACATCCCCCAGCGCGAGGAGTTCGAGGCAGCGAAGGAACTGGCCGCAAGGGCACGCGCCGAGAACGCGTCGCTGCTGAAGCGGCTCGATGCGCTGGAAGCGCGCGTTGCCGTTCTCGAAGGTGGCGAGACACCCTCCGCCGCCAGGAAAAAGCCCGCCGCGAAAAAATAGTTTCGGCCTCTGTCCACAGGGTGCCGCAGTGCGAAAAGCGTTGCGGCTGAATCGCTTACCGGCTTCGCTTGAATCTGTCCTGAATCGTCTTTCCACACCTTGGCGCAAGGTTCGACAAAAAGGACTGGCGCGCCGACTCTCCATCAATAGACTGAATTTGTTGCATGATTCGAGACATCGAACATGCGCCGGTCCGGGGCGGTCCGGCAGGGTAGTTCGTTCCTTCCGCTCAGCCGCAGTGCGTTCACCAGTCGCGCGTCCTACCTTGTGGAGCGTGCGGTGGCGCTCCCGTAACGACAGGAAGCCTACGATGAGCCTGCTTGAACTCGATCTTTCCAGAAACCCGCATCCGGTCGACATGATCGAGCAGGTCGCGCATGCGAACGACTGGGCCTTCGAGCGCACGGGCGACGATGAGATTGCGATCGCCGTTGCCGGCAACTGGACCGACTATCACGTGTCCTTTTCCTGGATGGAGGATTTCGAGGCACTGCATCTCGCCTGCGCCTTCGACATCAAGGTTCCCGAGAACCGGGTGCTCGAGGTGATGCGCCTCCTGTCGATCATCAACGAGCAGATGCTGTTCGGGCATTTCGACCTGTGGGAGCAGGAAGGCGCGATCATGTTCCGCCAGGCGCTGCTTCTGTGCGGCGGGGCGGAACCGACCAGCCAGCAGGTCGAGGTGCTGCTCAACAGCGCGCTCGAAGCCTGCGAAACCTATTTCCAGGCCTTCCAGTTCGTCGTCTGGTCCGGCACCCCGGCCCGCGAAGCGCTGTCGAGCGTCCTGTTCGAGACACAGGGCAACGCCTGAAATCATGAACGGCGCAGCAAAGCCGGCAATCGCTTACGAGGATTTCGACCGTGTCGACATACGTGCCGGCACGATCGTCGAGGCCGAGCCTTTTCCCGAGGCACGCAAGCCGGCGATCAAGCTCAAGATCGACTTCGGGCCTGAGATCGGCGTGAAGCGCTCCTCGGCGCAGATCACCAAATACTACGCGCCGGAGACGCTGGTCGGCCGCCAGGTCTTCGCGGTGGTGAATTTCCCGCCGCGCCAGATCGGCAAATTCATGTCGGAAGTTCTTACTCTCGGCTTTCCCGACGAGGAAGGCGCCGTGGTGCTCGGTGCGATCGACCGCAAGGTGCCGGACGGCGGCCGGCTGTTCTGATCCGCGATCCGATCGCCGCCGCCTGACCTCCGCTTCACGCATCTCCTGTCCGAGGAACTTCAGGATAGGTAGCCGATCGTCGCGGAGAGCCGCCGGGGGTTGACGATCGTCGATCCTTTCGCCCATAGCCCTGCACAAATTCTCGTTTCCTGACAGGACCCTTCCCATGGGCTTCAAGTGCGGCATCGTTGGGCTTCCCAACGTGGGCAAATCCACTCTTTTCAACGCGCTGACGCGCACCGCGGCCGCGCAGGCTGCGAACTATCCGTTCTGCACCATCGAGCCGAACACCGGCGAGGTGGCGGTGCCCGATCCGCGTCTGAAGAAGCTCGCCGCCGCCGGCAAGTCGAAGGAGATCATCCCGACGCGCATCTCCTTCGTCGACATCGCCGGCCTCGTGCGCGGCGCGTCGAAGGGCGAAGGGCTGGGCAACCAGTTCCTCGCCAACATTCGCGAGGTCGATGCCATCGTCCATGTGCTGCGCTGCTTCGAGAACGACGACATCACCCATGTCGAAGGCCGCATCGATCCGGTGGCCGACGCCGAGACGGTCGAGACCGAGCTGATGCTTGCCGACCTCGACAGCCTGGAGCGGCGCATCGTCCAGTTCCGCAAGCGCGCCAGCGTCAAGGACAAGGAAGCGCTGACCGTCCTGCCGGTGATGGAACAGGCGCTGGCCCTCCTGAACGACGGCAAGCCGGTGCGCCTGCTGCTCGGCAAGCTGGCTGCCGACGAGATGCCGATCCTGCTCGGGCTGAACCTGCTGACCTCGCATCCGGTGCTCTATGTCTGCAACGTGTCGGAAGCCGACGCCGCGACCGGCAACGAGCACACGAAAGCCGTGGAGAAGATGGCCGCCGCCCAGGGCGCGCGCGTGGTGGTGATCTCGGCCGCGATCGAGGCCGAGGTAGCGCAACTGCCGGACGAGGAAGCGAAGGAATTCCTGGCCGATCTCGGGCTGGAGGAGCCGGGTTTGGACAAGCTCATCCGCGCCGGCTACGACCTGCTTCATCTCATCACCTATTTCACCGTCGGGCCGAAGGAGACGCGGGCCTGGACGATCGTGAAGGGCACGAAGGCGCCGCAGGCGGCGGGCGTCATCCACACCGATTTCGAGCGCGGCTTCATCCGCGCCCAGACGATCGCCTACGAGGATTTCATCGCGCTCGGCGGCGAAGTGGCGGCCAAGGAAGCCGGCAAGGCGCGCGACGAAGGCAAGGAATATGTCGTCCAGGACGGCGACGTGCTGCTGTTCAGGTTCAATACCTGAGGCCGAGCACTCCGCTTGACGGCGGTTGGGGCGAAGCCTAAGCGGCGGCAGCGCCACCCCAAGGCTGGCGACGCGTCGCGACCGCGCGATAATGGAACCGTATCGAAGGGAACCCCGCGATGATCAGGAGCTTCGTGGTGGACAAGGATCGGCTCCGCGCCAGCGACGGTCTTGGCGAGCACGCCGACGCGGTCGTCTGGGCTGATCTCCTGCGCCCGACCGACGCGGATGAGCAGGCGATCGAAGCCTGGCTTGGCGTTGACGTTCCGACGCGCGAGGAGATGGAGGAGATCGAGATCTCCAGCCGTCTCTATGCCGAGGACGGCGCCCTGTTCATGACCGCCACCTTGCCCGCCCACACCGATGACGACGCACCCTCGATGTCGCCGGTCACCTTCGTGCTCGCGGGGGCCCGGCTGGTGACGATCCGCTATCACGAGCCGCGCGCCTTCGAGACCTTTCCCGCGCGCGCGCAGAAGGTGGCGACCGGCTGCACCACTTCCGAAACGATTCTCTTGGGTCTGCTCGAAACGATCGTCGACCGCCTTGCCGACATACTCGAGCGCGCCGGCCGCGACGTCGACCAGATCTCGCGCGACATCTTCCAGACCACCACGAGCAAGCCGAAAAAGCGCGACCAGAATTTCCAGAACCTGCTGAAGACGATCGGCCGCAAGGAAGACCTGGCGTCGAACATCCGCGACAGCCTGATGACGCTGCAGCGCCTGTCGGGTTTTCTCGGCAATGCGCTGACCCTGGACAAAAACGGCAAGGACGTCCGCGCCCGGGTGAAGACGCTGTCCCGCGACGTCTCCTCGCTCAGCGATCACGCCGCGTTCATGTCGCAGAAGATTACGTTCCTGCTCGACGCGACGCTCGGCATGATCAACATCGAGCAGAACGCCATCATCAAGATATTCTCGGTGGCGGCGGTGGTGTTCCTGCCGCCGACGCTGGTCGCGTCGATCTACGGCATGAACTTCGACCTCATGCCCGAGCTGAAATGGACGATGGGCTATCCCTTCGCGTTGTTCCTGATGGTGTTGTCGGCGGCCCTGCCCTACCTCTACTTCAAGCGGCGCGGCTGGCTGTAGACGTCGAGGTCGGCGGCGAAGTGGCGGCATAGGACGCCGGCAAGGCGCGCGCTCAGGGCAAGGAATATGTCGTCCGGGATGGCAAAGTGCCGCTGTTCAGGTTCGATACCCGAATGCTATGTAGCTCGCGGGAGTGCGGGGGTTTGTCATGTCGGGTCTGATCGGAAAGGCAGGGGCCTTTCGTTGGGCGTTCGCGGCGATCGCAGCGCTGGTTGCCATGACCTTGCTGTCTGCCTGCGCCCATGATCCGGGGCAGGCGCGGACGGGCGGCAGCGGATGCTGCGCCGACGCCGAACGTCAGCCGCGCTGGCTCATTGCCGCCGCCGACCCCTTCGCGCCGATCGTCGGCGAGATCGTCGGTCCCATCACATGGCGACAGGGCTACCTCGCCGATGAAGCGATACAGGACCGTATCGTTGCCGGCCTGCGACCCCTCGATGTCGTCGTGATCAGTTCCAAGGGCAGGCTGACCGGCCACCTCATCCCCGGCCTCTTCCAGCACGCGACCATCTATGTCGGCTCCGAACGCGAGCTGCGGGCACTTGGAATGTGGTCGCATCCGTCGGTCGTGCCTCACCGCGAGGCGATCCGCCGCGGCGCGAGGTTCATCGAAGCGGACAGGAAGGGCGTCCATCTGTCGCCGCCGTCGGCCATTCTCAACACCGACCGCGCGGTGACGCTGCGCCCCCGGATCGCAACACCCGGCTGGCGGCAACGGTCGATGGCAACCTTGTTCGGCGAACTCGGCACCGGTTTCGACTTCAACTTCGACGCAGCTCGCGCGGACCGGCTGTTCTGCGCGGAGCTCGTCTGCCACGCCATGCCGGAATTGAAGCTGCCCCGGGACAGGGTCTATGGCCGCGATACGATCATACCTGACCGCGTCGTCTACGAGGCAGCGCGAGGCAATCCCCGGCTGCGGTTCGTGGCCTATGTCGCAGGGGACAGGTCGGGCATCCGCACGCCGGGCCGGACCGAACTCCTCGACGACTTGCGCAAGGCATGGCCCGAATAGGCGAGCCGGATGGTCTGATGAACTCTGCCGGCCGGGCGCGCCCGGCCGGCGAGCGAAGGGCCGCCGTCAGGCGCGCTTCACCGGACAGGTCGACATGCCGAGAACCGAATAGATCGGACACCAGCCGATCAGCCCGGTGGCCAGGGGGACGACGCCGATCAGTGTCCAATACCGCCACGATGCGTCGGGATAGAGGAAGAACAAGGCGAGCAGCACCAGCCCGGCGACGACACGGATAGCGCGGTCGGCCGACCCTTCGTTGATCTTGAACATGACGAAACCTCTTCGGTTGATGCCCGCACGTTTTTCGTACTGGCGCGAATGACTTATGCGCCTTTGTGTTCGACATGTCGGTGACATAGTCACCAAGACTGGCGCAGCCGGGCTAGGCCGGCTCGGTCGACCAGTCGCACCGCGCCCCGGTCGAGAGCGATCAGTCCCTTCTGTGCCAACGCCTCCAGCCGGCGGGAGACCACCTCGCGCGCCGAGCCGATCGCGGACGCGAGATCCTGGTGGGTCGCCGTCACGAGGCCTTCCGCGTCGGCACGCTCGACCAGCAGTCCCGCCAGCCGCTGCTCGACCGTCACGAAGGCCACGAGTTCAAGCACACGCAACACGTCGTTCAGCCGTAAGCCGAGAGCCTGGAAGACGAAGCGGCGAAAGCCCGAGGATTTCTCCATGAGGCGCTGGAAAGCACCGCTCGGCACGATGAAGCCGACCACATCGGATTCTGCCACGGCCTCGCCTGCATAGGACTGTCCACCGAGCAGGCCGAGCGTGGTCTGTACGCAGGTTTGGCCCGGCGCCACGGAATAGAGCAGGATCTCGCGTCCGCCCCGGCCGACGAGGTAGACTCCGACGCTTCCCTCGGCCACCAGAAGGAACCCGAGCGGCCCTTCGCCCGGGCGGAAGATCACGGTTCCCTTGTCAAAGCGCGTCGGTTTCAACCGCCGCAGCTCGGCAAGAGCCTCTGGTTCGAGCTCGGCCGGCACCGAATTCAGCAGCAGATCCATCTCGAAAACCACTCCAGGCGCGCCCCGGGACATTGTGCCAGCGTTGCGGCCAAAGGGAAGCTGCATCGCGCGACACAGCCGATTGCGGCCCCGCAGCGTCTGGCTCAGGCGGAAGATGCGCCTTGCGCGCCACACACCTCGTCGGCAATGTAGTCGTTCAAGATTGAACGGGATTCGAATCATGGCCGGACCCAGATGGGCCTATGAAGACCTCGAGGTCGGCAGCACGATCGAACTTGGCGAAAAGAACGTCTCGGCGGCCGAGATCATCGAATTCGCCGCCGAGTTCGATCCCCAGCCGATGCATCTCGACGAGGAGGCCGGCAAGGCGTCGATTCTTGGCGGGCTGTCCGCGTCCGGCTGGCACTCCTGCGCCATGTTCATGCGCATGATGTGCGACGGCTTCATCCTCGACTCGACCTCGCAGGGCTCGCCCGGCCTCGAATATGTCCGCTGGAAGAAGCCTGTTCTGGCCGGCGACACGCTGTCGGGCCATTGCACCGTTCTGGCGAAGCGCGTGTCGAAGACCAAGCCGGGCCTCGGCTTCGTCACGGTCAGGAGCACGATGACGAACCAGCGCGGCGAGACGGTGCTGGAGCTGGAGAACACCGGCATGTTCCTGACCCGGGAGGCGGCGAGCGCATGACACTCGACGAATATTTCGGCATCGGCGAGACGACCGTCCTCGGAACCCATCTGTTCGAGCCGCAGGCCATCAAGGATTTCGCGAAGAAATTCGACCCTCAGCCCTTCCATCTCGACGAGAAGGCCGCAGAGAAGAGCGTCTTCGGCCGGCTTTGTGCGTCCGGATGGCACACCGCCGCCGTGTGGATGAAGAAGAACCTCGAAAAGCGGATGGATTCGGAGCCGCGGCGCTGGAGCGGTCCCGGGCCGAGGCCGGTGTTTGGCCCCTCCCCCGGCTTCCGCAATCTGCGCTGGCTGAAGCCCGTCTTCGCCGGCGAGACGATCACCTTCACCCGCACCGGCCTCGACCATCGTCCTGTCGCCTCCCGCCCCGGCTGGCGCCTACTGACGATCCGGGCCGAGGCATTCGACACGACCGGCGACAAGGTGATCGAGTTCGACACGTCGGTGCTGGTGCAGGTGGAGTTCTGACGAGGGCGAGGCTGAGGCGCGCAAGGTCGTCGACCGCGCGGCATGTTTTGCGGAAGCAGGTGAAACGTTTCGGATGATAGCCCTCCCATGCAAGGGAGGGACGCTTGCTAGGACGTGTCGAGAATCTCCACCAGTCGGAAGGCACCTTCCCGAAGTCTCCGCATCACTGTGTCGAGCCGGCGGAGCGGGTTGCCCTCGTGGCTCGCCGCGACGGATGCCTGGCCCTGCTGCCACACTGAAGCTTGGCGGAGGTAGGCGGCCATGCCGCTGATGACCATTGCCAGCGCGCGCAGCGAGGCGGCGATGTCGAGGGCGTCGGCGGGGTCGGTGCCGTAGCGTACATTGGGCAGGGCAGGCGACCAGAGGCGGCCGGCTCTGTTCCATGTCGAACCTGCGACGTAGTCTCGCGCGATCAGGTCGGCCTGCCGGGCGGCCCATAGCACGCTCCAGCGAACCCAGGGCGTATCGCCGACAGCCTGTTCGGCGAGAGCGGCAAGCGCAAGCAGCGTCGAAACGATGCTGACCAGCACCTCCTGTCGCCTCCCTGTCTTCGCCTTCCAACTCACCGCTGGCTCCTTTTCGTCGCACCGACGCTATGGTCCATCGGGTTGAAAGGGGGGTGGATCGGTGAATTTTAAATGTCGAACGGAAAGAAGGGGTTGGCGGAGGGAGGGGCGGAATTGATCCACGGTTGGAGGGCGTGTGGCGCGCCGCGCCCACCTGCGCGCCGTCATCCCGGCGGCCGGAGGCCAGCCGGGACCCATTGACCGCCGGAAGAAAGGCACTGCCGGACATGCGGCGGATGCGAGCAGGTACGGCGTGCAACCGGAGAGAAGAATGGATACCGGATGGCCTTCGGCCTCCGGCATGACGAAGGAGAGGGGTGAGACCGACTCGCGGCCTCGGTGTCGCGCGGCAAGGAGAAGCGGGTAGCGGAGCGTTCCATCGGTAACGCGGCTGCCTTCAGCGTGCCCCACCCTCGCCTTAATGCCCCTCGAAAGCGATCAGCGTGCGCACGTTGACGCCCAGCGCTTCGAGCTTCTTCCGGCCGCCGAGGTCGGGCAGGTCGATGACGAAGCAGGCGGCGACGATCTCGGCGCCCATCTGGCGCAGGAGCTTCACCGCGCCTTCCGCCGTGCCGCCGGTGGCGATCAGGTCGTCGACCAGGATCACCTTTTCTCCGGGCTGCACGGCGTCGGTGTGCATCTCCATCTCGTCGACGCCGTATTCGAGCGAATAGGCAACCCGCACGGTGGTGTGCGGCAGCTTGCCCTTCTTGCGGATCGGCACGAAGCCGGCCGACAGCTGGTGCGCCATGGCGCCGCCGAGGATGAAGCCGCGCGCCTCGATGCCGGCGATCTTGGAGACACCGGTGCCGGAATAGGGATGCACCAGCTCGTCGACCGCGCGGCGAAAGGCGCGCGCATTGCCGAGCAGCGTGGTGATGTCGCGGAAAAGGATGCCGGGCTTCGGATAGTCCGGGATCGTGCGGATCGCGGACAGAAGCGTCTGTTCGAGCGTGGAGTTCATGCGCGGGCGATGGTCCGTTGAGGGCAGGATTGCATAGTCGGTATCAACCGCCACCCCGCAAGGCAAGGAATACCACGCCAAGGACGACGAAGAGGACGAAGGCCGGCAGCACGACCGCGACGGAGGCGAAGCCTCCGAGAAGGAAGAGTGCAGCGAGCCCTCCTCCCGCCAAGGCCTCGGAAACGGGATAGATCGCCGGCACGCTGTGTCCGCATCGCGCGCAGCGGCCGCGTGCAATCAGCCATCCGAGCATCGGAACGAGTTCGAGCGCCGTCAGCTGCGCCCCGCAGCCGTCGCAGCGCGACCGGCCCGACAGTGCCGCCCACGCCGACTGGCCCGCCGGCCGGGCACGCAGCCGGTGTAGGGCGAGGCCGGCGAAGCTGGCAATCGACGCGCCGAGCAGAAACAGCAGGAGCGAGATGAACACCGCCATGGCCGCTTCTCCTCTGCTTCCGTCGCACGATCTTCAAACCATGCGCCACAAAAGCGAAGGGCGCCACATGGGCGCCCCGGCTTGATTTCGATCGCGAACAATCAGTGCGGAACGGACGCCCAGATCTTGCGCTTGGTCATGTAGACGAGGCCGGCGAAGAGCACGAGGAAGACCATCACGTTGAAGCCGGTTTGCTTGCGCGCCTCCATGTGCGGCTCCGCGGCCCACATCAGGAAGGCCGAGACGTCGCGCGAATACTGGTCGACCGTCTGGGGCGAGCCGTCGTCGTAGGTCACGGCGTCGTCATTGATCGGCTTCGGCATGGCAAGCGACTTCGCCGCGTTGAAGTAGGGGTTGTAGTAGGTGCCTTCCGGAATCTCCATTCCCGCCGGCGGCTCCTCGTCGTAGCCGGTCAGGAGGGCGTGGATGTAGTCGGGGCCGCCCTCGGCATATTGCGTGAAAATGTCGAAGACGAAGAGCGGGAACCCGCGCTCGACCGCGCGCGCCTTGGCGATCAGCGAAAGGTCCGGCGGGGCGGCGCCGGCGTTTGCAGCAGCCGCGGCGACATCGTTGGCAAAGGGCGACGGGAAATAGTCGGACGGGATGCCCGGCCGCATGAACATCTCGCCGTCGGCGTTCGGCCCGTCCTGCACTTCGTATTCCGCGGCGAAGGCTTTCACCTGCGCCTCGTTGTAGCCGAGGTCTTCGAGCGCCCGGAACGGCACCAGCTTCATCGAATGGCAGGCGGCGCAGACTTCCTTGTAGACCTTGAGGCCGCGCTGCAGCTGGCCCTTGTCGTAGGTGCCGAACGGACCGGCAAAGGACCAGGCCATCTCCGGCGGCTTCTTGATCGGGAAATGCGTCGGCTCGGCGACGGCGTGCGCCGTCTCCTCGGCCGCAGCTGCCAGTCCAACATGCGCTGCAAGGCCGAAGGCGGCTGCGGCAAAACCGATGAGGATCTTCTTCATCTCAAAATCCTTTTGACCGACAGCTCAGCCTTTGGTGTCCGGTGCGGCAGTCGCACCCACCGGATGCGCGGAGGCCGCGCCCTTGTTCTTCTCAAGCACCGCTTCCGTGATCGAATTCGGCAGCCTGCGCGGCGTCTCGATGAGACCCAGCACCGGCATGATGATCAGGAAGAAGGCGAAGTAGTAGAGCGTGCCGATCTGCGACAGGACGACATAGATGCCTTCCGCCGCTCGCGAGCCCAGCCATCCAAGCATGATGGCATTGGCAACGAAGAGCCAGAAGAACAGCTTGTACCACGGACGGTAGACCGCCGAGCGCACCTTCGACGTATCGAGCCAAGGCACGAAGAACAGCACCGCGATCGAGCCGAACATCGCGAGCACGCCGCCGAGCTTGGAATCGATCGGCCCGATGTTGAAGGTGATTGCGCGCAGGATCGCATAGAACGGCAGGTAGTACCATTCGGGCACGATATGCGCCGGCGTCTTCAGCGGGTTCGCCACGGTGTAGTTGTCGGGATGGCCCAGGAAGTTCGGGATGTAGAACACGAAATAGGCGAACACGGCGAGGAACACGACCATCGCGAACGCGTCCTTGGCGGTCGCATGCGGCGAGAACGGCACGGTGTCGGTCTTCGACTTGACCTCGATGCCGGTCGGGTTGGTCTGGCCGGTGACGTGCAGCGCCCAGACGTGCAGCACGACGACGCCCGCGATCATGAAGGGCAGGAGGTAGTGCAGCGAGAAGAAGCGGTTGAGCGTCGGGTTGTCGACCGCGAAGCCGCCGAGCAGCAGTTCCTGGATCCAGTTCCCGACCAGCGGGATGGCAGAGAAGAAACCGGTGATCACGGTGGCGCCCCAGAAGGACATCTGGCCCCAGGGCAGCACATAGCCCATGAAGCCCGTCGCCATCATCAGGAGATAGATGATGCAGCCGAGGATCCACAGCAGTTCGCGCGGCGCCTTGTAGGAGCCGTAGTAGAGCCCGCGCATGATGTGGATGTAGACGGCGATGAAGAAGAACGACGCGCCGTTGGAATGCAGGTAGCGCAGCAGCCAGCCGGAATTGACGTCGCGCATGATCTTCTCGACCGAGCCGAAGGCGAGCGTCGTGTCGGCCGCGTAGTGCATGGCGAGCACGACACCAGTCACGATCTGCGCGACCAGCATGATCGAGAGGATGCCGCCGAACGTATAGGCGTAGTTCAGGTTGCGCGGCACCGGATAGGCCACGAAGGAATCATACATCAGCCGGGGCAGCGGCATGCGCTGGTCGATCCAGCGGCCGAGGCCCGAGGTTGGCGTGTAGGTCGAGTGTCCACCGCTCATGGCTTTGCCCCTCAGCCGATCTTGATCTTGGTGTCGGAGATGAACGAGAACACCGGAACCGCGAGGTTCTCGGGCGCCGGGCCTTTGCGGATGCGGCCGGCCGTGTCGTAGTGCGAGCCGTGGCACGGGCAGAACCAGCCGCCGAAATCGCCCTGCTGGCCGAGCGGCACGCAGCCGAGATGGGTGCAGACGCCGACCATCACCAGCCAGTTTTCCTTGCCCTCGCCGGCCGAACGGTCGGCATCGGTAGCCGGCGCATCGGCGGAGATGTTGGCGTTGCGCGCCACCGGGTCCTTGAGTTCGTCCAGCTTGACCGCCTTGGCGGCCTCGATTTCTTCCGGCGTGCGGTTGCGGATGAACACCGGTTTGCCGCGCCACTTGGCGGTCACCGACATGCCGGGTTCGATTGCGGAAACGTCGACTTCGATAGCGGCAAGCGCCCGGGTCGACGCGTCCGGACGCATCTGGTCGATGAAGGGCCAGGCGACGGCTGCTACGCCGACGACGCCCGCTGCACCGGTGGCGATGTAGAGGAAATCACGGCGATTGGGATCGGCTGTATCGGTCGCGCTCACGTGACAATCGTCCTTTCGTCTCGCACTGCCTTTGGCGTCGATTGGGCGGCGTTTGCGCTCGCGCGCACAACGTCGCCCGGCTCGGAGTCGGGCAATATTGTGGCGAGGTTTCTATGCGTCCGCATAGGCCTTGTCCAGACGCCGGAACGGGCGGTGGGCAGTTTGTCGCGGGGGTCGGCGCGGGGGCGGGGCAGACGGGTCGAAGGGCGACCCGCAAGCACCGAGAAGGCCGGCCTCAGCCACCCACGGACGGGGCTCGCGAGGGCCTGAACCGGAGGAACGGGAGCAATCGTTCGACCACTTCCAGAATGATGATGTCCGGGTCCGATTCGGCAATCAGACCAGTGTCGATCGAACCGCCCAGATGCGGCAACCAGACATAATTCGAGGCGAAACGCATGAACATGGGTCCGAACAGATCCGCGGTGAACGAATCTCCAAGGACGAGCACTCGTGGACCGGCAGCGAGTCGTCTGGCGGGCGACTTGTGCGTCAGGCGGTAGAAGTCGTTGTTGGCGACTTTCCGCAATACATGCCGTTCGAGGCGGTCCTCCGCCACGAACGTGCCCTCGCGCGGCGACGGTACATTCTCTGTCCACGACCCGGCGATCCCGGCGAGCTTGACCAGATCGCCCGGGCGATCACGCGGAACCTCGGCCGCGAACGCGGCGTCCAGATCGATCGTCTCGTCCGTAAGTCCGAGCGCCCGCACGATATCGTTGAATGCGATGGCCGCTCCGAACTCGCTCCAGTGCGTATCACCGCGAAAGTAGACGGCACGCCGCGTTGCGTGTCGAAGAAGGGTTGGGCGCAGGTCCACGGCGGGGACGCCGGCCAGCGCCAGCGCATCCAACAACACGTCGAGTTCGGTTTGGTTCGGGACCCCGCTCGCCCATGCCGGCAGCTTGTCCCGGTAGATCGTGTGCTTGTTGGGTGCGACTGCGACTAGGAACTGCCGGCCGCCAGTTCTGGCTTCAGCGGCGAGGTCGCTCGCGAGCGCCACGAACTGCTTCAGCCCCTCGACGTCCAGTCGCTGGCCCGTCGCCTGGCTCAGCGAATCGTTGTCGGTCAGGAAGAGCCATTCCTCCCGGCCCTGCAATACGCGCGGCGAGGTGCCCGACAACGCGCTATGGATGTCGCGGCTCATCTGCAGCATGTTCTTCCTGAATCCGTAATTGGTCGCGATGAAGATGTCAGCACGGCTGGACCAGGAAGTTTCAGCGGGTTCGGGGCGCTCCGCCGACAGGCTTGGCGCGGCGAGGATTCGTGCCGACTTCCATCCCAGTCCGATCGCGGGTAGCGCCAGGACTGCGACGATGCAGAACATGAACCAGATGTCGAGCCGTCGCACGATCAGAACCTGAAATAGAGGAATGGATTGTTGCCCGCGCCCGCGATCGCGATGAGGCTGAGCAGGAAGAACGCCCAAACGACCACGTCCGAGCCGAGTCGCGCCGCCGCCGCGCTTCCTGCCGAGCCGACTGGCTGCGGATGCGAGGCAGCGCCCATGCGCGGTGCCCGCAGGCGCATGAGGGCGAGCAGCAAGCCAACCGCGAAGACCGCCATTCTGTAGGGTGTGAAGACGGAACCAAGGTCGGCATTGAACTGCCCGTCGCCTGTCTGTCCGAGAAGAGCGCGATAGTAGGCACCGGCGTCGGCCAGGGTCTCGGCGCGAAAGAGCACCCAGCCCGCCATCACCGCGAGGAGCAGGTAAGCCCGCGAAACAAGTTGCGGCATTCGCGAAAGGGCCGTCGCGCCGCCTGCCCTCTCGGCGATGAGCAGAGCCCCGTGCCAGGCACCCCAGGCGATGAAGTTCCAGCTCGCACCGTGCCAGGCGCCGCAAAGCAGGAAGACCACCGAAAGATTGAGATAGGTCCTGAACGGCCCCAGCCGGTTTCCCCCGAGCGGAATGTAGAGATAGTCGCGGAACCAGGTCGACAGGCTGATGTGCCAGCGGCGCCAGAACTCGGTGACCGAGCGGGCGGTGTACGGCAGGTTGAAATTGCGCGGGAAGCTGAAGCCGAGGATGAGGCCGAGCCCGATCGCCATGTTCGAATAGCCGGCGAAATCGTAGTAGATCTGCAGCGTGTAGGCTGTGAGCCCTGCCCACGCTTCGGTCGGATCGAGATTGGAGCCGAGCGAAAAGGCAACGTCCGCAGCGAGACCCACCTCGTTGGCGATCAGGACCTTCTGCGCCAGCCCGATCGCGAAGATGCGCGTTCCGGCCGCCCCGCGCCAGACCGTCGAGCGCCGCCGTCCAATCTGAGCGGCAACGGTGGAAAAGCGCACGATCGGCCCTGCGACCAGTTGCGGGAACATCGAGATGTAGACCGCCACGCGCGCCAGGCTCCGCTCCACCGGCGCCTCTTCGCGATAGACGTCGATTAGATAGGACATCGCCTGGAAGGTGAAGAAGGACACTCCCAGCGGAAGCGGCAGGTTGGGTTGCGGCAGGCCCAGGAAGGGGATCACCCCGTTCATCGTGGCCACGATAAAATCCAAATACTTGGCGACGCCGAGAAGCACCAGATTGAGCACGATACCGACCGACAAGACCGTCCTTCTTCGAGTCTGAACGGCGGAAATCGCCCGCGCGACCGCCCAGTTGACGACGATGCTGGCCAGCATCACCAGCACGAAGACCGGCTCGCCCCAAGCATAGAAGACGAGACTGAAGACAAGTAGCACGCCATTGCGCCAGGCAATGTCACGCCCCAGGAAGTACAAGATCAGGAAGATGGGGAGAAAGGCGTAGAGGAATGTCGGCGAGCTGAAGACCATACGTGCCCCGAGGCGTCCAATCCGGCATGGATCGCGACGAGGTCTAGGCCAAACCCAGCGTCACCGAAAGAGGTTCGGCAATCGGTATCGGTGGAAACGTCGGCGAGAAATCAACCTCTCTCGACAAGCGCCAATCTTTCGTCGGCAAGTATATTTTCCTTCACTTGGAGTCGGGCGAATATATAACACCCTGGATAGAGATTTCCAATTGACGCAATCGCCGCGTTCAGAAGATAAGTTGGATCGGAGTCTGTATTTTGTGGGAGAGGGAATTTGCGGCGGAAAGTGATGCAGATATTTCTGGCAGCCTCGGGTCTGCTGCTGTGTGCGGGCCCGATGAACATCATCGCACATGCCCAAGGGCAATCCATCCAATGGCGATCGGAAGCGACCTTCGCAAAGGATGCGAAGCCTCGCAAATCGAGATCAGGCGGTCTCGCCGGCAGCGAAGGCGATGTGAAGCGCAAGATCATGTTCACCGGGTTCACCCAGGGCGGGTGCAAGGGCCTCTACAAGCGCTATGTGGCGGCGTCCGGCCATTCGGCCTATGCGGCCACGACCATCGACTATTTCGCTGGCGGCGCCTATGTCTGCGCGGCGGGCCTCAATGCTGGGTCTCAGGCCGAGGCCGAACGGCGCGCGGTGGCCGAATGCAAACGCAGCCGCGAGAAATACAAGACTGCCCAGCCTTCCGGCCCCTGTGTCGTCTATGCCTCCAAATAGGCAGGCATAGTCCGACGCTTCACCTCGCCCCCAGCCTTGCCAGCACCCGCATGGGAATGCCCATCTCGCGGATGACGTCGTCGTGGCGGCGCATGCCGCAGAGCTCGCGCTGGATGAAGTAGGCGTGGACGGTGGCGGCAACGGCGCGCAGCCGCTTCTCTCTCGCCTCGCCGTCGAGGCCCGGCTCGTCGGCGGCGAGCCTGGCCAGCGCCTGCTCGACCCTGCGACCGGCATGGCCGAGCGAGCTGGCCATCTCGCCGAGTATCTCCTGCTCCACCGGCTGCAGGCCGGTGGCGGTCGAGGCGCGTTCGACGGTGAGGCGGCCGGGCAGTCTGAGCGACATCGCTCTCGCTACTCCGCGGCCAGCCGATCCGCCAGGAAGCCGCCGGACTGGCGCTCCCACAGCTTGGCGTAGAGCCCGCCCTTGGCGATCAGGCTCTCGTGCGTGCCCTCCTCCACGATGCGGCCATTGTCGATGACGACCAGACGGTCGAGCGCCGCGATGGTGGAGAGACGGTGCGCGATGGCGAGCACGGTCTTCCCCTCCATCATCGAATAGAGGTTTTCCTGGATCGCCGCCTCGATTTCCGAATCGAGCGCCGAGGTCGCCTCGTCGAGGATGAGGATCGGCGCGTTCTTCAGCATCATGCGGGCGATGGCGATGCGCTGGCGCTGGCCGCCGGACAGCTTCACACCGCGCTCGCCGACATGCGCGTCGTAGCCCTTGCGGCCCTTCGGATCGGACACGTTGACGATGAATTCGTGCGCTGACGCCTTCTTCGCCGCGGCGACGATCTCCTCTTCGGTCGCGTCCGGCTTGCCATAGGCGATGTTGTCGCGGATCGAACGGTGCATCAGCATCGCGTCCTGGCTGACGACGCCGAACTGCGCCCGCAGCGACGCCTGCGTCACCGAACGGATGTCGCGCCCGTCGAGCAGGATCCGCCCACTCTCCACGTCGAAGAGACGCAGCGCCAGATTGACGATGGTCGTCTTGCCCGCGCCCGACGGCCCGACCAGCGCCACGCGCTCGCCGGGCCTGATGTGCAGGTCGAGGTTCGAGAGGATGCCGCGCGTCTTGCCGTAGTGGAACGAGACATCGTCGAAGACGAGATCGCCCTTGGCGCGGGGCATGGATTCGGCATCAGGCGCGTCCTTGATGCCAGGATCGACCGAGATCACGCTCGTCGCATCCTGCACCGTGGCGAAGTTGCGGATCAGGCCGTTGATGTTGAACATCATGTAGCCGGACATCTGGTTGAGCCGGAAGACGAGGCCGAGCGCGGCGGCCACCTCGCCGGTCGTGGCACTTCCGCCCATCCACTTGTTGATGGCGAGCACCGCGACAGCGGCCATCATGAAACCGTTGAGCAGCGCGACGGCGGCGCGGACGGTCGTGATCGAGCGTGTCAGCTGTTTCACCGCGTCGAGGTAGCGCTGCATGCTCTCGCGCACATAGCCGTGCTCGCGCCCGCCCGAATCGAACAGCTTCACCGCCATGATGTTGGTGAAGGCATCGACGATGCGGCCGTTGACGACCGAGCGCTCTTCGGCGGTGCGGCGCCCCGCCTGGCGCAGCGGCGGCAACAGATACCAGGCGGCGAGCAGATAGGCGGCGATCCAGACCGCCAGCACCAGGCCCATGACCGGATCGAGCGCGCCCAGAATGGTCGCGGCGAGGATCAGGAAGGTGAGGAAGCTCCACACTGTCTGCAGCGACGAGACGATGAAATCGCCCGTCGCCTCGCCGCCCTGCAGGATCTTGGTGGCGATGCGGCCGGCAAAGTCGTTCTGGTAGAACTCGTAGGGCTGGTCCATCACGCGCCGGAACGCCTGCCAGCGCACGAGCTGGTAGAAATTGGGCACGACGACCTGCTGCTCGACGATCGCGTTGCCGATCATCACCACGGCGCGAATCACCAGGATCAGGAACAGGAAGGCTGCGAGATGCGGCCAGTAGTCCCTGAGCAGTGTGGCGGGATTGGCCGCGTCGAGCAGGTCGATCAGCCAGCCGACCGACCAGTAGAGCGCGGCGTCGACCGCCCCGGACAGGCCGCCGGCGATGAGCAGCAGCACGAAAGGCAGCTTGGCCTGGCGGGCGAAGAACAGGATGAACTGCCATGCGTCCTTCGGCAGCACCGGCCGGTCGGTGTCGGCGAAGGCGTCGACCACGTTTTCATAAGGTGCGTAGAAACGGTCCTGGAGGGTCTTGCTGTCGCTCATATTCGCCTAATGTAATCCCGCGACGCCCGCCCGACAGCCCCCGAATGTCAGGATGACGAATTTGTAATCGCCGGCGATGGCGTGCGGCGGCTATTCCGCCGCCGCCTCGACCTCGGATTCCTCCTCCGGCACGTCGTCATGCAGCAGGAAGCCGCCGGACTGTCGCGCCCAGAGCTGGGCGTAGAGCCCGCCGCGCGCCACCAGTTCCTCGTGCGTACCGTCCTCGACGATCCGGCCCTTGTCCATGACGATCAGCCGGTCCATCGCCGCGATTGTGGAGAGCCGGTGGGCGATGGCGATCACCGTCTTGCCCTCCATCAGCCGATAGAGGTTTTCCTGGATCGCCGCCTCGACCTCCGAATCGAGCGCGGAGGTGGCCTCGTCGAGGATGAGGATCGGCGCATCCTTCAGCATGACGCGGGCAATGGCCACGCGCTGGCGCTGGCCGCCCGACAGTTTCACGCCGCGCTCGCCGACATGGGCATCGTAGCCCTGCCGGCCCTTCGGGTCGCGCAGGCCCTGGATGAAGCCGTCGATCTCCGCCTTGCGAGCGGCCTCCAGCATCATCTCCTCGGTCGCATCGGGCCGGCCGTAGGTAATGTTCTCACGCACCGAGCGGTGCAGCAGCGACGTGTCCTGCGTCACCACGCCGATGTTGGCGCGCAGGCTGTCCTGCGTGACGCCGGCGATGTCCTGCCCGTCGATCAGGATGCGGCCGCCCTCGATGTCGTAGAAGCGCAGCAGGAGGTTGACGAGCGTCGACTTGCCCGCGCCGGAGCGGCCGACGACGCCGATCTTCTCGCCGGCCTTGACGGTCAGCGTCAGCCCCTCGATGACGCCGCGCTTCTTGCCGTAATGGAAACGAACATCCTCGAAGACGAGGTCGCCGCGCGACACCACGATGTCCTTCGCGTCCGGCCCGTCCTCGACGAGGCGCGGCAGCGCGATCGACGTGATGCCGTCCTGCACCGTGCCGATGTTCTCGAACAGGGCGGAGACTTCCCACATGATCCACTGCGACATGCCCCAGAGCCGCAGCACCAGCGCCATGGCCACCGCGACGGCGCCGATGGACACCATCTCGCCGGTCCACAGCCAGATCGCCAGCGCCGAGGTCACGATCAGCAGCGTCGAGTTGAGCACGTAGAGCGTGCCGTAGAGCCCGGTCACCAGCCGCATCGAGCGGTAGACCGTGCCGAGGAAATCGCTCATCCCCTCGCGGGCGTAGGAGGCTTCCCGCTTCGAGTGGCTGAACAGCTTCACCGTCTGGATGTTGGTATAGCTGTCGACGACGCGCCCGGTCATCATCGAGCGCGCGTCGGCCTGTTCCTCGGCGACCTTACCGAGCCGCGGGATGAAGTAGGCGAGAAGGCCGACATAGGCGACCACCCAGCCGACCAGCGGCATCGCCAGCCGCCAGTCGGACGAGCCGACGATGACCAGCATGCCGAGGAAATAGACGACGACATAGTTGAGCACGTCGACCAGCTTGACGATGCATTCGCGGATCGCCAGCGCCGTCTGCATCAGCTTCGTCGCCACCCGGCCGGCGAACTCGTCCTGGTAGAAGGTCATCGACTGCTTGAGCAGGTAGCGGTGCACCATCCAGCGGATGCGCATCGGGAAATTGCCCATCAGCGCCTGCTGGTTGAACAGCGACTGGGCGAACACCATCGACGGCAGCACGACCAGCACGACGAAGCCCATGCCGATGAGCTTCCACTTCTCGGTCTGGACGAAGGTCTCGCGCGACTGCGCCGAGAGCCAGTCGACGATCGAGCCGACGAAGCCGAACATCCACACTTCGGCAATCGCGATGCCGGCCGAGAAGATCGCGCCGGCGATGATCAGCGGCCAGGTGCCCTTGGCGTAATGCAGGCAGAAGGCGAGGAAGGTCCGCGGCGGCTCCGTCGGCTCGGCGACCGGGAACGGATCGAGCCGGCTCTCGAACCAGCGGAAGATCGAATTCATCATGGTCTCACCTGTGCCCGCTGCGCGGCGCGATCGGTTTCACGGTCACGCTGCGGTCGAAACCGAGCGGACCGGCGGATTTGGCCTTCACGGCCGCCTTCGTCCCCTTGAGGCCAGCCGCTTCGGCAAGATGGGGCTTGGCCGGCGGGCCGCCAAGCGCCTTGCTGAAGGCTGCTGTCAGCCCATTGGCGGCAGGCGCCGCTGGAGCTGCGTCGGCGGGCGTCGGAAGGGCGGTATGTGCGGGGTGACCCGGCTTGGCATGCATCGTCGAACTCCACGGAAAGCGATTGGCTTTACCGGCAGGCCCAGCGAACGATGCGGATTGTCAGGATCGGTCGAACCGGGGTGCCGTCAGGCGGAAGGCCCAATGAGGCGGGCAGGCGCATAGCGCAGCTGGTAGTCCATTCCGCCCTCCTTCGGTTCGAGTTGACGTGGCGCGCCGTATAGACGAGTTCTCGGGCGAGGACCAGACCTGGCCGCCCCTCCGCGCGACGGGTCACCGGATCTGTTGCATTGAATCAACACATGAACCTGCTGAACCGGTCCGCGAAGCCCATGACTCACGATCTCCACATCGCGCTCTACCAGCCTGAAATCCCTGGCAATACCGGCGCGATCCTGCGGCTCGCCGCCTGTTTCTCCGCAACCGTCGACATCATCCGGCCGATCGGTTTCGAACTGTCGGACAAGACGCTGAAGCGCGCCGGCATGGACTATCTGGAGATCGCCGCGATCCGCGAGCATGCCGATTTCGCCGCCTTCGAGGGCCGGCGTCGGGCATCCGGCCGCCGGCTCGTCCTGATGACGACGAAGGCCGAGACGCCTTACACCGCATTTTCCTTCCACCGCGACGACATCCTGATGTTCGGCCGCGAATCGGCCGGCGTGCCGGAGAGCGTCCGCGCGCTCGCCGACGCCGAGCTGCGCATCCCCATCCGCCCCGAGGCGCGCAGCCTCAACCTCGGCATGAGCGCGGCGATCACGTTGAGCGAAGCGGTGCGGCAGATAAGCGCCACTTGAAATGTCGCTCGGATATGGCAATCTTTGCCAAAAGTTCGGAGATTGACCATGGCCACGATGAACATTTCCCTCCCCGACCAGATGCGCGAGTGGGTCGAGGCGCAGGCGAAATCCGGCAGATACGGCAACGCCAGTGATTATATGCGCGACCTGATCCGCCACGATCAGGAACGTGAGGCGAAGATCGCGCATATGCAGAAGCTGGTGGACGAGGCGATCGCGAGCGGTGTGTCTGATCTGACGTTCGATCAAGTCATCGAGCGCGCGAGAGCAAAGGCACGGCGTGATGCCATATGAGCTTTCGCGCCAAGCTACCAATGACCTTGAAAAGGTTTATTTGGACGGACTAGATCGCTTTGGCGAGTCACAGGCTGACGACTACATTCGTGATTTGCGAAATGTTCTGGATCTTATAGCGACTAACCCACGAATGGCGCGGATACGAACGGAAATCGACCCGCCAGTACGAATACATCCCCATCGGTCACATATGATTGTCTATCGGGACCAGATAGTCGGGGTTCTTATCCTCCGCATCCGCCACGCCCGCGAAAACTGGGCCGAACGCCCGATCTAATCCGCCGTCGGCAGGCGCCGCATCGTGAATTCGATGACGTCGCCGGGGCGTTCGCGCCAGCTTTCGATCGACGTCCAGTAGGCCTGTTTTGGCCAGCGGTCGAACCATTCGCGGGCTTTCTCGCGGGCGATGGAGCGCGGTAAGGTGTAGGTTTCCCGCAGGAACCCGTCGCGGGGAAGGCGTATCCCTTCCGCCCTTTGCCGGTCCAGACTTCGTTTCAGGCCGTCCAACGGCGGCCGTACCGGAGTGCCCACCCGACATCCTCCTTGACCCGTCTTGATTGGAGATTAGGGATCGAATCTGCAAAAGACGAGTCCTTTGTGGACCGAGTGGAGTGCGCGGATGGAACGGCCCGAGATCCCGGCAGGCCTGCCGGAGGACATCGAAACAAAAAAGGCCACGGCCCGCGCCTGGTTCGAGGAACTGCGCGACCGCATCTGCGCGGCTTTCGAGAAGATCGAGGACGATCTCGCCGGGCCGCAATCGTCCTGGTCGGCGGGACGTTTCGAGCGCACGCCCTGGCTGCGCAAGGAGGGAGAAGGCGGCGGCGGCACGATGTCGATGATGTACGGCCGCGTCTTCGAGAAGGTCGGCGTCCACACCTCGACCGTGCACGGCGAATTTTCGCCCGAGTTCCGCAAGCAGATTCCTGGCGCCGAGGAGGATCCGCGCTTCTGGGCCTCCGGCATCTCGCTGATCGCCCACCCGCACAATCCCAACGTCCCGGCCGTCCACATGAACACCCGCATGGTCGTCACCTCGCGCCAATGGTTCGGCGGCGGGGCGGACCTGACCCCGGTGCTCGACAGGCGCCGCACGCAGGAGGATCCCGATTCGATCGCCTTCCACCGGGCGATGCAGTTCGTCTGCAACAAGCATGCCGTGGCCGACTATCCGCGCTTCAAGCAGTGGTGCGACGAGTATTTCTTCCTGCCCCACCGCAACGAGCCGCGCGGCATCGGCGGCATCTTCTACGACTGGCTGCATTCGGCCGAGGACAAGGGCGGCTGGGCCGCGGACTTCGCCTTCACGCAGGATGTCGGCCGCACCTTCCTTGTCGTCTACGACCACATCCTGCGCCGTAACTTCAACGGCAACTGGACCGACGCCGACCGCGAGGAGCAGCTGATCCGCCGCGGCCGCTATGTCGAGTTCAACCTGCTCTACGACCGCGGCACGACGTTCGGGCTGAAGACCGGCGGAAACGTCGAATCCATCCTGTCGTCAATGCCGCCCGAGGTGAAATGGCCGTAGCCTCGCCGCCCGGCATCATTCCCGCACGAGCGACCTGAGCTGGCCGGCCGGCAGGTCGGCGATTTGCGACAGATCCATCGCGTCGAGCTGTGGATGCGACAGCGGATCGCGCAGCCAGTCGGCGCAGGCCGCCGCGCAACCGGCCGCGAAGGAACGCGACGCCCCGGCTTTGTCAGCGAAATCGGATATCAGGCTCGTCAAAAACTTCAGCATCTCAGCCTCCGTTCGTTCTTGTAGGCTAACAATGCGCCCGAAAAGCTGCTTTCTCAATGGAGATTGGTTCGCAGTTGATATAGAAAAACTGCATGAAACGCCTCTCCCGATTCCATCTCAACGGCCTCAAAGCCCTGGAATCCGTCGGGCGGCTGGGCTCGCTGCAGGCAGCCGCCGATGAGCTCGGCGTCACCTCAGGCGCCGTCAGCCAGCACCTGATCCGCGCCGAGGGCCAGCTCGGCCGGTCCGCCTTCACGCGGTCGCCGAAAGGCCTGGTGCCCACCCCGCTCGGATCCCGGCTGCTGCCGCCACTCACCGCCGCGTTTCGCGCGCTCGACGAGGCGCTCGCCGTCGCCGACGAGGATCGCGACCGGGCGCTGACCGTCTCGGTCGCGCCGGTCCTTGCGTCGAAATGGCTCGTCCCGCGCCTGCCGCGCTTCCGCGCCACGCACCCGGAGATCCGTATCCGCATCGACGCGACAACCGATATCGTCGACCTCGATGGCTCGGACGTCGACCTCGCCCTGAGAGTCGGCCGCGGCGACTGGCCGAATGTCCGCCTGCGCCGGCTGCTGCCGATGGAGGTCTTTCCGGTCTGCGCGCCGGGCCTGGCGGACACGCTTCGGACCCCCGAAGACCTGCGCAGCGCGCCGATCGTCCTCGATTCCGGCTCCCGCGGCATCTGGGACCACTGGCTCGCGCCGTTCGGGATGACAGAGGCTGATCTCGGCCCGGCCGACCTTTTCACCGACGCCTCGCTCTGTGCCGACGCTGCGATCGGCGGTCAGGGTGTGATGCTCGGCTGGCATACGCTTTCCGTCGATGCACTCCGGGCGGGGCTTCTCGTCGCCCCCTTCCCGCAGGCGGTCGATATCGGCACGACCTATTTCGCCGTCACCTCGCCCAACCGCCCGGAAAGCAGGCAGGTCAAGGCGTTCGTCGCCTGGGTCGAGGAGGAGATGGCAGCCACCGCGCGCGAGTTCGCGAAGCCGGCGGCGGCCTGAAAAGCCTGAACGAGGCCCCGCGTACACGCTCTTGCCGCATTTCCGGCTATGCTGGGCCAACACAATAAGGAAGGGAGCAACGCCATGAAGGAATTCCACTGCGGCTCGCTGGTGCCCGGATGCGACTGGCACACGCGTCACGAGGAAGAGGCGGAGGTCATGCGCCGCGCGGTCCAGCACATGCGCGAGACGCACGGTGAAAACGTCATCCGCGAATCGATGATCGACGCGATCCGCTCGCGCATCGAGAAGGTCCGCCACGCCGCCTGATCAGGCGCCGGCAACCAGCGTGGCCGCGCGGGCGAGCAGTTCGTCGCGGCCCAGCTGGAAGCCGGAGGCGACCCATTCGTCCTCCAGCTTCTTCAGGACTGCGCCGAGTTCTGGACCCGGCTCCATGCCGAGTTGCCTCATATCGGCGCCGGCGACGGGCAGCGACGGTCTCGTCCATGCCCGCGCATAGGCCAGCAACCGGCCGTAGCCGCCCGCGGCCCTGAGCGCCTTGTCGTCGGTCGCGCCGGCAGCGCGGGCGGACGCCAGCGCGAGCTCCAACCGATCGACGATGCCTGAGGGCGAGCCGGCATAAAGCCGCCGCGCCAGAACGGCCTCGGCCATATCCGGCTCCGGCAGCGCCGATCTCGCCCAATCGATGAGCCGCTGCGCCTCGGCCTTGCTGAACTTCAGCCTCTCGGCCAGCGCCGCCATCCGCGCAACATCCGGCGGCACGATCGCTTCGAGGCGCAACAGCGGGTCCTGCGACCATCCGAGATCGCGCTCGGCGGCGACGAGCGCGTGGATCGCGTCGATGCCCCATTTCTCCGTCTCCGGCAGGGCGAGGCTCAGCACACCGGATTGCCGCATCCACAACAGCGCGCGCGAGGGGTCGGCGGCGCCCAGAAGCTTCTTCATCTCCGCCCAGATGCGCTCGACCGAGAGGCGGGCAATGCCGTCCTTCAGTCGCGCGCAGGCCTTCAGTCCCGCCGGGTCAGGCCGTCCGCCGCCATATTGGGCAAAGAAGCGGAAGAAGCGCAGGATGCGCAGATAGTCTTCGCGGATCCGGGTCTCGGCGTCGCCGATGAAACGGATGGTGCGCGTCTCGAGGTCGGCCAGCCCGCCGACCAGGTCGATCACGGTTCCGTCCGCATCGGCGTAGAGCGCATTGACGGTGAAGTCGCGGCGCCCCGCGTCAGTCGCCCAGTCGCGCCCGTAGGCGACCGTGGCACGCCGGCCGTCCGTCGCGATGTCCGAACGCAAGGTCGTGACCTCGTGCGGCTTGCCGTCGGCGATGACCGTGACCGTGCCGTGCTCGATGCCGCTCGGAAAGGTACGGAAGCCCGCCCTCTCCGCCCGGCGCACGGTTTCGTCGGGCAGCGTCGTCGTCGCGACGTCGATGTCGGTGACCGCCTCGCCGATAAGCGTGTTGCGCACCGCGCCGCCGACAACGCGGGCTGCATCATCGCCTTCCGAGAGGGCGGCAAGCAGCTTCTGCAGCGACGGATCGCCGAGCCAGGCCACGCCCGCGACCGAAGCGCCGCTCATGCGTATAACCTGTCGTGAACGGCGCGGATGATGCCGGCGGTCACGCCCCAGATGTGCCTGCCGTCATAGGGCATCGTGTAGAAGTAGCGCTCGATATTGTTCCAGATCCGGCTGTCGGTCTGGTGGTTCGCCGCGTCCATCAGGAAATGCAGTGGAACCTCGAACGCGTCGTCGACCTCGTCGGCATTGATCGTCAGCGTGAAGCCCGGCCGCACCACCGACAGCACCGGCGTGATCCGGAAGCCGCTGCCGCTGTAGTAGTCCGACAGGCGGCCGACGATCTCGATATGGTCGGCCTTGAGTCCGATCTCCTCGTCGGCCTCGCGCATGGCGGCCGCCTCCACCGAAACATCGCCGGGATCGACGCGGCCGCCGGGGAACGCGACCTGGCCCGGATGGCTTTTCAGCTTCTCCGTGCGCTTGGTGAGCAGCACGGTCGCGCCGTCGGGCCTGTCGACGACAGGCACGAGAACGGCCGCCGGCCGCAGCCCCTCTTTCACGATGGAAGCCCGCGAGGCGGGATTGAGCCGATGATCGCCGAAGACATCGTCGCCCGGGCCGGACGTGGCGCGCCGCAACGCCCGGTCCCGGAAATCGGCGGCCGAATAGGGTTGAAAGGTCCGCTGGTCCATCATTCCCCGCTCAGATGCCTCAGCTTCTCGACCGGCATGATCGGGAACACCTCGCCTTTCGATCGGACGGCGAACATCGACCGCCCGCCAATGTCGATCTCTTCGC
Source organism: Mesorhizobium sp. (assembly GCF_024710845.1). Taxonomy (GTDB): domain Bacteria; phylum Pseudomonadota; class Alphaproteobacteria; order Rhizobiales; family Rhizobiaceae; genus Mesorhizobium_A. The sequence continues at coordinate 95,713 of NZ_JANJTZ010000067.1, forward strand.
CGTGCTCGACCAGTTCGTACATCACCGGACGCGCGACAAGCGCCTCCAGCCGGCCACGCACGTGCAGATAGGGTTTGAGCCCGCCGGTGCCGTCCTCGTCGACGAAGCGCAGGGGATGGTCGGCTCCCGCCTCGACGACGTCGCCGACATTGGTGCGGAAGGTGAGCACTTGCCCGTCGCCCTCGCCCGAGACGTCGACCTCGACCGCGACGAACGGCGCATCGACGACCCTGATGCCCACTCTTTCCACCGGCGTGACTAGATAGGTCTTGCCGTCTTCGTCCTTGCGCAGCACGGTCGAGAACAGTTGCACCAGCGGCATGCGGCCGATCGGCGTGCCGAGATAGAACCACGTCCCGTCGGCGCGAATCTCCATGTCGAGGTCGCCGCAGAAGGGCGGATTCCAGCGCTCGACCGGCGGCGGGCCCTTGCCGGCGCGCGCCGCGCGCGAGATCAGCGCCGAAAGCCCCGCCGTGTCGCGGGCCGCTGCGAGCGTCTCCTGTGGGCTGGTCCGGTCGTCCTGCTGCATGGTCACGAAATAGTCACTGTTGTTCCGCTTGTCAGCCTAGGTCAGTGATTTAAGTTCATCTTGCAGCGCAGCGAAACATGCGAGTCGTCCGACCGCCTCTTGCGACGATCGCTGGCAAGACGAAAGCCGGCCCGGGCCGCGTCTCGAATGCCGCGACCGGGGCACTCCTCCAAAGGAATGAGCCGCATGAGCGCGATGACAAAGGAAGCCGGGATCAGCGAGAAGGAGATGGTTGCCGAAGCCGAGAAGGCCCTCGGTGACATTTCCAGGATCCGCGCCGGCGTCGGCAAGGTCATCTTCGGCCAGGAGAGCGTCGTCGAGCGCACGCTCGTGGCGCTTCTGGCCGGCGGCCATGCGCTGCTGGTCGGTGTTCCGGGCCTCGCCAAGACCAAGCTGGTGGAGACGCTGGGGGTGGTGCTCGGCCTCGACGCGCGCCGCATCCAGTTCACCCCCGACCTCATGCCGTCCGATATCCTCGGTTCCGAAGTCATGGAGCAGGACGATCAGGGCAAGCGCGGCTTCCGCTTCATTCCAGGCCCGATCTTCGCCCAGTTGCTGATGGCCGACGAGATCAACCGCGCCAGCCCGCGCACCCAGTCGGCGCTGCTGCAGTCGATGCAGGAATATCACGTCACGGTCGCCGGCCATCGCCACGACCTGCCGGCGCCTTTCCACGTGCTGGCGACTCAGAACCCGCTCGAGCAGGAAGGCACCTATCCCCTCCCCGAGGCGCAGCTCGACCGCTTCCTGATGCAGGTCGACATCCTCTACCCCGAGCTCGCCGCCGAACGGCGCATCCTGCTCGAGACCACCGGCGTGACCGAGGCGAAGGCCGAGAACGTGCTCACCGCCGAGCGACTGCGCGCCATCCAGCTCCTGATCCGTCGCATGCCTGTGCCCGAAAGCGTGGTGGAAGCGATCCTCACCCTCGTGCGCTCGGCCCGTCCCGGCAGCGGCAATGCCGACACCGACAAGCACGTCGCCTGGGGCCCCGGCCCGCGCGCCAGCCAGGCGCTGACGCTGTGCGCCCGGGCGCGTGCGCTCTACGAAGGCCGTCTCGCCCCGTCGGTCGACGACGTGCATGCACTTGCCGAACCCGTACTCCAGCATCGCATGGCGCTCACCTTCGCCGCCCGCGCCGAGGGAATGCACGTCCGCGACGTCATCGCACGGCTGGTGAAAGCGGCAGGCTGATGGCCGCATCGATCGGCGAAGCCACCACACCGGTCGCCACGAGCGAGGCGCTGGCGCGCGCCCGGTTGCGCGCCTCCTTCGTGCCCGACCTGCTGGTCGAGGCGCGGCGCGTCGTCAATACGGTCATCGCCGGCTGGCACGGCCGCCGCAGGCGCGGCATCGGCGAGAATTTCTGGCAGTTCCGCCCCTATGTCGAAGGCGATTCCTCGCGCATCGACTGGCGTCGCTCGGCCCGCGACGAGCATATCTACGTCCGCGACAAGGAGTGGGAGGCTGCCCACACCGTCTGGCTGTGGGCCGATCCGTCGCCGTCCATGCTCTACAAGTCGAGCCATGCGACGGTGTCGAAGGAATCTCGCGCGTTGGTCTTGATTCTTGCCCTTGCCGAACTCCTGTCCCGCAGCGGCGAGCGTATCGGCTGGCCGGGCCTCACCGACCCGTTCTCGGCCCGCAACGGAGCCGAGCGCCTCGCCTCGCATTTGACGCACGCCACCACGCTTGCCTTCCGGCCGGACGTGTCGTCCGTCCGGCGCTTTTCCGACATCGTCATCGCCAGCGATTTCCTCGATCCTGTCGAGGAGACGATGGAGTGGCTGGACGTCCTGGCGCGCCACGGCGTGCGCGCTCACCTGATCGAGGTCGCCGATCCGGCCGAGGAAACGTTCCCCTATTCCGGCCGCACCGAATTCCGCGATCCAGAGACGGGAGCGAAACTGACGGCGGGCCGCGCCGAGACGCTGGCCGACGACTATCGCCGGATCTACGCCGCGCGCCGGCAGGAACTGTCCTCCTGGGCGAAACGGCTCGGCTGGAGCTACACGGTGAACCACACCGACCGGCTCGCCTCCGAATCGCTGGTGCGCGTCCATGCCGCGATGACCGTCGATGGCGGCTATGCCTCCGGAGGCCGCCGATGAGCTGGCTGCCGCTGTCCTTCGGCTTCCCGGCGGTGCTGGCCGGCCTGATCGCCCTGCCGGTGATCTGGTGGCTCTTGCGGCTGACGCCGCCCAAGCCGCGCTCGGAACTGTTCCCGCCGCTCAGGATCCTGGCGCAGGTGCTGCGCAAGGAAGAGACGCCACACCAGAGTCCGTGGTGGCTGACGCTCTTGCGGCTGGTCATGGCGACGCTGGTGATCTTCGCGCTGGCCGAACCCGTCTTCAATCCGCAGCAACGCGCCGAGACGGGGTCCGGCCCGCTCGCGCTGGTCATGGACAATGGCTGGGCGAGCGCGCCCGCCTGGGACCTTCGGGTCGCGGCGGCGCAGCGGCTGATCGCCGACGCCAACGATGCCGGCCAGCCGGTGGTGCTCGCCTTCACGGCCGAGCCGGCCGCAACCGAGATCGGCCCATTCGAGGCGCGCGCCGCGAAGGAGCGGCTGGCCGCCGCCAAACCCCGCCCGGTGCCGGTCGACCGTCCCGGCACCTATGCCCGCGTTGCGACCTCCCTGGACGGCGCGTCCAACGTCACCATTGCCATTCTCTCCGACGGCATCCGCGCGGAGGGCGACCAGACCGCGTTTGCCAAGATCCTGTCGCGCGGCGCGGCGCGGCTCGTCTGGGCCGAGCCGTCCGACCTGCCGAAGGCGGCGCTGACGGCGGTCGAAAATTCCGCCACCGCCTTCACGCTGTCGGCCGTTCGCCCCGCCTCCGACATCGCACCGCTCCAGCTCACCGCCGGCGCCTATGACGACCGCGGACGCCGCATCGCCGACGCCACGCTGTCCTTTGCGCCGGGCGAAAGTGCGGCGACGGCCGACGTCGCCGTGCCGTTCGAACTGCGCAACGACTTCGCGTCGGTGTCGATCGACGGCGAGGCGCAGGCCGGCGCGATCCGCGTGCTCGACGAGAATTCGAAGCGCCGCCGCGTCGGGCTGTTGTCGCAGTCGGAAGCCGACCAGGCCCAGCCGCTGCTGTCGCCGCTCTATTACATCCGCCGGGCGCTCGAACCCTATGCGGACCTTGTCGAATCGCAGACGCCCGACCTCGCAGTCGCCGTGCCCGAGCTTCTGGCGCAGAAGCCGGCGATGGTGGTGATGTCCGATGTCGGCACGCTGCCCGACGCCGCCCGCGAGGCGCTGGTCGAATGGGTGAAGGGTGGCGGCACGCTGGTGCGCTTCGCCGGGTCGCGGCTCGCTGCAGCCGAGCCCGACGAAGAGCTTTTGCCGGTGCGCCTGCGCGCCGGAGAACGCGCGCTGGGCGGCGCCTTGTCCTGGACCGAGCCGCAGCCTGTGTCGGAATTTCCTGCGACGGGCCCGTTCGCCGGGCTGACGCCGCCGCAGGACGTGTCCGTGACGCGGCAGGTGCTCGCCGAGCCAAACCCGGACATCGTCGAACATACCTGGGCCAACCTTGCCGACGGCACCCCTCTCGTCACCGGTGCCGTCCGTGGCCAGGGCACGATCGTTCTGTTCCACGTCACGCCTGAGGCGACCTGGTCCAATCTGCCGATCTCCGGTTCCTTCGTCGAGATGCTGCGCCGCATCGTCCAGCTGTCGCGCAACCAAGGCCAGGTGGAGACTGCCAATGGCGCGCCGGCCGCCTCGCTGCCGCCCTATCGTGTGATCGACGCGAACGGAGCGCTGACCATGCCGTCTCCGGAGGCGCGCCCACTACAGGCCGGGGCGACGCCGAAGATCACGGTCGAGAACCCGCCGGGTCTCTACGGCTCCGAGGAAGGCGTCGTCGCCCTGAACCTCCTGCCGGCCGATGCGACGCTGGACCCAATCGCACGTCCGACGACGATCCTTCCCGTCAGCACGGTGAGCTATGCACTGGACGAATCCCGCGACCTCAAGGGCCCGCTGATCGCCGCGGCGCTTGCGCTGATGGCGCTCGATACGCTGGCCGTGCTGTGGATCGGCGGCGTGTTCGCACGGCGCCGCGCAGGCGCCGCGCGGGCCACAGCGGCCATGCTGGCGCTGGCGATCATCGCCGGCAGCGTCGGCGACGGGCGGGCGCAGGACGCGAAACCCGGCGATGACGAGGCCATCGCCGCGATTTCGAAGACGCGCCTCGCCTATGTGCTGACCGGCGATCCGTCGATCGACGCGGTGTCGCGCGCCGGCATGGAAGGACTGCGCCGCTTCTTGACGGAGAAGACCGCGCTCGAGCCGGGCGAACCGGCCGGAGTCGATATCGCGGCCGACGAACTGTCGTTCTATCCGCTGATCTACTGGCCGGTCGATCCCGCCACCGCCATGCCGAGCGAAGCCGCGATCGCCCGCGTCGACGCCTACATGCAGCAGGGCGGGACCGTGCTGTTCGACACCCGCGACCAGTTCGAGACGAGCCTCGACCTGGCCAATTCGACCAGCCCCGCGACGCAGCGCCTGCGCGACATCCTCGGCGATCTCAACGTGCCGGCACTCGAACCGGTGCCCGAGGACCATGTGCTGACCAAGTCGTTCTTCATCATGAAGGAGTTTCCGGGACGCTTCGCCGGCGCTCCGCTCTGGGTCGAGGTGACCGCACCCACTCAGTCGGGCGAGGACCGGCCGGTGCGCGTCGGCGACGGCGTGTCGCCGATCATGATCACCGCCAACGATTTCGCCGGCGCCTGGGCCGTGGACGAGAACGGACAGGCGCTGCTGCCCACCGTGCCGTCCGACCCGATGCAGCGGGTCTATGCGCTGCGCGGCGGCGTCAACATCATGATGTACATGCTGACCGGCAACTACAAATCCGACCAGGTGCACGTGCCGATCCTGCTCGAACGGCTGGGGCAGTGAGATGAACTGGTCGATCGGCTTCGAACCCCTGCTCTCCTGGCCCTGGCTGGCGGCGATCGTCGGCCCCCTCGCTCTGCTGGCGCTGGCCGGCGTGCTGCTGGCGCAGCGCGGAAGCCTGGTGCGCCTGGCGGCCTTCGCCGCGCTGGCACTTGCGCTGATCAATCCGGTGCTGCTGGACGAGGAGCGCGAGCCGCTGAAGAGCGTGGTCGCAATCGTCGTCGACCGCAGCCAGAGCCAGGACATCGGCAACCGCACGGCCGAGACCGACGCCGCGCTCGCGGCCCTTCAGGAGAGGTTCGCCCGCTTTAACCAGTTCGACGTGCGCGTGGTGGAGACCGGCAAGGCGAGTGCCGCCGACGACCGCGCAGAAACCCGCCTGTTCGGCGCACTCGACGGCGCCTTCCGCGACGTGCCGCCGTCGCGCGTCGGCGGGGCGGTGATGATCACCGACGGCCAGGTGCACGACATCCCGGCGGCGATGCCGGGCTTTGCCGCGCCGCTGCATGCGCTGATCACCGGCGAGGACGACGAACGCGACCGGCGCATCCGCTTCGAGAACGCGCCGCGCTTCGGCCTCGTCGGCAAGCCGCTGGCGATGACCTATCGCGTCACCGGCACCGCGGGCGAGAGCGGCACGGTCGAGGTGGGCGTGCGCGTCAACGGCGACCTGGTGGCGACCGAACAGGCGGCGATCGGCACCGAGATGCAGCTCGACATCACCTTGCCGAACGCCGGCCGCAACATCGTCGAACTCTCCATCCCGCGCGCCGAAGGCGAGATCACCGACGCCAACAACCGCGCCATCGCCATGGTCGACGGCATCCGGGAAAACCTGCGCGTGCTGCTGGTATCGGGCGAGCCGCACGCGGGCGAGCGCACCTGGCGCAACCTGCTCAAGTCCGACGCGTCGGTCGACCTCGTCCACTTCACCATTCTGCGCCCGCCGGAAAAGCAGGACGGCACGCCGATCAACGAACTGTCGCTGATCGCCTTCCCGACGCGCGAACTGTTCGTCGAGAAGATCAACGATTTCGACCTCATCATCTTCGACCGCTACCAGCACCGCGACGTGCTGCCGATCCTCTACTACGACTACATCGCCGAGTATGTGGAACAGGGCGGCGCGCTTCTGATTGCCGCCGGTCCCGAATATGCCGGCGAGCAATCGATCGCCCGCACCCCCCTGATGGCGGCGCTCCCCGCGCTGCCGACCGGCGACGTCATCGAACAGGCTTTCTATCCGCGACTGACAGATATCGGCCTCAAGCATCCTGTCACGCGCGGACTTGAGGGCTCGGCCTCCGAACCGCCGCGCTGGAGCCGCTGGTTCCGCATGATCGGTATCGAGGACGTGCAGGGCGAGACGGTGATGAAGGGCGCCAGCGACCGGCCGCTCCTGGTTCTCGACCGCAAGGGCGATGGCCGCGTCGGCATGCTGCTCTCCGACCAGGGCTGGCTGTGGGCGCGCGGCTTCGAAGGCGGCGGGCCGCATGTCTCGCTCTATCGCCGGCTGGCCCACTGGCTGATGAAGGAGCCCGAACTCGAGGAAGAGCGGCTGACGGCCGAGGGTCAGGGCATGACGCTGAAAGTGCGCCGCCAGACGATGGCCGACGAGGCCGGCCAGGCGCAGATCATCACACCGTCGGGCGCGACGCGCACGCTTCCCTTGGCCGGGACCGAACCGGGCATCTTCGCCGGCTCGATGGAAACCGACGAGATCGGCCTCTACCAGGTGGCGAATGGCGACCTGACGGCGCTTGCCCATGTCGGGCCGGTCAACGCCCCCGAATTCGCCGACACCGTCTCGACCGAGGAACTGCTGCGCCCGCTGGCCGACGCGACCGGCGGCAGCGTGCGCCGCATCGCCGCCGACGGGCGGATCGAACTGCCCGGCATCGTACCGGTGCGCGGCACGGCGAATGCCTCAGGCCGCGACTGGCTGGGCCTGAAGACGACCTCGGAAACCGTGCTGAAATCGGTCAACCGCGTGCCGCTCTTCGCCGGTTTCTTCGGGCTGTGCCTGCTGCTGCTCGCGCTCGGCGGGATGTGGTACCGCGAGGGGCGGTAGCGGAAAAGGCCCGCATTGGCGTGCCGACCCCCGATAATTCCCCACTCTTTAGAATTGGGCGGTATCGACGCTAGCCCCGTCACAATCGAAGATTGTATATTATATTAGACACAATCAGTAATAGCGTTCTCGCGTGCAATGCTCGCGGGAGGCAAACGTCATGGGTCTTTTCAGTGGCTTCGGCAGCAAAGACTTGATGGACAAGGAGTTCAACACATACGAGGCCGCGAGCGGTGTTCTCCTCAGCGTGGTGGCAAGCGACGGCGAAATATCCGACGAGGAAGTTGATACGTTCTCTTTGCTCGCGAACCGCCATCCGATCTTCGTTCACCAATCGCCGCACGAGTTTCGCCGCATGATCGACGAGCAATTCTCGATACTTCGAGGAATCAATGTCGAAATCTATCGTTGAGACTATATTCGGCAGGCGTTCCAGATTTGAAATACAGAAAAATGTAACGACTTGGTCGACAACTTTTCGCGTGCTGAAGGACGGGGCTTACTTGAGAGATTTTGATTCCCTCGCGGATGCAGTCGAATATGCAAAAAAGGAAGCTGCTCGGTAGAATGAACAATTTCTCGGCTGTTCGGGCCGAGGCTCCCGCCCTGAATACAGTAGATAGGTCAATCGGCCATCCTCACCTTTTGTAGGGAATAGCGCGTAACTCTAAGCCGCTGCCACCTTCGCCGCCCGATCCTCGTGCACCACGTCGCCGCTGAGCTTCGCCAGCGAACCCTCCACCAGCTCATACGCCAGCAGCCGCTCCGGATCGACGGGGCGCGGCATGGTGATCTGGCCGTAGGGGATCCGTTTGAAGCCGAGCGGCCCGTAATAAGGCCCGTCGCCGACCAGAACGACCACGCCCCAGCCCTGTTCTCTCGCCTTGGTCAGCGCAATGTCGATCAGCTTGCGGCCGATGCCGAGGTTCTTCCAGTCGGGGATGACGGCGAGCGGGCCGAGCAGCAGTGCCCTGCCCTCGCCGGCCGCAATGCGGGTCATCCGCACCGAACCGATGACCTTGCCCCAGTGCACGGCGACATAGGACAGGTCGCGCTCGTGCGGGCCGCCCTCGCGGATCTTGTAGGCCGCGCGCGTGAACCGCCCCGGGCCGAAGGCCTCGGCGTTGATCTGTTCGATCGCGCGGTCGTGGGCCGGATTTTCCGGCAGGTAGGCAATGTCGTTGACGCTCATGGGGAGAGTTCCGTTTCGGCAGACGAGAAAGCCGCAAGGCGGCGTGCGCTATCGGCGCCCTTCAGGGGCGCATTCAGCCAATTCGTCGTCGCGGGAAACGGATGATGGTCACGATTGATCCTCTCGCCGCCCCGCTAGCACCAAAATTTCCCCGCGTCTACGATTGCTTAGAGCGGCGAGTGACGAACTGTTCACAACGGAACCGATGCGCGCGGGCATTCCTTGTCCTACATCCGGACCAACAGAAGGATGTGATGATGGGACTTCTCGTCGACGGCAAATGGCAGGACAAGTGGTACGAAACCGGCAAGTCCGGCAAGTTCGAGCGGTCGCAGGCGCAGTTCCGCGACTTCGTCACCGCCGACGGCGCGCCCGCACCGGGGCGCACCCGTGCGTTCAAGGCCGAGCCCGGCCGCTACCATCTCTATGTCTCGCTCGCCTGCCCCTGGGCGCATCGCACGCTGATCTTCCGCAAGCTGAAGAAGCTGGAGCACGTGATCTCGGTGTCGGTCGTGCATCACTTCATGGGCGAGCACGGCTGGACGTTCCTGGCCGAGGACGGTGCAACCGGCGACACGCTCTATGGCCTCGACTACCTGCACCAGATCTACACGAAGGCGGACCCGACCTATTCCGGCCGCGTCACCGTTCCCGTGCTCTGGGACAAGCAGGAGCAGACGATCGTCTCCAACGAATCGTCAGAGATCATCCGCATGCTCAATTCGGCCTTTGACGAATGGGGCGATGGCTCGGTCGATTTCTACCCAGAGCCGCTGCGCGCCGAGATCGATGCGTTGAACGACTGGATCTATCCGTCGATCAACAACGGCGTCTACCGCTGCGGCTTCGCCACGAAGCAGGCGGCCTACGAGGAAGCGTTCGCGGAGCTCTTTTCGGCGCTCGATCGCATCGAGAACATCCTGTCACGCCGGCGGTATCTGACCGGAGACCGGCTGACCGAGGCCGACTGGCGCCTGTTCACGACGCTGGTGCGCTTCGACCCGGTCTATGTCGGCCATTTCAAGTGCAATCTGCGCCGGATCGCCGACTACCCGAACCTGTCGAACTACCTGCGCGAACTTTACCAGGTGCCGGGCGTCGCCAAGACGGTGAACCTGCACCACATCAAGCACCACTATTACGGCAGCCACAGGATGATCAATCCGACCGGGGTCGTGCCCGTCGGGCCTGAGCTCGACTACGCGGCTGCGCACAATCGCAACGGGCTGGCCAGGGCCGCCTGATCCTCACCAGAACGGCGAGACGGGCGTCCCGCCGATCACCTCGTCGATGCGCCGCCGCGTGCCCTGCGTCGTCAGGTCCGGCAGCGCGTCGACGGAGAAGAACCCCGCGCCCTTGATCTCGCGGTCCGGCGCCTTGGGCGCGGTCTGGCGGAATTCGGTGACGAGATAGAAGCCGACATGGTCCCGCCGGCTGGCGTGCCGGTTGTGGTGCATGCTGACCAGCGTCGGCGGAGCGGTCAGCTCGATGTTGCCCTCCTCGAACAACTCTCGCTCCAGGGCCTGGAGCATCGTCTCCCCGGTCTCGACGCCGCCTCCCGGCAATTGCCAGCCCGGCACGTAGGTGTGCTCGATGAGGAAGACCGCATTCGCTTCGCAGTCGAAAACCAGCCCGCGCGCGCCGAGCGTCATCGGCCGGCGAAGCAGGAAATAGAGGTGGAACAGCCTGCCGCGCAAGCCGGGCCACCCCGACTGCCGGAACGGATCGGAAGGCATGTTCATTGTCCGGTCCGGAAGCGGTGGCGAGGCACACTGCCATCCGCTACAGAGGTTGCATGTTCCGGCTCGCGCATATCTCGGATGTCCATCTCGGGCCCCTGCCCCCTGTAACCTATCGCCAGCTCGCCTCAAAGCGGATCACCGGCTACATCAACTGGCAGCGCACCCGCAGCAAGACTTTCCACGACGGCGCGCTCGGCGCGATCACGGCCGACGCGCGCGAGGCCGCGCCGGACCACATCGCGGTCACCGGCGACCTGATGAACCTGGCGCTGGCCGAAGAGATCGCCATTTCACGCATATGGCTGGAGACCCTCGGCTCCCCGCATGACGTGTCGGTGGTTCCCGGCAACCATGACGCCTATGTTCCCGGCGCGCTGCGCAAGGCCTGCAAGGCCTGGCAGCCCTGGACCGACGGCGAGAAGGGCTGGGCGCGGACCAACGAGAACGGGTTTCCCTATGTCCGCGTCCGCGACCGGGTCGCGATCATCGGCGTTTCCTCCGCCCGCGCCTCCGCGCCGTTCCTCGCGACCGGGAGCTTCACCGACGAACAGGGCCGCCGTCTCGGCCGCATCCTCCACCGCGCCGGCGAGGAAGGGCTGTGCCGCGTCGTGATGATCCACCACCCGCCCGTGCGCGGGGCGGACCCCGCCCACAAGCGGCTCTACGGCATTGGCACGTTCCAGAAGGTCATGCGCCGCCACGGCGCCGAGATCGTGCTGCACGGCCATACCCACCTGCCGACGCTCAACTGGATACCCGGAAAAGGAAAGAGTCTCGTGCCGGTCGTCGGCGTCGCGGCCGCAGGCGAGAGCCTTGGCCACGTCAAGCCGCTGGCGCAGTACAACCTGCTGGAGATCACGGAAGGCGAAGGCGGCAAATGGCGCATCGAACTCATCCGCCGCGGCCTTGTCGGGCCGACCGGGTTTGTCGGGCAATTGTCGCGCGAAGAGCTGGTCGAGCCAGCGAAGCGCGCCGCCCCCGCCGCTACGGCGTAGCCGGCGGCAGCTTGTCCCACAGCCAGGCGAGCACGGCCGTGACGCCGGCCGCCGCTCCGATGATCATGAAGGTGAGCGCCCAGAGGAACGAGGCCCATTTCTCCCCCACCGGGGACGGCGTCGCAGCGGCCGCGAGGGGCAGAGCGGCCGGGTGGAAGTCGCCCTCGATCGCCCTTTCACGCTCCAGGATCCGCTCGGCGATGTAGCGTGTCACCTGCTCGGCGACCGTCTTCATCTCCGCCGTCTCGGCAAGGACCACGCGGCCGAGCCTTGTGTCGCGCACGAAGCGGTAGATCCGGCGGTCGCGCCCCATGGCGACATGCGCCGTCGCGTCGATCCACAGCCGCGGCTGCAGGCCGGACGAGATGGTGAAGTCGAACTGATCGCTGTCCTTCGGCACGTCCTCGAACACCGGCGCCAGGTCCTGCGCCAGCAGTTCGAGCCGCATCCGGCTCGCCTCGCGCAGCTCGACCACGACGTCGTCGCGGTCGGCCATGGCGGTCTTCATCTCGCGTATGGATTCGGCCAGCCTGCCGAGCGGGTCGGACTGCCTTGGATTCGAGCCTGGATCGCTCATCGAAGTGACGCTCCACACATACGCGTTAACTGTTCATTAACACAGAACGGCGTGCGAATGCCACGGATGTCCGGAGACGCTACTTTGCCCGCCGCATTGTGGTCCGGATCGCCTGGATGACCGTCTTGCGCGCCTCTTCCAGCAGCATGTGGCCGACACCGGGCACAGAGACGAAGTGGAACGAGGGCGGCAGGCCCTGCGACTGCGCATAGGACAGCACCGGATCTTCCGTCCCCCACACGACCGTGACGGGCATGGCGAGCCCCGGGAGGGACGCGCGCGGAATCTCGCCCTGCCTGCCCTCTTTGGCGATCTTGCCGGCGATCTCGGCGAGCTTTTCGCGCTGGCCCGGCACGGACTGCATTGCGGCATATACGGCAACGTTCTTCGTCGGCATCTCGAAGCCGGGCGCGCACATGGCGTTCATCGCATCGCGCAGTCCGTCCGTGGTCTCCGGCGAAGCGAGGTTCTTCAGGCGCTCCTCACTGATGTCCGGCCCGAAGCCGCCGGGAGCCAGAAGCGTCAGCGAGGCCACCCGGTCCGGCGCGCGCAACGCCATAAGCGTGGCGACGGCGCCGCCCATCGAGAAGCCGGCGACGTGGACGCGCGAGATTCCGCGCGCGTCGAGGTCGGCCAGGATCGCCTTCGCCATGCCGGAGGCGGAGCCCGCCGCCGGATGGTCCAGCGAGCGGGCGTGGCCCGGAAGATCGTAGGCGAGCACCCTGGCATCCCGCGCGAGGTCCGGCTGGATGTCGTACCAGTCCATCGAAAGGCCGCCGAAGCCGTGCAGGAGAACGAGCGTCTCGCGCCCGCCCCCCTTCTCCCGGGCGTGGAGCGCCTCGCTCAAGCCTTGCCCTTCCTGGCGTCGAGGATGCGGTTGGCCGCCGACACAACCGCTTCGAGCGAGGCCGCCACGATGTTCGTGTTGATGCCTGCGCCGAACAGTCTGCCGCCGGGGTGCTCCATCTCGACATAGGAGATCGCGGCCGCGTTCGAGCCGCGCTGCATCGAGTGCTCCGAATAGTCGAGCACCGACATGTCGACGCCGATATGGCGCGACAGCGCGTCGACGAAGCCGTCGATCGGCCCGGTGCCGGAGCCGGTGATAGTCACTTCCTTGCCCTTGTCGAGGATCGTCGCCTCGATCTTGCGCCGCTGGCGGTTCTCCGGATCCGAGAAGGTCTGGTGGTCGACGAACTTGAGCCTGCCCTTGGGCTGGTCGATGTAGCGCTCGATGAAGCTGTCATAGATACGCTTGACCGGAACTTCCTTGCCCTCGGCGTCGGTGATCGCCTGGATGTGCTGCGAGAACTCGACCTGCAGGTTGCGCGGCAGGTTGAGCCCGTAGTCGGCCTGCAGCACATAGGCGATGCCGCCCTTGCCGGACTGCGAGTTGATGCGGATGATCGCCTCGTAGGTGCGGCCGACATCCTTCGGGTCGATCGGGAGATAGGGAACCTCCCACAGCTCCTTGTTCGCCTTCTTGATCGCCTTCATGCCCTTGTTGATGGCGTCCTGGTGCGAGCCGGAGAAGGCCGTATAGACCAGTTCGCCGACATAGGGGTGACGCTCCGGGATCTTCATCTGGTTCGAATATTCGAACACGTCCTTCATCCGGTTGATGTCGGTGCAGTCCAGCTGCGGATCGAGGCCCTGTGTGTACATGTTCAGTGCCAGCGTCACGATGTCGACATTGCCTGTGCGCTCGCCATTGCCGAACAGCGTGCCCTCGACGCGGTCGGCGCCGGCCATCAGGCCGAGTTCCGTGGCGGCGACGCCGGTGCCGCGGTCGTTGTGCGGATGCAGCGACAGGATGATGGAGTCGCGCTTGTCGAGGTTGCGGCTCATCCACTCGATCATGTCGGCATAGATGTTGGGCGTCGACATCTCGACGGTCGCCGGCAGGTTCAGGATCAGCTTGTTGTCCGGCGTCGGACGCACGATCTCGGTGACCGCGTTGCAGATCTCCAGCGCCACGTCGAGCTCGGTGCCGGTGAAGCTCTCCGGCGAATACTCGAAGCGGAACCCGCCGCCGGCCTTTTCCGCCATGTCGGTGATCATCTTGGCGGCGTCGGTCGCGATCTGCTTGATGCCCTTCACATCCTTCTCGAACACGACGCGGCGCTGCAACTCGCTGGTCGAATTGTAGAAGTGGACGATCGGACGGTGGGCGCCCTGCAGTGCCTCGAAGGTGCGCGTGATCAGCTCCGGCCGGCACTGCACCAGCACCTGCAGCGACACATCCCGCGGCACGCCGCCTTCCTCGATCGCCCAGCGGGCGAAGTCGAAATCGGTCTGAGACGCCGACGGGAAGCCGATCTCGATCTCCTTGAAGCCCATGTCGAGCAGCAGGCGGAACATGCGCGCCTTGCGGTCGTGGCCCATCGGGTCGATCAGCGCCTGGTTGCCGTCGCGCAGGTCGACCGAGCACCAGATCGGCGCCTTCTCGATTCGCTTCGATGGCCAGGTGCGGTCGGGAATGTCGATGAAAGGATAGGGCTGATACTTGCGCGGGGCGTCCGGCATGCCGCGCGTCTGCGAAAACTGCTTGTTCATCTCGTCTTTCCTCCGGAGCCGCCGATGCCCGCGGGCATATGCGGACGGCGTCCTAGCATGCATTGATCGTGAATGGGACTGGCGAGGAGCGCAAACCTGGGCGGCTATCGACCGCCGGGTGCTCCTCTTCAGCGAGCCCGGCGATCGCCGATAAGGCCGAGAAGAAGCAGCGTCGAGGAGAAGGCGCGCGCGGTCTCGCCCGCGAAAGCGGCGAAACGGGAAATAGCGATGGGCTGGCGCGACGACATGGCGGCTAGATATCCGAACCGGCGCGCCGGCGCAAGCCGTCAGGCCGGCTTTGCGGCATTTGCCTGTTCGATGAGCCGCGCGCTGCGGCCTACGAGCTGTCCGGCATAGATCACACCGGCGCATCCGATCGGGAACAGAACCTCGTTGATCAGGCTGGCGGCGATCTGGACCGCACCGGGTTGCAGCCCCTTGGCCAGTCCGGCCTGGTAGGCGAACCAGGCGATCAGGCCGCCGAAGACGACGCCGACCAGGCTCCCGGTTCCGAAGTAGCGCGAAGCCCGGATTTCGCTCTTCTGCACGAGACGCGCCAGAAGCCAGCCGAGGATGCCATACTCGACCGCCTTGAGCGACGAGATGGCGCTGAGCGAGAGGACGGCTTCCTGCTCGGCGGCGGACACCAGCCCGGACATGACCTTCTGGCTCGACTTGGCGATGGCGACCGCGAGTGGCGCGACGAGCATGGCGACCAGTCCGGCGACGAACGGCCTCGCCTTCGAGATCGAGGTGACGATGCCGACACCGACGCACACGAACAGCGACCAGGTGATGCCCTGCGTCAGGTCGGCGACGATGGTTGACCCTGCCGGCATGGTTCCACCCGAGAGCTTGGCGGAGAGGATGAGCCCCTGGATGGCGAAGCCGAGCGAGATCGAGAGCAATGCAAGGAAGGCGATGCGGCGCAGGAGCGCGCCGGCGCGATCTGCGTCCACCGGCAGGTCGGCTGCCAGTTCATTCTGTGCTTGTGTCATGAGTCCCCGCGTCCGTTGCCTGACCATAGGTAACCTTCGAAGGGATGGCGGTTCAAGAACCCAAGCCGGCGCGCATCTTGCGCCAGCGTCCTGCGTTCAATCTCATTCGCGTACCCGCAGGGCAAACCATCGCGCCACCGGCGGACCGGCCAGCAGCACGATCAGGAAACGCATCATCTGCATCGCCATCACGAAGGCCATGTCGACCTTGCCCGACGCCGCAGCGATGACAGCCACCGAATCCATGCCGCCGGGACTGGTCGCGAGGTAGGCGGTCAGCGGGTCGATGCCGAGCACATGCGCCAGGACCCAGGCGACGCCGCCGCAGAAGCCGATCAACAGCAGGACGGCCAGCATGACTTCCGGCAGCGAGCGTCCGGCATGCGCGAGCACCTTGCGGTCGAAGCGCAAGCCGATCGACCAGCCGACGAGGACATAGCTCGGGGCGAGCAGCCAGTGCGGCAATTGCAGCGGCAGGCCGAAGCCCGCATGCACGACAATGCCGAGCGCCAGCGGCCCAAGGAAGATCATAGCCGGCAGCCGCACCAGCCACGCCCCGGCCGACCCGACTACCGCGACGAGGAGGGTCGTGGAGAACGCACCCCATTCCAGTGCGGGAAACCAGGCGACGGGCGGCGGTTCTATCCCCGACGTATCGACGAACAGACGGGCTATCAGCGCGGCGGCGACCGACACCATGATGACGCGCACATACTGCATGAAGGCGACGAGACGCACATCCGCCCCGAAGGCGTCGGCCATCAGCACCATCGCGGATGCCGCGCCCGGCGCGGAGCCCCAGATCGCCGTCGTGCCCGGAAGGATGCCGAAGCGGGCGATCAGTCCGCCCAGCGCCCCGCTCGCGAACAGGGTGGCGAGCGTCGCGCCCAACAGGATCGGCCAGTCGCCAATCAAGGCTGTGAACAGGGCCGGCTCCAGCGACGCCGCGATGAGGCAGCCGATAATTGCCTGCGCGCCGCGCGACACGAGAGGCGGCAGGCTGAGCCTCGCCCCCAGCACGCCGACGACGATACCCGCGATCATCGGTCCGATGAGAAGGCCCGCCGGCAGGTCCGCCCACTCGAACAACACGGACAGGACGATCGAAAGCCCCGCCAGCAAGGCCCACCAGCCCAGGTTCGGAAGACGGGAAGTCGGATCGGCCTGCTCTGGTGCCATGAACCACTTCTAGGGTCTGCGAAAAGCGATGCGAACCGAAATCCTCGCACGGCACCCATGCGCGAAATCAGGCGAAAGGCACCGCGGCCGTCCCGATCGGCAGTTTCGCCTCGTCGTCCGGCTCGACATGGATCGTCACCCGCACGCTCGGTATCTCCTGCCTCAGCGCTTCCTCGATGCGGTCGCAGATCGCATGCGAATCGCCGACCTTCATGTCGGCGTCGACGATCAGGTGGAACTCGATGAAGGTGGCGCGGCCGGCGATGCGCGTCTTCAGGTCGTGCACCTCGAGAGCGCCCTTCGAATTGGCCGAAATGATCTCGCGGATATGGATGTTCTGCTCGAGCGAGACCGCCTCGTCCATCAAGCCGCTGAGCGAGGAGGTGATGACCTTCCAGCCCTGGAAGAGAATGTTCATCGCCACGATCAGCGCGAGTAGCGGATCGAGAACGACCCAGCCGGTGGCGATCGCTCCCAGCAGGCCGGCGAGCACGCCGACCGAGGTGACGACATCCGTCATGATGTGCCGGCCGTCGGCGACGAGTGCCGGCGACCTCTCCGCGGTGCCGGTGCGGATCAGGAGCCACGCCCAGATGGCATTGATGGCGGCACCTGCCGCGTTGATGCCAAGCCCGAGGCCCGGATCGTCGAGGCTCACAGGAGTCTGCCAGGCGCGCACCACCTCGGCGAAGATCAGGATCGACGCGACGACGATCAGCACGCCTTCCAGAACGGCGGAGAAATACTCCGCCTTGTGGTGGCCGAACTGGTGATCCCGGTCGGCCGGCTTGTGGCTGACCGTGATCGCCCAGAAGGCGGCCGCCGCGGCGATCACGTTGACGATCGATTCCAGCGCGTCCGAATAGAGCGCCACCGAGCCGGTGAGCCACCAGGCAGCGAACTTCAGCCCCATCACCGCGAAGGCGATGATGATGGACCAGAAGGCGAGCCGGGCGACCTTTTGCTTCGCCGGCACGTCAGGCGGCCTTCACCTTCGCCCGCCGCGGCAGGTGCGCGACGACGTTCTCGATCATCCGCATGCCGGCGTTCTGGCCGAGCGTCATGATCGATTCCGGATGGAACTGCACCGCCGCGATCGGCTCGTTGCGATGTTCGAACGCCATGATCACCCCGTCCTCGGTCTCCGCCGTGACGATGAACTCGTCGGGCAGCTGCACCGGATCGGCGAAGATCGAGTGGTAGCGGCCGACGGTGATTTCCTTCGGCAGGCCCGAGAAGACAATGCCCTGCTTGTTGATGCGGATGCGCGACGGCTTGCCATGCATCGGCACGTGGAGCTGCCGCAGCTCGCCGCCATAGCTCTCGGCCAGCGCCTGCAGCCCGAGGCAGACGCCGAAGATCGGCAGCCCCCTGGCCTGCGAACGCTTGATCGTCGCCTTGCAGTCGAAATCGGCCGGCGTGCCGGGCCCTGGCGACAGCACCACCAGGTCCGGATTGAAGCGGTCGAACACCTCGTCCGGAACCGGCGTGCGCACGGTCGTCACCGTCGCGCCGGTCTGACGGAAGTAGTTGGCGAGCGTGTGGACGAAAGAATCCTCATGGTCGACGAGCAGGATGTTCACCCCCTCGCCGACGCGCGCCGGCAGCCGCTGTGCAGCACTCGAATTGCCGGCCTTGGCCTCGCGGATGGCCGCCAGCATCGCCGACGCCTTCAACTCGGTTTCGGCCTCTTCCTCGGCCGGATCGGAATCGTAGAGCAGCGTCGCACCCGCACGCACCTCGGCGATGCCGTCCTGGATGCGGATCGTGCGCAGCGTGAGACCCGTGTTCAGATCGCCGTTGAAGTGCACCATGCCGATCGCGCCGCCGTACCAGGCGCGCTGGCTCTTCTCGTTCTGCTCGATGAAGCGCATGGCCCACAGCTTCGGCGCGCCGGTGACGGTCACTGCCCAGGCGTGGCTGAGGAACGCGTCGAACGCATCCATGTCCTCGCGCAGCCGGCCTTCGATATGGTCGACCGTGTGGATCAGCCGCGAATACATCTCGATCTGGCGCCGGCCGATGACCTTGACCGACCCCGGCTCGCAGACTCTGCTCTTGTCGTTGCGGTCGACGTCCGAGCACATCGTCAGCTCGGACTCATCCTTCTTCGAATTCAACAGCTTGAGGATCTGTTCCGAATCCGAGATCGCGTCGTCGCCGCGGCGGATCGTGCCGGAGATCGGGCAGGTCTCGACACGGCGGCCGTTGACCCGCACGAACATCTCCGGCGAAGCGCCGATCAGGTATTCGTTGTCGCCGAGATTGATGAAGAACGAATAGGGCGACGGGTTGATCGCCTTCAGCCTGCGGCAGATTTCCGAAGGCGTGGTTTCGCAGCGCTCGAAGAACATCTGGCCGGGTACGACCTCGAACAGGTCGCCGCGCTTGAAGGAGAGCTTCGCCTTGTCGACCAGCCTGGCGAATTCGCCGGGCTCATGGTCGCCGCGCGGCGGGATGCGGTCCGAGGCCTTGAACGGCTTTTCCTCCCCGCCGCGCGCGAGGCCTTCGGTCGAATGACCCGCGGCGGCGAAGTCGTAATGGTCGTGCCAGGCCTGGGCGGTATAATGGTCCACGACGAGGATCTCGTCCGGCAGGAACAGCACGAGGTCGCGCTGCCCGCGCGACCGGTCGAGCGTCAGTGTCACCGGATCGAACTGGAAGGCGAGATCGTAGCCGAAGGCCCCGTAGAGCCCGAGATTGGCGTCCTCACTGGTCTTGAACAGGGCGACGATCGCGCGCAGCACCGTAAACACCGACGGCACGCGGGAGCGCTCCTCTTCGGAGAACACCCTGCCCGGCTCGGCAATCCTGAGCGCGATGAGCGATGCGGTCGCCTCCTCGACGGAAACGTCGGCGAGCGCGCCCACCGCCTTGCGGATCGCCGGCAGCATCCCCTCGCCGCGCGCGTTCAGCGCCTCGATGCGCATGGCGCGCCCGATCGCGGTGATCGCCACCGGCGGGTCGATGATCGCCGTGTCCCAGCGCGTGTAGCGGCCGGGATATTCGTAGTTGGACGAAAACACCGCGCCGCGCCGCGAGTTCAGCGCGTCGATATAGGTGTCGATCGCGCCCTCGTAAGGCGTCGCGCTGCGCCTGCGGGTCACTTCGACGCCGCCTTCGGTGACGAAGCGCTCGGCGCCATCCGATAGATGTTCAGTGCTCATTCTGCTCTCCGTTCCCCTTCGAGATGTCCGGGCCGGAAAAATGAAAAATGGCCGCCCGGACTTTCCGCTGCGGCCACTGTGATTTGTACACGCGTGTAGAGGCCGCTAGAGTGCGGGCCACCACCAGTTCGCGTTGATCGACTTGCTGATCATGGGTGAACGCATAGCCGCGAACGCGGTCCTGCGCAACTGGAGAATCGTGTCGCCTACGCCGTCGCCGCCCGTGTCCGCAGCACGGTGAACAGGAAGGTCAGCATCGACAGCAGCGCCGCGAAGGAGCCGAGGATGGCGAGAAGCTCGGTCCGTTGCTGGATCGCCAGGATGATCCCGGGGAACATCAGCCAGACGGCGGCCGTCGCCAGCGCGAAGTGCACCTTCGCCAGCGGGCTGGCCGCGGCCGACGGCACCAGATGGTAGTAGACGCCGAACAGCCCCATCGTCACCCAGCCGACCAGGTTCAGGTGCGCATGGGCGGATGCGAGCGTGTGATCGTGCGACGCCGACATCCAGATGCCGAACAGCATGCCGCAGGTGACATAGACCACGGCCGAACCGAAAAACCAGAATGCAACTCCCCGCATATCCCCCTCCGATGCAGATTTTACCCCGGAGGAATGAATAACTCCGAGTCAAGCGAAACGCCATCGCGGCGGAGGCTTGTCCGACCGGATTTTCTGTTCAGTTTTCCTGCCGGTCGCGCCAGCGGCTCAATGCGGCGACCATGAGCCAGGAGAGGCTCGCCCAGGCGACCCCGAAGGCCCAGCCGGCGGCGACATCGCTCGGCCAGTGTACGCCGAGATAGACCCGGCTGATGCCGATCGAGACCGTGAGCAGCAGCGCGACCGCGAGCACATAGACCCGGATCGGCGTCGAATCGACCAGCCTGACGATCAGCGAGGCGAGCGTCAGGTAGACGACCGCGCTCATCGCGGCATGGCCGCTCGGAAAACTCGCCGTGTGCACCGTCACGAGTTGCTCCACCAGATCGGGGCGAGGCCTGTCATAGGCGAGCTTGAGCAGCTGGCTCACCGCCGTTCCCGACACGATCGCCAGCACCGTAAACAGCGCCGGCCCGAACATGCGCGCGATCAGCAGATAGAAGACCACGAGCGCCACGATGATCGTCAGCAGCGGATACCCGCCGAGTGCCGTCAGTTCGGCCATGAATTCGCGGAACCAGGGCGGGCCGAGCGGCGTCGCGAGATCGTCCGGCCGGCGAAAGGCCATGAGCAGCGCCCGGTCGTAACTGTCGAACTCCGCTTCCGACACCTCGTCGGCGATCTGCAGGAAGGCGTACGCGCCCGCCCCGGCGATCGCGGTGAGGACGAAGGGCGCGGAGGTGACGCGCAGGTCGCGAAGGCCGCGGACGAGGTCGGTGATACGGTTCTTCATGTCTGCCTTTATCCCGTCAGGATGCATTTGACATACGCGCCAACGGCAATGCTGGGCAATGCGGCTGCGCGTCATCGACCTTGCGCAAGAAGTCGGCGGCGAAAAAAATCTGCGGTAAACTGTCGAATGCGGGAAGCTCCGCGCGACATTCGTCCGGCACGCAAACGTGGCCGGAAAGGAACATCACCATGCAATACATGCTTCTCATTCACGTCGACGAAACGAAAATGCCCAAGGTCCCCACCGACGAGACCTATCAGATGGCTGCGGCCTACAACGCCTATACCGAGGCGCTGAGGAAGGCGGGCGTCCTTCTGGCGGGCGAAAGGCTGAAGCCGTCCGGGACCGCGGCCGCCGTGCGGGTTCGCGCCGATAGGACGGAGGTGCTCGACGGGCCCTTCGCCGACACGAAGGAACAGCTCGGCGGCTATTATCTGATCGAGGCGCCGGACATGGATGCGGCCGTGCAGTGGGCCGCCCGCTGCCCCGGGTCCTCCACCGGCACGGTCGAGGTGCGCGAGGTATGGCCAGCCATGGCCCCTGCCAATTGAACGCCGACGGCCCGGCTTCGGCGGCGCGGGCGGCGGCCGAACGCGCCGCCCGCGACAGCTACGGCCGGCTGGTCGCCTATCTCGCGGCTCACACGCGCGACATCGCCGGCGCGGAGGACGCGCTGGCGGATGCGTTCGCAAGTGCGCTCGCCCAGTGGCCGACGAGCGGCGTGCCGCAGAAGCCCGAGTCCTGGCTGCTTGCCGTCGCCCGCCGCAGGCAGGTCGACGCCAGCCGCAGGCGGCGCACGGCCGATGCCGCGAGGGAGCATGTCGCCATGATCGAGGACGAGCGCAGCGGCATCGCGGCGGAAGAGGGCTTTCCCGACGAACGGCTGAAGCTGATGTTCGTCTGCGCGGCTCCGGAGATCGAACCGGCGATGCGCGCGCCGCTGATCCTGCAGACCCTGCTGGGCTTCGACGCCGCCACCATCGGCGCCGCCTTTCTGGTGTCTCCATCGACCATGGGCCAGCGCCTGGTCCGCGCCAAGGCGCGCATACGGCAGAACGCGATACCGTTTCGGATTCCCGACCGGTCGGAAATGCCCGGGCGCCTCGATGCCGTTCTCGCCGCGATTTACACCGCCTTTGCCGAGGGATGGAGCGACGCGGCGGGCGCCGATCCTCGGCGAACGAATCTGGCAAGCGAAGCGATCTGGCTCGGGCGCGTGCTCACCTCGCTCATGCCCTCCGAACCGGAGGTGCTTGGCCTTCTCGCGCTGATGCTCTTCGCGGACGCCCGCGGCACCTCCCGGCGGACAGCCGCCGGTGCCTACGTGCCCTTGGCTGACCAGGATGTCGCCACCTGGAACGGCGATCTGATCGACGAGGCCGAATCGCTGCTCCTTCGCGCCAGCCGCTTTCGCACTTTCGGCCGCTATCAGATCGAAGCGGCGGTGCAGTCGGCGCATTGCGCGCGCAGGCGGACGCAGCGCATCGACTGGCCTGCGATCCGCACGCTCTACGAGGCGCTGGCGCAGATCTGCCCCTCCCCGGTCGTCTCGGTCAATCTGGCTGTCGCGGTTGCCGAGACCGATGGTCCCGCAGCCGGCCTGGCACATCTGGCCGGTGTCGCGGACGATGCGCGGCTGACGGACTATCAGCCCTATTGGGCGGCGCGTGCCGACCTCCTCGCCCGATGTGGCGATTTTGCCGAGGCGCGGCGCGCCTATGACCGCGCGTCCGGCCTGCAGAGCGACCCGGCTGTCCGGGCGTTTCTGATGGCGCGCCGCGAGCGGCTCGGTGCCAGCCTCAACTGATCGCGCTTGCCGGATCTCACGCCCGCCCCAGCCCCATCCGTCCGAGCAGCCGGTCCTTCAAGACGACCTGGTGATAAGCCGCCGCAGCGACATGCAGCGCCACCAGGCCGATGAGCAGCCATGCGAAGAGGCCGTGCGGTCCGCGCGGAACGATGCCCTCGAATTCCGGCAGCGGGCCTGTCGACGCACCCACAAGTACCTCGCCCGCGCCTGACAGCACGATCGTCGCGATCCCGCTGCCGCCAAGCAGGATGACGACGATGTAGAGCGCGTAGTGCACGGCATGCGCGGCACGGGCCTGCCAGCGCGGCGTCGCCGCCGTTTCGGCCGGCCGCCTGTCGGCGAAGACCCACCACAGGATGCGCAGCAGCGTCAGCGCCAGCACGGCGACGCCAGTGACCGCATGGAAACGCAGGATGTTCACCGCCCCCGGCTCGCCCGACGCGCCCTCGGCGGCGAGCCCCGAGCCGACCATTGCGAGGATCGCGACGGCGGTAACCCAGTGCATCGTCCGGGCAACTGAGCCGTAGCGGATTGCATCGCTCTTCAACGCCATGACATCCTCCTTGATCGGTGATTGCTATGGTTTTATATAGCATACGATATAAGTGGATAGCAAGCTATGTTTTATGATCGATTTCGCTCGACGGGCTACATGACCAACTGGCTGGCCCGCCTCATTGCGCGCGCCATCGACGCCCGGCTGAAACCGATCGGCATGTCGTCCGGCTATATGCCGGTGATGTTCGCCCTGGCGCATGGCGCGGCGTTGTCGCAGCGTGCGCTGACCGAGTTCGCGGCGATCGAGCAGCCGACGATGGCGGCCACACTCTCAAGAATGGAGCGTGACGGACTGATCGTGCGGCGTGCCGATCCGGACGACCGTCGCGCCTGGCTCTATTCGCTGAGCGCCGAAGGTCTGGACAAGAGCATCAAGGTGCAAGAAGCAGGACGCGAGATCAACGAGGCCGCTCTGGCCGGCCTGTCCGGGAGCGAGCGGGAGGCGTTTCTCGCCGCGCTGGCAAAGGTTGTGAGCAATCTGGAGAGCTATCTCACCAAGGCGAAGCCGGCGGACGCCTAGATCGGTCTCGGGTTATCGCGCCGCGCCAACCTCACCGCGAACCCACGGTCCGGCCCGCCTATCCGGCGTCGCGCAAGTCCGATTCGGCAAACGCAACCAATGGCGGTATCACGCGGTTTCGGCCATTCTGTTTCGCCACATAGAGCGACCGGTCCGCTTCGGCAATCAGCGTGTTGAGGTCCAGTCCCGGCCCAAGTTCACCAGACGCGACGCCAAAGCTCACCGTCACATGTTTGAGGCCCCCGGGAGGCCGGTGCGGAATGCCCTTGGCGGCAATTGCGCGGCGCGTGCGCTCGGCCACGGCAACTGCTTCGGAGATCCCGATGCCGGGCAACACGGTGACGAACTCTTCGCCGCCAAACCGGAAGACCCGATCCTCGGAGCCGCGCGCCTCCGAGACCAGCACACCGGCAACCCTGCGGATGCAGTCGTCCCCAGCCAGGTGTCCGAACGTGTCATTGTAGGACTTGAAGTGGTCGATATCCGCCATCACGATGGCGACGCGATCGGCTTGGCCCTTCTTGATCATCCGTTCCACCCACTGGAGCATTGCCCGGCGATTGCCGAGCCCTGTCATTGGGTCGACGATGGACAACTCCTCGAACACCGACGCGCGCAGCCGATCGCGCAGCGAACGCAGCCAGTTCTGCCGTTCGAGCTTTTCCAAGTTGTGTACTGCGGGCAGGGCAAAGCCGGCAAAGGCAAGGGGCAGGAATACCGAGGCGAACTTGGATTCGATCGGCATCGTGTCAACGCTCCACGCCGTCAGCCCTTCGAGCGCGACGAGGGCAATCGCTGTGACGACCGCATAGGGGAAGCGCGGACGCAAGGCGATGACCGCGACCATCATCATGAACAGAATTCCGAGGTGATAGTTCTCGCGCAACGGATTGTCGCTGGCCGCGACGATGATCAACACCGCCACCGACATCGTCACCGCGATTAGGACTGTCAGCGATTCCCGGACCCACACGGGCGGATCGCGGGAGGCTATCCAGTAGGCGAGCGCCACAACGCCGGTGACCAAGCCAAACCGCAGCCCAAATGCCAGCCAGAACACGTCCGGCACGCAGAAGTAGTCGAGCACGATGAGCGAATACATCAGGAGGGTTGCCAGGATCTTGTTGCGCTGCGCCATGCGCACGCGCGCTGATCCGGTTTCCTCTTCGAACTGCGCCTCCAATTGCTCTGGGAAACGCAATGAGATGCCCTTTGCGTCCAGGGCCTGGTCGATAAGCGCCAGTTTGAGTTCGGCGTCCTTGCTATCGGTCGGCGTGATCAAATCCATCTCGCTGCAAACAGGGAGGCGATCACGCACCGTACCGATGCCGCAATAAGCAATCGTAAACCGAATGGCTCGCAGTTTCACGGGCGCCGGGGAGTCACCGGCCCGGCGTCAGGCCGGCAGCCCCCACGGATCGATCACCACTGCCATCGCGACAACAGCGGCACGCCCTGGCAGCGCCTAGAACAGGCCCTCGATGTAGCCCATGTCGTTGAGGAAGATCTTCTCCGACGACGGGTTCTTCGGCAGGCCGGGCATGGTCATGATCTCGCCACAGATCGCCACGACGAAGCCCGCGCCGGCCGAGAGCCTGACCTCGCGCACCGGCACGACATGGCCCGTCGGCGCGCCGCGCAGGTTGGGGTCGGTCGAGAACGAATACTGCGTCTTGGCCATACACACCGGCAGGTGGCCGTAGCCCTGGTCCTCCCAGGACTTCAGCTGGTCGCGCACCGATTTGTCGGCAATCGCCTCCGAGCCGCGATAGATGCGCTTGACGATCGTATCGATCTTGTCGAACAGCTTCATCTCGTCCGGATAGAGCGGCGAGAACTGCGAGGCGCCGCTTTCGGCGAGCTGGACCACCTTGTGCGCCAGTTCCTCGATGCCGGCCGAGCCGTGCGCCCAGTGCTTGCACAGGATCGCCTCGGAGCCCTGGCTTGCGACATAGTCCTTCATCGCCTGGATCTCGGCGTCGGTGTCGGTGGTGAAATGGTTCATGGCGACCACGACCGGAACGCCGAACTGCTTCACGTTCTCGATGTGGCGGCCGAGATTGGCGCAGCCCTTCTTCACCGCCTCGACATTCTCCTTGCCGAGGTCTTCCTTCTTCACGCCGCCGTTCATCTTCATCGCCCGCACGGTGGCGACGATGACGGCGGCGGCCGGCTTGAGCCCCGCCTTGCGGCACTTGATGTCGAAGAACTTTTCCGCGCCGAGGTCCGCGCCGAAACCGGCCTCGGTCACGACGTAGTCGGCGAGCTTCAGCGCGGTGGTGGTCGCCACCACCGAGTTGCAGCCATGTGCGATGTTGGCGAAGGGA
The DNA here is from genome assembly GCF_024710845.1 of Mesorhizobium sp. Taxonomy (GTDB): domain Bacteria; phylum Pseudomonadota; class Alphaproteobacteria; order Rhizobiales; family Rhizobiaceae; genus Mesorhizobium_A. Next base: position 122,244 of record NZ_JANJTZ010000067.1, read on the forward strand.
CCGCCATGCACAAAGGCCGGGTTGTTCTCCAGCGTCTGCACCAGGTTCGGCTGCATCGCGTCCTTCAAGAGCACCGCCATCGCGCCGTCGGCCTTGAGGTCGCGGGCATAGACAGGCGTCTTGTCGCGGCGGTAGGCGATGATGATGTCGCCGATGCGCTTCTGCAGGTCCTTGAGGTCGGTGGCCAGGCACAGGATCGCCATGACTTCCGAAGCCACCGTGATGTCGAAGCCCGCTTCGCGCGGATAGCCGTTGGCGACGCCGCCGAGCGAACAGATGATCTCGCGCAGCGCCCGGTCGTTCATGTCCATGACGCGGCGCCAGGCGACGCGGCGGGTGTCGATGCCGAGCTCGTTGCCCCAGTAGATGTGGTTGTCGATCAGGGCCGACAGAAGGTTGTGCGCGGTGGTGATGGCGTGGAAATCGCCGGTGAAGTGGAGGTTCATGTCCTCCATGGGCACCACCTGGGCGTAGCCGCCGCCGGCAGCGCCGCCCTTGACGCCGAAGTTCGGCCCGAGCGAGGCCTCGCGGATGCAGGTGATCGCGCGCTTGCCGATGCGGTTGAGCCCGTCGCCGAGGCCGACGGTCGTCGTCGTCTTGCCCTCGCCCGCCGGCGTCGGGTTGATCGCGGTGACGAGGATCAGGTGACCGTTCTTGTCGCCCCGTTTGGAGGCGATGAACTCGGCCGAGATCTTCGCCTTGTCGTGGCCGTAGGGCAGAAGATGCTCCTCGGGGATCCCGAGCTTGGCACCGATCTTCATGATCGGCTGCTTCTTCGCGGCGCGCGCGATCTCGATGTCGCTCTTGAATTCGGCCATGACAGTCTCCCCCGTGGTGGCGGTGTGCAAGTGACGGGCGATCCCGTCGGATGCGGCGCATAGAGCCCGAGCGCGTATTTTCACGCCGTCCCAAAACAGCCGCCGAATACGCGAAAAGCGACAGGCTGCAAAGCGGGCACCCGCGGCATGTCAGCACCCGGCAGGAGACGGCGGCCGAGCGATTACCATTCGCGTCTTTGCGCGTTATCTTTTTTCCAGCACATGCAGGAGGTTCTCATGAGCTATGTCGACGGTTTCGTTCTCGCCATCCCGAAAAACAACATGGACGCCTACCGCAAGATGGCCGAACTCGGCTGCCAGGTCTGGATGGATCATGGCGCTCTCGCCTATCTGGAATCCGTCGCCGACGACGTGCCCTACGGCGAACTGACCTCGTTTCCCCGCGCCGTGATGGCGAAGGACGACGAGACGGTCGTCTTCGCCTGGATCACCTATCGCGACCGGGCGCACCGCGACGAGGTCAACGCCAAGGTCATGGCTGACGAGCGCATGAAGTTCGATCCGGCCACGTCACCCTTCGACATGAAGCGGATGATCTATGGCGGCTTTTCCGCCATAGTCGAGCGCTAGACCCGGGCGCGGCAACGCAGCTACACTCCGCAGACTCAAAGGCTCGCGGAACCCGCGGGCCGAGCGTGCGTTATGTCCGCTCTCGTCGTCATAGGGGTGCAATGCTCGACCGCCGCCACACGCTTCCGAAGACCCTGGCCGCGGCCCTGCGCAAGCGGGCTCCCCGGTTCGTCAAGGTCGGCGGGGACGATCCCTGCACGACGATCGCTTCCTACAACGTCCACAAATGTGTCGGAAGCGACGGCCGCTTCGACCCGGGCCGCACGGCTGCGGTGGTGGCCGAACTCGACGCCGACATCGTGGCGCTGCAGGAGGCCGACGAGCGGCTGGGCGAGCGCGTTGGCCTGCTCGACCTCGAGGCGCTGGCGAAATCGACCGACCTAGTGCCGCTCCACATGCCCCAGGGATCGCGCAGCCACGGCTGGCACGGCAATCTGCTGCTTGCCCGCGCCGGCGTCGTGCAGGAGGTCAAGACCATCCACCTCCCGGGCCTCGAGCCGCGCGGCGCGCTGATCGTCGATCTCGAGATCAAGGGCGTGCATCTACGCATCATCGGCGCGCATTTCGGCCTCTTCCGGCATTCCCGCAAGCGCCAGGCCAACGCGGTCCTGGAGGCCGCGCAGGGCGTGATCCGCCCGACCATCATCCTCGGCGACCTCAACGAATGGCGCGTCAACACGCGTTCGTCGCTCCTGTCGCTCCTGCCGCATTTCGGCCCGCTCAACGCGGTGCTGCCGAGCTTTCCCTCGCGCTTTCCGCTGCTGGCGCTCGATCGCATCCTCGCCAGGCCGCAGTCGATGATCTCCTCGATAGAGGTGCACCATTCGCCGCTGGCCCGCGTCGCCTCCGACCACCTGCCGATCAAGGCAAGGCTGAAGCTGGAAGGCCTCGCCGCGGAGGCTGTTCGCGATGCGGCCTGAGGCGTATCATCCATGCCGGCTCTGCGGGGGCTCCTAAGGACGCCGCGATGGACACCGCCATCACAAGGGCGAATGACGACCAGATTGCCGCCGGCAAGAGCGGCCTTCTGCTGGTCGCGGACAACCGCGCCGCGCTGGCGGTCAGGGTTCTGGCTGCGCGCAGCGCCACCACGACGCTCGATCTCATGTACTACATCCTGCGCAACGACCGCTCGGGCGGTCTGCTGCTCAAAGAAATCGTCGCCGCCGCCGACCGCGGCGTGAAGGTCCGCCTGCTGATCGACGACATCAATCCGCAGTCGAGCGACGAAACGTACCTGGCGCTGAACAGCCACGACAATATCCAGCTGCGCCTGTTCAACCCGGCCGGCATGCGCAACGGCTCGATCTTCCGCTGGCTCGAACTGGTGTCACGCGCCTTCGCCATGACGCGGCGCATGCACGCCAAGGCCTTCATCGCCGACCGCCGCATCGCGATCGTCGGCGGCCGCAACATCGGCGACGAGTATTTCGACCAGGCGCAGACCAATTTCCGCGATCTCGACCTGCTGATGCTGGGCCGCGCGGTGGACGACACGGTGGCGATCTTCGAGCGCTACTGGCACTGCGACGAGGCGCGCCCGCTGCAGCTCCTGCATCCCAAGTTCAGGCGCCGGTCGGTGCACGTTCTGCGCGAGGCCGAGCGCGACGCGGGCGAGGTCATGGGCCCCTTCGAGACGATCGACGAGTTCGTCGCCGCGAATGGCGGGCTGCACTGGGCGGACGGGACGCGCGTCCTGGCCGATCCGCCCGAGAAGGTGCGCGGGCGCGGCTTCCGCTCCTGGCTGATGCGCGAACTGATGCCGCTGATCCAGTCGGCGGAGCGAAGGCTCGAGATCGTCTCGCCCTATTTCATTCCCGGCCGCAAGGGATCGGCGATTCTGGCCGATCTGGAGCAGAGAGGGGTGAGCGTCAGCGTCCTCACCAACTCGCTCGCCGCCACCGATGTCGCCGCCGTGCACGGCGCTTACGCCAACTACCGCAAGCGGCTGTTGCGCGCGGGCGTGGCGCTCTACGAGTTCCACCCGTCATCGCGGCCGAAGCGGATCTCGATCTTCGGCTCCAAGGGCGCCAGCCTGCACACCAAGGCGTTCACCGTCGACGAGAGGCTGGGCTTCATCGGCTCGCTGAATTTCGACCCCCGTTCGGTGTCGCTCAATGCCGAGATGGGCGTAGTCTTCGAGGATCCTGACCTGGTCGCGGCGCTTCTCGCCCATTTCGAGGCGGAGCGCGACCCCGACGTCAGCTACCGGCTGACGCTGGAGGGCAACCGGCTGCGCTGGAACAGGTCAAAGGGCGAGAAGAAGCAGCGCTACGGCGAGCCGAAGGCCAGCGTCGGCCGCAGGCTGCTCGCCTTCATCGTGCGCTGGCTGCCGATCGAATCGCAGTTGTAACGGGACGCTCAGGTTTGGGCGAGCAGCGCCCCGACAAGGCGGTAGACCGCCTGCTTGGCCTGTTCGGGAGTCCTGTGCTGGTCGACGCGCAGCCTACGCCAGACGTCGAAGCTGATCGCCGCGGCGAGCGCCTGGAACAGGGCGTCGTCGGCACGGACCTCTTCCGGAACCACGGTTTGCAGACGGGCGATGTCGCTTTCGACCGCGCAGCGGTGCTTCTCCTGGAGGAAATCGGATTGCAGCAGGCGGGCGTTGGCCTGCACCTTGAAGGGCATGATGAATTCGAACGCCTTGGCGCGGCGCTCGATCATCTCGAGGATCTGCTCGCGCCAGTCGCTCGACGTGAACGGCGCCAGGATGAGCGGCTGGATCTCGGCGTCGATCTTTTCGGCGACCTCCTGGTAGAGGCTGTCCATGTCGTCGAAATGGCGGAAGACGGTGCGCAGGCCGACATTCGCCTCTTCCGAGACGCGTTCGGCGCTGGGCAGGATCTCGCTCTTGCGGATCAGGTTGATGAGCGCGTCGACGATGCATTTGCGGCTGCGCTCCGAGCGCAGGCGCCGCCCGTCCGGGGCACAATCGGCTTCGAGCACACGCTCGAGCATCGCGGATGTGGACTGGGCCATGATCATCTCCTTTGCGTAGTGGGCAAAGCTGACGCGAACTCCTCGTTTATCGTTCTTGCATGACGCGGCCCGCGCAACAAGCGCGGGGGGACGGCCGGTATCATGCCGGCCGTCCCTCGCGACCCGGCTTACTTGCCGGAGTAGTTCTCGTTCTGGTTGATGTCGAAGCCGTCGACGCCGGTGACGGTGGCGCTGGCCTGGCCCGAGACGACGTGCGTGGCGCCCGCCTGCGAGCCGTCAACGGTCGTCGCATAGGGGTTCTCGCCGTAGAAGGCGGGGACTTCCTGGGCGACGGCTGCACCAGCCAGGCCGAGGAGGGCGACGGAAGCGAGGAGGAACTTGTTCATGATATTCACCTTTCGATTGTGTTGCGGCAGGTCCTTGTCAGGACCGGGGGGCGGCGGATCGACCGCCGGAGCCCGGTTCGTCAGACAGGCTTACTTGCCCGAGTAGTTCTGGTTGCGGTTGATGTCGAAGCCGTCGGTGGCCGGCACCGTGGCGTTGGCCTGGCCCGAGACGATGTGCGAGGTGCGGGCCTGCGAGCCGTCGACGGTCGTCGCATAGGGATCCTGGCCGTAGAAGGCGGGGGCTTCCTGGGCGACGGCAACACCTGCCAGACCGAGGACAGCGACGGAAGCGAGGAGGAACTTGTTCATGATGTTTAACCTTTTCAATGTCTTGCGGCCCGGCGGGGTGGGTTGGGAAGTCGTTTCCGCCGGCCTGACGCTGAAATAGGCACGCCTAATGCCAATAACAAGTGGCATTCTTAATGTCATTTTATCACGACATCGTGAGCCGGCTTGTGATGACGCCCCGCCATCGAATCCCGCGAGGGATCGGGAGAGCCGCGTTCATCCCTTGAGCAGGCAGCCATCGGTGTGCGATGACGTTGCCGGGCGGAGGACGCGATCGTGCCGCGGAGGCTGGACAATCTGACGGCCCTGCGGTTCTTCGCAGCCCTGTCCGTCTTTCTGCATCATCTTGGCGCCTTCGGGCTCAACCTGTCCGAGAGCGTCTGGAACGTGAACCTCGGCTTCACGGTCAGCTTCTTCTTCGTGCTGAGCGGCTTCGTCCTGAGCTATTCCTACCACGGCCGCATCGGCACGCCGGGCGACGCCGGCCGTTTCATGATCGTGCGCTTCCTGCGGCTCTGGCCGCTGCACATGGTCTGCGGCGCGCTGGCGCTGCTGCTCATCGGCATCTCGCCGGACGCCACGGTCGCACAGGTCATGCTCTTCGTGACGCTGCTGCATGCCTGGGTGCCGTCCTACGACACCGCCTTCTTCCTCAACCCGGTCTCCTGGTCGATTTCGGTCGAATTCTTCTTCTACGTCACGTTCGCCTTTTTGCTCGCACAGGGCGCGCGGTTGCGCCTAGGGGTGATGGCCGCCTGGGTTCTGGTGGTCGTTGCCCTGGTCCTGTTCGTCTCCTGGGCGCCCGCCGCCCTCCCTTTCAGCCGGGAGATCGGCGCCAACGGCCTGCCGGTGGGCGTGGCCTCGCGCTCCTTCTTCCACCTGTTTCCGCCGGTTCGCATTGTCGAGTTCTTCGCCGGCATGGCGACGTATTCCCTCTATGCCCGCGTGCGCATTCCCGAGCGCTTCGTCGCCGCCGCGCAGCTTGCCTGCATCGTCCTGGTCCTGCTCTACCTGCCGCAACACATGCAGATCAGGGATTTCCTGCGCGACCACGGCCCGTCGGTCCTTGCCCAGAACTACCCGCGCAACGGCCCGTTCCCGCTCTTTGCACTGCTGGTCTTTGTCTTCGCGCACCAGCACGGCCTCATCTCGAAGGTGCTGTCGACGCCCACGCTGGTCCTTCTCGGCAATGTCAGCTTCGCCTTCTACATGATCCACCAGATCGTGATCACGGTCCTGGCGCGGCAGGAAGCCCCGGCGGCCTGGGGCGCGACCGCCGCGGCGGCCCTCGCCTTCGTCCTCAGCGTCGCCGCCGCCTGGGTGCTCTACCGCACGGTGGAACTGCCGGCGCTGGCCTGGGCGAAACGCACCTTTGCACCGGCGCAATGACACGGAACCGCACGCCGCCCGCCGGAAACGCAGCCCTGCACATACCTCCCGCCTTGAGGCCCGCTCCGGCCCATGCTGCGAACCGCGCTCAGGTATCCGGGATGTTGCAGGAACGGGGCGGACAGGCTGTTTCGCAGGCATTTCGCGGTTACGCGCGGCGGCGATATCCGCGCCGAACGACACCCCCCGTTTCCCGACGAAGGAGGACCGCATGATCACGACCGGCGCGCTGCGCGCCTTCACCCTTGCCGCCTGCGCGGCGGGGCTTTTGTTCTGGGCCTACACGTTCTGGTACATCGCCCAATTGCCGGTGGGCGACGGCACGGGCTTTCAGTGGATGGGCGAAATGCCGCTGACCGGCGTCACCCTGGTCTGCATCGTGCCGGCCCTGCTGATGTCGATCTCCAACCGCGCCCTGCCCGTCGCCGCCCCCCTCGCCGGTGCCGGCCTCGTGGCATATGCGCTGCTGTGGATGCAGCTGCTGCGTGAGTTCCAGCCGGGGTGACGGCGCGAAAGCGCCGCCTCCCTTGCCGCGACGGCAGGCACGCCCCGGCCGCGCCTCTCAGCCGCGCCGCGCCGCGTCGATCTTCGCGACGTCGATCTTGCCCATCTCCATCATCGCCTCGAAGGCGCGCTTCGCCTCCTCGCCGCCGGCGGCCATCGCCTCGGTGAGCGTCCGCGGCGTGATCTGCCACGAGACGCCCCACCTGTCCTTGCACCAGCCGCAGGCGCTCTCCTGCCCGCCATTGCCGACGATCGCGTTCCAGTAGCGGTCTGTCTCCTCCTGGTCGTCGGTGGCGATCTGGAACGAGAAGGCCTCGCTCTGCTTGAACGTCGGCCCGCCGTTGAGGCCCATGCAGGGAATGCCGGCGACGGTGAAATCCACCGTCAGCACGTCGCCCTTCTTGCCCGACGGATAGTCCGCCGGCGCGCGATGAACCGCGTCGACCCGGCTGTCGGGAAACACCGAGGCGTAGAACCGGGCGGCGGCCTCGGCTTCGCTGTCGTACCAGATGCAGATCGTGTTCTTGGGAATGGGCATGGGGGGCTCCTCTCGATCGACCGACTCGGCCATCTCCTCCGCGCGCTCCGGCGCCGTCCGGCCGGCGGCGACGCGGCCGATGAAGGGCCGAAAGGTAACCTCCAGGCGTCGAGGGGCAAGACGCCGACGGCACTCTGCTGACGTCTCCGGACAGGGGGTGAGCATTGGCTTTGCAGGGACAAGGCGGTCACTGCAGCGGCATCACAGAACGGCGGAGTGCCCCTCGCTTTCGTCATCCTCGGGCTTGACCCGAGGATCCATGCGTGGACTTGATTAAGTGTAAGGCGGTACCGAGGCTTACGTCCCTTGAACTATGATGGTCAGTGCCCGTTTCTACCGCCGGTACTGTCCGCCAGGTAACGGCATGGATCCTCGGGTCAAGCCCGAGTTTTGACCGAGACCGACAACTGTAATGAGCGGGTATCGATCGCCGGCTTGGAGCCAGGTTTTCCGGTGCGCTCGATCCAGTCGAAGATAGTGCCAAGCTCTCCTTGCAGGGTGATGGTGAGGTCGCGGCGTGTCGCGCCGGGTGTGATGACAATGCGGTCGATGATCTGGCGGATGACTTCGGCTGCCTCCGCTGCATCGTCGGGATGGTCGAGCCCAGTGGTCAGACGCTCGATCCTGCGCCGGTAGGTTTCCGCAATGCCGGGGTGAATGTCGGGAACATCCTGCGGCGCATCGGAGAGGCGCGCCGTGAGGCTGTTCTGTTTCGCCTCAAGCTCGGTCAGTCGATCGGACAGGGCGCGATGCCAGCCGCCTTGCTCGATGACGCGCACGATCTCGGCAATGGCTTTTGTTGTCTCGGCCAGTTCCCTGCGGCCGGCCTCGGCGCTCTTGCGGCGCTCGCGGTTGAGCCGGTTGGTTTCCTCCGCATAGGCTCGCGTGGCTTCTGCCGTCATCTCCGGTGTCATCATGCGCTCGTGCAGACCTGCCAGCACGCGGGCCTAAAGTGCCTCGCCGGCAATGGTGCGGGCATTGTCGCAGCCGTTTCCAAGCACATGGTTGGTGCAGGCATAGCGATCCTGCCCGCGACGGGCATAGGAGTCGCCACAGCAGCCGCAGAACAATAGGCCGGACAGCAGAGTGCGCGGCCGATGGGTGGCGTTGAGCCCGCCATTTCGTGCCAAGCTGCGCTTCACACCTTCACGAGCTCCCTCGATCTGGCCCTTGTAGAGTGCCGTCAACTCGTCCTGCCGCGCCTTTGCGGCGTCCCATAACTGCTGCGACACGATACGAAGCTCGGGGGCTTCCGAGCGTATCCATTCGCGCTCAGGGTTGAGCCGATATGCAAAATGGCCGGTGTCGGGGTTCTTCAACTTCTTCTGCCGGTTCCAGCGGATGACGCCGACATAAAGCTCGCAATTGAGGATGCCGGAACTGATGATCCGGTTGCCCGGGATGGTGCTGTCGTTCCAGCGCTTGCCGGTGGGGCCGGGAATGCCGTCGCGGTTGAGGTCCGCCGCGATGCGCCGCGGTCCCTTGCCCACGACATACCCCCGGAAGCTGCGCCTCACGATCTCGGCCTGTTCCTCGACGATCTCGCGCTAACCCCCTTATCGGCTCACCGCGTGCGTCGAGCTGGTGGACGACACGATAGCCGTAGGCATTGCCGCCGCCGATCTTGCCGGCCTCGACACGGCCCCTGATGCCGCGATGGGTCTTGATGGCGAGGTCTTTGAGGAACAGCGCGTTCATGGTGCCCTTCAGGCCGACATGAAGCTCGTTGATCTCGCCCTCAGACAAGGTGAAGATCGTCACGCCCGCGAAAGTCAAGCGCTTGAAGACCCCCGCCACATCCTCCTGGTCGCGGCTGATGCGGTCGAGCGCCTCGGACAGCACCATGTCGAAACGGCCGGCCTGGGCATCGGCAAGCAAGGACTGGATGCCTGACCGGTGAGCGATGCGCCGGAGACGGCTCGGTCGGAATAGCTTTCCACCACGGTCCAGCCCTCACGCACCGCGCGCTCCCGCCACTGGCGCAGTTGGTCCTCGATCGAGGCGTCCCGCTGGTTGTCGGAGGAATAGCGGGCGTTGAGGGCGACACGGGTCACAAGCTCAATCCTTTTCTCTTTGTGCTTTGCTGCCTCGCCATTCTTCGGTCGAACCCTCTGCATCTACCGCGACAATGCGGATTGAACATCGGTCAGCGCGAAATCATTGCCAACGTAGAGAAGAGGAGCCGAATGTCGTTTTGCGAGGGCATAGGCGAAGCAATCGCCGAAGTTCAGCCCGCCTCGCGTGCCAAATCCCTTGCCGTAGTCCAGACGCGCCCTCATGGCGGCCCGGGCAAGGTTTTCCTCTATGGGCGCTATCGATATCTGGAAGTCAGACAGAAACGCGTCGAGATCGGCAATCGCCTCGTGCCGATCTCCGTCCTTGATCCTGCCCGCCATGACGGTGCCGGCTTCGACATAGTTCACCGCCGATATGAGACGCGAAGCATCCGCCCGGAGAGCGGCCATGCAGTCCGGCGCTTCCGTCTCCTCGAACAGTATCGCAATTATCGCGGACGAGTCGACGATCATCATCGCGAGACGCCAAGCTCTTCGGGCGTGTCACCGACAGCTTCATCCCATTCCTGCTGGGTGACCGGGCGACGATCATAGCGGCCGGCGCGCTCGCGGACGAAAGCCTTCATGCGTGCAACGTAGTCGCCCTGAGCCTCCCTTTCGGCGCGCAGTCGCTCCAGCCGCTCACGCATCGCCTGGGTAATGGCGTCCGTCATGGTCTCGCCGGTCAGACGGGACAATTCTCGTGCCAGCCGATCCGCTTCGTCCGTCTTGATGCTCAAGGCCATGGCAACCACCTTTCTAGATACGACATCTAGATAGCACCTACGCACTGATCCTTCAACGAAAAATACCGAAATCCTCGCTGCTATTGATCGTCGCCGTCGCCAGAGCGATGATCGCTCGCGTCCGTCCGGTTCTTGGGCGGTGCATTGTCATTGGCCGCGTGCGTGGCCTTCCCGAGGTCTTCCCGCGCCATCCGGCGGCCGATGATGCTGGCAAGCTTCAGGGCAACCGCATCGACCTTGCTCAGCACTTCGGGATCTGGCCCCTCCGCATCGCGATTGTCGTTGGCAGCTCTTTCTCTCCCGGAGCGCCTCCCCTCATCGCCCATGACCGGCCTCTTCCTCCGGCCGCCACCTGACCGGATCGGCAACCCAGCGGTCGAGGTCGGATTCCCTCCATCCCGCACCGTTGACGCTGATCCTGAGCTGGGCCGGGAACGTGCCCTCGGCGATCTTGCGATAGATGGTGGAGCGGGACAGGCCGGTGCGGGCGAGCACGGTGTTCAGGCGCACGATACGGTCTGGTTGGCGCATGGCTCAGACGCCTCCTGCTGGCTGTTCCTGACGGCTTCCGAGACCAGTCAGAGCAAGGAGTTGTCGTTGTGCAAGAGAGATTTAGCCGGCGTCGTATTGCAGTGTAGAAGGCGCGGAAAATAGGACTGTTTTGCGAATGGCATCGTTCCTCTGCCGTCGCCGCGCTCGTCAGATTGCGGCTTTGGGCCAAATCAACAGCGGCTGGAGAGCCGTTTGCTGGCCAATACCGGAATTCCGGGATTGACGGTCGGCGGAACATCAGGTCCGCGAAATGACCGGCGACAAGCGCGTGCCGCTTACCCGGTCGCTCGCAAGGCGGAAGTCCTCGCAGTGATCTAAGAGCTGAAGCTTCAGAATACGATACCGAATGTCGTCGCGACTTCACTTGCCGGCGTCGTGGCCGAGCTGGAGATGATCGTCGAGGCGGAAAGGGAGATCGAGGATCCGACCGGCTTTCCCTGGTCGCACATCGCGTCGGTGCTGCGGAATTTGAAGGCGATCGCTGGAAACATACCGGTGGATCGGCCAAATAGGGCAATGGTACGCGCTGATATTGCCAGGCACTGGGCGGCCGCAGCCAGGCTCGTCGCGGCCATGAAAAAGGAAGCTGCCCTGGAGCGTTGCGGCCAGGCTGGTTAGACGAAAGCAGCGCGACGTTACTTCTGGTACCTGTTGAAAACCTCTCCTGCCACAATTGACGATTGTATTGGCTATGCCAGTCTGTGCTGACATCTGTCGGGGGACGGGACCTTGAAGAAGATATTCGCGCGGCTTGGACTGGTTCTATCGATCGGCCTGTTTTCGCTCGATGGCTGGGCGGAGACGACCCCGCATCCGGATGTCGCGGCGAAGGCGGGCAGCCCCGCGATCGGCAATTCGTCGGGCGGGCTCGGCAATGACGGGCCGGGGCTGCGGGAGGACGCGCCGGACGAGAAGGTGGAGCCGCCGTCGGAGAAAGTCGACATTCCGCCGACAGAGCCTGAAAACAAGGATGGAGATGAGAAGGCTGCTGACACGGAGGTCGCGCCCACCCTTGAGGGGACAACGTCAGACGGCCTGATTCCTGACGTAAAAGCGCCGCCGTCAAATTTTCCTGAAGCCAAGGCGAATGGCAGTCTTGGCTACACCTTCGCGATCGACGCGCCCGACTTCCGCGGTCTCGAGCCGGAGATCGCGCTCACCTACACCTCCACACGTAAGACCAAGACCGGTGGCACCTATCAGGGCTGGCTGGGTTACGGCTGGGGTGTCGACGGCATCGCGGTGATCGAACGCGCCCGGCCGCGCGGCGGCATCCCGGCCTATGCGGCGGGCGATGTCTATGTGCTGAACGGTACAGAGCTGGTGGCCTGTGTCGCCGGCATGGTGAGCCCGTCCTGTTCGACCGGCGGCACCCATGCGACGGAGAACGAGAGCTACAACCGCATCAAATATCTCAGCGGCACGATCCAGTGGGAGATCACTGACCGCGCCGGCACGGTGACGACGCTCTCCGCCGTCGGCACGATCGCCAATACCGGCACGCTGACGCCCGGCACCGAAGCGTACAACCTTGCCTACCAGTACCGTTGGCTGGTGACCTCGGTGACGGATACGCACGACAATGTCGTGACCTACAGCTACACCTGCCCGGAACTACCGACCTGCTATCCCAATACGATCACCTATAACGGCTCGACGGTCCGCTTCTACCGTGAGGCGCGGCCGGACTATCTGCTCGTCGCCAACGGCCGGACTCTGTCGACCATCGCCACGCGCGTCCGCACCATCGCCGTGCTGACGGGCGGCGTGCTGCGTGCGGCTTATAGGCTGGAGTACGACCAGGCGCCGGTCTCTGGCGCCTCGCGGCTGATCAAGATCCGCCAGTTCGGGCGTGATGCGACGGTCAACGGATCGGGCGTGATCAGTGGTGGGACGGAGCGGCCGGAGACGGTGTTCGCCTATGGGGACTACGCGGCAAACTTCACCACCACCCTGGTGCCTCAGTGGGGCAGCGGCGGGGCTCAGCTTGGCCTGCAGCATACCGCCGTGGACGACGTGAACAATGATGGAAGACAGGAACTGGTCTCCTATCACGACTCCGAAGGTGCGAAGCTTCGAAGCGTTTCGTCCGCCAACGTCGTGACGGTGCACTCTTTGCCAAGCAACGTGACCGTGCTTCAAGAGAGGCTCGTCGGCAGGTATCTCCCTGAAACCATCACGAAGAATTGGCTCGTTCCAGGCAGTGCGAGTTCGCGCGGATATGTGGATTTCGCCGCCAATCTGAGCGCGACATTCATCTATTGCTCCGCTGCGACCAATCCGGTCATGCTGGCAATTTGTCCCAACATCGTGGGCGGCGGCGGCTTTGAAGGAAACTCGCTCACCGCAGACACCACAGGTACAGGCGTCGACGAGTATTTTGCCGCCGCCCCAACAGGTGGCACTGCGCAACTTTTCCACGATCGACAGGGCGACTTTCTCGGCGACAACATCGATCGCTGGATGACAGGGGGCAACACGGCCAGCCAACTGATCCTGCATAAATACAACGGCGCCACTTGGGCGCAATCGACATATTCGATGGTCGACCTCGGCGGCGCGGCCGCGCCGCGCAACTGTGCGAGCATCGACCCCAAGGTCATGTTGAACTGCCTCGTCGGCGACATCAACGGAGACGGTGTCGATGATTTCGTCAATGTCGAGACAAACTACCTCGGTTGCAGCATCGAAAGTTGCTCGCCCGGGGTATCCCTGCGGGTTTATCTCGGCACCGGCGACCGGTTCGTCAAAGTAAATCTCGGCAATGGAGATGGTGGGTACACGAACGCAGAGGATACTTCGCTTGCGGATATCGACGGTGACGGTAGCGCAGAACTCCTGACGTCGACGATCAATCCCCTTTCGCAGATGTCCTTCTTTGAATTCGGCCGGTTTCCGAACGATTCATCGATTTCATCTTCTCGAAAAATCCTCTCGTTCCGGGGCTACATTCCGAGCGCTATGTCGGGCGGTTCGGAGGCGAACTTCCAGACCGTCCCCGGCTTGATACTGGCCGGAAGCGGAACTGGGGATCTGAATGGCGATGGTCTGGTCGATCTGCTGACGTCAACCGTCACGACCGATTCCTTGGGGAGCACGGCCAAATCCTATACGCTTCGGCTATCCCAAACGCCGGTTGTTACTCCGAATCTCCTCGCCTCCGTCACCAACCAGCTCGGCGGCACCGCGTCGTTCCAGTACAAGCCCTCGACGGTATGGGTGAACGACTACTTGCCCTATCCGGTGCAGACGGTGACGAAGCTGACGGTAGCGGACGGGCGAGGGCAGAGCGCCGTCAGCGACTTCACCTATTCGGGCGGTCTGTTCGATCATCCGTCGAACAAATTTCTGGGCTTCAAAAAAGTGATCGAGACCAAGCCTCTCGCCAATGGCGAGACAGCGCGGCCGAAGGTCGAGACGACGTATCGGCAGGATGTCGCCAGCCACGGGCTGGTCCAGCGCGCCGACTTCAAGGACGGTGCAGGCACGATCCGCAAGTCGGTGATCGAGACCTGGACGGTCAATGCGACGGCAAAGCCCTATACGGCGCTCAACACCTCCACCACCACGGTCCTGACGCAGAACATAACCCTTGCCACACGCATCGAGCGGGTGTTCGACGCTTATTCGAACGTGCTGGAGGAGAAGAATTACGGCCGTGTCGTGCCGCCGGGCGAGGCAGGCGCCGGCGACGACATCGCCGGCGACGAGGTCTGGACGCGAAGGACCTTGAACCCGAACACGAGCGCCTACATCGTCTCGGCGCTGACGTCGGAAGCGATCCGCAACAATTTCGACATCAACACGCAGAATCTGCGCGGTACCATCTACTTCTATGACGGGCAGGCGGCCTACACCTCGCCGCCGATCAAGGGCGATTTAACGAAGAGGCAGCTCAGGAAGTCGCACGCGCTCGGCGAGGTCATCTATGAGACCTTTACCTATGACGCCTGGGGCAACAAGCTGTCGGCGGTCGACGGCGCCGGCAACCGTACTGAATGGACCTACGACGCGACGCGCCATCTGTTCCCGGTCGCCGAGCGCAGCCCGCGCTACTTCGCCAATGGGACGCTGCCGGCCGACACGCGGCATTCTACCAGTGCCACTTTCGACGATGTCTGCCAACTGCCGCTGACTCGTGTCGATCTAAATGACATCACCCACACCTACGCCTACGACGCCTTCTGCCGGCTCATCGACTACCGCAATACCGGGACCAACTTCTACCGGCTGATCTCCTACGTGAACGACGGCACGCCGGGAAACCAGTCCTGGGTCGTCTACGAGCCGCTGCCCAACGCGGCGGGCTCCAGCTACCTCCAGAGCCTCTACGACGGCCGCGGCCGGGTCTGGCTCGAGCAGAAGCGCGGCGAGACGGCTAGTTCGCCGGCGCGGCGCACGCAAACGATCTACGATGCCCGCAACAACGTGGCGCAGAAGAGCCATCCCTACTTCTACGGCGAGACGCCGCAGTACACCGAGACCGCCTACGACTGGAACGACCGGCCGCTCACTGTCACCCATCCGGACGGGGCTTCGCGCACCAACGCTTATTATCTGATCGCGACGCTCGGCTCAACCTCCAACCAGCCGCTCGGCTATGTCCGCACGGTCGACGAGCTCGGCCGGGCGACGCAGACCTATTCCTCGAGCCAGGGCCAGGTAATCCGCATATCGCGGCAGATGGAGGACGCGTCCTGGCGCCACGAGTACCGCTCGTGGGATCCGTTCGGCAAGCTCATCCAGGTTCGTGACAACGGGCTCGCCACCTGGTCCTACACCTACGACAATCTCGGCAACCGGCTCTCAGCGACCGATCCCGACATGGGAACCTGGACCTATATCTATGACGCCGCCCTGCGCATGACCCAGCAGACTGACGCGCGCGGCGTGGTCACCGCGATGAGCTACGACCAGCTCGGCCGGCTGACGGAACGGCGCGTCGTCGCGCCGGTCATCGCCAGCCCGGTGCTGGCCGCCAATACCTACGACCAGGCGCGCGCCGGCTATCACAATGTCGGCCAGCTGACGACCTCGACCAACGGGGCAGCGACCCATCAGATCGACTGGCATGCGTCGGGCAACGAGGTGCGGCGCATCTCGACGATCTCGGGCAAGTCGAACACGACCGTTCGCACGGAGGACCGTTCGCACAAGCCGGTCCGCATGGCCTACGGGCCGTATACGCTCAACATCGGCGACACTGCCAATCCGTGGACCTATACGGTCAACGGCGACCTCTACGCGATCCCCGGCTACATCAGCTCGATCGAGTACGAGGCCGACGGCCAGACCAAGCGCATCGACTACGCGAACGGCGTCTACACCACCTTCACCTACTCGCCGACGCGCCGCTGGTTGACACGCATCGTCACCACGCGGCCGAATGGCACAAAAATCATCGACAACAGCTACACCCGCGACGCCGCCGGCCGCATCACGGCGATCGCCGGCATCGGCACGGCGGAGGACTGGACCTACAGCTACAACAATCTCGACTGGCTGCTGACGGCAACCAATGCCGGCAATGCCGCGCTTTCAGAAACTTACACCTATTCCACCACCGGCAACCTGCTCACCCGCACGCGGCTTTCCGGCGCCTTCACCTATCCGGGCACGCAGGCAGCGCGGCCGCATGCGCCGCTGACGCTGGGCAGCCGGACCTTCACCTACGACGCCAACGGCAACACCACCTATGACGGCCACCGCGCGCTGGTCTGGGACGAGGCCAACCGGCTGGCCAGGGTGACGATGCAGACCAGCCAGGTGATCGACTACGCCTACGGACCGGACGGCGCGCGGGCGAAGAAGACGCATCAGTTCGGCGCGACGCTCTATCCGTCCGCCGATGTCGAGATCGACGACACGCTGACCACGTCGGATGCCTACACGCGCTATCCGCACATGGACATCAAGATCGTCGGCTACAACGTCTTCTTCCTGCACCGCGATCATCTCTCCTCCGTGCGCCATGTCACCAACGCCACCGGCGCGGTGCAGGAAACCACCGCCTACGCCGCCTATGGCGAGCGCACCAACGCCAGCTTCGACACGCAGAAGGGCTTCATCGGCGAGCGCTACGACCCCGAGACGGGCCTGCTCTACCTCAACGCCCGCTACATGGACCCGGCTTTTGGGCGGTTCATCTCACCGGATGACTGGGATCCGGTGTTGGAGGGCGTGGGGACCAACAGGTATGCGTATGCCGGAAACGATCCGGTTAACAAGAGTGACAAGAATGGGCATGCCGAGGGTGATCCGGGCTACTGGGGACCCGGACTCATTGGTCCCGCAGATACGGGAGTTAGGTCTCTTGATATCGGGCTTAACTCGTTGGCGTCGGCTGCGAATTCCGCGATCAATCCAGCCATCGGTTTTTTCGCAGCTCTTGAACCATATGATGACACTATCACTGGGATCGAAATGTCTGTGCCGCCCAGTCCTGCGACTGCGCCAGTTAAAGGCCTAACAAAAGGCGTCGTAGCAGCATCTCACCTAGCGGGCAGTCTGCTCGCAATATCAAGATCAAGAACAGCCCAGAAAGCTTTTGCCGTGTCTTTGCAGGCAGCCGGAAAGTTGGCACCCGGTCAAAAGGCTCATCATATAGTCGAGATCACCAACCCAAGTGCACAGCCAGCAAGAGATGTATTGTCGGAGTGGGGAATCGATATTAACGATCCAGTGAATGGGGTAGGTTTGACAAATCACCCAGGCTCTCACCCAGCCGCTGCAACAAACGCTGTAATCTCGAGGATCGATAGGGTGAGAAAAAGTCGGGAGGAGGTTATCGCGGAGTTGCAAGCAATCGGTCGGGAGCAAAAAGCAGTTGACGCGCAAATCTCAAAGGGTGAGAGATCAGAGAAATCTGCAGTATCCGGCTGGGCGAATGATCAGTATGAATAAGATTGGAACCATTAATGACATCATATTGGCGAATAATACCTGACGTTAAGAATTATGCCTCCGCTATTGGATATAGAATACCATACAGTGCAAGTGATTTCTTAAGGCTAGACGATGAGGTTCTAAAAATAGAGGAGAACATTCTTGTTTTTGAGTTCGACATAGATTCGGGCCTCCCAATCCCAAATTTTTTTCCGAGTGCTTATCATCCGGTTATGCTATTGGATGAATATGCATTCCGTCGCTGTGAAGAATTCTTTTCTCCCCATTCATATATATATAATGGAAGAATAGAAGATAGAAAGCTATATATTGTCGCAATCAATGTAGAGAGAAGCGGTTTTGATTACATAGAATCACAGTATGAGAGATATGATCTTCCGCCCCCGAGAAATCGAGTTAGGCGAATCAAGAGATTAAACTTAGTCGATGGCTTTAAAACAGATGTCGATCTCTTTCGCCTTAATGACGAGCGGGAGATGAGATATGAACTTGTATGTCATGATAGATTCAAGAAATTCTATGAAGAAAATAAGCTAAAAGGATTGAGGTTCGTGGAGTCGGCGCATTGCCGGTGATCAACAGGATCGTCTTCATTGCAGCAGAAATAGCCAGATAGTCGTCGATCCCCGGCTACATCGCCTCGATCGACTACGAGGCCGACGGCCAGACGAAGCGCATCGATTATGCGAACGGCGTCTACACCACCTTCACCTATTCGCCAACGCGGCGCTGGCTGACGCGTATCATCATAACCCGGCCGAACGGCACGAAAATCATCGACAACACCTATATGCGCGACGCGGCCGGCCGCATCACGGCGATCGCCGGAATCGGCACGGCGGGACTGGATTGAGATACGCCATCACCCAAAGCCGCTTCCTAACGCATGTTTCTCCAAAAGGCGAATGTCAGACACCAAGCTTGATTCAGACCCTATTATCTGCATCGCCAAACTCGGCACCCCATACACTTCTCGATACCCCCGCTGCTGCATCACCGCTTCATACGCCGCCCGTTTTAGCGCTAGGCTGGACAGTCGCGCCGTCGTCCGTCGCTTTGGGCTCCGGTTCTCGCATTCGAGCGCAAAGAAGCGGTATCGCTTTTCATTATCTATCACATACTCGATGCCATACAGCGCATCCGGCACAACATGGGTGTGCACAGCCGACGTCAGGCCCGCGAGGTGCTTATTCGGCCGGATTGTGACGGGGATCGCCAAGGGCTGCCGAGCCTTGCGCGTCTTCTCCGGCGCCCGCGCCAATATCTCGTCCACAGGCACGAACCTCTGTCCCGGAGTGTCGATGGTTTCCAACCCCACCATAGTCACCGCTTCTCATGGTCGAACTACGATGTCGGGTTCGGTCCGGATTTGCCGCGATAGACGAGCGTGCAAGACCTTCCACCCTTCGCCATCTCACACCCAAGGCGGTTTTATCGCGCTGCGCAGGGTCCCATCGAAAGCGCCGCGCGGTTTACGTCCAACACCGTCTGGCGGACGAGGACTACACAGACTACAGCCCGATCCCCCTTCTGAACCGCCCCGGGTTTGCCGGAGGCCGTTTGGTTTGAGTCACGCTGCCATGGCTGGCTCTTCCAGCATCGCGTAGTAGCGTTCCTCGGCTTCGGCCGGCGGGATGTTGCCGATAGGCTCCAAGAGCCGGCGCTTGTTGAACCAGTCGACCCAGGTCAGCGTGGCGAACTCGACGGCCTCGAAGCTTCGCCATGGCCCGCGTCGATGGATCACTTCAGCTTTGTAGAGGCCGTTGATCGTCTCGGCGAGGGCGTTGTCGTAGGAGTCTCCGACGCCGCCGACGGAAGGTTCGATGCCGGCTTCGGCCAGGCGCTCTGTGTAGCGGATGCTGACATATTGAGATCCCCTGTCGGAATGGTGCACCAGGCCGCCGCGATGGATGGGCCGCCGTTCGTGCAGGGCCCGTTCGAGAGCATCAAGGACGAAGCTCGCATGGGCGTTCCTGCTCACTCGCCAGCCGACGATGCGACGGGCATAGGCGTCGATGACGAAGGCCACGTAGACGAAGCCCGACCAGGTGCTGACGTAGGTGAAGTCCGAGAGCCAGAGCCGGTTCGGCGCCGGGGCATGGAAGACCCGGTTCACATGGTCGAGCGGGCACGCGGCGGCCTTATCCTGCATCGTGGTACGGATGGGCTTGCCGCGGATGACGCCGTGAAGGCCGAGGTCGGCCATCAGCCGCTCGACCGTGCAGCGTGCGACGGCGAAGCCTTCGCGCAGCATCTGACGCCAGACCTTGCGCGCGCCATACACCTCGAAGTTCTGGGCGAAGACGCGCTCGATCTCCGGCTTCAGCGCCAGGTCCCGCTTCGCCCGCCCCGACAGCCTCTCTGGATCGGCGCGCTTAGCGAGATGATCGCGGTAGGTCGACGGGGCGATCGGCAGCATCTTGCAGATCGGCTCGACCCCGTAGACCTCGCGGTGATCGTCTATGAACGCGATCATCGTTTGAATGGGCGGTCGAGCTCCGCCTGGGCAAAATAAGCGCTCGCCTTGCGCAGGATCTCATTGGCCTGCCGAAGCTCCCGGTTCTCCCGCTCCAGGGCCTTCAGCTTCGCTGCCATGTCCGCCGGCACTCCGGCCCGCTTGCCGGCATTAACCTCGGCCTTCTTCACCCACTCATTAAGCGTCTGGCCAGTGCAGCCCGATCTTAGACGAGATCGACAGGATCGCAGCCCAGCGGGAAGGATGTTCATGTTCGTGATCAAACACCAGCCGCACGGCCCGCTGGCGCACTTCAGGGGAAAACTTATTCGTCGTCTTGCTCATGATGGCTCCACCTTCTCAGGAGTTGGAGCCTCCGGCAAACCCGGTGCGGTTCAGTTCGATTCGCGAGCCCGGCGACCTGGATACAAGCCGTCCAATCTCGGTTGGCCAGATAGAATTGGGCGTTGAAGCTGCAGCGGAAGCAGCTCGAATTCTTAGGGTCCGGACTCATAACCAGTAGCTGACTGTCGCTGCGATGCAGACGGCAGCCAGGAAGTTGGTGGCCAGTCGATCGTATCGGGTCGCGATGCGGCGGAAGTCCTTGAGTCTGCAGAACATGCGTTCGATGGCGTTG
>NZ_JANJTZ010000010.1 GCF_024710845.1 Mesorhizobium sp.
ACTTGCGAACGGCGGTGGTTTTCGTCCCCGGCGCCGTGGGGGGGGTGGTGGCGTTGGGCCTCCACCGCCACACGGGCACGCACGCATTTGCCTGGATCGCGAGCGACCTCAACCCGAACGGGGTGGTCGGCGAAGCGTGGAAGGCGACCGCGGAGAAGGGCAGGCTCACCGCCGAACACCAGGCGGCCGGCTTCGTGCGGCTGCTGGAGGACGTGCGGCAGGCGGCGCTCGGCGAGTGGATCAGCGATCCTTACCGGGAGTAGCGTCGCGCGATATCAGGATATGTCAGGATGGTAGGAAGGCAAGCTTCCGTTGCGGCATATGTTGATATCAACTGAATTGCGTGAAAGCCGCCATGCCGATTTCAGGAGGGTGCATTGGAATTCCAGTTCATCATCAGCCACGACAGCGCGTTTCGTCCCGATCCGAAGCTGCTGTCCGACATCAAGGCGTGGAACGAAAGCGCTGAAGCCAAAGGGGTTCGCGTCGACGGCAAGCCGCTGGAGCCGGCAAGCGCGGCGGTGACGGTCAGGGTGCGGAACGGCGTGGAG
This sequence comes from Mesorhizobium sp., assembly GCF_024710845.1. GTDB lineage: Bacteria > Pseudomonadota > Alphaproteobacteria > Rhizobiales > Rhizobiaceae > Mesorhizobium_A. The sequence continues at coordinate 552 of NZ_JANJTZ010000010.1, forward strand.
AAGGTCGACCTCGCGCCGTTCTCTTCCTCGGAGGAACAGATGTGCGCCTATGAGCTAGTGCGCTGCGTTGGCATGGACGAGGCGGTCGCCCTCGCGAAGACCCATCCGATGGCGCGCGCCGCGACCATCGAGGTGCGGCCGGTGTGGGGCGCGATGCAGGTGTGAGGCCCGGCATCGGCGCGGCCGTTGTCCTCGACGGGCCGGGTGCAGGCGCGTGCCTGCCGAAGGTTGGAGATGAGGGCGGCTTCGATGATATGCATTGTCTGGCTCCCGCTGTGGGAGCACGTGCTCCCGACAAGCAGTCGACGCGTTCGAACGGTTTTCGACAGCGTGACGAGGAATTTTTCGAAGAGTGTCGAAATTCGGCCCCGGGAAGCGACCAGTGGCATAGTTTCCCAGAGGAGGTCTCCGGATGGAATTCGCGCTTCTGTTCTACATCGACGAAAGCCGGTTTGACGGCATGAGTGCCGAGGAAGACGAGGCGCTGCAGAAGGCGTGCCGCGCCGAGGACACGGCTCTCGAAAAGGCCGGTAAGCTGATCGCGGCACGGGCGCTGAAACGTCCCGATACGGCCAAGACCGTCACGATCCGCGCCTCGAGGATCGTGCGGACGGACGGACCCTTCGCCGAGACCAAGGAACATCTGGGCGGGCTGATCCTGCTTCGCGCCGAGAGCATGGAGGAGGCGCTCGCTATTGCGGAGAAGGCGCCGCTCGCGCGCTACGCGCGCGTCGAGGTGAGGCCGGCCTATGACATTCGTGCCTGACCGGAACCGCCGCCGGCGCCCCGCAGCATGACCCGCGCCGCGGTCGAGGAGGCCTACCGGACCCAATCGCGCCGCGTGCTCGCGACGCTGATCCGGCTGGTCGGCAATTTCGATCGCGCCGAGGAGGCGGTGGCCGACGCCTTTGCCGCCGCGGCGGAGCGATGGCCGTCCGAGGGCGCGCCGCGCAATCCGTTTGCCTGGCTGGTCTCGGCCGGGCGTTTCAAGGCAATCGACCGGATTCGCAAATCCGCGCGGCAGGATGCTTTGGCGAACGAACTCGCACTGGTTGCCGAGTGGGACGTCGAAGGACCCGAAGCGATGGACGAGCAGGCGATCGCCGACGACCAGTTGAGGCTGATCTTCACCTGCTGCCACCCGGCGCTGAGCCCGGAAGCGCAAGTGGCGCTGACATTGCGCGAGATTGGCGGCCTCACGACGGAGGAGGTGGCGTCCGCCTTTCTCGTGCCGGTGACGACGATGGCGCAGCGCATCGTGCGCGCCAAGGCGAAGATCCGCGACGAGAACATTCCGTACCGGACGCCCGACAGCGACGAACTGCCCGAGCGGCTGGAGCATGTGCTGCGCGTCATCTATCTGATTTTCAACGAGGGCTATGCGACCCAGTCAGGCGATAGGCTGACGCGGATCGACCTTACCTCCGAGGCCATCCGGCTGGCGAAGCTGCTCGTCTCGCTGTTGCCAGATCCGGAGGTCGTCGGTTTGCTCGCGCTCATGCTGCTGCAGGATTCGCGGCGCGCCGCGCGCAGCGCGGGTGATGGATCACTGGTGCTGTTCGAAGAGCAGGATCGCCGGCTGTGGGACCAGGCGCAGGTGGAGGAGGGCAAGGCGCTTGCAATCCGGGCCTTCGAAGGCGGCGAGGTCGGTTCGTATGCGATCCAGGCGGCAATCGCCGCGGAGCATGCATCAGCGGTCACGCGCGATGTCGACTGGCAGCGCATCACTGCTCTCTATGACATGCTGCGTGAGGCGCAGCCGTCCGCTGTGGTGGAACTGAACCGTGCCGCCGCCGTAGGCATGCGCGACGGGCCTGACGCGGGTGTCGCGCTGATCGACGCGCTGCTGGCTGCCGGCGAACTGAGGGCCTACCAACCGGCACATGTGGCGCGCGCGGAACTCCTGCGCCGTGCCGGACGCGCGGCCGATGCCAGGGTCGCGTTTCGGCATGCGCTGAAACTTGGGGGACCGGAGGCGGTCCGCCGTTTCATCAAGCGGCGGCTCGACGAAATCGGCTGATCCTACTCCACAAATACCCGGACACTCGCGGCGCGGCCGGCCGCGTCGATGACGGTCAGCGTCTGCTGGCCGGCGCCGTCGGGGAGCCAGCGGGCGGTGCGGCGGCGCTCGGCCTCGGGCCAGGGCTTGCCGTTGGCAAGCCAGCGGAACGGGGCGCGGCCGCCCTGCAGTTTCAACACCAGCGGCGAGAAGCCGGCGACGCCGTCGGCGAGGGCGAGGCGGGCGCCCTGGGGTGGGAAGACGATCTGTGGTGCGGCCTCGGCCACCCCCCGCGGCTTCGTTTCCGAGGCGGTGCTTTCGAAGCGGCGCAGCGTCACCGGAAGGTCGGCGAAGGCCTGGCGCAGCGCGCCGGCCGGCGCGCGGGGCAGGGGTGTGATCGGCAGGCCGGACTTGACGAAAGCATCGAACAGAAGAGGGGCCGCAGTGCCGAAGCCGGAAATGCCGGGAACCGCGCTGCCGTCGGCGCGGCCGACCCAGACGCCGAGCACATGCCGGCCGTCGAAGCCGACCGCCCAGGCATCGCGATAGCCGTAGCTGGTACCGGTCTTGTAGGCAATGCCGTTGCGCATGGCGCCCTTGGGCGGCGTCACGCCCGATAGGATGTCGGCGATCTGCCAGGCGGAGGCGGCCTGTAGGAGCTGCGCCCGGCGAGCCGTTTCGCCTTCGGCGCGCGGGCGGTTGACGAGCCTGACCGCCTGGCCGCCATTGGCGAGGCCGGTATAGAGCTGGACGAGATCGCGCAGCGTGAGCCCGATGCCGCCGAGGCCGATCGCCAGCCCCTCCGCCTTGCCGTTCGGCATCTTGGAGTCGACGCCGGCCTCGCGGAACCGCGCCATCAGCCGATGCGGACCGACCGCGTCGAGCAGCCGGATCGCCGGCACGTTGACCGACTTCTGCAACGCGGTCCGGATCGAGATGTCGCCCTGATATTCCATATCGAAATTGCGCGGGCGATAGCCAGCGAAGTTGGCCGGCCGGTCCTCGATCACGGTCTCCTGCGCGATGCGGCCATCCTCGAAGGCGAGGCCGTAGATGAAGGGCTTCAGCGTCGAACCGGGCGAGCGGACGGCGCGTGTCATATCAACGTAGCCCTGGCGGGCACGGTCGAGGTAGGAGGCGGAGCCGACCTCGCCGAGGATCTCGCCGGTCTCGGCGTCGGCCAAGACCATAGCGACGGAGAGCTTTGGGCCGAGGGAGCGCGCGGCGGCATCGGCGGCCGCCTCCAGCCCCTGCTGCACCGGGCGGCTGAGCGTCACGACGTGGCGCAGATCGTTGGGCTCACTGCGCCTGACCGTCTCGGCCAGATGCGGGGCGAGCGAGGGGAGCGCCATCCTCGCGGTCGGCAAGGGGTCGATTTCCGCAAGATGTGCCTCGGCCTCGCCGACGATGCCGGCTTCGACCGCGCGGGCCAGCACACGGGAGCGTGCTGCCTTCGCCGCCTCGAGGTTGCGGTCGGGACGGCGCAGCTCGGGAAGCTGCGGGATCGCCACCAGCAGTGCGGATTCGGCCAGCGTCAGGCGGCGCGGCTCCTTGCCGAACCAGGCCAGCGAGGCGGCGCGGATGCCTTCGAGATTGCCGCCGTAGGGAGCGAGCGTGAGATAAAGGCGCAGGATCTCGTCCTTGGACAGACGCCGCTCGATCTGGACCGCGCGGGCGATCTGCATGATCTTGGCTCTGATCGAGCGGCGCTCGCGCGGCTCGATCAGGCGGGCGAGCTGCATCGACAGCGTCGAGCCGCCGGAGATGATGCGACCGTTCGAAGCGAACTGGATCGCGGCGCGGGCGAGCGCCTTGAGATCGACGCCGGAATGTTCGCGAAAGCGGCGGTCCTCGAAGGCGAGCAGCATCTCGACGAAGCGGCGGTCGACATCCGCCATGTCGGGCTCGAGCCGCCAGCGCCCTTCCTTCGTGGCGAAGGCGCGCAGCAGCAGGCCGTCGCGGTCGACGACTTCGCCCGACCGCTCCATCGCCGTCTCGAGCGGCGGCGGGAAGGCGCTGTCGAGCCGGCCGAGGCCGAACACGCCGCCTACCGCCAGGGCGCAGACCCCGGCGGCGGCGAGAAGCGTTCGGCGCAGCCGGCTCATTGTGCGGCGAGCACCTGCATCCGGCCGGTCGAGGTGCGGGCCGAGAACTGCGGCCGGTACATGTCTTCGACGGTGGCGGCCGGATGCGCGTAGTCGCCGGGCGTGACGGCGCGGACGACATAGGCGAGGTTGAACTCGCGGTCGGACGAACCGTCACGGTTGAAGGCGGCAATGAAGCGGTCGTCGCGGAACTCGACATGGACCGGCTCGATGTCGCCCAGCCAGTCGAAGTTGACGAGGCTGGCGCTGCCGACGATCGACGGGTTGTCGATCTGGAAGCCCGCCGGCAACAGGTCGCTCACCAGCACGCGCGACGGCCAGGCGTTGCGCTCCGTGACCTTCAGCACGACGACGTAGCGCTCGTTCTGCGCCGCCTCGGTGATGTTCGCCTCCTCGCCGTCGAGCGTGTAGTAGGTGCGCTCGATGGCGAAGCCGTCGCCGCCCGCCGGAAGCGGGTCGAGGGGGGCTGCGACCGTCGTCAGAACCGCCTCGAGCGGCTCGTTCGACGTGTTGGAGATGACCACGGGGGCGGCATCGAGGTCGTCGGCCGTCTTGCGCACCGAGAAGTTGCCGGTGTGCGGCTGGCCGTTGACGTTGAGCTTGATGTCGTTGCTGCCGGCCTTGATGGCTCGGGCGGCAAGCAGCATCCAGGCTTCCTCCTGCGTCGAGGTCCAGCGCGACATGTTGCGCTCCTGCGAGACGAGCTGGACCATCGACGGGATCAGGGCAGGCGCCGGGCGGGATTCCGCCGCAAGCGCCAGCATCGCCGCGCCGTCACGCAGCGCCGAGCCGTAGTCCGAACGGTCGAGCGTCTTGCCCTCGGTGGCGCGGGCCAGCTGGAAGGCCGAACCGAAGGCGGCTTCCGAGCGGACATTGTCGCCGTAAAGCGCAAGGCCGGCGGCCAGGTGGGCACGGGCCAGCGGCGTGCGGAATTGGCCGATCTGCGTGTCGGAATAGTAGCGCAGGTCGCCGACCGAGGCCTTCTTGTTGCGGGCGAGCACGTAGAGCGCATAAGCGATCTCGTTGCCCTTCTCCTCGATGTTGACGTCGTAGGAGAGCGAGTTCTGTAGGTTGCGCAGCGCCTGGTCGAAGCCTTCGGCAGGCACGTCGTACTTCTGCTCCCTCGCGCGGGTCAGGAAGTCGGTGACGTAGGCGTCGAGCCAGAGGTCTCCGTAGCCCGGCCCCCAGAGACCGAACGAGCCGGACGAGGACTGGTAGGACAGGACGCGCACGATCGCATCCTGGACGCGCTTGCGCACGTCGGGATCGTCGGCCATGCCGGCCTCGGCCGACAGTTCGGAGAGGTAGAGCAGGGGCAGCGCGCGACTGGTGGTCTGCTCGGCGCAGCCATAGGGATAGCGGTCGAGCGTCATCAGCATGGCCGGGATGTCGAGCGCGGCCGAGCGGGAGACGCCGACCGAGACGGTGGCTCCCTGCCTGACGCTTTCGGCCAACAGGCCGCTATCGACCTTCACGCTACCGGTGTTGGCGGCGAGCGTGACCACCTGGCGGGTGGTGACCGGCAGGACGGCCGGGCGGATCGGCGCGGTGAGCGTCTGCGCGACGGTGAGGCCGCTCGCATGGGTGAGCGACACGTCGATCGTGGCGAAGGCGGAGTCGCCGGCCGCGAGCGGTACGGTGACGGTTTCGGTCTTGCCGGCCGCCAGGTTCAGGGTCTCGTCACCGCCGTCGAGGATCAGGCCCGTGCCTTTCAGGGCCAGCTTGTAGTCACCGGCGGGACCGTCGGTGTTGGCGATATCGAGCCTCAGTTCCGCCCGATCGCCAGGGGTGAGGAACTTGGGCATAGAGGCCGTGACCACGACGGGATCACGGATGATCACGTCAGCCTGGGCGCGGCCGAGAGCCGTGCCCGACCAGGCGACCGCCATGACGCGGGCCGTGCCGTTGAACTGGGGAATGTCGAAGGAGACGCTCGCGCGGCCGTCGGGGCCGACCTCGACGATGCCGGAGAAGAAGGCGACGAGCTTTTCCGTCGGCGGGCTGCCGGTGGTCTGCATGCCGCCGTCGCCGCCGGTGCGCAGCCGGCCCATGGCGCCGAGCGAGCCGTCGATCAGCCGGCCGTAGATGTCGCGCATCTCGATGCCGAGCTTGCGCTGGCCGTAGTACCACTTGCCGGCGTCGGGCGGGGTGTAGGAGGTGAGGTTGAGGATGCCGACGTCGACGGCCGCGACCGTGACATAGGCCTTCTCGCCGGCGGGCACGTTGGACAGCGCGACCGGGATGACCAGCGGGCGGCGCGGCTCCATCTTCTGCGGCGTTTCGAGCGACACGCCGATGGTGCGCGAGGCCGGGTCGACCTGCAGCCATTTCAGGCCGATGGCGCGCATGGGCATGCGCGATTCCTGGGCTTCGCCCGGCCGGTAGAGCGCGGCCGTGACATAGGCGCCGGCGCCCCAATCGGCGGAGACGGGGATGTCGATCGTCGTGCCGCCTTCGGGCACGGTCGCGGTGTAGGTGGCGAGCAGCCGGTCGGCGCCGACGGTGACGAGAACCTCGCCGGCGAAGCGCGGCGAAATGTTCAGCCGCGCCGTCTCGCCCGGCGCATAGGCCGGCTTGTCGAGCGCGACTTCGAGGCCGTCGGGCGTCTCGGTCGAGGTGGCCGAGACATACCAGCCGGCGTCGAACTCGACGCTGGTGGCGGGACCCGACGCGTCCGGCGCGGTGATCTCGAGGCGGTAGCGGCCCCAGGTGACGGGAAGCGACAGCGCGGCTTCCGCGCCGGCCTTGGCGTCGAGCTTGCCGTCGGCGATCTTGGTGGTGAAGGTCACCGGCTCGTAGGCCCAGGCGTCATTCGAGCGGTACCACTGGTAGTTGCGCTCGACGCGCACCAGCGACCAGTCCATGTTGGCCAGGTCCTGGCGCTCGCCGTCGGGATCGACGGCGATGACCTTGAAGTTGGCGCTGGTTCCTTCGCGAACGGTGTCGCCCTCGAATTCCGGCTTGATGCCGATCACCGGGCCTTCAGTCTTGATGCCGAGGTCGAGCGAGCGCTCGACGGCGCGGCCGCCGCCCTCGCGCATGCGCACGACCACTTCGCCCACCAGAAGCCGGGTGGTGGAGGGGACTTCGTCGATGGTCACCTCGAAGGAGGCCTTGCCGTCCTCGTCGGTCAGCGGCAGTTCTTCCAGCTCGCTGCGGGTCGACTGTCCGTCGTCGCCGCCTTCCTCGTCGGCGAGGCCGAACTGGTAGCCGTCGAAGCCGTCCCATTCGCGGGTGGTGGAGACGTTGACCTCGCCTTCCATCGAGAGGCCGGCGGCCGGGGCGCCGTAGAGATACCGGCCGTCGACATTGATCGTCGCGGGCTCGCCGACAGCGACCTCATCCTGCTCGCTTGTCATGTCGAACTCGATCCGGTCGGGCGTGAAATCCTCGACCAGGAAGGAGATTTCCGACAGCGGCGAGGCCTTGGGATCGGTGTAGACCCGCGCCGTCCAGGTACCGCGCATGGCGTTGTCGGTGAGCGCGAGCTCGGCGTGATGGCCGCCGAGCTCGGCGCCGGTCGTCACCTCGCGGGTATTCTCGACCCCGTCCGGGCGTGAGAAGACGATGGTCAGCGGCAGGTTGGCGATCGCCTTGGCGCGGTCGTCGCGGGCGAGCGCCTGAAGGTGGACCGTCTCGCCGGCGCGGTAGATGCCGCGCTCGGTCCAGGCATAGATGTCGATGGCGCCGGGCGTTTCACGACCCTCGACGCCGCGGTCGGACAGGTCGAAGCCGGCGCGCGTCATGTCGAGGAAGACGAAATCGCCGGATGCCTGGGCGGTGACGAGCGCGGGCGTCAGGCCGCCTTCGCCGCGCACGAGGCCGGGCGTGAAGGTGGCGCGGCCGGAGGCGTCGGTCGTTGCCTTGCCGAGAACCTCGTTGTTGCGGGCGAGAAGCTGCAGCTCGATGTTCGCCAGCGGCTTGGCGGTCGACAGCGAGCGGGCGAAGACGGTCAGCCCGTCCTCGGCGGTGTAGGTGGCAAGCCCGATGTCGGAGACGACGAACCACTGCGTCGCCTTGGTGTCCCATTCATTGTCAGTGCCGTCGGCGGGTTCGGCGACGAGCACGTAGACGCCCGGCTTGCGCTCGGGCAGGGCCTCGTCGACCGGGAAGGAGGTGGTGACCTCCTCGTTGAGCTTCGGTTCGATGTCGATCGTGCCGGACCAGATCGGCTCACCCTGTTCGTCAGCGATGCGCTGGGCGTCGTAGCCGTCCATCTGGCGCAGGAAACGTTCATTGGAGATGGCGTCGGCCAGGCCGCGGTCGCCGATGCGGTAGAGCGACAGCTTCGCCGAGGATGCGTTGACGGTGACCAGCGGGACGCCACGGCGGGCCGTGGAGGGCAGGATGAAATTCTCGCCGGTGAAGCGGGCGGACGCGGCGCGGTCGCGGATGTAGATGTTGAGCGTGACCGGGCGTTCGATGACCTCGCCGATGGCGGCGGGCAGGCCCTGGCGGACGCTGATCGTATAATTCTTGCCGTGTTCGAGCCCTTCGGCGCAGATCTCGCGGTCGCCGGGGACGATCGCCGGCTTGTCCTGGCCGTCGACGGTGACGAAACTGGCGTAGTCGACGCCGGACTTGACCAGGGCTTCCGAGAACTGGACGCAGACGCGCGGCGTGCGGTTGTCGGAATCGATGGTGTGGTCGACGACGCGGAAGCCGTGCTTCTCGTAGAGGCTGTCGAAGGCGGACTGGACGCCGGCGTCGGCCACGAGCGCCAGGCTCGCCTTGTAAGCTTCGAGCGCCGGGCGCGGGTTGCTGCGCGTGTCGAGCGCCTGGGCAAGCAGGGCAAGCGATTCGGCGCGGCTGCCGGTGGTGCGGGTGAGCTGGTAGGCTGCGATGGCCGCCGAGGTCGCGTTCTGGCGCCAGCTCCAGGAATCGTTCTGGTTCAAAGCGACGACGCCCATCGCGGCGCGGGCGAGGCCCATCCACAGCGCCGGATCGGTCTTCGAGATCGAGATCGCGGCCGCCCAGGCGCCCGCGGCACCGCGCGGATCGCCGCCCGCCGCCATGTTGGTGGCGCTCTCGACCAGGCCGGCCAGACCGAGCTCGGGCGACGCCACCGCGTTCTCGATGCCGGTGCGGTAGCGCACTGTCTCGTCGAGCATGTAGGCGGGGACGAAGGCGAGCGCGTCAGGCGCGCCGATGTCCGGATCGGAGGAGCGGGTGACGACCTTGCCGGCGACGGCACCGGCGAAGGTGTTGAGCTTGTTGTAGTCCGACTTGAGGAAGCACCACTTCACCTTCGTGTTGTAGGTGAAGGCGCGGCAGGCCGAATCGCCGAGGCAGGCCGCTTCGCACTGGTTGAGGGTAACGTTCTGGACGGTGCGCAGGTCGAAGCCGAAATAGTCCGAATTCTGGCTCCTTTCGATGGACCTCGTGTCCGTCTGGGCCGCCGCGCCGCCTGCAAGGCCGACGATCAGACCGAATGCCGCGAAGGCGCGCGCCAGAAATCTCTTCGCCATTTGGTTTTCCCCCAATGTGGAATGCGGTCGGTGCAACCGGCGCATGCCAATGCGCCCGGGCCGATCCCTAGACTATCAGTTCCAGCTACGTAAGCTTTTCCAGAATCGTGGCGGGATTCTGTTTGCGGATAACAAAATCTTAATGGACGTATCCAAGGCGTGAGCCTCCGCGGGCGCATTGAGTTTGCCGCTGCTTCGGACCGCGTGTTAAGCACCGATTGTATCCGCCCCATGCCGTGGGGGCGGGTATGGATAACGAAAGCTCTCGAAGTTCACCGTAATTTTAACGATTGGAGCTAGTGTCCGGCCATGTTGTGTTGCGTAGCGAATGTGCGGAGGGCCGGCGCGGTTGTGCGCGCGTCCCTGCGTCTTTCGCTGGCTGCGGCCGTTCTGGGCGCGACCGCGGCAGCGACGATCGTGCCGGCGCAGGCCTTCGAGCTGTTCGGCATGAAGCTGTTCGGCGGCAAGGACGAGGAAGCCGACGTCGCCGATCCTGTCCGCTACACGGTCAGCCTCGACCTCAGCCGGACCGACGATTCCCTTCACGGCAAGCTCAAGAACGCCTCGACGCTCGTCGCCGACGAAGACCGGCCGGTGTCCGGGTCGCTCGGTATCCTTGCCAAGGCGCGCAACGAGCGCGAACTGCTCGTCGCCGCGCTCTACGAGGAAGCGCGCTATGACGGCACGGTCGAGGTCACGATCGACGGCCGTTCGATCGATGAACTGGAGCCGGACGCCCAGTTCGACACGTCGCGGCCGGTGCCGATCACGGTGACGGTCGACGCCGGAGAGCGGTTTACGCTCGGCGATGTCGTCGTCAGCGGCGACGTCGGCGGCGTCCAGCCGGAAGAATTCGGCCTCGTGACTGGGGGCGATGCCAGTTCGACGGCGATCCTGCGGGCCGAGAACCAGATCCTGCGCGCGCTGAAACAGGAGGGCAGGCCGCTCGCGGCCGTGGCCGAGCGCGAGGTGATCGCCGACCACGCCACCAAGACGCTCGACGTGATGATGGCTTTCGCCTCCGGGCCAATCGCGCCCTTCGGCGACACGACCGTCGAGGGCACGGAGGCGGTCGACGCCGAATTCACCGCCTACATGGCCGATATCGAGCGGGGGAAAACCTATTCGCCCGAGGATATCGAGGACGCGCGCGAGCGGCTTCTAGCGCTCGGGGTGTTCGATTCCGTGACGGTCAAGGAGCGCGACAAGCTCGATCCGGACGGCTCAATTCCCGTCGACGTGCAGGTGAGCGAGCGCAAGTTCCGCTTTTTCGGCGTCGGCGCCACCCTGTCCAGCACCGACGGCGCCGGCATCGAAGGCTATTGGGGCCACCGCAACCTGTTCGGGCGGGCCGAGAAGCTCAGGCTCGAAGGCTCGATCAGCCGGATCGGCGAGACGGGCGACTACAAGGATCTCGACTACAAGGCGGCGCTGCTGTTCGAAAAGCCGGGGCGCGTGGGCCCGGCCTCGAAGTTCACCTACGACATCAAGCTCGTGTCGGAACATCCTGATGCATATGATCGCCTGTCGTTCAGCACCGGCGCGGGCATTTCCTACGAAATCACCAAGCAGCAGACGCTGTCGGGCCAGTTGCGGCTGGAATACACCGACCTGACGGACGTCTTCTTTCCGCTTGGCAGGAAATACCTGCTCGTCTCGACGCCGATCGAATATGTCTACGACACGCGCGACAACAAGCTGAACCCCAAGAAGGGCTGGCGCGCGCTCGCCTTCGTCGAACCGACCATCGACGCCTATTCCGGCGCGACCTTCGTCAAGCTTCGGGGCGAAGGGTCGGTCTACCGGGCTATCGACGGCAACGGCCGGATCGTAGCCGCGGGGCGCGTCGCGGCGGGCAGCATCGTCGGTGCCGGCCTCGACGACATTCCCGCCGACAGGCGCTTCTACTCCGGCGGCGGCGGCTCGGTGCGCGGTTACGCCTACCAGGCGATCGGGCCGCGCATCTTCAGCAATGGTGAGTGGGTCCCGACCGGCGGCCGCTCCTATGCCGAGGCGTCGGCAGAGCTGCGCGTGCAGGTCACCGAGAGCTTCGGCGTCGTGCCTTTCATCGACGCGGGCACGGTGTCGGAAGACCAGTTCCCCGACTTCAGCGACGTCCGCGTCGGCGCGGGCGTCGGCGTGCGCTACATCACGCCCTTCGGACCGCTCAGGGTCGACGCCGCGGTGCCGCTCAACAGGCGTCCCGGTGACGCCTCATTCGGTATATATGCCGGCATCGGTCAGGCGTTCTGATCTGATTCCCGGAGAAGCCCATTGCCGCGCGGCTTGCGGATCATTCGAAATGTCGTCCTGACCGTCGTCGCCACCGCGCTCTTGGCGGCCGGCGCGCTGACGCTGACGCCGCCCGGCCGCGGCCTGCTGGCCTCGATTGCGTCGGGCCTGGCGTCGGGCGAAGGCAGGACCGTCAAGATCGGCGGCATCCGGGGCATCTGGAGCGGGCCGCTGTCGGTCGATACGGTTATCGTCGAAGATAGCGCAGGCCCGTGGCTGGCGCTGCGCGACGTCAGCACGGACATTTCCTATCTCGACCTGATCGCAATGAAGGTCAGCGCCGATGTACTGCGCGTCGGCCGCATCGAGGTGGCGCGACGGCCGCTCGCCGCGCCCGACGACGGGTCTTCGGCCGGATTCCAGCTCCCGGTCGACATCGACATCCGCAAGATCGAGCTGCCGGAGATAGCGCTCGGCGCTGACCTCGCCGGCGAGGTGGCGACGCTCAACGCGACGTCGAAGCTCGTTGCCACCGCCTCGCCGCTCAGGATCGAGACCGAGGCGCAGGTGGCCCGCACCGACCAACGCCAGGGCGACCTCGATCTGACGCTCGTATTTGCGCCCGACGAGAACCGGCTGGATCTGAAGGTCGAAGGGCATGAGCCGCAGGGCGGCGTGATCGCCAACCTGCTCAAACTGCCCGGCGCGCCGCCGGTATCGATCGCGATAGAGGGCAGCGGGCCAGCGTCGGACTGGCGCGGCCAGGGCGCGATCGCCGTCAACGAGGCGGTCGCGGCGAAGTTCACCGGGCGCCACCAGTTCGTCGAGGGCGGAAGCCGCGTCGAACTGAACGCGGAGGGAGAGTTCGCGCAATTTATTCCGCCGCAATTCCAGGCGCTCGCGGCCGGGCAGGCGCAGGTCGCCTTTGCGGGCACGTTCCGCACCGATGGCGGAATCGCGATCGAGGCGGCGTCGATCACCTCCGACGGGCTGACGGGCAAGGCCTCGGGCAGCGTCGATCCGCAGGGCGTCAGCGACCTGACGTTCAACATCCGGGCGGCCGGCGAGCCCGTGGCGCTGTCGTTTGCCGAAGGAGAAAATCAGATTTCGCTGGCGATCCGCAGCGCCGAGGGCAGCATCGCGGGAACCGGCGGCAAGCCCAGCCTCGATGCCACCGTCTCGCTCGCTTCGCTCGTCCATCCGCAAGCGACACTGCGCGACATCGGTGTGGACCTGTCGTCGCCGGGCTTCGACGTGGCGACGCGCACCGGGCCGGTTACCGTGCGCGGCCGGATCGGCGCCGCCGAGACGCTGATCGCGCCGCTGGTGCCCTTCCTTGTCGGACAGATTGCGCTCGCGGTGGACGCGGAAATCGGCGCCGATGCAATCGAGGTACGCGCGGCATCGATCGAGAACGACGCGATCAAGGCTTCGGCGGCCGGCACGCTTTCGCGCCTGGACGGCCAGGCGACATTCGACCTCAACGCGGACGTCGCCCGTGCGGCGCTGCCGGCAGGCGCGCATGCCGTGCTGGGCGAGCGCGTCGTGCTGGCCGCCCGCGTGACGCGCGACGCAGAGCGGAACATCGACGCCTCCGGCCTGCAGGTGACGTCCGGACCGCTGACGACGAGCGGGTCGATCCGCATCGCCGCCGGCAAGGTGACGGCGGATCTCGAAGGCGCGCTCGCGGACCTGTCGCGGCTTGCCGCCGACGTGTCGGGCGCTGCCTCCTTCGAGCTGTCGGCGAGCGGGGCGCTGTTTGGCCCAGACCTCTCCGTCACCCTGTCGAGCGAGCGCGTCGAAAGCGGCGGCTACGCCGTCACCGGACTGTCGCTGAAGGCGACCGGCAAAGCCGATGCGGCCAATCCGGCTGCGGACGTGAGCCTTTCAGGCAAGGTGGGCGAGCAGGCGCTGGAGGGCGAAGCCAAGCTGTCGACCGAAGGGGGCAAGCGGGTGCTGTCGGGGCTGAACGTCTCGCTGGGCCAGAACCGCATCAGCGGCGATCTCCAGCTCGATGATGCATTCCTGCCAAGAGGCAGCATCGCCTTCGAACTGCCCGATATCGCGCCGCTGGCCGCACTTGCCCTGCAGAAAGTGTCGGGCAGCGCGACGGGCAGTATCTCGTTCGACACCGGCGCGGGCGGACCTTCGGCGCGCATCGACGCGAAGGTGCCCGCCTTCTCCCGCGACACGCTCAGCGGCAAGGACATTTCGATCGAGGCGCAGGTCGCTAACTATCTGGCTGCGCCGGCCGTCTCAGGACGCATCCGCGCCGGCGCGGTCAATGCCGGGGCGGCGATCACGGCGGTCGACGTGGCGCTGTCGCGCGACGGGGCGTGGACGGCCTTCGACGGCAGCGCGACCGTCAACGGCATTCCGGCCAAGGCGGCCGGACGCGCCAGATTCGAGAACGGCGAGGCCACGGTGGAACTTTCGCGCGGCGGGGCGACCGTGCAGGGCGTGGCGGCGACGATCGCGGCACCGTCGACCATCGTCAACGTCGGCGGCGTGACGCGTATCGACAAACTGGTGCTGGGCCTTTCCGGCGGTACCGCCACGGTCAGCGGCACGGCGGGCGAAACGCTGGCACTGACGGCGCAGCTCGCCAAGGTTCCTGCGTCGATCGCGAACGGCTTTGCACCGGGCCTCGGCGCGGCCGGAACGGTGTCGGGCACGGTGCGCGTCAGCGGTGCGCCGTCGGCGCTGTCGATCGGCTACGACGTGCGACTGGCCGGCGCCGAGACGAGCCAGACCCGCTCGGCCGGGTTCGGCGCGATGGCCATCGCCTCGACCGGCACGTTCGCCGGCGGTGTGCTGCGCTTCCAGGCCGATGTCGGGGAGGGCGGCGGGTTGTCGATGAAGGGCGGCGGAACAGTGCAGACCGCAGGCTCCCGCGCGCTCGACGTGAAGTTCTCCGGCCGCCTGCCGTTCAGCTTCCTGACCCGGCGGCTCGCGGCGCAGGGGTTGGCACTCGACGGGGCGGCCGACATCTCGCTCACCGTCAGCGGCTCGACCAACTCTCCCGTCATCGGCGGGACGGTCAGGGCGTCGGGCGCGCGTTTCGTCGACGCGGGCTCGGGCATCGCCATCAACGGCATCAATGCTGACATCGCTTTGGGTTCGGGACGCGCGACGCTCCGCAGCTTCATCGGCACGATCTCGACCGGCGGGACGGTCTCGGCCGGTGGCACGGTCAGCCTCGACGGCGCGGCTGGTTTCCCGGCCGACCTGACCATCAAGGTGGTGGACGGGCGCTATACCGACGGGCGGATCGTGACCGCCAACTTCGGCGGCGACATCGCGGTCAGGGGCCCGCTCGCCTCGGCACCGACGCTCGGCGGCACGATCAATCTCGGGCGCACCGTCATCACCATCCCCGAAAAGCTTTCGCCGGCGCTGTCGCGGCTCAACGTGCAGCACCGCAATGCGAGCGGTGCGGTCAAGACGCAGGCCGAAGCGCTGAAGCCGGCGAGTTCCGGAAGCGGCGGCGGCGGGCTCATGCTGGACCTCTCGGTCAACGCGCCGAACCAGCTGTTCGTGCAGGGGCGGGGGCTGAATGCCGAACTCGGCGGGACGATCAGGCTGACCGGGCCGGCGTCTTCGCCGTCCGCGACAGGGCTGTTCACGCTGAGGCGCGGGCGGCTCGGGATCCTCGGGCGGCGGCTCGACTTCTCGAACGGCTCGATCGGCTTTTCCGGTTCGCTGGTGCCGACGCTCGATTTCGCCGCGACGTCGAGCGTCAACAGCTCAACGGTCACCGTGACGATCACTGGAGAGGCGACGAACCCGAAATTCTCCTTCTCCTCGAGTCCGTCGGCGCCGGAAGACGAGGTGCTGGCGCAACTGGTGTTTGGGCGGGCGATGGGCAGCCTGTCGCCGGTGCAGATCGCGCAGTTGGCGCAGGCCGCCGCCGTGCTCGCGGGCGTCGGCGGTTCGACCTCTTTGCTCGACAATCTGCAGGGCAAGCTCGGCGTCGACGACATCGACGTGAAGACGGACGACGAGACCGGCGACACCTCGGTTTCAGTCGGCAAATATCTCAACGACCGTACCTATCTGTCGATCGAGAAAGGCTCCCAGCCGGGATCCGGCAAGGCGGCGATCGACCTGAATGTGGGCAAGGGTGTGAAGCTGCGCGGCGAAGCGACGGACAGCGGCGAGACGAAGGGCGGCATCTTCTTCGAGCGCGAATACTGACGTCCGCGCGCGGCGAAGCGCGCCGCCCCGCCGATAGTTAAAAAAGTCTGATTTTCATGACGATTGCGAAAATTGCGCCAAGTTTGTCGCAATCGCGCCTTCTCTCCTTCACGCAGCGTTGCAGACTGTCATCCAACTTTCGGGCTTGCCGTCCTTTTGACAAAGGCGGCCGGATACGAAATGCTCAAAGGCAGAACGCCACTCAATGCTCAATGGGAGAGTCAAGATGACAATGTACAAGAGCAATGGTGACCGGGTTCCCGATCACATTGTGAAGATGGCGAAATCGGTTCGCGAAGGCGGCATGGACCGGCGCGAATTCCTGGCTCTGGCCAGCGCTTTCGGCGCTTCGACTGCGCTAGCCTACAGCATGATCGGCCTCGCCGCGCCGACGCCGGCCATGGCGCAGGAGCCCAAGAAGGGCGGCGTCCTCAAGGTCGCGATGTCGATCAAGGATCCCAAGGATCCGCGCACGGCCGACTGGTCCGAGATCGCGAACGCCCAGCGCCAGACGCTCGAGCCGCTGGTGAAATATACCCGCGACTTCACCTTCGAGCCCTATTTGCTCGCCAGCTGGGACGTGAACGACGACGCGACGGAATATGTCTTCCATTGCCGTCCGAACGTCGCCTGGACCAACGGCGACACGTTCAACGCCGACGACGTGATCTTCAACCTGACCCGCTGGGCGGATAAGAAGGCCGAAGGCAACTCGATGCCCGGCCGTCTCGGCACGATCGTCGACGAGGCCTCCGGCAAGCTGCGCGACGGCGCGGTCACCAAGGTCGACGACATGACCGTCAAGATCACGCTGACCAAGCCCGACATCGCGCTCATCCCGAGCCTGTGCGACTATCCGGCGCTGGTCGTGCACCGCTCGTTCGACGAAACCGGCGCGAACTTCGCCAAGAACCCGATCGGCACCGGGCCCTTCGAACTCGTTTCGTATGATGTCGGCCAGAAGGTGGTCTACAAGCGCCGCGAGAACGGCGCCTGGTGGGGCGGCGATGTCATGCTCGACGGCGTCGAGTTCATCGACTACGGCACCGATCCGTCGGCGATGGTATCGGCTTTCGAGGCCGGCGAAGTGCACACCAACCACGAGACGACCGCCGACTACGTGAAGATCCTCGAAGGCGTCGGCGCAACGACGTCGGAAGTCGTGACCGCATCGACGATCGTGGCGCGCACCAACGTCGCCAACAAGCCGTATGACGACCAGAAGGTACGCAACGCGCTCCAGCTCGCCGTCGACAACGCGGTCGTGCTGCAGCTCGGCTACGGCAATGCCGGCGTGCCGGCTGAAAACCACCATGTCTGCCAGATCCACCCGGAATACGTGGCGCTGCCGGCGGTGGCCCGCGACCCGGCCAAGGCAAAGGCCCTGATGGCCGAAGCCGGCCAGGCCGATTTCGAGCACGACCTGATCACGGTCGACGAGGACTGGCACAAGAACACCGGCGACGCGATCGCGGCGCAGCTGCGCGAGGCCGGCATCAAGGTCAAGCGCACGGTGCTGCCGGGCTCGACCTTCTGGAACGACTGGACCAAGTATCCGTATTCGATGACCAACTGGAACATGCGTCCGCTCGGCGTGCAGGTGATCGCGATCGCCTACCGCACGGGGGAAGCCTGGAACGAGGCGGCCTATTCGAATCCGGAACTCGACGCCGCGGTCGGCGAGGCGCTCTCGATCGCAGACGCCGAGAAGCGCAAGGTGGTGATGGAGAAGATCGAGAAGATCCTCCAGGATTCCGGCATCATCATCCAGCCCTACTGGCGCAAGCTCTACAACAGCTCGGTTGCAGCGGTGAAGAACCACGGCATGCACCCGACCTTCGAACACGACTTCGGCAAGGTCTGGCTCGACGCCTGATCACACTGGACTTTGAGAGGGGCGCTTGCGCCCCTCTCGTTTCAGCGGGTGACTTCGTGACCCCCAACCTCAACGGCAGGGGATAGGATGCTTGCATTCATCATCAGGCGGCTCGGCACCATGGTTATCACCATGCTGTGCCTGACCATGGTCGTCTTCTACATGGTCAATCTCGAGCCGAACCTGAAGAAGCTGTCGATCAGCCAGCTCGACATGCGCTCGTCTGACGAGCACATCGAGCAGTGGCTGGTGAAGAACGGCTTTCGCGAGAATTTCTTCGTCCGCTACGGGCAGTGGCTCGGGGTGATGAAGCGCAATCCCGAGATCAATCCGGCCACGAGCAAGTCGGAGCTGCGCTACAAGGCGTGCCAGCAGCCCAACGAGCCGTACTACGGCGGCATCCTGCAGGGCGATTTCGGCTGCTCGACCAAGTTCAAGACCACCGTCGAAGCGAAGCTGTGGCCGGCGCTTGGCGCCACCGGCATTCTTATGTTTTGGGTCATGGTGACGATGGTGCCGATTGCGCTCCTGGTGGGCATCTTCGCCGGCATGCGCGAAGGTTCGCGGACGGACCGCGGCCTGTCGGTCGCGTCGATCGCGACGACGGCGACGCCCGAATATGTCTCCGGCGTCATCTTCACCGTCATCTTCGCGTCGTGGCTCGGCTGGCTGAACGGTTCGGCCGCATCGGCGACATCGCAAGGCGTCAATTTCTACAATTTCACCCTGCCGGTGATGACGATGGCGATCTACGGCATCGGCTACATCGCGCGCATGACCCGCGCCTCGATGGTCGAGGTGATGACGCAGCAATATATCCGCACGGCGCGGCTGAAGGGCCTGAGCTTCTCCTCCGTCGTGATCAAGCACGCGCTGCGCAACGCGCTGATCGCGCCGTTCACTGTGATCATGCTGCAGTTTCCCTGGCTGCTCACCGGCGTCGTCATCGTCGAGACGATGTTCCGCTACCAGGGCTTCGGCTTCACGCTGGTCGAGGCGGCGGGCAACAACGACATCGACCTCCTGCTCGGCTGCTCGCTGGTCTCGGTGTTCGTCGTGCTGTTCACCCAGCTGATCTCCGACATCGGCTACGCATATCTCAATCCGCGCATCCGCGTGCAGTAGACGAAGGGGGCGGCGAGGATGCAGTTCGAGACCATCGGCGGGTTCCAGGTCCTCTTCGGCGTGATTGCACGCTTCTGGCCGGTGTGGCTGGCCCTGGCGATCGTGCTCAGCGCCAGCTTCGCCTATCGCAAGCGGCTCGGTCTCTACGGCGAGCTGTTCACGAACTCTGTCGGTATCGCCGGCGTCACGATCTGCTTCTTCTGGCTGTTCACCGCAATCTTCGCCACGGTCATCGCCCCGTTCGACCCGCTCAGCCAGGTCGCCGTGATGAAGGACGCGCTGCCCGGGACGGTGGTGCCTAATACGACCGACGTCTACTATTTCGGCGGCGACAAGCTGGCGCGGGATGTCTTCTCCCGCATGGTCTATGGCAGCCAGATCGTGCTCGTCATCGCGCCGTTCGCGACGCTGTTCGCGCTGATGGTCGGGATCACGCTCGGCCTGCCGGCCGGCTATTACGGCGGCAGGATCGACTCGTTCCTGTCGTTCCTGGCCAACCTGGTTCTGGCCTTCCCGGTGATCCTGCTGTTCTACCTGCTGGTGACGCCGGAGATCCGGACGCTGTCCTTCGACAGCTGGTTCAGCCGGATCACCGGTATCGGAGTTTCGGTGCCACGCGGGCTGGCGGCGTTCTTCTTCCTGTTCCCGATCGTGTTCCTTTGCACGCTGTTCTGGACGCGGTTCAAGAACCGGCCCGACCGGCTGTGGTTCCAGCTCGGGCTGACGATCCTGATAGGCGGCTGGGTCTATCTCGGCCTGGTCTTCTCGATCGATCCGCTCGGACTGATCTCGATCGAGCCGTCGACGCTCAACATCTTCGTCGCGGTGGTGTTCGCCTCGTCGCCCGGCGTGTTCCGCATCGTGCGCGGCCTCGTCATGGACATCAAGACGCGCGACTACGTGGCCGCCGCCCAGACGCGCGGCGAGAGCCCGTGGTACATCATGATCTGGGAGATTTTGCCGAACGCCCGCGGGCCACTGATCGTCGATGCCTGCCTGCGCATCGGCTACACCACGATCCTGCTCGGCACGCTCGGCTATTTCGGTCTGGGGCTGGCGCCGGAGAGCCCTGATTGGGGCACCGCGATCAAGGACGCCTCGCGCCTGCTGCGCTCCTTCGTCCACCCCGCATTGCCGCCGACGATCGCGCTGATGAGCTTCGTGCTGGGGCTCAACCTGCTGGCGGACGCGCTGCGCGAACAATCGCTGAAGGACTGAGAGGCAGACGATGAACGAAGCCGTCAAAGCCACGACCGTCGCGGGCGCCCAGCCGATCATCGAGATCGAGAACCTGTCGATCTCCTTCTTCACCAAGCGCGGCGAGATTCCCGCCGTGATGGACTTCTCCTGCACGGTGATGCCAGGCGAGGCGATGGGGATCGTCGGCGAAAGCGGCTGCGGCAAGTCGACCGTCTCGCTCGGCATCATGCGTGACCTGTCTAATGTCGGAAAGATCGTCGGCGGCCGGATCAAGTTCCAGGGCCGCGACATGGGCGACATGTCCGACGAGGAGCTTCGCCAGATCCGCGGCAACAAGATCGCGATGATCTACCAGGAGCCGATGGCCTCGCTGAACCCGGCGATGAAGGTCGGCCAGCAGCTGATGGAAGTGCCTATCATCCACGAGAAGGTGTCTAAGGAAGAAGCGCGCGAGCGGTCGCTGGCGATGCTGAAGGCGGTGCGGCTTCCCGACCCGCCGCGGATGATGAACTCCTATCCGCACCAGTTGTCCGGCGGCCAGCAGCAGCGCATCGTCATCGCCATGGCGCTGCTGTCGAAGCCGGCGCTGCTGCTGCTCGACGAGCCGACGACGGCGCTCGACGTGACGGTCGAGGCCGGCATCGTCGAGCTGGTAAAGGGGCTCGGCAAGGAATTCGGCACGTCGATGATCTTCGTGTCGCACAATCTCGGGCTGATCCTCGAGACCTGCGACCGGATCACGGTGATGTATTCCGGCGAGGCGGTCGAGACCGGCAAGATCAAGGACGTGTTCGACCGGATGCGGCATCCCTATACGCAGGGGCTGTTCCGCTCGATCCCGCTGCCCGGCGCCGACAAGAACTCGCGGCCGCTGGTGGCGATCCCCGGCCAGCTGCCGCTGCCGCACGAGCGGCCGAAGGGCTGCAATTTCGGGCCGCGCTGCCACCACTTCGTCGAGGGCCTGTGCAACGCCGCCGAGATACCGATGATCGCGGTCGCGGGCCACGAGAACCATTTCAGCCGCTGCGTGCGCTTCAACGAGATCGACTGGAGCGCGCTGCCGCCCAACGCGACGACGGCGAAGGAACCGGTGAAGCCGGGCGCGCCGATGCTGAGGATCGAGGAGCTCAAGAAATACTACAAGGTCTCCGCCAACGAGATCTTCGGCGGCGCGGAATCCCGCACGGTCAAGGCCAACGAGACGATCTCCTTCATGGCCCGCGAGAGCGAGACGGTGGCGATCGTCGGCGAGTCAGGCTGCGGCAAGTCGACCCTCGCCAAGATCCTCCTCGGGCTGGAGACTGCGACGGAAGGCGGCGTGACGCTCGGCAACCGGCAGATCGCCAACACGTCGATCGAGAAGCGCGACGTCGAGACCATCTCGTCGATCCAGATGGTGTTCCAGAACCCGTTCGATACGCTCAATCCCAGCCATTCCGTCGGCTCGCAGATCATCCGCACGCTGGAGAAGTTCGGCGTCGGCAAGACTGTGGCGGAGCGGCGGTCGCGGATGCTGGAGCTTCTCGACCTGGTCAAGCTTCCCCGCGCGTTCGAGACGCGCATGCCGCGCCAGCTCTCCGGCGGGCAGAAGCAGCGCATTGGCGTGGCGCGGGCCTTTGCCGGGATGGCGAAGGTGGTGGTGGCGGACGAACCTGTGTCGGCGCTCGACGTGTCGGTGCAGGCGGCGGTGACCGAACTGCTGATGGACATCCAGCGCAAGAACAAGACGACGATGCTGTTCATCAGCCACGATCTGTCGGTGGTGCGCTACATCGCCGACCGCGTGGTGGTCATGTATCTCGGCCATATCGTGGAGCAGGGGACGACGGACCAGATCTTCCAGCCGCCCTATCACCCGTATACCGAGGCGCTGCTCTCCGCGATCCCGATCGCGGATACGAGCGTGATCAAGAAGCATGTCGTGCTGGAGGGCGACATCCCGTCGGCGATGAACCCGCCGTCCGGCTGCCCGTTCCAGACCCGCTGCAACTACAAGAAGCTGGTGCCGGGCGGCCTGTGCGAGCGCGAGGTGCCGCCTGTGCGCGACCTCGGCAACGGCCACCAGGTGAAATGCCACCTGTCGCAGGAAGTCTTCGACGGGATGGAGAACGTGATCTCGTTCGCCAAGGACGCGCCGAACTGAGGGATCAGCGGCAGGACTGGAGCTGACGCTCGTATCTGATCGCCATCTCGGCCGTGTCGCGCGCCGTCTGTTTGAGACCGGCGTTCGAGCGCCAGGTTCCTTTGCCGAAGGCCGACCAGCCGGAATAGTAGGCCAGGTAGAGGCTGTAGGCATCGTTGGGCGCGACGCCGTAGGTGGCGACCGTCTTGCCGTGGAACCAGCCGACGAAGTCGACCGCGTCGTCGAAATCGTCGCGGCTCGAGGAAAAGCCGCCGCGCTCGCGCTTGTACTGGTCCCAAGTGCCGTCGAGCGCCTGCGCGTAGCCATAGGCGCTCGATTGGCGCTTCCAGGGAATGAAGCCCAGAAGCTGCGTCCGCGGCGGCCGTGCGTTCGACTTGAAGCCGGACTCCTTGCGGATGGTCGCCAGCAGGATCGCCATCGGTATGCCGTGCCGGCGCTCGGCCTTCTTGGCGGATCGCTGCCAGCTCGAGAGCCAGCCGTCCTGTTGTTCGAGCACGGCGCAGACATCGTTGATGTTGCTCGGCTGCGTGGCACAGCCGGCCAGGCCAACCGACAGGACGATGAAGACAACTTTATTCAAATGCCCGCGAACCATAGCGCATTAATGCCGCGGACTGGTGAATCGCCGGTTTGCAAGCATCCTTAACGGAACCCTAACGCGGCCCCGGCGAAAATATGAGACTCATTGTCAAGTTTATTTGCAGGAAAATCAATGCGTTGATCGATTTTTTGACCGATTGATAAAACTTCTTCCTGTGCTAGCATTTGCCCAACAAACAACAATGGGGAACTGCTGAGATGGCCACAGGCCAGTTGAAGGACGGGATCGTCGCGGGCCGGCTCGCGCCCTCCCAATATGCCGACAATTTTTCCGACCTGCATCCGCCGCTCGATCACCACGAGGCGCTGGTCGAGTCGGACCGCTGCTATTTCTGCTACGACGCGCCCTGCATGCAGGCGTGTCCGACCTCGATCGACATCCCGCTGTTCATCCGCCAGATCTCGACCGGAAATCCGCTGGGATCGGCCAAGACCATCTTCGATCAGAACATCCTGGGCGGCATGTGCGCGCGGGTCTGCCCGACCGAGACGCTGTGCGAGGAAGCGTGCGTGCGCGAGACCGCCGAAGGCAAGCCGGTGCAGATCGGCCGGCTGCAGCGCTACGCGACAGACGTGGCGATGGCGCAGGGCAAGCAGTTCTACACGCGCGCTCCTTCGACCGGGAAGAAGGTCGCCGTCGTCGGCGCCGGCCCGGCAGGACTTGCGGCGGCGCACCGGCTGGCGACCAAGGGTCACGAGGTGACGATCCTGGAGGCGAAACCGAAAGCGGGCGGCCTCAACGAATACGGCATCGCTGCCTACAAGAGCGTCGACGGCTTTGCCCAGGCGGAGGTGGACTACGTGACGGCCGTCGGCGGCATCGCCATCCAGAACGGCATGGCGCTGGGTCGCGACTATCATCTGGCCGACCTGACGGCTGCCTACGACGCGGTGTTTCTCGGCATGGGCCTCGGCGGCGTCAATGCGCTGCGGGCCGAAGGCGAGGCGGCTGCGGGCGTCGACAATGCGGTCGAATTCATCGCCGAGCTGCGCCAGGCCTCCGATCTGTCCAGCCTGCCGGTTGGACGGCGCGTGGTCGTGATCGGCGGCGGCATGACGGCGATCGACGCGGCGGTGCAGTCGAAGCTCCTCGGCGCCGAGGAGGTGACGATCGCCTATCGTCGCGGCAAGGAACAGATGAACGCCTCGGAGTTCGAGCAGGACCTGGCGGCGGCGAACGGCGTCACCATTCGCCACTGGCTTCAGCCCAAACGGGTGCTCGCCGAAGCCGGCAGGGTGACCGGCATCGAGCTCGAATACACCACAGAAAGCGACGGCAAGCTCTCCGGAACGGGCGAGACGGTGGTGCTTGCCGCCGACCAGGTGTTCAAGGCGATCGGCCAGAGTTTCGATGCTTCACCGCTGAACGGATCGGGGGCGACGATCGCGATGGACAGAGGCCGCATCGCCGTGGATGCCGAAGGCCGCACGTCGAACCCGAAGGTCTGGGCCGGCGGCGACTGCGTCGCCGACGCGCGCGAGGATCTGACGGTCGCGGCGGTCGCGGCGGGCCGGGATGCGGCGGAGAGCATTCACCGGGCACTCACCTCGAACGGGAGGGCATGAGCATGGCTGACATCCGCAACAACTTCGTAGGCATCAAGAGCCCGAATCCGTTCTGGCTGGCCTCGGCGCCGCCGACTGACAAGGCCTATAACGTCATCCGCGCCTTCAAGGCGGGCTGGGGCGGCGTGGTGTGGAAGACCCTGGGCGAGGAAGGCCCGCCGGTCGTCAACGTCAACGGCCCGCGCTATGGCGCGATCTGGGGTGCGGACCGCCGGCTGCTCGGCCTCAACAATATCGAACTGATCACCGACCGTCCGCTGCAGATCAACCTGCAGGAGATGAAGCAGGTCAAGATGGACTGGCCGGACCGGGCGCTGGTCGCCTCGATCATGGTGCCTTGCGAGGAACATGCGTGGAAGGCGATCCTGCCGCTGGTCGAGGAGACCGGCGCCGACGGCATCGAGCTGAACTTCGGCTGCCCCCACGGCATGTCGGAGCGCGGCATGGGCGCCGCCGTCGGGCAGGTGCCCGAGTATATCGAAATGGTTGTGCGCTGGTGCAAGCAGTATACGCGCATGCCGGTGATCACCAAGCTGACGCCGAATATCACCGACATCCGCAAGCCCGCGCGGGCGGCGCACGCCGGCGGCACGGACGCCGTCTCTTTGATCAACACGATCAACTCTATCACCGGCGTCAATCTCGATACGTTCTCGCCCGAGCCGATGATCGACGGCAAGGGCACACATGGCGGCTACTGCGGCCCGGCGGTGAAGCCGATCGCCATGAACATGGTGGCCGAGATCGCGCGCGACGCGGAAACCCGCGGCCTGCCGATCTCGGGCATCGGCGGCATCACCACCTGGCGCGACGCCGCCGAGTTCATGGCGCTCGGCGCCGGCAATGTGCAGGTCTGCACCGCGGCGATGACCTACGGCTTCAAGATCGTGCAGGAGATGATCGCCGGCCTGGAAAACTGGATGGACGAGAAGGGCCATCGCTCGCTCGACGACATCATCGGCCGCGCCACGCCCAACGTCACCGACTGGCAGTTCCTCAACCTCAACTACATCGCCAAGGCGCGCATCGACCAGGACGCCTGCATCAAGTGCGGACGCTGCCACATCGCCTGCGAGGACACCTCGCACCAGGCGATCACCTCGATGGTCGACGGCAAGCGCCATTTCGAGGTGATGGAGGACGAGTGCGTCGGCTGCAATCTCTGCGTCAATGTCTGCCCGGTGGAAGGCTGCATCACGATGGAGCCGCTGGCGGCGGGCGTGCTCGACCAGCGCACCGGCAAGACCGTCCAGCCGACCTACGCGAACTGGACGACGCATCCGAACAACCCGATGGCAAAGGTGGCCGCAGAGTAGGCGGCGGAGTCTCGTTCGCCGGTGTCGCCGCGATCTCCTCCTCGCGGCGACACTTTTCTTCCGAGGCGCAACCGTCAGGCGGCCGCTGGCTGCCGGACCAGCAGCCCGTTCTTGCGGTGGAGAAACCGGCGCAGGCGGGCATCGTAGTCCGGCACGACCGCATTGCGGACCGACGGGCGCCGGGCGAGGGCCTCGCGCCATTTTCTCACCTTCGGGTATGACTCGAACGTGTCGAGACCGGCGATCTGATCAAAGGTATCGAAATAGCGGAAAGCCGGCGCGAACACGGCGTCGACGATGGTGAAGGCCTCGCCCGCGAAATAGGGCCCATCGCCCAGCTCGGATTCAATCCGCGCGAACTTGTCCTTCAGGCCGGCCGCGGCCGCGTCGAACGCCTTCTGCTCGGTTGTCGTTTCGATCGTCCAGATGTCTCCCAGGATTGCTGATCCGAATTCCATCCAAGCGCGATGACGCGCCCGTGTGACCGGATGTTGCGGATGAAGCCGCGGCTCGTGCACCTCGTCGAGATACTCGACGATTGCCGAGCTTTCGAACAGCACATCGTCGCCCACCTTCAACAGGGGCACCTTGCCGCGCGGCGAGATCGCCAGGAACCATTCGGGCTTGTTGTCCAGATCGATGTCGACGCGTTCGAACGGCACGCCTTTTTCGGCAAGCACGATTGCGGCGCGCTGGACATATGGACAGAGATCGAACGAAACGAGGGTAAGCTTTTCGGACACGGCGGTATCTCCTTCGAGGATGTTAGATGCAGTTGCATCGAGTTATGTGCGTCATGCTGCAATGTCAATCTTGATGCAATTGCATGAAATCAACTATCAGTGAGTCATGAAGAGCAAGCCTGATCAAGCGACGGTCGCCGCGTGGATCGGCCTGTCACGTGCCCAGCGCGTGGCGATGTCGGTCGTCGAGGCCCGCCTGAAGGCGGAGGGGTTGCCGGCTCTGTCCTGGTACGACGCGCTGTGGGAGCTGGAGAAGGCAGGGGAAGCGGGGCTGCGGCCTTACGAGCTCGAACGCGCCATGCTGTTTGAGCAATACAACCTTTCGCGGCTAGCGCAGCGTCTCGCCGAAGCCGGCCTGATCAACAAGGAAGCGTGCGAGGCCGATGCCCGCGGCCAGACGCTGAAGATCACCCAGGCCGGCCGCGAAATGCGGCGGCGCATGTGGGAGACGTATTCGCGCGCGATCGAGGAGGCCGTCGGGGCAAAGTTATCCGTCTCGGAGGCAAGATCGCTGGCCGAATTGCTGCGGAAGCTCGAATAACCGCACGGGTGACTGCCGGGCTGGTAGGCATCTCGCGCAGGGGCAGTGAAAGTCCTGGCCTCATCGTTGACGCTTTGCCGCCGCTCCGAAGCGCGATAGGACTTCGTCGAACCGGAGAGGCTACGACTTGCCGGAAACGTTCGACATCGTCTCGCCGGGATTCCACGCGGATCCGTTTCCGACGCTTGCGCGGATGCGGGAAGCTGGGCCGGTCGTGCAGATGAAGCTGCCGATCCTCGGCCGCATCTGGCTGACGACCACGCATGCGGCTTCCGCCGAACTGCTCAAGGACAGCGAGCGCTTTGCGCGCGATCCCGGCAATGCCGGCAGCCGGACGCAGGAGCGCGTGCTGAAGGTACTGCCGGCGACGCTCGGCCTGCTCGCGAAGAACATGCTCGGCCTCGACGATCCCGAGCACCGCCGCCTGCGATCCCTCGTCGACCAGGCTTTCGCGCGCCAAGGTGTTGCGGGGATAAAGCCGATGATCGAGCAGGTCGCCGACCGGCTGCTGGACCGGCTCGAAGGCAAGCCCGATGCCGAGCTGATGCAGGCCTATTGCCGCGACCTACCGCTGTCGGTCATCTGCGCGATGCTTGGGCTGCCGGAAAAGGATCACGACTGGTTCAAGGGCTGGCTCGGCAATCTGACCGACACCGCTAACATCTGGGCGGTGGTGCGGGCGGTGCCGGGTGTCTGGCGCATGGTGAGCTACCTGAGGACGGTGTCGCGGCCGGGCGGAGGAGCGCATCCCGACGGATTGATCACGGCGCTGCGGGAGGCGCGGACCGAGCATGGCGATCTGTCCGAGGACGAGCTCGTGGCAATGATCTTCCTTCTGTTCGGCGCTGGACAGGAGACCACGACCCATCTCATCGCCGGCGGCATCTGGGCGCTGCTCGTACATCCCGACGAAAGAGACAGGTTGAGCGCCGACGCCTCGCTGATGCCCGGCACGGTGGAGGAGTGCCTGCGCTGGGTCAGCCCGGTGCAGATGACCAAGCCGCGCTTTGCCCGGGCCGATATGGAATGGCAGGGCAGGCGGTTCCGCCGCGGCGACATGTTCGCGGCTTTTCTCAGCGCGGCGAACGCCGATCCGGGAAAGTTCGAAGCGCCGGAGCGTTTCGAGATCGGCCGGCATCCGATTCCGCACCTGTCGTTCGGAACGGGCGTGCATTTCTGTCTCGGCTTCCAGTTGGCGCGCGCCGAAGTGCGGATCGCGATCGAGAGGCTCTTCGCGCGATTTCCGGATCTGCGTCTGGCTGTGCCGCCGCAGAAGATCTCCTGGCGCAGGCGCGTCGGCATCCGCGCCCTGGCGCAACTGCCAGTTCGGTTAGCCCATTGAACGCGCCCGCGCCGCATTCGACCTTCGCCACCGGCCGCGGCAAGCTGCTCGGCCATCTGGCGATGGTGGGGTTTGCCGCATTCGTCGCCGGCTCCTTCTCGCTCGGCGCGATCGCGGCGCCCCATGTTGCGCCGGCAGCACTCAACACCGCGCGCTTCGTCATCGGGACGGGCATCATGGCGGGAGTCGCCCTGTCGCTGGCCGGCGGCCGGATCGAGCGTCCGCGCGCTGTCTGGCGCTACGGCATTCTCGGCGCTTTGATGGCCGTGTTCTTCATCACCATGTTCGTCGCGTTGCGGTTGACCGACCCGGTTTCGACGGGTGCCGTTTTCACGCTGATGCCGATTGCCAGCGCCGGTTTCGGCTGGCTGTTCCTCGGCCAGATGCCCCGCGGCGTGGTGGTCGCGAGCCTGGTGCTTGCGGCGCTCGGTTCGCTCTGGGTGATTTTCCGCGGCGACCTATCGGCAGCGGCGAATTTCGAGGTCGGCAAGGGCGAACTCATCTTCTTCGTCGGCGTGCTGTGCCATGCCGCCTACGGCCCGCTGCTGCGCCGCTTCAACCGGGGCGAGACGGGGGTCGTCTTCACGCTCTGGACGGTGGCGGCAACGGGTCTGTGCATTGCCGCCTGGGGCTGGCGCGACATCGTCGCGACCGACTGGGTGGGCCTGCCGCCGGAGGCCTGGCTGGCGATCCTCTATCTCGGGACGTTCACCACCGGCGGCACGTTCTTCCTCACCCAATACGCTTCGATGCGGCTGCCGGCCGCGAAGGTGCTCGCCTACACCTATCTGACGCCTGGATTCATCATCTTCTACGAAGGCTTGCTCGGGCATGGCTGGGCGAGCGTCGGTGTGGCTGCCGGCGCCGGGATCACCGTGCTCGGCCTCGCGGTCATGGCGCTGGCGCGGGACTGACGTCCAGCCACACTGGCGCTGCAATCAGGGAGGAGGCTGGCCGCGATCGAACGCATGGAGGCCGACATGTCACGGACAGCCTGGATGATCGCAGCGCTTCTCGCCATTGCTGCTGCGGGTGTTGCCTTTGCCGACGAACCGGAGAGCCCAGCCATGACGAGTTCCGCCGCGGTATCGAACGTCGATTGGGCCGGCAATTGGACGCGGATGGAGCTGGCCGGCAAGGACGGCGCGCTCAAGCCGCTGCCGGCGGCGGCGAAGCTGCTCTTCGAAGTGGACAGGAATCTGTACGTCTCCCTTTCCATCGGCTGCAACCGCATCGGGACCCAGATCGTGCCGGGGGAGGGTATGAGTGTCACCTTCGCGCCGGGCATGGCGACGGAAATGGCCTGTCCTGGCGAGATCGGCGATGCCGAACAAAGACTGACCGACGCGATCGAGAAGGTCGCGGGCTACGAAATGCGCGGATCGGATGTGGTCCTCCTCGACGCGGCAGGCAGGCCGCTGATGCTGATCGGCCGCTGAGACGACGTCATCCCTTTGGCCGCAGGCCGTCGACGAAAAGCTGCTCCAGGAAGCGCGCCGCATCTTCGAACCGGCCGTCGCCGCCGCGATCGGGACCGAGCACGGCGCGCACCTGGACGTCGAAATCGGCGTAGTGCTGGGTGGTCGCCCAGATCGAGAAGATCAGGTGGTAGGGGTCGGTCCTGGCGATGCGGCCGGAGCGCATCCAGCCGCGGATGATCACGGCCTTCTCGTCGACAAGCTGCTTGAGTTCGCCTTCCAGCATCGGCAGGATGCGCGGCGCGCCCTGCAGGATCTCGTTGGCAAAGATGCGGCTTTCTCGCGGATAGTCGCGGGCCATCTCGATCTTGCGGCGGATGTAGCTGCGCAGCTCCGTCAGCGGATCGCCCTCGTCGTCGAGTTCGCGCAATGGCGCGAGCCAAGTGTCGAGAAGGCGCTGGATCAGCGTGGTGAAGATGTCTTCCTTGCGCCGGAAATAATAGAGCAGGTTGGGCTTCGACATGCCGGCGGCAGCGGCGATCTGGTCGATGGTGGAGCCGCGGAATCCGTGCGTGGAGAAGACCTCCAGCGCCGCCTCGAGGATGGTTTCGCGCTTCTGCGTCTGGATGCGCGTGCGGGGACGGGCGGCCGAGCCTTCCATGTCAAAGGACCGTCCGGAAAACCGCCGGTCGCGGGACAATCTGGACCAACAGACTGGACCAGTTACTGGAGCGCCGTGGAGCGCGCATCGACCCTGCCTTTTCGTCTATCAATCGCTTGACCGCCCGTCTGGCGGTGCTAACCTTTGTCCATTCGGTCAAAAATGCGTAGCACAGCTTCGCCCGAATAACCAAGCGTTGGCGCAGTCTCACCGGCGACAGAACAAGGGGAAGCTTGGTCATGTATCACACGCGAGTCGTTCCGAACGATCTCAATGCCTTCTGGATGCCGTTCACCGCGAACCGGCAGTTCAAGCAGGCGCCGCGCATGTTCGTTTCGGCGAAGGACATGCATTTCACCACGACGGACGGTCGCAAGGTGCTGGACGGCACGGCCGGCCTCTGGTGCGTGAACGCCGGCCACTGCCGCCCGAAGATCACCGAAGCGATCCAGCAGCAGGCCGCCGAGCTGGACTATGCGCCGGCCTTCCAGATGGGTCATCCGCTGGCGTTCGAATTCGCCAACCGGCTGATCGACATCGCCCCGAAGGGCATGGAACACGTGTTCTTCACCAATTCCGGCTCCGAATCCGTCGAAACCGCGCTGAAGATGGCGATCGCCTATCACCGCGCCCGCGGCGACGGTTCGCGCACCAGGCTCATCGGCCGTGAGCGCGGTTATCACGGCGTCAATTTCGGCGGCATCTCGGTCGGCGGCATCGTCACCAACCGCAAGATGTTCGGCACGCTCCTGACCGGCGTCGACCATATGCCGCATACGCACCTGCCGGCGCAGAACAGCTTCACCAAGGGTGAGCCCGAGCATGGCGCCAATCTCGCCGACGAACTGGAGCGCATCGTCACGCTGCATGACGCCTCGACCATCGCCGCGGTGATCGTCGAGCCGGTTGCGGGCTCGACCGGCGTGCTTATCCCGCCGAAGGGCTATCTGAAGAAGCTGCGCGAGATCTGCACCAAGCACGGCATCCTGTTGATTTTCGACGAGGTCATCACCGGCTTCGGCCGCCTCGGCGCGCCGTTCGGGGCCGACTATTTCGGCGTGACGCCGGACATCATCACCACCGCCAAGGGCATCACCAATGGCGTGATCCCGATGGGCGCGGTGTTCGTGAAGAAGGAGATCCACGACGCGTTCATGACCGGGCCGGAACATCTGATCGAGTTCTTCCACGGCTACACCTATTCCGGCAATCCGATCGCCTGCGCCGCCGGCATCGGCACGCTCGACACCTACAAGGAAGAGGGGCTGCTGACGCGTGGCGAGGAGCTTGCGCCATACTGGGAGGATGCGCTGCATTCGCTCAAGGGCGAGCCGCACGTGATCGACATCCGCAATATCGGCCTCGTCGGCGCGATCGAACTCGAATCCATTCCCGGGCATCCGACCAAGCGCGCCTTCCAGGCCTTCGTGAAGGCGTTCGAGCGCGGGGCGCTGATCCGCACCACGGGCGACATCATCGCGCTTTCGCCGCCGCTGATCATCACCAAGGGCCAGATCAACGAACTGATCGACCACGTCCGCGAGGTCCTGAGGATGGTGGATTGACGTTCCGCGCCCGCGAAGTCGCCACCTCGACCGTGATGATCGATGACGAGCGGGTGCGCGTCACGCGCTGGGACTTCGCACCGGGCGCGGAAACCGGATGGCACCGTCACGGCATGGACTACGTCGTGACGACGCTCACGCCGTGCGTCTTCCTGCTGGAGGAGCCGGGCGGCGGCTCTCGGCGCGTCGAGATGGAGGCCGGCGTCGCCTATCGGCGCGGCGAGGGCGTCGAGCACAATGTCGTCAACGGTGGGACGGAGCCGATGGCCTTCGTCGAAGTGGAACTGAAATAGGAGCATCCCATGGCAGCCCCCGGCGAGAATCTGCGAATCAATCCAGACCGTTTGTGGGACTCGCTGATGGAGATGGCGAAGATCGGGCCCGGGGTCGCCGGCGGCAACAACCGCCAGACGCTGACCGACGAGGACGGCGAGGGGCGGCACCTGTTCAAGCGCTGGTGCGACGCGGCGGGCCTGACTATGGGCGTCGACCAGATGGGCACCATGTTCGCGCGGCGCGAGGGGACGGATCCGGACGCGCTGCCGGTCTATGTCGGTTCGCATCTCGACACGCAGCCGACGGGCGGCAAGTTCGACGGGGTGCTGGGCGTGCTCGGCGGGCTGGAAGTCGTCCGCACCCTGAACGATCTCGGCATCAAGACGAAGCACCCGATCGTCGTCACCAACTGGACCAACGAGGAAGGCACACGCTTTGCGCCGGCCATGCTGGCGTCCGGCGTGTTCGCCGGCGTACACGAACAGGACTGGGCTTACGACCGCAAGGACGCCAAGGGCAAACGCTTCGGCGACGAGCTGGAGCGCATCGGCTGGAAGGGCGACGAGGAAGTCGGCCAGCGCAAGATGAAGGCTTTCTTCGAACTGCATATCGAGCAGGGGCCGATCCTCGAGGACGAGGGCATCGACATCGGCGTCGTGACCCACGGCCAGGGGCTGAAATGGCTGCAGGTGACGCTGACCGGCAAGGAGGCGCATACCGGCTCGACGCCCATGCCCAAGCGCCGCAATGCCGGGCTCGGCATGGCGCGGGTGACCGAGATGGTGCACGAGGTGGCGATGGACTACCAGCCGGACGCCGTCGGCGCGATCGGCCATATGGAGGTCTATCCGAATTCGCGCAACATCATCGCCGGGCGCTGCGTCTTCACCATCGACATCCGCTCGCCGGACAAGGCCGTCCTCGATGAAATGGACGCGCGCATCCGCGCCGGCGTCGAACTGATCTGCGAGGCGCTCGACATCAAATACGAGATCGAGCAGGTCGGCCATTTCGACCCGGTCACCTTCGACGAGGGCTGCGTCAAGGCGATCCGCGACGCGGCGACACGCCTCGGTTACACGCACCGCAATATCGTCTCCGGGGCGGGGCACGACGCCTGCTGGATCAACCGGGTGGCGCCGACCGCGATGGTGATGTGTCCCTGCGTCGATGGCCTGTCGCACAACGAGGCCGAGGATATTTCAAAGGAATGGGCGGCCGCAGGGGCGGACGTGCTGTTCCACGCGGTGGTCGAGACGGCGGAGATCGTGGGGTGAGAGCTTGACAGTCGCCACGGTTCTGGCCTTCGCCGCCATGGCGGCGCTGTTGATCATGTCACCCGGTCCCAATGGGGTGCTGATCGCCAAGACCGTTCCGACGTCGGGCAAGGCCGCCGGGTTCGCCAATATTGCAGGTTTCGCGGTCGCGTTCTTCGTTCATGGTGCCTTCGCGACCTTCGGCTTCTCAGTGCTGCTTCTCCAGTCGGCCAATCTGTTCCTTGTCGTAAAGCTGGCCGGTGCGGCGTATCTGATCTGGATCGGCGTCAAGGCGCTGATCGAAGCGTTTCGCGGCGCGCCCGCAGAGCTCATCGAGGTGCCGCCGGCGCGGAACAGGCGATCGCTGGCGAAGGCATTCGGCGAGGGGTTCCTCACCAATGCGCTGAATCCGAAAGTGGCGATGTTCTACATCGCCGCGTTTCCTCAGTTCATCCCGCACGACAGCGCCACTCCCGCGGCCGCATTCCTGCTCGTCGCGGTGCATGCCCTGCTGAACATGGCCTGGTTCGGGCCGATGGTGCTGCTGTTCGACCGGCTTTCGCGGGTCGCGCGCAGCGGCCGGGTACAGCGCTTCGTCAAAGGATTGACCGGCGCGGTGTTCGTCGGCTTCGGGATCAAGCTCGCGACGCTGAGGGTCTGAATGGACGTCGAGGGCCTCCTCCAGAGCGTCATCCGCTTCTCGAACTTCATGACCTCGCGCCTCTTGGTGGCGGGAGTCGTGTTCTACGTCGCGTCGGGTTTTACCGATGTCGGCTCTGCCAGCGAGGGCTTCCTGCCCAATGCCGACCTGCTCAACGAGATCGTGCAGAACTACCAGAACATCTTCGACGTGCTCGGCGTGTCGGATTTCGCGCTCTTGCTCATCCTGTTCGTGTTCCTGACGACGATCCACATCATTTACGTGCTGTTCGACCGGGTCGGCGCGTATCTGCCGCCGGCGATCATCCCGCTGTCGGGCTGGGAGGCGAACGACGACGTGACGCTGACGGCTTTCGACCTCCTGCGTGAGGCTCGCGGCGAGGAGCACACGGACGAGGAGAACCAGCGGCTCTACCAGTTCAAGAAGAAGCTGCGCGAGATTGAAGAGACGATCGAGCAGAAATTTGCCGAGGAGATGGAGGGAATGGCGACCGCCTACCGGATCGCCAAGACCTTCGTCCTGTTCTCCGTCGCCGTGCTCGTCGTGGCTCTCGTATCCGGCAAGTATGCCGGCGACCTCAACATCCTCATGGCCATCATCGGCCTGTCGATCCTGACCGCGTTCTACACCGCGTTCGGGCTGTTCCGCGCGAACTTCGAGCGGATTACGGCGATCCGGCGCGATGTGATCGTTCAGTTCCTCGAATTCTCGCGCATCTGGGCGCCGCAGGAATACCAGCTTCGGATCTCCGAGGCGTGCAAGCCCTCGCGCGACCTGAAGCCGGCGCATTTCGCCGTGCTGGTGCCGATCTTCGGCACGCTCGACGAGATGCTGGACGAAATACGGCGCTGGCGCGAGCGGCGAGTCGGCAAGCGCGGGCGCCGGGCGTGAGGAGTGTTGAAAGGTGTTCGGGAGAGGGCGATAGTCTCGCGACCTGAGACCCGAGCGAGGTCGATTAAGTGGGGAACATCATGTCCAAAGTCATCAAGAACGGAACCATCGTCACGGCCGACCGCTCGTGGAAGGCGGACGTGCTGATCAGGCACGGGAAGATCGAGGCGATCGGGCCGGACCTGCACGGCGACCACGAGTATGACGCGACCGGCTGCTATGTCATGCCCGGCGGCATCGACCCGCACACCCATCTCGAAATGCCGTTCATGGGCACCTATTCGGCCGACGATTTCGAGAGCGGGACGCGGGCGGCGTTGTCGGGCGGAACGACGATGGTGGTCGACTTCTGCCTGCCGTCGCCCAACCAGTCGCTGCTCGAGGCGCTGCAGATGTGGGACAACAAGACATCGAAGGCCGCGTGCGACTATTCCTTCCACATGGCGATCACCTGGTGGAGCAAGCAGGTGTTCGATGAGATGAAAACAGTCGTCGACAAGGGCATCACCTCGTTCAAGCATTTCATGGCCTACAAGGGCGCGCTGATGGTCAACGACGACGAGATGTATGCCTCGTTCCAGCGCTGCGCCGAATTAGGCGCGCTGCCGCTGGTGCATGCCGAGAACGGCGACGTGGTGGCGGCGCTCTCCCAGAAGCTTCTGGCCGACGGCAATAACGGGCCGGAGGCACATGCCTATTCGCGTCCACCCGAGGTGGAGGGCGAGGCGACCAACCGCGCGATCATGATCGCCGACATGGCCGGCGTGCCGCTCTATGTCGTGCATACGTCCTGCGAGCAGAGCCACGAGGCGATCCGGCGCGCGCGGCAGAAGGGGATGCGGGTCTACGGCGAACCGCTGGTGCAGCACCTCGTTCTCGACGAGACGGAGTATTTCAACAAGGACTGGGATCATGCGGCGCGTCGCGTGATGAGCCCGCCGTTCCGCAACAAGAGCCACCAGGATTCGCTGTGGGCGGGCCTGCAGGCCGGCTCGCTGCAGGTGGTGGCGACCGACCATTGCGCCTTCACCACCCAGCAGAAGCGGTTCGGGGTCGGCGACTTCACCAAGATTCCCAACGGCACGGGCGGGCTGGAAGACCGGCTGCCGGTGCTGTGGACGGCCGGCGTCAACACCGGCCGGCTGACGCCCAACGAGTTCGTGGCGGTGACGTCGACCAACATCGCCAAGATCCTCAACATGTATCCGAAGAAGGGCGCGATCGTCGAAGGCGCGGACGCCGACGTGATCGTCTGGGATCCGAAGAAGAAGAAGACGATCTCGGCTGGCAAGCAGCAGTCGGTGATCGACTATAACGTGTTCGAAGGCTTCGAGGTGACGGGCCTGCCGCGCTACGTGTTCACGCGCGGCGAACTGGCCGTCGACGACGGAAAGGTGCAGGCGAAACCGGGCCACGGCCAGTTCGTCGGCCGTGAGCCCAAGGGGTCGGTCAATCGCGCGCTGTCGACCTGGAAGGAACTTGTCGCGCCACGCAAGGTGGAGCGGACGGGCATTCCGGCGTCGGGCGTCTGATCTGACGATGACAATCGGTCAGGCGTCTTCCCTGGCGTGGTTGCCTTCGATCTCGGCGGCAGCCTCGCTGTCCGTCTCATCGTCGTCTTCGTCCGCCTCTTCGCCGGCGGCCTCGCTGTCTTCCTCGCCGGACTCTTCGTCCTTCTCCGCGTCCTCGTCTTCATCGTCGTCTTCGGCGACGGCGGTGATCACGAGGGTGCGTGTCGCCATATCCCAGTCGTACGAGATGGATTCCGCGACATCGGCGTCGTCCAGGCGCTCTTCCCAGATCTGGTCGAGGCCGCCGTCCAGCCAGTCGGTGAAGAAATGGTTCGCCATCTGCTCGGCGAGCGGTCCGGCAAATTGCAGAGTCACGGAGTGAATCGGTGTTTCGGTGCGTTTCTCGGCCATATCTTCCTCCAAGGGTTCGGGACACCGCAGTGCTAGCGCGCGGGCGTGAAGCGGCGATGACACGACCGGCCGCAGCGCAAAAACTCCTCGCGGCCGGAGCGATTCTCGGGGCCGCCCTGACGGCGTTCCCCGCCGGCGCGGCCGAGCTCCAACTCGACGGCGCATGGGGCAACGAAGCCGGCTGCAAGTTCGCCGTCACGCAAGACAATAGCGACGACAGCTATGTCCTGCTGAAGGCCGACGGCGTGCAGACCTATGGCACGCTGTGCGACTGGGTGCAGGTCTTTCCCGGCAAAGGTGCCCAGGTCGCGATCGGGCTCTGTGGCTACGAGGGCGAGGGCGGCCTCGGATCGGAGACGTTCGTGATCGCCCCCGACATGGCAGACCCGGCGAAGCTGAACATCTACGCCAACAATGGCGAGGTCTGGGCCGAGGTGCGAAAATGCCCGTGAGGCGTCAGCGCGCCAGCGCGTCGAGGTCCGGCAAGAGCACGACGCTTTCCTGTTCGTTCGGGTCGGTGCGGGCGATGATTGCCGTGCAGGGCTCCGTTCCGAGATTGGCCGGCAGATGAGGAACGCCCGCCGGTATGTACATCATCTCGCCGGGGCCCATGTCGGCGTAGTCCTCCAGTCGTTCGCCGAACCAGGTGCGGGCCGTGCCGGTGAGAACGTAGACGGCCGATTCATGCGCCTCGTGCAGATGCGCCCTGGCGCGCGCACCCGGCGGGATGGTCACGACATGCATGCACAGGCCTTTCGAGCCGACGGTTTCGGCCGCGATGCCGGCGAAGTAGCTCAGCCCCTGCTTGCCGCCGTAGCTGTCGGTGGGGCGCACGACATGGCAGGTCGGCTTGGTGTCGTCGGTCATGCGAAGGCTTCCCGGTGCGGTCGGCTGGTTCTTCATTCCTCATGGATTGAACACAGCCGGCGCCCGTTCCGCAAGGTGAGCGGGCCGCGACGTCGCGACCGCTGGATTGCCGACAAGGCCCCCTTGTGTTTGCGGCGCGGCAACGTATCGTCGTTCTTTCGGCACCCAGCAATCCGGCCCGGCACCTGAATGCAATCAATCATTTCCGCCCGTAACCTCGATCTCGTCTTCCAGACCGCGGACGGTCCGGTCCACGCGTTGAACAATGTCACGCTCGACATCGGCAAGGGGGAGTTCGTCTCCTTCATTGGCCCGTCCGGCTGCGGCAAGACGACGTTCCTGCGCGTCATCGCCGATCTCGAAAAGCCGACGGGCGGGTCGATCAGCGTCAACGGAATGACGCCGGAGCAGGCACGCCAGGCGCGAGCCTATGGCTACGTCTTCCAGGCGGCGGCGCTCTATCCGTGGCGGACGATCGAGAAGAACATTGCGCTGCCGCTGGAGATCATGGGGATCGCCAAGACTGAACAGGCGGAACGGATCAAGCAGACGCTGGCGCTGGTCAACCTCACGGGGTTCGAGAAGAAATTTCCCTGGCAATTGTCGGGCGGCATGCAGCAGCGCGCGTCGATCGCGCGCGCGCTCGCCTTCGACGCCGACCTGCTTTTGATGGACGAGCCGTTCGGCGCGCTCGACGAGATCGTGCGCGATCATCTGAACGAGCAGTTGCTGGAACTGTGGGCGCGGACCACCAAGACGATCTGCTTCGTCACCCATTCGATCCCGGAGGCGGTCTATCTCTCGACCAAGATCGTGGTCATGTCGCCGCGCCCAGGGCGCGTCACCGACATCATCGAATCGACGCTGCCGAAGGAGCGGCCGCTCGACATCCGCGAGTCACCGGAATTCCTCGCCATCGCCGCACGGGTGCGCGACGGGTTGAGGGCAGGGCACAGCTATGAGGATTGAGGCAAAGGGAGTTCTCGGCTCGTTCAAGCGAAGAGGTTGGCATGCTTGGCGCGCGGCAGCTCTCCCTCCCCCTTGTGGGGAGGGGTTAGGGGTGGGGGTTTCTGGGCGAATGCGCCGAACACGTTCGACTTCACCTTGGCAAAACGTCACGATCGGGCAAAAGTGCCGACTGGAAAACCCCCACCCTTACCCTCCCCACAAGGGGGAGGGGGTCGCCGACGTCGCGAGTGACCGTTATCGTCCTGCTCTCGTTCCTGGCGAGGGCGACCGGTGATGCCAAGTGAGATCGACGCCGGCTTGATCAAAAGAGCACGGCGCCTGCGTCGAAATATGACCGACGGTGAGCGGAGACTCTGGTCGGAACTGCGTGAGTTCCGCCGCTGGTACGGCATTCATGTTCGCAGGCAAGCGCCAGTCGGACCCTATGTGGCCGATTTCGTTATTCACGAGCACAAAATCGTCATCGAAGTCGATGGCGAGCACCATTTCACGCGCGCGGGACTCGTACGCGACCGGCGGCGGGACGAATGGTTTGCAGCGCAGGGATACCGGACAATACGCCTCAATACGGGCGACCTGTCCGGCTCCTTTGGCGGATGCGTGGAAGAGATACTCAGTCATCTCGGACTAATGGACTCTGGCGGCAATACTCCCACCCCTGGCCTCTCCCCGAGGGGAGAAGAGGCCGACAATCGCGGACGGCTCGATCCATGACCGCGCTTCGCAACTCCGTTCCCGTCATAGCTATCCTGCTGCTGATCGTGGCGGGCTGGTACGTCGGCTCGTATGCGCTGAACGCCCCATTTCAGCGCGATCTCGACCGACGCGCGGGCGTGACGTCCACACCATGGGAATTCGTCGTCAAGACGATGACGCAGCCGAAGCCGACGCTGCCGGCGCCGCACCAGGTGGCGCAGAACTTCTTCGAGAACACGTTCCTGCGTAAGGTCACGTCGAACCGCAGCCTCGTCTACCACGCCTGGGTGACGCTGTCGGCGACGCTGCTGGGCTTTGCCTTCGGCACGGCGCTGGGGATCGCAATCGCCGTCGGGATCGTGCACGTGACGACGCTCGACCGTTCGCTGATGCCGTGGATCATCGCCTCGCAGACGATCCCGATCCTGGCGCTGGCGCCGATGATCATCGTCGTGCTGGCGGCCGTCGGCATCACCGGGCTGATACCGAAATCGCTAATCTCGACCTATCTGTCGTTCTTCCCGGTGGCGGTCGGCATGGTGAAGGGACTGCGCTCGCCGGAATTCACCCATCTCGATCTGATGCACACCTACAACGCTTCGAAGGCGCAGGTGTTCTGGAAACTGCGCGTGCCTGCTTCGGTGCCGTTCCTGTTCACCTCGATGAAGGTGGCGGTGGCGGCGAGTCTCGTCGGCGCGATCGTCGGCGAACTGCCGACTGGCGCTGTGGCCGGCATCGGCGCGAAACTGCTCAACGGCTCCTATTACAGCCAGACGATCGACATGTTCGCGGCGCTCGTCGCGGGGTCGGTCGTCGCCGTGATGCTGGTGCTGCTGGTCGGGCTGGCGGCCCGGATCACCGAACGCCTGATGGGAGCGCGGCCGGCATGATCGCGAAGCTGCCCTGGCAATCCTGGCTGGCCCTTGCGCTTGCGGCCGTCGCGGCGATCTCGCTACCGATCGTCTCGGCCGATCCAGGATTTGGCGCGGCCACAAGCCTGGTCGTTTTCGCGCTCGTTCTCATCGGTGCGGCCGTCCCGGTCCTGGCTAGATCGGCCGCAGTCGAGGCGGTGGTTCTGTTCGTCGCGGCTCATGGCGCGGCCTGGCTGCTCATTTCTGGGATCGCCGGTCATGAAGGGGAGGCGACGCGCGCGTTCTTCCTGCTCGTCGCGGCGTCATGGCTCATCGCCTGGCGCCTGGCGACCGTGCTGTCGGCAATGAAGCCGCGATCGCGTGAGGCCGGCTGGGTGCTGAAGCTGATCGTGCCGGCAATCTTCGGCGTCTGGATCCTGATCATCTGGGAAGCGGTGACGCGCGGCGCCGGCATTCCGTTCATCCTTCTGCCGCCGCCCTCGGCGATCGGCGCCAAGTTCGCGGCGAACCTGTCGGTCCTTGCCGCCGACGTGCGCCAGACGATCTTCAAGGCGGTGATCGCCGGCTACGCGATCGGCTGCGTCAGCGGCTTCGCCGTCGCCATCCTCGCCGACAGGTTCCTGTTCCTGCGGCGCGGGTTGATGCCGATCGGCAACATGGTCTCGGCGCTGCCGATCATCGGCGTCGCGCCGGTGATGGTGATGTGGTTCGGCTTCGACTGGCAATCCAAGGCCGCGGTCGTGGTGATCATGACCTTCTTCCCGATGCTGGTGAACACGGTCGCGGGCCTGACAGCCGCCGGTCACATGGAGCGCGACCTGATGCGCACCTATGCCGCCGACTATTGGCAGACGCTGGTCAAGCTTCGGCTGCCGGCGGCCATGCCTTTCATCTTCAACGCCTTGAAAATCAACTCCACACTGGCTTTGATTGGGGCTATCGTTGCGGAATTCTTCGGTACGCCGGTGGTGGGCATGGGGTTCCGGATTTCGACCGAGGTCGGCAGGATGAATGTCGACATGGTCTGGGCCGAGATCGCCGTGGCAGCGCTGGCTGGTTCGATCTTCTACGGCGTCCTGGCCCTTATCGAACGGGCCGTGACGTTCTGGCATCCGTCTGTCCGTGGTGGATAGACGCTCTTCAGAGGGAAAAAAATGAAAAAACTCATCTTCGCAATGCTTGCCGGCGGCGTGTCGCTGGCGGCCGTTCAGGCCTTCGCGGCCGACGCGGTGACGCTGCAGCTCAAATGGGTGACGCAGGCGCAGTTCGCCGGCTACTACGTGGCCAAGGACAAGGGCTTCTATGAAGAAGAAGGCCTCGATGTCACCATCAAGCCGGGCGGTCCGGACATCGCGCCCGAGCAGGTGATCGCAGGCGGCGGCGCCGACGTGATCGTCGACTGGATGGGTGGCGCGCTAGCCGCCCGCGAGAAGGGCGTCGGCCTCGTCAACATCGCGCAGCCGTTCAAGAAGGCCGGCATGCAGCTGGTCTGCCCGAAGGACGGCCCGGTCAAGACCGAAGCCGATTTCAAGGGCAAGACGCTCGGCGTCTGGTTCTTCGGCAACGAGTATCCGTTCTATGCTTGGATGAACAAGCTCGGCCTACCGACCGAAGGCGGGCCGGATGGCGTGACGGTGCTCAAGCAGTCGTTCGACGTGCAGCCGCTGATCCAGAAGCAGGCCGACTGCATCTCGGTGATGACCTACAACGAGTACTGGCAGTTGATCGACGCCGGCTACAAGCCGGAAGACCTCGTCGTGTTCAACTACACCGCCATGGGCGTCGACCTGCTCGAGGACGGCCTCTATGCGATGGAGGACAAGCTCGCCGACCCGGCCTTCAAGGAGAAGATGGTCAAGTTCGTCCGCGCTTCGATGAAGGGCTGGGACTACGCGGTGAAAAACCCCGACGAGGCGGCCGGCATCGTGGTCGAGAACGGCGGCCAGGACGAGAACCACCAGAAGCGCATGATGGGCGAGGTGGCGAAGCTGATCGACAATGCCGACGGCAAGCTCATCGAGGCGGCCTATGACCGTACCGCGAAGGCGCTGCTCGACCAGAAGATCCTGACCAAGGAGCCGTCGGGCGCCTGGACGAAGGAAATCACCGACGCGGCCATCAAGTAATCCGTTACGGATTTCGACTGCGAAAGGGGCGGGCGACCGCCCCTTTCTGCATTTGTGGCCGGATTATTTGATCGCGGTGGGAAACAAGCCGGCGGGATTTCGTTTGCTCCTCTGACGACCTCTGCTGTGTCGTCGCCGCGCTTCGACCGAAGCGCGCCAATGTGGAGGAACAGATCCATGACATCCCCGACATTCACGATGAAACTGGCCGGCCTCGCCGTGTCCGCGCTGCTTTTCTCCGGGACCGCCTCGCTTGCCGAAATGGTGAAGATGGCGGCGACACTTGATGGCGCACAGCAATCGCCGCCGGTTGCGACCGACGGCAAGGGCACCGCGCAACTCACCTTCGACACCGAGACCAAGAAGCTCGATTGGACGATCGAATACTCTGGCCTCAGCGGCGCGCCAGCCGCCGGCCACTTCCACGGCCCGGCCGATGCCGGCGCCAATGCCGGTGTTGCTGTCCCGCTCGAAGGCGACCTCGCCAGCCCGATCAAGGGCTCGGCGACCCTGACCGACGCGCAGGCGGCCGACCTGATGGCCGGCAAATACTACCTCAACCTGCACACCGCCGCGAACAAGGGCGGCGAGATCCGCGGCCAGGTGACGAAGGCCGCGATGTAGTCTGGCGGGGCCGACTGGCGAAAAAAGGGGCGGGCGACCGCCCCTTTTTACGCCTGGTCAGGTCGCCGACATTTTCGCGCAAGGCATATGAGCGTAAGATCCCGACCGGAATCGGGGTTCTGCAATGCGCATCGTCATCGCCGTGGTCGTCGTGACCGCCTTCGTGATCTACGAACAGCTCTACAACAACTGGGCCATCACGAACGCGGTGGTCAAGGAGGTCAGCCGCCTCCTCAGCATGGCGGGACTGTAGCCCGTCCGTTTTCAGAGCGAATTCTAGGACTTTCGCACGAAGCTCAGCGCGCCGACGAGCGTGCCGGCGGTGCGCAGTGCTGCGCCGGTCGCCACGACCATCTGCGGCAAGAGCAGCCATTCGAGTGTCCAGGCCGCGCCCGAACGCTCGTTCTCGTGGATGAGCGCCTGCTGCATTCCGCCGACAAGGGTGGCGTTCAAGCGCGCCAAGGCGACCAGGATTTCCGCGCCGACCGGATTGACCTTGTGCGGCATGGCGGAGGAACCGCCACCCGAAGCGAGCTTCACCTCCGCGATCTCGCTCTGCGCCATCAGCGCGATGTCCTGGCCCATCTTGCCGAGGCTGCCGGTGACCAGCGAGAGCCACGAGGCAAGCGCAACGACGCCGTCCCGCTCGCTGTGGCGGGGGCGGGAGACGTGAGCCAGGCCGAGCGAAGCCGCGAGACGGCGGCCGACCGCGTCGGCCTTGGCGCCCAGCTTCTCGAGCGTGCCGGCGGCGCCGCCGAAATGCAGGATCCCGACATCGGCGCGCACGGCAGCGAGGCGCGCGCGGTGACGGACGATCGGGTCGCGCCAGCTCAGGATCTTGCGCGAGGCGGGAACGGGGATCGCCGCCTGCATGCGGGTGTGGCCCATCGTCTCGTTTCCGCCATCGCGGGCGTCGAGCGCGTCGAGGGCGGCGGCGAGGGAGGCGAGCCTGCCGTCCAAGATCGGGAGGATGCCGGCGAGCCGGATTGCAAGGCCGGTATCGATCGCGTCCTGGCTGGTCGCGCCGAGATGGACAAATGCATCATGCGGCGTGCCGATGGCCGACCGCACCTGCCGGACAAGCTCCGGCACGATGACGCCGTCGCGCAGCGTCGCCTCGCGCAGGGCGGCG
Organism: Mesorhizobium sp.; assembly: GCF_024710845.1. Classification (GTDB taxonomy): domain Bacteria; phylum Pseudomonadota; class Alphaproteobacteria; order Rhizobiales; family Rhizobiaceae; genus Mesorhizobium_A. The sequence goes on from NZ_JANJTZ010000010.1 coordinate 44,941, forward strand.
TGATGGAGCGGCACCGACGGGACAGCGGCGGCGATGGCTTTCGCCGCGTCGGCCGGTATCACGCCCTCCGTGCCTTCGGCCTCGGCGAGGGCCGCCTCGAAGCGGAGCATCGCGTCGAGCTCGGCCTCGGAGGAGAAAAACGCGGCAAGCTCGGCGTCGCCGAGCAGGCCGGTGAGGATCGGATGGTCAAAGGGCGAAACTGTCATGCGGCCTTATCGCACGGCCTCAGATGTCGAAGAAGATCGTTTCTTTGTCGCCCTGCAGCCGGATGTCGAATGTGTAGGTATTGCCCTCGCGCGGCGCGATCAGAGTCGGCACCCTGATCTTGTGCTCGATGCGCTGCAAGACAGGGTCTTCGGCGTTGGCCTTTTCCTCGTCGCCGAAATACATGCGCGTCTGCAGCCCGATATTGATGCCGCGCGCGACGACCCAGAACGTGATGTGCGGCGCCTGCGGACGGCCGTCGCGGAAGGGGACGCGGCCGGGCTTGATCGTCTCGAAGATACACTCGCCGGTCGACATGTCGGTCGCCTTGCGGCCCCAGCCCTTGAAGTTCGGGTCGGCCGCGCCGCGCATCTCGGACGGAGAGTTGTAGAGGCCGTCGGCATCGGCCTGCCAGATTTCGACGAGCGCGTCCTTCAGCGTGGTTTCGGCGCCGTCGATGACGCGCACCTTGATGGTGATGCGCTCGCCCTTGGTCTTGTCGTTGACCATCGAGATTCCGAGGTCTTCGGGATAGACCCCGGGGATTTCGGCGAAGTTGGGCGTGAGGCCGATGTGGACGTAAGGACCCGCGGTCTGCGAGGCCGATTCCTTGAGGCGATTGAGTGATTGGGTCATGTCAGTTGCCCTCCCGGCGGTTTTCGAACATCGTCGAGCGACGGCCGCGCAGCACGATGTCGAACTTGTAGGCGCGCGCGTCCATCGGGATCGTCGCCTCCATGTCGAGCGTGGCGACCAGCTGTTCGATTGCGGATTTGTCGGGGATTGTGCGCACGATCGGGCATTTCCAGATCAGCGGATCGCCCTCGAAATACATCTGGGTTATCAGCCGTTGGGCGAAGCCGTGGCCGAAGATCGAGAAGTGGATGTGGGACGGGCGCCAGTCGTTCGGACCGTTCGGCCAGGGGTAAGGGCCGGGCTTGATGGTGCGGAAGGCATAGGCGCCGTTCTCGTCCGTGATCGTGCGGCCGCAGCCGCCGAAATTCGGATCAAGGGGGGCCATGTAGCCCTCCTTCTTGTGGCGGTAGCGGCCGCCGGCATTGGCCTGCCAGAACTCGAGCAGGGCGCCGGGAACGCCCCGGCCGCGCTCGTCGAGCACCCGTCCGTAGACGATGGTGCGTTCGCCGATGGCGCTTTCGCCGGGCTTGGCGAAATTGTGGATCAGGTCGTCGTCGAGCGCGCCCAGCATATTATGGCCGAACACCGGGCCGGTAATCTCGGAGATCGTGTTGTCGAGCGAAATCAGTGCCTTCTGCGGCGAGCGCAGGACGGAGGTCTTGTACCAGGGGGTGAACGCCGGCGGCTGCCATTCGCGATCACGCGCGAAGAACGATCCGGTTTCGGGACTGTTATTTGACATGTTTTCCTCCCTCAAATTTTCGCGTCGATCTCGGCGAAGACCTGCTTCATCACCTTGATGGCGTGGTTGGCGGCCGGAACGCCGGCATAGACGGCGACGTGGAACATCACCTCGCGCAGGTCGTCGCGGCTGGCGCCCGTGTTGAGCGTCGCGCGAGTGTGCATGGCGACCTCGTCCCACTGGCCGAGACCGGCCAAGAGCGCGATGGTGATCATCGAGCGCTCGCGCTTGGTGAGACCGGGCCGCGACCAGACGTCGCTCCAGGCCATCCCGGTGATGTAGTCCTGGAAGTCGCTGTCGAACTCCGTGCGCTTCGCGTTGGCCGCGTCGACCCAGGCGTCGCCCAGAACGCTGCGGCGGGTCTTCATGCCTTTCGCGATGCGGTCTTCCCCGTCGTTCATCGTGTCGCCTCCCTTCGCCATCGCTTCAGTAAGGCAGACCGACATAGTTTTCCGCAAGGGCCGTCGAGGCGGCGCGGGAGCCTACGAGATATTCCAGCTCCGCTTCCTGCATACGCTGGCCGAAAGGGCCGCCGTAGCCGCCGATCTCCGGGAACAGGTGCATCAGCGAGGTCATCCACCAGGAGAAACGCTCCGCCTTCCAGACCCGGGCGAGTGCCCGCCCGGAGTAGGCATCGACACCCGCAAAGGTGCCGTCGGCGTAGAATTCGCGAAGTCCTTCAAACAGATAGTGGACGTCGCTCGCAGCCAGATTCAAGCCCTTGGCACCGGTCGGCGGCACGATATGCGCAGCGTCGCCGACCAGGAACATACGGCCGAACCGCATCGGCTCGGCGACGAAGGAGCGCAGCGGCGCGATCGACCTCTCGATCGACGGACCGGTGATCATCGCTTCCGCGGTCGACGCCGGCAGCCGGCGGCGGATCTCGTCCCAGAAGCGGTCGTCCGACCAGTCCTCGACCTTCTCGTCGAGCGAGACCTGGACGTAGTAGCGCGAGCGGGTGTGCGAGCGCATCGAGCAGAGCGCGAAGCCGCGCGGATGGTTGGCGTAGATCAGTTCGTGGTTGACCGGCGCCACCTCGGCGATGATGCCGAGCCAGCCGAAGGGGTAGACGCGTTCGAAGAGCTTGATCGCGTCGCCCGGTACGGCCTTGCGGGAGGCGCCGTGAAAGCCGTCGCAGCCGGCGATGAAATCGCAGTCGAGCCGATGTTCGGCCCCGCCGTGGCTGAACGTGACGTAGGGCTTGCTGGTGCCGAACTCGTGCAGCTGGACGTCCGCCGCCTCGAAGTATGTCTTGCCGCCCGTCGCGTCGCGGCGGTCCATCAGGTCTTTCGTCACCTCGGTCTGGCCGTAGACCATGACCCGCTTGCCGCCGGTGAGGCCGAAGAGGTCGATGCGGTGACGCTTGCCGTCGAAGGTGAGGTCGAAGCCGTCGTGCGGCAGGCCTTCACGGTGCATGCGTTCGCCGGCGCCGGCCCGATCGAGCAATTCGCAGGCGGCTTCCTCCAGCACGCCGGCGCGGATGCGTTCGAGCACATGGGCCTTGGAGGAGCGCTCCAGAATGATATTGTCGATGCCGGCGTCCGTGAGCAGCTGGCCAAGCAGCAGCCCCGACGGACCCGAGCCAATGATGGCGACCTGGGTGCGCAAGCAATCCTCCCTTGTATGCTTGGACGTTGAACGCATCGCGCGACCATCTCAATGGACATTCCGGGCATTTGATTGCACTATTTGCGCATGACTGCGCACATGTCTCCCGCAACCGTTCCGGAATACAGGCTCTATCGCGAAGCGCGCGGGGAGGCCGGCGACTTCTGGATCCACTGCGAACCTTTGCCGGAGCGGTCCCGGCTGCACCGGTTCGAGATCGCCGCCCACCGGCATCCGTCGCTGTTCCAGATCTTCCTGGTGACTGAGGGCGAAGGGGAGATCGTGGACGGGCGCACATTCATCCGCTTCGCGGCGCCGACGATCCTGTTCATCCCCTCGGGCGAGGTGCACGGCTTCCGCTTCGCCGCGTCCGTCGACGGGATCGTGCTGACCGCGCTGGCCGACCGCCTCGTCTCGCTCGCTTCGACCGACCGGCAGGTCGCCGCATTCGCTGCGGCAATGAGGGTTCTGCCGGTCCGCGATGGGCTGGACGAGATCCTGCGGCGCATCGACCGCGAGATGCAGGACCGGTCGGCCGGGCGGTCCACCGCGCTGGAGGCGCTGGTGGCGCTCGCCGTCATTGATCTCGCGCGGGCATGGCTGTCCGAACAGGCGGGCGGCGAGGTCAAGGCGGGCGGCCAGGACACGCGGGCGCAGACGCTCGAAGCGCTCGTCGGCATCCACTACCGCCACAACCTTCCAGCCGCGTTCTATGCGGAGCGGATGGGCGTCTCCGTGTCCCAACTGAACCGCATCGCGCGCGCGGTGACCGGCCAGACGCTGCAGGGATTGATCGCGCGGCGGATCACGGAGGCGGCTTGTCGCGATCTCGTCTTCACGCCGACGCCGGTGAGCGGCATCGCCGAATCGCTCGGCTTTTCGGACCCGGCCTATTTCAACCGCTTCTTCCGCAAGCAGACCGGGATCACGCCAGGCGCCTATCGCTCACGGGAGCGGGGGCGGCTGGTCACGAGCTAGGACAGAACGAGAAGCGCTACGTCTTCTCGCGGATCTGGGTCAGCGTGCGCGTCGGCGTGATCGCTTCGGGATCGAGCTTGACCTCGATGATCGAGGGTTTGCCCGAGGCGCGTGCACGTTCGAAGGCCGGCGCGAAGTCGACGGTCGTTTCCACCGTTTCGCCATGGCCCCCATAGGCGCGGGCAAGCGCCGCGAAGTCGGGATTGCGCAGCGTCGTGCCCGAGACGCGGCCAGGGTATTCGCGCTCCTGGTGCATGCGGATCGTGCCGTAGATGCCGTTGTTGAGGATCACGACGATGACGTTCGCGCCGTACTGGAGCGCAGTCGCGAATTCCTGGCCGTTCATCAGGAAATCGCCGTCGCCGGCCCAGACGATCACCTCGCGGTCCGGGTTCATCAGCTTGGCGGCGACGCCGCCCGGCACGCCGTAGCCCATCGATCCGGAGGTCGGTGCGGCCTGGCTGTTGAAGCGGCGGAAGCGGTGATAGCGGTGGACCCAGGTTGCGAAATTGCCGGCGCCGTTGGCGATGATGACATCCTCCGGCAGGTTCTCCTCCAGCCAGGCCATGATCGGTCCCATCTTCACCGGGCCGGGGCCGTCGGCCGGGGGCGTCGACCAGGCGAGGTAGTCCTCGTGCATCTCAGCCGTCCGGTTCGCCCAGACCGGCGTCGTTATCGGTGCGGTCGCCGCGAAGGCGTGGGCAAAGGCGGACGGCGTGGCGTTGATCGCGACGGTCGGCCGGTAGACGCGGCCGAGTTCGTGCGGATCGGGATAGACGTGGACCAGCTGCTGGTCCGGGTAGGGGCTCTTCAACAGGGTGTAGTCGGACGACGGCATCTCGCCGAAGCGGCAGCCGACCAGCAGGATGAGGTCGGACTTCTTTATGTAGTCGCCGACCTTGGGGTTAACGCCGATGCCGATGTCGCCTGCATAGGAGGAATGGAGCTGATCGCAGAGCGCCTGGCGACGAAACGAGCAGCCGACCGGCAGGTTCCAGCGCTCTAGCGCGCCGCACATTGCCTTGACAGACTCGGGCGTCCAACGTGTGCCGCCGAGAATGACGAAGGGACGCTCGGCTTTCTCCAGGAGTGCGACCGTAGCTGCGATCTCCGCCTCGCCAGGCGAGCTCTCGACGGGCACGAAGGGGAGCGGCGCGGGCGCTTCGACCACGTCGGTCAGCATGTCTTCCGGCAGCGCGACGACGACCGGGCCGGGCCGGCCCGAGGTGGCGACGGCGAAGGCGCGCGTGACGAGTTCGGGAATGCGGGCCGCGTCGTCGATCTCGACCACCCATTTCGCCATCGAGCCGAAGAAGGCGCGGTAGTCGACCTCCTGGAACGCCTCGCGTTCCATGTTGTCGCGCGCGACCTGGCCGACGAACATGATGACGGGGTTGGAGTCCTGCCGGGCGATGTGGATGCCGGCCGACGCATTGGTCGCGCCCGGTCCGCGCGTGACGAAGCAGATGCCGGGGCGGCCGGTCAGGCGGCCCTCGCAGTCGGCCATCATCGCCGCACCGCCCTCCTGGCGGCAGACGATGTTGGCGATCTTCGAATCGTGCAGCGCGTCGAGCACCGCGAGATAGCTCTCGCCGGGCACCGAATAGATGCGCTCGACGCCGTTGGCCGCGAGGCAGTCGACGATCAGTTGTCCGCCGGTTCTCATTTCTTCTTCTCCAGTTCGGCGAGGATTTCGGCCATATGTTCGCCGAGCCGCGGCGAGGGGTGGTCGTAAACGATCGGCGTTGCCGAAAAGACCATCGGCGCGCGCACCGACGGAAGCGTCTCGCCGTGGCCGTCGGCGAGGTCCATGCGCATGCCGCGCGCGATGGTCTGCGGGTCGGCGAAGCTTTCGGCGATGTTGTTGATCGGGCTCGCCGGCACCGCCGCGGCGTCGAGCTTGGGCAGAAGGTCGGCGCGGGTCCAGGAGGCGAGGGCGGCGACCAGCCTTTCGCGCAGGCGGACGCGGTTGACCACGCGCGCCGGATTGGTCGCGAAGTCGGGATCCGTGGGCAGGTCGTCGAGCCCGACGACCTTGCAGAAGCGCTGGAACTGGCCGTCATTGCCGGCAGCGAGGATGAAGTGCCCGTCCGCCACCGGCAGAACCTCGTAGGGCGCGATGTTCATGTGGGCGTTGCCCATCTGGGCGGGCGCCTTGCCGGAGACGAGGTAGTTGAGGTTCTGGTTGCCGAGCACGGAGATCTGCGTGTCGTAGAGCGCCATGTCGATGTGCTGGCCCTCACCGGTCGCCTCGGCGTGACGGAGTGCTGCCTGGATGGCGATGACCGAATAAAGACCGGTGAAGATGTCGGAGATCGCCACGCCCGCTTTCTGCGGTTCGCGGCCGGGCTCGCCGGTAATCGACATCATGCCGGACATGCCCTGGATGATAAAGTCGTAGCCCGCGCGCGGCGCGTAGGGGCCGGTCTGGCCGAAGCCGGTGATGGAGCAGTAGACGAGCTTCGGATTGAGCGCCTTCACGCTGTTGTAGTCGAAACCGTATTTCTTCAGGCCGCCGACCTTGAAGTTCTCGATCAGCACGTCGGCGTCGGCGATCAGCTTGCGCAGCGTCTCGGCGCCGTCCGGCGTGGTGAAATCGATGGCGATGGAGCGCTTGCCGCGGTTGCAGGAATGGTAATAAGCGGCGGAGAGATTCGTGCCGTCCGCCGCCATGAAGAAGGGCGGTCCCCATTTGCGCGTGTCATCGCCGCCATCCGGGTTTTCCACCTTGATCACGTCCGCGCCGAGATCGGCCAGGACCTGACCGGCCCAGGGCCCGGCGAGGATGCGGGCGAGTTCGATGACGCGGATGCCGGACAGGGGAGGCTTGGACATGAGGGGTTCACTCCGGTTACCGGCTGACTAGCAGCGGCGCGAAGGGATGTCACGGGCTTGCCTTGGGCCAGAAGCCCGGCCGCTCCTGCGCAGCAGCGCGCGACGGTCGTTTCCCGGCGCGTCTAGGTCACGCGTTCCAGCCACGTGCCGAAATCCGCCATCACCTGATCGCGGTTCACCTCGTTCAGGCTTTCGTGGCGGGTCTGCGGGTAAATGGTTGAAACCAGATTCGAAAAGCCCATCCGCCTCAACCGCTCGGCGTGGTGCCGGACGGCCTTGCCGCCATCCGTCGCGGGGTCGTTCTCGCCGCCGATGAGGTAGAGCGGCAGGTCGCGGCGAATGCCGGCGTAGTTGCGGTCGTTGGCGCCGGCGAAGATCAGGTCGAAGACATCCCTCCACATCGACACCGACGCGTCCCAGCCGCAAAGCGGGTCGGCGACATATTTGTCGACCTCGGCCGGGTCGCGCGACAGCCAGTCGAACTCTGTGCGGCGATCCTTGGTCTGCTTTGCCCAGGCTTGGAAGGTGAGCTTGGGCAGGATGCGTGAGGGCACATCGGAGCCGAGGCGGAAGCGCTCGAAGGCCAAGACGCCTTGAGCCACGCGGCCGAGTGCTCCGGCGGAGAAATTGGCGTTGCAGATCGCGGCCGCGCGGATGCGGTTGGAGTGCTTGAGGACGAAATTCATGCCCGAGAGGCCGCCCATCGAATGGCCGAAGAGGATAACCGGCAGGCCCGGGTAATCGGCAGCGATGCGGTCCTGGACGGCGTCGATGTCGGCGACGACCTTGGCCGCGCCGTCCTGCTTCGCGAACATCCGCGGCGGGGCGTCGGAGGCGGTGGTCGCGCCATGGCCGCGATGGTCGTGCGCATACGTGTGGAAGCCGCGGAGGCTGAGGAAATCGGCGAAGCGGGCATAGCGGGCGGCATGCTCCGCCAGACCGTGATTGATCTGGACCACGCCGCGCGGTGCACCCTCCGCCTTGCGGACGTAGGCGTTGAGGCTCGCTCCCGTGGGCGAGGCGATCCTGATCTGGCTGTCGAACGGCACGCTGTTCTCCCCCTTGGCAAGAAGTCGAGTTCGCTCCCCGCCGCGACATTCGTCAAGGGCGTCCGTCCACTGGTTCGCGCGTGCCGATTGCCGCTGTTTTAGTCAGATTGCCGCACTGCCGAATGTCTGTGCAGTTTTGGCCTTGCAAAGGGCGTTTCACGCCTGTTTGATGGTGGTCTGACAATCACAGGGGAGCAACAAAGCATGATCACACGCAGGGCATTCTCGCTCGCAGCCGCCGCTCTGGCCGGTGCCGTGGCTTTTGCCGCGCCGGTTCGCGCCGAAACCGACATCAAGTTCACGCTGGACTGGAAGTTCGAGGGGCCGGCGGCCGGCTTCTTCCTCGCGATGGACAAGGGCTACTTCAAGGAAGCGGGCCTCAACGTCACCATCGACACCGGCAACGGCTCGGTCGAGGCGATTCCGCGCGTGGCCACCGGCGCCTATCAGATGGGCTTCGGCGACATCAATTCGCTGATCAAGTTCCTCGACACCGACCCGACGCAGAAGATCAAGGCCGTGATGGTCGTCTACGAACGCCCGCCGTTCTCGATCATCGGCCGCAAGAGCCTCGGCATCACCGAGGATCCGAAGTCGGTTGAAGGCCACAAGCTCGGCGCTCCGCCGCCGGACGGCGCCTTCGCGCAGTGGCCGGCCTTCGTGCAGGCGGCGGGTCTCGACGCCTCCAAGGTGACGATCGAAAGCGTCGGCTTTCCGGTGCGCGAACCGATGCTGGCGCAGGGCCAGGTCGACGGCATCTTCGGCTTCGCCTTCTCCTCGGTGCTGAACCTGAAGGCTCAAGGTGTGGCCGCCGACGACATCTCGATGATCCTGATGGCCGAGCACGGGCTCGATCTCTACGGCAACTCGATCCTGGTCAATACCGACTTCGCGGCGGCCAATCCGGATGCGGTGAAGGGCTTCCTCAAGGCACTCGCCAAGGGCTTCGCCGACGCGGTCGCCGATCCGGTGGCGGGCGCCGAGGCGGTGATGAAGCGCAACGAAGTGCTGAAGAAGGACATCGAGATCGAACGGCTGAAGATGGCCAACGACCTCAACATCAAGACGCCCTACGTGGTCGAGAACGGCTTCGGCGGGCTCGACATGGCCAAGCTCACCAAGTCGATCGAGTACCTGACCGTGTCGATGAAGCTGACGGGTAAGGTCAAGGCGGAACAGATCTTCGACGCCTCGTACCTTCCGCCGAAGGAAGAGCGGATGCTGCCGTAAGGCAGTCGGTCGTCATGCGTCGGTCGATGGTCGAAAGGCCACGACCGACGAAGCTCGACCGACGACGGTCTTTCCTCTTGCGGAGCTTCATTTGACCTACCCCCTGGTTACCATTTCCAACGTCGACATGCGCTATGGCGGCGCGGAGGGGACGCTTGCCGTCAAGGAACTGACGCTCGCCGTCGCCAAGGGCGAGTTCGCCGCCGTGGTCGGGCCGTCGGGCTGCGGCAAGTCCACACTGATGAAGCTGGTGACCGGGCTGCACATTCCGCAATCGGGCGAGGTGATGGTCGCGGGCGCGCGGGTGACCAAGCCGGTGTCGATCGTCGGCATGGCGTTCCAGAACCCGACCATGCTGCCCTGGCGCACCACGCTCGACAACATCCTCTTGCCGCTGGAAATCGTCGAGCGGCACCGCAAGCGGCTGCGGGCCAACAAGGCGGAGTATGTCGCCAAGGCCGAGAAGCTCCTGGAGACCGTCGGCCTCAAGGGCTTCGGCTCGAAATTTCCCTGGCAGCTTTCCGGCGGCATGCAGCAGCGCGCCAATTTGTGCCGCGCGCTGATTCACGAGCCCGACCTGCTGATGCTCGACGAGCCGTTCGGTGCGCTCGACTCGTTCACCCGCGAGGAACTGTGGTGCGTCATCCGCGACCTGCACGCCGCTCAGGGTGTGACGATCGTGCTGGTGACACATGACCTGCGCGAAGCGGCCTTCCTGGCCGACAAGGTCTTCGTGATGAGTTCGCGGCCCGGCCGCATCCTGCAGGAGCGGCACGTGCCGTTCGAACGGCCGCGCGATCTGGAAATTCTCTACAGGCCCGAGTTCAACGACCTCGTGCATGAGCTGCGCGGGGCCATCGCCGAAGCGAGGATCGCGGCATGAACGCGGGAACGGGTAAGGGCTTCAACTGGCTCAACGCGGCGCCGTGGCTCTACACGATTGCGCTTTTTGTGATCTGGGAGGCCGCCGTGCGCGCCTTCGGCATCGCGCAATACGTGCTGCCGGCGCCGAGCGTCATTCTCAATGCGATCATCGAGTTCTGGCCGGCGATCTGGAAGAATTCGCTGCAGACGCTCTACACCACGACCGTCGGCTTTCTGCTCGCCGTCGTCGGCGGCCTGGCGCTGGGCCTGCTGGTCGGCTGGTCGCGCTCGATCTATGCCGGGCTCTACCCGCTGATGGTCGGCTTCAACGCGATCCCCAAGGTCGCGATCGTGCCGATCCTGGTGATCTGGTTCGGCATCGGCACCATTCCGGCGGTGCTCACCGCCTTCCTGATCGCCTTCTTCCCGATCGTCGTGAATGTGGCGACAGGGCTTGCCACCATCGAGCCCGAGACCGAGGACGTGCTGCGCGCACTCGGCGCCAAGAAGATGGACATCATGCTGAAGGTCGGCATCCCGCGCTCGATGCCCTACTTTTTCGGCTCGCTGAAGGTTGCGATCACGCTCGCCTTCGTCGGGTCGGTCGTGTCCGAAACGGTCGCGTCCAATTCCGGACTCGGCCAGATGATGTCGGCGGCGCAGTCGCAGTTCAACGTGCCGCTGGTCTTCGCCGGCCTGATCATGCTCGCGGTCGAGGGCATCGCCATGTATGCGCTGATGGCATGGATCGAGATGCGCACCACCGGCTGGGCGCATCGCGGGCAGGGGGCGCAGTAGATCGTCTGCGCCGCATTGCCCTTTGCCGTCCGTTCGCCTACATAGCGCGCAACTTCCAACACTCGTTGATCAGGAATAGCGCGCGTGGCACGCCAGTTCATCTATCACATGTCGGGCCTCTCCAAGGCCTACGGCACCAAGAAGGTGCTCGACAACGTCCATCTCTCCTTCTACCCGGACGCCAAGATCGGCATCCTGGGCCCGAACGGCTCGGGCAAGTCGACGATCCTGCGCATCATGGCCGGGCTCGACAAGGAATATCAGGGCGAGGCGTGGCTCGCCGACGGCGCGACCGTCGGCTATCTGGCGCAGGAGCCGCAGCTCAACGCGGCCAAGAATGTGTTCGACAACGTCATGGAGGGCGTGGCGAAAAAGACCGCCATCATCGAGCGCTACAACGAGCTGATGATGAATTATTCCGACGAGACCGCGGACGAGGGCGCCAAGCTCCAGGACGAGATGGACCGTCTCAACCTGTGGGACCTCGAACAGCAGGTCGAAATGGCGATGGAGGCGTTGCAGTGCCCGCCGCCGGATGCCGACGTGAACAATCTCTCGGGCGGCGAGCGCCGTCGTGTCGCGCTGTGCCGTCTGCTGCTCGAGCAGCCCGACCTGCTGCTCCTTGACGAGCCGACCAACCATCTCGACGCCGAGACGACCGCCTGGCTGGAAAAGCACCTGCGCGACTATCCGGGCTCGGTGCTGATCATCACCCATGATCGCTACTTCCTCGACAACGTCACCGGCTGGATCCTCGAACTCGACCGCGGGCGCGGCATCCCCTACGAGGGCAACTACACCAAGTATCTCGACGCCAAGGCCAAGCGCCTGATCCAGGAAGGCCGCGAGGACGACGCGCGGCAGAAGTCGATCTGGCGCGAGCGCGAATGGATCCAGTCCAGCCCGAAGGCCCGCCAGACCAAGTCGAAGGCGCGTATCAAGGCCTATGAGGATCTGGTCGAGCAGGCGCAGAACCGCAAGCCGACCGACACGCAGATCGTCATCCCGGCCGGCGAACGGCTCGGCAACGTGGTGATCGAGGTCGACGGCCTGACCAAGGGCTTCACCGACGAGGTACTGATCGAGAACCTGTCGTTCAGGCTGCCGCCGGGCGGCATCGTTGGCGTGATCGGTCCCAACGGCGCGGGCAAGACGACGCTGTTCCGCATGTTCACCGGCCAGGAAAAGCCGGATTCCGGCACGATCCGCATCGGCGAGACGGTCAAGATGGGCTATGTCGACCAGAGCCGCGACGCGCTCGACCCGAACAAGAACGTCTGGGAGGAAATCTCCGGCGGCGCCGAGGTGATCAAGCTCGGCAAGCACGAGGTGAACTCGCGGGCGTACTGCTCGTCGTTCAACTTCCGCGGTGCCGACCAGCAGCAGAAGGTCGGTAATCTCTCCGGCGGCCAGCGCAACCGCGTGCACCTTGCCAAGATGTTGAAGAACGGTGGCAACGTGTTGCTGCTCGACGAGCCGACCAACGATCTCGATACCGAAACCCTGTCGGCGCTGGAAGACGCGCTGGAAGCCTATGCCGGCTGCGCGGTCATCATCTCGCACGACCGAATGTTCCTCGACCGCATGGCGACCCACATGCTGGCCTTCGAAGGCAATGCGCATGTCGAGTGGTTCGAGGGCAATTTCGAGGAATACGAGAAGGACAAGATCCGCCGCTTCGGACCCGATGCCGCCAATCCGCATCGCATGACGCACAAGCGGCTGACGCGGTAGAATCGAGCGCGGGGGAGGCAGCCGCCATGTCGGGTTTCAGGACGTACTTCGCAGCGTGCTGCCTGGCCGCGGCTGCGCTGCTTTTTGCCTCCTCCGCGGAGGCGAAGCGGGCGCGATGCTTCACGACCGACGACGGCTACTTTGCCTGCAACTTCGTCGCGACCGACCGGCAGGGTAGCTTCGAGATCAGCGCCCGCGGCAAGCCGACCTACAGCCTGATCGTCGATCAGCCGGGCTTTGCCAGCGCCTTCGTCAATATCGGCGGTCGCAACGTCTCCCTGCCGGGAATGTATGTGCGGTCGAACGACGACGGCGCCTGCTGGAACAATCCCGAGACCTCGACGCGAATCTGCGCCTGGTAGGGGCTGTCCGCCCACGATGACGTGGACGAGTGGGGCCGACATTCCGCCAGCCTTTGCTTTGCCTCAATTTTTGGCGTATTCGCGGATTGCGCAACGGCCCGCGACGGATCCCTCCCCATGCCGTCGTCACGCGTGAAATCAGGGCCCCGACGGGACGATTCCTAGCATGCAGCGTGTCATCATCAGCGGTATCGGCGTCGAGATACCGGAATCAACGATCACGAACGAAGAGCTGGTCGCCAGCTTCAACGAGTGGATTGATCTCCAGAACGCAGAACGCTCGGCCAAGGGCGAACCGCCGCTGGCGAAATCGAACACCGACTTCATCGTCTATGCGTCGGGCGTCAAGAACCGCCACGTCCATACCCGCGACGGCATCCTCGATGTCGAGCGCATGGCGCCGCGCATCTCGCCACGCGGCGACGACGAACTTTCGGTCATGGCCGAGTTCGGCGTCGTTTCCGCTCGACGGGCGCTGGACCATGCGGGCGTGACGGATCCGTCGTCTGTCGACATGGTGATCTGCGCGGCGTCGCACCAGCAGCGGCCCTATCCGGCCGTCGCAGTCGAGATCCAGAAGGCGCTGGGCGCTTCGGGCGCCGCGTTCGACATGAGCCTCGGCTGCTCGTCGGCCGCCGCCGGGCTGCATATCGCGACCAATCTGGTGCGAACCGGCGCGCAGAAGCGCGTGTTGGTGGTGACGCCGGAGATTATCACCGCCCACCTCAACTTCCGCGACCGGCAGACGCATTTCATCTTCGGTGACGCTGCGGCGACGATGGTGGTGGAAGCGATCGACGAAGGCGATGTCCGCTCGGGACGTTTCGAGGTGATGGACACACGCAGCTGGACGCAGTTCTCGAATAATATCCGCTCGAATTTCGGTTTCCTGATCCGTTCCGGGCAGGAGGACACTTCCGTGGTGAACATGGAAGGCAACATGATCAAGCAGGTCGGGAACAAGGTCTTCAAGGAAGTCACCGTCGCCGCGCACAAGTTCATCGCGAGCTTCCTCGCCGACCATGACATGACGGTCGAGGACGTGCGCCGCTACTGGCTACACCAGGCGAACGGCCGGATGAACGCCATGATCATGAAACTCACACTCGGCCACGAGGCGGACGCCGACCGCGCACCGATGGTGCTGGAAAAGCTCGGGAATACGGCAGCCGCCGGCGCCGTCGTGGCGCTGAAACAGTATCACGAGGACATGAAGCCGGGCGAATTCGGCATGCTGTGCGCCTTCGGCGCCGGATACTCGATCGGCGGCGCGCTCCTGAGGAAGATGTGACCGATCGCCTGGCGTTCGGTTCGTATCACGCGAATTGACTGGACTGCCTAGCCCGTCACCCGCAATTAGCGGGAAACGCGGGAGTTGCCATGCGCGACCAGACACTGCCATTCGACCGACCACTCGACGCCGATCCCGAGATCGTTCCGGCCCGCAAGCTGAGCGCACGCGTGGCTGGCGTTTTCGTCGCGGCGGGCGGTCACTTCGAGACGGCGGCGGTCGAGGCGCTCGAACTCGGCTTCGGCGGCATCGTCGGCGATTTTCACGAAGGTGCGACGCGTCATTCGGGCGGGCGCGAGCTGTGGTATCCGCGCGGCACGCAGATCAGGAACGAGCGGCAGGTTTCCATCGTGGCGCCCGACGAACTTGAGCGGATCGCCCGCAACATGGGGATTCGCGAAATCCGTCCGGAGTGGATCGGCGCGAACCTGCTCATCGACGGCGTTCCGCTGCTTTCGTTCCTCCCGGCCGGAACCATGCTGTTCTTTCGCGGTGGAGTGACGCTGAAGGTGGATGCGCAGAACGGCCCATGCCGCGTCGCCGGCAAGTTGGTTGCGGAACGTGCCCGCATGGAAGACCGAGAAGCCGGCGCGCTCCTGTTTCCCAAGGCCGCCAGGCGGCTGCGGGGCCTGGTGGCCTGGGTGGAGAAGCCGGGACGGATCGCGGCGGGCGAAGACGTGTCCGTGCGCATCCCCGAGCAGTGGATATACCGGGGCTAATCAGCCCGACAGAAGCTCGATGAAGCGCTCGGCGACCGGCCGCATGAAATCGTCCGGCTTGGCGAGCTCGAGATACTTCTTGTAGGCGGCCACTGCATCGCCCTTGCGGTCGGTGTCTCGGTAGCTGTCTCCGAGCGACATCCAGACGTCGGCGTTTTCCGGCGCGAGCCTCCGTGCCTCGATCAGCTGGGTCACAGCTTCGTCGTGACGCGAGAGGCGCTGCAGGACGCGGCCGAGTTCGAGCCGGTAGGCGGCGTCCGCCGGGGCGAGCTTCACCGCACGCGCATAGCGCAGCTCGGCTGCGGCGAAGTCGCCGATAATGGCGAGCATACGCCCATGCGACGCCTGGGCATCCGTGTCTTCCGGCGCATAGTCGGCGGCGTTGCGGTAGATGCGCTCCGCGGCCGCGTTGTCGCCCTTGGCAAGATGCATCGCGGCGAGTTCCGCGAAGGCCGGCAGGTAGCCGGGATCGAGTTCCAGCGCGCGCGTCAGCTGGGCGACCCCTTCGTCGGTCTTTCCAATCCGGAGCAGGATGCGGCCGGCCTTCGTCGGATAGCGCGGGTCGACCGGAGAAGCGTCGGCGGCCTGAAGATAGACCGTCACCGCCTCGTCCGGCTTGCCCTCCGCGAGTGCGATCTCGGCAAAACCCTCCGAGGCGAAGACGTTCTTCGGATCGAGCCTGCGCACCTCGGCATATTCGGTGCGGGCGGCAGCGAGATCGCCCGCCTTGAGCAGCGCGTTGCCGAGGTTGACGCGGGCGGGGATAAAGGCCGGGTCGAGCGCCAGGGCAGCACGGTATTCCTCCGTCGCCGCCTTGGCGTCGCCCTCGTCGGCGCGGATCAGGCCGATCAGGTTGTGCGCCCATTTCGCGTCCTTGTGGTGCGAGCGGATCATCCGTCGCGCCAGGATGGTGGCGGAAAGCGGCTTTTCGGCCGACGCGGCCGAGATCGCCACGAACGGGTCCAGGATCGCCAGGATGCCCGACGCGGCCTCAGCGAAGTAGTCGCGGTCGGAAGAAGCGCCGATCGGCGACAGGTCGACGAGCTCGACCGCGTCGCGCACCACACGAAGGCGAAGCCGCAGGCCTTCCGGTGAGCAATCCGCGGTCTCACAGATGAACTCGCCGGCGATGCGCGTCTCATACGCGTTGAACAGGCGCCTGACATGGAAGACGAGCGATTCGATGGAGAGGCCCGAATCGGGAAAGGAGAACTCGACGCGGCGCGAATTCGGCAAGGCGGCAATACTCTCCTTCGACGTCTTCGCGGAGCGCCGCACGTCCGACAGCCCGTCCCAGATGCGGCTGGCGACGACCTCGGCCGTCATCCCCCGCGCCGCGAGCGCTTCGGGGACGGCGATCGGCTCGATGATGACCTGGTCGCGGCGGAACTGGCCGATCAGCAGCGGCACCAGCACGACGACGATGACGAGGAAGAAGACGTTGAGAAGGACGGTGCGGACGTTGGTGGACCACGTCTCCAGCCCCGGCAGCGACAGCCGCTCGCGCAGCCTGGCCCACGAGGACCCTTCGGAGGTCGATGCCGTTTCCTCCGCCTTTCGCCTGCCCCGCGCCATCTCGCTCCACCCGATTGCCCAAGCCGCACAGCGGATGGCCGCAAGCTACCAGAATAACGTGGGAAATTAAGGCGCTTCTTCCTCGTCGCCGTCAGGATCGAGCAGGCGCGTCGCGCGCCAGGTCGTCAGCACCTTGTTGATCTCGTCGACGACAAAGAAACGGGCGGAGTCGCGGTCGTAACCATCTGCCAACAGCGCATCGTAGGAGGTGTGCCGGTGGCGGATATGCGCGGCCGTGGCGAGCCATAGCGCAACCGAGGGCGGCAGCGTCTTCAGGTGTTTCTGGCCGGCAGCCTCCCGGATTGCCTCGGCGTCGGCCCACGGCGCGAGCGGGATCAGGAGGGTGAGGCCCTTGGCGATTTCCTTCTGCCGATGCGTTCCCGCCATCAGGCGCCATCCCGGGGAGGGCGCGCGGCGTCGGGAACCGAGTCGGTCGAGGCGAAATAGGGCTTGATGTCGACGACGGGGGTGCCGTCGAGCAGGTCGATTGCCTCGAGGTCGATGACGCCGCGCGCCATGTCGATGCCGAGGATGCGGACGATGTGCATGCCGATCGGATTGGGCCGCACGGGTGAGCGAAGGGCAAAGGTGCCTTTCGCCGTTTCGGCGTGGCGCGGCTTCTGGACGATCAGGTCGCGCGGCGAACGGTCGAGCCAGGACAACAGGACGGCGTGGCTGTATTTGTCGAGCCCCTGCAGGCCGGATGCGTAGATCGGGTCGAGGGAAATGCGACCGCCGCCGCCCCTCTCGCCAGCCTCGCGCATGTTCTTCGGGCACTGCGATCGCTCGGTCCAGGGCGACGAGACACGGCCGATGAAGACCACACCTGCATCCGGCGGCGCGGCGGCCGGATCGGCGTCGAGCCGCCGTTCCCCTTCGCGGATCTCGAACTCGGACTGGGCCTTGGATGAAAACGCCATTTTCTTTCCCATGTGCGACATTCCGCTTGCATGCCGCTCCCGCCTCACATAAACATATCTTTATGTCTCATCGAGGTTGATCGTGGTGCACCCGAAAGTCAATCTGAACCGAATGGTCGATACGCTCAAGGCGGCCGGCGAATCCAGCCGGTTCCGCATCCTCGTGCTCTTGTCGCGAGGCGACCTGACCGTGTCGGATCTGACCTCGATCCTCAACCAGTCGCAGCCGCGGGTGTCGCGGCACCTCAAGCTCCTGCTCGAGGCGGGGCTGATCGGCCGCTACCAGGAAGGATCCTGGGCCTTCTTCCGGCTTTCCGACAACGATGCGGCACGCGAATTCGCGCTCGGCCTCGTCGGTCGCGTCGACCCCGCCGATCCGCTGGTGCTGCGCGACATGGAGCGGCTGGAGGCGGTGAAACGCAAGAATCGCGAGCGCGCGGCCGCGTATTTCAGCGCCAACGCGGCGCAATGGGACCAGTTGCGCGCTTTGCATGTGCCCGACGACGCGGTGGAAGCGGCATTGGTCAAGCTCGTCGGCAAGACGCCGCTCAACGCGATGCTCGACCTCGGCACCGGCACGGGGCGGCTGCTGGAAATCTTCGCGCCGCTCTACCGGCGCGGCGTCGGTCTCGACATGTCGCGCGAGATGCTGTCGGTCGCGCGCGCCAATCTCGACAAGGCCGGCGTGCAGCATGCGCAGGTGAGGCAGGGCGACATCTATGCGCCGCCGGTCGACCGCGACGCCTTCGACCTCGTCACGATCCACCAGGTGCTGCACTATCTCGACAATCCCGGCCTCGCGATTTCCGAGGCGGCAAAGGCGCTGCGGCCGGCCGGCCGGCTGGTGATCGTCGATTTCGCTCCTCACGATTTCGAGTTCCTGCGCGAGGAGCAGGCGCATGCGCGCCTCGGATTCACCGACCGACAGATCGCCGACTGGATGAAGGAGGCGGGCCTGGAGCAGGAGGAGACCGTGACCTTCGCGCCTGCGGATTCCGACGGCCTGACCGTCAAGCTCTGGTCCGGACGCGACCGCCGCATCCTTCTCGCCCACCCTTCCCAAGAACGACGCCTCGCCACGGAGACCGCGTGATGTCCCACTTCCGGCTTTCCCGACGTCCCGACATCGGCGACAAGATCCGCGTTTCGTTCGAGTTTTTCCCGCCGAAGACCGACGACATGGAGGCCCGTCTTTGGGAGACGGTCAAGCGGCTGGAGCCGCTGAATCCGAGTTTCGTCTCGGTGACCTATGGGGCAGGCGGATCGACCAGGGAGCGGACGGCGCGCACCGTGCGCCGCATCCTCGGCGAGACGACGCTCACGCCCGCCGCACATCTCACCTGCGTCGACGCCAGCCGCGAGCAGTCGGACGCGGTGATCGCGGATTTCCTGGCGATGGGTGTGAAGCGCTTCGTGGCGCTGCGCGGCGATCCGGCCGAGGGCGTCGGCTCGCGCTACCGGCCGCATCCGCAAGGCTATTCCAACGGGGCAGACCTGGTCGGAGCGCTCGCGGCTCAGGGCGCGCATGACATCTCGGTGTCGGCCTATCCGGAAAAGCACCCGGAAAGCCCGGATTTCGCCACCGACATCGAGATGCTGAAGCGCAAGGTGGACAATGGCGCCACCCGTGCGATCACCCAGTTCTTCTTCGACAATGATGTTTACGAGCGCTATGTCGAGCGCGCCCGCCGGGCGGGCATCTACATCCCGATCGTGCCGGGCATCCTGCCGGTTCACAGCTTCTCGGCCGTGGCCAATTTCGCCGGCCGCTGTGGCGCGCATGTTCCGGCATGGCTTGCCGAGCGCTTCGACGGGCTTGCCCGAGATCCGCAGACGCACGCGCTGGTGGCGGCGGCCGTGGCGGCCGAACAAGTGCTCGATCTGGTCGAGAGGGGCGTCGGCGATTTCCATTTCTATACGATGAACCGCGCCGACCTGGCCTTTGCGATCTGCCACATGATCGGCATCCGAGCGGTCGACGAAGCGCCGCTGGTGAGTGCGTCGGCCGCCTGACGGCGATGTCCGCGCAATGAAAAAGGCCGGGTCTGACCCGGCCTTCTTGCACTTGTTGCCTCAGTGTGGAGGAAAGCCCCGGGCCCCTAACCTGCCTACGGCAGCACTCCCAGGATCATGGCGCCGATAAAGGCGAACGCAGCACAAATCATTATCGTATTGATCGGCCGTGTCAGTCCCATTGGTGAACCTCCTCTGCGGACTAAGGCGAAAGTGTATGCGTATCTGAGCCGCTGACAAGGGGTTTTGTTGCTGCGGCGCAACAGCTTGTGCAAAAACGGTGACGTCGGGCGGCCCAAACACAGGAAATCGCTTCCGGTTTCGTCGTTGCCTTCAACTCGACATTTTTCCGACGGGTGACCGTTTCAGGCCGCTCTGATGGCCCGTTCCAGCCAGTCGGCCGCGGAAAGCGCGGCGCGGTCGGCGCCGAAGCGGGCAACGACCTGCACGCCGAGCGGCAGGCCGGCCGGGTTGGCGAGGCCCGTGACGTTCACACAAGGATTGCCGGTCAGGGTCCAGAGCTTGTTGAAGATCGGGCTGCCGGTGGATGCGAGCCCGGCAGGCGCAGCGCTGGTCGCGGAGGGCGTCAGCAGCACGTCGACGGTGTGGAACAGCGCCGTCGCGGCCTTGCGTGCGCGTCGCGCCGTCGCCCTAGCCTTGTCATAGTCGGCGGGTGGGATGGCGCGACCGGAGGCGATCGCCTCACGCAGGATCTTGCTCATGCTATCGCCAAAGCGCAGGAAATCGTCTGCCATCGCGAGGCCCACCTCGTAGTTCTGGATCGTCGAATGGCAGTCCCGTCCGGCTGCGAGCGTATCGGGCTCATCGATCTCGATGACCTCGGCGCCGGCATTGGCCGCGATCTCCGCCGCCCGCCCGAGCGCATGGTGCATCTCGGCGTTCGCCTCGTTCCAGATCCTGCTCCGGTAAATGCCGATGCGGGGCGGTGATGCCGATTCCTCGACATCCAGAGGACGACGCGTGATGCAGGCCGCGAAGCGTGCGACGTCGGCCACGCAGGCGGCAAAGAAGCCGACCGTATCGAGCGACCAGGAGAACGTCTTGGCGCCGACGGTGGGGACGAGCCGGAAGCTCGGCTTGTAGCCACTGACGCCGCAATAGGCGGCGGGGCGGATGACCGAGCCACCGGTCTGCGTGCCTGTAGCGGCCGCCACCATGCCAGCGGCAACAGCCGCCGCCGAACCCGAGGACGAGCCGCCCGGCGTATGCGCCGGGTCGAGCGGGTTTCTCGTGCGGGAAGGGTTGAGGAAGGCGAACTCGGTGGTGACCGTCTTGCCAACGACAGATGCGCCGGCCTGGCGGATCATTGTCACGGCGGCGGCGTCGGTGCGCGGCCGGTAGCCCGCGTAGAGCGCCGTGCCGTAGGCGGTCGGAAGGTCGGCGGTGTCGAAGATGTCCTTGATGCCGACGGAGACGCCCGCAAGCGGGCCGGACGCAGCGGCCGCCGTGGCGATAGCCGCATCGCGGTCGGCAAGGGTTTCGAACGCGCCGATGCCGGCATCGAGCTCGGCGATACGGTCGAGGCTGCGTGCGATCTCGGCGGCGGGCGTGGTCCGTCCCGCGGCGATCTCGTCCTGTATGGCTATGACCGACAGCATGAGCGTCCTCCGTCTCGAACCTATCGGCGACGGAAGAGCCTGCCGTCAATCGTCACCAGCCCGAGGCCGATCAGAGCCATGCCAGCCAGTTCGAACAGTTCCAGCCGTTCGCCGAGGAAGATTGTCCCGAGAAGGACGGCGCTCACGGGCGTGATCATGGTGACGAGCGAGGTGTTCGACTGGCCCGCCGTGCGGATCAGTTCGAAGAAGATCAGGTAGGCGAAGGCGGTTGCGACGAGCGCGAGCGCCAGTGCCGCCGTCCACGCGCCGGCGCCGGCATGGAGGAAGCCGTCGAACCCGTCAGAATAAAGCGCAATCGGGATCATCATCAGCGTCGAGGCCGTCAACTGGCCGGTCGCGACCAGGACCGGCGGCAGGCCGGTGAACCGGCGCGAGACGACGAAGGCGAATGCGTAGGACAGCGCCGTGCCGATCAGTGCGAATTTTGCCCAGACGGGACCGCCGATATCGGCTGCCAATCCCGGGCCGATCATCACCGCCGTGCCGGCGATGCCGATCACGACACCGACCAGCTTGTTGAGTGTCGGTGTCTCGAAGCGGAAGACGAAGCCGACAATGAGAAGCGTCCAGAACGGGGTGGTTGCGTTGAGCACCGAGGCGAGGCCGGCGCCGATCGCCGTCTGGCCTATGAACATCAGGGAGAATGGAATGACATTGTTGAGCAGGCCCATCATCAGGAACCAGCCCGCATAGGGACGCGCCAGCGCGAAGGACGGGCCGCGTGCCAGCAGATAGAGGTGCAGCGCCATCGCGGCGATGGCAACGCGGATCAGCACCAGAGACAGCGGCGGGATCTCCTTCACGGCGATCGAGACGCTGAAGAAGGAACCGCCCCAGATGACGCCGAGGAGCAGGAGCAAAGCCCACATGCGGGCCGTCATCGGCGGGTTCTGGGAGGACGCGGAGGAGGGGAGACTCATGCGGGATATCCGTTTGGGGACGCATCGATAGGATGACTCGCCGGCCATCGCCACCCGTTTCCGGAACCTTCGGCCCTGGCACCGCTTTCGCCCGTCATGCGCCGCTGATAGCTTCGCAGCGAAACGGGGACCGCCCATGCAGAGATTCGAGACCGCGAAGGCCGCCGCGCTGGAGCTTCGCCCGGACGAGCCGGTCTACTGCTTCCATCCGGACGTGCTGAAGGCCGATGCCCAGAGCTTCATGGCCATGTTCCCTGGCAAGACGGCCTATGCAGTGAAGACCAACGGCGAACCGATGGTGCTGAAGACCTTGTCGGAGGCAGGCGTGAAGGCCTTCGACGTCGCCTCGCCCGGCGAGTTCGCGGCGGTCCGCGCCGTCGCTCCCGAGGCGGAGATGCTCTACATGCATCCGGTCAAGGCGCAGTCCGACATAAGGCTGGCGCTCGAGACCTACGGTATCCGGGTGATCGCAGTCGACCACGAGGACGAGATCGTCAAGCTGACACGCATCGTGCGCGCACTCGACATCGATCCGGGCTCAGTGGAAGTCTATGTCCGCATCCAGACCAAGGGACACGCCGCCTACGAACTGTCGAAGAAGTTCGGCGCCGGCCCCGCACAGGCCGTGGAACTGCTTCAGCGGCTGGCGCGCACCGGCTACAAGGTCGGCATCTGCTTCCATGTCGGCAGCCAGATCGAGGATCCGGATACTTACGACCGGGCGCTGAAGACCGCCGACTGGGTGCGCAACCGGGCGGGCGTCGATCTCGTCGGCCTCGACGTCGGCGGCGGGTTCCCGGCCGAATACGGCCATGACCCGAACCGCAAGGTTCCCGAAATGCCGTCGCTGTCGCAGCTGATGTCGCGTTTTCGCGGCGACCTGCGCGAATGGGGGTTCGGCGACCTGCCGTTGGTGGCGGAACCGGGACGGGTGATCGTCGCGCGGGCGTTTTCACTGATCGTGCGCGTGCTGCTGCGCAAAGGCCGGCGGCTCTACATCAATGACGGTATCTGGGCGTCGCTGTCCGATTCCTGGACGGGCAAGATCACGCTGCCGGCGCGCTTCATCCCGGATCCCGCGATCCGCAGCCGCAACGGCGACGTGTCGACGATCGTGCCGTTCAAGGTGTGCGGAGCGACCTGCGATTCGGTCGATATCCTGTCGCGGCCGTTCTGGCTGCCGGAGACGGTCGACACCGGCGACTGGATCGAGATCGGCCATATCGGCGCCTATTCGCTGTCGCTCAGGACCCGTTTCAACGGCTTCTATCCGGACAAGTTCGTCGAGGTGACCACGCCGTTCGACGAAGGTGACAAGCCGGAGGGCTTCGCCAGCCTGGAGACCATGGCAGCAAGCTGATTTCGCGATCCGCCTTTTTGCGGTCACTCGCCCGATTTAGGGATCGGCCCGCGTCAACCTCCGGAACCGATCATGCGCTTTTTGCTCGCCGCCTTCCTCGTTCTTTCCGCCGCGCCGGCGCTCGCCGCGACCTGCGCGCCCGTCTCGACGGACGCGCGAATTCTCTCCTCCCCGAACTACGACGACATCCATCCGGACTGGAGTGACGGCAGCCGGATCGGGCTGTCCTGGTCGCTCGACCTTCTCGGCGAGGAAGAGGGCGAGGACGGCGAGTACTATCTGCTCGGCGACCTGATCGATCCGCGCGGCAATGTTGCGGGCGAGAGTGTCTTCGTCTCAGCCATGGAATGGGAATGCGACAGCGAATAGCTGTCAGCCGGCAAAAGCCAGCCAGACGAGAACGAGCAGGCTGGTCAGCGCACCGTTGAGGCCCATGGCGATGCCGGCGAAGGTGCCGGCGATCTCGGAGACCTGAAAGGCGCGCGCCGTGCCGATGCCGTGCGACGCGACGCCGACGGCAAAGCCGCGCGCGGCAAAGTTCCTTATCCCCAGCGCGTTCATCAGCGGGGTCACCACAACCGCGCCGATGATGCCGGTCATCACCACCAGGACGGCCGTGAGCGCCGGAATGCCGCCGAGGCTCTTCGACAGTTCCATGGCGATCGGCGCGGTGGTCGACTTCGGCGCCAGCGAGGCGAGCACGCCGGCGGGCGCGCCGAGCGCCCAGGCGATGCCGACGGCGCTGACCGCCGCGGTCACCGATCCCGCGAGGAGGGCGGCCGCCATCGGCAGGAGCGCGCGTCGGACGGTCGCGAGATTGCGCCACAGCGGGACCGCCAGCGCCACGGTCGCCGGGCCGAGCAGGAAATGCACGAACTGTGCGCCTTCGAAATAGGTGCCGTAGTCCGTGCCGGTCGCGAGGAGGATCGTTGCGAGCAGCGCCGCGGCGATGACCACCGGATTGGCGAGCGGATGACGGCCGAGCCGCACGGCGACCCAGTCGGCGGCCACGTAGGCGGCGAGCGTCGCCGTCAGCCACGTCAGCGGTGAGGCGGACAGATAGACCCAGATCGAGACGATGTCGGGCGTCATTCTGCGTCGCCCCCTTGCAGGCGCGTGACGAGCAGGAAGACGCCGACCGTGACGAGGAGCGTCAGCACCGTCGAGGCGATCAGCGCGAGAGCGAGCGTGACGCCGAATTGGCGCAGCACCGGGCCGTATTGCACGATGCCGACGGCGGCGGGCACGAACAGAAGCGAGAGATTGCGCAGGATCGCGCCGGAGGTTGCGTCGAGACCCGCATCTAGACCCTTGCGCCAGACCAGCAGGACGAACATCAGCGCCATGCCGACCACCGGACCGGGGAAGGCGATCTCCGGATAGATCGAGCGGACCGCCAGGATCGACGTCTCGCCGGCCAGCTGGCACAGAAGCAGCGCGAGGATCGCGCGCGGCAGGTTGAGCGGCGCGGGCGACGGAGCGGAAGGTTCGCCGGCGTCGTTCATCGCCGCGTCAGAGAATGACGAGGAGCTGCTGCGTCGGCCAGCCGTCGGCCGGGAAACCGAGCTCGGCTTGCACTTTCTGCAGCGCGGTGCGCGTGCCGGTGCCGAGCACGCCGTCGATCTTGCCGACGTCGTGGCCGCGCGCCTCCAGCTTCCGCTGCAGCTGCTTCATCTCCTCGATGGTGAGGCCGCGGTCGGGATTGCGCTTGTCGTAGGCGGGCTCGCCGGCGAAGCGCGCCGCCAGATGACCGGCGGTCAGCGTGTAGACGAAGGACTGGTTCCACTCGAGATAGACGTCGAAATTCGGATATATCAGGAAAGCGGGACCCTTCCGCCCCATCGGCAGGACGAGGCTCGACGGCTGTTCGTCGGAGGGGAGGGCCGAACCGTCCCGCGCGGTGACGCCGGCGGCTGCCCAGTGGGAGCGCGGATGCTGGTTCTCGCGGCCGCTGTCGGCCCAGTCCATTTCGGCCGGAACGCGGACCTCCTGCATCCAGGGTTCGCCGGCGCGCCAGCCCATCGACTTGAGGAAGTTGGCGGTCGTCATGATCACGTCGGCCGGATCGTTGCGCAGGTCGACGAGTCCGTCGCCGTCGCCATCGCGGCCCTTTTCCAGATAGTCGGACGGCAGGATCTGGGTCTGGCCGATCTCGCCGGCCCAGGCGCCCTTGACGTCGGCCGGCAGCACGCCCTGGTCGATCAGCGTGAGCAGGGGTACGATCTGCGGCCGGAAGAGTTCCGGGCGCCGGCAGTCATAGGCGAGCGTCGCCAGCGCGCTCAATGTATCGAAATCGCCCTGGACCGCGCCGAAATCCGTCTCCAGCGCCCAGAAGGCGGCGATCACCGGACCGGGGACGCCGTATTCGGCCTCGGCGCGGGCGAATACGTCGGCATATTTCTTCAGGTTGGCGGCGCCCTGCTTGAGCCGGTAGCCCGAGACCATTCGGCTGGAGAACTCGATGAAGGTCTGCGCGAATACGCCTTGTGCCCGGTCGCGCGAGAGAACCCTCGTGTCGAGCCGCGCCTGCGCAAGTGCTTCGAGGCCGCGCTCGCCGATGCCGGCGGCCTGGGCTTCGCCGCGCATTCCCTCCAGCCAGGCGTTGAAATCGCCGCCGCAGTTCTGGGCAAAGGCAGGGCTGCTGAACAGTGTTGCGGCGAGAGCGGCGGCGAGGGCGAGTTTCATTGTCGATATGTTCCGGATTGTCATTCGGGTGACAGCATGCCGCCCGGGCAGAAATGCGGCGTTCGGGCCAATCAATGGGCGTTGGCCTTCAGCCAGGCGCGCCAGCCGCTGGCCGAACCGTTGAAGACGTTGATGTCGGCGTCGCCCGGCACACCCGGCACTGTCCCGGTTCCGGTGTATTGCCAGAAGACGAAGGGATGGTCGCCATATTTCTCCGTCGGGTGACCCGCCGTCGAACGCAGCCAGAAATGATAGCCGCGAAAGGCATTCAGGCCGTTGCGGTCGAAGAAGGCGGGATCTGTGTAGATGATCGGCCGCTTGCCGTAGTGCTTCTGCACTATGTTGAGGAAGATGCGCATCTCGGAGCGCACCGTTTCCGGCGGCGGGCGCAGCGTGCAGGTGGGTGAGAGCGGATTCCACTCCATATCGAGGACCGGGGGCAGCGAACCCCGTTCCCGCGGCACGTTCCTGATGAACCATTCGGCCTGTTCGGCGGCCGGCCGGCAGAAATAGAAGAAGTGATAGGCGCCGCGCGGGATGCCCGCGGCGCGGGCATTGCGCCAGTGTTCGTGAAAATTGTCGTCGACCCGGTCGCCGCCTTCGGTCGCCTTGACGAAAGCGAAGGAGATGCCCTTGGCGCGCGCGGCGGCCCAGTCGACCGCGGTCTGGTATTTCGACACGTCGGTGCCGTGGATGGCGTAGTCCCAGGGCTTGCGCGCTTGCCAGTCGTGCGGATCCCGGTCGGCGAAGCGCGGGCCTGAGGCGATCGGCGCGTCGGACGATGACGGCGCGAGTTCCTGCAGCCCGCCGCTGCCGGTGCAGCCGGCGAGCGAGGCGATCAGCAACAAAGCCACAATACGGCGCATGGACACTCCCGGGAACGACGATACCGAATCAACGCAGTGTTGCAGAGTCTGCATGTTTCCAGTTGCGCGAAGCTGGTCCGTCCGACATTCGTGCCGCCGATTGCGGCTACCGTGCGCCATTGATTTTTCCCCGCGCCGCGCCCAAGACTCCGCAGCGACGGATCGGGCGCAAGTTCGGCGAATCCAAGGCGGGGGCGGCAATGAGACTGATCGGCAAAGTGCTCAAGTGGCTCGTGCTGCTTGCGGCGGCAATCGTCGTGGCCTTCGCGGCCTGGCTCTACATCGCGCCGCCGGCGCTGGTGCAGGTGGCTGCGGGCTATTCCGCCAAGATCGTCTGCTCGAACGTGTTCATCGCCGGCCGGGATTCGCACGAGGTGCTCAAGGTCGACGTTCAGGCGCCAGGACATCCCATCCTCGGACTGATCTCGATGTCGGTCGACCGCGATGCGAAGACCACCTACGCGAAGCTCCTCGGCATGTTCGGCGGCGGTCTTGCCGTGGCGCGCGAGGGTGCGGGCTGCGCCTCGGTGCCGGACGGCGACGTGGAGGCGGCAAAGCTTGCGCCGGTGCCGGTCGCGGCAGGCGCTGTATCGCAGACGCTTTGGCCGGAAGGCGAGACGGTGGAGCCGTCGCAGGATCCGGCCGTCAAGGCGATCCTCGACGATCCCGGCATGACGGGCCCAGGCATGCGCGCGATCGTCGTCGTCAAGAACGGGCGCATCGTCGGCGAGCGCTACGGCAAGGGCTTTGCCGAGACGACGCCTTTGCTCGGCTGGTCGATGACAAAGACGGTCACCGCGGCAATCATCGGCACGCTGGTGCGCGACGGCAAGCTCGGCCTCGACGACACGGACCTTTTCGAGTCGTGGAAGGCAGACGGACGCGGCGCGATCAGAGTGCGCGATCTCCTGTCGATGTCGAGCGGGCTGGAGTTCAACGAGGACTACGGCGACGTGACCGACGTCACGCGCATGCTCTATCTCGAGCCGGATATGGCCGCCTTCGCCGCCGCCAAGCCGCTGGCGCACGAGGTCGGCAAGGTGTTCTCCTATTCGAGCGGCACGACGGTGATGCTGTCGCGGATCTGGCAGAACGCGGCTGGCGCCGACGCGCTCGCTTGGCCGCGACGCGAACTGTTCGATCCGCTCGGCATGCGCAGCGCCGTCCTCGAAGCCGACGCGCGCGGCACTTTCGTCGGCTCGTCCTATCTCTACGCTACGGCGCGGGACTGGGCGCGGTTCGGGCAGTTCCTGCTGCAGGACGGCGTCTGGAACGGACGGGCGATTCTGCCCGCCGGCTATGCGGCGGTGATGCGCGCGCCGTCGACGGCGGCACCCGAGGAATATACGCAAGGCCACATGTGGCTGAACGGGTCTTCCGCCGGGACGCCCGACGGCGAAGACCCCGACAAGGGTTTCGATCTGCCGGCGGATACGGTCTGGGCGCTTGGGCATGACGGCCAGTCGATGGCCGTCATACCGTCGAAGCAGTTGGCTGTCGTTCGCCTCGGACTCACGCCCACCAAGCTCGGCTACAAATCACAGCCGATGGTGGCGGCGCTGGCCAAGGCGCTGCCGTAAGGAGGATCAATGTTCGTCGATCTCGATGGCATAAGGTTCTTCACCCTGTCGATGGGAGCGGGACCGCGCACTTTCCTGGCTCATAGCGGGTGGGTCGGGAATTACGAGGACTGGCTGCCGACCCTGGCTGTTCTCAGCCGGAACTGGCGAGCGGTGACCTACGACCACAGAGGTACCGGAGAGACGGTCGCACCGAGCGAGCGGATCACCGCCGAGGCTCTCGTCGACGACGTGTTTCGTGTCATGGACCGGCTGGGTATCGAGAGATGCGTCCTGGCCGGGTTCTCTTCGGGCACTCTGCCAGTCGTGCGCGCCGCGCTACGCGATCCCAGCCGGTTCGACGGGCTCGTTCTGGCCAATGGCACCGCAGGGGTGCCTGATCCGGCCGCCCCGCCGAGGGCGTTCCCGACGCCCGACCTGTGGCCGGGCGCCTCCCATGCAGAGCGCATGCGCTGGTTCATCGAGAAATGTACGCCCGAACACGACGTGGAACATATCCGGCGGATGGGACATCACATGCTGATGCGCGCCACGCCTGAGGCGGCGGCGCGACTGTGGCGGATCGGACAGCCGGTCGATGATCGGTATCTCGAGGCCGTGGGTGGATTGACGCTGCCTACTCTGATCATCCACGGCGAACTCGATCCGTTCGCGTCGGCGGGTGCCATGCGCTACCTTTCCAGTCGGATTGCCGGTAGCCGGCTCGAGGTGCTTCCAGGATCCGGCCATGTCCCGGCGATGGTCATCCCGGAAACAGTGGCCAGTCTGATCAATAACTTCTTCGGCGAGCAGCAGGGCCTCTGAAGGAATTCATCTGGCGCTGCGGCGGAGGCAGACGATCGCGTGGACCGCGTAGCCACGGAAAAGCGATTCAAATTCGAGGCTTGCGCCGGCTTTCTGTGCTTCCGATTCAAGCAGGTCGTGCAAATTGTCGCGCGGGGCGACGTGGAATTTGGCGAGCCAGGCGCGGAGCATCGCCTTGAACCAGCGGGGCAGGCGCTCCTGATTGCCGAAGTCGACGATGTGCAGCGATCCGCCCGGCGCCAGCACGCTGAGAGCCTGCCGGACGCACGCCTGCCAGTCGGGGATCATCGACAGCGAATAGGAGATGTAGACGCGGTCGAAGCGATCCCGTCCGAACAGCGCCTGAGGGTCGAATCCGGTGGCGTCGGCCTGGGCGAGGCGCACCTTGCCCGCGACCGGAGTGCGCGCCAGCGCCGCTTCGGCCGTTTCGAGCATCTGCGCGGAGATGTCGAGGCCGAAGAACAGCGCGTGGGGATGGCGGCGCGCGGCCAGCGCGATGTTGCGGCCGGTGCCGCAGCCGAGTTCGAGGACCGTCGTGCCGGGCCGGGCGTCGAGATGATCGATCATCCGGTCGCGGCCGAGGAGATAGTATTTGCGGGTCAGATCGTAGACGTGCCGCTGCCAGCGGTAGACATCGTCCATCAATTCGGCGTGGCTGCCGGTGTCGGTCACGGCCATATTCAGCGCTTCACGTAGAGGTGGAAGCCGCCATAGATCGCCGAGCGGTCGCGGGCGGAGAGGTCGCGTGACTGTTCCTCCCGATAATCCCACCGGTCCAGGAGTGCGGGGGAGACGCGGCCGGGCAAAAGGCTCGGCGCGGCGGCGGTGCGGAAGATGACGCGGCCGCCGGGAGCCGCGGTGCGGGTGATCTCGCTCCACAGGCCGTTCAACTGCGCGTCGGTCATCCAGTCCTGGGCGTCGAGCAGGATGAAGCGGTCGACGCTGGCGGCTGGCTTGCCGGCCAGGAGTTCGACGTAGTTGGCATGATGGACCGCGACGCGGTCGGCATTGGCTCGGATCGCGGGGAAATGCTCGCGGTCGAGATAGCGGGGCAGGGCGGCCTCGCCGGACGAGGGATAGCGGCGGGCGAAGGCCTGCCAGGCGAAGTAGTTGTCGGCGAGCGGGAAATGGCAGGCAAGTTTCTCGAGCCGGTCGCGCAGAACGCCGGCCATGCCGTCATTGCCCGCGGTGACGAGCGCATCGTATTGCGCGGGCGGGATTCCGAGGCCGAAGAGCGAGGCTTTTCGCGCCGTCGCCATGCGGATGAAGCGGCGGTCAAACAGCGGCGCGAGTTGTTCGCGGAAGAAGCGGCGCTGGTCGCCGATGGTCTTGGCCTGCATGATTTCCGCCGGATCGACGCCGTGCAGCTTGGCCAAACGATGACCGAGCGCGATGCAGAAGCCGAGCAAGCCGGTCTGGTAGAAGTTGCGGTCGAAGACGGAGATGCGGCGGCGGCCGAGGATATCGCGCTTCTCCCAATAGACGCGGCTCGTCGCGTCGAGATGCGGCGCGATGAAGCGGTCATAGGCCAACGCATTGTGGCGGGTGCCGGATGTTCCGAAGAAGCGGACGAAATCCTGCTGGCCCGGCAGGTGGCGTGCGGCGGCGAGCTTCAACCGGTTCAGCGCGACGTGGGCAGCGTTGAGGTCGACCACGTCGATATGGGCGGGCGAGGCGGTGAGATAGGCGAGCATGTTGCAGCCGCCCGAGGCGATGGTCACGACGCGGTGGCCTTCGCCGAGCTCCATCGCCTCCATGTCAATCTCCGGGTCTTCCCAGATCTGCGGGTAGACAAGCCCGGAAAAGAGCAGCGCAAACAGGCGTTCGGACAGGCCGTCCTTGCTCAGCGCCTTGTGCTGGTAGACGGCGCGGCCGACATGGCGGCGCGTGGCGACGCCGGAGCCTGCGGAAATGTCGGTCATGGCGCGAATCCCCCGTGAGCGGTTGAACCTGCCTATGAAGGTCGGATGACGGGCGGTTGACGCGTCGATGACGCGTCGATGACGGTTCGATCCGGAAAAGGGGCACTTGACGATAGCCTATCTCTTATATAACAATATTATTATATAAAGGAGGCTTTAGAGATGCGTGATCTTGATGCCGGCTTTGCCGCGTTGGCGGATCCGACCCGGCGGGCGATCCTCGCCCGGCTGGCTTCGGGTGAGGCGACGGTGATGGAACTGGCGAAACCGTTTGCGATGAGCCAGCCGGCCGTCTCGCGGCACATCAAGGTGCTGGAGGATGCGGGACTGGTGGTTCGCCGGGCCGAGGGCACAAGGCGGCATCTGAGCATCGCCCCCCAGGCGATCGACGACCTCGACCGCTGGCTGATCTCGCTACGCGACACGCTTGCCCGAAACTACCAGCGGCTGGACCAGCTACTTGCAACGATGGACGATGAAGGAAAGGAAGAGACATGAGCAGGCTGACCCTCAAGACCGAAGGCGACACCCATGTCGTCGTCACCCGCCGCTTTGCGGCGTTGCCCAAAGCCGTGTTCCGGGCTCACACGGAGGCCGGGTTGATGCAGAAATGGATGCTCGGCCCAGAGGGCTGGACGATGCCGGTCTGCATCAGCGAGCCGAAGCCGGGCGGGAAAATCCGCTGCGAATGGACCGACGGCAAGGGCGGCGATTTCCACCTGACCGGCGAGTATATCGCGGTCGAGCCCTACAGCCGCACCGTGCATGTCGAGCGGATGTTCCTGCCCGATCCGACGCCTGACAACCATGTCGAGACGCGTTTCCAGGCAGAAGGCGACGGGACGCTGCTGACGATGCGCATGACGCTGCCGAATGCCGACGCCCGCGCCATGATGCTGTCGACCGGCATGGAAGAGGGCATGGAGGCGAGCTACGCGCGGATGGAGGAGATGATGGGCAGCGGCCAACTGGCGGCATAGGACGACCCGCCGGGCGGGTTGCACATCGATCCCGCGTCGATCATCCTGCAGGCTCAGACCTGGAGGAAAAATGGCTCGACGCGACTTCGACCCCGCGACCGTCACCCCCGATGGCCGCCCGCCCGCCAAGGCGCAGCTGTTCGACGGCACGATGGTCGGTCCCTATCGTGGTTCGGTGAACGGCGAGGCCCTCGGCACGGGAGTGACCGTGCTGACCTACGGCAATGACGAGCCGGGCCTCGGCCCTGTCCTCCACGTCCACCCCTATGACGAGGTGTTCGTGATCACGCAGGGCCGTGCACGCTTCTTCGTCGGCGACGAGGTGATCGATGCCGAGGCGGGCGAGACGGTCCTCGGGCCCGCCGGTTTGCCGCACCGCTTCGTCAATCTCGGCCCCGGGCGGCTGCAGACGATCGACATCCATCACTCGCCGAGGTGGATCCAGACGAATCTGGAGTAGGGGCGATCAGGCTGCCCCAAATCCCCCCGGCGTCGGTGTCGTGACGATAACGGCCTCGCCGGCTTCCAGCACTGTCTGGTCGCAGGCGCGCAGCGTTTCGACGTGGCCGTCGAGGCGGCGCACCTGGGTCAGGCCGACCTGGCCGTCGCCGCCGCCAGCTACGCCGCGCGGCGGCGCACCACGATGCGAGGACAAGATCGCGCATTCCATCTTCTCCAGGAAGCGGACGGTGCGCCTGGTGCCGTCGCCGGCGTTCCACTTGCCCTTGCCGCCGGACTCCTTGCGGATGTGGAAATCCTCCAGCAGGACCGGGAAGCGCAGTTCGAGGATTTCGGGGTCGGTCAGTCGCGAGTTGGTCATGTGGGTGTGGACGCCCGACGTGCCGTGGAAGCCGGTGCCGTCGTTGAAGCGCCCGGCGGGCGAGCCCGAGCAGATCGTCTCGTAATACTGGTAGGTGGCGTTGCCGTAGGTCAGGTTGTTCATCGTGCCCTGCGCGTTGGCGAGCGCGCCCATGGCGCCGAACATCGCGTTGGTGACGTGCTGCGAGGTCTCGACATTGCCGGCGACGACGGCGGCCGGATAGGTCGGGCGCAGCATGCAGCCTTCCGGAATGACGATGTGGATTGGCCGCAAACAGCCGGCATTCATCGGGATGTTGGCCTCAACCATGACGCGGAAGGCGTAGAGCACGGCAGCGCGCGCGACCGGTTCGGGCGCGTTGAAGTTGTTCTTCATCACCGGGGATGTGCCGGTGAAGTCGACCGTCGCCTCGCGCTTGTCGCGGTCAACCGTGATCCTGACCTTGATCGTTTGGCCGGTGTCGGTGGGATAGTCGTAGGTCGATTCTTCGGGCAGGGAGAGCAACACACGGCGCACGCTCTCGGCGGCGTTGTCCTGCACGTGGCCCATATAGGCCTCGACGACGTCCAGCCCGAAATGCTCGACCATCTTGCGCAACTCCGCCACGCCCTTCTCGTTGGCGGCGATCTGAGCCTTCAGGTCGGCAATGTTCTGGTGCGGGTTGCGGGCCGGGTAGGGGTGGTCGGTGAGGAGCGTATGGAGCTCGCTCTCCATGAAACGGCCCTTGTCGACGATGCGGAAATTGTCGAACAGCACGCCTTCCTCGTCGACGGTGGTGGCGAGCGGCGTCATCGAGCCGGGGGCGGTGCCGCCGACGTCGGCATGGTGGCCCCGCGATGCGGTGTAAAACAGGATCTCGCGCTCGTCGTCGCTGAAGACCGGCGTCACGACCGTGATGTCGGGCAAGTGGGTGCCGCCATTGTAGGGTGCGTTCAGCGCGAAGACGTCGCCCGGATGGATGTCGCCTGCGTTCAGGCGGATGATCGTCTCGACGGAGCGATCCATCGAGCCGAGATGCACCGGCATGTGCGGCGCGTTGGCGACGAGCGCGCCAGTGCGGTCGAAGACGGCGCAGGAGAAGTCGAGCCGTTCCTTGATGTTGACCGAATAGGCCGTGTTCTGCAGCGTCACACCCATTTGCTCGGCGATCGCCATGAAGAGGTTGTTGAACACTTCCAGCATGACCGGATCGGCTTCGGTGCCGAGGGCCGCCAGCCGCTGCTTCTTCGCCACGCGGCGCATCAGGACGTGGTCGCGCGCGGTGATCTCGGCCTGCCAGCCCCGCTCGACGACGATCGTCTGGTGGCTCTCGATGATCAGGGCCGGGCCAGACACTTTCTGCCCGGGCATCAGGTCGGCGCGCAGATGGATGCCCGCCTCGCGCCATTCGCCGTCGGCGAAGATGCGGCGGGTCTGCGAAGCGGCCGCTCGCGTCTCGACCGTCGGCCGGGTGGTCTCGTCGCGGCCGGCGGAGCGGCCGTCATGGCCTTGCAGGTCGATTGATTCCACGATCATCGGCTTGTTGTCGTAGACGAAGCCGAACTGCGCCTTGTGGGCCGTCTCGAACTCGCGTCGGGCGACGTCGAGCGAACGCCCCGTGAAATTGACCGGCAGCGATGTGTCGGTGCCGTCGTAGCGGATCATCAGAACCGGCCGCCAGGACACGGCATCGTCCGGGACTCCCTGGGCGGCGAGTTCCTCGAACACCCTCTGGCGCAGCGTCTCGATTAGCACGTTGATCTCGGCGACGGATTCATCGGCCAGCGGCCTGATCAGCGCCTGCTGGCGCGAGGCCGACACCGAGGCGAGACCGATGCCATAGGCGGAGAGCAGGCCGGAGAAGGGGTGCACCAGCACCCATTCCATGCCGAGCGCGTCGGCGACGAGGCATGCGTGCTGGCCGCCAGCGCCACCGAAGCAGTTGAGCAGGTATTCGGTGACGTCGTAGCCGCGCTGGACCGAGATCTTCTTGATCGCGTTGGCCATGTTCTCGACCGCGATGGTGACGAAGCCGTCGGCTACCGCCTCCGGCGTTCGGCCGTCGCCGATCTGCGCGGCAAGCTCGGCGAAGCGAGCGCGTACCACCTCGGCGTCCAGCGGCTGGTCCTGGCCGGGCCCGAAGATCGCGGGGAAAAAATCCGGCTGCAGCTTGCCCAGCATGACGTTGGCATCGGTGACGGCGAGCGGCCCGCCGCGGCGGTAGCAGGCGGGGCCGGGATTGGCGCCGGCCGAGTCCGGGCCGGCCTGGAAGCGGCCGTCGGCATAGTGCAGGATCGAGCCGCCGCCGGCGGCGACCGTGTGGATGCGCATCATCGGCGCACGGACGCGGACGCCCGCCACCTCGGTGTCGAAGGCGCGCTCGTATTCGCCGTCGTAGTGGGCGACGTCGGTCGAGGTGCCGCCCATGTCGAAGCCGATGACCTTGCCGAAGCCGGCGAGGTTCGCGGTTTCGACCATGCCGACGACGCCGCCGGCCGGCCCGGACAGGAGCGCGTCCTTGCCCTGGAACATGTCGGCGGCGGTGAGCCCGCCCGACGACATCATGAACATGAGGCGGGGGCCATTATCGGCGTCCTTCACTCCCAGTTCCCTCGCGACGCGCTGCACGTAGCGCGACAGGATCGGCGACAAGTAGGCGTCGACGACCGTCGTGTCGCCGCGCCCGACCAGCTTGATCAGCGGCGAGACCTTGTGGCTGACGGAGATCTGGCCGAAACCGACCTCGCGGCAGAGCGCCTCGGCCTTGCCCTCGTGGTCCGGATGCTTCCAGGCGTGCATGAAGACGATCGCGACGGCATCAATGCCGTCGGCCTTCGCGGCCGCGATCTCGTCTTTAACAGCGTCGAGGTCGAGCGCGGTCTCGAGCGTGCCATCGACGCGAACGCGCTCCGGCACTTCGATGACGCGCTCGTAGAGCTGCTCGGGCAGGATGATCTGTTTGGCGAAAATATCGGGACGGGCCTGGTAGGCGATGCGCAGCGCGTCGCGGAAGCCTTTGGTGATCAGCAGCAGGACGCGGTCACCCTTGCGCTCGAGCAGCGCATTGGTGGCGACCGTCGTGCCCATCTTCACGTCGCCGACGAGGCCGGCGGGGATCGCCTCTCCCGGCTTCAGGCCGAGCAGGTCGCGGATGCCTTGTACCGCGGCATCCCTGTAGGCCTCGGGGTTCTCGGAGAGAAGTTTGCGCGGATGCAGCGACCCGTCCGGCGCGCGGCCGATGACGTCGGTGAACGTACCGCCGCGGTCGATCCAGAAATCCCAGCTCTTCTGCATGGCCATATTCCTCGCTGCGCTTGTCATTCCAATACAACAGGAATATCGTCACGTCATCGACAATTTATCGATATATTGTGATTGACGAGGCTCGCATGTCCAGTTCCAAAGTCGGTCCGGTGGTGTCGGCAGCGCACCTCGCCGATGGCGCCCTGCCGCCGCTGTCCGAGGTCGAGTTTGCGCTTACCATCGTCTCCAATGCGTTCCAGCGCTGGACCGTGCGCGGCATGGCGGCTGCCGGGCTGCCCGGCCTGACGCCGGTCGAGGTGTTGATCCTGCATGCCGTCAACCATCGCGGCCGGGAAAAGACGCTCGCCGATCTCTGCATGATGTTCAACATCGAGGACACGCACATCGTCGCCTATGCCCTGAA
This sequence comes from Mesorhizobium sp., assembly GCF_024710845.1. Taxonomy (GTDB): domain Bacteria; phylum Pseudomonadota; class Alphaproteobacteria; order Rhizobiales; family Rhizobiaceae; genus Mesorhizobium_A. The sequence continues at coordinate 81,725 of NZ_JANJTZ010000010.1, forward strand.
GAAGCTGCAGGGACTTGGGCTCGTGACAGGCGGCAAGCGCGGCAAGGAAAAGACCGCACGCGTCACCGACGAGGGGGCGGCGGCGTGCAAGCGGTATCGCGATGTGCGCGAGGCGCTGCTGGTGGACAGCGTCAAGCGTCTGAATTTCGGCGAGGCCGAACTGAGCGGGATCGCCGCGCTGATGCGGGCGCTGTCTGGACAGTATGACCAGGCTGCTCGGGCGGCGTCCAGCCTCTGACGTGCCGGAGCAGCCTCTCAACGTTACCGAGAGTCACACAACGTTATGAAACCCCGGCGTACCCCATACATTTACGTCTCGACCGCCCTGAGTACCGGGTGTTCCACCGAAAGAAAGTGAACTTTCTGAAGGAGACGAAAGATGAGAAAACTGATCCTTGCTTCCGCCGCCGCCGTCGCCCTGTTTGGGGTGGCTGCCTGCAGCGATACGGACACGAGCACGACGCAGAGCGTCGAGCCTCCGGCCCAGACCACTCCGGCTCCGTCGGATCCCGCTGTGACCCCGGCGCCCCAGGCCCCTGCCGCGGATGACGGCGCTGCCGAAGAGATGAAGCCGGCGACGCCCGCCCCGAGCGAGTAATATTGCGGCACACAGACAGAGAAAGGCCGGGCATCCGGCCTTTTTCTTTGGGCGCTTGCGGGTGCGGCGCGTCGCCGCCCGGGATCCCAAATGTCCGACTACCCTCTCGCACGGCGCGCGGTTTCGTCGTATTGCAGCGCAATGTCGATGTGGTCGCGCCTTGGCGATTTCGTTTCGCGGGTTTCAAACACTGCCTTTTCGGGGGTGATCGAGGCCTTGCGCACCGTGTTCGAGGGCGATCCCGCGCTACGCCGCAAGGTCGCCTTCTCCATCGCACTCATCGCGCTTTCGGCCAAGATGGCGAAGGCGGACGGCATCGTCACGCAGGATGAAGTCAGGGCATTTCAGCAGATCTTCTCCGTGCCGACCGAACAGGTCCGCAACGTCGCCCGGCTCTACGACCTCGCCAAAGGTGACATCGCGGGGTTCGAATCCTACGCCGGGAGAATGGCCTCGCTCTTCGACGAGGATCCCGAGCGCGCGTCGCTGCTGGAGGACATCCTCGACGGTTTGTTCCATATCGCCAAGGCCGACGGTTTCGTGCACGAACGTGAGATCGTCTTTCTGCGGCGGACGGCAGAGATATTCGCTTTCGAGGAGCGCGAGTTCGATCGCATCCTGGCGCGGCACACGCTTTCGGCGGGCGCCAATCCTTACCGGGTGCTGGGCGTTTCGACATCGGCTTCCCTCGACGAGGTCAAGCGACGCTACCGCAGCCTGGTCTCGCAGAACCATCCGGACCGCCTGATTGCGCGCGGAATGCCGGAAGAATTCATCGCCATCGCAACGCGGCGGCTTGCCGCGATCAATATCGCCTTCGAAGCGATCGAACAGGCGCTTTTGCGGGTATGAGCGGGTTCACCGCTGATTTTGCCGGCGCCGAGGTCAGGGTTTCTCCGAACTTCGGTCCGCGCCGCGACGTGTCGCGCGCCGACATGATCGTCCTCCACTATACCGGGATGGAAACCGGCGAGGCCGCCGAGCGGTGGCTTTGCGACCCGACGAGCGAAGTCTCGTGCCACTATCTGGTGCATGAGGACGGCCGGGTCGTCCAAATGGTCCGCGAGGCCGACAGGGCCTGGCATGCCGGCCGCGGATCGTGGCACGGGGCGAGCGACATCAACTCGCGGTCGATCGGGATAGAAATCGTCAATCCAGGACCGCTGGCCGGCCATCCGCCCTTTCCCGACGCCCAGATCGAGGCGGTCGCCGCGCTGTGCCTCGATATTTCCTCTCGCCTGGACATCCCGAAAGAGCGAATTCTCGCACATTCCGATGTCGCGCCCGGCCGCAAGGTCGATCCCGGTCCGGCGTTTCCCTGGGAGCAGCTTCATGCGCGCGGGATCGGGCATCTGCCAGCGGCGGTGCAGATCCCAGCCGTCGATCCGATCATGCCAGGCGAAGAGGGCGCGCATGTCGAATGTGTTCAGTCGATGCTAAACCTCTATGGCTACGGGATTGAAATCACAGGACGTTTCGATGCCTGGACACAGACGGTGGTGGAGGCGTTCCAACTCCATTTCCGGCGCCGGAAAGTTGACGGCGTGGTCGATGCCGAAACGAATGCGCTGCTGACCACGCTGGTTGCCGACCTGCCTGGCCTGCCGCTGGGCTAGTTTCGCCGATTTCCGGAAATATTACACTCTGTATCTAAACGTTATTTTGCAGGTCCCACTCCGAGCACAATGACTTGCGAGATCGGCGCTCGTTCAGCCGTCGATCAGGTGCAGTTTACCTATCGGCAAGTCCCGCGCCATCGAAGCAAAAATAGCCTTCGATACTGGTAGAAAGAACAATCTTTACATGATGAAAGTGGCGGTTGCGGCAGTTTTTGCTGTCGGCATGATGAGTTTTGCTGTCAATGCGCAGGAAGCGCCGGGAATTGCGCATGCATCCAGCGCGGTATCAGCTGCAAAGACGACGGCGGCAGACGCGGAGAAGTCCTCCGGCAAGGCACTGAGCGGTGCCTGGAAGTCAACCCAAGACGACCGTGGATCCGTGGCCGTTCCTCCCGCCAGCGACCGCGGCAAGAAGACGATCTCGAAGGACGGCAAAGGCCGCACGAAGATCATTCTGGAAGGGCAGGGTGCGTTGCCCGGCGTCGACCCTGAAACCACGGCGTCCATTTCGCCCGGCAAGCATCCCGATCTCGTCGCCAGGGCGCGCAAGTCGGAAGTCGTCACGGGTGGCCGCACGTCGGGCAGCTATGGCGACATCATTGCGCGCTACGCGTCGGCCTATGGCGTGCCAGTATCGCTCGCGCACGCCGTCATCCGCGTCGAGAGCAACTACCGGGCCAGCGCCCGCGGCAGCGCGGGAGAGGTCGGCCTGATGCAGATCAAGCCTTCGACGGCGCGGGGTCTTGGCTATTCCGGCTCGTTGAAGGGGCTCTACAATCCCGAGACCAACATCAAATATGGCATGAAATATCTGGGGATGGCGCACAAGCTGGGCGGCGGATCGACCTGCGGCACGATCCTCAAATACAATGCCGGCCACGGCGCCAGGCGGATGAACCCGGTGTCGGCCGCCTATTGTTCAAAGGTCAAGCGTCACCTCTCGAGCTGATCGCGGTCTTCCGAATATTCTCCGCTGCCGCCCTTGCGTTTCGGCCGGCGAACGCCTCTATACGGGGCGCCAGCCGGCCGGGTGGCCGCGACCGCGAGAGCCGAAAGGCTGGGGTCGAGGAAAGTCCGGGCTCCACGGAAATACGGTGCCGGCTAATTGCCGGCGGGGGCGACCCCAGGGAAAGTGCCACAGAGAGCAGACCGCCCCGCCTGCCAGACGGCCCGATATCGAGCCGTCTCGCCGGCGGGGTAAGGGTGAAAGGGTGGGGTAAGAGCCCACCGCGCGACCGGCAACGGGAGCGGCACGGCAAACCCCACCGGGAGCAAGACCGAATAGGGGCGACGCGCGGGGAAACCCGCAGGCTTTTCCGGCCCAGTCGTCCGGGTGGGTTGCGTCAGGCGTCCAGCAATGGCCGCCGAAGATGAATGGCCACCGCGTTTCGCCGTCCGCAAGGGCGGCGGGGCCATACAGAACCCGGCTTACAGGCCGGCTGGCACCTTCGTCCGGTCTTCTGGGCGCATGAACGCCGTTACAGAAGCGTCCCGATGATGACGCAGTCGAGATGTGCCGTTCCGATGTTCGGATACTCGATCATGATGTACGGATACCGCCCCGCACCGACACGTATCTTCACCTCTTCGTTGACGTTGTAGTAGTGCAGATTCCCGACCTGCGTCGTCTTTGCGAACGCCAGCCCGAATGTGCGAGTGGCACTGCCGTTCGCCGTGGTCGCCACATTGAGGGTGGATTTCGTGATCGGCTGCGTCGCTTTGACGGTGCAGGCGAGCCGTTCGATGTTCAGGACGCGTCCCGCCGGCGTGGCCGAAAACGTGCCGCGGCAGAAGTAGAAGCTCTGGGGACAGGTCGGATTGATCCGATCCTCGTAGTAATTGCCGGCGACGATCGGGGCCGTATGTCCCGATGACGGAGCGAGAATCGCCCCCAAGACCGATGCAGCGGCAAGGTACAGACCTTTATGCATGGCATTCTCCGAATGAGCAGGATGATGGACTGATCCGATTATTCGAGATCAGCGGACCGTGGATGAAAAGCTAACTGAAGAAAGACGACCACCGCACGCCGGCAAAAGAATGATGCATGGCGATCTAGTCGCGCAATTCGCGTGGTTATGAACTCCCGATATATTCCGCGACAAGAACTTGGCGGTCCGTGTTCTTACTACGGATTGACAATCTTTGGCAGACGACGTCACATACCAACCGGCGACCTCCTTGCACGGGATCGTTACAAGGCGGATGTTTCGGTTCGATGTCGGGTCAGTGGTCTGCGATACACCCAGTGACAGATCGGTATTCGCTCGTTCGCCGGGCGATGCATGCGTAGCGTCAAGGCATCACGCGGTTGAGCGGCATGGGCATCTCTGTCCGCATGCTAAAGCGCCCCATCGATCGCCTTCCACAATTCCTCGACCGGTTCGCATCCGACCGACAGCCGCACGAAGCCCGGCGCGACCGCGTCACCCCAGCGGGCGCGACGCTCGGCGGAGGTGTGGGTACCGCCGAAGGAGGTCGCCGGCTGAATGAGCGGACATGAATTGATGAAGGCTTCAGCGGCCTCCGCGCTCGGCAAGGTTAGGCCGATCAGGAAGCCGAACCGCTGCATCTGGCGTCTGGCCAGATTGTGGGAGGGGTGGTCTTCAAGACCGGGATAGACGGTGGCGATGCCGCGTCCGGCGAGGCGCTCCGCGACGACCTGCGCTGAAGCGCACATCCGCTCGAAGCGCACGTCGAGCGTTTCGAGGCCGCGATGGACCTGCCAGGCCTCGAACGGCCCGGGGATTGCTCCAGACAGCTTCCGCCATTCCTTCACGGCCGCCAGCACGGCGGCGTCGCGCGTCGCGACATGGCCGAACAGGGCGTCGGAATGGCCGTTGACCGCCTTGGTGTCGGCGGAGACGACCACGTCGGCGCCGAGGTCGAGGGGGCGCTGGCCGAGTGACGTCATGGTGGTGTTGTCGGTGACGACGAGCGCGCCGGCAGTCTTCGCGGCTACGGAGATGCCGGCGATGTCGCAGATGTCGAGGCCGGGATTGGACGGCGTCTCGATAAACACCAGCCGATAGCCGGCAAAGCCGCCGTCCGAGAAGTTCCGCGTCGGCCGGGTGTCCATTTCGACACCGAAGCCCTTGAGAAACCGGTCGGCGAAAAGCCGTGTCGTGTAGTAGCCGTCGGACGGCGCGAGGATGCGGTCGCCGGCCTTGAGCGTCGCCATGAAGACCGCGGAAATCGCGCCCATTCCCGAGGGAAAGGCGACACAGGGCGCGGCCTCAAGAGAGGCAAGCGCCTCCTCCGTCGCCTCCCAGGTCGGGTTGTCGTAGCGCCCGTACTGGCGAAATCCCGCCGGATCGCCCGGCAGGTGGAACATCGACGCCATGGTGAGCGGCAGGGGGACCGGGTCGCCCTTCTCGAGATAAGCGCGGCGCAAATGCGAAAGCGCGGCGGTGCGCTTGCCGGTGTCGTCGGTCATGACTGCCCCCTGGTCTGGATGAAGCCGCGACGCTATCGGCCCGCCGCCTCGCTCGCAAGGGCCGGGGAAAGCCTGGAATCCCAGCACTAACGGTTCGTTAGCCTTAATCGCTCATAAACGTTTGGAGGCTTGGCCGAAGCTGTCGTCCGACAGGTAGAGCCCGGTCGAAACGGCCTTTTCCCTTTGACGCCCATCTTGTCCCATGCTATCCCATGAACACAATCAAGACTTCGTTTCGGTGACGGGTTCCATGTGTCCCGAACGCGCGGTGGCCAGGTCCGCGCGGACCGGAGCGCATGCCCCGATTTCGAGCGGCGGCGGGGTTTCGAGGGACGGCGCGCGAGCGCGGACGGCGACATGAACAGCGAGGCGGCACCAGCGGCGTATGGATCGGTTTCTGTCGAGTGCGGTGAACAGGATCGATGCGAAGGGACGGGTTTCCGTCCCTGGCGCGTTTCGCGCACTTGCGGCCAAGCGCGGCTATCACGAGCTCTATGCGCTGCGCGCGCTGGAGGAGCCGACACTGGACGTGGGCGGAATGGATCTGCTGGAGCGTTACGAGCGGCAGTTGGAGCAGGCGAATCCGTTCCTGCGCACCGCGGACGACATGTCGGCCTACGTGCACGGGGAAGGAACCTTCCTGAAGCTCGACGCGGATGGCCGCATTACGATGAGCGACTTCATCCGCGAGCATACGGGGATTACGTCGGAGGTGGGATTCCTGGGGCGAGGGCAGTTCTTTCAGATATGGGAACCGGAGCGCATGCGCCAGCATTTGGCAGACGTGCGCACCCGGCTCACAACCCTTCGGCAGGCCGCCGCTCAGGCGCGCCCGTCCGGAGCCTCGGAATGATGGCGGGCCCCGGCGTTGCAGACGCCGGTGGCGGACCGGTCCGCCACATTCCGGTGCTTCTCGACGAGGTGCTGGCGGCGCTCCATGTCGGCCCCGGCGTGCTGGTGGTCGACGGAACCTTCGGCGCCGGCGGCTATACAAAGGCGATCCTGGCCACCGGCGCGAGTGTCGTCGCCATCGACCGTGATCCGAATGCCATCGCCGACGGCCGCGTCCTCGAAGCGGCGTCCGGCGGGCGGCTCAGGCTGGTGCACGGACCGTTCTCGCGCCTCGACGAGCATGCAGGCGAGCCGGTCGATGCCGTGGTTCTCGACATCGGCGTGTCGTCGATGCAGATCGACGAGGCCGGGCGAGGCTTCTCGTTCCGGCAGGACGGGCCGCTCGACATGCGCATGGCGCAGAAGGGCATCACCGCCGCCGATGTGGTCAACACCTACAAGGTGGGCGATCTCGCGCGTGTCTTCGGCTTCCTCGGCGAGGAGAAGCAAGCCGGCCGCATCGCGCGCATGATCGAAAAACGGCGGGCGTCCAAGCCGTTCGCGACGACGCTGGACCTCGCCAACGCGATCGAGGGCCTCGTCGGGCGCAATCCGAAGGATCGCATCCATCCGGCCACGCGGGTCTTCCAGGCACTTCGCATCCACGTCAATGACGAACTCGGCGAACTCGCCAAGGCACTGATGGCGGCGGAGCGGGCGCTCAAGCCCGGCGGGCGGCTGGTCGTCGTCACCTTCCACTCGCTTGAGGACCGGATCGTCAAACGCTTTCTGACGGACCGTTCCTCGCAGGGCGGAGGCTCGCGCCACCTGCCGCAGGTTCAGGCGCAGGCCGAGACCTTCGAAAAGCCGGCGCAGGTGATCGCGGCGTCGGACGCGGAGGCGGAGCGAAACCCCCGCGCGCGCTCTGCGAAGCTTAGAAGCGCGGTGCGCTCCGCAAACGCCGCCCGGCGGGAGGATTTTTCGATCTTCGCGCTTCCCGATCTTCCAGACATCCGCCAGCCGGACCAGAGGTAATCGTCGTGTTTCGTACCACCGATATCGTTCTGATTGCCGTGATGGTGGCGGGAGCCGCCTTCACCTACAACACCAAGCATCAGGTCGAGGCCCAGCTTGCCGAGGTCCGCAAGATCGAGGCGATGATCCGCTTCGAACAGGACTCGCTGACTATCCTCAAGGCCGACTGGAGCCTGCTGACGCAGCCGTCGCGATTGCAAAAGCTGACCGAGATCTATCAGCAGGAACTGCAGCTCGCGCCACTCGACGCCCGGCAGGTGGTCAGCGTCGACGAATTGCCGGCCAAGCCGGTCGAGATGGAGATCCTGCCCACGCCGCGCGTCGGCGGCATGGCACAGGACAAGACAGACAAGGTGACCACGGGCGGAGTCGTACAGTGATGATCAAGCGCCTTCTCGCCGCGAAACCGTCTTCGGCAGCTGTCCCTCCTTCAGGCGCCATCATTGTCGATTCCCGTCGCAAGGCAGGCGGGCGGACGAGGAACCGGGTCGTCATGACCATGGCAATCTTCTTCGGCATCTACGGGGTGATCGCCGGCCGCCTCGTCTATCTGGGGCTGCAGGATCCGAGTGAAGCCGCGCCGACTGCTGTGCGCGGGCTCGCTTCCCGCCCGGATATCGTCGACCGCAACGGCGAGGTGCTGGCGACTGACATCAAGACGGCCTCTCTCTTCGCCGAGCCGAAGAACATCATCGACCCGGACGAGGCGCTGGAACTGCTCTCGACCGTGCTTCCCGACCTCGATCCGGAACAGACCTACAACAAGCTGAAGAGCGGCTCCGGCTTCGTCTGGCTCAAGCGGCAGCTGTCGCCGAAGCAGCAGGCCGACATCATGGCGCTCGGCCTGCCGGGCATCGGCTTTCGCACGGAAACGAAGCGGTTCTATCCGGGCGGCGCGACGGCCGCGCACATCCTCGGTCTCGTCAATGTCGACAACCAGGGAATCGCGGGGCTCGAGAAATACATCGACAATCAGGGCCTTGCCGACCTGCGCGAGCTCGGTCTGGCCTCGGCCGGAAACCTCGCGCCTTTCCGCACGACGCTCGACATCCGCGTCCAGCACATCGTGCATGACGAACTGGCCAATGCGATGGAGCGCTACCACGCGATCGCCGCCGGCGCCGTCGTGCTCAACGCCAAGACCGGCGAGATCGTGGCGATGGCATCGCTGCCCGACTTCAATCCGAACAATCCCGTCGGCGCGCACGACAAGGACAAGTTCAACCGCATGACGGCGGGAACGTTCGAGATGGGCTCGACCATCAAGAGCTTCACCACCGCGATGGCACTCGATTCCGGCAAGGTGACGCTGGAGAGCCGCTTCGATGCGACGCGGCCAATCACCATCGGCCGGCAGACGATCCGCGACTTCCACGGCAAGGGCAGGGTGCTCACCGTGCCGGAAGTGTTCATCTATTCGTCCAACATCGGCTCGGCGCGCGAGGCCGACGTCGTCGGCATCGAAGGCCACCGCGAATTCCTGCACCGGATGGGCCTTCTCGACCGCGTGAAGATCGAACTGCCCGAGGTCGCAACTCCGTCCGAGCCGAAGGTGTGGAAGAAGGTCCATTCGATCACGATCGCCTTCGGCCATGGCATGACCACGACGCCGCTGCAGACGGCCGTCGGCGCCGCGGCGCTGATGAACGGCGGCAAGCTGCTGGTCCCGACGCTGGTGCCGCGGACCGAGGAGGAGGCGCTGGCCTCCGCCAAGCAGGTCGTCAGCGAGAAGACCAGCGCCGAAATGCGCTATCTCTATCGGCTGAACGCGGAGAAGGGTTCGGGCAAACGTGCCGAGGTGCCCGGATACCGGGTCGGCGGCAAGACAGGCACCGCCGAGAAGGTCGTCAACGGCCGCTATTCGAGCGACAAGCGCTTCAATGCCTTCCTGGCCTCGTTCCCGATGGACGATCCGCAATACATCGTGCTGTCGATCATCGACGAGCCGAAGCCGGAGAAACCGGGCATGGGAGCAACGTCGGGCCTCAATGCGGCGCCGATCGTGGCCAATATCATCCGCCGTTCGGCGTCGCTGCTTGGCGTGAAGCCAGAATTCGGCCAAACAAATGAGGCGTTGCTTGTCTCCTACCAGTGATTCCCGGGGGGCCGGGGGCAGCGTTTCTTGAACAGGCATTTGATGCAGCTGAAGAATTTAGCCGGAATTCTGCCGATGGGCGACGGGTCGACCGCGTCCGTCGAAGTGCTTGGGCTGACCGCGGATTCGCGCGCGGCCAGGCCCGGCTACCTGTTTGCCGCTCTTCATGGAACCAAGGCTGACGGCGCAGCCTATGCCGCGGACGCGGTGGCGAAGGGGGCTTCTGCCATCATCGCCGCGAAAGACGCTGCGCTGGGTGATCTCCCGGTTCCGATCCTGCGGGTAGACGACCCCCGGCAAGCGCTCGCGCTCGCGGCGGCACGCTTCTACGGCGCGCAGCCCGCGACGATGGCGGCGGTCACCGGAACCAGCGGCAAGACGTCGGTCGTTTCCTTCCTGCGCCAGATCTGGGCACATGCCGGTCTCCAGGCCGCGAGCATCGGCACAACGGGCGTCGTGGCCCCCGGTCGCGACGACTACGGAACGCTGACCACGCCCGATCCGGTGGCGCTGCACCTCTTGCTGAAGGAACTCGCCGAGTCAGGCGTCACGCATGCCGCCATGGAGGCATCGAGCCACGGGCTCGACCAGCGCCGCCTCGACGGCGTGAAGCTGTCTGCCGCCGCCTTCACCAATCTCGGCCGCGACCACATGGACTATCATCCGACGGTCGAGGAGTATCACCGAGCCAAGATGCGCCTGTTCGACACCTTGCTGCCCAAGGGCGCGCCGGCCATCATTTTCGCCGACGATGCCTGGTCGGCCTCTACGATCGCGGCGGCGAACAAGGCCGGGCGTATCGTGCTTACCGTCGGCCGCAAGGGCGATTTCCTGAAGCTGAAGCGCCTTGAGCTTGAACGCTATCGCCAGCGCGCCGAGGTCGAGTTCTCGGGATCGCTTTACGAGATCGACCTGCCGCTTGCCGGCGACTTCCAGATGTCGAACGCGCTTGTTGCCGCCGGCCTAGCCCTGGCGACCGGGGTCAAGGTGGATATGGCATTCGCCGCGCTCGAACACCTCAAGGGTGCGCCGGGCAGGCTCGACCTCGTCGGCACGACCGTCACCGGCGCGCCGGTCTACGTGGATTACGCACACAAGCCCGAGGCGCTTGAGAACGTAATTCTCTCGGTGCGGCCGTTCACGACGGGCAAGGTCGTGGTCGTGTTCGGTTGCGGCGGCGATCGCGACAAGGGGAAACGGCCGATGATGGGCGGCATTGCAACGCGGCTCGCCGACGTCTCGATCGTCACCGACGATAATCCGCGTTCGGAAGTGCCTGCTACGATCCGCGCCGAGATCCTCGCCAATGCGCCGGGCGCCATCGAGATCGGCGACCGCCGCGAGGCGATCCGCCACGCGATTAGCCTGCTGTCAGCGGGCGACACGCTGATCGTCGCGGGCAAGGGCCATGAGGAAGGCCAGACGGTCGGCACCGTCACGCATCCCTTCTCCGACCACGAGGAAGTGCGGCTCGCACTTGGGAAGAGGGCGGCATGAGCCTGCTCTGGACCAGCAATGCCATGGTGGAGGCGATGGGCGGCCGGCCGATCGGCGCGCTTCCGGCAGGCATCACCGGCATCTCCATCGACAGCCGGACGCTGAAACCCGGCGAAGCCTTCTTCGCCATCAAGGGCGACGCACTCGACGGACACGATTTCGCCACGTCCGCCATCAAGGCCGGCGCGGTGCTGCTCGTCGTGGCGGAAAGCAAGCTCGCCGGGCTCGGCCGTATCACTACGCCGATGATCGTGGTGGACGACGTGCTCGCCGGACTGGTGAAGCTCTCCGCTGCGGCACGCGCGCGCGCCAAGGGCAAGATCATCGCCGTCACCGGCTCGGCCGGCAAGACGACGACCAAGGAGGCGCTGCGCCACGTGCTCTCCGCCGTCGGCTCCGTGCATGCCTCGGAAAAATCGTTCAACAATCACTGGGGCGTGCCGCTGATGCTGGCGCGGCTGCCCGAGGAGACGGATTTTGCCGTCTTCGAGATCGGCATGAACCATGCGGACGAGATCCGTCCGTTGGTGAAGCTGGTCAGGCCGCACATTGCGATCATCACGCTGATTGCCGCCGCGCATCTCGGCCATTTCCGTAAGATCGAGGAAATCGCGCGTGCCAAGGCCGAGATTTTCGAAGGAATTGAGCCGGGCGGCTACGCGCTCCTCAATCGCGACGACGCGCAGTTCAAGCTCCTGGAGAAACTCGCGAAGGCGGCCGGCGTCGCGAACATCGTCAGCTTTGGCGAGCACGAGCGTGCGCAGGCGCGCCTGCTTGCCTGCGATCTGTCCGGCGATCATTCGGACATCGCCGTTCGGATCCAAGGCGAGCAGATTTCCGCGCGGGTCGGCGCGCCGGGCCGGCATATGGTCCAGAACGCGCTGGCGGTTCTCGGTGCTGCGAAGCTCGCCGGCGCCGATCTCGCCAAGGTGGCCGAAGCGCTAGGCGACCTGCAGGCCGAGGCCGGGCGCGGCCGCCGGCACCGTCTCGGCGGCGGCATCACACTGATCGATGAAAGCTACAACGCCAATCCCGCCTCGATGAAGGCCGCGATCGATCTGCTCGACCGGACTGAGCCTGCTGCGGGCGGACGCCGTATCGCAGTCCTTGGCGACATGCTCGAACTTGGCGAGCATGCCGAGCGCCTGCACGCGGACCTCGCCGACCTGATCGCGCCGACGAAGACGGATCTCGTCTATCTCGGCGGTCCCGAAATGACCGCGCTCGCGGCCAAGCTGCCGCCCGAGCGGCTCGGGGCCTATGGCGCCAATGTCGACGAACTCAAGCCGATCGTGCTCGCCGCGCTTCGGCCCGGCGATGTCGTCGTCGTCAAATCATCCAAGGGCATCGGCTTTTCCAAGCTGGTCGACGCCCTGATCAAGAATTTTCCTGTCGAAGGCGAGAGCCAGAGACGCGCTTGAATTCCGTCCGTGGGGGGCGAACCGCATGCTGACCCTTCTCGTTGATTTCGCCGACCAGATTTCGGCGTTCAACGTTTTCCGCTACATCACCTTCCGCGTCGGAGGGGCCCTGATCACGTCGGCGCTGATCGTGTTCATGTTCGGGCCGGCGATCATCAATTCGCTGCGCATCCGGCAGGGCAAGGGCCAACCGATCCGCGCCGACGGACCGCAGACGCACTTCAAGAAGGCGGGCACGCCGACCATGGGCGGCCTGATGATCATGACCGGCATCATCGGCTCGACGCTGCTGTGGGCCAATCTCGGCAGCGTCTACGTCTGGGTCGTGCTGTTGGTGACGGTGTCCTTCGGGGCGATCGGCTTCTACGACGACTACATGAAGGTGACGAAACAGTCGCATCTCGGCGTCTCGGGCCGGGTGCGCCTCGCCATCGAGTTCACGGTGGCCGGGATCGCGGCTTACGTCATCATGCGGGCCGGAACGGCGCCGTTCTCCTCGTCGCTAACGTTCCCCTTCGTGAAAGGGTTCCTGGTCAATCTCGGCTGGTTCTTCATTCCCTTTGCCGCCGTCGTGATGGTCGGCGCGGGCAACGCCGTGAACCTGACCGACGGTCTCGACGGCCTCGCCATCGTTCCGGTGATGATCGCGGCGGCCTCGTTCGGAGTGATCGCCTACCTTTCCGGCAACGCCGTTTTCGCGGACTACCTGCAGATCCACTTCACTCCCGGCACCGGCGAACTCGCGGTCGTGCTCGGCGCGGTGATCGGGGCCGGGCTCGGATTCCTCTGGTTCAACGCGCCGCCGGCGGCGATCTTCATGGGCGACACCGGGTCGCTGGCGCTCGGCGGCCTGATCGGCTCGATCGCGGTCGCCACCAAGCACGAGATCGTGCTCGCCATTATCGGCGGCCTGTTCGTTATGGAGGCGATGTCGGTCATCATCCAGGTCGGCTACTTCAAGATGACCGGCCGGCGCGTCTTCCTGATGGCGCCGATCCACCATCATTTCGAAAAGCTCGGCTGGACCGAAAGCCAGATCGTGATCCGCTTCTGGATCATCGCCGTGATCCTGGCCCTCATCGGCCTGTCTACGCTGAAGCTGCGCTGACATGATCGCGGCCACCTCCCTCTCGGGCAAGAAGGTCGCGCTGTTCGGGCTCGGTGGCTCGGGCATCGCGACCGCGCGCGCGCTGATCGAGGGCGGGGCGGACGTGACCGCATGGGACGACAATCCTGAGAGCGTCGCCAAGGCCGGCGCACAAGGTATTTCCACGCTTGATCTTCGGCAGGCCGACTGGTCGGGCTTTACCTCCTTCGTGTTGTCGCCGGGCGTGCCGCTGACGCATCCCAAGCCGCACTGGACGGTGGACCTCGCGCGCGGCGCCGGAGTGGAGGTGATCGGCGACATCGAGCTTTTCGCGCGCGAGCGCCGGCGCGCAGCGCCCGATGCGCCGTTCATCGCCATCACCGGCACCAACGGCAAGTCGACGACCACGGCGCTGACGGCACACATGCTGGCGTCGGCCGGCCGCGACACCCAGATGGGCGGCAATATCGGCCGCGCCGTGATGACGCTCGATCCGCCCGTGTCGGACCGACACTACGTGGTCGAGTGCTCGTCCTACCAGATCGACCTCGCGCCCTCGGTCAATCCGACCGCCGGGGTGCTGCTCAATCTCACGCCGGACCATCTCGACCGGCACGGCACGATGCAGCACTACGCGTCGATCAAGGAGCGGCTGGTCGCGGGCAGCGAGACGGCGATCATCGGCGTCGACGACATCCATTGCGCCCAGGTCGCGGACAGGCTGGAACGGGCCGGACACGACGTGGTGCGCATTTCCAAGCGGCTCGCCGTCACGGACGGCTATTTCGCCGATGGTTTCGCGCTTTTGAAGGCGGAAGGCGGGCGCATCACCCAGGTCGCGACCCTGGAGGACATCGGCTCGCTGCGGGGCCAGCACAATGCGCAGAACGCGCTCGCCGCGGTCGCCGCCTGCCTTCGGGTGGGGCTCGACCTCAAGGACATCCAGCCGGGTCTCGACAGTTTTCCGGGCCTCGCGCACCGCATGGAACAGATCGGACGCAAGGGCAACGTGCTCTTCGTCAACGATTCCAAGGCGACCAATGCCGATGCGGCGGCGCCTGCGCTGTCGAGCTTTCCGCGCATCTACTGGATCGCCGGCGGTCTGCCCAAGGAAGGCGGGATCGAGCCGCTGAGGTCGTTCTTTCCGCGCATCGCCCGCGCCTATCTGATCGGCGAGGCCGCTCCCGGGTTCTCCGCCACGCTTGGCGAGGCGGTGCCCTACGAGATCTCGGACACGCTCGCGGCTGCCGTGGAACATGCGGCGGCGGATGCCGCAAAAGACGAAGCCGGCGACGTGGTCGTGCTTTTGTCGCCAGCCTGCGCGAGCTTCGACCAGTTCAAGAATTTCGAGGTCAGGGGGGACGCGTTCCGCGCCGCCGTGCTGGCACTCGACGGCATAGAGCCCATCGGAGGGACACGCTGATGACCAGCCGCACCGATCGCGGACTTGTTTCCAACTGGTGGTGGACAGTGGACCGCTGGTTCCTTGCCAGCTTCCTATCGCTGATGGTGCTTGGCATCGTGCTCTCCTTCGCCGCGAGCCCCGCGGTGGCCGAGCGCATCGGGCTCGAGGAATACCACTTCGTCACGCGCCAGATCATCTTCATGTTGCCGGCGCTGGCGGTGATGCTGGGGGTATCCTTCCTCGAGCCAAGGCAGATCCGGCGGCTGGCGATCCTGCTGCTGGTCGGATCGATCGTGCTGATGGTGCTGGCGCTGTTCATCGGCGTCGAGATCAAGGGCTCGCGGCGCTGGGTGTCGCTCGCCGGCATCTCGCTGCAACCGTCCGAATTCCTGAAGCCGGCGTTCGTCGTCATCTGCGCCTGGCTGTTTGCCGAGCATGCGCGCCAACCCGACATTCCGGGCAACCTGTTTGCAATGATCCTGCTCGGCCTCGTCGTCACGCTGCTCGTCGCCCAGCCGGACCTCGGCCAGACGATGCTGGTCGTCGGCACCTGGGGCGTCATGTTCTTCATGGCCGGCATGGCCTGGTTCTGGATCATCCTGCTCGGCGCGCTCGGCCTCGGCGGGGCCTTCGCCGCCTACACCGTATTCCCGCACGTCGCCGACCGCATCGACAAGTTTCTCACCGGCGAGGGAGACACGTTCCAGACCGACATGGCGCGCGAGGCGATGATCAACGGCGGCTGGTTCGGTCGCGGCCCGGGCGAGGGCGACGTGAAAAACGTGCTGCCCGACAGCCACACCGATTTCATCTTTTCGGTCGCCGCGGAAGAGTTCGGGCTGGCGCTGTGCTTCCTGCTCGTCGGGCTGTTCGCTTTTATCGTGCTCAGGGGCCTGAAGATCGCGCTGCGCGAATATGACGACTTCACTCGGTTCGCCGTCGCCGGCCTTGTCATCCAGTTCGGGCTTCAGTCGATCATCAACATGAGCGTGAACCTGCATCTGATGCCGGCGAAGGGCATGACGCTGCCCTTCATCTCCTATGGCGGTTCCTCGCTCGTTGCCATGGCACTGTCGATGGGCATGGTGCTGGCACTCACCCGCAAGCGGCCGGAAACCCGCCGTTCGGGCTTCGGCGCGTTCGGCGACACGCGCGTTCTTCCGGCCGAGTAGCCGATGGCGAAGGGCGTCATTCTGCTCTGCGCCGGCGGTACCGGCGGGCATCTGTTCCCGGCCGAGGCGCTGGCGCACGAACTGACTGCGCGCGGCTGGGAGGTGCACCTGGCGACCGACGACAGGGCCGAGCGCTTTGCCGGGATGTTTCCGTCGTCGGCGATCCATCCAATCCGCTCGGCGACGATCGGCGGCAAGAACCCGATCGCGCTGGCGCGCACCTTCTGGCGGATCTGGGGCGGCGTCAGACAGGCGTCCGCTGTGATCGGACAGATCAAGCCGAAGGCCGTCGTCGGCTTTGGCGGCTATCCGACGCTGCCGCCGCTTTACGCGGCGACGCGGCGCGGCGTGCCGACGCTGATCCACGAACAGAACGCGGTGATGGGCCGGGCCAACAAGGCGCTGGCGGCACGGGTCTCGGCCGTAGCGGGCGGGTTCCTGTCGCCGTCCGGCCCCCACGAAGGCAAGATCGTCGTGACGGGGAACCCTGTACGACCGGCGGTGATCGAGGCGTCCAGCGTTGACTATACGCCGTCGGGGGCGGGCGAGCCGTTCAACCTGCTCGTCTTCGGCGGCAGCCAGGGTGCACAATATTTCTCCGAGGCCATTCCGCCTGCGATCGGCCTGTTGCCGCCGGAGCTGCGTCAGCGGCTGCGGCTCGTCCAGCAGGCGCGCCAGGAGGACGAGGCGGCCGCCCGCGCGGCGTATGACAGACTGGGCGTCGCGGCCGAACTCTCGCCGTTCTTCACCAATATGGCCGCGCGCATGGCGAAGGCCCATCTCATCATCTCGCGCTCCGGCGCCTCCACGGTGGCGGAGGTGGCGGCGATTGGAAGGCCGGCAATGCTGGTTCCGTATCCCTATGCGCTCGACCACGACCAGGCGGCGAATGCGGCGGCACTGGCGGCGGCCGGCGGTGCGCAAGTCTGCCCACAGGCGACGCTGACGCCGCATGTCATAGCAGCGAAGCTCGCGGAATTCATGACCAAGCCCGAGCTCTGTTCAACCATGGCCGCCGCCTCCCGCTCCGTCGGCAAGCCGGAAGCCACGATGTTGCTCGCGGACCTGACAGAGGCTATTGCCTCTGGAAAGACCGTTCAGGCTTTCAAGGGAGGCGCTCGCGCATGAAGATGCCGCAGACAATCGGCCTGGTGCATTTCATCGGCATCGGCGGCATCGGCATGAGCGGCATCGCCGAAGTGCTGCACAATCTCGGCTATCAGGTCCAGGGCTCGGACCAGGCCGACAGCGCCAACGTGCAGCGCCTGCGCGACAAGGGCATCGCCTGCGTCGTCGGCCACAAGGCGGAGAACCTCGGCAAGGCCGAGGTCGTCGTCGTGTCGACCGCGATCAAGAAATCCAACCCCGAACTCATTGCCGCTCGCGAAAGGCTGCTGCCCATCGTGCGGCGCGCGGAGATGCTGGCCGAGCTGATGCGCTTCCGCCAGGCGATCGCCATCGGCGGAACGCATGGCAAGACCACGACAACCTCGATGGTGGCGACCTTGCTGGAGGCGGGCGGGCTCGATCCGACGGTCGTCAATGGTGGCATCATCAACGCCTACGGCACCAATGCGCGCATGGGCGAGGGCGATTGGATGGTCGTCGAGGCGGACGAGAGCGACGGAACGTTTCTGAAGCTGCCGGCCGATATCGCCGTCGTCACCAATATCGACCCCGAACACCTCGACCATTACGGCACGTTCGACAAGGTCAAGGAGGCGTTCCGCCTGTTCGTCGAGAACGTGCCGTTCTACGGCTTCGGCGTGATG
Organism: Mesorhizobium sp.; assembly: GCF_024710845.1. Lineage (GTDB taxonomy): Bacteria > Pseudomonadota > Alphaproteobacteria > Rhizobiales > Rhizobiaceae > Mesorhizobium_A. Next base: position 99,693 of record NZ_JANJTZ010000010.1, read on the forward strand.
TGCATCGACCATCCGGAAGTGCAGGCGCTCGTCTCCCGCATCGAAGACAGGCGCGTCGTCACTTATGGCGAGAACCCGCAGGCCGACGTGCGCTTCAACAATCACCGGATGGACGGCGCGGCATCGCTGTTCGACGTAACCATCCGCAACCGCAAGACCGGCGAGATCGTCTCGATCGACGGGCTGCGCCTGCCGATGCCCGGCCGCCACAACGTCTCCAACGCCACAGCTGCGATCGCGGTCGCGCATGAACTCGGCATTTCGGAACGCGCCATCAAGGCCGGTATCAGCGCCTTCGGCGGCGTCAAGCGGCGCTTCACGCATACCGGCTCGTGGCACGGGGTCGAGATCTTCGACGACTACGGCCACCATCCCGTCGAGATCCGCGCCGTGCTCAAGGCCGCCCGGGATTCGACCAAGGGCCGGGTCATCGCCATCGCCCAGCCGCATCGATACACGCGTCTGCACGACCTGTTCGACGAGTTCGCCTCCTGCTTCAACTATGCCGATACGGTGCTGCTGGCGCCGGTCTATCCGGCCGGCGAGGATCCGATCGAGGGCGTAAGCTCCGACGCGCTGACGGCCCGCATCCGCTCCGGTGGCCATCGCGACGCGCGCTTCATCGAGGGGCCTGCGGCGATCGCGCCGATCGTGCGCGAGATCGCCAGAGAAGGCGACTATGTCGTGTTCCTGGGGGCCGGCAACATCACCCAGTGGGCCTATGCGCTGCCGAAGGAACTGGCGGCGGGTGGCGATGGGGCATCCGGATGAGCGGCGCGGATCTCCTCAAGCGCCTTGAAGGGCGGCTCGACGGGCTGCGTGGCCGGATCACGCCGGACGCCGAGATGGACAAGATCACCTGGTTTCGGGCCGGCGGCCTGGCCCAGGCGCTGTTCCAACCTGCCGACGAGGATGATCTCGCCACTTTCCTCAAGGCTGTGCCGGCCGACATTCCGATCATGGTCGTCGGCGTCGGCTCCAACCTGCTCGTGCGCGACGGGGGCATCCCCGGCTTCGTGGTGCGGCTGTCGGCAAAGGGTTTTGGCGAGGCGGAAGTGGTTTCGCCGACGCGCATCCGGGCGGGGGCGGCGTGCCCCGACAAGCGGATCGCCGCGCTCGCGCTCGAGGCGGGCATAGGCGGCTTCCATTTCTATCACGGCATTCCCGGCGCGATCGGCGGGGCGCTGCGGATGAATGCAGGCGCCAACGGCGTCGAGACGCGCGAGCGGGTTGTCGAGGTCAGGGCGCTCGACCGCAAGGGCGACCTGCATGTGCTGACCAACGAGCAGATGGGCTATGCCTACCGGCACTCGTCCGCGCCGAAAGACCTGATCTTCACCTCGGCGGTCTTCGAAGGCGCGCCGGAGGACCGTGACGCCATCAAGGCGGCGATGGACGCGGTGCAGCATCATCGCGAAACCGTGCAGCCGATCCGCGAGAAGACGGGCGGCTCGACCTTCAAGAACCCGCCCGGCACTTCGGCCTGGAAGGAGATCGACAAGGCCGGCTGCCGCGGCCTGATCATCGGCGGCGCGCAGATGTCGCCGATGCACTGCAACTTCATGATCAATACCGGAACCGCGACCGGCTACGACCTCGAATATCTGGGAGAGACCGTCCGCGCCAAGGTGCTCGAGAATTCCGGAATCCGGCTGGAATGGGAGATCAAGCGACTCGGAAACTTCAAGAAAGGCAAGGAAGTGGACGAGTTTCTGGGTCAGTTACTGTAACTGCCGGAAACGACCGGGCACGACGCGGAGGACCTGCGATGTACCGCCCCGCCCGTCGACCGCACCCGATCGAGTTCAGCCTCGCGGAGGCGCTCGTCCTGGATTGCTGGCTGCAGCGCGAGATCGTCACTCGAGCGGGCATCAACCTCGCAACCGCCTTGGCACACCGAGGCGAGCGTGTTTCGCTGGAATCCCTTGCGGCGGTATTGACCGAACATCAGGAGATCGCCGAGGCCCGTGCATGCCTAGGCTGGGCGCGCTCACTTCTCGATCCGGCGGACACCGAAATCCCTATCCACGCACGGGGAAGCGAAATGGAGAACGCCGCTCCTCCCCGCAACACGCCGCGACCTGGAACGGAAGACTTCACGGTCACGGTCGTCATGCCTGCCGCGGACACGCTGGTCATGTTCGAATTCCTCTGCCGGGAGATTGAAGAGGCACACGGTTCCAACCTCCTCGATGCCTTCGTCAACCCGGCCGAATTCTGGGCGTTGAACAATCTGCAGTGCGAACTCGAGACCGGCGATTTCTACTCCGCGGTCGATGACTACGACCGCCAGCTGGAGGCAGCGCGCACGTTGCTCATCGCATCGAAATCGACGTGATTTCCATGGCTTGCCCGGCTGAATTCGCCAGCCCGACGCAAGCTTCGCGATGCCTCCCGCAATCTTGGCTTGCCAGCGAATCCCAGTTCTGATTCCTTGGGTTAAAGCGTTTCCTGATTTGAGTCGTTCGACGCGTAGCCGCGTTTTCCGTCTGGCGGGGGAATCCACCGGAAGACTCGGACTCTGAATCCTAGAGACGTCATCGCCAACCCGACCGGAGAGGGGCATGACAGGCAAACACGTCGCTGTTCTGATGGGCGGATTTTCGTCCGAGCGGCCCGTGTCGCTGTCCTCCGGCAATGCCTGCGCGGATACTCTCGATAAGGTTGGCTACCGCGTCACGCGCGTGGATGTGGGGCGCGATGTCGCGCGCGTGCTGGCGGATCTGGTGCCCGACGTCGCGTTCAACGCGCTGCACGGTCCCTACGGCGAGGACGGCACGATCCAGGGTATCCTCGAATACCTGCAGATCCCCTACACGCATTCAGGCGTGCTGGCCTCGGCCCTTGCGATGCACAAGGAGCAGGCGAAGCGCGTCGCGAAGTCGGTCGGCATACCGGTGGCGGAAGCCAAGGTGATGAACCGGCACGCCATCGGCGGCAAACATCCGATGAAGCCGCCCTATGTCGTCAAGCCGGTCTGCGAAGGGTCGAGCTTCGGGGTCGTGATCGTCAAGGAAGATCAGTCGCATCCGCCGCAGATCCTCGGATCCAGCGAGTGGCGCTACGGCGACACGGTCATGGTCGAACGCTACATCCACGGCCGCGAGCTGACTTGCGCGGTCATGGGCAACGTCGCGCTCGGCGTCTGCGAGATCATTCCGGTCGGCCACTCGTTCTACGACTATGACTCGAAATATGTGAAGGGCGGGTCGAAACACGAAATCCCTGCAAAAATTTCACCAAATATTTACCAAAAAATACAGACACTGACCCTCAAGGCTCATCAAGCAATCGGCTGCCGGGGCGTTTCCCGTTCTGACTTTCGCTACGACGACCGCCATTCCGAGAATGGCGAGCTCGTCTGGCTCGAAGTCAACACCCAGCCGGGCATGACGCCGACGTCGCTTGTGCCCGAAATCGCCCAGCATGCCGGGCACGATTTCGGCGAGCTTCTGAGTTGGATGGTGGAGGACGCGTCGTGTTCGCGTTGAAGTCGGCCCAGGTAGCGCGGAAGGACGTGGATGGATCCGCGGTCTCCCGCGCGGCTAACGTTTGGGACGGGCTCGTGCTGCCGCGCTGGCTGCGCAGGCCTGCGCGGGTGCTCGGACGCCTGGCTGGCGGCGAGATCACGGTGCCGCGCTATGCGGCCACGACCATGACGGCTGTCTTTCTCTCGGCAACCGGCGTCTATGGTGCGATCCTTGGGGGACATGGTCCGGCGATCGTCCAGGCGGTGACGGCGCGCAGCGGCTTTGCGGTCGAAGACGTGCGCATGGCCGGGAATCGTGAGACGTCCGAGATCGACGTCCTCCAGGAGCTCGGGCTCGACGGCTGGACGTCGCTGATCGGTTTCGATGGCGATGCGGCGCGCGAGCGGATCGCAAAGATGCCGTGGGTCACCGGCGCTTCGGTCAGGAAGATCTACCCCAACGTCATTGAGGTCGAGATCACTGAGAAGAAGCCCCTGGCGATCTGGCAGCATGGCCAGCAGCTGTCGCTGATCGATGGGGCGGGTCGCATCATCGTGCCGTTCAATCATCAGCGCTATGCCACCTTGCCGGTCTTCATCGGCGCCGGGGCGAACGAGCGGGCGGGCGAGTTCATGTCCCGGGTTGCAAGGACGCCCCAGCTTTCCGCACGGGTAAAGGCCTACATCCGCGTAGCCGACCGCCGCTGGGACCTCAGGCTCGAGAACGGCATGACGATCCGGCTTCCGGAACATGGCGAGGACGCGGCGATTGCCGAGATCGCCCGCCTGGACCGCGAGCAGGGTATCCTGTCGCGCGACGTCGCCGTTGTCGACATGCGGCTCGAGGATCGCGTCGTGGTGAAGCTCACGCCCGACGCGGCGACACGCCGCGAGGCGGCCCTGACCGAGCAGGCCAAGAAATCCGGCAAGCCGGGGAAGAAGATATGAGCTGGCTCGTCTCCAACAAATCCGCCGGTGCTCCCAAGTCGGGGATCATCACCGTTCTCGACGTCGGCTCGAGCAAGGTGTGCTGCATCATCGCGCGCCTCAAGCCGCGTGAAGAGAGCGCGCGGCTTCCCGGCCGGACGCACAAGATGCAGGTGATCGGCATCGGCCATCAGAAGTCGCAGGGCGTCAAAGCCGGCGTGATCGTCGATCTCGACAAGGCCGAACAGGCGATCCGTCTGGCGGTCGACGCGGCCGAACGGATGGCGGGTCTCACCGTGGAATCGCTCATCATCAATCTCTCGGCCGGACGGCTGAAGAGCGAGGCCTTCCAGGCTTCCATCAATCTCGGCGGCCACGAGGTCGACGCAAGCGACATCAAGCAGGTTCTGGCCGCCGGCTCGCGCCAGGCGCTGCGTGCCGAACGCGAAATCGTGCATTCGCTGGCAGTCGGCTTCTCGCTCGACGGCGAACGCGGCGTGCGCGATCCGCGCGGCATGGTGGGCGACATGCTCGGCGTCGACATGCACGTTCTGACCGGCGACGCCGCGCCGCAGCGCAATCTGGAACTGTGCATCAACCGCGCGCATCTGTCGGTGGAGCGCATGGTCGCCACGCCCTATGCGAGCGCGCTCGCAGCCCTCGTCGACGACGAGGCGGAGATGGGCGCTGCCTGCATCGACATGGGCGGCGGCACGACGACGCTTTCGGTCTTCTCCGAAGGCAAGTTCGTCTATGCCGACGCCATTCCGGTCGGTGGCGGCCACGTCACGCACGATCTGGCGCGCGGGCTTTCGACCCGGCTGGAGGATGCCGAGCGGCTGAAGGTGATGCACGGCTCGGCGCTGCAGACCGGCGCCGACGATCGCGACATCGTCAGCGTCCCGCCGATGGGCGGCGACGACAGCGATGTACCGCTGCAGGTGCCGCGCGCGGTGCTGACCCGCATCGTGCGGGCGCGGATCGACGAGACACTGGAACTTGTGCGCGACCGGCTCAACAAATCGGGCTTCGGCAACACGGTCGGCAAGCGCGTGGTGCTGACCGGCGGGGCGAGCCAGCTCTCCGGCCTGCCGGACGCGGCGCGGCGCATCCTCGGACGCAATGTGCGCATCGGCCGGCCGCTCGGAATTCACGGCCTGCCTGAAGCGGCGAAGGGACCCGCCTTCTCGGCTGTGGTCGGCCTGATGATCTATCCGCAGGTCGCCGGCTTCGAAACGAGGCGCGTCGGCGGGATGCGTATGAAGAGTAACGGCACCGGGGGACGGCTCCATCGTGTCGGTCAGTGGATCAGGGACAGTTTCTAGTTTGGGTGGGGCTGCGGCCCGTGAATTGGCAGCCGCGCGGCGAGGCGGCAGGAAAGGCAAAGGACGAGGACAATGACGATCAATCTCAAGAAGCCGGACATCACAGAGCTGAAGCCGCGTATCACCGTGTTCGGTGTCGGCGGCGGCGGCGGCAATGCGGTCAACAACATGATCACGGCGGGCTTGCGCGGCGTCGAGTTCGTCGTGGCCAATACCGACGCTCAGGCGCTGGCCATGTCCAAGTCCGAACGGATCATCCAGCTCGGCGCCAACGTCACCGAGGGACTCGGCGCCGGCTCGCAGCCTGAGGTCGGGCGCGCCGCAGCGGAAGAGTGCATCGACGAGATCGTCGACCACCTCGCGGGCACGCATATGTGCTTCGTTACTGCCGGCATGGGCGGCGGCACCGGCTCCGGTGCTGCTCCCGTCGTTGCCCGCGCCGCCCGTGAAAAGGGCATCCTGACCGTCGGCGTCGTCACCAAGCCGTTCCATTTCGAGGGGCAGCGCCGGATGAAGACGGCGGAGGCGGCGATCGAGGAACTGATGAAGAGCGTCGATACGCTCATCGTCATCCCGAACCAGAACCTGTTTCGTATCGCCAACGACAAGACCACCTTCGCCGACGCCTTCGCGATGGCCGACCAGGTGCTCTACTCGGGCGTCGCCTGCATCACCGACCTGATGGTCAAGGAAGGCCTGATCAATCTCGACTTCGCCGACGTCCGTTCGGTCATGCGCGAGATGGGCAAGGCGATGATGGGCACCGGCGAAGCCTCCGGCGAGGGCCGCGCGATGGCCGCAGCCGAGGCTGCGATCGCCAATCCGCTGCTCGACGAGACCTCGATGAAGGGTGCCAAGGGCCTGCTGATCTCGATCACGGGCGGTCGCGACCTGACCCTGTTCGAGGTTGACGAAGCCGCGACCCGCATCCGCGAGGAAGTCGACCAGGATGCCAACATCATCCTCGGCGCCACCTTCGACGAGGAACTCGAAGGCGTGATCCGCGTGTCGGTCGTTGCCACCGGTATCGACAAGTCGGGCATGGAAATGTCGGCTCCGCCGCTGCGCCAGATGCCGAAGCCGGCCGCCAAGCCGCAGCAGCCGGCAGCCGACGTCCGTCCGGCGGCCGCTCCGATCGCGCAGCAGCCGGTCGCCCGCGTCGCCGAGGCGCCGCGGATGGAGGAACGTGCGTTCGATCCGATCGCCGAGGCGATTCGCGCCGCTGAGGTGCATGCCGGCCCGGCGCACGCCGAGCAGGACTTCCGCCCGAAGAGCACGATCTTCCAGCAGCCGGCAGCCGAACAGCAGTTGCGTCCCGTCCAGCAGCCGGTTGCGCAGGCAGCTCCCGTTATCCAGGCCCCCGCCGCTCCGCGCATGCCGCGGGTCGAGGATTTCCCGCCGGTCGTCCGCGCCGAGCTCGAAGCGCAGCAGTCTGCTCGGTCCGCCGAGCCTGACGAGCGTGGGCCGATGGGGCTTCTCAAGCGCCTGACCTCGAGCCTTGGCCGCAAGGAGGAAGAGCCTGCGCGTCTTCAGCCGGCGCAGCCGCGCGAGCCCAAACTGCAGCCGGCGCCGGAAGCCCGCCGCCTGCCGAGCCAGGACCCGTCGCTCTATGCTCCGCGCCGCGGCCAGCTCGACGATCACGGCCGTGTCGTCGCCCAGTCTAGGGCGGTGCAGGACGACGATCAGCTGGAGATTCCGGCCTTCCTGCGCAGGCAGGCGAACTGACGCTCGACTGCGTCTGTTGCAAATGACGTGAGGGAGGGGTTCAAGCCCCTCCCTTGTCGTTTGAAAAAGCTACGATTAACAGTCTGTTGCCAAAATATCTTGAGATGCGACTGTCGTAACACGGAGTAAGAAACCGTGATTTGGCGACTCCCGGTGCAGCAACTATCTTCGCCTCAGGATTTGGCTGGATCGGGCCTATTTGGGGATGGTGACCCGATCGTCGCTGGCAACGCGAGAATAGGACTCCGCAAGACGGAGGCATGCCAGCCGAGGCGGGTGTATGGGGCTTAGTTTGCAAGAATATCAGACGACTTTGAAATCGCGCGTGACGCTGTCGGGCATCGGCGTGCATAGCGGCAAGGCGGTTTCGATCCATTTGAACCCCGCCGATCCGGATACGGGCGTCGTCTTCAGCAGAATCGACCTCGACGGCAATGCGCGCGAGATTCGCGCGCTCGTGTCGGAGATCGGCGCCACCGACCTCAGCACGGTCCTCGGCGATCCCGCCGGCGCGCATGTCGCGACGGTAGAGCATCTCATGGCCGCGCTTCTCGGGCTTGGCATCGACAACGTGGCCATCGAGATCGACGGTCCCGAGGTTCCGATTCTCGACGGAAGTGCGGCGATGTTCGTCGACGCGTTCGATCAGGCAGGCATCGAGGAGCAGGATGCACGCCGTCGCTACATCCGCATCCTCAAGCCCGTCCGCATCGAGAACGGCTCGTCCTGGGCGGAGTTCCGTCCGCACAACGGCACCCGATTCGAGATCGACATCGAGTTCGACAGCCCTGCGATCGGTCGTCAGACCTTTGCCGCGGAGGTTGATCCGGCGCGGTTCCGCAAGGACGTTTCGCGTGCGCGCACCTTCGGGTTCATGCGCGACGTGGAGCGGTTGTGGGCGGCTGGCTACGCGCTCGGCTCGTCGCTCGAGAATTCCGTCGTCATCGGCGACGATCACCGGGTCATCAATGTCGAGGGGCTGCGCTTCAGCGACGAGTTCGCGCGGCACAAGACGCTGGACGCGATGGGCGATCTGGCACTGGCGGGCGCTCGCTTCATCGGCTGTTTCCGCTCCTGGCGCGGTGGCCACAAGCTCAATGCCGCCGCGCTTCGCCGGTTGCTGTCGGATCGCAGCGCCTTCGAGATCGTCGAAACGGTGCGGCAGGGCCGGGGACGGGTCGGCGAGATGGTCGCCGTCAACGCTCCCGTCTATGCGCCCTGGATGATCTGACGATCTGCCTCTTCCGCCACAAAAATGCGCCATTGAATGGGCACAGCGTTGCCCAATTCCGGCGGTTATGATTTATGAACCGTTCCGGGCCAAAGTCATTTCGCCCATAGGTTTCGGGTGTACCGGAGAGGCAAGTCCATGTCGAAGCTGCCGCAAAGAGCGAGCCTGATCTCGCGCCTGCCGATGCTGGCCCTCCCGGTTGTCCTTGCGCCGCTCGTCCTGTCGGGCTGCATGGGATTTGGCGAAAAGGACCTCGACCTCTCGACCTATGTCGAGGAGACCGATCCGGCCGACAAGCTCTACAACGAAGGCCTCGCGAACATGAATGCGGGGCGGATGAACGAGGCGATCAGGAAATTCGAGTCCGTCGATCGCCAGCATCCCTATTCGGAGTTCGCCAGAAAATCGATGGTGATGGGCGCCTTCGCCAACTATCGGCAGGGCAATTACGAGGAAGCGATCAGCAGCGCCAAGCGCTACATCGGCCTCTATCCGACGTCGCCGGACGCGGCCTACGCGCAATACATCATCGGGCTGAGCTACTATCGCCAGATCCGCGATGTGACGCAGGACCAGAAGGAGGCCCGGCGGACGGTCGAGGCGATGGACGAACTCGTCCAGCGCTGGCCCGAATCGGAATATGTCGAAGACGCCAAGACCAAGATCCGCTTCGCCCGCGACCAGCTCGCCGGCAAGGAAATGCAGGTCGGCCGCTACTATCTCGAACGGCGCGAGTATATCGCGTCGATGAAGCGGTTCCGCGTCGTCGTCGAGACTTACTCGAACACGCGCCATATCGAAGAAGCGCTGGCACGCCTGGTCGAAGGCTACTACGCGATGGGGCTCACCTCGGAGGCGCAGACGGCAGCCGCCGTGCTCGGCCACAACTATCCGGACAGCCAGTGGTACAAGGATTCCTACGCGCTCTTGCAGAAGGGCGGGCTTGAGCCGCGCGAGAACACCGGCTCCTGGATTTCGAAGGCCAGCCGCGCCATCCTCGGGACCTGATCCGCATTTCATGCTTTCGCGCCTGTCGATTCGCGATATCGTCCTGATTGAGCGGCTCGACCTCGACTTCGGCTCAGGCCTTTCGGTGTTGACCGGCGAGACGGGCGCGGGAAAATCCATCCTCCTTGATGCGCTTTCGCTCGCGCTCGGCGCGCGCGGCGATGCCTCGCTCGTGCGCCACGGCGCGGCACAGGGCCAGGTCTCGGCGGTGTTCGACGTGCCTGGCAATCATCCCGCGCGCGACCTTCTCGAAGCGAACGCGCTCGAGACCGACGGCGACATCATTATGCGTCGGGTCCAGACCGCCGATGGCCGCACCAGGGTCTTCGTCAACGACCAGCCTGCGAGCGTCGGACTGATGCGCGATCTCGGCCGGCTACTGGTCGAACTGCACGGCCAGCACGACGAGCGGGCGCTGGTCGATCCCGCCGCCCACCGCGAACTGCTCGACGCGTTCGGCGGACATCTGGGCGAAGTCGCCGCGACCGTCGCCGCCTTCCGTCTGTGGCGCTCGACGGAACAGGAGCTTTCGCGTCACCGGGCCAAGGTGGAGGCTGCCGCGCGCGAGGCGGACTACCTGCGCGCCTCGGTCACCGAACTCTCCAGGCTCGATCCCCAGCCGGGCGAGGAGGAGGAACTTGCGGAAAAACGTGCGCGCATGATGCGGGCCGAGAAGACGGCGGCGGAAGTCAGCGACGCGGTGGAAACGCTGTCCGGCTCGACGTCGCCGGTGCCGGCCCTTTCCAGCCTGCTGCGCCGGCTGCAGCGCAAGGAGGCCGAGGCGCCGGAACTGCTCGGCGATATCGTCAAGGCGCTCGACGAGGCGCTGATCGCGCTGGATGGCGCGCAGGAGGCGGGGGCCGCGGCAGAGCGCGCGCTCGATTTCGACCCAAGGGTGCTCGAACAGGCCGAGGAACGCCTGTTCGCACTGCGGGGCGCTGCGCGAAAATACGCGGTGACGGTCGAGAACCTGCCGGCGCTGCGCGATTCGATGGTGGCCGATCTTGCCGATCTCGATGCGGGCGAGGGCCGGCTCGGCCAGCTCGAGAAAACGGCGGCGGAGCTGCGCGGCGCCTACGACCGCCAGGCGGAGCATCTGTCGGCGCTGCGCCGGGCTGCGGCGGAAGGGCTTTCCGCGGCGGTGATGGCCGAACTGCCGGCGCTCAAGCTCGAACGGGCCGAGTTCATCGTCCAGATCTCCACCGAAGCCGCCGACCGGGCGGAGGAGGGGATCGACCATGTCGAATTCCAGGTGCGGACGAATCCTGGCACACGGCCCGGCCCGATGATGAAGGTCGCCTCTGGCGGCGAGCTTTCGCGTTTCCTTCTTGCGCTGAAAGTCGCGCTCGCCGACCGCGGCTCGGCGCCAACGCTGGTTTTCGACGAAATCGACACCGGTGTCGGCGGCGCGGTGGCCGACGCGATCGGCAAGCGGCTCGCACGGCTTGCGACGAGGGTGCAGGTGCTTTCGGTCACGCATGCGCCGCAGGTCGCGGCGCGGGCCGCCACTCACTACCTGATTTCCAAGTCGGGAGAGGAGCGTGTCACGACGGCGGTGGCCGAACTCGGGCAGTCGGACCGGGGCGAGGAGATCGCGCGGATGCTCGCCGGCGCCACGATCACCGATGAGGCCCGCGCGGCCGCTCACCGACTGCTGTCGGAAAGCACCGGCTGAAGCAGGCTTCTGTCAGGAGCCGGCAAGTGGCGGCACGGACCGATTTACAAAGCCGGCCGTTTGACCGAAATCTGTCCGCTTCAATCGCCCAAACGGATGCGCCATGACGCCAGAGAAGACGCCCGTCGACACGCTGACAGAAGAACAGGCCGCCGAGGAACTTGCCCGGCTCGCCGTGGAGATCGCCGGGCACGACCGGCGCTACCACGCCGAAGACGCGCCGACGATTTCCGACGCCGACTACGACGCGCTGAAGCTGCGCAACGCGGCGATCGAGGCGCGCTTTCCCGAGCTGATCCGCGAGGATTCGCCGTCGAAGTCGGTCGGCGCCACGCCGTCCTCCGCCTTCGCGCAGGTTCAGCACGCCAAGCCAATGCTGTCGCTCGACAACGTGTTCTCCGACGAGGATGTGACGGATTTCGTCGGCTCGGTCCGCCGCTTCCTCAACCTGCCGGCGGATGCCGAACTCGTCTTCACCGCCGAGCCCAAGATCGACGGGTTGTCGATGTCGCTGCGCTACGAGAACCGGCGCCTCGTCACCGCGGCGACCCGCGGCGACGGCACGACGGGCGAGAACGTCACGGCCAACATCCGCACCATCGCCGATATCCCAGAACGCCTGCCCGCCGACGCGCCTGATATCGTCGACGTGCGCGGCGAAGTCTACATGCGCCGGGACGACTTCCTCGACCTGCAGAAACGGATGGCCGAGAGCGGCCAGACCTTCGCCAATCCGCGCAACTCCGCCGCAGGCAGCCTGCGCCAGAAGAATCCGGAGGTGACGAAGTCGCGGCCATTGAAGTTCTTCGCCTATGCCTGGGGCGAGACGTCCGAGCCGCTGGCCGACACGCAGTTCGATGCCGTGACGCGCTTCCGCGACTGGGGATTTCCGGTCAACGAGCGGATGAAGCGCTGCGCCTCGCTGGAGGACATGCTGGCGCAGTATCGCGCCATCGAGGCGGATCGGGCGAGCCTGCCCTATGACATCGACGGTGTCGTCTACAAGGTCGATCGGCTCGACCTGCAGGAGCGGCTCGGCTTCCGCTCGCGCTCACCGCGCTGGGCGACGGCGCACAAATTCCCGGCCGAGAAGGCGACGACCGTGCTCAAGGCGATCGACATCCAAGTCGGCCGCACCGGGGCGCTGACGCCGGTCGCGCGCCTGAAGCCGGTGTTCGTCGGCGGCGTCACGGTGACCAACGCGACCCTGCACAACGAAGAGGAAATCCTGCGCAAGGGCGTGCTGATCGGCGATCACGTCATCGTGCGGCGGGCCGGCGACGTTATACCGGAGGTCGTCGGGCCGGTGGTCGAGCGGCGTACCGGCAGCGAGCGGCCTTTCGTGATGCCGACGCGCTGCCCGGTGTGCGCGTCGCACGTCGAGAAGGCCGAGGACGAGGTGGTGGCGCGCTGCACGGGCGGGCTGTTCTGTCCCGCGCAGCGCAAGCAGGCCCTGCTGCATGTCGCCGGGCGGCGCGCGATGGACATCGAGGGGCTGGGCGACAAGCTGGTCGACCAGCTCGTCGAGGCGGGCATCGTCAAGACGCCGGCCGACCTGTACAAGCTGGGCGTGCTGGCCTTGGCGAACCTGCAGCGCATGGCCGAGAAGTCGGCGGCCAACCTGCTTGCGGCGATCGAGAAGAGCCGGCATACGACGCTCGCGCGCTTCATCTTCGCGCTCGGTATCCGCAATGTCGGCGAGGCGACGGCGAAGGATCTCGCGCGGCATTTCGGCTCGCTCGACGCGCTGATGGATGCGACGCCGGAGAGCCTGCTGGCGGTGCCCGATGTGGGGCCGGTGGTCGCGCAGAGCATCGCGGGTTTCTTTGCCGAGGCGCACAACCGCGAGGTGATCGAGCAGTTGCGTGCGGCGGGCGTGAAGTGGGAAGAGGGCGAGCCGGCGGCTCCGGTCGCGGGCAGCGCGAGCGGCAAGGTGTTCGTGCTGACCGGCACGCTGCCGACGATGAGCCGCGACGAGGCCAAGGCCCTGATCGAGGCGCACGGCGGCAAGGTCAGCGGCTCGGTATCGAAGAAGACGGATTACGTGGTCGCGGGTGCGGAAGCCGGATCCAAGCTCGCGAAGGCGGAAGAGCTGGGCGTGGCGATCCTCGACGAGGACGGATTGCGGCACCTGCTGGAACAAGGTTGAAGATATGGCACGGACCAGACGCCGGGCTGATGCAAAAGACGAAACGAGGGAGAGTCATCCAATGAAAAAGGTCACCAAGGCGGTATTCCCGGTCGCCGGCATGGGCACGCGCTTCCTGCCGGCTACCAAGGCCAGCCCGAAGGAAATGCTGCCGATCGTGGACAA